>NZ_QJHK01000010.1 GCF_003202435.1 Flavobacterium cheongpyeongense
GTCCGAAAACAGATTTAGTCGAAAAATACTTATTTTTACCCATCGTTATTTGAATTTTGCAACTCTAAATTACGATGTTTTTTAAGAAGCCATTAATTTGGCTTCTTTTTTATCGGACAACAATGTTATCTATTATTAAATCTCGAATCTGTTCTTTAATTTTTAAAATTTGATCTTTTGATGTTTCATCTTTTAATCTATATCTAAAAAAATCGAAAAGCAATGTATTCGAGGGATTCATATAAAGTTTTGGTAGCAGCATTAGTAACAGAACTTTTTTATATTCAATAACCTTATACTCTTTCCAATTCTCTTTAGCAAAATTATATGCTATTGCATATTTTTTTTGAAATACAGATTCATCAATATCACTTGGTAATCTTATATTCTCAATTTCAGTAAATTTCATGGAAAGTATTTCTGCCAAGTCAGAGCAGCCACTACCAGTTCTTCCTGTTAACCCTATAATTGTAAAGTTCCTTCTTAAAGAATATAATTGATCTAATCTCGTATTCATATAATTTTATTTTTATTCTAAAATCTTTAATTTATTGCGAACACATCTGAATATTAATACTAAAATTTCTCAACAAAAAAGCAAAAATGATTTTTATTTTTTTTCTCTCATTACGGAAATCCATATTTTAAAATTTTTAATAACTGAAAAAGTCAAATATATTGAATCAAGAAAACCAACCACCACGTATTTATACCTGTTTGTTTATAATTAATATCATCGAATTTCATAGATAAGAATATTTCAGAAGAAAAAAGCGTCATTATTCTTCCAATAACGATATGCACCTGTCGATGCTTTGGAACTGACTGAAAGAAACTTATCCGACGATTCCACTGGAAATTTATGGATCATGACCAGCAGGGCAAAAACTGCCATTAGAGCCAATGTCCCGTTACTACCTACCGTTGACAAAATTATTTCGAAATACAAAAACCAACAAAAAGGCCTTATTCCTAAAATTTCCAATCAGAAAATGAATGCTTATCTTAAGGAAATTGCTGATGTCTGCGGCATAGACAAACATCTTACATGGTATGTTGCCAGACATACCTTTGCCACCACTGTCACTTTAGGGAATGGAGTAAGACTCGAAAACGTGTCAGCCATGATGGGACACACCAACACTAAACAGACACAACATTATGCAAAAGTTTTGGATAGGAATATAATGGAAGATATGGAGAAACTTAAATCCAAGTTTAGGTGACATTCGCTTACCACAAGACTTCTGAATCTGAAGAGTCTTGAAGAACTTCAATCCATTTAGAGCAAAAAAACAAGTTGAAAGATATCAAAAGCTTTGCAGTATATTTCCAATTGCGTCCGCAGTGCGGACGCAATTGGCATGGACACATATTCTTTTTAGTTTTTAAAACTTATCCGGTTTACTAA
Source organism: Flavobacterium cheongpyeongense (assembly GCF_003202435.1). GTDB lineage: Bacteria > Bacteroidota > Bacteroidia > Flavobacteriales > Flavobacteriaceae > Flavobacterium > Flavobacterium cheongpyeongense. Next base: position 1,412 of record NZ_QJHK01000010.1, read on the forward strand.
TTTTAACACAACCGAATATACTAATTTAAACACGTTTGTATTTCCCAATTGAATGGCAGAGAAAAGATAAAGCCGATGACGCGGTGTTTACTTGATTAAATATCTTGCAGAAGAAGAGCAGCATCAATACTGAACCAGATTTCATACTGCTAATTAAAGTGGTATCGAAAATTTTACATAACATTTCCAATTGTGTCCGCAGTGCGGACAAAATTTAGCTGGACACAATATAAGCTCCTGCTATCTATTGATAATGAAGAAAAAAGAGAGTTCTATATTGCCGAAAACAAAAAAAAGAATTCCACATCACACCAGATGGAACTACAGATACAGCAGGTTATCTGAAAGGCTTCTAAGGAGCAATGATTAAGAAAGTGTATTGGCAAACTGCACAAAATGAAAAATCACCTTTAGATGCTCTTCAATTTCTTCTAAGCTCATTCTTTTATTTTTTTTGAAAACACATTGCGTATCCGTAGTTACTATTTGTTGTTTTACTTAAGCTGAAAATTGATTTATTTCTTACAGCACTAAAAGCTAATATTCGAACAACATTAAAAGCTAATTAACATACAGCACTAATAGCTAATGATCTGGGGCATAAAAATGAACCAGGTCACAATAGAGCGTGTCCCTTTTTTTTCAATTTTAGATTAAGGCTAGTTTATTTATTGCTAAAAATTTCACAGATAATCGGATTTTTTCCGATTATAGCATAAAAAAGCAACAATAATAGACTTAAAATATTCAATCAGAAAGTTAAATAAGGGACCATTGAATAGACATTTTATTATAGCATTTTTTGCACGACCAAATTATGAATTCACAACCTCTCTTACAATTTTAGTCCATGATAATCATAATTTGACCTTCCTTTTAAATTATAAAAACTGCCTTCCCAAAGCAGTTAAAAAAAAGACAGCTCGGAAATAACAAGTCCCATTTATGTTTACTAATTGTAACACCAGATATACTAATTAAAGCACGTTTGATTTTACTATTTTTTTATGCAAAACTAATAACTAATCTAATATGAGAAATTGGACTAAAAATTAAATCAATACAAAATTCAAAAATATCAATAACTAAAACCTCGCCAATCGTTCTTTCATCAATTTAAAATACTTTTCTTTCATTGCTTCAGACAAAAAAGAAATCTCAATTAATTCATTCCATTTCGTTGTCTTCTCAAACATTGATTTTAAAACGCTATCGATAATTTTATCATTTAACCCTAATCTTTCTTTTCCAAAATAATCAATAAAATCACCCGCTTTAAAATTGCTTTTTTTCCCTTTTAATTTAAGAGCCATTTCTTCCTGCGGATTTTTAATAGCAATAGACGAATTCAGGAAATCATAAGCAGGTGTTAGAGTTGTTTTTCCTGATTTTGTTATCAAGGAAAAGTTTTTGAGATGCATGTCTTCATTACCAGTGATAAAACAGAATAGGATTCTCTTAAAAAACTCTGCTTTTTCAATTGAAGGAAATGTACAAAAGTCCTCTATCACTTTTACAATTTTCTCCATAGTAAAATTATATTTAGTATCTCTGGAACTCCCTGTTAGCTGTGCAAAATCTTCAGTGGCATATTTCCTGCCTTTACCATACCGGTCAAACCTTTTTATGAAATAAGATTTCGAATTATCTTTAGAATATATCAGTCCGTGAAGCGGTACCTCAATTCCATAAACCTTAGCCATTCGCATAGTAAGATCTTCATTTTCGGGTAATTCAGGAAATATATCGCTCTGCGGTTTGATAATAAAATTACCGTACTGATCTACAATTTCAAATTGCTGGTTTTTAATCGATAATACGGCGCTTAATTTAGGCTGAACGCCCTGAATTGATAACTTAGTTGCTCTATTTACTGCTTCCTGACGTAGTTCTGATGCAGAAAAAGGAAGCGTTTCTAATGAGAGCAATTTAGAAGATAATAATTTCAAGCCTTCTATGCTATACAGATCTCCTCCACAAGTTTTATAAATAATCGGACATCTATTCATCGCTTTTAGCTTTAACCGTTACTGCCCCTACCAGATCATTTCCTACAGCCATAAGCTGTGAAAAATAATCTTTCTTATCTATTTTATTTATTTTTAAAAGGCCTTCAAGCATTATACCCTCCGGTAACAGCCCTTCAAAAAACGGCGGAAAATCCAGAAATGAATATTTTTTGTGGGAAGAAGGCATCGTTAAGGACACTGGCTCTGAAGAATAATCATCATCATAGATAAATAAATATCTTCCGCTTTTTTCTTCCATAAGTTCACCCGCTCTCGTACCGTGAACATAAACTACTGCTTTTCTCATCTCTTATTTTTTTAATGGACTTATGAATTGAATATCAATATTCAAAATATTCAAGACTGCGATTACACTGTCCCATCTTACAGATGTTTTATTCTTTTCAATATCAAACACAGTTGTTTTGCCGATACCTGCTAAATCTGCTAATTGGAGCTGCGTCAGTCCAGCAGCTTTGCGATGTTCTTTAATTAACTTTCCTAAATTAAAATTAATCATAATTACTGTTTAAGCGGTAAATATACTTAATTTTCATCTTATAAATATTTAAAACATATGTTTTATGATATATTTACCGCTTTAACAGTAAATAATTTCAAATATTTAAATAATTACAAAATTTAGTGTTTCATTTATGAAAATTACTGCCCTAAAAATAATATCTGTATATATACGGAGTTTCTGTCTTTTTTAAGACGACAAGTTAATACTGCATTTAAATTAGAAAAAAAAGACATATATGATCTTCTAAGTATTTCCAGTCTTGTGGCAGAATCGTGGCACATGATTTTTGATAAAGTAAATTCAGTAAAATCAAGGAGAGCTGAGTTTAGGTGCGAATCGATGTAAAACTTGTTGTAGCAATAAAAAAAATATGAGGTTTTTATATAATTGAGTCCGCAATACGGACTCAATTTATTTTTTTTGATCCCAAACAGTTTTAAAGTTTGTGCCGACAATGTCGGCACAATTTATTTTATCTTGTTTCTTATTTAGTGTACTCGCTTAATTACACTAATTACGGAATAGATAAGAAAAATTCTTGTAAAAAATTTATCTATAATTATGCAAGCGCCACTTGCACAATTAAAATATAGAAAAGGATTCTAGAAAGTTACTTAGATTCTAAATTTGAAAAAAAATCAAGGTAATCATCAAAAATACTAAATGTAGTACTTAAGAACATACTCGATAAACCAGTTAGGAAGTTCAGAAGGGTCTATTTCTAATGATAATTTATTTTCAGCAATTTTAGCAATTAATTTGTACTCTTCACTTGAATTATCAAATAAATAACATTTGTCTACATTTTCAATCATTGGCATAAGATTGTTTAATGTATTAAAGTAACGGCTTGAAATTTTTTCAGGCGAAACATTATGACCGCCTTTAATTACTCTATTTTCAACTCGCGAAACATTTACCTCAGGATCATCTATACAAATAAAATATAAGTATGTCTTGTAGCCTTTTTGTTTTGCTTCCCTTATTTCTTCAATTTTAGAAGGGTGACTCATTACTGTCTCAAAACAAAAATCAATTTTGCTTTCTTGTAAATGATGTCTTAAAAATGCACTTATAAGAGCTCCTTCGTAACTATGCGTTTCTTTTTTTGCATCAACTATTACATTTTCTTTTAAAGAAAAATCCATTTTATGATTATCTTCTAAAGATTTTTTCATTAAAGAAATAGCTCTCTCAGTGGTTAAAAATTTATTTAAATCATTTTGAGTAAGATTTAAATTAAATTCACTTAAGTCAATATATCCATTATTTGCCAATTCCTTTTCAATTAAATCAGCATTAAGAAATACCCCAGAATTGTATTTTTTGGAAAAAGAATCAAAGAGAGTACTTTTTCCCGAACCATTTGGTCCTGCAAATATCCGTAATCTTGCTTGAGACATATTACTTTCTTTCTAAAATCATTCCTTTTCTCAATGATGATAAATCAATAGAAGGCTTTGCAATTTTTCTTACAACCTTAAAAGATCTATCAGGATTGACAGCAATAATTTCATGATCACGAATAACTTTTATTGTGATACCTAACGCCATAGAACTTCTGACAGCCTTAGATGATGCAATTTTTGCAGAATCTAACAATGCACTATCTTCCTTAGAAGATAATATTGCTTTTCTACTTTTGGTTCTTGCACTAATATGTCTTCTTCTATTATTCATAATTCAACTTTGCTCAAAAATACGAAATATCTGCAATTATTACAAGCTTTAATATTTGGACTTTCTAGGTTAAAAAAAGTTTAGACTTTTTTATTTCATTTTTTGTGGCAGAATCATGGCACATTCAAGATAAAAGTAAAACCCCAGCATTTACAAAGCAGGACATTATTTGAGTTCGAATGGCAGAGCATCCCTCCTCAAAATTCGGAGAATATGTAAATTATTAAAAAATAGGCCGTTTGTTGTTCGTACAAACTAAATGTTTAGCTAGCTGTTCTACCGATGCGAAAAATGGTTTGTTTGTGATCCTTATGTTGCGGAGTCTGAAGTTCCGCACTAGAATGTTTCTCCAGCGAAACTTAAAGACTAACCATATTCTTTATTAATAATTAGTCATCTTGAAATTTCCATTGATGTCGGCATCCCTGAAGTCTAGTTTTATCCCTGTCGGATCGACTTCATGAACAATACAATTACAAGGGCTTGTAAATGAGGCCATTCTTAATAAATAAGCTTATACATTACCTATCCACAATTTAAAATCTCACTTGAATCTAATACTTCCCTCATCAGATATTCCGAAAAAAGGCGTATAAACAACAGCTTCAAAAGTTTCGAAGATTCCTTCTTTATCTAATTTGGTCAGAAAGACCGCCCAAAAACCAACTATTAAAATAATAATGCTTGCTCTTTTATTAAAACAGGGTATTTCTACGTGCTTCCGATTGAAAATTTTTAACGACTTTTAACCTATTATAATTACAATAAACCAAGCACCTGCAAATTTATGTGATACGGCGTTGTTACAGTTTCTTATCAGATAAAAAATCAATAATAAGCTTTTATTTTTCATTATTAATCTACAGATTTAAGTTATGAAATATCTCTATATTATTTTTTTTATCCTCTATGCTGCAATTACAGTCACGCTTAAGGCTCAGAATATTAATATAAAAATAGAACGGCTGACTATAAGGGACGGACTAATAGTCGGGAAAATTTATGCTAATGGTGAATATTTGGGTCCTGCCTACGAAAATGAAGTGCTGCGAATTGAAAAGGGGACTTATAAAGGCATAATCAGGTATTATTCCGGGAGAAATTTCGTCAGTAGCAATCTTGGAAAACTGGCCACCGAAGGTGATTTTCTTTTGGAAGTCGGTAATGTGGATAATAGAAGAGACCTGCTTTTTCATACGGGAAATAAACCATACCATGCAAGGGGCTGTGTTCTATTAGGGATCCCGTCAACATCAAACAATAAAGTGTATCTTCCGCCGGAAAACCCAATACGACAGCTGAGAAAGATTTTTTATGGCACCGAAGATCCGTTGAGTTCGCCTAATAAAGAGATTACAATTACACTGGACGAAACAAAACTGAAAACCAAAAACGACAATGTTAATACATCCCTACTGATTCTTATAGATGTATCGGGGAGCATGAGTGGCGACAAGTTGACCCAGGCAAAGAAAGCAGCACAAGAAGCTGTAGAAATAGCATTAAAAAATAAAAACACTGAAGTTGCCATCTTAGCTTTTGAGGGTAAATGTAGCAATCCTATCCACACTGCTAATGGTTTTTCAACTAATCTGAAAAATTTAACAGAGACTATTAAACGCCTCACAGCCAATGGCGGCACCCCGCTTGCCAGTGCCTTAAGCAGAGCAAATTCTTATATGGCTTCAAATAAATCGCTGGCTTCTGTAACACAAATGATAATCTTACTGGCTGATGGCAATGACGACTGCGGAAATTTAGAAAGTGTTTTAGCCTCCCTGGCCAAAAAAGAAATTATTTTCAGGCATGAAACCATAGGACTTGGTCTTGATAATAATTCAACTGCACAGAGCCAGTTAAAGTCCATCGCACAAACTACAAAAGGCCAGTACCATAACTCCTCATCATCAGAAGAGCTTTCAGTTCAATTTAAAAATGCCCTTGAGAATATGAAAATGCTTGAAATGATGGGAAAAATGAATGGCAGCAGCGCTAAACCGCAGGCCGCAGACAGTGAAATTAATTGGGACATTTTAAAAGATTAAATATGAGAAATACTTTACTATTACTATTGATGCTTGGTTTTTCAAATATTATATCCTCGCAATGTACAACCGGAAATTGTGAAGATGGGTACGGAGAGCAGAATTACAGCGGGGGTAAATACCAAGGATATTTTTCTAACAGTAAAAGGAGCGGCAAAGGCACATATACTTGGACAAGCGGTGCTAAATACGAAGGTGAATGGAAAGACGGACAGTATCACGGGTATGGTATTTCAAAGTCCGATTCAGGAAGCTGTTATGAAGGTGAATTCAGGTACGGCAAAAGACACGGGCTTGGAACACAATACACTGCCAATGGAGATGTTACATTTGCCGGACAATACATTGAAGGTGAGAAACAGGTCATTAATTCTGCATTAAGCACTGACGTTCTTGCTGATAAATATCTTTTGGAAGCTAAAAAATTAATGGATGCCGGATCCTATAAAGAAGCAATCGTTTCCTTCAATAGGATTCAGGCCTTAAAAGTTTCACCACCGGTTACATTTTATTATTTCCTGGGCAAATGCTTTTACAAATCTTCCAGCTATACGCGTTCAATCATTGCTTTGACAAAATATCTTAATACTTCTGGGAAAAATGCCGAATATTATTCAGTCGCCCTTGAAATGCTTAGCGATGCTGAATCCAAGAGCAGCACTATTGCCCAATCTTTTAGTGAAAAGAAAATGGAAATCAAGAATTGCTCTCTATGCAGCGGAAGCGGTTATTACTATAAAAAAATAACATGCGGAAGCTGCAGGGGAAGAAAGCAGTTTTATGGAAACTGCTCTGATTGCGCTGGAAGCGGCAGGTCTTCTACGCGATGTGGCTATTGTGGAGGCGCGGGAAGTGTTTCAACTCATGTCGGTAATGGTATTTATAGCAGCCAAGGCTGCAGTTACTGCAATGCATCAGGCTGGATGCAGTGTTATAAATGCACAGGTAACGGGGGATACTATTACGCCTGCAACGCCTGTAACGGCTACGGCACCAGTAGTGAAAAGACAAAATGTTATAAACACTAAATTGGAAAAGGAAAGCTACAGCAGTCTTCTTTAATAACATGATCTTTTAATGAATGATCAAGATCCCAAATTTTATCAATAATACTGATTGGAGAATTATAGAAAAATTCAAAACCTGATATTACAATATAAGGTAAAATGGTATTGACATCTTTCTGCCACAAAAAGCTAAGACGAATTATACAGTTTTTATTTTGCTTAAGTTTGTGGCAGAATCATGTCACATTGCATTTGAAAATTTAAAATCCAGCGAAATAAGGATCTACAAGATTTAGGTTCGAAACATGTATTACCACAACCGCTACCCACTCAATATTTCTTTTTTTTAGGAAATTCACCAAGTTATCTTTATGTTGTGTAGTCTGAAGTTCCGTACTAGAATGTTTCTCCAGCGAACTTTCCGGACTACCCATAATCTTTATGAATAATTAGTCATCTTGAAATTTCCATCGGTCTCAACAACCCTGAAGTCCAATTTAATCCCCCTTTATATATATTGCTAATCAAAAACAAGACGAAGATTAAAACATAAATTATAGTGATAGAATCTATAGATATTCAGAAAATGAAACCCTTACAAGTTCAACCCCTAACGGAATTCATTTTCAGCAAATTGATCAAAAAGAACACACCTTTTTTTAAGAAAAACAAGTATAAATACGTATCTATTAATAATTCCCAATACATATCTTTAACAATGCATTATAAAGGAAGTCGAAAATATGACTTTGGTACAAGAATGCATATGCACAATTCCTGATTAATATTGTATTACTTTAAAAAACCATAAACGAAGTTTTGTTTTAGAAGTGCCTAATGCAGAGCTAATAAAATAACTTGTTAAACCTAAAAGACAATTTTTATGACCTTTTTTGAATTTTTAGCGCAAAATTATAAAGTAGAAACAATTCTTGGACTATGCTCCTTTATTTTCTCTGCATTCCTTGGCTTTTTAGCCTACAATAATTCACTGCGAATGAAGAAGATATCCTCAATAATTTCAATGGCAAATACAAAAAACAAGGCTAATCTTGCTACAGCGATGCTTGAGGTGTTACCTTCATATAAATTGCCGGATTTAAATCAAGAGAACGGCTTTAAAATCATCAAAATGGATATGCAACAGAAAATGAAGAAATTCGAAATTAACATGAAACTTCTAAGATTAGGCATTCTTCTGTTTACTGGTCTGATTATCCTCCTTATAATCCCCACATATATAAAATTTAACAAAACTAAGATTGAAACGCATGGCAAAAATAGCCCAGTTTTGATTGGGGACGATACAACGATAAACTACAACACAACAGAAAAATCATCTGATAGCACTAAAAATGTAAAAGATACCGTAAAAAATTAAATTATGAAAAAAGTTATATTCTTTTTGATGCTCGTTACGCAAATAAATGCTCAGACCTCAAAAGGCAATAACTCACCTGTAATCAAAGGAGCTAAGGCTAAAGTCGAATATATAAAAAAGCAAGTGATTAATCAAAAATTGCCGGCTAACTTGACTCCTTACTTGGCTGGACTAATTTTCTCGAATAAAACAATTACACCAAATCAATCTTCAATTAACAAAGCCTTATCAGTATGGTTTAAAAAATATTCCGAGCTAAAATTAAAGATTGACAAGATAAGTGACGGCAATACGAAAAAGATGGCTGAGAAAAACTTAGACGAAGGCAATTTTTCAGCGGTGGAAAAAATAATTGGCACCAAGATACACTACTCGGATCTAACTTTTACTTTTCCAAAATCGTTTGGAACAAGCGGTGATAATAGTCCTGTTATTATTGGAGACTACGCAACGGTTTCCTATGTTGTACAACAAATAATTACTTATGATTTACCCGAAGGTCTAACCATTAACTTAATAAATGAGCTAAAAATTAAATCAGAATTGATTGATAGCCAAAATGAAAAACTGGACAATATCAATACTAACTTAAAAAAGAAAGATATCATTATTAAGGATTACATTAAAAAATACCAATTTATTGAAAGTGAACTAAAAAAGACTCCTTCGGAAGTATATAAAAGAGCGTATGTATTTTTTAAAGAAGGTGATTATGAAAAAACATTAAAAGAACTAGAAAAACAGGGTGGCAGCGACAAAGCTACAGGAGAATCAAATATGCTAAAAGCAAAAATTCTTCTCCTTAAATTAGATCATTCCAAAATTGATACAATACTTACTGAGGCGGACAAATCATTTACTATCGGGGTTACATTAGCTCCAAGCGGCCAAAATTTTTTTGAATACGGCAAATTTCTTGTTGATTATATTCATAATTATGTTAGTGCAATTAATTTTCTCGAGAAAGCAGACCTTTCTATTGAAGATAATCGGCTAAAAGTTGAAATCTATAATTACCTTGGTTTGTCCTATTATGTTGTAGACAGAGTAAAATCAAACAACATGTATTTTAAAGCCATCGCACTACTTGACAGCATGGAGACATTATCAGACAATTCCCTTATATCCGCCAAATCACAAATTTATTCTAATATTGCTTTTAACTACTCTACCAGAGATTTTAATGCTGAAAATATCAAGACAGCCATCTCTTACTCACAAAAAGCTATTGATGAGATCAGCAGAATACCTGTACCTTCACATTCGGATCTATACAAAAAAACAGCATTCATACGCCAAAAAGGACAAGGGCACGCCATGCTTAATGAAATCAGCCAAGCTGTAGAGTGCTATAATACCGCCCTTCTATTTTTAAAGGATTCTTATAAAAACGACCCGGATAGTTTTGCTATTGACTTGAGTTCTGTATATTACAATTTAAATCAAGTATATTTTTACTCGGAAACCCCTGAACGTGGCATCGATGCTTTAAAACAGGCCATTTCCATAATAGAACCTAAAATTTCACTAAACAGCAAAATATTCCTTTATGCATATGAACAGCTTTATACAGCATTGTTTGCATATTATGCGATCCAAAATAAAGTTCCAGAAACAATGGAAGGCCTAAATATCATTAACGAAAAACTAAAACCATTTGTCCAGGAAAATCCAAAAGAATTTTTAATCCATCAAGCTTGGATAAATTCAGATAAAGGATACATTTATGGATTACAAAACAATTTCATTGAAGCTGAAAAGTTCTTGCTGCAAGCTTACGATTATTATGCGCAAAATATTAACATGATACAGTTTGATAAACAAAAAGCTGCAGATTGTTTTTACAGAACCAATGAGCTTCTTCTCAAATTAGGAAAATCCGAAGAAGCGCTAGCCCACAATAAAAAATTACTAACCGAAATTAAAACTGCAAGCAGCATAAATAGGTTCGCTTATGAGGATTTTATCCCTCAGCTTGAACAGCAGATAGGAAGAGTTTACACCGTTACTAAAGAAAAAGACAGCGCTTACCATCATATGGAAAAGAGCACAGCGCTTGTTGAGACAAAAGCCAAACAATATGGCTCGTCTTACCTTGGCAGCTACGGCAATTACATCTCACAGTATTATTTAACTAATTTATACTTTGGCGACTATTCTCTAGCAGATGAAAAAGTCAAAAGATTTATCAAAGTCTGTGATATTATTCTCGATGTAGATTATTATGTTAAAGAAAATATGCAGGCGGTGATTGGTGAAGTCACCTCAAATTTCGCAGTACAGCTTTTTGGATTTGCCCAGGCTGGATCAGCTACAACTAAATATAGCGAATTGAGTAAAATATATGACAATTGTTCTTATTATTTTTTACTCTCAGAAAAGTATTTTGAAAATGGGCTGAATAATGCCAACAACAGATTTAAATATTCTCAAACCTTGTATAAGTCAATGATTCTAGAAGAATTTCTTTTCAAGTTTTCTCAAAGTGATTCTCAGAAAGCACTTTCTTTGGAGAAAAAATGTAAATTAAGCAGCAAGTCGCTCTCTAACATCAAGGATTTACCTGATAATGTTTCTACACAATCCTTAAGAAATAACATCAAAGTACTAAGTTTTAATTGCAATTAAAATTGTATTTAAATAGCATATTACTGCTAAAATTTTGCTTAAGGCCGCTTTCTAATTCATGTATTATATCATTTTTTTTATAAATAGTTTAAAAAAATTTTCGAAATAAAAAAAACATTCTATATTTGCACCCGCAATGAGAAAATGATTGCGTCTTACTGGAGGAATGGCAGAGCGGTCGAATGCGGCAGTCTTGAAAACTGTTGACTGTAACAGGTCCGGGGGTTCGAATCCCTCTTCCTCCGCTGAAAGCTAAAAAAGAGACTTCTCAAAGTTTACAAAAAGGCTAAAATTAACGGAAAACCCTGCAAATCTTTAGATCTGCAGGGTTTTATCTTTTATACTCTTTGCCGATTAATAATATGCAGTTTTGTGGCACATTCGTGGCGTATCGGGAATAGAGTGTAGTGCGCCACAAATTGCACTTTATATATTTTGTCGCAGAATCGTGGCACAGCTGAAAAATTACTAACCATACCATTTAATGCCAACAAATGAGAATTATGGTTCAAATCGGAATGAGACCGCTGTTTTGTCGATTTGGTAAAACATATTCCATTTTTTTTATCTGTTCACGTTTTTAAATGGTTCACGTTTAGTGAACACTACAAAAAAATGAAGATGATTTAACTTAATATAAGCTAGCTAAAAATAAATATACTTTCCAGTTTTGATGTCTTAAATTAAAACGCTCTAAATTTGAAAGGTGGGTAGAAAGATAGGTAGATAACATAATTAACAATTATATCATAATTGAAGAAAATTTAAAGCCCGTCTTACTAACTGGTAAGAAACTTACAATTATAATGGGTAGAAACATAGGTAGAAAAACAAAATTTCGATGCCATTTAGTTAATTACTTCTAGCACTCTGAATTATTAATTTTAAATTCACATAGAAAAAGAATCTTAAAATTAAGAAAGTGCAGAAACATCAAATTTATGATCTCTATTTCAAAGTAAATATAACTTGCCTTTACAACATTTCACAGGGCTTACTGCAAAACAAAAAACTAACAATCAACCGTTTAACCCAAACAAAACATCTCCAAACTCTTGACTTTCTCAAAAAAAAAAGACTAACTTTGCCTAAATGGATACATGAGACGCTTATTGCTTAAACAATAACGCTTTTTCCAAATTAAGTAAGCAATAAGCGTCTCATGTATCCATTTAGAGACTGATAGTTCTTCATCACAAAGACTTCGTCTTTGTGATGAAGAACTATCGTAAATTTTACCATCCGACTTAAAAATCCCGTACATTTAACTTTCCTCCTTAAAGCAAATTACAAGGTACATTCTACAAAAAAATCACTCCATTCCATAAGAACATAAAATTAATATATTTGTCGCAAATATTTACTATATTTGCGACAAAGTAGCACTTAAAAAATGACAGAAAGCACTGAATATAAAGTAATTGAACGTATAAAAAAAGCCAAGAGGGGGTCTGTGTTTTTTACTGACGATTTTCTTCGTTTCGGAAGTGCAAAAACAATCAGTAAATCCTTAGAACGACTTACTGAAAAAAAAGAAATCATGAGAGTTTCCAGAGGTATTTATACAAGGCCCGAAATAAACAAAACCCTTGGAATCACAATAACTCCTTCAATTGAGAATATCGCAAAGGCAATAGCGCGTCGAGATCGGGCACGCATTATTCCTACTGGTGCATATTCTCTAAACATTCTTGGACTTTCTACACAGATACCAATGAATGCTGTATATCTTACTGATGGTGTTGCCAGAAAAATAGCAATAGGAAAAAGATCGCTACATTTAAAAAAAACAGCAACAAAAAATCTGGCCTCCATTGGAGAAATAAGCGGACTGGTAATTCAAGGCCTTAAGGCATTGGGAAAAGACCAGCTTAATGAGGACGAGATATTAAAAGTAATTGAAATATTAAAAAAAGAAAAGATAGAACGCCTGCGACATGATATCAAATTAGCTCCTGAATGGATCCGAACAATAATGAAAGCGGCATTACCAGAAAACCAGCAGCTATGATAAAAAATTGGATTTCATTAACAGATGAAGAAAAAGCAGGTTTATTTACAGAAGCAGCAGCACAAAAAGGGCTTCCTGCTTACGCTGTTGAAAAAGACTGATGGGTCACTGTGACACTGCTGGCAATTTTTACCACCCAATATTCAGATCATCTCATATTCAAAGGAGGAACTTCATTAAGTAAAGCTTACAATTTAATTGAACGATTCTCTGAGGATATTGATCTTGCTATAGATAGAAGTTTCCTTAAATTCCCAGGAGAACTTTCTAAAACTGCGATCAAAAAACTTCGCAAAGCTTCTGGGCAATTTATCATTGCTGACTTCAAAAATGAACTTGAAGCACAACTTTTAAAAATTGGGATACTAAGTACTCTCTTCAGCCTCAAAACTGATGAAAATATCGATGACACAAGCGACCCGCACTCAATTGAACTAATATACAAGCCTGTAATTAATCATGGATCAGGTTACTTGCCTCAAAGAGTTCTGATCGAAATCGGAGCCAGATCACTAAGAGAGCCCTCTGAAATGCGTCCCATTTCATCCATACTTGATGAAACATTCCCTGAACAATCTTTTAATATCCCTGCTTTTAATGCAAACGTAGTATTAGCATCCAGAACTTTTCTTGAGAAAGTTTTTCTGCTTCATGAAGAATTTAGTAAGCCTGTTGATAAAATCAGATTTAGCAGGCTGACCAGACATTTATATGATCTAGAAAAAGTTATGGATAATGAATACGGAATTTCTGCGGTTAAGGATAAAAATCTATTTTTTACCATTGTAGAATTTAGGCAAAAATACACCGCAGTGAGAGGCATATCTTATGAAAGACACACCCATTCTACTTTATCATTCCTTCCACCTCCAGAAGTGGATGAAGCATGGAGACAGGACTATACAGAAATGAGAGAAAATATGTTCTATGGCGCAACACTTAGCTATGATATGCTAAAAGAAAGACTAAATGTTCTTAATGATCGCTTTAAAGAGAACGGCATTAACTCACAGAACGACAACTAAAAGAAAAACATCAAATCTAAATTCGAAACCATTAGTAAAAAAAAAATTCCTATCTTAAATTTTAAACAATAAAAACCTTATCAGCGGCAAATCTTTCATTTTCACCTCTCTGAATATACCCAAGCTGGTTTGTTACCACATTTGTATTTCCAATTTTAAAATCTTTAGTATTATAATGGCTGTGTCCATAAATCCAGCACATTGGGTCGAACCTCTCAATAAGCTCTGAAAGCTCAACAGCAAAAGCTTCATTCAATAGGCTCTTTTTATACATTTTCGGATATTTTTTAAAAGTTGGAACATGATGAGTTGCAACGACAACTTTTTTAGAATGTACTATTTCCAAGGCGTTACTAATAAAATCTACATTCTCAAAATACAGCTTATTGTAATTATCTGCCGAAAACCTGTCTCCATCGTATTTGACAACATGAAAATCACTAAGCCCTCTTTCAATATTCAATCGGGAACCCGGACTAATGTGGGACCATAGAGTCGAGAAAACCAGTTTTAAATTATCATATTCTACAACATAATTATTTAGAAGGATTACATTATTTCTAATCTTTTCATAAAAAGTTCCTTTTTTCAGAAGAGCGTCAAAATAGTAATACTCATGATTTCCAGGAATCCAATATGTCATTTGGAAATTATCGGATAAGAAATCAAAAAAATCCTGATGTTTATCCATGAGCGAAAAAGGTACAATATCCCCAGCCAGAATTAAGATATCTCCGTTTGGAATTAAGGGATTATCTCTCATGAATTCTTTGTTTTTAATAAACTCCAGATGCAGATCTGAAGCATATTGAATTCTGTTTATCTCCATATTATTATTTTTTAAAGAACCAAGATTCCCAAAAAGAAAGAAAGTTGCTCTTTATATTGTCGATTAATCATTCTTGTAATCAGATTGTTAAATATAGTTTGCTTGTGTATTGACCTGTTTAATCGATAGCTATACTCATCTAAACACCTTTGGATATTTTGCTCATGCATCCAAGAGTATGTACTTCTTAACCATGATTTAACCTGATGGATGATTGTATTGATTTGAAAAAAATCAGATGTATTACTCTTAATTTGTTCAATATCGTATTGCATTTTTAGTGGCTTATATCCAGTCCATTTATTTGTTTTTACTTTTGCCTGAGGTGATATAAGTCTTAAGACTTTGCTTAGCGGAGGATAGTTGTTTTGGTGGCAGTTTAGGTCATAAATACTTTTTAATTATTTCTTGATTTTCAGTGTCAATTATGATTATACCTTCGTCTTTCCCATTTAATTGTCCCATTAAAACTCCTTGTCTGTTCCAAATTGAACTCTTACCTGCACAATCGTATTCGCCCGACTTTCCTGTCAAGTTGGACATCAATGAAATCATAGCATATTGTTTTGCAATTTCTGAAATTCTTTTTATGTCTTTGTCTACTCCTTTTACAGAATTCAAAACACTTGCAATATAAATATCTGCTCCATTTTTATGTGCTGTCTCAGAATGTTCAAAAATTGAAGTTTCGTAGCAAATCGCAAACGCTATTTTTTTGTTCTTTTGTTCTATTGGTAGAATGTTTTGACCGCTTACAAAATATTTTTCTTCTCCTGGGTGTAGATACTGCTTTGAATATATTTGTCTTTTTTTATTCGGCTGAAAGACTATCATACTTATACAAATTCCTTTTTCATTTTTTGTTGGCATACCAACGCCAATAATTATTTTACTTTTGTCACTTATAATTTGAAAATCATTTAGTATGCTATCCTCTATTTGTGATATTAATAACTCCTCTGCTAATTCAGGTTCATAACCTGTCAAAGAAAGCTCTGGAAAAATAATAATGTCTGCTTTATTAGAAATTGCAATTTCTATAAGTTTCTTATGATTCTGAATGTTTTTTGCAATGTCACCTTTAAAAGGTTTTGTTTGGGCTGCACAAATTTTCATAATAATGTCATTTTAAATTAAGACTAACGGCAGTTTTTCTCAAAACCTCCGCCGCGCAAAAATCTTCAGACTTTGTGTCTTTTTTTTAATGTTCTTGAAAACCGTAAATCTAATAAAAGTCTCCTGACTTTTCCTTAAACATCTTATGAATTCAACACCTTTGTTAATACTTTAGTTTTTTTACAACTCTTTCAACGCATCCCTAACCAACGCCTTCCTGTTAAAAGTCAGGAGACTTTTGACACTTTTATGGATTGGAACATGATTTTAAATTACGCAAAGTCTGAAAAAGACTTTGCGTAGCGTTAGAATGGAATACTTCATGAGGAACAGTTCGGAGAGCGGGTGTTTCATTAGGAACACTTCGGGGAACTGGGTTAGTTGAGCAGCAGTTCCTAATTATGAGTTGTCAGTTTTTTATTGTTGATTGTCTCCAAACCATTTTACAATTGATGGCATATTTCTCTCAAATCCACCAGGAATAAAAAAGTTAAGAAGTCCACATTTCTTATTTGTCCTGTTAGCAAAGTCGTGAACGGTTTTAGCAGGTATTCTTAAAAAAGTTCCCTTTTTTACATCAATCCATTTGTCACCAACAAGAACTGATGCGGTACCTTCAATACCATAAAATACTTCGTCATTGTCTTCGTGTTGGTGTGGTCCTGGACCATTTGAGTTTGGTTCAAGCCACCATTCAGAAATACTGTATTTGTTTTTGGTTTCATTTTCGTCTGCTTTAAAAACAGCTGTCATTGTACCGCATTTGTAAACTCTTCCTTCACCTGTTTTAAGAAAGAGGGTGTCGTTTTCGTTTTGTTTATGCACCATATTTCACTACTATTTTTGTTTCCTAATGAGAATGCTTATATCCAAATATACGTAAGTCCTATTTCAAACAGTGCTTGTTGATCAATTAAATTAATAAAGAATGCGAGGTAATTTTGCTTTTATCATAGCAAGTGATTAATAATTATGTAAAAATAGTTGAATACGAAGGAATTAAACAAAGATAAACTTATAAAAGGGTTGCTAAACAATATAATAGCTATTACAGACAGAGGATTTAGAGGATGATACAAATGATTGTTAAACAGATAATTATTTCTAAAAAGAACAAAGATAAAACAAAATATTGGCAAGAAGTAGCACGAAAAGATTTAGAGCTAGAGCTGAAAATAGAACCAACAATATCACATTTTAAAAATAAGAATATAATTTTGTTAGATATAAAAAAGGGATATAATTAATAAATGTGGTTGGGTGCTATGATTTTAAAATCTTTTGTAACTCGCAATTCAGTTAGAAAAATGTTTTGGTTTACTACTAAGCCTTCAAATAGTAAGTTTTTAGCAGTTCTATTATCATCTTTTTTCTTTATCAAAAACGACAAGTCTAATTCTTTACTATAGTCTGTGAAAAAAGTATTTTTTTCTTTTTCAATAACATATGAAAAATCACCAGGATTGAATTTCAGGTTATTAATTTTTTCAATATTATGGTATTTAGGATTGTTTGTTTGGTATTCTTTAAGCGTAATAAGAAATTTTTCTTCCGAGTTTGCCTTTAACATACTTGAATCTATGGCTAAAACATAAAAATTTTCGTGATTATGCTTTTTTCCAAAACCAATTAAAGCATTAATCCATGTGTTGATTTGTGCAATTATTTCTTCTTTTTCTACAAAATCAAAAGGAGATTTTGGTTTGCCAAGCAAAAAAGATTCCATCATTAGCTGAAAAGAAGGATCGTAATATCTTTCTTTAGCTAAATCTAATGCACTTCCATATTCTCCTTCCAAGTTTGGATTTGCACCATAAAGTAATAAAAGATGAACCATCTTTGGGTTACCATTTCCTGTTGCTAGCTGAAGAGCAGAACGATTTTGATGTATTAAGTCTACTGGAACTTCATTTTTTAATAGTATTTCCATTTCTTTAATGTATTTATCCTCAGAAGAGTATGAATACAAAGTACAGGCTTGGTCTTCTATGCTTGAATTTTCTATAATTAATTTAGTAATTTCTTTAGATACATTATATTTCATTTGGGCTAAAATTACTAGTTGAATTGCTGAAATACCATATCCTTGAGGTGATTTAAAAGTCATTTTGTTAAAATTTCCTCCTTGATTGAGATAGGAATTCAAAAAAAATAAATCTCCCGATAATATGGCTCTACTAATTGTTTCTTCCATAATTATTTTATTATCAATATTTTTTAATAAATCATAATTGTTTAAATAACCCTTTATCTATTCTTTCATATTGTTTGTATAGTTCAGTATTCGTAGAGGTTTTCATAGGAAGATTACTTTTTAATTTCATTAAATGGAAATGGAGAGTTATCTGGTGATGGAAAATAGTAAGAATATTAAATTGTATAAAAAACTTCAGGAAACTCATCGTCAAAAGTGCTAAAACCGAAATGGCAATGTGATTTTCTTGGTAATTTGTTAAAACCCTCAGTTTGTACTATTTCTGGTGTAATTTCAACGATCACCAATTCAAATAATCGAATCAAAAAGGCATATTATAAAAACGCAATTTCTTCTAGTTTGTAAAACTCGATATGATCGTTAAAACCGCCATGAATAAATCCCTTTTCAAGTAAATGATTCTTCACACGTTCATGCACCAAAATACTGATTAAGCTTTCGGCTAGTCTAAACATAAGTAAACCCTTCATATCATTTTCTTTCAGTATCAAGTCATCAAAAGGGACATCCATCAAGGGAGTACTATCGCCTAGTTCAAACTTGGATTTTTTCATATCTGCAGCTGAAACAACACCAATAATGTTGACCGCTTTATAGTTATTGTACACCTTTCCGTCATCTGGATCAGTAATGGAGACAGGATACTTATGCAAGTTATCTACACCGACTGCTTCTAAAGCAGCGATAAGGTCGTCACGAAAAAAATGGCATCCGCATTGACTCATATAGGGTGCTAGAAAGTCAGACATTGAGGTATTTGCGGGATGATTATGAAGGAGTTTTATATCCATGAACGGCACAGGGGCAGTAAAGACTTCACCCCTAAACCACTTATTAGGAGTTTTTTTATAGCCCTTCGATATGTAGTCGTCAATATCAAGCCAACGTTTAGGCTTACCTGCTTGTTGCATACTATAAAACATATTGCTTCTCAAAATTTATATTAATATTATACGAATCTTATTCTTTATCAAGTTATCTATCTTGTTTTTATAATTCTTTGATTTTAAAAGTAAATAGCCTTAGAATTTTAAGAATCATTATTTATAGTGATTTTAATTGAGCCATTCAATTTAATAATGCTACCAAATTTGAAGATAAATGGCTTAACATGAATTTGTTTTTTATTCCTCGTCAATAGCTTTTAAAAAATCCCCATCGTTCCAGTATTTTTCAAAATCAGTATCATCTAAAAATTGTTGTTTGTTTTTTCCTAATCTAGTGGATTCCTTGATATAATGTAACATTTCTTCTTTTCTTCCAAAATGTGCAAAACCACAGGAAAGATTGAAAGCTAATAAAACCTGACTAATCTCTTCTAGTTTTTGTACCTTTTTTAAAACAGCATCAAAAAAAATAGTGTCATTTAATTTAATTGCAGCAATAACATTTAGATACAAAACATTTTCACTAGAATAATTTTTTATTCTGGGAGATAAATAATTAAAAATAATTCTACATTGCTCATTTTCAGCATCTTTTACTAAGTAGTAAACATCATAATATAAATTACTGTATGAAAATTTAGCTTCGGTTTTACTAAAAATTTCTTTTACTTTTTCTAGTATATAAATATGCTTATCAAAAGGACTAGTAGGAATGGAATTGAAAAAAACAGATAATAATCTTTGTACTTCATTGTCATAAATGGTATCTATAGAAATGTTACATTTTGAAACTATAAAATTTCTATAGATTTCCAAATCATCAAACGATACCTCTTTATTAGGAACTAAATCTGTAATAATCATTCGTGCCAAATTGTAAGCTTCATTTTCGTCAAATGAATTATCAGTTAATGATTGACTTAGTATTGAAATAATTTTTTCAGGATTTTTTTTGTGATATTTAGATTGAAGCAATTCAGCTAAATAGGAATTTTCTTTTTTCTTAATAAGAAAAACTATTAATTGGTTAACGGCTTCTTTATTAATATTATTTTTTTTGCAGGCTTTTACAATTTCATAAAGATATTCATCCTCTAATTTTTGAGTAATTTTACTGCCTAATATTTTAATTATTTCGGGAAGATTATCTTCGGTTAAGTTTTTTAAGGATAGTATTAGGTCTTCTTGTTCTTTGTTCTCTTCTTTTTTTTCGGCAATTATTTTTTCTAATTCAGGTGACACTATATTTCTTATTTGCTGCAATAAGTGATTAAAATATTCTTTTCCGTAATAGGTTTTTGCTTTTTCTTCATATTTAAAAAATACTTCTAGTACTTTCGTCTGCAGATTTAAATCGGTTGTGTTTTGAAAAGCCGGAATAAAAAGATCTTCCATTTGGTCTCCACCTTCGCTGTTTAGCATGTCTGTGGATGCTTTTTTCAAAAGTTGGTACAACGCCTCAGATGTAAATTGAGGAAATAAATCATCTATTAATTGATCGTGAACTGTTGAACTCCATGAGCGGTGTCCAGCATCATAAAATTTGGATGCATCATAAAATTGTTTCACAATCTTTTCTTGTGTTGCAACATTTTTCCTTTTAATAATTTCTTCTAAAACAATCAAAGAAGCATTGTAATTATCGTAGATTACTGATTTAAAAGTCATTTCAAAAATGGAAATTAGTGTTTTCTCGGAAAGACTTTTTATGTGTTTCAGAATGGCATTTTCTAAAATTGGAATTTCGGTAATTTCATCTTCATCAATTTCTAGGTTAAAATAGTCTGCTAGAGGGTTTTGTTTCGTTCTATAATTTACGTTTACTAGTTTGGCTAGATAAGAAATAGCTTCTTCGAAATTTGGAAGTGTATCTGTTTCTAATTGTCCCAGAATAGTTTTTATCGGTGGTAATTCTCTAATTTCACCCCTTTTTTCCCAGTTTTCTAAAATTTCGTGTTCTGCTTCTAGTGCTTTGAGGGTTGGATGGTTGTAAACAGCACTAAAATCATTGATATGTTTACAACTTTCGATGTCTAAAGCTTCTAACGACTTTAAAGTGGAGATGATTTCAATTGATTTGATGGGACTAAAAAGGAGTTCTAATTTTTTTATGGGTAAACCTTTCAGTGCTTCCAAGTCCACTAAGTCGTAACTCATTGACAGGTCCAAATCTTCTAACTGGGTAAAGCTGGAAAACCCAGCACAGTTTGTTAAAACAGAATATCGTAAGTTAAGTTTTTTTAATTTTTTAAGTGGTGTAATAGGGCTAATGTCAAAAACCTTGCAAGAGCCCAAGTTTAATTCTTCTAAATTTTCAAGCGCTCCAATAACACTAGGTATAGGTTTTAAATATTGGGAATCACGTGTTTCTCCTTGGTTGAGAGCGCCGTTTAAATCCAGTTTTTTAAGTTTTGTTAAATTGCTGAGGCTGTTGGGTAATTTTAATGAGGAACCCCTAATTTTTAAATTCTCCAAGTTTTCTAGTCGGGTAATAACCTCCGGAAAAGACTTCAGAGGAAGTCCTATTAATTCTAACTCTTGAAGCTGTTTTAGATTTACAATAGAATCAGGTAGAATACTCAACCCACATTCGATTAAACGCAAGGATTCCAATGCATGAAGATTCCCGATATCGATAGGTAATAGTTGTTTTTCCAAGAAGTTACCCCAAACTGTGATTTTTTTCAAATTGGGGAACAAGGTAATTAGTTGTTTTGTATCTGTTTCTACATTTTTCACCGCAACATATAACTCTTCAAGCTGAGGCATTGGTTTTAATTTGGATAAGTCACAATATTTCCAAAGCGTTAAATCTCTAATATGAATGAGTTGTTCTAAATGAGATGGAGTTTCAAACAAATCTTCTTTAGATTTTCCATGAAAACTTAGTTTAGTAATGTTTGGATAATCATTTATGGCTAATGGGATTTCAATTTTGTTGCTATAATTATCGAAATGTAGTTCTTCTATTTCGGATAGATTCGGGATTTCAGAAAAATTAAAAGTTTCTTTTGCTAAATCAAAGCTTATTTTATTTGCTCCCATGCTTGCTTTTTTAATTATTTGATTTCAAATGTAACAGAGCTAGAGCGTATAAAAATCACTATTTATAATGATTTTAATGGAAATTAATTAGGAACTTTTAAAGTAAATTCTTGTTCAATCTAAAGTGCTAGTAGACCGAATTCATCAAAGAAATGATTGAAAACGTTTGGAGATACATGGGGGCACTTCGATTGATACACTTTTTAGGATGTCACCTAGGTATTGAATGTTCAGCTCTCTTGTGAATTCAGCCTAGAAATGATCCTTTAAAGAAAATACTTGTGATTTGGCATAGGCCATATTCGGGAAATATTCGGGATAATAATATAAGCAAATTTTGAGCTCCTTAAAATCAGCTCGAACCCCAGCGATCACAGAAAAATAAACACCCGATCCGTATGTTGTTCTATAGGTAAATTTGATCTTTGTGGTTTCAAAGGTTGAATTTGAAGCCAGTTTAGAATTTCCTATTCTAGTTTATTTTTCATAAATCTAGTATTTATAATTTTCGATTTACAAAGCTAAATAATAGAGAAAAGCAGCATTCTTCAAAAATACTGCTTTTTTATTTTCTGTCCATTTTAGGATTTAGGTCATAAAATCTCGTTACACTCTAAAAAAATGAGCATCCAGCCAGCGTTCTTTCCAACTGCTCCATACCTGTTCGAACTGGACTGTATTCTCTTTATAATGGCTATTAAACCATTCTTTTGTTTCAATCATGTTCTTATTCTCTTTTAAAAAACACAGAAAATCATACTGCTCTTTGTGCAGATCGTAAATGGACAGTTTAAATTTGTGCCTTAACACCACACAATAACTTTCTTTTCCAAAAGGCAGAGCGGGATTTTTACCGTTTTTGAATTCATGATAATACTTTCGGACCGGAAACTGAAACTTAAATAAAGCAAATACAGGTACCAACTTTAGTTGCTCTTCGGATGTATCGATTGCTGCCAGCTGGTAATTTTCTTCTGCCTTCTCTTCAAAAAGAACACCAATCGCATATTCAAAACGGGCCAGTTCAATCATAAAATCAATCCAGTCTTCTTTGATATCTTCATTGGCATCGGGCCTGTTGTTTTCCAGATAGTCTGCAAAATGAGCTCCCAAAAAAGATAAATTGTAATTATTTGAGGGGTTTGAAGCCAAATAGTCATCAGCGAAAGCACAAAAAATTGCTTCACCTAAAGCATATTCCAATGCACTAAACTGCTGTGACATACAATTTCGCAATCGGGCAATATAACTCCTTTGGTAAATGGCCAGATGTTCCTGAGCCGTAAGTTTTTCTGAATGGCAAATTACATCTTCAATAGAAGCTGCATTTTCTGCATTCGAAAGCAAATCATCAGGGTTCACTCCTGTTTGCTGATAAGGATCGAGCAAAAGCTGCTGCATCCATTGCTGAAAGTCTTTTAATGGTATTTTTACCGTTTTCTGCATCTTTGGAGTCTATAAAAATTTGTCTACAGCAAATAAATTCAATGGGTTTGAAACCTGCTCTTTATCAATAGAGAAAACTTCTTTTTCAACCCCAACAAATGCTGCATCCATATATTGTTTTGATTTCAGTAATTCAGAATGATACACATCAAAAGCCGGAATGTTTCCATCCCATTCTAGTAAAATTGAGGCCTGATCTGCCAATTGATAAGCCTGTTGAAACAATTTCCAAACCTGACTGTTTACTTCCCTATCGTGTGTATCAATAATGTAATTGCCACAATTTTGATGGCCTGCCAAATGCATTTGAACTACTTTATTATGCGGAATTCCGTTAATGTATTCTACAGGATCAAAATCATTATTAAAAGAAGACACATATACATTGTTTACATCCAGAAGCAATCCACAGCCGGTTTCTTCAGTCATGATTCGCAAAAACTCCCATTCCGGAAGTGTCGAATTATTGAAGGCTGCGTAGGTACTTGGGTTTTCTACAATCAGCGGTCGTTCTAAATAATCCTGAACTTGTCTAATTCGGTTACAAACATGTTTTAATGAATCTTCGTTTAACGGAAGCGGCAATAAATCGTGCGAATTGGTGGTTAAAACTCCTGTCCAGCATAAGTGATCGCTAATCCAGGCTGGCTGAACCTCAGCTGCCAGTTGTTTTAAACTCTTTAGATAATCAAAATTTAAGGGATCAGTGCTTCCTATAGAAAGCGATACCCCGTGCATGACCACGGGATATTTTTCTGCTATTTGTTGTAAAATATATCTTGGACGTCCGTGCGAATCCATAAAATTCTCAGAAATTACCTCAAACCAATCTACGGCAGGGTTCTTTTCCAGGATATGTTCAAAATGCTGGCTTCTGAGTCCTAATCCCAATCCTAAATTGGGTAATCCAAGTCTAGTGTCCATTATTTTTGGGTTGACAATTTGAAAGACTCTCCGGTAGTTTTTTAGCGCTTTCTTCCTCCATCTTCAAAACTCTTTCCGCTGCCGCAATTTTTCTTTCAGCAGGGTTGCTGATGTAGGAACAAGATCTTGAACCGCTTTGTCCGCAAGAAGAATAATCTACGCCTGAGGTGCCGCGAATGGAATTTACGTACTCATCGCTTGGCCCGTATTGCTGCGGAGCTTCACCAAAGGATTCTCCGTTTTTTATTCTTTTTTCTTCAAAGCGTATTCTTGCCAATTGCCAAACACTAAGTCCTTTGTTAGGGCCTTGTGCCATAAAACGGGAAGACAAAATAGGCACACCGCAGCTGCCCTGATAGCGACAATCATTTTCGCCGGGATGGCAAAGTTCTTCAGTCGTTCCAAAAATCCCACAGCCTCCCTGCCCTTTACAGGCATTTAAGGTGTGGCAGGGATGACCAACTGCTGTTGAGCAATCGCCTTGGCCTGCACAATCATTATTTCCTGAATATCCCGCATTTTTGCATGAATTAAGCCCCATGCATACATGAAGTTCTTTAGTTACTAATTCTGACATGTTGTATCTTTTTATATTAATGATTATGTCTATAAGGTGTACCTGGTACTTTAGGAATATCGGCTTCAATGCTGTAATCCAATCCTACATCTGGTAAAGACGGGAAATAGTTTTCGCTTTTTATAGCCCAGCCCCAATTAACAGGGTCTGCCTTCGCCAATTGATCCACCAAACTCATGATTTGTGCTTTTGGTCTTAAGAAACTTTGCTCAAACGAAAAAGGTTCAAATGTTAAAGCACCTTTATAAGCCTGATTGCCTTTCGTATAGGTGTATTGATTGATTTGGTTACCAACTCCACTCAAAAGCCAGATCATTGATTTATGAATACCAAAAATGAATAAATCGTATTGTGTACTTTCGTCTTTATGATAACAAGCTTCAATCATTAAAAGAATATAAGCAAAAACTGCATTCCCTAATTGTGAACATAGCGCCAGCGCCTGATTGCCAGAAGCTATATAATCGGCTGTTTTAGGATTAGCATCAGTATCATATACAAAATAGCTGAAGAAATCATCTAAGCCCTGAATGTTACGAAACTTTTGCTGATAATGCCCGCCAAGTGTGTAGGCTTCAAGAAATTTGGCAAAATGAGCAGGTTCTTTACCAGAATCATCATAATCACCTTCCCAAAAAACTACTTTGCCCTCAACAATATCCATTGGTACCGGCATTTTATTTTCGCCCCAAATTAAGGTATGCTGTTTGTATTTACTTTTCCCTTCTCCCTGATCAATAATACGTTCTATCGCATCAATTGCCGATTGAGCGTCATGTACTCCAACAAGTCCGCCGCTATCATCTGCATTAGCAAATTGAGGATTGTGCTCTCTGTCATAATGAACCGTATTCATTGAATTTTGAGAATAATACGGTCTCGGACGATTTGGATTCTCCGGAGGAAGCAATTGAGGTCTATAATTATAAGGCCCCGGGAAATCCTCCTTTATACATTTGATAATCATTTCATACAAACGCCCGATTGTCTGATATTCAACCGTATTCAGCAATTGTTCATTTGCATAAGGATCTTTAAACGGTTCGGGGCTTTCAATTTGTAAAAATGTAGTTAATTGCTTCAATGACAATTTTGCTGCATTAATTTGAAATTCAGGAATATGTCCATCTAATTGTGTTGGAAATGTTAATACTTTTCCAATTCCTAACAAATCAGGTGCTGTCTGACAAACCGCCTGTTTTACATTACAGGCAAGTGCCAGATGCAGCATTTCTTCGATGACAACACTCATAATTAAGGCAGCCGATTTATTCGAATAAACTAATATATCGAGTTTCAGTTCTTGCGCCAGTTCGTCGATTTTGGCAGCGGTACGTTCACCGGATTGTGAAAGCTGTGCATGAAGTTTAGCATACAGTTTATCCTGATCCTGTGCTCTGTTTATCGAATAATAGGTCGATAAATACGTTGGGATTGTAGCAAGCTCCAGCGCAATTGCCTGCTGCATTACCTCTTTGATATTCTCTTTTGTTACCGAAGTAGAAAAGTTAAATAGTTTTTTGGTTTTCATTTGTTTTTGGTTAAAATAGATTATTCCGGACTGATAAATGGATAGTATTTTTCGTCAATAATAGGTTCGATTCCAAAGAAATCATTCAAAACAGATTCGGCAGTACAAAATGCCCCTTCTACCCAAGCCTGATCGTTGGAATAGGTTTCTCCTACAATAAAAATTTCGGAGTCTGTATTTGGAACGAGCTGAGATGGTTTTCTAATTTTTCTTTGCACATCACCTAAATTATAATGCGATTTATAGGCATGGTATCCTGCATTAAAAGGAGGAAGTGACCAGTCCATATATCTCGTTTCTAAAGGCTCAGGCACATACGAATAATCAGCCTGCGGCCCAAAATGCAATGATGCCAGCTGTGAACGAAGCATTTTTACCATTACAGGAGTAGCTTCTCTTGGTCCTTCGAGAGGCTGACAGTCTCTGGATTCAGGAATTTCGCGCGTAGCATCTGGTCCAAGTTCCAGAGCTTTCCAGAATGTTGCATATTGAATATCATCGTAACTGGCCAAAATACCGTATATTTTTTTTCCTTTTCCGTCTCTGGCATTATCCCCAAAATAAACCACTTGTCGAATAGGCATATCGGTAATACTTGGGCCAATAGTATCTAATTCAGCAATCGTTGCGATTTGTTTTTCTTCTTTAAAAGTTAAACGTTCCTGAATTGCGTTTTCTACAGCAGCTATAAAACTGGCTTTATCATTAAAGGTATTTGCTATAATAACCGGATTTTTAGCCTTTTCTATTTCTTTAAGATATTTAGATGGAAAATTCTCTTTTTTTAATTTCTCTATTCCTTCCTGAGTTAAAAAATAACTTGTAATCTTAGCAGGATAAGTTGGACTTCCGGCCTCGGTTACTCTCCACCAGGGTGTATCGAAAAACATTCCTATTTTGTATGACGGTTCCATCAATACAGACTCTAAATACAGCTGTACTTTTTCATGATTTAGTACATCTACACCTTCTGCATCGCTATATCTCGATGCCTGTGCTACTAATTCAATAGCTGCCCTTGGCATAGCAAGAAATGCTGCATCACATTTTTTTCTTTCTGCAAGTGCATCCGGATCTTTGCGTGTTGCAGTTGTAAAATTTACTCCAGATTTGGTGTGCAAAATAGAACGCAGCCTAACATTTGGGTAATAATTTAGTGTAATTCCTTTTTGTTTTGCCAATTTTTCAACTTCTTCAAATAAGCTGTCAAATAAGCTGGAATATCCTTTTATTAATGTTTTGTATTCTGTTCCCGGAAGAAACTCATCATTCACATTAAATGACTGGGCACTATTGCTGTTGACTACGTTTGAACTATAGCCATTTCCATCAGATAAATAACCAAATCCTTCTTGTCCAAGCATATCATAACCAAGGTTCCAATATCCAATTTCTTTTAATAAGTCTCCTTTTTGAAAGATCGAACTATCGGGCATGTCAATATTGATTCTTCCTTCTTCATAAAATTTGCACCATTCTCTTCGCGTAGTCGGCCCAGATGTTTGCGTGATCGCTACAGATTGTATCGTTGTAAAACCATCATCTGGCGGAGCATCCTGAGCATAATTGTTTGCAAAATACGGAGCTGGCTGGTTAGAATTGATATCTGAGATATACATGTTTTTTGAACGCAAAGACATCAATGGGTCTGCTGATTCATTAAACGGAACTGAATCTTTCTTTAAATCCAGTTCTTCAATGGTTTTAGTCACTAAACGATGTCCGGGTCCCTCAGGAGTTCCATCCCAATATAAATATCTCATACCTCCTAATTCAAGATATGAATTGTCTTTGTCGTCTTTATAATGCCATGTACAAACACGTGCGCCCGGTGCTCTGGTTCCTGGATTTTTTTTAGAAAAATCATATTTCCCCCAATCGTAGAGTTCTAACACATCGCCTTTAACGAGCATTTTTTCGTTTTTAGCGAGTTTAGATTTTCCATCGAGTAATCTCCACGCCGTATAGAGTCCGGCTGCGCCTGCTCCAAAAATAGAGTATGTCTTTTTGGTCATGATAGTATGTTTTTAATTTTTTTAGTAGTTATAGATAGTGGTTTTATTCATTTCCAAGTCTTGCCATTTGCTGTGCCAGATCTTTTTGAGGAATCACAATTTCTACCAGAGTGGGAAGATTTGTTTTTTTCTTAAGTTTAAGCAATACTTCATCTAACTCTGACACGGTTTGAGCACGATAGCTGTTTGCTCCAAATGCTTTGGCAAGTGCCTGATAATCCCATTTTGGAAGAATATCAAATTCGTCAAACTTATGATTCGGGCCTGCTTTAAACGAGTCCATGTCTACGTATACTTGTTCTATAGCATATACCCCATTGCTCATTACAAAGATTACGGAGTTGATGTTGTATTTTACAAGGGTAGAAAGTGATTGTGCCAACATCATAAAGCCACCATCACCTGCTACAGTCCATGCCTGTTTACCGCTTCCCAACTGAGCTCCTGAAGCTGCACCGGTTTCAAAACCAATACACTGCCAGGCAGCCGAAGAAATATAGGCGTTTTGAGATAATCCGTACATATTGGTAGCGACGTACATGGATGAACTTACACCAAAAGTCATTACAATATCGTCCAGCATTTTTTCTTTTTTCAGAAAAGATGTTGCATGCTCAAAAAAACGGTTAAACGTTATTACTTCCGGCGTTAAATCGTACTTAGGATCAGAGTTGGAACGCCATGGTTCCGGGAATTTTGGCTGGGCAGGAGCTATTGCTTTTAATGGATATCCTGAAGCTTTTTTAAATCGTTCTGTTAAGGCTTCGATAAAGTCTTTTAAAGTTACTCCCGAATAGGTAAAATAACCAGCTCTGGTTTCCTGAGTTGTTACCTGAATCATATCCGAAAATTTATTTTCTACCAGCCATAAATAATCATCGGTAATAATAGTTCCTAAGGATAAAATGCAGTCTGAAGCTTCGACTATCTTAATAACTTCGGGTATTGAAGCCTGATCAGAATAAGTACCAATAAATTTATCGCCTTTCTCATCGAGAACCGTTTTTCCAAGTGAAGTTGTAGTGTACAACATTCCGCTGGCTTTAATAAGTTCTTCTAATGGCTTGGTTAGTTTATGTCGCAAAAGCTCTACACCTGCCAAAATCAAAGGATTTTTTGACTGACTAATTTGTGACCATGCCTGAGAAACCGCATTTTCAAGTGCCGCTGGTTCACTCTTTATGATTTCGGGTTCTAGTTTTTTACTGGAAGGTTTAGGACAAGGTTCGCCCCACACCTCTTTATAACATGCTATGTACACTGGTCTTTGGTGTGTAAGTGCTGCAATCAGTAATTTATCGATTTTTTCAGGAGCACCTGCAGAAGTGCTTAGTGTCTCGGCAGCAACAGTTACTCTTTCATACACTTCCTGATCTGCGTTAAGATTACCTGTGGAGTGATGATAAAGTACATTGTACATACTTCCTATTTGTCTTGCATCTGCTCCGGGTGTGGCACTAATTACAACAACTGGGCTGCGCTCTACATAAGCTCCTGCTATGGCATTTAATGCGCTAAAAGTACTTACTCCGTATTGTAAAGATACGGCAGCTAAACCTCTGGTACGTGCGTAAGCATCTGCCGCATAAGAAGCATCTAGTTCATTTGAAGTCCCAATTGTTTCAATTCCGTCAAAGTATTCCAGAGCCTGTGTAAAATGTTTTACATAATCTCCCGGAATTTGAAAAACCTCGGTGACATTTAATTGTTTGAGTCGGGTTAGCAGATAATCTGCGACCGTAAATTCTTTGGCAGGTTTCATTTTTTGGTTATTATAAATTAGGAGTGTTTTTGTTTTCGGTAATAAACAAACCTCTTCAACTTACCTTTTGAAGAGATTTATATAATCTTTTAAATTTTGATACGCACCTGCAAACTGCCAATATTATCGGCTAATCCAGCTCCGTATTCAGCATTTAAATCATCGTTGATGCATAATTTTAATGGTCCGCTTTGACCTGCAGGAGTTGTAACGGGTCCATTTCCAATAAAAAATGGAGCATTATTTCCAACTTGTCCTATAAGTGCACCCATATTTACATTTTGAATAGGATATCCTGATTGCGTAACAATAATTCCCGGACATCCGTTTGCGTCATACAGGTTACCGTTATTCGTTTGAGGATCTGCCGTCCATAGACCCGATTCGTAACTTACTGTTATTGTATTACCTGGCTGTACTGCAATTCCAGTATTCTGCCATGCCTGATTCGCATTAACCGGAACAAAAGTTTCTACCAGCTGCAACGTATTCGCATCAATATGCAAAAACTGAGTTGGCATACCGTTAATCACAAATTGTAAAACAATATTTTGAATGTATTGCAACTGAGTTGTTCCGTTACTTAAATTTTCAACATACCAGGTAGTGTTCATTGAAAGCACTTTTCCAAAGGAATTTTCAAAATTTATATTGCTGACTGCACCGCCTTCATTACTAGTACTTACTGTAATACTTGAGTAGCTGTCAACAGTTATCCCCTGGCTATTCAATGTATTCAATTGCTGTGTCAAATAGGTTGACGGATCGATTATCGTAGGATCTGTAAACGGTAATTTGGTTCTGTCAGCGGTTGGAAAAACCGGATTTCCTGTTCCCGAAGCAACTGGTCCTCCCGTCATCAAAACGGAAACGCCATGAGGTACCGAAATTTGTTTGTTATACTGAGTTGCCGGATTTTGTAAAGGAATCGGATTTGAATCTAGAACAAAACCAGGACCATAAGGACCTTCAACCTGGTTTTGTATTACGTGATAAAGCCAGGTGCCGTTTTCGGCATGAATTAAAGTATTTTGAATGGGCTGTGCTCCGTTTGGATCGGCATTGTTGGCAATGTATACTCTTTGTTCATAAAACAACACACTGCTTGCCTGTGTATATTGTCCTTCTCTATTTGGTGCTCCGCCTGCTATAGCCGAAAATGAGATTTCTTCGAAATAAGGAAAGTTTTTAGTGATATAACCATTTGGAGCATCGGTTTGCGGCAAAGGCATAACATTGTAACCTGTAGCATTTGCTCCTGTAGGGCTATTCCAGGTACCAATAAAATTATTTAAAAGTCCAAGATTATTAGTACCCACAACCGGCGGCTGATTCGTTGTTGCTACAAGTGGAGTTGTAATGTCTGGAATTACCGCCGCTGCATCTGCTTGTTGTGCCAAATAAGGGCATTTTTGTTGTTGTAAACCGTTTGAATTTTCCATTTTGTTATGTATTTTGATCCTTTTCAGGTTAGTTACGTCTGGTTTTGGAAAGTGATTCTGAAGCAAATTGGCGTAAGCATCTTATCTCATTTCTTTAATAAAATTACTAGGACTCCATAGTTCAAATTAAAAAAAAGGCATGAATACGGGATTTTTATCCATGAGAGACCGAAACAAAAGCATAAGACCCTTTCGTTATATATTTATTAACTGCTTCCCGGTATTTAATCTGAAAAGAATAGATGTGCAAAAAAGCGGAGAGACAATTAAACCTAAATTCCGCATTAGAAAATAATTATTAAATTGAGCTTCAAAATCCTAATGCTTGGCATTAGAAAATCAGTACCATGGAATTTGATATATCCTACACCAGTAAAGAGATTACGCCATGGAGCGGAATGGTCTTCTTAAAACAAATGTTGCAGAAAATTGGATTTAGAGAACATATTTCTAAATGCGAAGATTTACCACAGCCTAAATCCAACAGAGGTCATAAAGTCACTACGATAATTGAGGCATTTATCACCAGTGTTTGGTGCGGAGCAAATCGTTTTATGCACACCGAAGCTACTCGTCATACAAGACAGTTTAGCATACATAGATATCAAAACTTGACAAAGTCGCATATAAGCTTTGGTATTGATGGCGAGAAATGAATATTCACCCATAGACAAAAACAGAAAGTGCTGTTAAAATTCCAATCCTTCAGATTACTCAAATGATAATTGATAATATGAAAACCACCAGCAATCGATAACAGAAAACAAGCTACTCCTATCCTATCTTACCAAAAAATGAACGCTTATCTGAAAGAAATTTCGGATGTCTTTGGAATCCATAAAAAACTTGCTTTCCTCTTCGCTAGTGAGAGATAAACCACTCTATTTAAACCCTTTAAAATCAGTATTTTTAAATATAAATGTAAAATAATTTTAAAAAAATGAACGCTGTTCAGAAATAAAACATATCTTTGTCGAATAATATTAAAATTATGAGTGTAGCAGACAGAAAAGCAAGAGAAAAAGAAGCTTTGAAAGCACTTATTCTAAAAGGTGCCAAAAAACTTTTTATAGAAAAAGGGATTGAGCAAACAACCATTAGAAACATTGCAGACGAAATTGACTATAGTGTAGGTACCGTATATGTTTATTTTAAAGATAAAACTGCGATTTTGCACGACCTGCATTCTATTGGTTTTCAAGAACTAGGAAGCTACTTTCAAGAATTATTCAAAATAAAAGATCCTATGGAGCGCCTTCGAAAAATGGGTTTTGCTTACATTAAATTTGCTTTAGAAAATCAAGAAATGTACGATTTGATGTTCAATCTTAAAGCACCGATGGAATTTCTGGAAAAATCAGAAAACGAAGATTGGGATGAAGGCGCTGCAACATTTAACCGAGTTAAAGTAACAATAGAAGAGTGCATAAATAAGGGGCACTTTAAAGGTCATAATGTAGAACCGCTTTCTTTTATGGTTTGGAGTTTGGTACACGGTATGTGCTGTCTCGAAATTCGTCAAAGAACTAAAGGTGTGAAATTCAGTAATCCTGATACTATCTTATTTGATGGCTACAATGAGTATTTAAAAATAATAGAGAAAATGTAATTTTTTTTTGTTCAATAAAATGAACAATGTTCAATTAAAAAACAATGTAATATAAAATGAAAAAAACACTAATTATTATCACCACTTTACTTGGATATCAAGGATATTCACAAAGTAAGCTAGACGGCTATATTGAGGCTGGTCTAAAAAATAACGAAGTCATCAAGCAACATAACTTTGACATAAATAAAAGTATGTATGCTTTGAAAGAAGCACGTGCCTTGTTTTATCCTACTGTTACCCTAAATGGAAATTATACAATAGCTGAAGGTGGAAGAACTATTGATATTCCGATTGGCGATTTACTTAATCCGGTGTACAGTACCTTAAATCAAATCACAAACTCCAACTCATTCCCTACCCTACAAAATCAGTCAGTTCTCATTAACCCTGATAATTTTTATGATGCCAAAATTCACACAACAATGCCCTTGCTGAATTTTGAAATCATCTACAATAAGAGAATTAAAACGCAGCAAACTTCCTTACAAACTATTGAATTGGAAATCTACAAAAGGGAATTAGTAAAGGAAATAAAAATCGCCTACTACAAATACCTACAATCTGTTGAAGGCATTAAAATTTACGAGGATGCACTCAAATTGGTTAAGGAAAATCAAAGGGTCAATCAATCTTTATTCAAAAATGACAAAATAAACCGCACCGCTGTTTTGCGAAGTGATAATGAAGTCATTCGCATCCAAGCCAATTTAGAAACGGCGAAGCAAACCAGTACAAATGCAAAGGCATACTTCAATTTTTTATTGAACGAAAAACTGGATTCACCTATCGAAAGCGATGCAAATGAAAAACTACCTAACGATTTGGTTGTCGAAAATACAGCAAACAGAGAAGAACTTGAGAAACTAAAACAGGTAAAAGTATTAAACGAAACCGTTGGCAAACTCACTCAATCACATTGGCTTCCAACCTTAAGTGGATTTGCAGATTTTGGTTTTCAGGATTTTGATTTTGAAGTAAATAAAGATTCCCGCTATTATTTTGCAGGACTTGCTTTGCAATGGAACATTTTTTCTGGCAATAAAAATAAATACAAACTCAAACAGGTTGAAGAGGAGGCTAAAAAAATAAGTTCACAGACCGATAATGTGAGACAACAATTATTGCTTCAGTTTCAAATTTCACAGAATAATCTAAAATCAGCTTTGGAACAATTTAATGCCAACAAAAACCAAAATGAATCGGCAAAAAAATACAACGATGATATTACCAAATTATATAAACAAGGACAAGCCATTTATATTGAACTTTTAGATGCACAAAATCAATGGGTCACTACCCAACTGAACACTAACATAGCGCTTTACAATTCGTGGATTGCTTATGCCGAATTAGAAAGAGCCAATGCTTCTTTTACTTTAAACAACTAATAATAAAACAATTATGAGAAAATTAATAATTATCCTATTCGTACTCCCTCTTTTTTATGCTTGTAAAGAAGAAACAAAAGAACAAAATCCCTTTGAAAATGCCGATGTTATTTCGATAAAAACGGCTACGGTTCAATCATTGGCTCTTACAAGCGATATAAATGCTTCGGGTTTGGTAACTACAGAAAATCAAGCCAATTATGGTTTTAAAATTGGTGGCGTTGTCCGTAAAATCTATGTAGAAGAAGGTCAGTTTTTCAAAAAAGGACAACTTTTAGCGACATTAGATGAAACCGAAATCGGTTCGGGCTTGAATCAATCGGACTTGAATGTAAAAAAATTCGAACGTGATTATACCCGTGCAGTAAATCTTTACAAAGACAGCGTGTACACTTTAGAGCAACTTCAAAATACAAAAACAGGTTTAGATATTG
The DNA here is from genome assembly GCF_003202435.1 of Flavobacterium cheongpyeongense. Taxonomy (GTDB): domain Bacteria; phylum Bacteroidota; class Bacteroidia; order Flavobacteriales; family Flavobacteriaceae; genus Flavobacterium; species Flavobacterium cheongpyeongense. The sequence continues at coordinate 36,947 of NZ_QJHK01000010.1, forward strand.
CCAGAAAACAAAAAGATGCCGTTGCTTTCAATGCGCGTTATGCCAAAATTTATGCTACAGCCAACGGTTTTGTTACTGCAAAAATAGCTAATGAAGGGGAAGTAGTTGGTCCGGGTTCACCCATTTTGGCTATCAACGAAACTACAAAAAACAATAATTATCTATTAAAAGTGGGTTTAACCGACCAAGAATGGGCAGCTGTAATTATTGGCCAAAAAGCAAAAGTAACGCTTGATGGATTTCCCGATGAAGAATTTGACGCTACTATTTACAGAAAATCACAAGCTGCTGATAGGTCGTTAGGTTCGTTTCAAGTAGAACTAAAACTGAATATGAAAAACCGCAAACCAGCAGTAGGAATGTTTGGTAAAGCTCAAATTAAAGCAGAGAAAGCCGAAGATTTTATCATTATTCCTTATAACTCACTCATTGAAGCTGACGGAAACAATGCATTTGTATTTATCGTAGAAAATAAAAAGGTAAAACGCCAAGCAGTTACAATTGCTAAATTTGAAAATAACAAAGTATTTATCAAAGACGGTCTTCAAAAAACGGATGAAATTGTAATTTGCAATAGTGCTTATCTCAACGAACAATCTACTATCAAAATCATAAAATAATAGGCTATGCAAATAACTAATTTTTCCGTTAAAAATTATCAGTTCACGCTGATTCTAGCGCTGTTAGTCGCTGTAGTAGGTGTTCTTACCTTATTTACGATGCCACGAGCAGAAGACCCGTCAACACATCCACCACAATATTTGATTACGGTTATTTATCCCGGCACAAGTCCGAAGGATATGGAAGAACAAGTGGTAAAACCTATTGAGAATAAGATTTACGGCTTAGAAAACATCGAAAAAATACTAACCACTGTAGAAGATGGTGTAGCGGCTTTTCAAGTAAAATTCAAATACGGTGTGGATGTTGACAATAAATATCAGGAAATATCTACCGAAATGAACGCGCTAAAAAGCAGTGAATTGCCGAAAGATATTTACCAAATTAAAACCGAAAAAATTTCCTCTTCAGATGTAAAAATTCTTCAGGTAGCTTTGGTTTCTGAAAATGCTTCTGATAAAAAACTGCGTGATGAAGCAGACAAACTAAAGACAAAAATTGAAAAAATAACCAATCTTAAGGATGTAAAATACAGTGGTATTCCCGAGCAGGAAATCCGAGTGGATTTGAATTTGGAGAAATTGGCGCAGTTAAGAATTCCATTGAATATCGTAATGGGAAGTTTACAAAGCGAAGCAGCCGATATTCCCGGCGGAAGCATTGATTTGGACACCAAAGTATTCAATGTAAAAACAAGCGGTAAATTCAAAAATGCCGATGATGTCGCCAATACGGTGGTTTATAATGCCAATGGAAAAATCATCTATCTAAAAGAGGTAGCTGATGTAAATTATAAATCAGAAGTAGTAAATCATATTACCAGAATTAATGGACACCGTTGCGTTCTAGTTACTGCGGGAATGAAAGACAATGTAAATATTAGTAATGTTCAGAAAGAATATTTACCGATAGTAGATGCGTTTTCTAAAGATTTGCCTAACAACATCGAACTGATAAAAAACTTTGACCAAGCCGATATGGTGTCAAGTCGTTTAGGGCATTTAGGTTTTGATTTTGCTTTGGCTATTCTTTTGGTTGTAATTACTTTGATTCCTTTGGGCGGAAGAGCCTCGCTTATTGTAATGATTTCTATTCCTTTATCATTGGCTTTGGGTTTGATTGCAATGAATGCACTAGGGTTCTCCTTAAATCAATTGAGTATCGTTGGATTAGTGGTTGCTTTAGGATTATTAGTTGATGACAGTATTGTCGTAGTAGAAAATATTGAACGCTGGCTTCGTGAAGGACATTCTAAAATGGATGCCGTTTTAAAAGGTACAAAGCAAATTGGCATTGCTGTTGTCGGTACTACAGCCACTTTGGTTATAGCTTTTTTACCATTAGCTTTTCTACCAGATATGGCAGGTGAATTTATCAGAAGTTTGCCTATGGCGGTTATCACGAGTGTATTGGCTTCTATGCTTGTGGCTTTAACATTGGTTCCGTTTTTGGGAAGCCGATTTTTGAAAACCCACGAACACGGTGAAGGGAATATTTTTCTTCAGTATTTGCAAAAATTTCTAACAAGAGCTTACAAAGATATAATGCCAAAAGCATTGAAATTTCCAAAAACTACGATAGCCATTTCAATATTTTTAAGTGTTATTGCCTTTGGATTGTTTTCTGTTGCCGGATTTAAGTTATTCCCAACTTCAGAAAAACCAATGTTTTTAATCAATATAAAAATGCCGCTTCAAGCCAATATTTCGGAAAGTGACAGGGTAACAAAATTGGTAGAAAAAGAATTGAAAAACCACAAAGAAATTGAATATTTCACTTCCAATGTGGGACACGGAAATCCACAGATTTACTACAATGTGCATCCACAGGATAGAAAATCTGATTTTGCTCAAATTTTCGTTCAATTGAAAGAGGAAGCAAAACCTTCAGAAAAAACCAAACTGATACTTGAATTGCGCGAAAAATTTAAAACGTTGCCTTATGCTAAAGTGGAAGTAAAAGATTTTGAACAAGGACCACCATTAGAAGCCAACATCGTAGTACGCTTATTTGGCGAAGACCAGAAAGTGTTGCGCAAACTGTCTTCTCAAGTAGAAACTATTTTGCGAAATGAGAAAGGAACCGTTTACATCAATAACGAGTTAAATACCTATAAAACGGATGTTAAAGTAAAAATTAATAAAGAAAAAGCAAGAACATTAGGAGTACTAACGAGTGAAATTGACAAAGTAATTCGTCTGGCTGTTGCGGGTTTAACAGTAGGAGATTATATAGATGATCGCGGTGATGCTAGAAACGTGACCATTACATTACCAAGGGATAAATTTTCTAATCTTGATGCACTGAAAAATTTATATGTAAACAATGTCCAGGGAACACCAATTGCTCTCAATCAAATTGCAACAATATCTTTTGAAACAGCGCCTACAGCCATAAATCACTTTAATAAATCACGTTTTTCAAAAGTCAGTGCGATGACAAAAGAAGGCTATTTAGCAAATGATTTGTTGGTAACTATTATACCAAAACTGGATAAACTTGAAATGCCAAAAGGATATTATTACAAACTTTCAGGAGAAAAAGAATCGGAAGGTGATTCCTTAGGAGGCAATTTTCTTGCAGTAATTATATTAAGTACGTTTTTATTCATTGCTGTTTTATTACTACAATTCAAAACATTTAAAGGAATCATCATTGTGATGTCCATCATTCCGTTAGGCGTTCTTGGAGGTCTAGTATTCTTAATCGCATCAGGAAACCCAATGTCACTAGTTTCTATTATCGGTTTCATTGGATTGTCGGGAATTCAAGTCAAAAACTCCCTCCTTTTAGTTGATTTTACCAATCAATTAAGACAAGAAGGCAAATCTATTGATGAAGCTATTGCTATTGCTGGTGAAACTCGTTTTCTTCCGGTAGTTTTAACATCAGTCACAGCCATCTGTGGTTTGATTCCACTGGCTGTGAATCCAAATCCTCAAATATCTCCATTGGCGATTGTATTGATTGGTGGGTTAATCAGTTCAACTATTTTGGCAAGAATCGTTACGCCAGTGATGTATAAATTGATTCCGCCTAGTTTAGAAAAAGAATAATCCTAAAACATTAAAATGAAATCGAAGATTCACGAATACAATAAAAACAATTCTATTGTAATGAGTAAAAAAACAATTCTAATAACAGGAGCCTCATCAGGCATTGGTTTAGAAATGGCAAAAATACTTGCCTCAAAAAATTATAATTTGATTTTGGTGGCAAGAAACCTTGATCGTTTAAAAAGTATTAAAGATGATCTTGAATCAAAATACAGTAGTAAAGTAAAAATAGTTCGAAAAGATCTATCCTTATCTGGTAATGCAGAAGCTTTGTATTACGAAATTAAAAAAGAAAAACTTGAGGTTGACTACCTAATAAACAATGCCGGTATTGGCAACTATGGTAATTTTATAGAGACTTCACTTCAGGAAGAGTTAAATATGATTGAACTCAATATCGCTTCTGTGGTAGTGCTTACAAAGCTTTTTTCGCAAGATATGGTGAAAAAAGATTCTGGAAATATTATGAATATAGCTTCTTTACTTTCCTTTTTACCTTTTCCTTACTATTCGGTTTACTCGGCTACTAAATCTTTTGTATTGGCATTTTCAGAAACAGTGAATGCTGAGTTAGAAGGAACAGGCGTCATGGTAAAAGCATTGTGTCCTGGTCCAATTGATACCGGTTTTACAACCACTGAAATGGCTGCAACTAATGCGTATAAAACAAACAAACCTGTTCTTCCAGAAGTAGTAGCTCAAGAAGGAGTCAAATTATTGCTTAATACAAAAACTAAAAAAATAGTAGGTTTTACAAATTGGTTTATTTCGAATTTACCTCGAGTTACTCCCGATTTCATAATGATGAAAATCAAAAAGAATTTAGCTAGTCAAAAAAAATAAAAAATAGAAACAAAATGGAAAATAATAGATTACAATTACTTCAAAGTTTTATTGGAAAACCATTTTCAGGAAGTCCGTCTCCATATGCCAAATGGCTCAATGGGACGGTGCTTGCTGTGGATGAAAACTCAGTTGAATTTGAATTTGAAGTAAGAAAAGAAATGACTAATCCGGCTGGAACGCTTCACGGAGGTGTTATTTGTGGCATGTTTGACGATTGTATCGGTGTTAATTTTATGATTTTAGGTACAGAATATTTCTTCCCCACCATTAATCTAAATGTGGAATTTTTTAGCCCAGCGAAAGAAGGCGATACTGTACTAGTAAAAACAACTGTTGTTAAAAAAGGAAAATCGGTAATCAACGTAAAAGCGGATATGTTTCTTTCTAAAAAAATGATAGCCTCTGCAACATCAAATCTTGTAGTAAGCCAAATTAAAATCAATGGGTAGGCCGATTTAATAAAACGGTTTTATGATGATGCTCTTTCAAATCAGGGCAAAAGCCTGTAAATTTTAGGATTTACAGGCTTTTTTGTTTTGGTTATACCTTAAATCGTAACGTTTAGGTGAACTATTTCTTTTTGTAAAAATAGATTACCTAAAATCACGCGAGATCAATGACCAAGAGATAAAAGATAATCCGGTTAGGATAACTCGCGAGCTGTGCTATTCCCCGACCTTTACACTCACACTTCATTACAACAACTTTAAACTCTTAAATTTTTAAACCCATAAAAATATCACAATGAGGAATACCGTAATTAAAAACTAGTTATAAAGTATAGTTTTGCGATTCTAAGAGTAAAAAGTTGTTTTCAAATGATTAGCAGTTTAAATATGAAAAATCAAGAAACTCGTTCATTATTTGAATAGGTTATTTATGTAATATTCTTTACTTTTAACGCAATAATACTATTACAATTTTTTAATTACACACTACTCATCTAAAAACACATGCCAATAGATTTATCTAATATTTTAGTAATTGGAGTTTCAACAAGAGCTTTATTTGATTTAGAAAAAGAAAATGAAGTCTTTGAAAATGAAGGCATTGAAGCGTTTAGAAAATACCAATTAGAAAATGAAGATGAAATTCTCAAACCAGGTACCGCTTTTTATTTAGTAAAAAGTTTAATGGAATTGAACAAAATAGCCAATAAACAAATAGTGGAAGTCGTTGTAATGTCAAAAAACAGTGCCGAAACAGGATTTAGAGTCCTTAACTCGATTGAGAATCACGAATTAGGCATTACTAGAGTGGCATTTACAGGTGGAGAGCCGTTATCGCCTTACATAAATGCGTTTTATGTTGATTTGTTTCTTTCTAAAGACACTAAAGATGTACAAACAGTGATAGATAACAAAGATTGTGCTGCTGCATTACTTTACGCTCCACCTACATCATTTAATCCAATTGATTCTCGAGTAAAAATTGCTTTTGACGCAGATGCCGTAATTTTTTCTGAAGAATCTGAATTAAGATACAAAACTGAAGGAATGGGTCCATTCCACAAATATGAAAAGGAACATGAAAATGACGCCTTAGCCGAAGGTCCTTTTGCTAAATTATTGATTAAACTTTCCAAAATACAGGAATATCTTCCCACTCGAATTGAATACTCTCCCCTAAGACTAGCAATCGTAACAGCTAGAAATGCTCCCTCACACAAACGAGTAATCAAAACATTAAGAAAATGGGGAGTGTATATTGATGAGGTTTACTTCTTGGGAGGATGGCCAAAAGACAAAGTATTGGAGGCTTTTGGAGCGCATATTTTCTTTGATGACCAAGATACACATGTTGGCCCTGCCTCATTAGTAGTTCCCTCTGGCAAAGTCCCTTATGAGACGACTTCTCCCCTGAACAATTTACAAACACAACGCTAAATCTAAATTCATTACAAATTATAAAATGGCCAAAACCGATAATTCTACTTTTGAACAAAAACTCTTTAAATCAGCAGATAAACTGCGAAAAAATATTGATGCTGCCGAGTACAAGCACGTTGTATTAGGTTTAATATTCTTGAAATACATCTCTGAATCGTTTGGTGAATTGTACGACAAACTAAAAGCTGATGAATACTCTGACCCTGAAGATAGAGACGAATATTTAGCAGCTAACACGTTTTTTGTACCTAAAGAAGCTCGTTGGAGTCACATTCACGCCAATGCCAAATTGCCTACTATTGGGCAAACCATTGATGAAGCTATGGAAGCCATCGAAAAGGAAAACAAAGAACTAAAAAACGTTTTACCACAAGTATATGGTAGAGCCAATCTTGACAAAACCTCATTAGGTGAATTAATTGACTTAATTTCTAATACCGAACTACAAGTAGAGAACCTCAACTCTAAAGACCTTTTTGGTAGAGTATATGAATACTTTTTAGGAGAATTTGCTAATGCTGAAGGTAAAAAAGGAGGACAATTTTACACACCTAAAAGTATTGTAAAATTGATGGTCGAAATGATAGAACCATACAAAGGCAGAGTATATGATCCAGCTTGTGGTAGTGGAGGAATGTTTGTAATGAGTGATACTTTTGTAAAAGAACATAGCGGAAACATAAAAGACATTACCGTTTACGGACAAGAAAGCAACCAAACCACTTGGAAATTGTCTAAAATGAATCTTGCCATTCGAAACATCAACTCCAAATTTGTAGCTTGGAATACCGAAGGTACTTTCTTAAAAGATGCACACCCAGACTTAAAAGCCGATTATATCTTAGCCAACCCACCATTTAATCAAAGCGAATGGGGTGTTGATATTTTACAAGAAGACGGACGATGGAAATACGGTACACCACCAAGTGGAAACGCAAACTACGGTTGGATGCAACACATGTTATACCACTTAGCCCCACGAGGAGTCATGGCAACGGTTTTATCTAACGGTTCTTTGAGCTCTAATACTAGTGGCGAAGGTGAAATACGTAAAAATTTAGTAGAAAACGATTTGGTAGAATGTATTGTGGCTTTACCTAAACAATTGTTTTACAACACAGGAATACCTGCTTGTATTTGGTTTTTGCGAAGAGAAAAAGCCAACCATAGTCGTGAGGTGTTATTTATAGATGCTAGCGAAATGGGCTATATGAAAGACCGTGTACACCGTGATTTAGCTGATGAAGATATTGATTTAATTACCAACACCTACCACAATTGGCGTAAAAGCGAAAACTACCACAACATAAAAGGTTTTTGTAAAAGTGCTAGTATTGAAGAAATAGAAAAACACAACCACGTTCTCACACCTGGGCGTTATGTAGGCATTGAAGCGGTAGAAGACGATGGTATTTCTTTTGAAACGAAAATGGCAGCATTAACTTCTACCTTAAAACTACAAATAGACAAAGAAGCTGAACTGAATAATGAAATTGCTACACAATTGGCTAAAATTGGTTTGACGTTATGAGTGAAGTAAAAAAAACACCTAATGGTTGGGTGGAAACTACTTTAGGAGAAGTAGTTGAAAGAATAACAAAAGGAACTACACCTAAAACTTTTTCTTCTAACAACGATGATATTAATTACATTAAATCAGACGCATTAAATTATGGTGGTTTTTTAGAAAGTAATAAATTCGTGAAAATCACAAATAAAGTAAATGAAGAATTAAAAAGGTCTCAATTAAAAGTTGATGATATTTTATTGTCAATGGCAGGAGAATATTTAGGCAAAACAGGATTAGTAAAAGAAGAACATTTACCTGCAAATACAAATCAAGCAGTTGCTATAATTACTGTTGACAAAAACATTGTTGACCATATATTTTTATGGTATAAATTACGTGATATTAATACAGTAAAATATTTTAAATCAATTCCTAGTCAATCTGCTCAACCAAATATAAACTTCCAAGAAATTAGAACTTTATCAATATACCTTCCTCAAATATCTGAACAAAAATCAATAGCATCCATTCTAACTGCTTTTGATGATAAAATACAGTTATTGCAAGCCCAAAACAAAACACTTGAAGCAACAGCACAAACTATTTTTACAGAATGGTTTGGAAAATATCAAATTGGAGATGATTTACCTGATGGTTGGAGAATATTTCAATTAAATGAGTTAGTAGATATAGTAAATGGATATTCATACAAAGGAAGCGAATTAGTTGAATACAGCGATGAAGTATTAGTAACCTTGAAGAGTTTTGATAGAAATGGTGGGTTTCAAACTAGAGGATTTAAACCTTTCAGAGGAAACCCAAAAGAAAATCAAGAAGTTAAAATTGGCGACCTTGTAGTAGCTCATACAGATTTGACACAAGATGCTGAAGTTTTGGGCAATCCTGCTTTCATATTTGATGATGGTGGATTTAAAAAAATGTATATTACGATGGATTTGGTAAAAGTTGTATCAATACACAAAGATATAAGCTCCTCTTTTTTATATTATCTAATGAAAGATAAAGCTTTCAAAGGACATTGTGTTGGATACTCAAATGGAACAACAGTGCTACATTTATCAAAAAAAGCTATTCCAGAATATCAGTTATTACTTCCTATTGATTTTAGTTTGATTAAGCGTTTTTCTGAAATAGCAGATAGTACTACAACTAAAATTTCTTTAAATAAAACTACAATCAAATCACTAACTCAAACCCGAGATGAATTATTGCCACGATTAATGAGTGGTGAGATAAGGGTAAATGAATTTAAAAACTAATAAGCTAATGGAATATAATATATATTGTGATGAAAGTTGCCATTTGCCCAATGATACAAGTAGTACAATGGTTTTAGGTGGCATTTGGTGTTTAAAAGATAAGAAAAAAGAAATTTTTAAACGCCTTAAAGAAATTAAAATTAAACACGGTTTAGCTGAAAATTTTGAAGTAAAATGGAATAAAGTTTCACCGGCTAAACAGGATTTTTATATCAATTTAATTGATTATTTTTTTGATGATGATGATTTGCATTTTAGAGCCATTGTGGTAAACAAAGACATTCTTGACCACAAAAAATTCAATCAAACCCACGATGATTTTTATTATAAAATGTACTTTGATTTAATCAAAGTAATATTAGAACCTAGTAATTCTTATAACATCTATATAGACATAAAGGATACACAAAGTCAAGAAAAAGTAGATAAATTAAAAGAAGTGTTGCGCAGTAGCCATTATGATTATGATAAAAAAATTATAAAAAACCTGCAACAAATTAAATCTCACGAAGTAGAATTATTACCTCTAGCGGATTTATTAATTGGTGCAGTTGGATATTTACATAGAGGTTTAAATTCTAATGCAGCTAAAGTTTCTATTATAAAAAGAATTCAGGAAAGGTCAGGTTATAGCCTATTAAATTCAACCTTGTATAAGGAAATGAAAACCAACATATTTATTTGGAAACCTAAAAATTCGGATGTATGAAGCTAGTTACATTACCCGAAATAATAGAGATAAATGAATTTGGAGGTGATTACCATTCTTTTAATGAAGCAGTTTATGCTATTTTTAGAAATGACTTTGTAATAAACAAACCCATTTTTGAAGGTAAAAGGTTGGGACTTAAAGCACACCCAATAGTAGATGGAAAAGAATATACTTATTATCATTTTACACATTCAGGAGATATTGAAAACGAAAGAATTCCTGATTTTAGAAGAATGGAAAGAATAGGTTATCCCAAACCAATAATAGACAAATCGAAATGTATTAGTTTAAAAGTATGGAGAAATAAAAGAGGTAGAAATAACCGAATATTAATTCTTCACGAAGAAGCACAATATCTAGTAATTTTAGACGATAGAATAGATTTTATTTTGCCTTGGACTGCCTATTTTATAGAATATAAGCACAGATTACAGAAATATTTAAAAGAATATGAGGAGTATATAAATGCCGAAACCGCTGATTAAGGCGGCTTCTTTTCTCCTTTAACACTTGGTCATTGAGATGGTGCAAAGATACATTATGTTTTAATATAAACAAACAAACTGCAACATTTTTAATAATAACAAAGTAAAATACAATTCAAAATATAAAATAAAATAATGAGTATAGAAGTAACAGGCAAGCAAATTGCAAGTGATAAAATAACAATAAAAGACGTTTTTGGAGAAGATATGTGGTTTTGTATACCCGATTATCAAAGACCTTATGTTTGGGGAGAAGACCAAATAAGTTCATTGCTAGATGATATTTCTCATTCAGCTATCAACACACCAGACAGTCAATATTTTTTAGGTTCTTTGGTTTTGCATTGTGAACCTAAAAATTTTAAAGGAACAAGTTACCAAGAAAACAGCGTTTTAGATGGTCAACAAAGATTAACTACGCTTTATGTATTACAAGCAGTTATTAGAGACGTTACAAAAACTGAAACTAGAAAAAGCACTTGTGCCAAAGCGATATTCCAAAAAGGGAATCCTGACGACGGAATACCTGAACGTTTAAGAATTGAATTTGCCATTCGTAAAGAAGTAGAAACCTTTATCAATACTTACATTAAAGAAGAAGGCGGCACGCAGAAAAAAGAAGAATTGGTTCTACTTGCAACAACTTCAAAAGATGTTTCCATAAGAAATATGGCAAACGCAATTTTAATCATTTCTAAATGGTTTGAGAATGAGGATAATTTAGATATTGACACTTTCTTTCCTTACTTACGTCAATATGTTATTTTGGTTTATGTGGCAAGTAGCGAACTAGAAGATGCTTTCCGTTTGTTTACAGTATTGAATGATAGAGGTATCAAATTGCGTAATAGTGATATACTAAAAGCTCAAAACCTTAAAGAAGTTAGCACCGAAGAAAAACAAACCGAATACGCCAAATATTGGGAAGAACTAGAAGGTGAATTAGGAGAAGATTTTGATTTATTTTTATCATATATCAGAACCATATTGGTAAAAGAAAAAGCAAGGCACAATCTATTAAAAGAATTTGAAGATAATATTTACAAACCAAAGAAATTTAATTACACTACTAAAAAATATGAAAATGTAGCTCCACTATTAAAAAAGGGTGATGATACATTTGATATTATCAAAAAATACAAAACACACTTTGACATAGTTTTTAGTGGCAACAATCACCATATCAATAACAATTGGGCATTTGATAATTTAATAAAAGTGATGCAAGATACTGCCTTGTCAGATATTTGGATTCCGCCATTATTAGTGTACCGTCATTACTTTGGAGATCATAAAATATTTGATTTCTTAAAACTTTTAGATAATAAATTTTCAGGTGATTGGATTGCTAGAGAAACACCTACAACTAGAATTGATGCAATGAATTCTATTATCAAGAAAATTGAAGAAATAGACGCTTTAGAGGATACTTCAAAAGACGATAAATTAAATACGTTGTTTGTTGATTTAGCATTCAAATTTAATACTTCTCAATTCTTATCCGATTTAGATATTAACACTATTTATGGTAGAAGATATGCGCGTTATATTTTAAGAAAAGTGGATTTCTTGTTAGATGCTCCTTTGTATTCTGAAAAAAGAAGCTCATATAGTGAAATGTCTGTAGAGCATATTTTACCACAAAACCCAGAAGCAACAAGCCAATGGATAAATGATTTTACGCCTGCTGAAAGAGAAGAATGGACACACAAATTAGGAAATTTAGTTTTAATTAGTCGTAGAAAAAATGCAGGTCAAGGTAGATTAGATTTTGCAGATAAGAAAACTAAATACTTTAATAATAGTATTGAATCCTTCCCAAATTCTTTAAAAATTATGCAAAAACCACAATGGACAATTAAGGAGTTAAAGGATAATCATTTACAATTGATAAACAGAATTAAGCTACATTACAATATATAGTATTTTATGATAACCGAAAACCACATAGAACAATCACTAATTGCTCAATTACAAGAGCAAGGCTATACTTATTTTTATGGTCCAGACATTGCGCCATATAGTGATAATTCACAAAGAGAAAACTTTGCTTCGGTTATTTTAGAAAATCAATTTAAAGACTGTTTAAAAAAATTGAATCCTGCGCTTCCTGAATCAGCACGAGTGGAAGCCTTTCAAAAAGTAATCAATTTAGGTACAGAAGATATTATGGAAAACAACGAGCGTTTCCATAACCATCTTACCAATGGTGTAACAGTTGAATACACCAAAGGCGAAAACACTATTGGTATTCCGGTTACTTTAATAGATACTGAAAATATAGACAATAATAGTTTTTGGGTTGTCAATCAATTAGTAGTCAAAGAAAACAACAATGAAAAACGTTTTGATGTAGTGATTTACATTAATGGTTTACCATTAGTTTTTATCGAATTAAAAAATGCTACAGATGAAAAAGCAACGGTATTAAAAGCCTTTCAACAAATACAAACCTATAAAAGTACCGTTCCAAGTATTTTTTATTACAATGCGCTTTGTGTTATTTCTGATGGTATAGATGCCAAAGCATCGAGTGTCTCTGCTCCTTTTTCGAGATATTTACCTTGGAAAGCACCAAAATATAATAAAAGTGAAGTTAAAACCGAGTTACAAATTCTAACAGAATATATGTTAGATAAAAAAACGTTGGTAGAATTAATTCGCTATTGTACTGTTTTTGAATCAGAAGAAAAGAAAGACCAAAAAACAGGATTGATTTTTCAAACTAAGGTAAAAAAAGTAGCGGCTTATCATCAATATTATGCAGTACAAAAAGCAGTAGCACAAACCATACGAGCTACTCACAGCACCGATGGCGACAGAAAAGCAGGTGTAGTTTGGCACACACAAGGAAGTGGTAAATCGTTAACTATGGTTTTTTATAGCGGACAAATCATTACGCATCCACTAATGGTAAACCCGACCATTGTAATCTTAACTGACCGTAATGATTTAGACGATCAATTATTTGGAACTTTTGGAAATTGTGTGGGGCTATTGAGACAAACACCAGTGCAAGCCAATAGTAGAGAACACATTAAAGAATTATTAAAAATTTCTGGTGGTGGAGTAATCTTTACTACCATTCAAAAATTCTCACCAGAAACTGGCAATGTTTACGATACCTTATCAGAAAGAACGAATATAGTTGTGGTTGCCGACGAAGCACATAGAAGTCAATATGGTTTTGCAGGTAAAGAAGTAGAAACAGAAGACGGTATGCAAACTCGCTATGGTAATGCAAAATACTTACGTGATGCCTTACCTAATGCTTCATACATAGGATTTACAGGAACTCCAATAGAAAAAGAAGATAAATCTACACCAGCAGTTTTTGGTGATTATATAGATGTCTACGACATTAAACAAGCAGTTGACGATGGAGCAACTGTGCCTATTAGTTATGAATCACGTTTAATTAAAATCAAATTAGACGATGTTACAACAGCCACTATAGACGCAGAAATCAACGCTATTTCGGATGCTACCGAAGAACAATTGGAAAAAGCCAAGCAGAAAGTAGCTACTATTGATGCAGTTGTAGGACATCCTGACCGTTTGAGAGACATTGCTAAAGACATTGTTAGCCATTTTGATAAACGTCAAGAAGTGTTCGAAGGTAAGGCAATGATTGTTTGTATGACTAGAACTATTTGCGCTAAACTATATGAAGAAATTATCGCTTTAAAACCTGAATGGCATAATTCCGATATGGACAAAGGAACCATAAAAGTTATAATGACGAGTTCTTCTGATGATATTGCTTTGTTACAACCACATCATACCACTAAAAAACAACGCAAAGATTTAGCAACGAGAATGAAAGACCCTAATGATGAATTAAAATTAGTTATTGTTAGAGATATGTGGTTGACCGGATTTGATGCACCAAGTTTGAGTACTATGTACATTGATAAAAAAATGCAAGGAGCAAATCTAATGCAAGCCATTGCACGAGTAAATAGAGTATATAAAGACAAACCAGGTGGATTAATTGTTGATTACATAGGAATTGGTCAAGATTTAAGAAACGCAATGGCAATCTATTTACAAAGTGGCGGTGAAGGCACACCAATATTTGATATAAAAGAAGCTATTGCTGGAATGAAAGAGAAGTTTGAGGTGATTGAGCAAATGTTTAACGGCTATAATTTTAAAGCTTATTTTGGTTCAGAAACGGCTCAAAAGTTACAAATCTTGTTGGGTGCTCAAAACTTTATTTTATCAAGTGACACTTTAAAAGACCGCTTTTTAAAAGAAGTCACTTTACTTTCAAGATTATTTGCAATGTCAATTCCTAGTGCAGATGCTGACAGAATAAAAGATGGCGTTGCTTTTTTTCAAGCTGTAAAATCAAGAATAAACAAGTTCAATAGTAATGGGGTTAAATCAGATTATGAAATAGAAACTGCCATAAAACAAATTGTAGATGAAGCCTTGTCAAGTGATGGTGTTATTGACATTTTTGAAGCAGCAGGAATAAAAGCTCCATCGGTTGGCATTTTATCAGACGAGTTTTTGTTGGAAGTAAAAAATATGCAACAAAAAAACCTTGCATTTGAATTACTTAAAAAATTATTGAGTGACGAAGTTAAAGTTCGCAAAACAAAAAATCTAGTTCAAGGTAAGAAGTTTTCTGAAATGTTGGAATCAGTTGTAAAACGTTATCATAATAACCAAATTGATTCTGCACAGGTATTACAAGAGCTATCAGAGATTGCAAAAGAAATGCGATTGGAGGATAAAAAATCCCAAGAACTAGGATTAACGCCTGAAGAATATGCGTTTTATAGTGTTCTTAAAGAAAATGATTCTACTTCTTTTTTAGATGATGATAAAATGAAAGATTTGATTCATACTATAGTTGATGTAATCCGCAAAAATGCAACCGTAGATTGGAGTAAACGTGATGATGTAAGAGCACAATTACGTTTGACTGTAAAGAAAATATTAATGCGTTACGGCTATCCACCAGATGTAGCTAAGATGGAAGCCGATAGAGTAATTGCTCAAAGTGAGAGTTTGGCTGATGTATTTTCAAGAGAATAATCTAAATTGATTATTACTATATTTTAAATCATATAAACATATATACAAAAAACAATGTCAGTACCAGATTTTCAAACTATAATGTTACCATTTTTACAAAACTTAAGCGATGGTAACAAACAGTCGATAAGTCAAGTTATGGAGAATTTAGCTAATCACTTTAAATTAACTCCAGAAGATTTGTCTTTACAAGTTCCTAGCGGGAAAATGGGTTTATTTAGAAATCGTGTTGGTTGGTCGAGAAGCTATTTAAAAAATGCAGGATTGGTAAATTATCCTGAACGTGGTGTATATCAAATAACTCAAGTTGGTGTAGATTTCCTAAAAACAAATCCTAAGAAATTAAGAATGCAGGAATTGCTGCAATTTCCTATGTATAATGAATGGAGATCTACTTTTAATTCTAACACTGGATCTCAAGGATTAGAAAGTGAATCAAGTAAAATTGAGGAAGAAGAGCTAACGCCACAAGAAAAACTTACTAAAACAATTGATGCGATTAATCAACAATTAGCATCGGACATATTAGATGCTTTAAAAGGAAATACTTTCCAATATTTTGAAAAATTTGTAGTTCAATTACTTCAATCAATGGGATATGGAGGATTCAGAAAAGATTCAGGGATGGTTACTGGTGCTAGTGGAGATAATGGTATTGATGGAGTAATCTTGCAAGACGTCCTAGGTTTAGAATCAGTTGGTATTCAAGCAAAAAGATTTACTACAAATAATGCAGGTTCTGGAGATATCAGAAATTTTATTGGTTCATTAGCCATTAAAGGTTTTAGTAAAGGTGTCTTTCTAACAACTTCTTCATTTTCTCCAGAAGCAATAAAAACTGCATCAGAAAGTAAACAGCATAAAATCATTCTTATTGATGGGAAAAAATTAGCAAATTTAGCTATTGAATTTAATGTTGGGGTTCAAATCGATGAAACTATTCAATTAAAAAGAATTGATATGGATTTTTTTGATGAGATAAATTAGAAATTCTAAAAAAAGTATTAGGGTTTGTGCAAACCCTAATACTTTTTTTAGTTGACACTTTATGGGATAATACAATTTTCAAATTCTTACCCCCAGCTATACGAAGTCTCCCGACTTCGTATTTTTTATTATATCCTTAGATAGTACATACTAAAAATCTCCTGCCTTTTTCAGTAAATGTTTTACAAATCTCGCGATTTCATTATCAATTCATCGGCCATCTTTAACTCGCGCAGAGCAGCAAAGGAGAGCAAAGGCTCCAGCTTCACGCCATTTTCAATCGTGTGGCTTTGAAAATCCATTTTACATTTTATTCATCAGCTTAATCCACTATTTCCTTAGCTGATTTGATTTTTTCCTTAACTCGTTGTTTTGTGTTTGAATAGTGAAAACACTTAGAATAGCTTTGCGCTATGTTTAACTAAAATGAGTAAAGAAATGAACAAAGAATTAGTATTTTTAAGAACTTTTGCAGTTGCTACTGCCATTGGATTTGTGTTTATGGCCTCTTCAGCTTTTAAAAACAATAGCAATCAAAAATTTACCGAGATTGATGTAGAGAGAATCAATATTGTAGAAAGAGATGGTACCGTAAAAATGATCATCACCAACGTTGATAAATTTCCAAATGGGAACACTCTGATTAACGGAAAACCAACAAATGAGAACAGAAAAAAACGCTCTGGAATGCTATTTTTCAATGAAGACGGAATAGAATGCCTTTACCGAATAAAAAATGGTACTGCTGTTCTAAATAAAAATACTGCAATACAAAATATCTTCCCTGAATACCTCTCCGTATTCAGGGATTTTTTTTATAAAATTTCCAATAAAATGTAACAAGGGTCACTTCCGTTAGTGATATCCATCATTTCTAAAGGTATTGTAATGCCCCACCTTTGTCTGAGAAATAATACAAATATTTAAAACTAAAATAATGAAAAATTATACCATTTTACTAGCCACTGCTGCCATTGCAATAGGGCTGAATGCGACCGCCCAAATTCAGAAAGGAAACATTCTAATCGGCGGAAATCTTGCTAATGTCAATCTTGGATTAAACGGTTCAAAGATAATCAGCGCAGAGATTACCCCTAAGATAGCGTGGTTCATACAAGACAATATTGCCCTTGGGGGTTATATCGACCTTGGAATTGAAACAGCAAAAAATTCAGGAACCACTACCAATTACGGTATTGGAGCATTAGGGCGTTATTATGCCGGCAAAGAACAAGAAGTGATAAAACACAGCCGTTTTTTCGGTGAAGCCACCATAGGGCTTGGAGGTGTTAATGTGAGTGATGCAGATAATACCAATGGCCTTAACATCAGTGCCGGTCCGGGGTTTGCCTACTTTATAACCCCCAATATCGGACTTGAAGTCCTTTTAAAATATAATGCGCTGGTTGGACTGGGAAGTGCACCCTATCAGGGAAATCTAAATGCTTCTTTTGGTTTTCAAATCTATCTGCCAGGTAAAAGTGCTGCCAGAAAAGTCCAGAATGATATACAGTAAAAACAGCATAAATTCAATTTTATAGCGGTCAAGAGAAGAAAATTCACCTGCACGGAAATCAGGTCCTAACCCAATAAAATTGTTTTTAAAACTATAATCTATATCAAAACCTAGTTATAATGATAGCCATCGTAAAAGAGCAGCTTACACAGGCAGGAAATTTTTCATTGTTCATTGGGCGTTTTTTTAAGGAAATTTTCGTACCTCCTTTTCAAATCAATGAATTCCTGCGACAATGTTATACCATCGGATGTAAATCACTTCCCCTTGTAAGCATCACGGGCTTTATCATGGGGCTGGTACTGACCATTCAGTCCAGACCGACCATGACAAAATTTGGGGCAGAATCCTGGCTGCCGAGCATGGTTTCACTTTCCCTGATCAGGGAAATAGCACCTGTGGTTACTGCCCTTATCTGTGCGGGAAAAATTGCTTCGGGCATTGGCGCCGAACTGGGGTCAATGAAAGTATCTTCA
Source organism: Flavobacterium cheongpyeongense (assembly GCF_003202435.1). Classification (GTDB taxonomy): domain Bacteria; phylum Bacteroidota; class Bacteroidia; order Flavobacteriales; family Flavobacteriaceae; genus Flavobacterium; species Flavobacterium cheongpyeongense. The sequence goes on from NZ_QJHK01000010.1 coordinate 55,374, forward strand.
CAAATTGATGCTATGGAAGTATCTGCCGTGAATCCCTATAAATATCTGGTGGTTACCCGAATATTAGCCACAACGCTAATGGTACCACTGCTGGTTATTTTTGCGGATTTAGTTGGCATTTATGGAGGTTACATCGGTTATAATGTACACGGTACTATTACAATGAGAAGGTACTTTTCAGAAGTAATTGAACATCTGGATTTTTTAGATCTTATGCCTGCAACGATAAAAACATTCTTCTTTGGATTTTTTATCGGAGTTATCGGCTGTTACAAAGGCTTTAATGCCTCTAGCGGCACGGCAAGTGTAGGACTTGCTGCAAATTCAGCTGTAGTGACTGCATCACTTTCTATTTTTATTGTCGATATGCTGGCGGTTCAAATCACCGATTTATTTTTCTAAACCATGAAAGAAGAACCCATCATAAATATCAAAAACCTGTACAAGGCGTTTGGAAAAAATAAAGTACTCAAAGGAATCAGTCTCACGGTTAAAAAAGGGGAAGATCTGGTTATTCTTGGGCGTTCAGGATCCGGAAAATCAGTAGCCATAAAATGTCTGGTTGGACTTTTGAAAGCAGACAAAGGGAAGTTAGAAATCTTCGGTACTGATATCACCAAGCTTAATTATAAACAACTTAATAAAATAAGGCTCAGAATAGGTTTTATGTTCCAGAATGGAGCCTTGTACGATTCGATGTCGGTTCGTGAGAATTTGACTTTTACCTTGAAACATCATGCTGACCATCTGACAGAAGAAAACATAGAGAAGCAGATTCTCGAAGCGCTGGACAGTGTGGGACTCATAGAAGCTATTGACAAGATGCCGTCCGAATTATCAGGTGGCATGATCAAACGCATCAGCCTGGCAAGAACGATCATCATCAAGCCCGAAATTATATTTTACGATGAACCAACAGCCGGTCTCGACACCATTACGGCGCAGGAGATCAGTGAATTGATCTTATCGGTACAAAAAAAATACAAAACAACCTCCATTATCATTACCCATGATATGATCTGCGCTAAAATGACTGGTAACCGGATCATATTGATTAAAGATGGCTTAATCTATGTGCAGGGCACTTATAAGGAACTCGAAAACAGTTCCGATCAATGGGTCAAATCATTCTTTTTTGCAACCAATCAATACGCGGCGGCTCCTGGCTTTCCTGCTTAAATAATACCATCATGAAGAAAAAATCAGATTATATCTGGAAATTAGGATTGTTTGTCATTGCGGCGCTGACCATTTTTCTCGTTGCGGTTTATTTCATTGGCAAAAGCCAAAACCTTTTTGGTGAGACCTTTAGCTTAAAAGCAAAATTCAAAAATGTCAGTGGACTTAAAAACGGCAATAATGTACTGTTATCGGGAATCACTATCGGAACCATAAAAGACATCTCTTTTATTTCCGACTCTACCGTAGTGGTCAATATGATAATCCGGGAAGAAGTACATCAATACATCAAAACCGATGCCTGGGCCAGTATTGGCTCGGATGGGCTAATGGGTGATAAAATACTAACGATCTCTCCTAAAAACAGTTTTGCATCAGTGGTCAAAGACGGCGATATAATTGCATCAAATGAAGCGGTGGGAATGGAAGACCTGATTGCCGGGCTCAAAAAAAGCATTGACAATGCAGAGGTTATAACAAAGGAGTTATCTGAATTCAGTTCTAAAATTAATAATGGAAAAGGTGCCCTTTCGAAAGTGCTGACCGATGAGCATTTTTCAAAAAGCATCGATGTTACAATGAAAAACCTCAAGGACAGCTCTAATGAATTTGCTGTTTTTACCAAAAAGATTAACGATAAGGAAGGTACATTATCAAAACTTATGACAGATCCTTATTATGCCAATAGCATAAAAAAAACACTCTCCGGTTTTGAGAACAGTGTGGCTGATTTAAATATTTTTACCCAAAAGCTAAATAGTGGAAAAGGCATCCTGCCCAAACTGATCAGTGACGAAAGATTGTCCAATTCTTTAGATTCTACCCTTATAAATTTACAAACAGGCTCAAAAAATCTAATTGAAATTGAGCAGGCAGCCAAACAGAATTTCCTGCTTAGGGGCTATTTCAAAAAAAAGAAAAAACTGGAAGCCAAAAAAGAACTGGAACTGCAAAAAGCAGTTGATACTAACTAACAATGAAAACCTAACTACCTTAAAAATCAAAATATGGAATGGCATGACGGGCAGGTAAAACAGAAACCAGGAGGCAGTAACGTTTTAGGATATGTGAAATTTATGTTTCTGAATTCCTATAACATTTATCTTCATGATTCGACATCCAGATCCTTTTTCAATAAAGACTTTACTTTTATACTAATTTTTCATCTTGCTTATTTTTATGTAATCCAGAATCTTAAGCTGGCTGCCTTTTTTTTCTATTAATCCTTCATTTCTAAATTCGGTTAATGTTCTGCTTACTGTTTCGGATGCAGTTCCTGACATCGCCGCCAGATCACCCCTTGTTACATTGATGCTATCTCCTTTTACCATTTCTTGCTGACGAAAGAGTCTCAGCAGGGACTCTGCAATCCTCTTTCTGACCGACTGATAGGCCAATTGCAGCAAATGTGTGTCTTTGCTTCTGATTTCATTCGAAAGGATTTTAATGAATTTCTCCCCTACATCAGGGTATAATTTTAGTAATTCTTCGAGCTGTTCTTTTGGAAAAAAACAGACCTGACTGTCTTCCAGTGCTGTTGCGGTATCGGTGTAGGTATCATCTGAAAGAATCGTGTGAGCCCCTAAAAAATCATTGGTGTAGTACATACCGGTCATAAGTTCCCTGCCGTCTTCAGACAGCTTAACCGTTTTGATTTTACCTGAGATTACCAAATAAATACCTATGGCACGATCGCCTTCATAATGGATAATCTGATTTTTCTTAAAAGGCCTGTGAACATGCTCTTCTATCATTTTTTTCAGTTCAGAGAGCCCTTCTTTATCTCCCACTAAACTTTCAAGCCGTCCGAGCGAGTGGCTGTAAAAATCTATTTCAGACTTCTTTTTGTTCAGCCTGCTTTCTATTGCATGTAAAAGTTCCATATCATCAAAAGGTTTGGTCAGATAATCATCCGCTCCCATTTCCATGGCTTTTCGCAAATCCGGCCTTTCTGATTTTGCAGTAATAAAAATAAAGGGGATTGTACTTGTTTTGGGATTTTTATTGAGCATATACAATACACCGTAACCGTCGAGCTCCGGCATCATAATATCACATAAAATGATATTGGGCAGGTTTGCAACAGCAGATTCAACACCTGCCTTGCCATTATTAGCCTGATAAACAGCATATCCGGCTAAATTAAGAATTTCTACAATATTTTCCCTAATGTCATTATTGTCTTCAATAATCAGTACTTTACTCATGATATGGAAAATGTTAAGGTGAATAATGTTCCCTCTTGTTTATTACTTTTAAAATCTGCCGTTCCATTCATCAGGGATACATAACGGCTCACTATATTTAAACCAAGACCAGTCCCTGGGATACTGCCGGTGTTGTGCGCCCTGAAAAAGGCCTGAAATAAATGTTTTTGTTCTTCCAAAGGAATCCCAATCCCGTCATCGTGCACTGAAAGAATATAGCTTGTATCACTAATTTCAGTTGTAAAATCAATACAGCAACTATCTCCTGAATACTTTATCGCATTTGTAATCAGATTAATAGCGCAATTCTTTAATAAATTAGCATCCAGATATATCATGGTTTGAATACCTACATGTTTACAGACAATCTTTTGGCTGGGTTTGGCCAGAAGCTGCATTTCTTCGGCTATTCCTTCACCAAATTTAACCAGATCAAAACAAGTAAAACTAGCTTTCATCTTTCCTGTTTCTAATTTTTCAACATAAAGAAAATCATTCAGTATAGCCGTTAAACTCATCACCGAATTTTTAATTTTCCCAACGTGCTTATTTATAGGCTCACTTTGAAATGCCTCGGCATATTTTTCAATTAGTGAAGCCGATAACTGCACTGTGCTTAAAGGGGTACGAAACTCATGGGAAGCCATGGATAAAAAACGATTCTTCAATTTATTGAGTTCTTTTTCCTTCTCCAGAGAAATGCTTACTTTTTCTTTTGCTTTTTCCAAAGCAAAAATAGTATCATTAAGCGATTTGGTCCTCTCTTCTACCAACTCTTCCAAATGTGATGCATAATCCTTAAAACGTTCTTCATCTACTTTCTGCTGAGACTGATCGTGAATAAATCCGGCATAAATAGTCCTGCCTGAATATTGCACTTCACTCACACCTAATTTCATCGGAAACTCATAACCTCCTTTACGCAGTCCTGTCAGTTGACGGCCAATACCAATGATCCCTGGCTTTCTGCTTGTTTTGTAACTACTTAGATAGGCATCGTGCCTATCACGGTCAGGCGAAGGCATCAGCATCGAAATGTTTTGGCCTACAACTTCTTCTTCGAGATAATCAAAAAGAATACAACCTGCCGGGTTAATTGTTTCTATTGTCCCAATTTCATCTATTGTAATTATTCCATCCAAAGCATTTTGTACAAGAGCATATAGCAGTGCAGCATTATTCATCATCAAACCGATCAAATTATGATGATCCTTATAAAGGTCGACTATTTAAAAATGGAAAATCACTTTATATCAGGTTTTCACACCACAATTAACACATTATCATCGTTTTGGCTATAAATAAGACCTATTGTATTTGTTTTGCACCCAACAAAATAATATACATCATTCTTTATTCTGCTTTAGCTCATTTGAGTTCACTTATACATGTTGGTTCTTTGACATGAAAATCTAAAACCAAATTTGATGCACTACAATCCAAGACCACTCTGCATGCTGCTTATTAAAGATCATTCCAAAATAACAGATACACTTCAGACCGCTCTGACCAATTTGGAATCTAAACATTCCATTACAGTGTTTAAAGATGTAGAATTGTGCCTGAAACATTTAAGAAAAAAGCCTAAAGCCGCATCGCCAATCTTATTTTTTAATTTAAATGATACCAATGGACATAAACTTCTTACTGAAATAATAACTGTCAGAAATGATAAAAAAAACAAAGATCTCCCCATTGTAGTATATGATCCAAAGGCAGCCCTTTGTGATGAAGAAATATTCATAGCAGGCGCCAATATCTATATTAAAAAATCAAGCGACATTTTTGAACTCAAAAAAGTGCTTAAGAAAGTGATTAATATGGATTGGTATTTTGAGTCCGAGAAATTTAATCGTGAAACCTTTTTCGTGTCAGTATAATTGCAATTTTTTCTCCACATAAAAAAAGTGCCCTACATCACTTTTATTGCTGATGTCTGTCATTTTGAATTCCTTGCTGTTACCTCAACTTTGTACAACAAGGAAGAAGGATAATAAGTTCTTCTGGCAGGCTAAATTTAAAGAAACCATCATCAACAAAAAGATGGTTCAGGACGCCTTAAATGGAAGCACCAATTGAGAACAGCTGAAATTGGAGTTACAGTAAAAAACAGCATAGAATACCCAACCCGGTATTGTTGATGTACCACAAAAAAGCTAAAACAGAAACACCCCAAAACAAACATCAGGAGTTACGGATGTCTTAGAAAATATACAGTTAAAAATCAATCTAAAATAATGTATTAGCATATAGCAAAAACCTCAGATGGATATTATAAAGCCATTCATTAAATGCAATCAACATGAAAAACACAAATACATTAGTTGCCTTTTATGCCACTCATCTTAAAGCCGAAACAGCTATTAAGAAACTCGAAAAAAGCGGATTCGATATGACTAAACTATCCCTCATAGGAACAGACTACCATAGTGATGAAACTGTAACGGGTTACTACACAGTTGGAGACCGCATGAAAAAATGGGGAAGCTTTGGGGCTTTTTGGGGTGGCTTCTGGGGATTACTGTTTGGATCCGCTTTCTTTTTTATTCCGGGACTCGGGCCTCTGCTGGTTGCGGGACCTCTTGTTTCAGCCATTATTGGGGCGCTGGAAGGTGCCGCCTTACTGGGAGGCAGCAGTGTTATTGTGGCCGCATTGGTAAGTTTAGGTATTTCAAATCATGATGTTTTAAAATACGAAACAGAGATAAAAGCAGGCAAATTTATGCTCTTGGTGCATGGAAGCAAAATCCAAACAGAAAATGCACGCAAAGTACTGGGAATCCATATTCCTAAAGAAAACGGTGTAAAAGACCAAGAATCTGTTTCTGCTGAAGAAATCGAAGCCGAAACAATGCAATAAGTAAAGAAAATATTCAAACTTATAACTTTAAAAAAATGAAAACGATAAAACAATTAGGCATCTATTTAGACCATGCCGCAGCGAATTTGATTGATTTTACCGGTAATGATAAAGGGCCTCAGGTTATAGCATCTGACTTTGATATTCAGGACAAACACGAAACCCTGCAAAGAAGCGAGAGTGAAATGCACCATAAAGAGCAGGATAAGCAAAGGCAATACTTTAAGAAAATCGCAGCTATTGCCGTAGACTTTAATCAACTTGTCTTATTTGGCCCTACTACGGCAAAAACTGAATTACTACACTTTTTGCAAAAAGACAACAGTTTTGAGAAAATTCAAGTAGAAACTGAAAACACCGTTAAAATGTCCCTTAAAGAGCAAGAGGTTTTTGTTCACGACCATTTTAAAAAATTTGACTTTAAAAATAGTTGAGATGGAAAAAATACTTTTTAAAATAAACTGCTATGCTGCAGAAAATGGAATTATCATCAAAGTCATCTCCCTTTATCAAAGTATTCAGTACTATCTGGGAATTGTATTTCCAGTCTGACAAAATCGGTGCTTGGGATTCTTTCAAGAAGCATTAACTAAAAATGAATTATAAATTTTTAATACATACATTATGAAAACCAACGAAGAATTACAAAAAGACGTTCAAAATGCCATTAAATGGGAACCTCTTTTACATGCTGCAGAAATTGGAGTAACCGTAAAAGATGGTGTAGTAACCCTAACGGGTATGGTAGACGGATATTATAAAAAAAAGGAGGCTGAAACCGCAGCCAAAAATGTATCGGGAGTAAAGGCAGTTGTAGAAAAAATAGAAATTAAATACTCCCATACCTTTACCAAAACTGACAATGATATCGCCAATGAAGTCTTAAAAGCCTTAAAGGACAATTGGGCTGTGGCAGAAGATCATGTTAAGGTAAAAGTAGAAGATGGCTGGGTCACACTTGAGGGTGAACTGACCTGGAATTTTCAGAGACAAGATGCCAAAACTGCCATCAGCTTCCTGCCGGGAGTAAAAGGGGTGACCAATGAGATCAAAATCAAATCGGACATCAAAGATGCTATCGAAAAAAAGGATGTCGAAAAAGCACTGGCAAGAAGCTGGTCACTGAACGCTAAAAATATCACGGTGACTGTAAATGGTACCAATGTAAAATTAACAGGTTTTGTTGATTCGATTTATCAAAAAGATCAAGCCGAAAAAATCGTCTGGAAAACTCCAGGGATATGGTCCATTGACAATGATCTTGTTGTGGAATATGATTATGCCATTTTATAAATGCAGAACAAAACAGAGGGCAATGTCCTCTGTTTTTATTTACAAACCTCGGCTCATTGATCTCTAAATTAAAAGTATTACAAGATTACCAAAACACTTAAAATAAGCTTATGATATCGATAAAAAGAGAAGGGATTATACTGGAGAAAACCGAACTTGTATTTGAAGACGAAGGGGTAATGAATCCGGCTGTTATCAAAAAAGGAGATGCTGTTCATCTTTTTTACCGGGCCGTACGCCATGGTAATTATTCAACTATAGGCTATTGTAAACTAAAGGGACCATTGAATATTGTTCAACGAAACACTGTGCCTCTTATTATTGCTGAATTTGACTACGAAAGTCACGGAATAGAAGACCCCAGAATAGTAAAAATTGAAGGCGTTTATTACCTGACCTATACCGCATTTGATGGTGTAAATGCTTTAGGATGTCTGGCAGTTTCGACAGATTTAATTCATTTTGAAAAAAAAGGGATAATAGTACCCACTATTACTTATAGCCAGTTTAATGAATTGACAAATGCTGAAAATTTAAACAACAGCAAATATTTCAGATACAACCAGCACAACGGAATGGTCGAACAAGATGGCAAAAAAATACTCCTATGGGATAAAAACGTTATTTTCTTTCCCCGAAAAATAAAAGGTAAATTCTGTTTTATGCACCGCATTAAACCCGAAATCCAGATCATTGTTGCTGTTAGTTCACTTACAGATCTAACAAATGCATTCTACGAGGATTACTTCATGAATTTTAATGACCATATTTTACTCTCACCAAAATACGATCATGAATGCAGTTATGTTGGTGGAGGATGTCCGCCGATAGAAACGCCCAAGGGATGGCTTATTATTTATCATGGGGTCAAGGACAGCATTGATGGATATGTATATTCGGCCTGCGCTGCTTTATTGGATCTTGATCATCCGCAGATTGAAATAGCACGCCTGCCCTATCCTCTTTTCAGTCCAAAAAGGGATTGGGAACTGGAAGGAGAAGTCAATAATGTGTGTTTCCCCACAGGAACAGTTGTCTTTGAGGATACTTTATATATCTATTATGGTGCCGCAGATGAACAAATAGCCTGCGTATCGGTTAGCTTATCAGGTTTAATTAATGAATTAATACTTAATACTAAAAAAAATGACAATTAAGACTCCGCTTCTAAACAGTATCAGCCTATGGGCATCAAAAAAAAACACAGCTATTTCAGAGGATAAAAAAGAGCATAAAATACCTGAAATTTTATTTATCACCTCATTTCCTGCCCGCGAATGCGGTATTGCAACCTATTCTGAGGACTTAATTGCTGCTTTAAATAATAAGTTTGAGAGTTCTTTTAATATAAAGGTCGCTGCTCTGGAATCCATAAATGACAGCTATAGTTATGGTGATGCTGTGGATCAAATTCTTAAAACGGATTCTGCTGATTCCTACCAGAAGCTCTCTGAATACTGCAATAGCGATGAGGGAACTAAGCTACTTTTAATACAACATGAGTTCGGACTCTTTAAAAATAATGAGACCGATTTGATTAAATTCTTAAGCGCTTCGATAAAACCTGTTTTAATTGTCCTTCATACTGTTTTGCCTCTGCCCAATCAGGAGATGAAACGAAATATTATCGAAATGGATACCTTTATTGACGGATTTATTGTCATGACTCAAAGATCCGCTGCATTGCTGCAGAACGTTTATGGCATTGACAGGGAGAAAATTTCGGTTATTGCCCATGGAACCCATTTGGTAAAACATGGGGATAAAGAAATATTAAAAGAAAAATACGGACTTGCAGGTAAAAAAGTAATCTCCACTTTCGGACTCTTAAGTTCTGGTAAATCAATTGAGACCACTTTAGATGCACTACCGGTTATCACAAGCCAAAACCCTTCTATTTTATTTTTGATCATTGGGAAAACTCACCCGTCAGTAGTTAAAGAGGAAGGAGAAAAATATCGGGATTTTCTAAAAAAAAGAGTCGAAATCTTAGGACTGCAAGAGAACGTAAAATTTATTAATGTCTATTTGCCATTAGAGGAATTACTCGAATATTTGCAGCTTACAGATATCTATCTTTTTACCTCCAATGACCCGCATCAGGCTGTAAGCGGCACTTTTTCCTATGCAATAAGCTGTGGCTGTCCCATTATATCTACCCCAATTCCACATGCACTTGAAGTACTTCAGGATGGAACCGGAGTTATCATTGAGTTTGGAGATACGATACAATTGGCTGAAGAAGTTCTAAGGCTTTTAAAAAATTTACAGTTTCGTAAAGCTATTTCGGCCAACGGCATCCACAAAATGGCACCTACGGCATGGGAGAATTCCGCAATTGCACATGCCGGATTATTTAAAAAAATCATAGCCGAAAAAATAGATTTGCATTATAAAATTCCGGAAATAAATCTGAGCCATTTCAAAAATTTAACCACTTCATTTGCCATGATCCAATTTTCAGTAATCAACCATCCTGATATCAGCACAGGATATACTTTAGATGACAATGCCCGTGCATTAGTGGCTATCTGCCAGCACTATGAATTGAAAAGGGAGCCTGAGGATTTAGAACTCATTGAAAAATATTATAGTTTTATCAAATTTTGTCTGCAGGAAAATGGGAGTTTTTTGAACTATGTCAACATAGATCAAGAATTTACCAAACAAAACAGTGAAAATCTGGAGGATTCCAACGGAAGAGCAATCTGGTCTCTGGGTTTTATGCTTTCCCTTTCCAGTATTTTTCCTGTCGGATTTACAGCAGATGCCGCAAAGACCATGAAGAGAGCTTTACGAAAAGTACATACAATTTATTCCACAAGAGCAATGGCATTTGTCATTAAAGGAGTTTATTATCGTAACAAAAATGCGGTAGATTTTGAAAATATTGCACTTATAAAACTGCTTTCGAATCGATTGGTAAAAATGTACAGACATGAATGCAAATCTAACTGGAAATGGTTCGAAAGCTATCTGACTTATGGCAACAGCATACTGCCCGAAGCGCTTCTTTGTGCCTACTTAGCCACAGGTGAATATCAATATAAGGAAATTGCCAAAGAATCTTTTGATTTTCTTTTATCTCATATTTTTACAGACAATAAGATCAAAGTAATATCCAATAAGGGATGGCTTGACTCAAACAGGCATAAAAAAGAAACCGTAGGCGGAGAACAGCCCATTGATGTTGCCTATACGATTCTTGCCCTTGAGCGATTCAATGGTGTTTTTAAAAATTCATCCTATCTGGAAAAAATGGAAACTGCTTTTAGCTGGTTCTTAGGCAATAATCATTTGCACAAGATCATCTATAATCCATGCACTGGCGGCTGCTATGACGGTATGGAAGAAAATTATATTAATCTCAATCAGGGTGCAGAATCTACAGTAAGCTATTTAATGGCACGTTTAACTATGGAAAAATATACTGCTAAAAAAGAGCTGCTGCATAAAAACACAAGTAAAATCAAGCTTTCGGAGAATATTACTGCTTTAAACATATAAATCATCATCCAAAAATGTTGCTAAAAAACAAATCAGATCAGTCCGATGATTTAAAGATACTTCACTGCCGAGAGTTCTAGTTCTGTATTAAATTCATAAAGCCGGGGCTGGCCTGTGGGGATATTTACCTTGACAATGTCAAGCGGATCGATGTTTTCAAGGTACATCATCAGGGATCTTAAACTGTTGCCATGGGCTACTATTAAAATATTTTGACCCATTTTTAATTTTGGTTCTACTTCTGTTTTATAATAAGGAACCACGCGGTTATACGTATCCAGCAGGCTTTCTCCTCCTGGAGGACATATATCGTAGCTTCTTCTCCAGATATCCACTTGTGCCAAGCCATACTTTTGCGCTGTTTCATCTTTGTTGAGTCCCTGCAAAGTACCGTACATACGCTCATTAAAAGCTTTATTTTTTACAATAGGAATCCTTACCTTCATTTCAGCGAGAATAATTTGCAGGCTCTGCTGCGCCCTTGTAAGCATGGAAGTATAGGCGATATCAAAAACATAATCAATCAGTTTTTGCCCTGCCTGTTTTGCTTGTTCTCTTCCAAGGTCAGTGAGCGGAATATCCAGGATTCCTGTAAAACGGTTCTCTAAATTATAAAGCGATTGTCCGTGTCTGACAAAGATTAATAGTGCCATTTTTTTTCATTAAAACCAGTATCAAAGCTAACGTAAAAACAGCCTGAGAAAGTGTTCCAGATCACTCTTTACAATGTTAATGATCATTTCCCTATTGGCTGTTTTAGACCAAATTTGCTGGACAGATTTAAAAACTAAATCCTCTAAATCCAATCTCTAAAAATTACAATCATGAAAACATTATTCGCACTTATCGCCCTAGCCGCTTTAACAGCCACTATCCTTATGAATACTGTAGGCAGAAGAGTCAAACCAACTAAAACCAAGTCCTAAACCCTAAGCTATTTCTTTATGTGTTTCTCTGCTACAGCAAGTTTTAGTGCCGGGATTGTCCTTGCAGTTATTGGAGTCGCCTCCATAAAAAAAATACAGCATCGCTCACAAACTATGTTTGCCTTAATCCCTTTTATATTTGCCATACAGCAGTTCTCTGAAGGATTATTATGGTTATCCATTCCCAATGAAAAGTGGTCCTGTCTGCAAACCAGTATTACTTATTTTTATCTGATTATCGCACAAATTATCTGGGCCGTCTGGGTTCCGGTTGCCATACTGCTTTTGGAAAAAGAACAAACCCGAAAGCAAATGCAAAGAATACTTGTGGCAATTGGGATGTTTGTTTCGATGTACCTTACTTACTGTTTGTTCCATTTTAGTATTAGATCCGAGATTGACTGTTATCATATAGCCTATATCCAGACTTATCCCGAGGACTTTCGGGTGATGGGTGGATTGCTTTATATCATTGCTACAATACTTCCTCCTTTCTTTTCACACATCAGACGCATGTGGTGGTTAGGGGTAATGGTTTTGATATCCTACATCGTTACAACTGTTTTTTATGAAAGTTATCTGGTATCAGTATGGTGCTTTTTTGCTTCCGTGATTAGTTTATCGGTATACCTGATCTTGTCAGAGATAAAAATAAGTCATCGTGAAGAAATATACCTGAAAAGAGCTGTAGGACGGAACTAAAAAAAATCAGTTCATCACGATATGTAACTAGAATCAGTTTTTAGAATGTCGACGATCATTTATCAAGACTTTGATAAGGCGCAACTTTACTTCCATAAATCTATACACAAATGAAAACCAACGACGAACTACAAAAAAAAATCATAGAAGCCATAAATTGGGAACTCCTATTATCAGCCGCAGAAATTGGCGTTGAAGCTTCTGACGGAATTGTTACCCTAACGGGATCGGTAAACAGCTATGCAAAAAAAGAAGAAGCCGAAGCAGCAGCTAAAAATGTATCGGGCGTAAAAGTGGTAGTAGAAAAAATCGAAGTAGTACTCAACGATAAAACTCAAAAGTCAGATAATGAAATTGCAGCCGAAATTATAAACGCTTTCAAATGGCATTGGGATATTCCGCATAACAGAGTGCAGGTAAAAGTCGAAAATGGCTGGGTAACACTTACCGGTTCTCTGGAATGGAACTACCAGAAAGAAGAGGCTAAAAAAGCAGTAAGCGTGCTCATAGGTGTCAAGGGGATCATCAATAACATTATGATTATCTCTTTGTCCAAAGACCGGATCAATAAAAAAGACATTGAAGATGCTATAGAGCGAAACAAAATTATAGGAAATATAGCCATCACAGTCGAAGTTATAGACAATTCTGTTACGCTAAAAGGGAATGTCGAATCCTGGTTTCAAAAAAATGAAGCAAGCCGTCTGGCCTGGAAAACTCCTGGTGTACTGGAGGTCAAAAACAACTTACATGTAGAACTTGAGCAATAGCCCTGAAACATTCCCTGGCAAAAAAAAATATGAATTATGGAAAAAGTAAATATGGATAGTCTGGTCACCGTACTGGCCGAAATTGAAAATCTGGGATTTACATCCCAATTTGAAATTAATGGAAAAACCATGGTTTCGCTTAAAACAGATAATCATTATATGCCGGATCAAATAAAAATAGTCCATTTCTATCGTTTTGAGGGAGAATCCAATCCTGAGGACAGCTCTATCATGTATGCTATTGAGACCCATGATAAAGAAAAAGGAACCCTTGTGGACGGTTACGGAATCGCCTCAGATTCTGCAACAACAGATTTTATATGCAAAGTAAATGATATTCATAAATGATAACTTCACCAAAGATGAAAAAACTGAATCCATCCATTACGATCATTTTTGTAATCTCGGCAAGTATAATTCTACTGAACCGATACACCCAGTTTCATATTAATGATTACAGGGTGCATTTTTTCTTTCTTTTTTTTTCTGTATCTTTAATGGTAATTCTGATTGGACAGTTTTTTAAAAAATTACAAAGCAATTGGTCGATCATTGCTGTTTTCCTAATCATTGGCATCCTATGCGGGCTTAAAGCTTTTTTTACATGGGGCGGAGACTGGAAAACACAAACCATACTTTACAGAAATATTCAAAATAAAGGCAAAACAATCAATTATCAATTGCGTGGAGACCGATTTGCATTTGGATACAAAAAACGAATTATAGGTATCTACCATCTGGCACCTTTTATGGAGTGGACAATAGATGTAGATACACTTTATCTGGATAAAACAAAATGGAGAAAGATAAATCTGCAGGTCAATGAGATGAAACTCAAATAGAAAAAAAATAATAACCTAAAACTACTGTAATGGAATTTATAGATTATTATAAAGTTCTCGAGATACCCAAAACGGCAAGCAAAGCCGAAATTAAGAAAGCCTACCGGAAACTGGCCAGAAAATACCATCCTGATCTGAATCCGAATGACAGGCAGGCTGAAAAGAAATTCAAAGAAATCAACGAAGCCAATGAAGTGCTGGGCAATGAGGAAAACCGTAAAAAATATGATACATACGGAAAAAACTGGAAACAAGCCCAGGAGTTTGAAAAATCAGGTTACAATCCAAATGATCGGCAAAGTTCCGCAAGACAGTATCAGGATGGTAATTCCGAAGAAAATTTTTCGCAGTTCTTTCAATCGATGTACGGCAGTGGCAATTCGCAGCGAAGAAGCACGTCTAAATTTAAGGGAGAAGATCTGAATGCACAATTTCAGCTAACCTTAAAAGAGGCATTTTCTACCCATAAGCAGATCATCACTGTTAATCATAAAAATATCCGAATTACCATTCCCGCCGGAGTTGAGAATGGACAGACCATAAAAATTCCAGGACATGGCAGCAGTGGTATTAATGCAGGACCAAATGGTGATTTATTCCTAACTTTTTCCATAACTGATAATGCTGATTTTAAGCGTGAAGGCAACAATTTGTACAGCAATACCGAATTAGATGTTTTTACCGCTGTTCTGGGAGGCGAAATTACTATCAATACCTTCGATACAAAAGTAAAACTCAATGTACCTGCAGGAACACAAACAGGAACAAGGGTAAAATTAAAAGGGAAAGGTTTTCCTGTTTATAAAAATGAAGATCATTTTGGAGATTTATACATCACTTATATTCTTAAAACACCTGTTAACCTTACCGAGAAACAAAAAGAACTCTTTGTTGAACTTTCTGAATTAAGTACTTCTGAATAAGCCAAAATAATTATTGCAGTTTTAAAAATAAATTACCATGAAAAAATTACTCGTTACTACTGACTTCTCAAGTATCTCAAGGGCAGCAATACGATTTGCAATTCAATTTGCTTCTCAGACTCCCTGTGAACTCCTATTCTATAGCGTAAATACAAAACAACTTAAAGATAATATTGACAATTATTATAAAAAAACCACGCAGGACTATAAACTTAAAAAATTCATACTATCCATTTACAAAACAACCAAAAAAGAAGTTGGAAAGGCAGAATTTGTAACAGAGAACCATACTCACGTCGATAAGGCCATTATCGCTTATGCACAAAAATGGAATGCTGATTATATTTGCATCAATACATCTGGTCCGGGGATTTTCAATCAATTGATAGGTACTACCGCTTCAAAATTAATTACCACTTCTCCTACTCCAATTATAGTAGTACCCTACACGTATCGCATGAAACCGATCAATCTTTTATTATATGCCTCAGATCTTACAAAACTAGGTATCGAGCTCCCTTTTGTTAAAAAATTTGCAGCTTTGTTTACGGCAGCTGTTGCAGTATATCATTACGATGCATTATTAGATCAGGGTAGTTTCAAGGAAGATTTTAATAAAATAGCCCAAAACAACCAGTCGGATAAAGTCTCTTTCAATTTTAAAAAATTAAATATCGAATATTCTTTGCTGAACCACTTAGAATTGGATATCAGAACGATAAGACCCTCAATCCTCGTAATGTTTACCAACCAGAACCGGGACTGGTATGAACGTCATTTTCTGTCCAGTAAAACCAAAGAGTTTGGTTATGACACCAGTACACCTATTCTTGTTTTCAGAAAGTAACCCAAAAAAAGGCAACTTACAAATGACTACAAACAAATTCAATACCGATGGTTTAACAGCTGCCCAAGTACTGGCTGCAAGGAAAAAATACGGTCAAAACGTATCTTCTTATAAAAAAACGAACCGCTACACCGCTGCGATGATCCGAATGATAAAGGAACCCATGATGATTCTGCTGCTTATAGCCTCTAGTATATATTTCATTAGTGGAAAAACGGCTGATGGTTTCTTTTTAGCTTCAGCAATCGTTTTGATTGCTGCTATTTCGTCTTACCAGAATGCAAGAAGCCGGAATGCCCTTGAGCAGTTAAAAGATTTTACCAAACCCAAATGCAAAGTCATTAGAGATGGCAATGCTATAGAAATAAAAACTGAAGAAATCGTTATTGGAGACAGTCTTCTGATCGAAGAAGGCGTATTAATTGCTGCCGATGCAATCATTATACATTCCAATGATTTTTCGGTAAACGAATCAATTCTTACAGGAGAATCCATGGCAGTCAATAAAGACAAAGAAGCTAAAGACAATATAATTTATCAAGGTACCACGGTTGTTGGCGGATTGGCTATTGCAACAGTAACTGCTATTGGCAGCGAAACCAAACTGGGTAAAATAGGCAAAAGCCTTGAGCGGATAAAAGAAGAAAAAACACCTTTAGAGATTCAAATTGGCAATTTTGTAAAGAAAATGGCCATTGCCGGAGCCATCGTTTTTTTAATTGTATGGGGAATCAACTATTTTCATTCCTTTAAGATATTTGACAGTCTGCTAAAAGCCCTAACCCTGGCCATGAGTATTCTTCCTGAAGAAATCCCTATTGCTTTTACAACCTTCATGGCAATTGGTGCCTGGCGGATGATGAAAGAAGGGATTATTGTCAAACAAATGAAAACTGTTGAAACATTAGGAAGTGCTACCGTCATTTGTATTGACAAGACAGGTACTATTACCGAAAACAAAATGAGTCTGGCTAAAATTTTTTCTTTAAAATCAGAGAAAATTACCGATTTGAAAGATCAGCTTTCTGAGGATGAAAAAAAATTAATTACCCTGTCGATGTGGGCAAGTGAACCCATTGCTTTTGACCCAATGGAAATTGCCCTTCATGATACCTATACACAAGTCATTGAAAAAGACCAGAGACCTGATTTCAAACTGGTACATGAGTATCCTTTATCAGGAAAACCTCCCATGATGACGCATGTTTTTGAAAATAAATCAGGTAAAAGAATCATTGCCGCTAAGGGAGGCGCAGAAGCCTTAATAGAAATATCTGCACTTACTGCCGATCAGAAAAAAATAATTCTAAAAGCAATTCAGGAATTATCACAGGAAGGTTACCGTGTTCTGGCAGTAGGAGAAACTCATCACTCCTCTGGAAATTACCCCAAAATACAACAGGAATTTAAATTCGAATTTATTGGACTATTGGCCTTTTATGATCCTCCAAAAAAAAATATCAAACTCGTTCTGCAGCATTTTTATAAAGCCGGAATAGACGTAAAGATCATCACTGGAGATAATGCCCTGACTACTTCATCCATCGCAAAGGAGATCAATTTTAAGGGATACGAAAAAAGCATCTCCGGTGATGAGCTGATGCAACTTAACCATAAAGAACTCAAAAAATGCGTAAGGGATACTACTTTATTTACCCGAATGTTTCCTGAGGCTAAACTCAAAATAATTGATGCCCTGAAATCAAATAAGGAAATTGTGGCCATGACCGGTGATGGTGTAAATGATGGACCAGCGCTAAAAGCTGCTCATATCGGAATTGCAATGGGTAAAAAAGGAACAGAAATTGCCAAACAGGCAGCTTCTCTAATTTTGGTCAATGATGATCTCTCGAAAATGGTGCATGCCATAGCCATGGGCAGGAAGATTTATGCCAACATCAAAAAATCAATCCAGTTTATTATTTCGATACATATTCCCATCATATTTACGGTTTTTATTCCACTGGCATTGGGCTGGAGATATCCTAATATATTTTCTCCTATTCATATCATCTTTTTAGAATTAGTGATGGGGCCCACCTGCTCTATTGTGTATGAGAATGAACCAATGGAAAAAAATACAATGGCACAGCAGCCAAGACCTTTTACTTCAACATTTTTCAATTGGAAAGAACTCTCCACCAGTATTATTCAGGGATTGGTAATCACTATCGGTACATTATTAACTTATCAATACTCTATTTATAACGATTATAGCGAACAGCATACCCGAACTATGGTTTTTGTAGTATTGGTAACGGCTAATATCTTTTTAACATTAATGAACCGCTCTTTTTATTATTCCATTTTTACCACTTTGCGCTACAAAAATAATCTGGTTCCTTTAATAATAGGAGTTACCATTTTTATTACAGGAATGTTACTATACATCAAACCTTTTGCCGCATTCTTTGCCTTCGAACCTCTTAGTGGGCCTCAGCTATGTATGGCAATTGGAGTTGGTTTTCTGGCTGTTATCTGGTTTGAATTAGTAAAAGTATGGAAACGAAATTTTAATGAATTTAAACCATGACGCTATCACTCACTTCAATTATAAAAAAACTGCTTGTACTATTTTTAATTTTTACAGGACTCTATTTTGCTAAAGATCTTCTGATGCCTCTTTGCATTGGCGGTATTTTAGCCACCTTATTTTTGCCTTTGTGCAAATGGATGGAAAGTAAAAAAATAACAAGAAATATTTCCATATTCTTTTGCCTTTTAACCTTTTTGTCGATAATTTTTATTCTGATTGCTGTTTTAGGCTTAAAAATTTCGGAACTTTTAACCGATTTAGCTTTTATCAAGCAAAAAGCAATTGAATCGGGAACTCATCTGCAGAAATACATTTTTAATCATCTAAACATTTCTATTGACGAGCAATTTGAAATCCTTAAAAATGAACAGCCGTCCTACTCTTATATACTGCAGACAATTTTTGGGTCTGTCGCTTATTGTTTCACGACCTTTATTCTGGTGATGGCCTACTTTGTTTTTTTACTTCTATACCGAGATCATATCAAAACTTTTCTATTGAAAATTACACCCGCAGCGCAAAAATCAGAAATAAAAAATATACTGTATAGTGCTGCACATATTTCCTATCAATATTTAATAGGACTCTCCAAGATGATTGGTCTGCTTTGGATTATGTATGGCATTGCCTTTAGCATCATAGGAATTAAAAATGCGATTTTCTTTGCGATATTATGTGGTATGCTTGAAATCATTCCCTATATAGGTAATATTACAGGAACTGTTCTGACCGTTATTTTTGCGGCTATTAATGGTGCACATCCGCTAATGCTTGCCGGAATTGTACTGAGTTATGGCATCATACAACTTGTTCAGACATGGTTCTTTGAACCTTTGATTATGGGACCGCAAGTTAAAATAAATCCTCTCTTTACCATTATTGCTTTGGTAATGGGAGAATTGCTCTGGGAAATACCCGGACTTGTTTTGGCTATTCCCCTTACGGCACTGCTCAAGATTGTCTGCGATCATATACCTTCCTTAAAACCATACGGGTTTTTAATTGGAACCATTAAACCTGTAGTTCATCCTAAAATTATTTGACTTTAAATGGTATCAAATGTCTGTACTTCCTTTCAAGTAAAACAGCATTAAACCTGATTCTGTCATATAAGAGCCCCACAAGCAAAGCCACAACGCCAATGAGTAAAACGTGTAATCCCATATTCGAATAAAAAATACCGCCAATAATGCCGCCAAAAAAGAAAAAACTGATAATGGTCATTCGTAATTTTATTGATACAAAGAGTTTTTTTCGAAAGAGTTCCTCCTGATAAAAAAACAGTTGCGACAATTCGATTCCAAGATCTGTAAAAAGCCCTGTTAAGTGTGTTGTTCTTACTGTGGCGTTGGAAATTTTTGTTACCAATGAATTCTGCAGCCCCATGGCAAACAATAAGGTATAGGCTATAAAGTTGGGGTTTTGAGTTACTAAATGCTCTCCAAAGACAGCAATCCCAAGTAAAATTAAGCTTTCAATCGCTGTTGGAATGACATAACTGTATTTTTCATTTCTTCGCAAAAGAAACTCTACGAGCAGACTGGAGAAAAAAGACCCAAGGAAAAAGAAAAAAATATATAAAAAGTATATAAATCCCTGTTTAAAATTGAGTTTGAAAATCTCATCTACAAAAAAAGCAAAATGTCCTGTAACATTGGTCGTCAGTTTTTGAACTGCCAGAAAACCTGCAACATTGACCAGTCCGGCCACAAACGATAATAAAGAGGCTATTTTTAGGTTGTGCCTTAAGTTTCTTTTGTTTCCCTGATGTTTGAACATTGATTTGTGATATTCTGTAATTATTGAACTATAATATCCTTTTTAGGAACGTTTGGGTTCTATTTTATTGCTGTCACGCTCAACTTTGCATAACTGAAATCTCTTCTTTTCAATTTCCAGACTGTTTCTGCTGAAAAAGGAATTTTTATACCATTTATGTCTTTATAATTGGCCATTCTGCAAAGCCATGATTCCCTTTTCTTAGCGGTCATGAACACGAAGGGTTTCCATCGTAACAATTTCACATAAAACATAATACACCACCCCAATCATAACTGTAATTCCTCAAAATGAGAGAAGTCTACGATGTGTTTTTTTTAGCTGCTTTTTTCATCACGCTACTGGGTTTAACGGTTTATTGTAATTATTCCTGTGATCAGTCAAACAGAGTTAAATTGGTAATATGATATGAAATTCTGCCCCAATATTTTCTTGGGCTTTTGAAAAAATAATTCCCTTATGATTCTCTACAATTTTTTTTCCTATCGACAGTCCAATTCCTGTGCCTATATATACTTCATTATTGTGAAGCCTTTGAAAAATAGTAAAAATCTTATTTTCATATTGCTGATTAAAACCTATGCCGTTATCTTTAATAATGATTTCGCAATATGCTAAACCTGGATCCAGATCGTTATACGTTTTAACTTGTTTTGTAGTAAGTTTTTTAGAACTTATTTCTATTTTAGAAAGGGAACCATCATTTTTATAAAACTTAATGGCGTTGCTGATTAAATTATAAAAAAGCTGATTCATTTGCAGTGGAATTGCATTGATAACGGGTAAGTGCCCTACTTTTATTTTAAAATTACGATCCTGAATCAACAGCTCGAAATCAATTAAAATATTTTCGACAACGGTATTCAAATCAGTCGCTATAAATTGCCTGTCGGGATTATCAAGGTATGAATAGGCCAGTAAATCCTTAATAAGTGTATTCATCCTAATAGATGATTGGCTTATTTTTTCCAGTAGTAAAAGAGCAGGATCAGAAATTTTTTCTTCCATTCCTAAAAGTCTGCTGATAAACATCAGTATTTTACGCAACGGTTCCTGCAGGTCATGACTAGCTACATAAGCATATTCCTGCAATTGACCATTGGCAGTATGCAGGTTTTTAACCGAGTCCTCCAGTTCTTTATTGGCTGTGAGCAGATCTAGAGTTCGCTCCTGAATTTTAACTTCTAAGCCTTCAGTTAATGTCTTCAATCTCTTTTCAATGTTTCTGCGCTCTGTAATATCCTCAATAGCCAGCAGGATTAATTGTTTGTTACTGGTTTCGTAAGTGACCTGCCTGGCGTTTAGCAACATGATACTTTCCCCGTAAGGCAAAAGATTTACTGACATCTCATAATCATCAAGCTGTGTTTTTTGCTGAAGTACCTTTTCAAGCATGACACGCATCTGAATATTGTCAAACAGATGATTCTGGATTTCATATATTGGTCTGTCTGCCGCCTCTTCTTTGGTGATGTTATATTTTTTAGAGAATGCCCTGTTAATGTTTTTTATAATCAGCTTGTTATCCAGAACTACGATAGGCTCCCTAAGGGTAGCAACAATGGCCTCTGTATAATTTTTTGAAATATTGATTTCCAGCTGCTTGTTTAAAAGTTCCTGATTAATCTGCGATAGCTCTTCATTAGTGGATTGCAGCTCCTCTTTAGAAGTTTCCAGCTCTTCATTCAAACTTTGCAATTCCTCGCTTCCGCTCAATAATTCTTCATTGGCACTCTGCAACTCCTCATTAGAGGCTTCCTGCTCTTCACTAATGGCATTTACATCATCATGTATTCTATCCAATTCTTTTTCAAGTTGTGCAATCCTCTTTAAATTGACATCATCCCGCATTTCTTCAGCTGTAAATTCACTTGATGACAGTGCCTTAGTACTGCTGATTTTGTGAAACAGCACTAAAAAATAAGACTCCGAAGTGTCCGGCAGAGGCTGTACTTCAATTATAATTTCACTTACAATTCCTTTCTTTTTTATCTGAATTCCTTCTTTTTTTATAAGCTCTCCCGTTTCTTTTGCTTTGTGCAGGGCATTACGAAGCTCAAAAGCTAATCCGTTCCGAACCATTTTAAGCAAATTAAATGTGGGTTTTCCCTGCGAAAATTTAATAAATTCTGCAATATCCTTATTGATATGAACAATATCCAGATGTTCATTTACAATGACACTTGCTGGTATATAATTCGAAAGCAATATCGATTCTGCACTTTTTCTAAAATCCTCTTTTATAATTTCTTTTTTTGGAAGGTCTGATTTAAAACTTTTTGATTTATCTGCAGTACCCCAGCGTGAATTTGTTACTCTCCCGGAAACCTCTTTTCGGGTATATATTTTTCCAGATTTATCAAAAGACTGAAAAAGTTCTCCCCCAGGAACGGCAGTCTCTGATTTTCCAAGAAGTAGAAACCCGTTTTCTTTTAAGGCATAATGAAAAGTACTTAAAGATTTTTTTTGTAAAAATGTATCCATGTATATAAACACATTGCGGCAGGTAATCAGATCCATTCTGGCAAATGGAGGATCTGTAAGGAAATTATGGACCGCAAAAACGCATAAGTCCCTAATTTGTCTTTTAATGGTATACCCATTTGCATTGGATGTAAAATATTTGGAGAGGATGGCTTCAGATACATTTCGCATTTGAGATTTTCTATAAAATCCAGCTCTTGCCTTAGCAATAGCAACTTCTGAAATATCCGAAGCAAAAATCTGAATTTCCTTTCCCTGCAGGTTTTCTCCTAAAAATTCATGAAGTGCAATGGCCAGGGTATACGCCTCTTCACCTGTAGAGCAGCCTGCAATCCAAATGCGTATTGCATTTCCTTCCGGTACATTGCCCGCCAGTAATGGAAAAACTTTTTCCCTCATTAACTGGAAAATTTTAACATCCCTGAAAAATTCCGTTACAGGAATGAGCAGATCGTTAAATAAATCTTCAGAAGCCAATTTATCGCCCTGCAGAACTTTAAGATAATCCTTAAGACTCAATATTTTGTCTAAGGCCATTCTTCTGGCAATACGCCGGCGTATGGTAGTTTGTTTATAATAGGCAAAATCAACTCCGCTGTGATGAAGCAGAAGTTTAACAATTTCATGAAATACGGCATCATCTTTTAGAACATTCTCTTCACCTGTAGTGCCTTTTGCTTTCCTAATTTCAACTAATTTTGCTACTATTTTCACCGGTGATAATACATAATCAACAACTCCGGCATTAATTGCATTTTGAGGCATTTCATTATAAGAAGCATCCATATCCTGGGCAAAAGTAACACCTCCGTGTTCTTTAATTGACTCCAGTCCAATTGTTCCGTCAGATCCATTTCCGGAGAGAAGCACCCCACAAGCTAAGTTAAGATGAACCTCTGCCAGTGAAGTAAAAAAGATGTCTATAGCCTGATTTTTCGTATCCTTGATACGCGGACTCAACTTTAGGACTCCATCAAAAGAAGTCAAAATTTTGTTTTCCGGAATAACGTAAATTGTATTTGGAGCCAAATGAATGTCATCTGTAATTTCATTAATTGGTATTTTTGCTACACGGGAAAGCAGTTCAGTAAGCATGCTGTCATGCAATGGATGTAAATGCTGTACAATAACATATGCCATCCGGGAATCTTCTGGGATAGCATCAATAAACTGGGTAAAAGCCTCAAGCCCCCCTGCCGAAGCTCCAATACCTACAATTGGAAAGTCCTGGCGCGTAGCCTTGGGCAGGATGTTTTTTTTGTGGAGCATGGCTTCTAATTTTAATTTTGTTGTTAAGCATCTTCTTAAAATGAAGTCGTATAATTAAAGATTTCTTTGAAACCTAAACTGTAATTATAAAAGATTCTAATTTTGAATGCTTCAGGTTTTCTCTCCAATCCATTTCGACAACTTTTTTTATGAGTTTCTTTAATTCGTTAATATCAGTGGGTTTAACGATATAGGCATTTGCACCTGAGCCAAAAGTATTCTTTATACTTTCTTGAGATGATGAAGTAGAATAAATAGCAATTACAGGAATTTCCTTAAATAAAATGTCTTCCCTAATTTGCTCCAAAGTTTCAAAACCTGACATTACAGGCATATTAAGATCTAAAAAAATGATATCCGGAATAATACGATTTTTGTCATAAAGAAAATTTAAAAGCTCAAGTCCATTTTTACAAAATTCAACCGTTACATTCAAATGAAGATCCTCTACTGCATCAGCAAAAAAGTCTCTGTCATCCTGATCGTCGTCAGTGAGCAGAATCCGTATATTTTCTTTATTTGCCATTAGTTGTTTATCATTTATTTCAAATATACGATTTAATAAACGTTAGATGATGTATTATTGCATAAACAATAAATTAAAACTTAAATAAGCACCGAAAACCACAATTCCATTACTTGTTATATCCTCTCTTGTAAAATCTTATTAGATTTCTTATTAGGCAAACAATTAGCATTTTTATAACACACAACATTACTATAAAACATAAAAACTATTTGATTATAATAATTTTTAAAAGAAATTATTATAGAATGAAAATAATGTTTTTACTCTTTAATAATTTCTTTTCTGTATGCTGTACCCCAAACAGCTAGTTGTTTAATTGAGTCCTTTAATTTTATTCCGTGTTCGGTAAGTTCATATTCTACGGTTATTGGCTGCGTTTCTAAAACAGTTCTTTTTAAAAGCTGATTCAATTCCATATCCTTTAGTTCTTTGCTCAACATTTTTCCTGATATTCCTTTAATTTCTTTTAAAAGATCGGAATATCTTTTTTTACTGAAACAAAGTACTGCAATAATTGGAATCTTCCATTTACCATTCAGTACATCCATTGCATCGTGTGCGGCTCTAATGATTAAAGTACACTCTGATTCTTCATTTTGATTTGCTTCCATAAGTTACTTTGTTACCTTATTGTTACCATTACTTTTTGTTACTATATTACAAAAGTAAACCAATTTACTTTAGTTTTGTAAGTCATTAAATGATAAATTCATGCAGATATAGCAATTACTATTTCCATGCTTTCTTGAATAACTAGCGTATTAAATTATAAAACAAAACGATGAATAAACTGATTTATGTAATGGATCCTCTTTGTGGTTGGTGCTATGGAAACAGTAGCAATACCCAAAAAGTATACGATAAATACAAAGACAAACTAACTTTTGAGATTTTACCTGCTGGAATGTGGATTGGAGAAAACACCAGAAAACAATCCAAACCAATGGCACAATTTATCAAAAAACACGACCCTCAAGTACAGCAAACTACGGGAATTGAATTTGGAAAAGATTATTTTGAATTTATCGAAAATGAAAGTATCATTTTAGACAGCGAAATTCCATCAAGAGCTATCGTTACTGTAAAGAAATTATGGATTTCAAAAGCTATTCCGTTTGCTATTGAAGTTCAAAAAGCAAGGTATTTGCACGGAAAAGACTTTAATAACGACGAAACGTATTTGAGCATTTGTAAAAATTTGGGATTGAATGAAAAAGATTTTTTAGACCTATTTCATTCTGAAACCATCAAAAACGAAACACAAGAAACCTTTGCTCTGGCACAAAAATATACCAGTTCTTACCCTACCCTTTTGGCAGAAAAAGAGGGTAATCTGTATATTTTAGAACAGGGTTATGCCCCATTTGGAGCCATTCAAAAACAAATTGACACACTCTTTTTTAACTAATTCAATAATTGAAGAATGAAACCAATTATCTCAACAGTATTTTTAGCAACCTTAATTTTATTTAATATGGAATCACAGGCACAAAGTTTTAAAACGATTGAAAACAAAGATTTAAAACTTCAGGTTTATAATGCATCCGAAAACAGTTTTGGTGTAGCATCGGTACTGGTATCCGGAAAAACGGATGCTGTTTTGATTGACGCACAATTTACTTTGGCGGATGCCGAAAAAGTAGCTTCAGAAATCAAAGCAAGTGGCAAAAAACTGACCACTATTTATGTTTCTCACGCAGATCCTGATTACTATTTTGGACTGGAAATATTCAAAAAACATTTCCCAGAAGTTACAGCCTATGCAACACCTGCAACCATTGAACATATTAAAGCAACAGCTCAAAAAAAATTAGAAGTTTGGGGCGAAAGATTGGGTAAAAACATTACTTCAAATGTTATTTTACCTCAAGTTTTAAAAGGAAACAGTATCGAATTAGAAGGACAGCAATTAGAAATTATTGGTTTGGA
Organism: Flavobacterium cheongpyeongense; assembly: GCF_003202435.1. Classification (GTDB taxonomy): domain Bacteria; phylum Bacteroidota; class Bacteroidia; order Flavobacteriales; family Flavobacteriaceae; genus Flavobacterium; species Flavobacterium cheongpyeongense. The sequence goes on from NZ_QJHK01000010.1 coordinate 81,956, forward strand.
TGAATTCCCGAAAAGAACTTTTGTTTGGATTCCTTCGATCAAAGCAGTTGTTGGCGGTATTAATGTCTTCGGAACCACTTTTCATCTTTGGATGGCTGATGCTCAAACTACAGAAGCCCGCAAAAACTGGATTACGGTTTTAGATAAAATATCGGCTTTGAAACCTGAAATTGTAATTCCGGCTCACGCTAATTCCAATTCTCCGTTTGATATTACTGCTATAAATCATACCAAAAGCTACATTCAATTCTATGAAGAAACTTTAAAAACCAATAAAACTTCTGAAACTTTAATTGCAGCTTTGAAAGCAAAATATCCAACACTTACTTTTGACACTGCTTTGATGATAGGTGCAAAAGTAAATACAGGAGAAATGAAATGGTAAAATCAATTCTATGCAGCTTGGCTTTGCTTTTGGCATTGTCAGGCTGTTCTTTAAATAAAAAAGCAATGACAAATCTTGACATTATAAAAAGCACCTACGAAGGCAAAACTTCGGAAGAAAACGGTAAAAATTTGGCTAAATACGTAGCAGACAATATCAGTTGGACCGAAGCCAAAGGTTTTCCGTATGCAGGAACTTATATTGGTTTAGAAAATGTAATCAAAAATGTTTTTAGCCGTTTAGGAAGTGAATGGATCGATTACAAATTTACTCCGGAAGATTATGTTGCTAGCGATGATAAAGTAGTGGCTTACGGAACTTACACAGGAACCTATAAAATAACAGGCAAATCATTCACCGCCAGAGTAGCTCACGTTTGGAAATTAAAAGATAGCAAAATTATCAGTTTCGAACAGTTTGTAGATAGCCAGCCGGTAAATGATGCAATGAAATAAAAATCATTTTTTTGTATCTTGCATGGTCTTTAATACGAATAACAAACAGTAAATTGGTTGTTTTTTAGCTTGCTCTTTTTAATTTAATCAAAAATAAATGCATCAAAATCTTATATCCTACATCAACCAATACGCTTCTTCACCTCTAACTAAAGAAGAAGAAAGCCTAATTGTAGCGACGTTTCAGCCCAAAAAATTCCGAAAAAAACAATATTTTTTGCAAGAAGGCGATGTATGCAAATATGCGGGTTTTATTGTAAAAGGAGCGATGCGACAATACAGCGTAGACGACAAAGGAGTAGAACATATTGTACAATTATACATAGAAAATTATTGGGCAAACGACCGTGAAAGCTCTACAATGCTTACCCCTTCTATTTATAATATTGATGCTTGGGAAGATACTGATGTACTTCTTGTAACCAGAGCAGATATGCTGGATCTAATGGCAAAAATTCCTTCGATGACCGAAATGATACGGTTAATGGACGAACGAAATGCCATTGCCAACCAACGAAGATTAAATTCGACTATTAGCAATACAGCCGAAAAACGCTATGAAGAATTTGCTAAAAATCATCCTCAATTTATTCAACGGTTTCCGCAACACCTTATCGCTTCTTTTTTAGGCATAACCAAAGAAACCCTGAGCCGAATTAGAAAACAAGCCATAAAATAGTTTTAAAATGATAAGAAAACCGTTGATGAATTGTCAACGGTTTTTTGTGATTTAACTTCTATTTTAAATTCTCTTTAAAGAAAACCTCCAATTTTGTAAAAGGAATTACATCCACTTTATCATACAAATCTATGTGAACAGCGTTTGGAATAATCATTAGTTCTTTTGGTTCTGCTGCATTTTCATAGGCTGTTTCGCTAAAATATCTTGAATGTGCTTTTTCGCCTACAACAATTAAAACGGGTCTAGGCGAAATTTCTTTGATGTAGGTTAAGATGGGCATATTCATAAACGCTAAAGGTGTAGTTGCAGTCCAAGCGTTTCCTGAATTTACCGAACGTTCGTGATAACCTCTTTTGGTTCGATAATAGTCGTAATAATTTTTTAAAAATTGTGGTGCATCTTCTGTTAACGCTTTATTGCCCTCTGGTCCGTAAGCAAATGTACTATTTTCTGCATCTTTCCAACGTTGCTCACCTAATTGTTCGAGCATTTTTGTGCGTTGTTCCAAAGTTACGGAATCATTATATCCTTTAGACATTACTCGGGTCATATCATACATAGCAGCAGTAGCAACGGCTTTTATACGTTTGTCAACCGCAGTTGCGTTTAATGCAAAACCGCCAAAACCACAGATTCCGATGATGCCTATTTTATTTCTATCCACATTTTTTTGAATTCCTAAAAAATCTACAGCAGCACTAAAATCTTCGGTATTGATTTCTGGTGAAGCCAGATTTCTTGGTTCGCCACTGCTTTCACCTGTGTAAGATGGGTCAAATGCTACCACTACAAAACCACGTTCTGCCATTTGGTTGGCGTATAATCCTGAAGATTGTTCTTTTACGGCACCAAAAGGCCCGCTGATTGCCAAAGCCGCCAATTTTTGGTTTCCTGCATTTTTTGGAAGATACAAATCGCCTGAAAGCGTGATACCATAACGGTTTTTGAATGATATTTTTTGACGGCTTACTTTATCACTTAATTGAAAAGTGTAATGTTCTTTTGATGTATTCATTTTTTCTGAATTTAATTTTACGTTTTGTGCAGATACTTGTCCTGTTACCAAAAACAGTATTGCGATAGCCAATTTTTTTTTCATTTTTATTAAATTAAATTGTTTTTAAAAATTTTGCAGGAACTCCGCCTACAATAGTGTTGTGAGGAACATCCTTTGAAACCACTGAACCCGATGCCACAACAGCATTTTCGCCAATGGTAACACCTTGCAAGATGGTTGCATTGGCACCAATCCAGGCATTTTTTTTAATGTGAATTGGTTTCGGAATTAAAGAATGTCGGTTTTCGATTGTCGTTGGATGCCCTTCTGTTAAAAGACTTACTTTTGGTGCTATTAACACGTTATCTTCAATGGTAATTCCGCCCAAATCCAGAAAGACACAATCAAAATTGATGAATACATTTTTACCAATTTTAGTATGTTTTCCGTAATTGATATACAATGGTGTCAATACGGTTACGCTCACGTCAATTTCAGTATCCGTAATTTGGCTTAAAAAATCTCTAATTTCATCAGGGTTTGATGAATTATTCATTTCAACCAACAATTTCTTCGTGGCAAAAGAAGCTTCACGCATTTTATGGGCGCCAGAGTCGGTTGGCAAAATGATTTCTCCGTTTTTTAATCGTTCGAATACTGTTGTTGTTTGCATTTTCCATTAATTTTCCAATGCAAATTTAAAAACAAAGCCCCGTAACGGCTTTGTTACGAGGCTCAAAGAATCTTTCTGACAAGCTCAATTTCAAATTTCTGTCGGAGAAATTCCATATTGTTTTTTGAAAGCTGTCGAAAAATGAGAAGGATTTTTAAATCCAACTTCCATATAAACGTCTTGTACTTTTTTGTTTTCTTCTTGTAGTTTGATGTAAGCCATTTCCAGGCGTTTTTTTATCAGCCATTTTTGTGGTGTGAGACTGCTTATTTTTTTGAAATCTCTTTTGAAAGTGGCCAAACTTCTTCCTGTAAAAGAGGCAATTTGCCCCATCGAAAGTTCTTCTGCATAATTACTGTTGAGAAAATCCAAAAGGTCAATTTTCCAAGGTTCGGCAAAGTCAAAAAGTATAGGGTAAAGTTCTTCGTTACTGTTTAGTAAAGCATAAATGCCTTCTAATAATTTTAAATTTATTACAGCTTCTGTTGGTTTTATATTACTATCAAAATAAGGCGTAAGCGATTGAAATAAACTTTCTATCGCAGGACTTTGAGCTAACTTGAATACCGTATTGTCGGAAATTTTTACAGCCGTAGGGATTTCAGATTTAGTCATTTTCCTGTAAAAATCTCGCAATACACTACGCTTGAATGTCAACGAAATGCCTTTATACAAATCTTCGCCTTTACTGTTTTTGTACATTTTCAAGCGATGATCTCTTCTAATAAACGCACAATCTCCTGCCTGCAATTTTATTTTTTTGTTTCTGTCTTCAATCACTTGTTCGCCAGAATACAAATAAACCAAAACGTGTTCGGGCGTAGCGTGAATACACTTTTCGCTATAATCACTATAGCAAGACAAGAATATTCCTGAATAGCCCAAGGTTTTTAATTTATCGTCTTGTTGCACGTTCATAATTGTATTGTTGTGTTGATACACCTGCAAAAATAGAATTTATATTTTCAAATGTCTTTGCTGTAAGGCTTGTTTTATCTTTCTCTAAGGCTCATTTGATTATAAACAATTACAACAAAAGTGTCAAGCTCAAATAGAAACAAGCAACTAAATAAGCTCCATTTTAGTTTTATTTATTGAAACCGTTGACAAATGTCAACGATTTTTTTTATCATATCTCATTGTTGCAAGGCTTGCCTTTGATGCAACTTTGCCCTATCAAAATGAATAATAATTTTAAAAAATAAAACAATGAGTGATTTATCAAAAATGTCTAAAACGGTTGTTTTCCACGAAGCTGGAGCTCCAGAAGTATTAAAAGTAGAACAAGTTGAAGTAGCCTTTCCAGGTGCTCAAGAAGTACGAATTCAAGTGAAGTCAATTGGTATAAACAGAGCTGATGCAATGTATCGTCAAGGAATGTATATCGAAAATCCTATTTTCCCGGCTCAATTAGGTTATGAAGCAGCTGGAATTGTTGAAGCTGTTGGATCTGAAGTTACAAATATTGCCGTTGGGGATTTAGTAAATGTTGTTCCCGGTTTTTCTTTACACAACTATGCTTCTTATGGCGAATATATCAATATGCCTGCCTATGCCATACATAAATATCCATCTAATTTGTCTTTTGACGAAGCAGCATCTGTTTGGACAAGTTATTTAACAATGTTTGGGATGGTAGTGCATTCTGGACAATTGAAATCGGGGCAATTTGTAGTAGTTAACGCAGCCTCTAGCAGTGCTGGATTGGCAGCCATTCAAATGACAAACTATGTTGGAGGAATTGCTATTGCTTTGACTACTTCACAAAAGAAAAAAGAGGCTTTATTAAAAGCAGGGGCAGCTCACGTAATCGTAACATCAGAACAAGATATTGCAACTGAAGTTTTAAAAATCACTGAAAATGTAGGGGCACATATAATTTTAGACCCTGTTGTAGGAGCAAAATTCAGTAATCTATTAAGTGCTGTTGCCGAAAACGGAAAAGTGTTTGTTTATGGTGCATTAAGTCACGAACCTGCCAGTTTCCCAGCATTTGATGTTTTAATGAAAACACCAACTATTAGAGGCTATTCAGCTATTGAAGTAATGGGAAATATGGAAGTTTTAATACAAGCCATCACTTTTATTGATAAAGGGTTAGCAGAAGGAAAATTAAAACCAGTTATCGATAAAGTTTTTAATATTGATGACATCGTTGCTTCACATAATTATTTAGAATCCAACCAGCAATTTGGGAAAATTGTAGTGAATATTTAAGTCAAAACACCTTTTTAAAATTCAAAACCGTTGACAAATGTTAACGGTTTTTTATATCAAATCGCATCTTTTTAAGACTTGCTTACGATGCAACTTTGCTCTATCAAAACGATAAAAAAACAACATTAAAATTGAATCAAAAATGAAAAACTTAAAAACAATAGCATTAGCCCTATTAGTAGTATTCGGAGCAACCGTATCGGCTCAAACAAAAAAAGCAAAAACAACAAAAAAAATTCCGGCGACAGAATTGCTTCGCAACAGCTTAAACACCTTTCTTTCTAAAGATATGAAAGCCTGGTCAGAACTTTGTGATAAAGATGTAGTATGCGAATTCCCTTTTGCACCAGAAGGTATGCAAGCAAAATTTGAAGGACGTGCCGCCATTTATGAATATCTGAAAAATTACCCCAATTACATTGATGTAAAATCGCTTCCCACCTTGAAAATTTATCCTACTGATGACGAAAATGTTGCCATAGCAGAATGGAGTGCATCTGGAGTGGTAATAGGTAATGGTAATCCGTATGAAATGAAGTATGCTACTTTTGTAACTTTCCGCAACGGACTTATTATAAACTACCGTGAATATTGGAATCCACAAGCTTTTCAAAAAGCAATGACTGGTAGTAGTTTTGATAAAAAATAATTCCATCTACTCCTTTTTTAACAATACACCCATAGAAACCATTGACAAATGTCAACGGTTTTTTTTATCATATCGCATCGCTTTAAGGCTTGATTAGGATGCAATTTTACAGTATTAAAATAAACAAAAATCAACCCTTAAAAATTAGAAAAAATGAACAAGAACAAAATCATTTATTGGACAACAACAGGAATTATTAGTGTTATGATGCTTTTTAGTGCATTTGGGTATTTTACTAACGCTGATATGAAAGCAGCATTCGTACATTTAGGATTTCCTGATTATTTCAGAATTGAACTTGGAGTTTTCAAAGTTTTAGGAACTTTAGCATTAATACTTCCAGTGATTTCTGCTAAAATTAAATCCTTCGCTTATTTCGGATTTGCATTGACCTTTATTTCAGCCTTTATTGCCCATACAGCCAGTGTCGATCCAATAGCTTTGACAACTGCACCTATTATTTTTTTAGTAATTCTAGGAATATCCTATTACTACCAAGATAAAATTTAAATAATGAAATCGTAACTCACAAAAAGTTTATCCAAGCAAAAAGCAATCGTTAAAAAGACAACTCAAATTAACGATAGATGTTCAAACAAGGTTAATCAAAAAATAAATCCTAAACCTATGAAAAAGGAAACCAGTTTCTCGACAAAAGGAAATATAACAGACCTTGGTCCTTTAGTTATCAATAGAATTTTACCCAATCGTTATGCCAGAAAAGTAGGTCCTTTTGTGTTTCTTGATTATGTGGCACCTACCATCAAAGAAGTCATCAATACAAACGGTATGGGTGCACATCCACATCGGGGCATTGCTACCTTAACCTATATTCTTCAGGGCGAAGTGGAACACTTTGATAGTGCAGGACATACTGGCAAAATATATTCGGGCGGTACGCAATGGATGAAAGCCGGAAATGGAATCGTACACGACGAAAATTTTAATTATGATTCTCAAACGAATAGTAAAATGATTCAAGGCTTTCAGTTTTGGATCAATCTGCCTGCCAAAAACAAAGCAGAGAGTCCAGCCCATATCGCCATTCAAGCGGATGAAGTACCCAGAAAAGTATTGCCTAATACTGCTGGCTGGATAAAAGTAATTTTAGGCAATTATGAAGAGTTGAGTTCTAAAATCCCTAATTATTCCGAGCAGTTTTTATACCATATTCATTTAGAAGCAGGAAAACATTTTTCTATCAACCTGACTGATAAAATTGAAGCTGCTGCTTTTTTGACCACACAAAATGCAATACTTAACGATGCCGAATTTCAAGCAGGAGAGTTTATAGAATTTGGCAGAAAAGCAGAAGAAATCGAAATAAAAAACACTTCTCAAATCGCTCTTGATGTCTTATTATTTGGTGGGGAAGAATATACAGAAGCTATTGTTGCAGAAGGTCCATTTGTAATGAATAGTAAGCAAGAAATAGTTCAGGCGTATCGAGATTTTTATGATGGAAAATATGGTCAAATTAATATAGATAAATAAAAAAAATGATAAACAATTCAAATAAAATAGTCTTATGAGCATGCGGTGGCCGTTGACCGGGTAAAGAATCTGCTTTACGATTGGTAAAAAGTGGTTTTGATGTAATTATCACATTTCAAAAGAAGAAAACAGATGCAGAAAATGAAGTAGCCGAAATAAAAGTATTGGGCTGAAAATCGACAAGCCTTTCATTGAATTTAACAAAAGTGACATTAAATTTATAAAGATTAATTCCCAAAAATGGTATCTTAAAATTATTCCTTAACTCATTTAATCACTTAAGTGTATCTTATAAAATGTTTCCAGGAACAATTCATGCAGTTGCCTTGTAAGGTTTTCTAATAAAGCTAACCCTGTTTGTCTTTAGGTCACAATTAAATAAAGCTATTCGAATTACTCGACTTTTAGATAATCTACAATTTCAGTGACTTAATTTGTCATAAGTATTGCCCCATTGTGAGGTATTTTTATTTCAACTTCGCGGTCTTTTTTTATGGTTACTGTACCTGCTTTTCCGTTTAACTGCTCATCATCACTAAAACATCTTAATACTGTGCCAGAAGTCAGCATTTCTAATTTTATTTTTGTTTTAAGTGTTTTATTTTCAGCATTAACTCCTGCAATATACCACTTGATTCCTTTACGGCGCGCCAATAGTACATATTTACCCGGATAGCCATCTAAAAAGCGAACCTCATCCCAGGTTGTGGGTACTTCTTTCATAAAGTTTACTGCCCAATCAGGTGCATCATTCAGGTTATTGGGTGCTAAGGCAAAATGCTGTACCCCACTCTGAAATAATACTGCTGTTGCCAATGCAAATACATCTGAAGTCATTCTTTTCGATCCTTTATTTGGGGTATTATCACTGTTGTAAAATTTATTTAAAGCACTTCCTCCAAAATCCATACTTCCAACTGTGTTTCTGATAAAAGGATGTATAGTAGCATTCATTGCCTCGTTATTACAGCTTTCCTGTCCAAAATGTAAATTTTCGCTCGCTAAAACGGCTTCACTGGCTGCAAAATTTGGGTACATGCGTTCCCAGCCACGCGGTAAAGTGCATCCATGAAAAATAACCATTATCCCAAAATCATTAGCATCTGCCAAAATATCTTCGTATAATTTCATCGTTACCTGTTTGTCCCCTCCAAAGAAATCTACTTTAATTCCTTTTATTCCTATACTTTTCATCCATGCCATTTCTTTACGACGAATGGCCATATTATCCATTAATCCTCTTGGGCCTTGCGGAGCATCGTTCCAATACCCATTTGAGTTGTACCACAGATACAGCCCTACTCCCTTTTCTGCTCCATATTTTGCTAATTCTGCTATTTTATCACGGCCTATTTGAGTATCCCAAAGTGCATCAATCAGAATGGTTTCATATCCCATTGCAGCACTAAAGTCGATGTACTGTTTTTGTACAGGAAAAGTAGTATTACTGTCCATTTTCATGATCCAGCTCCAGGTACCTTTTGTGTATTGATATTCTTTGGAAGCTTCGTATTTTGGTTTAACCAGATCAAAAGGAATCGTAGTTTCTACAATTGATGCCAATGTTTCTCCAACTGTAATAGTACGCCATGGCGTTTCGCCCGTAAGCGGTATTCCTGGTGCAGTCGTGCCATTTCCGTTATTTTCACCTTCTGCCGGAAATCCAATTGTATATAATCCATTTTCATGACCTATTAATTTACTGGCACAATAACCGCTGTCTACTCCTGTTTCAGAAATTAAAACCCATCCATTATTTTTTACTTTAAAAAGACATGGAAATGAATACCCACTGCCCAGACCATTTTTACCGGTCGTATCATCGAGTGTGTATGACGTTTCATAGCTTGGCGCAGTACGGGCATATCCGGTCATTGGTTTACTTTGCGGACAAAGAAAGGTTGTTGCCCCTGTGGGCAAAAGAAAGCCCGAAGCCTCTTCCTGAACCACACAGGAACGGATCTCTTTTTGAGGATATACTTTATATTTAAAAGCCAAATTGTTATTGCTTACCCTAAATATCACATCGATAGCTGCCTTTCCTTCTTTTGTAAACGAAAAAATGGCTTCGCTAGCGGTATAATGAACATTGCTTTGCTTGATATTTCGCAATTGATACGTCTCATCAATTTTATTTTGATTTACATTGGCTTCCAAACGTAATCCGGAACTAAAATCTCCAACGTTTGTTTTTAGGCCAAGAGGCGATTTTTCTAAAAAAGTTTTTTCATTGTAGATAACACTGTAAACAGGAATGCCGTTTTCTACAAAAACAGAAACATTAAGTTTTCCGTCAGGGCTTTTTACAATAGATTGTGCATTTAGTTTAAAAAAACTGATTAAAAACAGGCAGATAACATATTTGAAATTCATAATAGGTAGTGGTTAATAGGATTGCAATATTTGCAATCAGTTAGCAATTTCAGGTAAATAATCGGTATTCATATTACGCTTGTAACTTATACTTAAATTATTATTTTTCCGTTCATTATCGTTAATTTACTTATCATTCTTAATTTGTTTTATTGTTATTACCCCTAATTATTGACATATCTGACACATCTGCAAATAAGACAGGATTTTGGGCTTGGCTTTTTTGGACAAGGCTTGTTGCAAAATTCAAAGTAATCAGGACAATAGCATAAAAAAACTTTTCTGATTTTCATTCTGATTTTCTTATTTTAGAGTTCTTATGTATTATTGCATTTTTCCCCGCTTTTAATTCTTAAGAATACGCAGCTGATAAAATTTTGGAGTCTCATTGCCGTCTTTTGATAAAATTTTAATGTTTACAACTTCCAGTTTATCTGCTTTCAGTCTTCTAAAGTGCTTATATATAAAAATTGCCCAGCTTTGTTTTTGTTTAGCATCTGATAAGAAATATACGAGCGCGTATTTCGCCAGAACTTCCCATCATCATAACCTGAATTACTTTTTTCGCCTTTGTATAAATGGTCTGCTTCCGGTTGCTGTTTCCGCAATTTATTTTATCTATTGTTCTGTATTCTAATGCCATTGCCTCAATTTCCTGCTGTTTTAACAATTCCTGCTTTTCTTTCTAATCTTCATTAAGTCTAAACAATTGCATTTGAGCCATAGCTCCTGATCCTGTTAATAAAACGAACAGGCAACACAAAACTTTATTTTTCATTTTGAGGAATTAATGTAAAATTATCCAATATTAAAAGTGTACAATTTACATTTATTTATTATTGCATTATATATTTTAGGCTGATTTTATTTTAAAAAACTTTATTTTTTATCACATCTGCAATAAAAGTTCAAAATCCCTGCTCCTCTTTATTATATCCATTAAGACTATTTGCTTTTTTTAATGCTTAATAAAAAAACGAATTATATCTATTGTTTCTTATTCTCCTAAAAGGGTGTATTTTGCAAAACCAGACTGATTTACCGGCTTAAATAAAAACTGCGAAAACATATATAAACCATTTTTCCATACTTTAAAATCGTGAACCCCAGGCTCAATGTAATAAATATGAGGAACATCATTTTTAACTAAATAATCGTGGGTACGTTTACTATTTTCTATCAGCCAGTCCTTATCCCCACAAGAGATCCAAAGGAGTTTTAATTTCTTTTTTGCATCTTCGGGATTCGGTAATAATTCTTTTGGCATTTTAGTATTTGGTGCCGATGAAAATCCGCCAACCCAGGCAAATTTATCTAAATTTCCTAATCCAAAATTCAAAGACTGCCCTCCCCCCATTGATAATCCTGCAATTGCCCGGTGTTCCCTGTCTTTAAGAACTGGGTATTTTTTTTCAATAAAAGGAATTAAATCATTCAGTAAATCTTTTTCAAAATGAGCAAATGCCTCTACTTTTTCAGGTGCCATTATGTTTCCGGCAGCACTGTCGTCTTTCATTGCCCTTCCGTTTGGCATGACTACGATCATCGGTTCTAATTTTCCTTCTGCATACAGATTGTCTAATATAATCTGCGGACTTCCTCCGTTAAGCCATTCTTTTTCATCCCCGCCAATTCCGTGCAAAAGATATAAAACCGAATATTTTTTCTTTTTATTGAATCCGGGCGGTGTATAAACCGTTGCTTTTCTGGTTGCACCCACTGTTTTTGAATCGTAAGCTATAGTTTCAAGTTTCCCGGGCGGAGCATTTGGATTTAACTCGTCAAATCCTACTGGTGCCTGAACGATAAAGGGTTCATTGTTATTGCCTGATTTATATCCTAATAATGAAAGCATTTTTTCTGCATAACGTTTTCCTAATTCCCTGTAACCTTCTGCATTAAAATGTATAAAATCTGCAGCAACGCCACAGCCTTTTGACGAAATAACATAAGAATTCTGAATCGTCTGCGGTAGTGTTGCAATAATTTTATTCATACTTGCACATTTTCCGTTTTGATCTTCATTGACCGTTTCTCCAGAAAGCAAAGGCACTTTTTTAGGGTCTAAATTGAGGTCTTTTATCAAATTATCGTATACTATTTTAACTTTCTTCGGCCAAAGTGTGTCGCCGGTATTAGATTCGCCCTGATGCAGTAAAATACCTTTTATGACCCCTTTTTTTTGTGCAATTCTGGCCATTTCTACCAGTCTTGTATACGGATTTCCATCATATTCCCTGATGATTCCTATCATCCAGTCTGGAGCCGTGGCAACGTAATTTTCGACTTTTTCTTTATCAAAAAGTTCAATTTTGCAACCTCCTACGGCAACATTTACAACACCTACTTTACTACTTTCAGGAAGCCTGGCCACCATTGTTCTGCCAAAATTGTCTGTCAGGGTAAATCCTGTATTACATCGGCATAAAGGAGGTATTGCTGTATACCATTTGCCTATCTCACGACCTAAATCGGGGCAATTTACTGCCTCAAGAACCTGAAAACGAGGATTAACATTCATCTTATCCTGAGGTTCTACTGGGGCTGCTCCTTCCATGTTAGACTGCCCAAAACTCAAATAGACATGAAAATTCGGATCCTGAGAACAGGCTCTTTGTCCTATTGAAAAAAGAATTACAAATGCGAAAAATTTTAGTATTGATTTCATTATGTTGCTTTTTTATCAAAATTATTGATGAAAGTTTTATTTGGGCTGTGCATTGTTTGCTGCTGTAGCATATAAGCCAACCAGAGACCCGGTAAAGCCTCCGGCCACATTTGTCGAGAGAATATCTCCTGAAACTTCTCTGCCCAGGTGTTCAAAATCAACACCATTAAGGGCATAACTAAACTGGTAATTATCTCCCGTTGCTTTTACCTGCAGGCGCAATGGTTTCTTAATTTCAATTTTTGTACTTGCCATAATTTCTGACTTCCCATTTTCTGTCCTTTCGAGTAATATGTAAGTATCCTTTCCTTTTTTTGTTATTCCAAAAACATAATTAAATCGTTCATTTTGTAAACATACGATCCCTGCAAGGTCTTTCTCAGATACTGGATTATAAGCTAATGTTGTCGAAAAAGAAAAGGTATTATGCTGTTGTCTGTAAAAAAGTGTCGAAGTAGGTTTTAGTTCTTTAATAGTTACCTGAAACGGATTAATTTGTAAACCTTTTTTAGTGACAGAAATAAAATTCTCACGTGGTCCTCTCAGTCCTATCCATCGATAATCTAATTTATCTGAGGTGAAATTTTCGGTAAAAGTAAAATTACCATTTGGAAAATATCCGTCTCTACCTGTTTTATTTTCTACACCCTTTGGCATTTTTAATTTTGGTTCTATAGGAACTAACCCATTTTCAAAAACAGGAAAAGTACCCGACCAGTCTACCGGTAACATAAATGTTTGGCGTCCTGTATTTACCCTGTCTTTTTCATTTGGTCGAATTCCTAAAAAAACACCATAATATTTACTATCAGGCCCTTGTATTATATCGGCATGTCCTGTCCAGTCTACTTTATCAGATCTGTTTTGCGGAAAATATCTTTGGGTAAGAATTGGATTATTTGATGATGGCTTAAACGGCCCTTTTGGACTGTCACTGATAAAAATAACTTCACTATGATTTCCTCCGGTACCACCTTCAGCACACATTAAGTAATAATGCCCGTCTTTTTTATACAAATGTGGCCCTTCTATCCATATTGGTTTTTTAGAAAGATCAACCCCTCCATCGACTATGATTTTATCTGTTCCAGCAATTACCTGATCTTTTTCAATATCGTATTCCCAAACTTTTATCACACGATGTCCGTTGTATAATTCCTTTCCCTTATCAGGCGCATCATTGTGTACCACGTATCCTTTTCCGTTATCATCAAAGAAAATACATGGATCAATCCCGTTAAAATCTAATTTAACCGGACTTCCCCATCCTTTCTTCGGGTCTTTTGTTTTTACAATAATATTACCCATATTACCTGTAAATGCCGTCACAATCATATAGAAAGTGTCATTATAGGGGTTATAAGTGATTCCGGGTGCGTAAACTCCTTCACTAATTCCCGTGTCATGCGGATTAAATTCGGAAATATTATTTAAGACACCTCCTAAGTCTGTCCAGTTAACCAAATCTTTAGAATGAAATATTGGAACACCAGGAAACATAGCAAATGATGAACATACCATATAATAATCATCTCCTTTTCTGGTAATAGCCGGATCGGGATAACATCCCTGCAAAACCGGAGAATAAAACTCGTCAGATTTTAACGGGTTTGCTTTATAAATCTGATCATTTCCCTGATAAACAACATTAGAAAATACAGGGAGGTTTTGAGTCTGTTTTTTTATAATAGTATCTTTTACAGGGATACTTTTAAAAGAAAAAAGAAATAGTACTGAAATTAAAAAATACAGGTGAGATTGTTTCATTGTTAGGATTTATTATGAATTATATGATTAATCTGGATTCGGATGAATGAACTAAAACTGAGTTTTTTTATAATTTGTGATTATCTGACGCTACATGGAACCAACATATAGCAATAAATTAATAAGTGTATTTATTACGAATATAAAAAACATTTACATCAAAACAATCGGTTGTGTTGTTTTTTTTGAGAAGGTATTAAAGATAATGTCATTAAAAGAAAACCGAAATGTTTTGTATACGAATAAATATATTTTCAACCAGACACCTTTATTCTCTAAAATCCTGATCTTACTGTCAGAATAATTAGTTCAACACTTATTTGTTTTAAATCCCAACATCAAAAACAGTATTTTATCTGATAACCAAAAGGTTAATAAAAAGATAACCAAAGTGCTTCTAAAACTTCAGGGATAGGATCATATGAAAAAACGGGTAGTTAAAACCCGCATACACCCCTCAAATATCCACTAAAAACCAGTTCAATACCAATGGGGCAAAAGACAGGAACTATTGGTAACGGAAAACGCATACAAATCTCAAGTCTTTCATTATCAAAAAAAACAAGAATGTCTGTTAAGAGGTTTGTGTCACCAAGCTAAAGGAAATAGGACGATAGAGATAAACATTGAGGAACCATCTAAAGGTCTCCATAAGGGTTCTGAATGGAACTATAAAAGTCGAAATTTACTTTTTAAATACTCTCAGGGAATATTTTTTCAGAAATCAACTGGCTCAAAATCGATTCCTGAAATTTGCTGTATAAAAAAAGCTGCCCTTTTGGGACAGCCTCTTTCATGTTCTATGAAATAAGGATTTTTAAATAATAATTATTTAATCGCTCCAATAATATCATATTTAGTAATGATATGATAGTTGCCATTTTCCAGATCAACTAAAACAGCGTCATTTTCTTTCGTAAAAAGTTTTGAAACTTCTTCAATCGGAGTTCCTGGCTTAACCATCGGGAATGGTTTTCCCATTACTTCTTTAATAGGTTTTTCGGCTACATTTTTATCTGCTACATAACTTCTGAATAAATCAGTTTCATCGACAGAACCAACAAAACCGTTGATATCAACTACCGGAATTTGTGAAATTTTGTATTTACGCATACGCTCAATAGCATGCGAGACCAACTCTTCGGTACGAACCACGATCAATTCTTTGTCTATATGATCTTTGATAACATCCTCTGCTTTGGTAATATTCTCATCCAGAAAACCACGTTCACGCATCCAGTCGTCATTGAACATCTTTCCTACATAACGGCTTCCCGAATCATGAAATAAGACCACTACAACATCATCTGGCTTGAAATGCTCTTTTAGCTGCAATAATCCCTTAATACATGCTCCTGCTGAATTTCCAACAAAAATCGCTTCCTCCAATGCAATTTTTCTGGTATAAACTGCGGCATCCTTATCGGTTACTTTGGTAAATCCGTCGATGAGTGAAAAATCAACATTTTTAGGTAAAATATCTTCACCGATTCCTTCCGTGATATACGAATATATTTCGTTTTCATCAAAGATTCCGGTTTCGTGGTATTTTTTAAAAACCGAACCGTAAGTATCGATTCCCCAGATTTTAATATTCGGATTTTTCTCTTTTAAATATTTCCCAACACCCGAAATAGTTCCGCCAGTTCCTACACCAACCACAAAATGGGTGATTTTACCATCTGTCTGTTTCCAGATTTCAGGCCCCGTCTGCTCGTAATGCGCAAGGGTATTTGACAAATTATCATATTGGTTTACATACCATGAATTGGGTGTTTCTTCGGCCAGACGCTTTGAAACCGAGTAATAGGATCTTGGATCTGTGGGCTCTACATTGGTCGGGCAAACAACAACTTTGGCACCAACAGCGCGCAAAATATCCATTTTTTCCTTAGATTGTTTATCTGAAATAACACAAATCAGTTTATATCCTTTTATAATAGCAACAAGTGCCAATCCCATTCCGGTATTTCCTGAGGTTCCCTCAATTATGGTTCCGCCGGGTTTTAGTCTTCCATCAGCCTCTGCATCTTCAACCATTTTTACCGCCATCCTGTCTTTAACAGAATTACCAGGATTAAAAGTCTCGACTTTTGCCAATACCAAAGCATCAATTTCGGCAACTATTTTATTTAGTTTTACTAATGGTGTGTTGCCAATGGTTTCTAAAATATTATTCGAAAAATCCATTTTATATACGTTTAATTTTTGCTTTAAGATAAAACAAATTTCGCTCTATTGAAAGAAATTCCAAACCAAACCAAACCGGATAGTAAAATCACGATATGGATTATTTGGAGCTGAGTAATAATTGCTTTCGCCAAAAGCAGCATTAAAATGTTCCGCTTTTAAATAAATTCGGGTCTGGCGGATTCTTCCGTTTAGGAAAAAATCAAACGTTGGATAGCCTCCAATTTTCTTTGTATCCTGAACAAAAAATTCTCCAACTACAGGATTATAATCATTTCCGTAATACTTAGTAAAATAATTAAAGATAATCCCGGTTTGAATATAAAGTGCTTTTTTAAATAAATAGCCCGAATAATAAAATGTGTTTCTGGTTACAAAATCCGGTACATTTAAAATAGCCTCAGACTGATCTACTTTTTGGTACAATAAGGTGTTATCCAATCCAAAAGCTCCAAATTTAAACTCTCTGTTTGCTTTTAGTTCTAAATAATTAATTGCATTTCCGTATTGCGCCGGTTTTATAATTTGGGTATTCACCGCTTTTTGAGCATCTTTTGATTTATCCTCAAAATACAAATGATCATTTAAAACCGTATAGCTGGCCTCGGCATTCAGCCACGGCGTATCTATTTTAGCACTAAGCAAATTGATTTTTTCATTTTTGAAATCATTTGTCCAATTGTATTCTATGTAACTGCTTTGATAAAGATTGTAATTGTTATTTGGCAGCTTACTGATGTTTTTATAACGGAAATCAAATTGAATCTTCTCATTTAAGTTGTATCTCAGCCTGGCATCTAAATCCGAAATAGATTCTTTTGTGATGGATCTTGAAAACAAAAATCTTCCGTTCCATTTATTCTTCTGATATTCGTATTGTGCCCCGGCACTATTAATTTCCCGGAATAAATTATCGGGAATATCTGATCCTTCATTATTGATTATGATACGATTATATTTATAATTTGACCGGTAATCCTCAATAAAGAAATTAAATTTTCCGAGAAGAGAATTCTCGTAAGCCAATCCTACTTTGTTATATAATTTTTCAAAACGGGTCTGATCTTTAATGTTACTGGTAACATAAGACTCCCCAAATCTTTGAACACGTGTACTCCCCACAGTTGACAAGACAGTAGGCTGTTTGTATTCGAAAAACTTATTTTCAAAATTAAACTGATGTGTTACATATAGATTATTATTTCCCTGTTTAGGATTTATTCTGAAAGCATGGTCAAAAAAAAGCCTCTTCCCTTTTAAGAAAGATTCAGCATCGTTCAGATAAACTTCAAGTCGCTGGCGATTGGTAAAGTTTGGATCTCCGCTTTCAAAATCCTCAGGAGTCGTTATTCCGCCATTTTCTTCATTTAAAACATCCTGATAAGTATAGTGAGTATACAAAACATAACGTTTATCAGTTGTATTATAACTCCCTCCAATCCTGAAATTTCCAATACTGGTCAACTGGTTAATGTATTTACCCTCTGATCGCAGACCTCTGTAAGCAGCAAAAAAATTGAGGTTTTTTGATGTGTTTAGCGTAATAAAGGAATCTACATTTTGTCCTTTTCCAACACTTGTATTAAAAAACAATTCGGTCAATGGTGTTGCAACATGATAATACTGAATCTCTTTAGCGTCCATAAAATTAAAATGCTTTCCCTGAAAACCGATATCCGGGTAAGGAGAGAAATCAGTTAAACTGTATTGTAACGTATTGTAGGTTTGACCAATATTAGAGAAAGGCAAAAGACCAAAATTATCCCTTCGGAGATAATTTTGTCTGTAAGCACTTTTTAAGGTTAAAGAGGTATCTACAATCGTAGTATCGTGTTCTAAAGTAACGATTTGATATTGCTCAATTTTAGCAACAAGCACTTTTTTCTTTTTTACAGTATCAGTGATACTCGAATATTGCGAATTCATATCTAAATTCTTTTTGGGAGTCGTACCTTGAGAAAACAATAAAGAAGGCAGAACTAATAGATATAGAAAAAAAAGTATTCTCATTTGCTTGCGTATGTATGGTAATGATTTCAATAAAATTGCTAAGCAAAGGTAAATTATAAATATGTATAAATAAAAAATCATATCAATTTATGCGATTGCTTTAGCAAATAGAAGCAGAACGTAAATTTTTACAGAAAATTTTACAATATTTGTGTTTTAAAAATCAAAGAAATGCTTCAGAAAAATTTTTCAGGACATATTTTCGAAGCCGGAACCGATGAAGCCGGCCGAGGATGTTTAGCTGGCCCTGTGACCGCTGCAGCCATAATTTTACCTGCTGATTTTGAACACTCTTTTTTGAATGACAGTAAACAATTATCTGAAAAAATACGTGAATCCTTAAAACCAATTATTGAAGAAAATGCCATTTGTTTTGCTGTAACCCATTTACATCCTGATGAAATTGACGAAATCAATATCCTGAATGCTTCTATGAAAGGAATGCAGGAATGTATCCTGAAATTAAAACAGGTACCAGAATTCATTATTGTTGACGGCAATCGTTCCCTAAATGCTAAATTGGGGTTAAAAAACAAATTCGGAAAACAATTTTCTGAGACAGAAATAGAATTACTAAAATCGATTCCGAATCAAAGTATCACAAAAGGAGACAGTAAATTTCTGAGCATTGCAGCAGCTTCTGTATTGGCAAAAACCTATCGTGATGAATTCATGGATGAGATTCATAAAGAATTCCCAATGTACAACTGGAAACAAAACAAAGGTTATCCTACCAAAGAACACCGCGAAGCTATTAGAAAATATGGTACCACAAAATACCATCGGATGAGTTTCAGGCTCCTGCCGGAACAATTAGAACTGGATTTTTTTGAGCAATAAATCTGCTTTCCTTGTAGGGTTTTACCAGAAACTATTCTGAAAGTAAAATTCTAATCACAACCATGATTTACAGAAATGTTCACTCAATTACTTTATTATTTCCTGCTTTTTAAAAACTCTACAAACTGTTTGGTATCAAAATAAAATGGTCTGATACCCGTAATTTTTCCATCTTTTAAATCAAAATGTTCTGAAATTGGCATTGAAAGTGTTTTGCCTGACTTTTTTGACTTGCATTTTATGGTAAAATAAATAATGACTTCGTTTTTTGAAGCATCGCTAAAGTAAACAGGTTCCTTTTCGATTTCTACATCAAAAAATTCTGTTGCTTTTGCGAACATTTTTTTCCATTCTTCAAAACCTTTGTAAGTGCCGCCATAAGGCAATTCTTCTGCCTGATTATAAATTGCACCTTCTTCAATTAAGGTAGCCATTACATTAAAATCCCGGGTTTTGAAAAGGCTTTCAACGTATTTTGAAACTAGTTTAAAATGATCTGCTTCCAGATTTTTTAAAATATCTGCCTCAGACAAAATTGCACCTGAATCCCAAAAACCAATAATTTTAGCCACCTGACCTTTGCCGTTTAATCTGGCAAAATCACGGCCTGTCATTATCAAATTATTTTTAGCATCCTGAATTTTCCAGTCCCACGATACATAATTATCTTTTACAACCTTTGCTCCTGCGGTTAATTTCGCATCCGGAAATTTTTTATAAAACTCGGTAATGACATTATTAAAAGCAACAATACCTTTTATTGAAGCAGAAGGATCTTCGAAAGTACTGTCGTCAAGCCAGATTGTTTTGATTATTTTTAGTCTTGCGTCACTATTTTTCTCCTGCCAGGCTTTTTCATAAACCGTAACCGGGTATAATTTATCTTTCTTTTGAGCCAGAATGTCATTACATATAAAAAGAATACAGATGAAGTAAATTTTTCTCATAAGTCAGACAGATTAGATTAATAAAGCTTGTACATTAAGTATTCACTCAAATTTAGCACAAATACAGAAAAGAATTACAATACTTTTATAATTTTCACCATCCATCTTAAAATTGTTTTTGATGATGATTTTTCATCAGTTCGATTTCTATTTTCACATCCAACAAAAACAAATACTATCTCAGCGTACATTATTTATTTTTTTGAATGCAAATTTGGGGGCTAATCTGTAAATAAAATAAAGCAGCTTCACTTTCGAAACCCTGATTTCAGTTTTGTTTCGGGTAATTCCTTTTAGCATTTCTGTAACTGCTTTTTCGGGCGAAATGGCAATCTTGGGGGGATTTCCATGATGCCATGGGGTATCAACAGCCGGAAATAATACTTCAATAACTTTAATGTCCTCGTTTTTTAACTGCTCGCGCAAAACCTGCGTAAAAGAATGCAACGCAGCTTTTGAAGCATTATAAAAAGTATAAATCGTTCTTGGAACATAAACCAGTCCTGTTGTAATATTTATAATTTTAGAGTGACTATTTTTAATTAAAACCGGATACAAGAGTTTTATCAGCCGGATTGGCGCCAGAAGGTTTGTTGCTATTTCTTCATTCATTTTTTTCAGAATAAAAGAGTCTTCAATAAAATTAGTTTGGGATTCAATCGCAGCATTGTTAATCAAAACATTAGCGTCAGGATGATTTGTAATAATCCAGTCTGCAAAAGTTTCACATTCAGGTTGCTGAGCGATATCGCACTGGTAAATAATTAAATCAGGTAATTGTTTTTGTGCGGTAGAAAGTTTCTCCAAAGAACGAGAACAGGTAATTACTTTATTGCCTTTTTCAACAAGCTGTCTGCACATTTCGAATCCAATGCCGGAACTTCCTCCGGTAATGATAACAGTACTATTTAAGATTTCCATAATTCGTTTTTTATAATTATGAATCAAAAATAGCTTACTGTCTAAAGGCTTACATTGACCTATGTTAAGTCTTACGTTTTCTTTTGAGCCTGCTGAGTGATTCGGGCCGAATTCCTAAATAAGAAGCTATGATTTGTTGTGAAACACGATTTTCAATATTTGGAAATTCGGTCATACAAATTTCATATCGTTTTTCTGCATCCAGAAGCAGTAATTCTCTTTCACGTTTTTCTTTAATGTAAAACGCTTTTTCGAGAACCTGAACTAAAAATGCGTTCCAAAACGGATTCTTTTCTTTTATGCCTAACCAATCTACAAAATCAATTTCGAGAATTTCGGCATCTTCCAGCGCTTCAACAGAAAAATAAGAAGGTGTATTATAAATCATAGCCGAATAAGAACTGATAAAATTCTTTTCGGCTATAATATTTTTAGTGAATTCGTTTCCGTTTTCGTGAGTATAGACATATCGAAACAATCCTTTTATGACAAAAGCCATTTTACGTGGGACCTGACCTTCATTAATAAAATAATTTCCTTTATTAATTTTTTTATACTCCGAAATATTTAATAATTCCTGCAGTTCCTTTCCCGGAAGGTTTAAATGATTTAAAAATGATTTTTTCTTTTCATTTTCCATACAGAAATACTTCTGAAGAGTTTACACAAATTCAGCCCCAAACAACTGAGTTAAGTGTTTTATAATTTTGGATTTTACTTCTTCTTCATCCACTTTTTCAACTCCCAATTCTACATTTAGAGAAGTAACAGCTTTTCCGCGAATCCCACATGGGATAATATTATCAAAATAACCCAAATCTACATTTACATTTAAGGCAAATCCGTGCATGGTTACCCAGCGTGAAGCACGCACGCCCATTGCGCAGATTTTGCGCGCAAAGGGTGTTCCAACCCCCAACCAGACTCCGGTTTCTCCTTCGCTTCGTTCACATTCAAGACCATATTCTTTTAAAGTCAGAATAATTGATTCTTCCAGAAAACGCAGGTATTTATGAATATCGGTAAAGAAATTTTCTAAATCCAAAATTGGATACCCCACAATTTGCCCAGGTCCGTGGTATGTAATATCTCCTCCACGATTGATTTTATAAAAGGCTGCCCCTTTTGCTTCTAGTTGTTTTTCGTTTAAAAGCAGGTTTTCAAGATCGCCACTTTTACCCAGAGTATACACATGAGGATGCTCTACAAATAATAAATAATTTGGTGTTTGTAAATCCAGTTCTTCCCTTCTGTTTTTTATTTTCAGATCGACTATATCCTTAAAAAGTTCTTCCTGATATTCCCAGGCCGATTTATAATCTTTACTTCCTAAGTCCTGAAGTTGAATTTTTTTATTCATTTTGTTTATTTTTCAAACTCAACATCAAAGTTTAGTTTGTCCGGGTTCTCCATATAATCCGTAAAAGGGTATTGAATTGTAATTGTTTTTCTGTCCTCACTGAACAAAGCATTCGGATTTGAAACTTTCTTAATTTTCTTTGGGAAATGATATTTTACCACATAATTGGATGATGCAAACATCATTTTAGACATATCAGCTGTGCTGTCTTTTGCTTTTTCAGCGAGTTTTTCGGTATCAAGAACTGCTTTTCTGCTAAATCTCTTTCCGTCATAACTATAGCTCAATTTGCTGTTGTTATCTCCAAAATTGCTTCCAAATGGTGATACTGTGCTTGCGCCCTGTTCTAATTTCTGTAAAACACTTAGTGTCTGCAGAATGTCCTGCATTTCATTTACATTTTTAAAATCGGTTGAAAGTGTCATTAAAAACTCTTTCTTTTCAGAGCTCATTTTGGTCTTTACTACAAAATTTTCGAGTTTTTTAATTTCTTTCTGCATTTCCGGGGAAAGCTTGGCGATACTGTCTTTTTTCTCCTCAAATAGTTGTTTGAATGTAAAAGAGGAGTCAATATCCTTTTTGGCATCAGCTCCCATCTGGCTTCCAATCTGGTCGCCGGCCATTGCCATCAAGGCAGAACCATCCATGTCTACAGAGAATTTTCCGGTTCCGTTATCGTTGATTGTGATGTTTTCAGTAAAAGTGCAGCTCGTAAGTGTTGCCAGTACAAAAGAAAAACTAAGTAGTTTGTATAATTTCATTGCCATGTAATTTTTATCAAAGATACAAAGACTATTTTATTTTTGATGGTTTTGAGATACTGGAGCTATAAATGTTCTGAAGTGCTAATTTTATCTTTTTAATTATAGATTGTTCCTGCGGAACTGGACTATCAGGAACTATGTTTATTGAACGGATTACAATCTGTTGCTAGAATACAATTAATTTCTACGGAATTTAATTCGTTTTTTGAATGATAAAGCTTTAAAAGATTCTAAGAAAACGTCTTTTGAAAACAAGATTTCTAATTTAGCCCCGATAGGAGCGAAAATCCTTTTGCTTTTTTCTTTAAAAGGCAAAAGATTGCAGCGAATAGCGGGACAGAACGTGCTGAAAAACCTGCATTTTCTGCTCCTGATAAAAAACATTATTCTATTCTATAACTTTAGACTTTATGACTTTGCAACTTTGCGACTTAAAAACTATCTTTGCACACTTAAAAAACAGTATATAATGGCCTTATCTGAACAAGAAATCATCCGAAGAGAGAAACTTCAAAACTTACGCAACTTAGGAATCAATCCTTACCCTGCTAATCTTTTTCCTGTAAATCATACTTCAAAGCAAATAAAGGAATCGTTTGAAGAAGGTAAGAAGGTGATCGTTGCGGGACGTTTGATGAGTGTTCGTGATCAGGGTAAAGCTTGTTTTGCTGAACTGCAGGATAGCGAAGGACGAATTCAATTGTACGTAAACCGTGATGTTTTGTGTGAAGGTGACGATAAAACGTTGTACAATCAGGTTTTCAAAAAATTAACCGATTTGGGTGATTTTATTGGTATTGAAGGTGAATTGTTTACTACACAGGTTGGTGCAAAATGTATTCGTGCGACTGGTTTTACTTTTTTGAGTAAAACATTACGCCCGTTACCTCTACCAAAAGTGGACGAGGAAGGAAATATACATGATGCGTTTAACGATGCTGAATTGCGTTACAGAATGCGCTATGTGGATTTAACAGTAAATCAACATGTTAAAGAAACTTTTCTAAAACGTACCCGGTTATTTACTGCAATGCGCGGTTATTTTAATGATGCGGGTTATCTTGAAGTAGAAACTCCTGTTTTACAGCCTATTGCGGGTGGTGCTTCGGCGAGACCTTTTATCACACACCATAATTCGCTTGACATTCCGCTTTACATGCGTATTGCGAACGAATTGTACTTAAAAAGATTAATTGTTGGCGGTTTTGAAGGTGTTTATGAGTTCTCTAAAAACTTTAGAAATGAAGGAATGGACAGAACGCATAATCCTGAATTTACCGCTATGGAAATATATGTAGCCTACAAAGACTACAACTGGATGATGGAATTTGCTGAAGGTTTGCTTGAGCATTGTGCAATCGCTGTAAACGGAACAAGTGAAGTTACTTTTGGCGAACACAAAATCAATTTTAAAGCACCTTACGCCCGTGTCACGATGACAGATTCTATCAAACATTTTACTGGTTTTGATATTTCCGGGAAAACGGAAGAAGAATTGTTTGAGGCTGCCAGAGGAATGGGCATTGATGTTGATAAAACAATGGGAAAAGGGAAACTGATTGATGAGATTTTTGGAGCGAAATGCGAAGGAAATTATATTCAGCCCACTTTCATTACTGATTATCCAAAAGAAATGTCGCCGCTTTGTAAAGAACACCGAGACAATCCAGATTTGACGGAACGTTTTGAATTAATGGTTTGCGGAAAGGAAATCGCAAATGCGTATTCTGAATTGAATGACCCAATTGATCAGCGTGAGCGTTTTGAAGACCAAATGCGTCTTTCTGAAAAAGGTGACGACGAAGCAAACGGAATTATCGATGAAGATTTCTTAAGAGCTCTTGAATACGGAATGCCTCCAACATCCGGAATGGGAATTGGAATGGATCGTTTGATTATGTATTTAACTAATAATGCATCGATTCAGGAAGTTTTATTGTTCCCGCAAATGCGTCCGGAGAAAAAACAAATTCAGATTGAATTGACTGATGAAGAGAAATTTATCGTAGATCTATTGAAAGGAAATGAAAATAAAATGGACCTTCAGCAATTAAAAATTACGGCTAATTTAAGCGGTAAAAAATGGGATGCGTCTATGAAAAATTTATCTAAACACGGTTTGACAAAAGTTGTTGTTGAAGGTGAGTTTAAGTTTGTGGAATTGGTGGGATAATTCACTATTAGGCATATAAAATAAAAAGTAAAACAGGCTGTTTAAATATAGACAGCCTGTTTTTTTTATAAATAATCTTTATCTTTGAGTAAAATTAATTAATATGGAAAATCTAATTTCAAGAATCACCATCAACACTGATGTTTGTCACGGCAAGCCAACCTTAAGAAATATGAGATGACCAGTAGAAGTTATTCTCGACATGCTGGGTTCTGGTATGGAAATATCAGAAATTTTAGAAGACCATCCTGAATTAGAAAAAGAAGATATCTTAGCAGCATTATGTTATGCAAAAAACAAATATAATGTGTGAATTTGATTGGACGATTATCACTCCTATTCTTTCTTTTTTAGGAGGAACTTTAATGGCAAATATTTTTAATTTACTTTTTTTAAATAGAATAAAACGAAAAGAATTAGAATATAAAAGAGCTGAATTTATTTACAATCAAAAACATAATGGTTATGAAAATTTACTAAAAACAACTAGTAAATATTCTATTGAAACACGTGATTTAATTTTTGAAGATTTCTTGTTAGTTGTTTTTGAATTTAATCTTAAGGAAAATGAACTTGATTCGGATCATGATGATGAACTTGAATTATTTTATGAAAAATATCGCGAAAAATTTAGTTCAATTTCAAAAAAATATAATGATCTATATCAATTATTAAATATAGAAATTCAGCCTTCAATTTTAAATTCATCAGATGAAGTATATGAACTAATTGAGAATGTAAAGAGCAGTTACAATTTAATGTTTAAAAAGTTTAACGATGATTATCTTCCTAAACTAACTACATTAACTATGGAAGAAATAGAAAAACATAATGATGAAATAAAAACCTTTTTTCTAAAATATCAATCAACATTTGATCAACTAAAGATCCAAATGAGAAAGGAAATAAAAGAAGAAGAATCTAAAATCCATAAATAATTTTTTCCTTAACTTTGTTATTCAAAATCATACTATTTATGAGCACTTTAGAATTAAAACTAGAAATATTTGACAAACTAAAATCTGTAGAAGATGAGGGCTTGTTAAAAAAAATAATGACTTTACTAAAGACAGTTGATAAAAATACAGTTTACCAGCTTAGTGAATTCGAATTGAATATGGTAAAAGAAGGTGAGGAAGATATAAAAGCTGGACGTATATACACCAATGAAGAAGTAATTGCTGAAGAAAGCAAATGGCTAAACGGGTAATTTGGACAGCCAAGGCAAAAGCTAGCAGAAAGTCTATTATAACTTCTTTAATTAGTAAAAAATATGCTAAAAAACTTTCAGCCGAAATAAACAGTATTATTGATAACTTCTCAAAATTCGAATTGATTGGAAAAGAATCTGATTATAAAACCATTCGCGTTTTTGTCTTTAAAAACTATTCCATTTATTACAAACTAGAGCTAAGACAAATAGTTATTATTGGAATTTTAGACAATCGTAGAAATCCAAATGAAACAAACAAAAATATAGATTTATAAAAAAGGAGCTTCAAATCGAAGCTCCTTTTTTATGTGTAACAATTGACTTTCTAAACCAACAACGCCGATTTATTCTCAATATCATTATCCAGCAACAACGACTCTATATTTCCAAAAGTGACCAAAGCAATCTGCGTCAAAGCCTCATTAGTAAAAAATGCCTGATGTGCCGTAACCAAAACATTCGGAAAACTCATCAAACGCTGAATCGCATCGTCCTGAATGATATCATCTGATAAATCCCTGAAAAACAGTTTTTCTTCCTGTTCGTAAACATCGATTCCGAGATAGCCAATTTTCCCATCTTTTAAACCTTCAATTACGCTGGCTGTTTCTATCAGTCCGCCACGGCTGGTATTGATAATCATGACGCTATCTTTCATCGAATCAATCGACTTTTTATTGATTAGATGTTTTGTCTGGTCGTTCAGCGGACAATGCAGTGAAATAATATCACTCAATTTAAAAATATCTTCTAAACCTACAAAAGAAACACCGTCTTTGAGCATTTCGTCATTTTCGACAATATCATAGGCCAGAACTTTACAGCCAAAACCTGAAGCAATTTTAGCGAAAGCTTTTCCAATGTTTCCGGTTCCGATGATTCCGATTGTTTTTCCGAATAAATCGAAACCCAAAAGTCCGTTTAGAGAAAAGTTTTGCTCACGCACTCTGTTATACGCTTTATGTGTTTTTCGGTTCAAGGTCAAAATCATCGCCATCGCATGTTCTGCAACTGCCTGAGGCGAATAGGCAGGAACACGGCAGACTTTTAGATTGTATTTTTTTGCTGCTTCTAAATCGACGTTGTTAAAGCCGGCACAACGTAAAGCAATAATCTTTACCTTCTTTTCTGCCAGTTGTCTGATTACCTCTTCGTTTACCATATCATTTACAAACACACACACAACAGAGCCATTTTCGATTAAAATTACCGTTTGCGGATTCAGCTGTGTTTCGAAAAAATCTAGTTGAAAACCAGATTCGTTGTACTTATTAAAGAACACCTTATCATAAGGCTGGGTAGAAAAGAAAGCTATTTTGTTTGTTACTGAATTCATATTGTTGAATTTAAGTGTATAATCCTGACACCTTAAAATTAAGCAAATAATTCTGTGATTTCATCACCATTATAAAAGCCTTTTGAAAAATATCTTCAATTTATTAAATAATATACAATTCTGACTCTCGAATTAAACCAATCGAATTCAATAAGGTCTAAAGGATATAACCTTAAAAAAAAAATCATGAAAAAATTACTTATTACAGCTTTACTATTCGTTGGAATAGCAAGTTTTGCACAAGACGGAGATGAGGGAGATATGGATCAAAGACCAGCCCGTGAACAAAGAGAACGATTAACTCCTGAACAACGAAATGAAAAACAACTGAAAAAATTAACTGCAGATCTTACTTTAGACACAAAACAGCAAGAACAGGTAAAACAATTGATTGCAGAAAGAAGTGCTAAAACTGAAAAATTAAGGGAGGCAAGAAAAGAGCAAAAGGAAAAAGGCACTAAACTAACTGCTGAACAAAGAGAAGCCTTGAGAAAAGAAATGAAAGCTGAAGCTGATGCAAATGATGCTAAAATGAAAGGGATATTAACTGCAGATCAATATACCAAATGGAAAAAAATTCAGGAGGAAAATAAGGATAAGGTAAAAGACAGAATGAGAGAATACAGAAAAAATAAAGATTAAATTTACCATAAAAGAGACTTTCGGGTCTCTTTTATATTTTATGCCCTTTTATGTATTTCTTAGCAATTTCTGTTAAATAAAAGACAAACCTGCTAAGTGCCTTAAACTTAATAAAAATGATAAAGTCTAATTGCTATAAACCTAAAAAAGTGACTTATGAAAAAAGTATTTATCGCAGCCTTATTATTCGCCGGAATGGTAAGTTTTGCACAGGACATCAATCAGAAAGCGGGACATGATCACAGAGAAAAATTAACTCCGGAACAGCGTACCGAAAAACAGTTACAAAAACTGACTTCTGAATTAAATTTAGACAAAAAGCAACAAGAACAGTTTAAGCTGCTTTTGTCTGAAAAAAATGCGAAAGCAGAAAAATTTAAAGAAACACGAAAAGACAGTAAAAAAAAACCTAATGCGGAGGAAAAAGAAGCGTTCAAAAAACAGATAAAAGCCGAAAAAGAAGCCAACGATGCTAAAATAAAATCAATTTTAAACGCAGATCAATATGCAAAATGGAATGCACTTAAAAAGGAGCATAAAGAAAAACATCCTCATAAAGGTGATTTTAAAACACCGCAGGAACGTAATCAGGCACATTTGGAAAAACTAACAACTGAGTTAAGCTTAACTACAGATCAACAAAAAAAGGTTAGCGAACTTTTATCTGAAAGAAGCACAAAAATGGCAATGCTTAAAAAGGACAGAAAAGATAACGAGCCAACTGATGCCGAAAAGAAAGCCCTGAAAAAACAGATGAAAGAAGATCATAAAATTTATGATACCAAAATGAAATCGATCCTAAATGCAGATCAGTATAAAAAATGGACTGCCATTCAAAAAGAGCATAAAGACAAAATGAAAGAACACAGAAAGAATAAGAAATAATTTTATTCAAAAAAGAGGCTTTTCGAAGCCTCTTTATGTTTTTAAAATGTTTTCGAAACTTTATCGATCGCATTAATTGTAAAATCCAGATCTTCGTAAGTTAAGGCATCTGTAATAAACCAGGTTTCATAAGCAGATGGTGCGATATAAACGCCCTCATTTAATAATCCGTGGAAGAACTTTTTGAAGGTTTCGTTATCTCCTTTTGCCGCCGTTTGAAAATCGGTAACCGGATTAGCATCAAAGTGTACCGAAATCATAGAACCTACTCTGTTGATGGTAAAAACAACATTATTTGCTTTTAAAACTTTATCGATTCCTGCTGCCAAATAGGCCGTTTTTTCTTCTAAACGGGTAAATATGCCTGCATCATTATTTAAAGATTGCAACATAGCTAACCCGGCAGCCATGGCTAATGGATTTCCGGATAATGTTCCAGCCTGATAAACCGGACCAAGAGGCGCTAAATAATTCATAATTTCTTCGCGTGCTGCAAAAGCCCCCACCGGTAATCCGCCCCCGATTACTTTTCCGAAAGTCACAATATCTGCATTGATATTGAATAATTCCTGAACACCGCCTTTTGCTAAACGGAAGCCTGTCATAACCTCATCAAAAATCAATAAAATTCCGTTCGCTGTACACAATTCTCTTAATCCTTCCAAAAAGCCTTTTTGAGGTGGAATACAACCCATATTTCCTGCAACAGCTTCTATAATTATTGCCGCAATTTCACCTTTATTCGCTTCTATTAAAGTTTTTACATTTTCTAAATCATTATATTGGGCTAACAGAGTATCCTTTGCAGTTCCTTCTGTAACTCCCGGACTGTTTGGTGAACCAAACGTTACGGCACCGCTCCCGGCCTGGATCAAAAATGAATCTGAATGTCCGTGGTAACAGCCTGCAAATTTGATGATTTTGTCTCTTTTTGTAAATCCGCGAGCCAGACGAATCGCACTCATACAAGCTTCTGTACCTGAATTTACAAAACGGATTTTGTCAATATTCGGAACCATCGAAACAGCCAAAGCTGCAATTTCGGTTTCTAATTCTGTGGGCATTCCAAATGAAGTTCCCAGTTTTGCTTTTTCGATTACCGCATCCACAACCGGCTCATAGGCGTGACCCAAAACCATAGGCCCCCAGGAATTGATATAATCTATTAGTTTATTCCCGTCTTCATCATACAAATATGCACCTTTGGCACTTTTTACAAAAATCGGAGTTCCTCCAACGGCTTTAAATGCTCTAACTGGTGAATTTACCCCTCCCGGAATTACTTTTTCTGCTTCAGCAAAAAGCTGACTACTTCTTTTATAAATCATTCTATTTATTTTAGATTTTTGAGCTCAGATTTTAAATTACTTTCAAAATTAACTCTTAACTTACCACTCTTACCTATTTCACTTTCAGTTTCTGCCCTATCGAAAGCGCATTGTCCATCAGATTATTTTTTTGTTTCAAATCATCTACCAGTATATTAAACTTTTTGGATATCGAATACAAAGTATCTCCTTTTTGTACTTCGTATAAATTCGGATCGTCTGAATTTGAAACCGAAGACGAAGATGAAATCCTTACCGGTTCCGTTTTATTAATTGCTGTATAGTTTTTTCCTGTTATCTGGCAATCGTACTGATGCAGATTATAACGTTCGATATAACCTATTAACTTATCCGGATAATTAGGATCTGTTGCATACCCACAAGCTCTTAGTCCCTTTGACCAGGCTTTATAGTCATCTTTTTCATAAGTAAATAAAACGGCATATCTGTTTTTTCCAACCAAAAACAAAGCATGGTCCCGATACGATTCTGAAGCCTCATTATATTTTCTAAAACATTCCTGAGCCGAATCATCATCATGACGGACACTTTCGCCTAGCCAGTCTTTATGACATTTAATTCCGAAATGATTATTTGCCGTTACAGCCAAATCTCCTCTTCCCGCTCCCGATTCTAAGATTCCCTGTGCCAGGATAATACTGGCAGGGATACCATATTTCTGCATATTTCCCATCGCAATGTCTTTATACTGCAAAATATAATTATTGATTAAATCACTGGTTACAACAGTTTTCGAAGTCGATTGAATGACCTCTGTCGTAGTATTTGCAGAAGGATATTTTGCAATTGGTTTAGAATAGGTGCCTTTTTTAGTCGAAGCTGTTCTGTTTTTTTTAACTGCTGCCTGTTTTTTAGTTGTTGCAATAGTGGGTTTGCTGGAAGAACAGCTTGCCAATACTGCGATTATGAAGAGTGTAATTATTTTTTTAAGCATCAATTTTGAGTGTTGGTAATTTTTTCTGCTCCAATCTTAAATTCATTCCCTCAATTCCTTGTAATCCGCCGGTGTGAATGAGTAAAACTTTTGAATCTGCAGGAAAATAATTTTTACGGATTAAATCTATAACGCCAAAAACCATCTTTCCTGTATAAATTGGATCTAAGGAGACTTTATTTTCTTCAAAAAAAGCATTCATAAATTCAATTAATTCTATATTTATTTTGCCATAACCTCCAAAATGATAGTCAGAAATTAAATTCCAGTTATCTTTTTTTGCAAAAATACGAATTTCATCGGTTAAAAAGTCACCTTTTAAAGCCGGAAATCCTAAAATTTTCTGATGCTGCAATGCGCTGTTTATTAATCCGGAAATCGTTCCGCCAGTTCCTACAGCACAGCAAACGTAATTAAAAACAGCATCTTCATCAGTCAAAATCTCCTCACAGCCTTTTACTGCCAACAGATTGGTTCCGCCTTCGGGCACCAGATAAAAATCGCCAAATTTCTGTTTTAGGCTTTCAACATAAGAGGTTTCATTTTTTAATCGATAATTTTCCCTGGAAACAAATTCAAATTGCATTCCGTTTTCCTGAGCGAATTTCAGGGTTGGATTTTCTTCTATTTTATCAAAAAGCTCATCTCCCCTGATAATTCCAATCGTTTTAAATCCCTGCTCTTTTCCGGCAAAAGCTACAGCAGCAATATGATTAGAAAATGCACCGCCAAATGTCAGTAAGTTTTTTTTATTTTCGGCTTTCGCCTGAAGTAAATTGTATTTTAGTTTCCTGAATTTATTTCCCGACACAAAAGGATGAATCAGATCTTCACGCTTTATTGTCAAAGAAATGTTGTTGGGAAACTGAATATCTATGGATTGATTGAAAACTGGATTCATTTTAATTTGATGTACTGTAGAAACTGAAAAAAAGTTCTGTTTTTTAAATATTTTAAATCGGTTTCTTTGGCATAAGCTTCTCTTTCAAAACTAATATTCTGATAGGCCAGTATCGTATTTTTATACTGAATGAACCGAATAAAATATTCCAAAAAATACCAGATAAAAAAAGGCAGAATCAGCATTTCTAACTGTTGTCTCAAATGGATTCTTTCATGATTTACAAAAACAACATTGACCTGATCTTTATAATATTTAATCAAAATGAATGGAAATACCGCCATACCGCGATATCCTTTTGGAATTAAATATTTAGCAACAATCAGAAACATTGGCTGTAAAATTTATAAATTTGTAGATGCAAGATAGCTCGATTTCATTAAAATCACAATCTAAAAAAATGTTTTAATGGTAAGACAGCCGAAATCTGACTCAAAAATTTTATGAAAGAGCAAAATAATGAAAATAAATTAACAGAAGGGGAAGATTTTTATTTTACACCTGATGGTTATAAATGTTTTACCGAAAAACACCATTTAAAACGTGGTTACTGCTGCAAAAACGGATGCCGACATTGCCCTTATGGCTTTGATAAAAATACAGGAAGAATCAGGAAATCTAATTAGATAATGCGTCAATTTGAAAATTAGATAATTAAAACAAATGTAAAAGTTCAATATGGATATCTATTCACGAAAATTCAGGGTTACAATACACAAATCCTATCACAGATCGGATGTCCGTTATCCTTAGTTCATTTTTTAACAGAAAATTAATCCGTTGCCTGAAAAACGTAGCAGCCTAGAATCCCAGTAACTTAGAATCAAAAAAAATGACTTTCAAAGAACAAATACAACAAGGAATTCCTTCTATATTACCTACAAAAAAAGAGTACGATTTAAGTATTAATCATGCACCAAAACGAAAAGAAATCCTTTCGGCAGAAGAAAAAAAACTGGCTTTAAAAAACGCTTTACGCTATTTTGAACCAATACACCACGCCGAATTGATTCCTGAATTTTCAGAAGAATTAGAAAAATACGGCCGAATTTATATGTATCGTTTTCGTCCGGATTATAAAATGTACGCAAGACCAATTGACGAATATCCCGGAAAATCACTGCAGGCGAAAGCGATTATGCACATGATTCAGAACAATCTGGATTATGCTGTGGCACAACACCCTCATGAATTGATTACGTACGGAGGAAACGGAGCTGTTTTTCAGAACTGGGCGCAATATTTACTGACGATGCAGTATTTATCTGAAATGACAGATGAACAGACTTTAACCATGTATTCAGGGCATCCGATGGGATTATTTCCTTCGCATAAAGAAGCGCCAAGAGTGGTAGTGACAAACGGAATGGTGATCCCAAATTATTCCAAACCGGACGACTGGGAAAAAATGAATGCTCTCGGCGTTTCGCAATACGGACAAATGACGGCAGGAAGTTATATGTACATTGGTCCACAGGGAATTGTACACGGAACTACG
Source organism: Flavobacterium cheongpyeongense (assembly GCF_003202435.1). Classification (GTDB taxonomy): domain Bacteria; phylum Bacteroidota; class Bacteroidia; order Flavobacteriales; family Flavobacteriaceae; genus Flavobacterium; species Flavobacterium cheongpyeongense. Next base: position 116,279 of record NZ_QJHK01000010.1, read on the forward strand.
ATTACGGTTCTAAACGGATTCAGAAAAATAAAACAAAATCCGGAAGGCCGTTTATTTGTAACTTCCGGATTGGGCGGTATGTCCGGTGCACAACCAAAAGCCGGTAATATTGCGGGCTGCATTACAGTCTGCGCCGAAGTAAATCCGAAGATTACAAAAATCCGACACGAACAAGGCTGGATCAATGAAATCGTAACTTCTACTGAAGAATTGGTTGCCAGAGTCAATTCGGCAAAAGCCAAAAAAGAAACGGTTTCCATCGCTTATTTAGGAAACGTGGTAGAAGTATGGGAATGTTTCGATCAGGAAAACATTAAAATCGATCTGGGTTCAGATCAGACTTCGCTTCATAATCCGTGGGCAGGTGGTTATTATCCGGTTGGGATTTCTTTTGAAGAAGCCAATGAAATGATGGCCAATACTCCTGAAGTATTCAAAGAAAAAGTCCAGGAAACTTTACGCAGGCACGCTGACGCCATCAACAAACACACCGCAAAAGGAACCTACTTTTTTGATTACGGAAATGCCTTTTTACTGGAAGCTTCACGTGCCGGTGCCGATGTAATGGCCGATAACAATATTGATTTTAAATACCCAAGCTATGTTCAGGACATTATGGGACCAATGTGTTTCGATTACGGGTTTGGACCTTTTCGCTGGGTTTGTACCTCAGGAAAACCAGAAGATTTATTAAAAACAGATACCATTGCCTGTCAGGTTTTGGAAGAAATGGCAAAAACGGCTCCAAATGAAATTCAGCAGCAAATGCAGGATAACATCAAATGGATTAAAGGGGCACAGGAAAATAAATTGGTCGTAGGTTCTCAGGCCCGCATTTTGTATGCCGATGCCCAAGGAAGAACTAAAATTGCGGAAGCCTTTAATCAGGCGATTGCAAAAGGCGAAATTGGAGCAGTCGTTTTAGGCCGCGATCATCATGATGTTTCGGGAACGGATTCTCCGTACAGGGAAACTTCGAATATTTATGACGGCTCTCGTTTTACGGCAGATATGGCAATCCAGAACGTTATTGGTGACAGCTTTAGAGGAGCCACCTGGGTATCCATTCATAATGGCGGAGGAGTTGGCTGGGGAGAGGTCATAAACGGTGGATTTGGTATGGTTCTTGATGGTTCTACAGAGGCTTCAAGACGTTTAGCATCAATGCTTTTTTGGGATGTCAATAACGGGATTTCAAGACGAAGCTGGGCCCGGAATGAAGGTGCTGTCTTTGCAATAAAAAGAGCAATGAAAGCTGAGCCACTATTAAAAGTGACTTTACCTAACCTGGTTGATGAAAACTTACTATAAGTAAAACAAAAACATTTAATACTAAAATTTATGAAAACATTCAAATTAGTTCCGATTTTGCTGCTATTGATTCTTACTTCCTGCAGCAGTATTACAGTATATTCTGATTATGATAAAAATGTAGATTTTGCATCTTATAAAACGTATGCTTTCTTTAAGCCCGGAATTGACAAGGTAGAGATTTCTGATTTGGATAAAAGACGTATCCTTCATGCAATAGAGAGCGAAATGCAGGCAAAGGGATTTACTAAAAGTGAAACCCCGGATGTGTTAGTAAACATTTTTACTAAATCGAGAGAGCAGGTAGATGTAAACCAATTTAACGCCGGATGGGGTTACGGATGGGGATGGGGATGGAATCCATGGATGATGTACGGTGGAAACAGAACCACAGTTTCTACATCTACAGAAGGAACTTTATACATCGATCTGATTGATGCAAAAAAGAAAGAAATGATCTGGCAAGGAGAAGGAATTGGGGTTTTGACCCGAAACATCGATAAAAAAGATGAAAGAATTGCTGAATTTGTAAACAAAATTTTAGCTCAGTATCCTCCGGTTAAAAAATAGTTCTCGGTCTCAGTTTTCAGCTTTTTTATAAAACTTAAAATAGTTGTGGACGACTTCAAAAAATAATTAATACATTTGTTATTAAGACAACAAAAATGAAAAACCTTAATAACATTATCCTCTCTATTAAAATTATTGTAATTCAGCAGTAATGGCGGGGTGTTGTATAAATTAAGTAAACAAATACAATTTATTAAACCTCCCAAACCGGGAGGTTTTTTATTTGGAAAATAATTAAATATAGCCACGAATTGCACTAATTAGCTCGGATTATTTTTTAAAATTTAAGCAGTAAAAATTAGAGCTAATTTGTGTAATTCGTGGCAAAAAACAAAAATCATGAATTTATTTACCGAAGTACTGAATGCAAAAAAACAGCTTGAAAAGGTTGTTGCTACCACTCCACTCAACCAAAATTTAAATCTTTCAGACGAATTTAAAGCCACTATTTTATTAAAAAGAGAAGATTTACAAATTGTCCGTTCGTATAAAATCAGAGGAGCTTATAACAAAATTTCTTCTTTAACAGATGCTGAAAAACAAATTGGAGTGGTTTGTGCCAGTGCCGGAAATCATGCTCAGGGTGTTGCTTATTCCTGTCATTTGTTGCAGATAAAAGGAAAAATTTATATGCCAAAAACTACCCCAAAACAAAAAGTAAAACAGGTACAGCTATTCGGAAAATCGTTTGTTGAAATTGTACTGACAGGAGATACTTTTGATGATGCTTACGCCTCGGCAATGGCGGACACCATTAAAAACCACAAAATATTTATTCATCCGTTTGATGATGAAAAAGTTATGGCAGGTCAGGGAACTGTGGGATTAGAGATTCTTGAAAGTTATAAAGAACCTATTGATTATATTTTTGTCCCTATTGGTGGTGGTGGGCTGGCATCCGGTTTGTCTGAAGTGTTTAAACATTTAAGCCCAAACACAAAAATTATTGGTGTCGAGCCCAAAGGTGCCCCTTCGATGAAAACTTCTATTGAAGCAAATCAAAACACGGTCCTTAAAACGATTGATAAGTTTGTTGATGGTGCCGCTGTAAAACAAGTGGGGGATAAAACTTTTGAAATCTGTCGTCATAATCTTGAAGACATTATTCTCGTTCCTGAAGGCAAAGTGTGCACCACGATATTACGTTTATACAATGAAGAAGCCATGGTTGTTGAACCCGCCGGTGCTTTGACAATTGCTGCTTTAGATTTTTATAAAGACAAAATAAAAGGCAAAACTGTCGTTTGTGTGGTCAGCGGAAGCAATAATGATATTGAAAGAACTGCCGAAATAAAAGAACGTTCCTTGCTTTACGAAGGACTGATGCATTATTTTATGATTCAGTTTCCGCAGCGTCCGGGAGCTTTAAAAGAATTCGTTAATAATATTTTAGGTCCTGATGACGATATTACCTATTTTCAGTTTGCTAAAAAAACGAGCCGCGAAATGGGTTCTGTTGTAGTTGGATTAGAGTTAAAAAACAAAAAAGACATCAAGTCCATTAAAATGAATATGACCCAAAATGGTTTTGAATTTCAATATCTGAATGATAACCAGGATTTGTATACACAGTTAATTGGTTAAACAAAATATACTGTTATGATAAATATCAACAAATAAAGAAGCTGTTATATCGTATTTTTGCAGCTCAAATTTAATTAATAATGACTATTCACGATATTACAACCATAGAAGACATAAAACTTTTAGTCAATACATTTTACGAAAAAGTACAAAACGACGATTTGATCGGACCTGTTTTTAACGAAAAGATGATAGGCAGATGGCCTGAACATCTTGAGAAAATGTACCGCTTCTGGCAGACTTTACTTTTAGAAGAACATACCTATTCCGGAAGCCCTTTTCCGCCACACAAACAATTACCTGTAAACCAGACTCATTTTGACCGCTGGATGGAAATTTTTACCAAAACTGTTGATTCTTTATTTGTTGGGAAATTAGCTGAAGAAGCGAAATTGCGCGCAGCCAATATGGCTTATATGTTCAACTATAAAATTGAATATTTCAGAAACCAGGGAAATCAATAAAAGAGCAATAATTTTAAAACAAGCTGAATAATTCAATACACTATTCTAGATATGAAAAAACTAGTTCTTCTTTGCCACATACTGTGTATGTTCTTTACTATCGACGCAATCGCCCAATCTGCCAAAAGTAATCTTTACAAAGGTACTATTGACGGAAAAATAGCAGTGACAATTTACATAAAAGAAGAAGAAAACCCCTGTACAGCTGATATAATGTATACTTCAATGTACCGTTATGATAAATCCGGCAACTGGATACAATTAGATATTACTCAAAATAAAAAAAATGAAAACCAATTTGTCTTGGTCGAATATGGATTTTCCGGAGTTATGATTTTGAAGAAAGAAAGTCTTAATTTTAATGGCATATGGATCAGTCCTGACAGTAAAAAGCAATTAAAAGTAAATCTGAAAGAAGTACGTATGACCAAAAAAGAAATCGAAAGTTACGAGGATAAAATGGAGAAAGTAAATTATGAAAATAACGATTGTTAGAACAGTGGTTATTTTCATAGTGATAAATTTATTTCAATTTCCCTTGAAGGATTTTTCCTTCTCTAAATTTATTTGTTCCGTCCTCCCAAACATCACTTTCAGAAGTCTTTTTAAATGTTTTTGGATTTGCCTTTTCAGCAATACTATTTTTATAAAACACGTTTTTATTATCTTTAGCATAATCCGGAGAGATTATTTCAAAATCTGAAATAGAAGCACCGGTTATTTTTTTTCCATCATAATACACGCTTTTCTTGTCTTTGCAATAGCCATAATCTAATGGCTCAAAAGATTGAATATCAATTTCAGGGTATGCTATTCCTTTGTAAATTAAGGTGTCGTTAACCACTATTGTAAAATAATTAACTTCTTTGGTGCTTTTAATAGTTTCGAAAGTATGAAGCGTAAATTCATCTTTTGTAAAAGCAGAAACAACAGCATTTCCTATTTGAACGTATGTATCGTTAACAATTTTAATTTCACCTGCAATTCTTTTATATTTTCGGATTACTTCATCAACTTCAAAAGCGTAAATGCCCTCGCCTCTTTGATTAATAATCGAATAAATATAATTTGCATCTACAGCAATTGCATCATTTAAAGGTTTAAAAGTAGTTGGATCTCCTTGTGTTTTTTTACTTCGGTAATAAACAGCATTATTATCTTTAAACCAGCTAATTCGTTTATAATCCGGAAGTGACGGGTCAAGCGGCTGATAACTTTTAGGGTCTGCTCCTTCTATGATTCCTAAGAAATTATATTCTTTTCCGTTAGTCGTATACACATGGTTTTTGTCCTTAATAATTCCGGTAGTATCAACCTGAAAAGTTGCATAATCAACTGCTTGTTTTCTTCCTTTCCAAAAAACATTGCTTTTATCTTTTCCAAAATCCCTGTTTATGGGCTGAAAAGATTCAACATCAGCATCAGATTCAAAATATCCCAGTTCAAACCAGTTGCCCATTGGCGAATGCACAATTAGATTTTTTCTGTAATGATAAAAATACGAATCGGAGACTTTATTGTTTACCGGATCACCTATCCGGAACAAAAAATATCTTATTCCCAAAAAAATCAAAACTACTACTGCCAGAATAATAAAAAAAACTTTCATACCCGTAAATACCTAAAAATTATACGCTCCGTAAAACTAAGTCTTTTATTGCTATTTTTTCAGGTCTAATTTATCTTCAGTCAATAATTGTATTCCTGTAAATTTCCTAAACCATCAAAAGACAAAAAACTGACAATTCATTAATAAAATGCCCTTATTTTTAAAATTTAATATCTAAAAAGTCATTTTTAATACCTCAAATTTGTAATTTTACATTTCATCTACAGTATTTCCAAATGAATCCGAACATTGAAACAAATCCGTTATTAGAAAGATTGCCTAAACATTTAAAGCAATTTATCAAGCCTCAGGATTATAGTGATTATACGCCAATCAATCAGGCAGTTTGGCGTTATGTAATGCGTAAAAATGTTGATTATTTATCAAAAGTGGCCCATCATTCGTATTTGGATGGTTTGAAAAAAACCGGAATCGAGATTGAATCTATTCCGAGTATGTATGGCATGAACCGAATCCTGACCGAAATTGGCTGGGCAGCTGTAGCCGTTGACGGGTTTATTCCGCCAAACGCTTTTATGGAATTTCAGGCCTACAACGTTTTGGTTATTGCTTCGGATATCAGACAATTAGAACATATCGAATATACACCTGCTCCGGACATTATTCACGAAGGTGCCGGTCACGCTCCTATTATCGCCAATCCTGAATATGCGGAATATTTGCGCCGTTTTGGAGAAATTGGCTGTAAAGCGATTTCATCTCATAAAGACTATCAGATGTACGAAGCGATCCGATTACTGTCGATTTTAAAAGAAGCTGAAGATACGCCTCAGGAAAAAATTGATGAAGCCGAAAAAGCGGTTGCTGATTTACAGAACAATATGGGTGAATTGTCTGAAATGGCTCAAATTAGAAACCTACACTGGTGGACGGTAGAATACGGATTAATTGGAACGGTTGAAAACCCAAAAATTTACGGTGCGGGATTACTTTCTTCTATTGGCGAAAGTGCCTGGTGTATGACGAATAATGTGAAGAAAATCCCTTATGATATTTCGGCTGCAAACCAAAATTTTGATATTACCCAATTGCAGCCACAGTTATATGTAACGCCCACTTTTTCGCATCTGAGTTTGATTTTAGAGGAATTTGCGAATAAAATGGCTCTGCGTACAGGAGGTCTTTCCGGAATCAGGAAGCTGATACAATCGAATGCTTTGGGCACTATTGAATTAAGTACAGGACTGCAAATTTCGGGAGTTTTCACAAATGTTATCGAAGAAGAAGGAAAACCGGTTTATATACAGACAACCGGAAAAACAGCTTTATCCTATCGCGAAAAAGAATTAGTTGGACACGGAACCCTTACGCACCCTCACGGATTTGGGAGTCCGATTGGAAAACTAAAAGGCTTCAATCTGGCAATCGAAGACATGAGCCCGAAAGATTTACAGGCATATAGCATTGTTGAAAGTGAAACCGTAAAACTGGAATTTGAAGGCAATATTAAAGTTGAAGGTGAAATCATTACCGGTTCGCGAAATCTGCACGGAGAAATTATTTTAATCAGTTTCAGGAATTGCACCGTAATGCATGGCGAAACCGTTTTATTTCAGCCGGAATGGGGAAATTATGATATGGCGATTGGCAAAAAAGTGATTTCGGCATTTTCCGGACCCGCCGATGTAAACAGTTTTGATTTGGTTAATATTCTTCCTTCAACTAAAACTATAAAAGCGAAACATACAGATGAGCGTGATGATTTGGAAGTTATGTATTTGGTAGTCCGAAATATTCGAAAAAACAAAGATTCTAAATCTGAACTAAAAACTGTTTTTGAAAAGCTCAAAAATGATCATCCTAACGACTGGCTGCTTGCTGTTGAAATTGCAGAGCTTTTGAAAGATGCTGACGAAAAACAGTTTTTACAGGAAGTTCTGGATTATTTGGAGCGATTAAAAGAAAAACGCACCGAAGTAGCACATTTAATTTCGGGTGGACTGGACTTGATTTTTGATAAAGAAGCGGTTTAAATTATTGCACATGGTTTTTTAATCTCGCAAAGATGCGAAGTCGCAAAGCTTTTTGCTCCTCAACTTTTGAACATTAAATTACAACTTCAAATCCTCATTAAACTCAGACTCCGATTCAATAATTTTTCCATTATATTGTAATTTCCAGCCCATAGAATTGGTCATAATTAAAATCTTAGACAATTCGCTAATCAGACGGTTTTTAGCATTGGTTTTTAGGGTAGATTTTTCGATCTTTTTTGCCAGATTGGCTTTTACCGATTTATTGATTTTATTATAATCATCTCCCGTAAAAGGGTTTAGTTTACTTTGCTCGACATCGTAAAACTGAATATCCGGATTGATTGTAATTTCTTCTTTAGGAATATTCAGGATCGTAATTGTTTTGTTGTTTTCGTCAATATCATATTTCATTTGATGTAAATCATAAGCAACCGTAACATTTGCGTTAACCACAATAAGCGCTTTTTTCTCAAAAGAAATCATGTTCATCAAATACTTCTGCTGGTTTTTATAGGTGATGACTTCAGAAAAATGCCCTTCGGTTACAACCAGTTTTCCAACATTTAAAATTTGCTGTTGAATCAGATTTGTGTTATACTCCATTGCAGAATCATCATGTTTTTTGAATTCACAATATTTGAAAGCAAGTAAAATAGCAACTATAATTGCTGCAACAACTGAAATTCTTTTTAGCATAATCTGAATTTAATGTTTGATGATAACGCATTGGGTGTAATTAGTTTTTGAATAATTTCACCCAACGGTTAATAATATAGCTAATTTAATGCTTTTTTGAGAAGTAGTCTTTAGTTATCAATAAAACCTTTTGACAATCTTTAAATTTTAAACATTGGAATTATGTAAGAATATCAGCTGTTTACATAAACCTAAACACAGCCTTTTCTTTAATTTTGTGAAAAATGAAATTTAACCTGCTCAATTAAAACGATATGATTGAAAAAATTAAGGAATTACCCGCGAATATGATTGGTTTTAAAACAGCTGGTCACGTAGTTAAAGGCGATGTTGATTTTGTTAAATCAGAAGTTCGTCTTTTAATTGATAAGACATCAAAACTCAATTATTTATTGTTTTTTGATAATTCTCCAACCGATTTCACATTAGGTGCATGGTTACATGAAGCATTGTTAAGTATTAAAAACATCACTAAATGGACCCGCGCTGCAATTGTAACAGATTGTCAGAGAATGATCAATTTTACTAAAGTCTTTAATGCGGTCATGCCAGGAGAATTTAAAGGTTTTAAAAAAGAAGATTATTTACTTGCAGTTGACTGGACAGCAGAAAAAATCGATTTGGATTAAACTATAAAATAAAGATATATCATGCATAAAGATTTAAACAATAAAGAGGCTTTAGCTAAATTAATTTCATTAGTGAAGGATATTAACGTTGCTGTTTTTGTTACCGAACTTACAAAAATGCCTCTGCAATCAAGACCAATGAACGTTCAGGATATAGACGATCAGGGTAATTTATGGTTCATTAGTTCCGCAAGAAGCAATAAGAATTTTGAGATTTTAAAAGACGACCATGTTCAGTTGTTTTTTGCCAATAATTCAAGTTCCCAGTACATTTCTATATACGGGACCGCCACAATATATAAGGATCAGCAAATAATAGATGAATTATGGACTCCGGTTGCCAGAGCCTGGTTTGAAGAAGGTCAAAAAGATCCAGCTGTTACGGTTATTAAAGTAACACCTTCAGATGCTTATTATTGGGATACAAAAGATGGAAAAATAATTTCCTTGATAAAAATGGCCGGCTCAGCAATTTTTGGTACAACATCCGATGTAGGGGCTAAAGGAAAACTCAAACTATAAAAAAGTGACTCAATTGTGTCACTTTTGGGCTGTATTACATCTCAAATTAGTTATTGGCATTCAACTCATCAACCACCTCCTTGGCTAGTTGCAGGCTTTTCAATTTCGCCTGATGGTCAAAAATTGGACTTGTAATCATCAGCTCGTCAATTCGGGAATAACCGATGAATTTTTTTAAATCTGTTGCCAGCTGTTTTTTACTCCCCACAAAAGAACAGGCTGTCATCTGATTGACATGAAAACGCTCTTCTTCACTCATGATATCGTCAAGCGAATCTACTGGCGGCTGAAGACCTTTGCGGTCATTTCGAATTAAATTTAGAAACATCTGGTACAAACTTGTAGCTAATTTTTCAGCCTCTTCATTAGTATCAGCTGCAATAATGTTTACACAGGCTATTGTCTTAGGTTTATCCAAAACTTCGGAAGCCTGAAAATTATTACGATAGAATTCAAAAGCCTGTAGCATCTGACGCGGTGCAAAATGCCCTGCAAAAGCATACGGAAATCCGTACGAAGCTGCCAAAGAAGCACTTTCAATACTTGACCCTAAAATCCAGATAGGTACTTTGATCCCTTCGGCAGGAAAAGCACGTACTTTTGCAGTAGCATTTTCTGCAGAAAAATAATCCTGTAATTTCGATACATTTTGCGGAAATCGCTGAGCCTGTTCAAAGAAATCTTTGCGAATGGCCTCTGCTGTTGGCTGATCAGTTCCGGGAGCCCTTCCCAAACCGAGATCTATTCTGCCCGGATACAAAGTTTCGAGTGTCCCAAATTGTTCTGCAACAATTAAAGGAGAATGATTTGGCAACATAATTCCGCCGGAACCTACCCTTATATTTTCAGTAAGACTGGCGATATATCCAATTAAAACCACAGTTGCACTACTGGCTACGTACGCCATATTGTGGTGCTCGGCGAGCCAAAACCTTTTATAACCTAAACGATCTGTTAGTTGGGCAATTTCTTTTGTTTTATGTAATGTTTGAGCTGCGTTGCTGTCATTATTGATAATAGCAAGTTCTAATATAGAGATTGAAATTGGATCTTTCATGTAATAAATATCTTTTTTACAAAATTAATTCATTTGATATAAAAGCTAAATTCTTAGGTGTTAATAGATTTATAATGTTTGAAACAAATTTAGAACTGGATAAATAGTCGAATGATTTAAAAGCTAAATTTGTACAACTAAAATAATATTCGATTTTAGCAATTTCCATAATGGTACACAAGATTTTAATTATTGACGACGAAGATAAATTGAGAAGTCTGCTGGCACGTATAGTAAAATCAGAAGGTTTTGAAGTTTTTGAAGCCAAAGATTTGAGATCCGGTTTTAAGAAATTGGAACAAACCGATATAGATGTGGTTTTGTGTGATGTAAAATTACCGGACGGAAACGGAGTTGATTTTGTACAAAATATTAAAAGAAGTTTTCCTTTAACGGAAACTATACTTTTAACGGCTTTCGGTAATATTCCGGATGGTATTCAGGCGATGAAAAATGGCGCTTTTGATTATATTGTGAAAGGCGATGATAATGATAAAATTATTCCCCTACTTTATAAAGCCGTTGAAAAAGTACAATTACAGAAAAAAGTACAACAGCTCGAAAAACGTATTGGAGATAAATATTCCTTTTCCAGCATAATCGGAAAATCAAAAGGGATCGAACAAGTAATTGATCTGGCTCAAAAAGTCGCCAAAACCAATTCGACTGTTTTGTTAACCGGAGAAACCGGAACCGGAAAAGAAGTTTTTGCTCAGGCTATTCACGAAAACAGCAGTCGCGCAGGAAAATCTTTTGTGGCTCTAAACTGTAGTACATTTACCAAAGAAATTCTCGAAAGCGAACTTTTCGGACATAAACAAGGCGCTTTTACCGGAGCTGTAAAAGATAAAAAAGGTTTTATAGAAGAAGCCAACGGCGGTACATTATTTTTGGATGAAATTGGTGAAATGCCTATTGATCTTCAGGCAAAATTATTGCGTGTTTTAGAAACCACTGAATATATTCCGGTTGGTGATACGACTTCAAAAAAATCAAATTTCAGGTTAATTGCAGCAACAAACAGAGATTTAAAAGAAGAAAGCGAGGCGCATCGTTTCCGTTCTGACTTGTATTTTCGCTTGAATATTTTCGAAATCAAACTTCCTTCTCTTAAAGAAAGAGTCAAAGATATTCCGTTACTGGTTCATTTTTTTGTGAAGCAGTTTTCTGAAAAAACGAATAAGAAAACCTTATCTGTTTCAGAGGATTTTCTACAAAAATTGGAAAATTATTCATGGCCTGGAAACATTCGCGAACTCAAAAATGTAATTGAAAGATCAGTGATTTTAAGCAATGGCGATACTTTGACTTCTGATATCCTGCCTTATGAAATGCAGCATCAAACAGAAAAAAACACAAAATCAATGTCAGCTTTCTCTATGCAGAGTGTTGAAAAACTGCATATTCAAAAGGTTTTAAATTATACTAAAGGAAATAAAGCTGAAACGGCCAGATTATTGGAAATTGGAATTGCGACTTTGTATCGAAAAATTGAAGAGTATGGTATTTAAAATTCCAAAACTTAAATTCCAAATTCCAATATCAATGGCAATATTAATATTAATGGCAATATCAAATTCACAGAGATTACATTTTACAATTCATAATTCATAATTAAATAAAGCTTATCATTTTAATAAAAGCTTATCATTTTGATAGGCTTTTATTTTGCTCCGTTTTTGGCACAAAACAATAATCTCTTATTATACAACACCTTAGACACCCCTTGTCTTTTTAGGAACAACTTTTGGCATAAGGAGAAGGAACATCAAAATTCCTTCTCATGAAAAATCAGGTTAATTCGATTTACAAACAAGCGGAACGCTTTGCTGAGATCACTAAAAAAAATATTATCTGCGGCAATATCGTTCGGGCTAAAAAGTGTTTAGCACTTGCTGAACGGTTATTTATTACTGGAAGTATCGAAACTAAAAATGCTATTTCTAACGTGTATATTTTTTCCGTTTCGTCTTTTATGGAAATGCGTCACTGCAACATTTCGCAGCTTTTTCCGCAAACGCTAAAAGCAGAATATATCAAACAAGTTAATACTTCGGGAGTATAGTGTGAAATGTTGTTTGTGAGATGTAAGATGTACTGATCACTTTTCACAAATAACATTTTACTTCTCACATTTCACAAATCTAAAATCTAAAATAATCATGGTCACATTTCTTTTACTCGCATTGGCCGTTGTGCTATTTGCTATTTGTTTTCTCTCTGTTGAATTCTTTGAAAAAATCTAAATCATGACAGCACTCTTTATTGTTTCAATCGCCGTTTTCGTGTATTTGATTTATGTATTAATCAAACCTGAAAAATTTTAAATATGTAAAAAGTGAAATGTGATTTGTAAAATGTTAGAAGTTGAACGTCAAGTCCATTTCACATCTCATTTTTACAATTTCACATCTCACAAAAAATAAAAATTATGAGTACAGAATTACCAGGTGTCATAGGTATTTTTATCCTGACAATTGTTTTAGCGATTCCTTTAGGAAAATATATTGCTAAAGTTTTTTTAGGAGATAAAACACTTCTTGACCCGATTTTCAATCCAATTGAAAAATTTATTTTTAAAATCAGCGGTATTAATCCGTCTGATGAAATGAACTGGAAACAGCATCTAAAAGCCTTTTTGAGCATCAACATGGTTTGGTTCTTTCTCTGCTTTTTTGTTCTGCTTTTTCAAGGTTGTTTACCATTAAATCCGGATAATAATCCATCCATGTCACCCGATTTAGCTTTTAATACCGCTATTTCATTTGTTGTGAATTGCAACTTACAGCATTATTCTGGTGAAACTGGTGTTTCGTACTTATCACAGATGGTTTTGATGTTTTTACAATTCGTTTCGGCTGGTGTGGGAATAGCTGCTGCTGCAATGGTTTTTATGGCTATGCGCGAAAGAACTACAGACAAATTGGGAAATTTCTACAATTATTTTCTAAAAAGCTGTACTCGTATATTATTACCGCTTTCAGTAATCGTAGCTATTGCTTTAGTTTTTAGCGGAACCCCTATGACTTTTGAAGGGAAAGATGCGATCACTACTTTGCAAGGCGATCACGTTGAAATCTCTCGCGGACCAGCTGCCGCGTTTATTGCCATTAAACATATCGGCACAAACGGTGGTGGTTTTTTTGGAGCTAACTCGGCCCATCCTTTAGAAAACCCAACTTATTTTACGAATGCAGTTGAACTTTGGGCACAACTGATTGTTCCTTTTGCGATGATTTTCGCACTTGGTTTCTTCCTAAACAAAAGAAAATTCTCTTCTATCATTTTTGGAGTAATGACGGTTGGATTTTTACTCTTAGTAATTCCAACAATTTCAAGTGAACTTAATGGGAATCCTGCTATTGCAAAAATGGGAATTGCCCAAACTACCGGAGCAATGGAAGGAAAAGAAGTCCGTTTTGGCCCGGCTATTTCAGGCTTCTGGAGTATTGCGACAACGGTGATTTCTACAGGTTCTGTAAACAGTATGCACGATAGTTCAATGCCGGTCTCAGGAGCTATGCAATTATTGGCGATGATGGTCAATGCCTTTTATGGTGGATGCGGAGTTGGTTTCCTGAATTTTTATATATTCATTATTCTTGCGGTATTCATTTCCGGATTAATGGTTGGGCGAACTCCCGAATTTTTAGGAAAGAAAATCGAAGCCCGGGAAGTCAAAATTGCTGCCTTTATCGCTATTCTTCACCCGTTATTGATATTAGCAGGAACAGCTTTAGCTTCTTATTTTGCTGCGAATGATACCGCAATGGGATATTGGTTTAACGGAAATGCAACGGGCTGGCTGAACAATCCCGGGAATCACGGATTTTCAGAAATGCTTTATGAATATACGTCGAGCGCTGCTAACAACGGTTCTGGTTTTGAAGGTTTAAGCGATAATAATCCGTTTTGGAATATCACTACAGGAATTGTTTTGCTGCTAAGCCGTTTCATTCCAATCATCGGGCCTTTGGCAATTGCTGGTTTATTAGCTAATAAAAAATACATCCCGGAAAGTACTGGAACTTTAAAGACAGATACCACAATTTTTGGCATCATGATTTTTGCCGTAATCGCTATTATCGCTGCTTTATCTTTCTTTCCAGCTCTGGCATTGGGACCTTTGGCGGAATATTTTGGAATGTAAGATGTGAAAAAGTGAAATGTAAAACAACCAAACTCAAACAACATCTTACAACTCACATCTCACAAATAACAAATAACAAATCATAAACGTGTTTCAAGATTCTTAATTAATCCATAAATAAGTTTTCCTATGATATCTAATTTTTCAATCAATTGTTCACATTCTTTTTCATTGAAAAAATCTAATTCCTTGCTTAGTAGAATCAAAGTATCGAGTTCTGATAAAGAACCTAGCGAGATATGTAAAAAATGGATAAATTCTTTTGTTCCTTTTCTTGCTGCTCCCTCTGCAATATTAACAGGTACAGAAACTGCAGCTCTACGAATTTGGGAAGTAATTCCAAACTTTTCCTCAGAAGGAAATTGTCTGGTAGCTAAATAAATTTCTTTAACGAATTCAAAACTTTTAATCCATGAATTCAATTTTTTATGTGGTTTCATATTCAAATAAACAATTTATACAAAAGTAGGAAATTTCATATTTCACATCTAACATTTTACACAAAGAAAAATGACAACTAATAAATCCGCATCATTGTTTGAAAGCCAGCAGGTAAAAGAAGCTTTATTACAGTCTTTTGTCAAACTGAATCCAAAAATGATGGTTAAAAATCCGGTAATGTTTACCGTAGAAATAGGAACTGCCATTATGTTTGCCGTTTGCGTTTCCATTTTAATGGGTGCCAGCGATCAGGGCAGTTTCATTTACAATTTAATTGTTTTCTTAATCTTACTCGTAACGCTTTTGTTTGCCAATTTTGCCGAAGCAATTGCCGAAGCCAGAGGAAAAGCACAAGCAGACAGTTTAAGAAAAACCCGTGAAGAAACTCCGGCCAGACAGATCTTGCCAAATGGAGAAATCAGAAACATCAGTTCTTCACAATTAAAAAAAGATGATATTTACATTTGCGAAGCCGGCGATTTAATTGCTGCCGATGGTGAAATTATAGAAGGTCTGGCAACAATCGATGAAAGTGCCATTACCGGAGAAAGTGCGCCTGTGATTCGTGAAGCTGGCGGTGATAAATCGTCTGTTACCGGAGGAACAAAAGTCTTATCTGATAAAATCATTGTAAAAGTAACTTCAGAACCCGGCGAAAGCTTTCTGGATAAAATGATTGCTTTGGTAGAAGGGGCAAGCCGTCAGAAAACGCCAAACGAAATTGCATTGACTATTTTGTTAGCTGCATTTACTTTAATCTTCGTGATTGTATGCGTTACACTAAAACCTTTTGCAGATTATGCTAACGCTCCTATTACTATTGCTGCTTTTATTGCGTTGTTCGTTTGTTTGATTCCGACCACAATTGGCGGTTTGCTTTCTGCGATTGGAATTGCGGGAATGGACAGGGCTTTACGTGCCAATGTAATTACAAAATCAGGTAAAGCAGTTGAAACGGCGGGAGATATTGACGTTTTGCTTTTGGATAAAACCGGAACAATCACCATTGGAAACAGAAAAGCAACCAATTTTTATCCAACAAAAGGAATTGCTTTTAATGATTTTGTAAAATCTGCTGTTTTGAGTTCACTAGCCGATGATACTCCGGAAGGGAAAAGCATCCTTGAGCTTGGTAAAACGTTAGATGCAAATCATAAGGTGCAATCAGACATTTCACTTCTTACAGAAAACATCTCACACTCCATCAAATTTACTGCTGAAACCAGAACATCGGGCGTAATTTTAAAAGACGGAACCAACATTCGTAAAGGAGCTCAGGACGCTGCAAAGAAAATCGCCGGGCAAGCCGGACATGATTTTCCCGAAGATACAGCACAACAAATAATTACCATTTCATCAAACGGAGGAACGCCATTGGTTGTGATTAAAAACAATGAAATCCAAGGTGTTATCGAATTACAGGATATCATTAAAACCGGAATGAAAGAACGTTTTGAGCGCTTACGCCGAATGGGAATCAAAACGGTTATGGTTACGGGAGACAACCCGTTAACCGCCAAATTTATTGCCGAAGCAGCCGGAGTTGATGATTTTATTGCCGAAGCAAAACCGGAAGATAAAATGAATTACATCCGAAAAGAACAAGCTGAAGGACGCCTTGTTGCTATGATGGGTGACGGAACAAACGACGCTCCTGCCCTTGCCCAGGCGAATGTTGGCGTTGCCATGAACAGCGGAACTCAGGCTGCAAAAGAAGCTGGAAATATGGTCGATTTAGATAACGATCCAACGAAACTTATTGAGATTGTCGAAATTGGAAAACAGCTTTTAATGACACGCGGAACGTTAACCACTTTCTCAATCGCAAATGATGTTGCTAAATATTTTGCTATTGTTCCGGCACTTTTTATTACTGCAATTCCGGCATTACAAGGTTTGAATATCATGCATTTGCACAGTCCTGAAAGTGCTATTTTATCGGCTGTAATTTTTAATGCTATTATCATTCCTATTTTAATTCCGCTTGCGCTGAAAGGCGTTGAATATCGCCCGATTGGAGCGAGTGCGATTTTAAAACGCAATCTTTTGATTTATGGTTTAGGCGGTTTGATTGTTCCTTTTATTGGAATTAAGTTAATTGATTTACTTGTAACCCTTTTTATGTAGTGAAATGTGATTTGTAAAATGTAAAATGACAAAATCAAAAAATACAGCTAACAATTTACAGATCACTTTTTACCTCTAACATTTTACACAAAAGACATGAAAAACATATTTTCTCTATTAAAACTTACTGCGGTTACTCTAATCTTATTCGCAGTTATTTATCCTCTTGCGATTTACGGAATCGCACAAATTGCTCCCAATCAAGGAAAAGGAGAAACTATTTCAGCTAACGGAAAAGTAGTTGGTTATCAGAAAATCGGACAAAAGTTCGATAAGTCGAATTATTTCTGGGGAAGACCTTCGGCTGTTGATTACAATGCTGCCGGAAGTGCCGGAAGCAATAAAGGGCCGAGCAATGCTGAATATTTGGCTTTGGTTCAAAAAAGAATTGATACACTTTTACTTGTTCATCCTTATTTGAAAAAATCTGAAATACCAGCTGATATGGTTACAGCTTCCGGAAGTGGTTTAGATCCGAATATTTCTCCTCAAGGCGCTTTGATTCAGGTGAAACGTGTGGCTAAGGAAAGAAATTTAGCTGAAGCTAAAGTAAAAGCTTTAGTTGATTCTAAAATTAATACAGCTCTTGTTGGACCAGAAACAGTGAATGTTTTGGAATTGAATATAGCGCTGGATAAGCTTCGCTAAAAAAGGTTTTGAGGTTCTGAATCGAAGGTACTAAAGTTTTTCTATACGCATTCTTGTCATTTCGACGAAGGAGAAATCTTCGCAAGAAGCTCCACAAAGAATGTCAATCTGTGGCGATCTAGCAACGAAGATTTCTCCTTCGTCGAAATGACAAACTAAACGTGAAACTAAATTTTAAAAATAATACCTACAAGGTTTTGAAAACCTTGCAGGAAACAAAACACCTTTTTTATCCCAAATGCCCTAGCCCCGATAGTAGTGGAAATCCTTTTGCTGGCTTCTTTAGCCGGCAAAAGATTGAAACGGATAGCGGGATTAGCTCCTGAAAAATATACTGCCAAACAGCTAGAATTTCAAGAGGCTATCGCGCCTTTTTTTTGTAGTCATATCTTATAGAATTTAATTATATTCGTAAGATACAAAATAATCAAATGCGCTACCGAAGGTTTAGTTCAACAGCCACAACAACGGATTTGGGTAATAAGCTTAATAGAAAGTTGGTTTTGTATTTGGGATGATTTGACAAATCCGAATAATGGGCTTAATTTAGTACCAAACCACTAGCAGCAAGGGAACACTAGTAGTAATTTCTACTAGACTCACGCCCTAAGCTAACGGCTGAAATGAAAAATAAAGGTACCTAATAAGAAGAAAAAACTTTGTAAATATTTGATTTACAAAACATCAAAAAAACGTTAGTTCTAATTTTACAAAACCGACACAAATAGAACAAAACTGATGCAGAATGAACAAAAAATTAACACAAGAAATTATCAAAGGGTATAGAAAAAGAGACGTTTAAGTATGGAAATATTATTAGTATTAATTGTTTTATTTTTTGGATTTTTTATCTATGTTATTTTTTGGATTTTCAAAAACCCTTTAAGAAGAAAAACAGCATTGATTGCATCTGGTACGATTGCATCTCTATTAGTAATGTACAATCTATTTTTTGTTGATCATAGTATGAAATTCATTCAATCAAAAGTTTACCCCAATTTATACCTTGTGGAAAATGAAATAAAGGATCGTGATTCTTTAAATAAACTAATCAAACAAATGGTTATTAAAAAAATGAACAGTGAATTTATTGGCAGAGAAGAAAAATATAAGTCGAAATATCAATATACGCCTGATTCACCTTCAAGAACAGATTTATATTATTTCCTTAATTTTTATACCTATTTTGAAGGTTGGGGAACAAATCCATTTGGAGAAGCAGGAACTGCATATTTCATAGAAAACGAAGAAGACCCGGGTGGTTTTTCAAGCGAAGAATTAGACCATTATCGAAAATATAAAATTGCTGAATTCTATATTCGTTTTTGCGAAAAGGACACAGTAAATTATATTGGAATTCTTAAATATTATCGAAATGACGAGATTACCAAAACAGACACAATAATAAATAAATGTGGCAGAACTCAAATAGAAAATTAGACTAAAAAAACTACAAATAATTGACTAGACGGCACCGTCCCAAACGAAACGGACTGCGCCTTTCTAATATTTATATTCACAAAGTATTTTTTTGTTCTTTTGGAAGTATAAATACTTCGCATTTCAATTCCTTCACTTCTTCCTGATTGCAAACCAGCTTGCGACGTGCTAAGCGTTAGGGTTTCAATCCATAAGTAAGGGACTTTCACCTCTGAAAAATACACGTTGTACGATTTGTTTTCTAATCCGAAATTTGTATTTTCGAATTTCATCAAAGAGACAGCGCATGTTCTGCTCATGCAGAGTAAACAAAGCTATTACAAAGAATTTGGGTAATTGGAGTAAAAATTTCGGTTTTTAATGGAAAGTTTTGGGCTTATAAATCCCCAACTTCTTAAAGCCTCTATACGTTATGAGAAATACTAAAGCAATCCTCGTCAAAAAAATGAAACGATAAAAAACATATGAAAATAATATTCAAACTTTTAATACTCTCTTTCGCCTTACAATCGTGTGAAAACAAAACAAACGTAAATAAACAAAAAGATATAATTCAAGACACTATAAAAAGTACTTCTATAAAAGTTGATGAAAATCAAATTAAGGAAAAAAAACCTATTTTTTTTACAGATACCTTTGAATTTGAATACTATAATGATAATGGGGATTATATGTGGTTGTATGCAAAAAAAGACAAGAACAGTTATGGTTTTGTAAATGACAATAACAATCAGAGAAACCTTCTAAGAGGTGATATATGTGAAATTACATGGAAAAAAGATACAATATACATTGCTGGAGATGGAGAAACACCAAAACTTGCAGAATACCTGGTTTCTATTAAAAAAACTCAAGACGGAAATGTATCTAAATTTAGAAAAGAATATAAAAAAGAATTAAAATACCACTATTCCGACGAAAGTTATTCGAAAAGTGGTTTAGATGAATTATATCTTTCTGCTGAATTCTATATTGCAAACTCAAAAAATAAATTGATACAATCGGTTATTCAAAATAAAGAACAATTAGAGTATTCTATCGAAAGCCGGACAGAAAACAACAGATCCTTTCAGGTTTTGGGAATTGGCTATACTTTTGAGCATCGATTTACTATAATTCAATGGATATATATTGATGTTGAAACACAAAAAATATATGAATATGATATAGCAAATGAAAAGTTAATTGAATTTAAATAAAAACCTGAATATAGCACCGAGCATGCCTGTAAAGTACTCGTCGGTTCGTAAAGAGACAGGGTGAGTTCGATATAAACATCGTTTAAGCATTGATAACCAAGCTATTTTAAGCATTTCAAAATGATGGTAGTACTCAAACTTGAATACTGTAAAATTGCCCAACAGCCTTTACGGATGCGACCAAAGGTAAACATCTCTTTGCGTATTTTTTTATACTCTTGTGAGAAGTAAATCGGTCAAAAGTCTCCCGGATTTTTAACAAGTGTTCTTATAAGCGCAATGAGGAATATAAATGAGTATTTTTTTACCCGTTGAGTGTAATTGATTGAAATTCTTATTTGATATAAAAGCAAATAAATCAAAAAGTATAAATTTTAGTAAAACATCTTTATACTTTCAGTACTCCATGTCACGCTGATCAGAGTCAAAAGCTCTTTTGCAGGTAAACGGTTTCGACTCCGTTCAGCCTGACAACTATCCTGAATTACAGCTCAACAGGTTAAAATTTTAATACTTATTGATAACTGATTTTCTTATCAGTTAAGGTTCTCATAAAAGCAATGAGCTGTTTTTTTTCCTGATCTGTTAATTTTAATTTGTCTTCGGGTAAGGTTTGATTCTCTAATGAAAAGCCTAAACCTTTTCCTCCTCCTTCATTATAAAAATCGACAACCTCTTCAAGGGTTTTAAAAACACCATTGTGCATGTAAGGAGCTGTCAATGTTATGTTTCGTATAGTAGGCGTTTTGAAGGAATTCTTATGAATCGCTGCCCTTGTCAATTCATATTTACCTAAATCAGCATCTAATTGATTGTATTTATTTGGTACTCCAAGTACTTCGCTTTCTGATTTTGTAAAACCGGGAGGGACAGTTCCGTTGGTTAACGGGATAAAATGACAGGTAGCACATTTGGCTTTACCGGCAAATAAATTAAAACCTGCTTTTTCTTCAGCACTAAATGAAGTTTCATTACGCATATAACCATCAAATTTGGAATCATAGGAACTCAATGACCGAATGTAAGAACCCAGTGCATTTTTTATGGCAAAGGCATCAATTTCTTTATTTGGAAATGCCTTTTGGAATTTGGTAGCATATTGTTGGTTTTTCTTTAAAGCATTGGCTGATTTTTCTAAAGAACCGTGCATTTCGTTTTCATTCATAATAACAGCTACGGCCTGATCTTCAAGATAGCTTACCCGTGAATCTGAGAAAAAAGCACGCTGAAAAGCAATATTGGACAAAGTAGGAGTATTTCTTTTGATTAAAGATTTGCCATCTATGGCCGTTGCTTTTTCCAAACCGTCTGAAAAGGCTTTGTCAGCATGATGACAGGAAGCACAGGAACGTGTATTGGTTCCGGACAAAATAGGATCGTTAAACAATTCCTGCCCTAATTTTATTTTTTCGGGAGTGGTTTTATAATCCGGGAATCCTGAGAAAGCCTCTGCGTCAAAAGCACCTTTTTCAAAAAGTGTTTGTGCTGTTGTTTTGAGACCCCTCACTTCTTTTAGAAATGGAATTTGTAGTTTTATTTGAGCCTGATAAATGCTTTTGCTTAGTGGATTCGTAATTTCTCTGATAAAATAAGCCCTGTCAAAGGAATTGAAATTTTGATGCTGCTGTAGGTATTTTTTCCCTTTGTCTATGGTAGCCAATGTGGTTTGTAATTCTTTTATTTCAGATTGTGAAGCGTAAATTTTGCAATAGGATTTAATGCTTTCTAATGATGCTGCCGTTTCCGGAATGGAATTTTGTGCAATTGGTGAATCAAAACCGGTAATTCCCAAAGTAATGATTCTAAAAACCTCCAGTCGCATGGCATCGAAAATATGGGAATCGGTCAAAGTATTTGTTTGCGAAACTAAGTCTAGCCGATTTAAATTGGCTTTAAGAATTCCTAATTGATTTAAAAGTTCGGGTTTGTCTTTTTTATTGTATTTCGGAAAAATAAATTCTTCAATTACCTGAAATCCTTCCGGAGGGACAGTTAAGTCTTCATCTGTTTCATACTCATCTAAAGCGGGACCATTTATAGCTTTTGAAACGGTTGGAAAATAATATTCGCTTAAAATCTCCACTTTTTTATATGCTTCGTGCGATTTTAGGAACTGCTGTTGAATTTGTTTCGCAAAAGCATCCTCCTGAATAAGATGTTCCAGTTGCGTAACTTCTTTTTTCAAAGCAGCAATATCACTTTTAAACAAATTGTTGGTCAGTTCAACTGTCGTTTTATGATCAGTACAGGAAAACAAGAGTAAAAATAAGGGAATAAATAAAAAAATTTTCATTTGAAAAAAGAACTTGATTACAAAAAACAAAACCACGATTCTTGTAATAGAACCGTGGACTTTGTGTAAAAATGGTGTAATTTATCTGGCTAATCCTTTGATAACCACAATTTGACTCGCTTGTTTTTCAGAAGTACGAAGCGTACCTCCGTCAACACCTTTGTATTTATCTCCTGTCCAGGTATGAGGCTGTACGCTTAATAAAAAGGTATCTTCGATGCCCAATTGTTCAGAAACATCAATTAGAGCGCCATATTCCCAGGATCCAAAAGCAGATGTTCCGCCTACGTTGTATTTAGCCGCATCAGTTGCTGTACGACGGTGGTCTAATTCTACAACCACTTTAAGTTGTTTTTTGGCAATATCATATTGATAAATGTAAGCATCATGTGTTTCATCTCCATAGCCATTGGCATCTTCCTCAACATAAACATAGTTTTTTGTCACACAAATATTGTCCGGATCCTGAAATTTTCCGGCAATTCCTGTACGATCATCTCCATCAAGAACAACTTCCAGCTTACCAGCCAATGGATTTGATTTGTCTAAATTTAATCTATAAACTCTGCCGTATTTTGTTCTTGAAGCATCAGCATTTGTTCCTGAAACAGCTTGTCCGGTTACATTAAAATAAATTTCACGATCGGCATCATTTCCGCCTTTTCGGTAATCTAAATCTTCAACTCTTCCAAATTTAATAGCTTTTAGTGTATTTACTGAAACATTTATCTGAGCGCCGGTCATTGTCGTATGATTGTCAATTTTCACAAAAGAAACAGGGTAGGTTTGACCTGTAACCATATCTTTCTCTTTTTGGTTATCGTCATTTCTTTTCATCATATACAACGAACCATTTTCTAAATCGCCCACAGTATTGGATACGTACATAAAAACCTGCCCGCCATAAGTTCCTGAATCGTCATCGCCAATAACAATAACTGTTTTTCCTGAATAGGCAGATTTAGGCAAAGGCAAGGCATTTTCGGCACTTAATCTGCCTAATCCTGATAATTCTTTTGTTACCGATGCTCCTCCCACATTGGCATAAGGATTTACACCATGTGTGCGGGATTCTTCACCAGATTCTCCACAAGTTAAATACAAAGGACCAAAACCATGTTCTAAAGGTGTTGCCATAGTAGCACCGCATAATCTCCAGGTTCCCCCGTTAGAGTTTAGCAAATATTCTCCTTTTACCGGTTTGAATGTTTTGTCTAAAGTAATTCTTGAAACCGCAAAATTGTCTTCGTTGTTCACTAAAAATGTAAAAGTTCCATCTGAATTTTTTAATAAACCAGAGCCATCTGCCGAACCTCCAAAAACATAACCTGGACTTTCTGGTAAAACATCATCTGAAGTCAGCAGCGAAAATAATTCCAGGTTTTCAAAACCGGTTTGTTTTTTTAGTAATACAGGTGTTACAGATTGGTTACTCAATACAACATCTGTTTTGGCAGCGGTATTATTATCGGATTTATCGTTATTATCGCAAGAAATTAGTGTTGCTAAAAATAACATTGGTAAAATAGTTTTTTTCATCTTTTGGAGTTTAAATTTTTCACAAAGAAATGCGCTACATTTAAACTAAAAATGAATTATATATTACCAAAAGAATACTATTGATTGCGGATAATTTGTTAGAACAAACAATTAATTTACATTCTAACACTTTCGGAATAAAAGCCTGGTTATTAATTAACTTAACCCGTTGGGTATAATTTTTTGTAGTAAAACAAATCATTCACATATTACACAAGTCACTGAAATTCAAAATCTTGAATTGGTCAAATAAACGAATATCTATGTTAAATATAGTAAAAAAATTAGAGCTTTAGAAGTTATAAGCAAACAAAAACTCCTGTCATAAAATCAATAATGATTGTTCATCCAGGAGAGAAAATAGTCTACTTTGATGTAAAAGAACCCTGGAAAGCCAATGTCTCTTTTGGAGGAAAAAAATTCAAAACATTATTAATTACCACCGCCAAAAAGTGTTTATACACTGGAGACGAACATTTGCGGAAAGAGTAATTGAAAACGGTAATACATTTACACTTTTTAAAATAAGCTTTTACCCGATCATCAATAACAATAAGCCACAGTTATAAAAATTTAACTAAGTCTTTTGAATTACACTTTTCTGTTGCTCAAAACCAAAATAAAACAGTAAAAAAACTTCTGTTTTTGCTATTGGATATTTTTAAGTGTCCTCAATAAACTCTTTACCTCAAATCCTTCTTAATCACCAAATATTTTAAATCGGTTTTTCCGGCATTGCTTATTCCGTGTTCAGCATTTGGAGGGCAATATAAGCTTGTATTGGGACCAACAACAACTGTTTTTCCGTCTAAATAAAAAGAAGCAGAACCTTCTAAAATATAGAAAAACTCTTCTTCGGGATGATGATGCGGCGCGTGTGTTGATTTCCCAGGCTCGACGATACTCATTTTGAGCGTATTTTCCTGAGTGAAGTTTTTATCGCCAAACCAATATTGGTAGCCTGCTTTTGTTTTTGTGGCTTTATCTAACTCAAAATGATTCACACAGTTTTCAATTGAATATTTTATATCAGTTGGGGTTGTTTCGTTTTTTGCCTCCTGAGCCTTTGTTGATTGTACAATTAAAGTAACAATCGCAATTTTTATAAATGTTACTGGCTTCATTTTTTATTTTTCTGTAATAATACAAAAATGATTATAATAAATCTAAAACTTAATTACGCTACAGGTAAATGTTCCTTATATTACTTCAAAGACCTTCAAAATGTTAAGATTTATAATTTGTTCAACATTTTTGGTAGAAAGCTTGGCTGAGCAAATAAAGAAAATGTTTGGATGTCATACTGAGCCATAAAATTCCCAGTCAATATCATTCTAAAAAATTAAAATTGCATACCGGATTAATTGAACTATCTTTATCAAAAACACAAATGAACAAGGGTGGCCCAATTATTATTATTGAAGACGATTTAGATGATCAGGATATTTTAACTGATGTATTTAATGAACTTGATTATAAAAATGAAATTATCTTTTTTGCTGAGGGCGAAAAAGCTTTAGAATATTTAACCACCACAGAAATTGAGCCTTTTATCATTTTTTCAGACATTAATATGCCCAGGCTAAGTGGAATTGAACTGCGGGAAAAAATCCATCAAAATGAAGATTTAAGACTTAAGTCCATTCCATACTTGTTCTTTACCACAAGCGCTGAACAAAGTCATGTTGTCGATGCTTATTCTAAATCTATTCAAGGATTTTTTGTAAAGCCTACTGATTATAATGAAATCAAACAAACAATTAAAACAATTGTAAGTTACTGGGAAGCCTGTGTATCTCCAAACTACGTTAAATAAATACACGGCAAACAAATACAATACTAAAAATTTGGTATCCGGAATTGATTTTTTTTTAAGATATATGGATTGGATAGTTATTTTCTGTGAAAAATTATGAAAACAAGATGTCCTTTATCTAGCCCAGATGAGAACGGCATCCTTTTTTGTCTCGTTTTTTTCTAACGGGATAAAAAAGATATAGTGTAGAGCAGGACTAAAGCTTCTGAAAAACAAATAAAAATCTGCTACAAAAAAATAAAAATCTTAAAACCCCAATAAATCAAGGCTTAGGAACTTATTTAGAACAGGCTGATTGTACTATAAGAAAAAATTATGACAGAATTATAGTGTAATTCGAAAAACCGTCCTACATTTGCCTAACAGTGTTAAACCATTTAATACTTATTCAAAATGGCTAGTAAAGATCGTATTTTAAGACAAAAAGAAGAGACAAGAAATAACATTCTTGGCGCTGCTTATGATATCGTGAAAGAAGAAGGCTGGACGGGATTAAGTATGCGCAAGATTGCTGACAAAATTGAATATACTGCTCCTATTATCTATGAATATTTTTCTAATAAGGATGCGATTTTAAGAGAATTAACCGGAAAAGGTTTCCTTAAATTAGGCAAAGAACTGGAAGATGCAAAAGCTAAATTTGAAAAGCCGGAAGAACAAATTGAAGCCATGTGGATGGCCTATTGGGATTTTGCCTTTACGGATACTGAGATGTACCAGGTAATGTTTGGCGTACAGGTGAACTGTTGTTCTGAACAATGTGATGCTGCTAAGACGCCTTACAAGTTATTTACTGCTGTTATTGCAGAAATAATGAAAAAGAACAACCCTACTGATGAAATCATTAAACAAAAGTATTTTACTTTCTTTTCGGTCATTCATGGTTTGATTGCGATCAACATCATCAACAAAAGTGATGTAATGGAAACCATCAACAATCAGATTCTGAAAGATGCAATTGGCGGTATTATAAAATCAATACAATAAAAAAATTTCACTATTACTTAACAGTGTTTAATAATTTAATGCAGTAATAAAAAGTTTTTTTGCCCGCTTGCTTAACAGTGATAAATAATTTAATTAACATAAAAACAGCTTCCTTTAGCCAGTTACTTAACACCGATAAATAATTTAATACCGATTTACAGAATGAAATTGGAACATCATTATTTGAATTTTTACATCAATAAACTTAACATCGTTAGATAATTTAATACTATTAAAAATGAATTTGCAGCCTATCAGAAATAAAAAATTTAAAAACGAGAATGTCCAACAAATTAAAACCAATACGAAAATGAAAAATGTAATTATAACCAGCTTTATTCTGGCGCTTGTATTAAGCAGCTGCGCAGATAAATCACAGGCACCAGCTCCACCACCACCTGTTTTACCTGTTGCAGCCATAACAAGCGAAAACACCACCACTGATAATGAATATCCGGCTTCGATACAAGGAACAGTAGATGTTGAAATTCGTCCACAGGTAAACGGAAATCTTGACCGTGTTTTAGTAGATGAAGGTGCGTATGTTTCTAAAGGCCAGACTTTATTCAAAATAAACGAACGCCCTTTTCGTGAGCAGTTAAACAATGCTTTGGCAAGTCTTCATGCTGCAGAAGCTGCTTTGATCAACGCTCAGTTAGAAGTAGATAAATTAACACCTTTGGTACAAAACAAAGTGGTTTCTGATTATCAGTTAAAAACAGCGAAAGCTTCTCAAAAAATTGCTGCTGCCAATATCGAGCAGGCAAAAGCAATGGTCGCTTCTGCTAAAATCAATTTAGGATATACTAATGTTACGGCTCCTGTAAGCGGTTACATCGGAAGACTGCCTAAAAAGCAAGGTAGTTTAGTGTCTGCAACTGATGTTGAACCTTTAACTACACTTTCTGATGTACATGAAGTATTTGCTTATTTCTCTTTGGGAGAAACCGATTTTATCAATTTTAAATCTCAGTATGCTGGAAACAGTATTGGAGACAAAATCAAAAAATTACCTCCGGTTTCTTTGATATTGGCTGATAACAACGCCTATCCGCAAACCGGAAAAATTGATATGGTAAACGGTCAGTTTGATAAAACTACAGGTGCTATTACTTTGAGAGCTACTTTTCCAAATGCAAACGGAACTTTACGTTCCGGAAACACAGGAAGAATCCGTCTTGGCTTACAACATGATAACGCTATTCTGGTACCGCAATCGGCTACGATAGAAATGCAGGATAAAATATTTGTCTTTACGGTAGATAAAAACAACAAGGTTACAAAAATGCCAATTACTGTTATCGGAAAAACAGGAACTAATTACCTCATTAAAGATGGTGTAAAATCCGGTGACCAAATTGTATTGAGCGGTATTGATAAACTTCAGGAGGGGCAAGTGATTCAACCTGAGAAAGTAGCTAAAGTTGCCCAAATAACTAACAAAAAATAATTTTTACAAAAATGTTCAAAATATTTATACAAAGACCTGTACTGGCAACCGTAATCTCCATCTTACTGGTGATCCTTGGAGTACTTGGACTTACGAAATTGCCTTTACAACAGTTTCCTGATATTGCGCCTCCCTCAGTTTTGGTTACAGCGGTTTATCCTGGAGCTAACGCAGAAACGGTTTTACGTTCTGTGGCACCTTCTCTGGAAGAATCTATAAATGGTGTTGAGAATATGACGTATATGAGCTCTACTGCCAGTAACGATGGTACGTTAGCGATTACGGTTTTCTTTAAATTAGGTACAGATGCCGACCAGGCTGCGGTGAACGTTCAGAACCGTGTGGCACAGGCGACAAGCCAGCTGCCTGCAGAGGTGGTTCAGCAAGGTGTAATTACGGCAAAACAACAAAACAGTTTCATCATGGCGATTGGTATGTACTCCGAAAACGAATCAAAATACGATCAGACTTTTGTTGCCAATTATGCTCAAATTAATATTATTCCGGAGATTAAACGTATTCCGGGTGTAGGTTCTGCCAGTATTTTTGGTGGAGTTAAAGATTACTCGATGAGAGTTTGGCTCAATCCAACTCAAATGTCGACTTACAATGTGACGCCAAATGAAGTTATGGCAGCTATTCAGGACAAAAGTTTAGAGGCTGCTCCTGGTAAATTTGGAGAAAGAAGTAAAGAAGTTTTTGAATATGTAATTAAATACAAAGGAAAACTAACAAAGCCTGAGGATTATCAAAACATTGCGATTCGTTCGAATGCAGATGGTTCTGTACTTCGCTTAAAAGATCTTGCCAGAGTTGAATTGGGTGCTTACTCTTATAACAGTTTAACACGCCTGAATGGCAAAAAAGGAATTGTAATCGGGGTTATTCAGTTAGCCGGATCCAATTCTAATGATATACAGATTGCAATTAATAAATTGATGGTGAAAGCCTCTAAAGATTTTCCTCAAGGAATAAAACACAATATTTTCTACAGTACAAAAGTATCTTTAGACCAATCTATTGAACAAGTAGAGCATACATTACTGGAAGCCTTTATACTGGTATTTATCGTAGTATTTATCTTTTTACAGGATTTCAGATCAACATTAATCCCGGCAATTGCTGTACCTGTAGCAATTTTAGGAACGTTCTTCTTCATGCAGTTATTCGGATTCTCGATCAACCTTTTAACGCTTTTCGCTTTAATTCTGGCGATTGGTATTGTGGTTGATGATGCGATTGTCGTCGTCGAGGCCGTGCATGCGAAAATGGAGCACAAACGTTTGTCTCCAAAAATCGCCACACATGAAGCTATGCACGAAATAACGGGTGCTATTATCTCGATTACGCTGGTAATGGCTGCTGTATTCCTACCGGTCGGTTTTATGGAAGGTTCAACCGGGGTTTTCTATCGTCAGTTTGCTTTTACGATGGCGATTGCAATTGTAATTTCAGCCGTAAACGCTTTAACATTGTCCCCTGCCCTTGCCGCTTTATTCTTAAAAGACAATCACGGAGCACACGATGGAAATATGCCATATGTCAAACAGGGATTTAAAGAGAAATTTTTCATCGGATTTAACAACAGTTTTAATGCTTTGACCAACCGTTATATAGGCGGACTAAAATTCTTGATCCGTAACAAATGGGTTAGTTTAGGCGGATTGGCTTTAATTACCATTGCTACGGTTGTAATGGTTAAAACTACTCCTGCCGGATTTATTCCAACAGAAGATCAGGGTTTTATTGCTATTGCTGTTAATACACCATCCGGTACATCATTGGACGGAACTCAAAAAGTAATGACAGAAGCAGAGAACACACTGAAGGCTTTGGATGCATCCCGATTTGTAACTGCAATCTCAGGTTTTAACTTATTGACCAATTCAACTAGCCCTTCATCTGCAGTTGTTTTTGTATTGCTTAAGCCAAATGAAGAGCGTGGCGAGGTCAAAAACATTGAAGAAATTATGAATCAGGTTCGCGGCAAATTGGGCGCGATTTCCGGTGGAAGCTTCTTCGTATTTAGTTTCCCGACAGTTCCGGGATTTAGTAATGTTGAAGCTTTGGATTTAGTATTACAGGATAAAACCGGAGGCAAACTGGATAAATTTAGCGGAATTTCGCAACAATTTATTGGTGAGTTAATGAAACGTCCGGAAATTGCGGTAGCCTTTACAAGTTTTAAAGCAGATTATCCTCAATTGCAATTGGATATCAATGATGCCAAAGCAGATCAATTGGGTGTTAAAGTAAAAGATATTCTGCAAACGATGCAGGCTTATTTTGGTAGTGCACAAGCTTCTGACTTTAACCGATTTGGTAAATATTACAGAGTCGTAGTTCAGGCTGATATTGCCGACAGAGCAGATCCTACCGCCATTGACAGGGTTTTTGTAAAAAACAAAAATGGCGAAATGGTTCCTATAAATACTTTGGTAAAACTAAGCCGTATTTATGGTTCTGAAACGGCTTCCAGATACAATTTGTTTAACTCGATTGCGATTAATGCGATTCCGAAACCTGGATTTAGTTCCGGAGATGCCATTAAAGCAATTGAAGAAGTGGCAGCGCAACAATTACCTGCGGGTTATAGTTACGAATTCTCAGGTCAAACCCGTGAAGAAATTTCTTCCGGAGGGCAATCGGCAACTATTTTCTTATTGTGTTTGATATTCGTCTATTTCTTACTTGCTGCACAATATGAAAGTTATATTTTGCCTTTAGCTGTAATCTTATCCATACCTGCAGGAATTTTTGGAGTATTCGCAGCCATTGGTTTAACCGGAATTGAAAACAACATTTATGTACAGGTTGCACTGGTAATGCTTATTGGACTGCTCGCCAAAAACGCGATCCTGATTGTAGAGTTTGCCGTTCAAAAACGAAAATCCGGACAGGCTCTGGTAAAAGCTTCTCTTGATGCCGCTAAATTACGTTTGCGTCCTATTATCATGACGTCGCTGGCTTTCGTAGTAGGATTAATTCCGATGATGAGTGCCAAAGGACCATCGGCTCAGGGTAACCACTCTATTAGTATTGGTGCCGCCGGAGGTATGGTTTCGGGAGTAATTCTGGGATTAATGATTATCCCGGTTTTATTTATCGTATTCCAACATTTACAAGAAAAGGTTTCGGGAAAACCGATTGCCGTAATTCATAACGAAGAAAAATAAACATGGAAAATTATATAACGACAATTCTGGTGGCCATTATATTTGGCATCGGCTATATATCGTACAGAATCTCAAGAGACCTTGAAGTTAAAAAAGATACTTGTACAGAAATTTAATGCCTACTTATAAAATGAAAAAGTATATAACCAAAATCGTGATGGTCGCTATTTTGATCACCTCACTAATATCCTGTAAAGTTTCTAAGGATATTGAAACTCCAAAAGATGCATTTCCTGAAAACTTCAGGAGCGCATTGGCTTCAGGCGATACCACTAGTATCGGAGATATGGAGTGGAAAAATTTCTTTACAGAACAGGATATCATTAAATTAATTGACAGTGCTGTAACTCGAAATAATGATTTACAGATTGCACAAAAAAACATTGAGATTGCCCAATACAAATTCACACAATCTAAATGGGGAAATGTGCCTCAGGTCAATTTATTTGTAAATGCAAATACCAGTAATCCGTCTGATAATAGTTTTACAGGATTAAACCTGAGCCAGGCCATTGGCGCCAAACATATTGACGATTACTCTGCTGGCGCTTCACTTTCCTGGGAAGCAGATATCTGGGGAAAAATCAGAAATCAGAAAAAAGGAGCTTACGCAAGTTACCTTCAGTCATCAGAAGTAAAAAAAGCGTTGCAGACTACTATTGTTGCGAATGTTGCCAAAGGATATTATAATCTTCTGATGCTGGATACACAGCTTGAAATTGCAAAGAAAAATGTTCAGTTAAATGACAGTACAACCAACATTATAAAACTAAAATATGATGCAGGACAGGTAACTTCATTGGCAGTTCAACAATCTGAAGCACAAAAATTAACTGCCGCTCAATTGGTTCCTTTATTAGAACAAAATATTGCGATTCAGGAAAATGCATTGAGTGTTTTAACAGGATCTTTTCCGGGTGCGAAAGAAAGAAATACACTTTTGACCCATATTACGATTGAAAACAATACTAAAATCGGAATCCCGTCTTCTGTAGTAAGCAGAAGACCGGATGTCAAAAGTGCTGAATTGGCTCTAAAAGCTGCCAATGCTAATGTTGGAGTTACAAAAGCAGATTTATATCCTGCCTTAAGAATCACAGCGCAAGGCGGATTAAACTCTTTTGAAACCAGCAACTGGTTCAATATTCCGGCTTCTTTATTTGGTACTGTAGCCGGAGGTCTGACTCAGCCAATATTCAATAATAAAAGAGTCAGAACGCAATATAATATCGCTGTAGCCGAAAGAGAAAAAGCAGTCTTAAACTTCAGACAACAAGTTTTGGTTGCCGTAAGTGAAGTGGCTGATGCTATGATTAAAACAGAGAAGTTACAGCAACAGGAAACGCTTTTGCAGGAGCGTGTAAAAACATTGCAGACTGCGATCAGAAATGCTAATTTATTATTTAAAAATGGTATGGCTGAATATCTTGAAGTGATTACAGCACAGTCGGATTTATTACAAAGCGAACTAGAACTTGCCGATATAAAAAGACAACAACTTTCTGCTAATACCGATTTATACCGCGCATTGGGCGGAGGTTGGAGATAATACCCGTTTTTCATTATTTATTTCTGAAAACGCTGTGAGACTTCGGTTTTGCAGCGTTTTTTATGAGACACGGATAACACAGATTCGCTAGGCAAAAATGCGGGTAAAAACAGATTTTTTTACTGAAAATTTCATGCAGATTTTACAGATTTAGTAAATCTTCTACTTTCTGTTCCCTTTATTCTTTATTCTAAAATCAACATTCTAAAACCTAAAATCATTAATATGTCTTAAATGACCCTAAAATAGGCAGAAATACGTATTTCATTAAAAAATAACAATAGTAGATTTGTAGTAAATAATTAACCGATAACTATTTAATACCATGAAAAAAGCGAAAATCATTTTCTGGACTACAACCATTCTTATTTTTCTATTTGAAGGCGTAATGCCGGCACTTACTTCTCAATCTGAAATGGCAAAAGAAGGAATCAGGCATTTGGGATATCCTGAATATTTTGGAAATGCGTTATTCGTTTTCAAAATTTTGGGCGTATTGGCATTAGTAATTCCGCAGGTGTCAAATCGTATTAAAGAATGGGCTTATGCTGGTTTCGTCTTCGATTTCATATTTGCATCGATAAGTCATTTTGTAGTTGACGGAATTGATTTTCAGGGCTTCTTTCCTTTAATAATTCTGGCAATTTTAATGACTTCTTACCTCTATCATCATAAAATAGAGCACTACAAAAGCAATTCAATATAAATCAATTTGTGATGATTGAAGTTTTTAAAACAAATGTTCAGGAGGCTGCACAATCAGAAATGATGGTTGGGAGGCTTCTTGAGCATTTTCCAAACAGTGTCATCAACTTTGATCTGGAAGACTGTGATAAAATTCTGAGAATTCATGCCACAGAAATTTCAAATCACAAAATAATTGAAGTTTTAAATTCACATGGCTTTCATTGCGAAGTACTTTTATAATACCTATTTTATTGATTAACAAAACAATAAAACAAAAACTCGTAATTTTAAAACTCAACTTTAAAAGATCAAAAATGAATCTCCCATCAGAACATCAGACTATAATGTCTTATTTGATTTTGCAGAGCAGGTCCTGAAATCTTTGACTCTGAAATATTCCCCAAAAATTTCATGAATATAATCCTGACCATGTGGCTTTCCAGGATTTTCGTGTCTCCGTTTTTCATCATAGTATTTAAAAACCACTCAATCAGAGATCTCTTAGTATTAAAGGACTAATTTAATGAGTTTTTTTAAAACTATATTTCAGAAAACTTTCTGAGAGGACAATGTTATATTAAATTATCATCGAAATAAAGAAACATAACAATTGTTTTTACTTTTCGGACAGCCTCTCCTCCTTCCTTACATCTTTCTATCGGCATTGACTTATCACTTACATAAACCAAATCTAACTTTTCAATAGGCAGTTCATGTTTTGTAATTAAAAGAGTTATTAACTTTTGCTCTGCTTTTATAGTTTTATTCATGTTGATTTTTCGAAAACAAGATTTTTCTAAAACCAAAATACAAATTACTGATTTACAGAATAATTACTTATTAACAAATTTTAAAAAATAAAAAATATAGTATTAATCCTATTGATTTTTTTTTTAACTTTAAAAATATTTTTTATTTGCAGGTTGAATTATATAATTTCCATATATACCTTTTTGAGTTAATTTTTTAATGGATTGGATTAATTTTCGCTTGAGCTGATTTATAATTTTATAAAATTAATCTTAAATAAACAATCCAGTTTATTTCCAGTTTTACAGATGTAAGCCTTAACAATATAATAAACGTACTAAAAAATAATACCAATGAAAACGCTACAAACGACTAAATCAAAAATCATTTTTCTATCAACTTATCCTCCAACTCAATGTGGTATCGCTACTTATACGCAAGATACCATCAAAGGGATTATGGATGTATATGGAAATTCAATAAGCTGTGAAATTTGTGACCTGGTAAAATCTCCAAAAGAGAACCCAACGCATGCCTTTACCCTAAACACAAACGATAAAGAGGACTATGTAAGGGTTGCCGAAGAAATCAATAATGATGATTTGGTAAAACTCGTGCATATCCAGCATGAATTTGGCTTATTTGCCGGTCATTATGGAGAGTATTTATTAGAATTTTTAAATGTGATCAAAAAACCGGTCACCTTTACTTTTCACAGCGTTATTCAAAATCCTAATGAGGAATTAAAATCTTTTGTCAAATTATTGCTTTCATACAGTAATTCGGCTTTTGTAATGACTAATCAATCTCAGGAAATTCTGGTGAAAGATTATGACATTCAAAGAGAGATTATTACCTGCGTTGCGCACGGAACACACGTTGTTGTTTACGAAACCCCTGCACAGGCAAAACAAAAAATTGGTATTAATGACAAAAAAGTACTTTCTACCTTCGGACTTTTAGGCGAAGGAAAAAATATTGAAACGGGTTTACAGGCTTTGTCTAAAATTGTAGCAAAAGAACCAAATGTTCTTTATCTGATTATTGGCAGCACACATCCAAACCTGATTACCGATGGTGTAGATACCTATCGTGATAAATTAGAAACACTTGTTGACGAATTAAATCTGCGCAACAACGTTCGTTTCATTAATGAATATTTAGAGATTAATGAACTTTTGGATTACCTGAAAGCAACAGATATCTATTTATTTACCTCAAAAGATCCTAATCAGGCTGTGAGCGGCACTTTTGCTTATGCTATGAGTTGTGCCTGTCCGCTTGTGGCTTCTAAAATTCCGCATACCGTAGAAGTTTTAAGTTCAGATTGCGGGGTTTTAGTTGATATTGGAAATGTCGGTCAATTTGCTGAAGCTACATTGAAGCTGCTCTCTGATGATAATTTAAGAGAAGAAATGGGTAAAAATGCATTCCGCAAAATGAGAGCATCATCCTGGGAAAATGTCGCTATTATTCATATGAATACCTACAAAGATCTAATCGAAAGTGATACTACAATTGACTTTGATTATCCTCAAATTCAATTATCCCATGTCAAAAAACTGACTACAGAATTAGGAATGATTCAGTTCAGCAACATTTCTATTCCGGATTTATCTTCCGGCTATACCCTGGATGATAATGCGAGAGCACTGGTTGCAGTTGGGATGCATTATAAATTAACGGGAGACAAAGATGATTTACCTTATATCCTGATCTATCTTGATTTTATTCATCGTTGTCAAAAACCGGACGGAAGCTTCATCAATTACGTAGATGAACACAACAGGGAACATATTGAACAAAATGCAGAGGTTAATCTGGAAGATTCAAATGCGAGAGGAATTTGGGCCTTAGGTAGTGTGATTGCCATGAAAGATATTTTGCCTGAAAATATTGTGCATACTGCTTCTGAATGTTTTCTGAAAAGCCTGCCGTGGGCTGAAACGATTCAGTCGCCACGCTCCATCGGATTTGCTACAAAGGGATTGTATTTGTATAATTCTGTAATTCCAAATTTATACGTTTCAGCAATTATCAATAAACTGAATGCAAAATTAGTTTCGAATTACGAAATCTGTTCTACCAAAGACTGGAAATGGTTTGAAAATTATTTAACCTACGGAAACGGTATTCTTCCGGAATCTATGCTGTATGCTTATTTGGTAACCAATAAACCTATCTATAAAAAAATTGCATTAGAATCCCTTGATTTCCTTCTTTCAAAAATGTTTACAAAAAATGGATTCAGAGTAATTTCAAATAACGGATGGTACTATAAAGGTCAGGAACCTAAAGAACATGGAGAACAGCCAATCGATGTTTCCTACATCATTCAAACTTTGAATAGCTTTTACAATGAATTCAAAAATCCGTTGTACAAAGATTACATGAAAACAGCTTTTAATTGGTTCTTAGGTAAAAACCACTTAAAACAAATTATGTACAATCCTGTCAGCGGAGGGGGTTATGACGGTCTTGAAAAAGACAACATAAACCTTAATCAGGGAGCAGAATCAACCGTTTGCTATCTGACAGCCAGATTAATCATGGAAAATATTAAAGAGGCCGAATGCAAGGTAATCGACCTTATTAAAACAAAAGCAGATTTGATCATAAATTCTTAAACCCTGAATCCGTATTAACCT
The DNA here is from genome assembly GCF_003202435.1 of Flavobacterium cheongpyeongense. Lineage (GTDB taxonomy): Bacteria > Bacteroidota > Bacteroidia > Flavobacteriales > Flavobacteriaceae > Flavobacterium > Flavobacterium cheongpyeongense. The sequence goes on from NZ_QJHK01000010.1 coordinate 153,618, forward strand.
TCGTAGTGAAACTGAATTATCCAATAAAAACAAGAGCTAACAGACTATTTTTGTATAAGGAATACTTTTGTATTTTGAATTTAAAACGGAAGGAAGTTCTTGGTTTTCCAGAGGGCATCGAAGTTTACATTTGACCAATACAACAATATCAAAAACAAATGAATCCAGTTGAAGTAGATTTCTAATGTGTAATTTGGGTTAAAATGACTGACACAAGATAGAGTTGGGATAAAGGCATTGATTCTTCAAGACTTACAGTTGGATATGAAAAAAATGGCAATGCCTATGAAACCGTAAAAAAACAAAAAACCAAATGCAGCAGATGATTGATTGAATATAATTGAAGATGAGGACGTTTTTTAATAAACGTAATGAACGGAGATGGACTCTCTAAAGAAGTTTGTAATGAAATGAATTCGTATCAGGTACAAAAGGAAAACATTCCGGCCTGGGTTTTGAAATTGATGATCTGGATAATCAGCAATATGCTTTATCACACGGAGGATCTTAGAATGGTTCGCAAATAATTATGTTTAGTATTCAAAAGACAAAACAAAGTCTTTTGATTTTTACCAATTCAGACACAGGAGTTAACCTACATGAAAATTTACTCAAACATTATTTAGCTGTTAATGGACAAAAAATAGTTGATATAGAAACAAAATAAAAAACTAACCTTAAATTTTTGACCATTTTGAAACTATAATTTACTAAAAAATTAACCCAGATCAAATTATTAGACCAGAGTTAATTTTCATATAATTCTAATTGGAAGTAAAAAAATAAATTATGCGGTAATAGCCAACTGATTTTGACTAAACTTGTATTCTTTGGGACTACAGTTAAATTTTTGCTTAAAAATTTTAGAGAAATAACTTCTGCTGGTAAAACCAATGCAATACACTATTTCTGAGATATTTAAATCGGAGTTTTTAATCAGGATTTCGGCTTTTAAAATTCGCATGTGAGTAATAAAATCATTTACCGTTCTGTCGTGAATCATTTTAAAACCCTCCTGCAGTTTGTTTGGTGACAAACCAGATTGTTTGCTGAGCGATTTTATGGTAAAATGTTCCTCCGGAGATTCTTTTATAAGGTCTGAAAGCTTTTTTATTTCTTCCATTTCTTTTAAAGTGAAGCAGTTTATTTCTTTCGAAAAATTATTCATGTCGTCAGAATGCTGTTGGATTTGCATCGCTAAAATGATTTTCAAAATACCTTCTTTTAATAAATTCCGAACAATTCCGGTTTGGGCAATGGCGTTTAACTGTTCAATTTTTTCGGCTATTTTCAAATTATAAGAACCTACATAGAAAAAGTTACCAGAAGGGTTCTTTTCGAAAAAAATTTCTTTCACTTTATGATTCAAAAAATTATTTTCAAGTGAATCCGCATTTTGAGTTACTACTACAATTAAAGTGACTTTAGTGCTGGTATTCTTTTCAAAAAATAAAATATTATCTTCATTTAGGCTGGATGACGCTATAGCAGTCTGAAACTTTTTTAATTTTCTTTCTGTACCGGATATTCCAAAACTATGTGATAAACTTCCTTTTGAATAATAGCAAAAATAAACCGGAGAAATATCCCGATTTCCAATGCTGATTTTTATGTCTTCTGAAAAAGTCATATCAAATTGTAAACAGGAAACAGCATTATTAAAAGAAAATCCAACAATAGTCCCTTTGGCAAAATTATTGCTGACCTCTAAAGTATATTCGTCAGCATCAAAAATTATTTTGCCTCCTAAACCAGATGTCAGTTCTTCAAATATATTTTTAATGTTATCTTTATGTATAGTTACTATTTTCATTTTGCTCGGATTTAGATTCAAAAAATATATTTATAAGTAAAACAGATTCCTTTTTACTGTGAAATCTGAACTTCAAAATTCGTCCAAAAGAGTATGAAATGTGTTATATAATTTTTAGGATTTGTTTTATAATTACTTCTGCATTATTCTTTTAAACCATTAAATATGAAAAGTTTTTCTTTTGCCCCAATCACTTCAACTAATGCAGTTGTCTTGGTTTTAGGAACGATGCCCGGCACAAAATCCTTAGAAATACAACAATATTATGGTCATGCCCAAAATAATTTCTGGCGATTTATGTTTGAAATTTTAAATGAAGACTTCTCATCTGACTATGAAATTAGGAAAGGCCTTTTAATAAAGAACCACATCGCCTTATGGGACGTTTTGCAATTTTGTGAAAGGATTGGAAGTCTTGACAGTGCTATCAAAAATGAAATTTCAAATGATTTTGAACATTTTTTAAACCAGCATCGAAATATTAAGACTATTATTTTCAACGGTCAGAAAGCAGCTGCTTTTTTTAAAAAACATGTTGCCTTACAGAATATGGATTACGAGTTTATAACCCTGCCCTCTACAAGTCCGGCCAATGCAAGTCAAACATTTGATTCAAAACTAAAGGAGTGGAAGATTATCCAAAAAATGCTAAAAGTCTGAATGATATAACATTATCGAAACAAAGTGTAAAATTTGATAATTATGTTTAAATAATTTTACTATTATAAATTTTAAACATAATTATCATGAAAAAGATACTTTTAGTAAGTAAAGTAATTTTAGGAGCAGCTATCGTTTTAGTAAGTTTACACTCCTGTAAAAATGAATCCAAACAAGAAGATCCTAAAGAAGTAGCAGAAGATCAGAACGAAGCAAAATTTGACAGTATTGATTCTAAAGAAGATGATTCTGAATTTTTAATAGATGCAACCGAAATCAATATGGCCGAAATTGAAATTGGAAAACTGGCTCAAACAAAAAGTAACAATCCTGAAGTTAAAAAATTTGGTAAAATGCTTGTTGATGAACATACAAAAGCAGCCGCAGAGGTCAAAGCCATAGCTGACAAGAGAAATTTTTCACTGCCAACTTCAATTACTGAAGAGGGAAAAGATGAATATGATAAACTAAACAAAAAAACCGGTACCGATTTTGACAAAAAATTTGCCGATATGATGGTTGGCGGTCATGAAAAAGCAATAGACAGATTTAATAAAGCCGCTGAAAATACAACTGATGAAGAGATTAAAACATGGGCTTCTAATAGTGTTACCGCATTGACCGCACATCTTCAGCATGCTAAACAACTTCAGCAGGATTTAGATAAAAAATAAAATGGGTTACTTAGATTATTTAGGTTAAAAAGCTATTCTATTTTAGAGTAGCTTTTTTTAGATTTACAAAAAATAAATATGAAAACACAATCTTACAAAAATCATGTACGGTTTTACCCACCACATCATTTTATATATTACCCTATTTTGACAGTATTGATGTTTATTGCAATTTATTTTGCATTTACAACTCCGGAGAAACTTTTATGGGGATTTATAACTGTGATTTTTATATTTCTTTTCTGCCTTGCCTTTATGCTGCGCCAGCATTATGCATTGATTTTACAAAACAGGATCGTAAAACTGGAAATTCGGTATCGTTATTTTGTACTTACCGGAACCCGGTTTGAAACTATTGAATACCAATTTACAGATGATCAACTATTTGCGTTCCGATTTGCACCAGACAAAGAATTTTTACCCTTAATTGAACGTGCCCTTGCAGAAAATCTTTCGGCTGATGCCATAAAAAAAGCCATTGTAAGCTGGAAAGGGGATTACAACAGGGTATAAAATATGTTCCGTACAACTAACATATCCTCTTTAACTCAAAACACAAGTCATTTGATTTTATAAACCGAATGACTTGTGTTTTATTTTTATTCTATTCGTATTCTGAATTATCTAATTGAAGTAACACATCCTGATATCGTTTACTAAGTGAAAACAATTGTTCGGCAAAAATCATGATAGCCAACGGAACAAACAAAAACGTGATTAAATCTTCTTTGTATAAAAAATAGGCGGTTACCATAAATATTCGACCATATTCCAGATAATACATCCATTTTCGCTGTTCTAATAAAGCACCACAATTTATAAGCGTAATGAGTATAAAAGACAAAACAAAAACTTTATCAAAAAGATCTAAAAGGTCAAAATAATAAGTAAAGACACTAAGAACCAAAGCGCAGATGCCCAATTGGATGTAAAGGTAATTTCTAAATCGAAGTCTTTGATGCGGACTGCTTTTATCTTGCAAAAATCGTTTTTCCAATATTGGTCTGATATCCTGATCCATATCGGCAGGACTGCCAAAAACCGCTTTCCATCCAGCTTTAAAACCCTTTGAGCGTTTCCATAATTCATAAATTTCAAAGTAATAATGAAAATGCTGCCAGAGAAAACTATAACTTTTTAACGGATGGGTTAAACCATATTTTGGTTTCTCTTCCTCTTCCTGAAAAGTGCCAAAAATTCGATCCCAAAAAGTAAACATATCTCCGTAATTTTTATCTAAATATTTTTCATCAGATGCGTGATGCACTCCATGAATAGAGGGTGTTACAAAAATATATTCCAGCCATTTTATTTTACCAACAAGCTGTGTGTGAGTAAAAAACGAATAGGTGCCGTGTACAATCAGCATCATAATTACCATTCCAGGATGAAACCCGATAAACGGAAGCATACACCAGAAACCAGTTCTGATAATCGCCTGAAAAGTAGTAATCCTGGCTGCAGCAGTAAAATTAAATTCTTCGCTATGATGATGTACAATATGTGCCGCCCAGAAAAAATTAACTTCATGACCTAGTCTGTGATACCAATACCAGACAAAATCGGTTGCAAGGATTAAGGCAAACCAGATAAAAACATTCCCTGAAATATCGAACAGCCTGTAGTTGTCATAAATAAAATAATACAACTGATAAAAACTTGCCGCAATAAAAAGATTGATTAATCTTTCTGCGATACCAATACTAATGTTAGAAACAGAACTTTCGTAATTGAAAATCTCTGTTTTTTTTCTGCGCTGCATCAGCTTATATTCCAGAAATAAAAAAATGAAAAAGGCAGGCATTGCAAATGCCAGAAAATTAATATGTCCCATTTTTAAAATCATTTTTAAACCATAAACTTTATTAATATAATGCTTTGGGGGTAATAGTCTTTGACGCTTTTTTTTTATTCCGCTTCTCTTTACAAAAAAATCTAACTGACGTTTTTAATAAATACACCCAACGGATTAAGGTTAATTTAATTATGCCTGAATTTTTCAGCTTCCAATGCTACCTCTTTTATCGCCTGAGTATCGGCTACTTTTTGCAAAGCAATAACATATGCAGCAATACGAGGTGTCACATTGTGTTTCTCTGCTACTCTGAAAACAGTTTCGAAACCTTTTTCTAAAATATCTTCCAGACGTTTGTTAATTTGATGGATTCTCCAGGACTCCAAAAGAGAGTTTTGAAGCCATTCAAAATACGAAACTGTAACGCCGCCTGCATTCGCTAAAATATCCGGAACAACCAAAACATTATTTTCATGCAGGATTTTATCCGCATCTGAAGAAACCGGACCATTTGCTCCTTCTATAATTATTTTTGCTTTAATAGCACCGGCATTTTTTTGTGTAATTACATCTTCTTTAGCCGCTGGAATCAATACATCAACTTCCAAAAGCAAAAGTTCCTCATGTTTGATTGCTAATGAATTAGGGTATCCTTTTATACTCTTATTATTCAGGTTATAATACAAAATCAATTCCGGAATATTAAGTCCTTCTGGATTGTAAAAAGCTTCTGAAACATCGCTAATAGCAACAATTTTTAATCCTTTTTCATATAAAAATAATGCCGAATGCAGTCCTACATTTCCAAATCCCTGAATCGCAACTGTAGTTTTTACTGGTCTCAGTTTTAATTTTTGAAGTGCAAGAAGGGTAATAATACTAACTCCTCTGCCGGTTGCCTCTACCCTTCCTAATGAACCTCCTGAATGCAGATGTTTTCCGGTAACAACAGCATGAATCGTTTTGCCGTGTACCAAAGAAAACTCATCCATCAGCCAGCCCATTTCATCCGGACCAGTTCCCATATCCGGCGCAGGAACGTCTTTCTCTGGACCAAAAATATCAGACAAAGATTTGGTATAGGCTCTGGTAATTTTCTCTAATTCAGTTTTTGAATGTTCTCTCGGATCGCAAATAATTCCGCCCTTTGCTCCTCCAAACGGAATTCCGGTTACCGCAGATTTCCATGTCATCCAGGCTGCCAGTGCTTTTACCTCATCAAGGTTCACAGCAGTATCATAACGAATCCCTCCTTTTGAAGGCCCTAAAGCTGTATTGTGAATAACACGATAACCTTCAAAATTTTGAATTTTACCATTATCAAGTGTAATGGTGAAATTTACTACAATTTGCTTTTCGGGTTTTTGTAATCTCTGTCTGATAGATTCATCAAGGTTTAAAATATCGGCTGCGATATTAAAACGGTCAATCATAGACTGAAAAGGATTCTGTTTAATTATTTCTAAGCTCATAATTTTTAATTTTAAGATTTTTATACAATTGATTTTGAAATTTTTATATTTTAAGACTTTTGTAATTTAAAAAGATGTTTCACATTTCCTGTACTAATAATTACTGTAGCTCCAACATGGAATTTTTATAAGGCAGCATTGCATCAGCGTATTGGTATATTTATTTGGTCTCATATCTATAATTATATTAATTCTTCAAAAAAAAGCCTTTCATGGGTATGAAAGGCTAAAAAAAAAAAATAACTAACAAGTACTTTTCTATTAACGCCATTTCAAGACATGATTCAACATGCAGCACATCGTAAAGCTGCATCTGAAAGACATCATATTTAGAATATAGTTTCTCATAGTTGAGGCAAATTTATAAATTATATTTATAAATTCTATAGAAATAGTAGAGTTATTTTAAGTAAAAGAGAAAAAAAACCAATAACAACCTATAAAACAAGCTGTTATTTTTAAATAAAAATTACTTAATTTGAGAATAAACAATAAAAATAATCGAAATTAAGGCTAAAATGACGCCCAAAAAGTTCATTTTAGATAACTTCTCTTTGAAAAAAAGGATTCCAATAAGACTTCCTAAAACAATAACCCCCATATTCATTCCCGCAAAAACAGTAGATGGATTTTTTGAAAAGGACTGATGTGCCTTTAGGTAAAATAATATATTTCCGAAATTAAATATTCCTGCTAATGCTCCAAAAAGAATGTTTTTGAGTTCCGGTTTTACTTTTTTCAAAACAAGATCACAGATCACAATAAGCAAGGAGACAACCAAAGCGATATTAAAAACTAAAAATAAAGAAGTCGTAAATGGTAAAGTGCTATAAAGAGCAATTTGTTTAAAAAGAATATCGATTACTCCAAAACCTAATAAAACAATCGCTGGATAAATCCACTTATTCTGTTCGTTTTCGGAAGGTTTTCTCAAAATAAATAAAAGCGCCAAAAAGCCAATGACAAGTCCAATTATTTTATAAATATTAAATTCTTCCTTAAAAATAAACCAAGCCGCGAGTATCGGGATAAAAAGTGATAACCGCTGTGCCGCATCTGTTTTTACAATTCCCATATGCTTGATGGAAGCTGCCAACATCACAAAAACAACAGGAAGCAGAACCCCCAAAGCTATATAAATATTCCATGGATTAGTTTTTGAAACCTCAGCCAAATTTGGACTAAAAGCCAAATAAGAAAATAAGATGGCAAAAACATAGTTGAAAGTAATTATCTGAACGGAATTGCAATTGTAACGGCGGGTTATTTTAAAAATAATTCCTATTGTAACACTGCAAATGATACTTAAAATCAGAAATAACATACTACAATTTTTTACTGTAAAAATAGTGTTTTAAATCAAAAAAAAAGCCCGAATTAGATGGATCATCTTCCATGCAAATATTTAAAGCTTTATATCCTTTAGTTTTCGGCTGCTACTATAGCTTTTGTTTTTTTAGCAAAAACATGATGTGAATTAAAAACCAGTACAGCAAGAAAAATAATACTATATGCCAGAACCTGCAACGGTGTAATTTTCTCTTTATAAACAAAACAAGCCAATGCAAAACCAATCATCGGGTTGATGTTTAACAACATTCCAACAGTTGAAGAATTGATTCCTCCTAATGCATAGAGGTTTAAAAACAAGGGGATAATCGTAAAAAATATTGCTATGGTTTCAATACAAAAATAAAAAGTAAAATCTGTAGGTACCGGACCACTGTATACCGGATAAAAAGGCAATAAAAATAAAGCTGCTAATGTAATATGGAAAGTCAGGACAATAAACGTATCAAAACCTTTATTTACACGCTGACTTACTAAATAAGAGGCATAAGTGAATCCAATAATGATACTAAAAAACATATCCATAATAGCTGCGTACGACAACAACAAACAACCTGAAATACTTAATACAACAGCAAACCATTGCGTTTTTTTTAATTTTTCGTGCAAAATAAAATAAGCCAATAAAGTGGTTAAAATAGGACAAACCAAATAAGCAAGGGAGGTCGCTTTTATGCTAACATGATTCATAACATAAATAAAAGTAAACCAGTTGGCCATGAGAAAAAAGCTTCCGCCGATGTTGAGCAAAATAGCGTTTCTTTTTTTTGAAGAAGATAAGGATTTGAAAACTTCAATGGTTTCACTAATCTTTTTTCGTTTAAACACAAAAGCAATCAGCAACATTAGAACGCTGCAGCTAAAAACGCGATAGAATAAAATATCCAGTGAAGCATATTCGTGTATTGGTTTCAGTACAAGGCTGAAAAATCCCCAAACGGTATAAGCTGTAATGGCAGCGAGGTAATATTTTGTAGTTTTCATGAGCTTTTCTGGTGTAAATCCGATAAGGCAAATTTCTTAAAAATAAAACAGCAATACAGATACAGTTTTTGTAAATTGCACCATAACAGTTTTTAGATGAAGCATTCAAATTACCTGTATTTGCAGTTTGCCGATGTGATTGAAAAACAGATAAAATCGGGACTTTTAAACGTTGGAGACAAATTGCCTTCGATTAGGGAAGTATGTGCAGAAACCGGCTACAGCATGAGTACCGTGAGTAAAGCCTATTATGAAATTGAAAGCAGGTCATTAATAGAATCAAGACCACAATCCGGCTATTATGTGAGTAATGTTTCTGCCAGAGTTATTCCTGAACCAACGGCGAGTTCCCCTATTCTGACCACACAAAATATTGAAAGAGAAGATTTGATTGATTTGGTGTATGGAAACATGACAGACAAAAACGTAACCATGCTTTCATTGGGATTCCCTTCAAATGAACTTCTTCCTATTGCAAAACTGAATAAAGGAATGGTTCAGGCAATGCGTCAGCTTCCTAACAGCGGAACCAGTTATGAAGAAATACAGGGCAATGTTAATCTTAGAAAAGAAATCGCACGCTGGTCTTTTGCCTGGGGAGGGTCTTTAACAGAAGATGATATCATAACTACTCCGGGCTGTGTAAGTGCCATCTCACATTGCCTTATGGCGGTCACAAAACCGGGAGACACCATTATTACAGAAAGTCCGGCTTATTTTGGCGTTTTACAACTGGCAAAATCTTTAGGCTTGTATGTGATGGAACTTCCAACCAATATAACGACCGGAATAGAATTAGATGCACTAAAAAAAGCCATTTCTACCAAAAAAATAAAGGCTTGTGTATTGATGAGTAACTTTAGCAATCCGTCAGGCAGTATGATGCCTAATGAGCATAAGGAAGAAACTGTCCGCTTAATGGAACTGTATAATATTCCGCTTATCGAAGATGATATTCACGGTGATTTGTATTTTGGCTCCGGCCGGCCATCAAATTGTAAAACATACGATCAAAGCGGAATTGTGATGTGCTGCAGCTCGGTTTCTAAAACCCTGGCTCCCGGATATCGGGTGGGGTGGGCAATTCCCGGGAAATTTAAGAAAGAAATTCTACGTACAAAATTATATCACACCATCTCTTCTCCTACCATTACTCACGAAGTTGTGGGTGATTTTTTGAAAAACGGCCGTTATGAGAACCATCTTCGGAAAATTCGCCAGATATTGAATCATAATTGTAATAATTACATCAATATCATTTTAGAATCTTTTCCAAAAGGTACAAAAGTGAGTCAGCCTCAGGGTGGTTTTTTTCTTTGGATAGAGCTTGATAAAAAAATAGATACCGCCCAGTTTTATCATTTGGCCATGAAACATAATATCAGTATTGCGCCGGGACGAATTTTTTCTTTTCAGGATCAATTTTCAAATTGCATGCGGCTTAGTTTTGGCTTGCCATGGACAAACGAATTACGTAAATCCATTCAAACACTGGGTAAACTAGCCACTCAGCAAACCTTATAAATTCATGAAATGACACTACTTATAATTATTTCGCATGTAACCGTACTGAGCATTTAATGATTGGCTTAGTAGTCTGCTTAAACCCAAAATACAAATCGCTCTAACGATTCTCAATAGATTTTTTGTTCCGTTTCTCTACACAAAAAAAACTCGAACTGACATTTTTGAATAATTTCACTCAACAGCTAGAGCTCGTTGGGCTTGAAAAGCCAACAATGAAACTCCTTTTGAACGGAACCGCTCTACATCCATCTCTATGAGTTTTCGATAAATGAGTTATAAGAATTTCAAGAAGCTATCGCGCCTCTTTTTTTTGAAGTCGTTTTTAAGTTTGTTTTTTTTGATGTTTTTCCTCACTTGTGGGCATAAGTTCCCTTACCCATGAATTAGCTTTTACAGGGATTTGAATTTTGGCTATTGCCAAGATACCATGCTGACGGACCACGCTGGTCAAAAGTGACATTATCGTTGTCAATGCTTTTGATTCGATGGTTGCTAATGGCAATCTTATGGGTGTACCTCCCCAAATATTCCACCACTGAATTTGAGCTACCAAAAGGCTTTTTGGCAAAAACTACCCACGGTTTTTGCCAAAATTCTTGCCGGATTTGTTTGTACTTTATAGGTTCTTTCGCTTTGAGTTTCTCACAATATTTAGCACTAAAAACTTTTGATAATGCCTTGACTGGAAACAGAAATTTTCCATTGCTTCGGATATTTTGCCATTGTCCGTCTTTATTCACTTCGCCACCTGAAACAATGCAATGCAAGTGCGGATGCAAACCTAATTGCTGTCCCCAGGTGTGCAAAACCGAAATCATTCCCATTTGTATTTCTTTGGCTTTGCCAAATGTTGCAAAGTTTCCCAAGTCGCTTCAAACAATGCATCGTAGACCATTTTGGGTTGATGAATGTCCAAAGAATGAATCGCTTCGGCAAGGTAAAAACCACATCGAAATAAGGAACTGGTAAGAGTTCTGTGCTTCTAGCTTCTATCCAATGCTCTCGCTTTTTGCCTTGACATTTTGGACAATGCGATTGCAACAAAAGTTGTAACTGATAGTGAGATTCCGAAATTCATCCCAAGCATCGATATGACCACCTAACTCAACAGTTCTACATTTTTTTATTACCGAAAGTGTGCGAAGTTGCCGGGTATTTAATCCGTAGTTTTCAATTTTGGAACCAATTTTTAGCAACATATCGGCTACTTCATTTCGACTGCGCTCAATGCAGGCTAGTTTGCCGCTACATTATGCAAAAAGCGTATCGAGTGGACTAAATTTGTGTTGACTAGCGGGTTGGGCAATGTGCAGATACTACATTGTGGTTTCAATATTCTGGTGTCCCAAAAGGTCTTTAAGAATCATACCATATTCGAGTAAATGTGTGGCATAACTATTCCGCAGTGTGTGGGTGTGAACTTCCTTTTGTTTACTGCTGCCTTCGCTACTTGACGCACCACCCATTGTACACCAAGCTGGGAATAACGATTGTCAAAATCACCTCCTGACCGGTCAATAGGCTGACCATTAAATAAATAGTTCTGAGGTTTTCCCTTAGATGTATTTTTTGAGTCCGCGTATTAAATGAACCGATAAGGGAACATAGCGTTTTTTTTCCTTTCCCTTGAACCACTTTAAGTTGCTTGCTATCAAAATCCAAGTCTTGCAATCGTATTTCTAGCTTCCATACAATAAAGTTCACAGCTATAAAGCAAGCCAATAAGGATGCGGTGTTTGAGCAATTTTGCGTTTTGAAGCATTGCCCAGACTTCTTCTTTACTCAAAACAACGGGCAATTTTTTCTCGTGTTTTATAGAAGGTAAACGAAGAAACTCACACGGTAAACCTTCGGATTTGAGTAAAAACCGAAGTCCATAGACGCAATGTTTGAAATAGGTTTACGAGGGTGTTTTAAACTTTTTTTGCAAATAAAACAAATAGTCTTGTACTTGTTCAGGATCGAGCTCAGTCGGGATTTTACCAAAATACAACGAAATAGACCCTACATGACGAGCGTAATTATTGAAAGTACTTTGGCTTCTGCCTAAAACCAATCGTACGCTCAAAACGAATTATGAGTCCCTCAAAACCTGGGACTTCCTGCTTGGCCTGCTAAGGATTTTGTTTTCTCTTAATTCTTCAACATTCTTTTTTGTAGTCATATCTTATAGATTTTAATTATATTCGTAAGGCACAAAATCATCAACTTTACTACCGAAGGTTTAATTCAACAGATACTAATATGTCGTTTGTAATGAAATCTTTGGCGATTAGTTTTTAATATGTGAAATGATTTCTGTAAAATGTGAAATGTGTTTGACCATTTTACATTTTACAGAAAACTTCTTACCCTGAAAACATGGAAAACGAAAATAACGCACAGCACTTTCTCAATTTGATTCAGAAATCACGAAAGGGGAAATTTAAAATCTACATTGGAATGAGCGCCGGTGTGGGAAAGACTTTCCGTATGCTTCAGGAAGCGCATTCGTTATTGAAGAACGGGATTGATGTAAAAATTGGTTACATCGAAACACATAACCGGAAAGAAACACATGAATTAGTAGCCGGTCTGCCTATTATTCCGAGACGAACTATTTTTTATAAAGGAAAAGAACTCGAAGAACTGGATTTTCAGGCGATTATCAATCTGCACCCCGAAGTTGTTATTGTAGATGAACTGGCGCATACCAACGTTGAAGGAAGCAAAAACGAAAAACGCTGGCAGGATGTTCTGGAAATTCTGGAAGCGGGAATTAATGTGATTTCGGCTGTGAATATTCAGCATATTGAGAGTTTAAACGAAGACGTAAAACGTATTACGGGAATTGATGTTCAGGAACGAATTCCCGATAATGTTTTGCGTCTTGCAGATGAAGTGGTCAATATCGATTTGACTTCAGAGGATTTGATTGCACGTTTAAAGGAAGGAAAAATTTATACGGCAGATAAAATTCAGACAGCGTTAACTCACTTTTTTAAATCAGAACAAATTCTACAATTACGTGAATTGGCTTTGAAAGAAGTAGCGAGTCAGGTGGTTCGAAAAGTTGAAAATGAAGTTCCACATCTGCATGCTTTACGACATGAAAAATTGCTGGCCTGTATCAGCAGTAACGATAAAACGGCTAAAATTGTAATTAGAAAAGCATCACGTCTGGCAAGTTATTATAACGGAATCTGGTATGTTTTGTATGTAGAAACGCCAAAAGAAAGCAGTACAAGAATTGCTCTTGATAAACAACGGCACTTAATTAATAACTTTAAACTCGCAGTTCAGCTTGGTGCAGAAGTTATTAAAGTAGAAAATTCGAATATTTCCAATGCAATTTTGACAACTGTAGAAGAAAAACAAATTACAACTGTCTGCATCGGAAAACCGCATTTGAATTTATTTAAAGTAATTTTGTCTACAACAATTTTCAGGCGTCTGCTAAATAAATTATCATTATCAAACGTCGATCTTGTTATATTATCGTAAAATGTTTTAATGTGAGATATAAGATTTTTCATTTCACATTTTACAGGAAACATTTCACTCAAAAAATAAAATATGAGAATTAAAACCAAATTGAATCTGGGTGTTGGATTGTTATTTTTGATGATCATCATTCTCTCGTTAGTGAGTGCTTATTCTGTTTTTTTAATTAAGCAGGACACCGAGAATATTCTGAAATCCAATTACAATACGCTGGAATATTCGCGAAATATGATTTCTGCTTTGGACGGAATTAAATTGGGTTCGAAAGAAACCATTCAGAATTTTGAGGAAAATCTCGAAAAGCAAACCCATAATATTACAGAACCAGGCGAAAAGCAGGCAACCGAAAAACTGAAAGAAAGTTTTGCTCTTTTAGCGAAAAATAATGCCGATGAAGCTGTAAAAGCGCAAATCCGTCAGGATATTTTTGCCATTATGAAACTGAATCTGGATGCCATCAAACAGAAAAGTGATATTGCTAAAAAAACGGCAGAAACGTCCAATTTCTCCATTGCTATTGTGGGAACTTTGTGCTTTTTGATAGCGTTTAATTTATTGGTTAATCTGCCAAATAACATTGCAAATCCAATTAGGGAATTAACGCTCAGTATTAAGGAAATTGCGAATAAAAACTATTCAGAACGTGTTCATTTTACGAGTCACAGCGAATTTGGAGATCTTGCCAAATCATTTAATACTATGGCTCAGAAACTTGAAGAATATCATAACAGTAATTTGTACAAATTATTCTTTGAGAAAAAACGACTGGAAACGCTTATCAATAATATGAACGATCCGATAATTGGTTTGGATAACGAAGGTATTGTTTTGTTTGCCAATGATGAAGCACTGAAAATTATTGGTCTGAAATCAGAAAACATCATTAACACACAGGCATCTGAATTGGCGGTTACGAATGATTTAATCCGTTCTTTAATTTTGAAAGAAAGTGAAAATGAAATTCCGAAAAAACAGCCTTTAAAAATATTTGCCAACGGCAAAGAAAGTTACTTTGAAAAAGAAATTCTCAATATTACGATAACACCGACCGGTGAAGAAAAAGAAATCAATATTGGTGATGTGATTATTCTGCGAAATATTACGCTTTTTAAAGAACTGGATTTTGCTAAAACCAATTTTATCGCAACAGTCTCTCATGAATTAAAAACGCCAATCGCTTCGATAAAACTGAGTTTACAATTGCTTGAAAATGCCCAAACCGGCGGTATGAACGACGACCAGAAACAATTGGTCGAAAGTATTAAAGAGGATAGTCAGCGATTGTTAAAAATTACAGGCGAATTACTCAATCTGTCACAACTGGAAACCGGAAATATTCAATTAAATATCGAAAAAAGTAATCCGAACACAATTGCAAATTATGCCGTTGAAGCTGTAAAAGTTCAGGCAGATCAAAAGCAGATTCAATTGATTATTGATGCTGATGAAAATCTAAAAGACGTAAAAGCCGACAGCGAAAAAACAGGATGGGTTTTGATTAATTATTTATCGAATTCGATTCGGTATTCGCCTGAAAAAAGTACGATTCACATCAAATTAAAAGAAGAAAACAATCAAATCGTTTTTCAGGTTATCGATACCGGAAAAGGAATTGACCCCAGATACAAAGACAAAGTTTTTGATAAATATTTCCAGATTCCGGGAAGTCCAAAATCAGGAACAGGACTGGGATTGGCAATCAGTAAAGAATTTATAGAAGCTCAAAACGGAACTGTTGGAGTAGAAAGTAATTTAGGATTGGGTAGTACTTTTTGGTTTGCTTTAAATGTTTAATTTTTTATCTCAAAACAAGAGACATAAAGTATAGGAAACGCCATATTTTCGTTAATATGGCGTTTTTATTTTATAATCTTATTCTTTTGGGTTCATAAAATAATAAACCGGAATTCCAATTAACATAATCAGGATTCCCCAACCACAGGTTGAAAACTTTGTAATCAATAAAGAAACGCTTATCGCCGATGCTACAATAATGTAAAGCAATGGTAAAAACGGATATCCAAATGCTTTATAAGGCCTCTCTGCATTGGGCATTTTTTTACGTAAAATAAAAATCCCGTAAATCGTCAAAATGTAAAAAATCAAAACAATAATGATAACAAAATCTAACAAATCACCATATTTCCCAGTCAGGCATAAAGCCGAAGCCCAAATGCACTGTGCCCACAAAGCCCATGAGGGTACACTAAAATTATTCAGTACTGCTGCTTTTTTAAAGAACAAACCATCGTTTGCCATTGTATAATACACTCTCGCACCCGCCATAATCAAACCATTATTACAGGCAAAAGTCGAAATCATAATCATAATAGCGATAACCAAAGTTCCAATATCTCCAAAAATATATTGCGAAGCTACTACCGCTACCCTATCCGATTTGGCTGTTGCAATTTCGTCTAACGGAATCACTGCCAAATACATCAAATTTGTCAAAACATAAATAATAGTCACGATAAAAGTCCCTAAAAACAAACTTAAACCCACATTACGTTTTGGATTTTTAATCTCTCCCGCAATAAAAGTTACCCCCACCCAGGCATCACTCGAAAACAACGAACCCACCATCGCTGCCGAAATTCCGGTAATCAATGCCTTTCCGCTAACAGGAAGCCATGAACCATTATCTGCATTATAAGAATGAGGTGTCCAGGCATCTGCCCAGTTAGCATCCCAAACCGATGCTTTTGCTGCAAGTGTTAATCCAAAAACGATCAAACCCAGCAATGATAATATCTTAATTATGGTAAGAATAGTTTGAAGTATTTTTCCGTTTTTTACGCCCCGACTATTAATGTATGTCAGTAAAACAATAGTTACAATTGATACAATCTGAGCTGCGTTGAGTTTAAAAGCCCCTAATTCAAATAATATATTTTCATCACTCAGAGGTTCATAAAGATAGGCTGCAAACTTAGAGAAAGCTACACCAACGGCAGCAATCGTTCCGGTTTGGATTACCGCAAAAAAGCTCCAGCCATACAAAAAGGCAATCAGTTTATTGTATGCTTCTTTCAGGTACACATATTGCCCTCCTGCTTTTGGAAACATGGCACTCAGCTCTCCATAACTTACTGCTGCAATAATGGTAATGAGTCCTGAAATTAGCCAAATCAATGTCAGCCATCCTGCCGATCCTACTTGTCTGGCAATATCTGCACTCACAATAAATATCCCGGAGCCAATCATAGAACCTACCACAAGCATGGTTCCATCTAGTAATCCGAGTTCTCTCTTAAAATTTTCCTGGTTGTCTTCTTGCATTATTTTTTGGTTTTTTGGGTTGGTTAAAGATATACTTTTTTTGGACATTTTTTAATTAGCCCCCTAGATTGTTAGAATTTTAGATTATTTGATTTTATTCTTTTGGGCGTGTCCCAAGGGCCGGGCTTTCGGCTATATCTTTTGTTCCGTTTCTCTTCACAAAAGGATACCGCCTCTATCCCAATGTCATTAAGTTAAGACATAAATAGATAAAAACCATTGGGTTACGAACCTAAATTAGGTTCTTTGTAATTGACAAAAAAACAAACCCAATGGTAGAAGCAAATATAAAAATAATAGAA
>NZ_QJHK01000011.1 GCF_003202435.1 Flavobacterium cheongpyeongense
CCGAAAACAGATTTAGTCGAAAAATACTTATTTTTACCCATCGTTATTTGAATTTTGCAACTCTAAATTACGATGTTTTTTAAGAAGCCATTAATTTGGCTTCTTTTTTATCGGACAACAATGTTTTGAAAATATGTTTCATCTACATTTTTTGCATTATAAGAATAGAATAACCAAACGGTAAATAATATTCCTGCCGTTATCCAAATGGTTTCTAAAATCTTTTTTAGTGTAGATTTCTTTTTCATTTAACTTGATTGATATTTAGAAATTTAAATATACAAATATCTAATAATGACTAAAAAAACTCATGTCTTTATTGTTTCAATTCCGTCTTCATTTGTTCGGCTAAAGACTTAATTTTTTCATTGCTCATTAAATCTAAATTTACTTCTGCGAACCAACTATTAAAATTTTCAATATCTTTTTTGATATAATAAGCTTGTAAAATATTGTATGCATTTTCAGAATTATAGGTCTTATCCCTGCATTGATTAATAACTTTTCGACAAACAATTTTAGCATCTTCCAATTTATCAATTTTGGTTTGAGCATAAATTAATTCTTTATTGGTGTACGCATCCAGAGGAGCGGTTTTTAACGCCAGTTTTAAAACATCAACCGCTTTTTGGTACTGTTTTAAACAATTATACGAATAAGCCAGCTCAACACGAAGCCCTTTGTGTCCGGGATCAATTTTATTTGCTTTTTCCAGATATTCAAGTGCTTTTTCGCATTCATTCCAGCCGTTGTACATAAAGCCCCACCTGTAAAGCCGTTCTATTGAATCCTCTCCTTCTTTATAAATTTTGAGCCAGTCCGGTGTTTTTTGAATATATAACTCTGTAAATTTTGATTCGGGAATAACTGCCACTAAGTTATTATTTGGCTGTAATCGATATTTCATCGAACTTGTCTTCTCCTTTTTATCTGTGATAAATTTGCCCGTTTTATCAATTTTAAAAAAACCTTCATATTCTAATGTTAATCCTGCCTGAGCATCAATGTATATGAATCCGAAATTATATGCTCCAGTACTGTCTGCAGGAAAGGCTACCCATTTATCTTCGCATTCTACATACTTTTTATCAAACTGAAGACTGTTTTGTGCAGAAAGACCAGATACTAAAATTAAAATTAGAAAAGTAAAAACCTGTTTCATATTTGAGAGGGTTAAAATCTGATTCCAAATATATAGAATTCGTTTCTATTTTATACATTCATTCTTACAAATAACAAAACAGAATCCTAAACTGTAAAAAAACTTACAAACTAATGTAATCCTCTGTTTTTATGACCGAAACCCACTGCAGACCTGCTCGTTCAATTCCTTCTTTTACATAAGAATCTATTATTATCAGTAATGGGCGCTCATACAATCGAAAAAGCATCTGCCCATCTGTGAGGGTTGGATCGATAATCGGATTTTTTATTATACGTCTTCCTGCGGGACTGGTTTCAACACCACTTTTAAGACATTTGATCAATCCATTTATTATTCCCAGATAATAATGGGCTACCACTTTTCCAGAAGCTTCATCGAAAAGCTCCACCGGGAAATAATTAATATTATTGATTCCTAAACCATCGAGCAGGTTTTTTAATTTTTTCGAAAACAAAGGAATATCTGCAGTCATCATATCAGGGTATACCACTACAGATTCATCGTCTATTTTTACAGGGAGCCGAATCGGAAGATTCAATGAAAGCGGTTTTCCCATAATCACGTTTATCATATCTAATTCTTCCGGCAATTCTCCAATATAGGGTATATCTTGATTTCCAGCCACTTCATCAAGTATGTAATATTCCATTATGCAGCACTTAATTAGGTTGATTTAATTGGTACAACTCTTTCGAAATAATTTCATTTATAAAATACTTTTTGTTTCATTTTTAAAAAGTAAGAAACTCAATCCTGTAACAAAAACAAGACAACTCAAAAACATTAAAATTCCGTTTTTCAACACAAAAAATGAAAACCCAACCAATGGCGCTCCAATTATAACCATTAAAGCACTTACCGTATTGGTTTTGATAAAGTTTCCAGCATGAGTTGCCAAACCAACAAAAAGAAGCGAGGGTCCCACAACAACAAACGGAAACAAAATGGATGGCGTATTGCTTAAATGTTCGCTCAACGCAGCTTTTGCAGCGTCGTTGTCACCATAACTCCACATGATAAAATCGATGGTACAAAGCCCAATGTGAGCCACAACTCCTAAAGTTGTAATAACAGAAGCAACCGCATTTAATCTGTTTTTTGGAAACACATGATTGAATGACAATAACAAACAAGCCCCGATTAAATTAAACCAATGTGCAAAATCAACAGGTTTTTTGAAATACTCAAAAGCAGCACTGTTTGAAAACATCACGTAACTCAGAACAAAAAAGAAAAGTCCGATTAAGCAAATGGTTTTTGGTTTCATAAATTTCGGTTTGTTTTAAAGACTTGTGGGTTTGGGATTTGTTATAGATATTGAAATTTTAGTTTCTACTTTTTTATTAATTTAAAACTGCAAATAATCACGCTCAGAATTATACTAACAGTTAAAACTTTAAAACTAGTAAATCCGTAAAACAATAATTCATGTTTTTCAAGTATCTTCCCATTTCCAATAAATACAGTTTGAGTATATTCTGTTTGATTAAAGTAGGATGGATAAAAAACTTCATATATTCTAAAAATTCCATGAAGCAGAACTAACAATACTGTTGTTATAAAAAAAATAATGACTAAACGTTTTGTCATAGAATTATATCATATTCTGGTTTGATTATAGTTTCGGACACGAATAACAAATCTGCACTATCGGATTTTGGATTTAAAATTTAAATTTCTTTTCATATTCATCTAAATCTATAAACCATTCAATTTTTATATATTTTGTGCTGTACTTTTTCAAATAATCATTCTGCTCAATCAATATTGCTGATCCATTGTTCCCTATTTCGTCTTTTACAATTTTAGCAGCATGTTCCATACCTTCAAAATCCTGTGCCGCCAGATCAAAAATAATATTATTTGTTTTTGATAATACGGAATACAACGAAATTAATTTTCTAGTATTTCCTGCAAGTTTCTTTATTTTTATGCCTTTATTAATCCAATCGATTTCATAGATCTTATTAGCAAATTCACTTTTGGGATTAGCTTTTTTAGATAAATATTCGCCTACTGTAGCGGGTAAAAGCCTGTCTTTAAATCTTGATTCTCTAAAATGTTTTACAAAAGTATGAGGTTTGTTAATCCTAACATTTTTATGTTTTTCTTTTCCCGCCAAAATAGCAATTAATTTTTCTTCGATATATGAAGAAGCAACATGGCAATCCAAATGAATTAAGACCAAATCACCTTCTCTTAACTCAAAAGGCGGTATAAAATATTGATCGGTTCGTATTCCTTTACTTTCAATTAGCAGTTCTTTCATTTTTATAAAATCAAAATCATGACAATATACAAAATCACACTGTTAAATACATTTTCAATTATGAACAATAAATTTCTCATTAAACCAAAATTCGCGTGAGGGATTGAGGCGGTATCCTTTTATGAAGCGACTGTGAAATAAAAGATATAGCCGAAAGCCCGGTCTTTGGGACATGCCCAAATATTTCTAAATTCCAATTTTAAAAATTCCAAATTCCAATTAATTTACTAATTAAGAATTGGCGATTTTGATTGTGGAGATTCTTGGTTCCTCAGATGACAAGATTGAGAAAAACTTTGCGACTTTGCGACTTTGCGAGCAAAAAAAACTTGCGTGCTTTGCGTAAACCTTAGCGAACTCTGCGGTTAAAATTAGAACGAATAAAAAAACCTCAAACAAATAATAAAACTTTAAGAAATCAATTTTACGTTGATTACTTAAAATATGTAATTTTGAAATTATAAGTTCCAAAATGAAACAATTATGAAATATCATCAAATAAACAGTGCTCTTTTTGTAAAAAACCGCAGAAAATTTACGGAAGCAATGAAACCGAACAGCGTTGCTGTTTTCAACTCGAATGACATTTACCCAATTAGTGCCGACAGCACGATGCCTTTTGCACAGCACAGGGATATTTTTTACCTGAGTGGTGTGGATCAGGAAGAAAGTATTTTGCTTTTGTTTCCGGATGCTCCTTATGAAAACCAGAAAGAAATGCTTTTCCTGAAAGAAACCAGCGAGCATATCGCCATTTGGGAAGGTGAAAAACTGACTAAAGAACGTGCTTTTCAGGTTTCGGGAATCAGAACGGTTTACTGGCTGCAGGATTTTCATAAAATTTTGAACGAAATGATGACGTATGCCGATACGATGTACATCAACACCAACGAGCATTACCGAGCAGCTGTTGAAACTGAAACTCGCGAAGCCCGTTTTGTAAAATGGTGGAAAGATAAATACCCAGCACATAATGTGGCCAAAAGCAATCCAATTTTGCAACGCATTCGTTCTGTAAAAGAAAGTGAAGAAATCGATTTGATTCAGCATGCCTGTGATATTACCGAGAAAGGTTTCCGCAGATTGCTTTCGTTCGTGAAACCTAATGTTACGGAATATGAAATTGAAGCTGAACTGATTCATGAATTCATCCGTAACCGCTCGAAAGGTTTTGCTTATACGCCCATTATTGCTTCGGGAAACAATGCCAACGTTTTGCATTATATCGAAAACAATCAGCAATGTAAAGCCGGAGATTTGATTTTACTGGATGTTGCTGCTGAATATGCGAATTATTCCAGCGATATGACGAGAACGATTCCGGTTTCGGGAAAATTCTCAGAAAGACAAAAAGCAGTTTACAATGCGGTTTTGAGAGTAAAAAATGAAGCGACAAAAATGCTGACGCCAGGAACGCTTTGGAAACAATACCATGTTGAAGTGGGTAAAATCATGACTTCTGAATTATTAGGTTTGGGTTTGATTGACAAAGCCGATGTTCAAAACGAAAATCCGGACTGGCCAGCCTATAAAAAATATTTCATGCACGGAACTTCTCATCACATGGGATTGGACACGCACGATTATGGATTGCTTCACGAACCTATGAAAGCCAATATGGTTTTTACGGTTGAACCGGGAATCTACATTCCGGCAGAGAAATTCGGAATCCGTCTGGAAGACAATGTCGTGATTCAGGAAAAAGGAGAACCTTTTAATTTGATGCGCAATATTCCGGTTGAAGTCGATGAAATTGAAACTTTGATGAATGCATAAATAAAAAAGCCCTTAATACTTTACATATTAAGGGCTTTTTTATTTTTATAAATCGGTTATTCTCCGATTTTTGCTATTTGCACATCTAATTCAAATTTGCCTGTAGCTTCGTTTTCGTTGATCAGTTCAAAAAGCTCTAAAGCTCTTCTGGCATTTTTCTCCTCTTCTCTTTGCTCGGCCACATACCACATCATAAAATCTTCTGTAGCATAATCATTTTCTGCCCTGCATTTTGCAATCACTTTATTGATAGCGTGTGTAACCGCAATTTCATTTTGCAAAGCGATTTCAAATACTTCTCTGAAAGAAGCAAATTCCTGCTGCACTTCCGGAACAGATGGCGTTACTGCAATCCCGCCCATATCCGTAATGTATCTGAAAATTTTTAGAAAATGTTCTCTTTCTTCCTCTGCCTGTTTGTATAGATAGGATGCTGTATTTTCAAAACCGTTTCTATCGAGCCATGCCGCCATAGCTAAATATTTGTTAGAAGCGTCACTTTCTATCTTTGCCTGTAAGTTTAGTATATTTTGTACTCCTTCAACTAAAGAAGTGCTTGTTCTAAGTAAATCTTTCATAATCTTTAATTTTTATATGTGTAAAGTTACAAAAATTAAAAAAGGCAGCCGTATGGACTTGAAAATTTGGATTTATTCTAAGTAAACATCAAACCAAATCGGCATTCAGGATATTACAAAGCATAGAATGCAGATTCAGGGTAAATTTCGTTCCGTTTAGTAATTCCCGAAGCTGCACTATTTCGCAAATGGTAAGGTTTCTTGAAAAATTTCTTTTTGTAGTTTCGATGAGCTGGGCATCCGACTGATCAGATAAATCATAAAGCATATTGAGGATATCAACGTTGTTAACCTTTTTTTGAAAAATCAAAAAATCATGAATCTTATAACTTGACACGGTATCAACAAAATTAATAATGATGCTGTTGGTCAAATCACATTGATAACTGTATCCTTTTTCGGTTTCAAATAATACTTTGGTGGTCAAATCGCTAACTAATGCCATTCTGATAAAATTAATATGGTACAAAAATATAGAATTTAAACGAAATAAACACATAATTAAGACTAATTTAAAATAACAAATATTATTTTTATTTTTAAAAATAATATTATTTGCTGAATTTATATCCTAAAAAACAACTCATTATGATAATACTGTAACATTTCTGAGGATCATTAGACTTATTTTGAAACTAAATTTATTAAAATCATGCAGGCACACGAAATAGATTACCAAATTTTTGGAGAAGAAATGCAATATGTGGAAATCGAACTAGACCCACAGGAAATTGTCATTGCCGAAGCGGGCAGTTTTATGATGATGGAAAACAACATTCAAATGGAAACCATATTTGGCGATGGTTCCCAGCAGCAGGGATCAGGTTTGTTTGGCAAACTGCTGAATGCCGGAAAAAGAGTCCTTACAGGCGAAAGCTTGTTTATGACGGCATTTTTAAATCAGGGCAACACTAAAAGCAAAGTTTCGTTTGCATCTCCATATCCCGGCAAAATCCTTCCGATTGATTTAACCGAATTTCAGGGTAAATTTATCTGTCAAAAAAGTTCGTTTTTATGTGCTGCCAAGGGTGTTTCTGTTGGGATAGAATTCTCTCAGAAACTAGGCCGAGGTTTATTTGGCGGTGAAGGTTTTATTATGCAGAAAATAGAAGGCGACGGAATGGCTTTTGTACATTCGGGCGGTACAATGGCAAAAAAAGAATTAGGTCATGGTGAAGTATTGAAAGTAGATACGGGATGTATTATTGGTTTTACAAAAGACATCGATTACGATATTGAGTTTATTGGCGGCATCAAGAATTCAATTTTTGGTGGCGAAGGTTTATTTTATGCTACTTTAAAAGGTCCCGGAACGGTTTACATACAATCATTACCCTTCTCCAGATTAGCCGACCGCATCATTGCATCAGCACCAAGATCTGGCGGAAATAGCCGTGATGAAGGAAGTCTGCTTGGCGGATTAGGAAATCTTTTGGATGGAGATAACCGATTTTAAATCTCTGTAATAAAACACTTTAAAATGGCTTTCAGAAATGGAGGTCATTTTATTTATATCAAAATATAAAATACTATAAATATAATTATAACACAGAGTATCCCGTATTGCATTCATTGAACTTAATTTCTTACCTAAAATATGGTTTTCATATCTTTGCATTATATTTTAAAATTCTATTTTGAAAACTCTTTTATACAAAAACACCAAAATATCTTATACTGATTCAGGCGAAGAATCAACAATTGTTTTACTTCACGGTTTTCTGGAAAACAAAAAAATGTGGCAGGATTATGTCGCTCATTTTTCAGCAAATTACCGTGTGATTACCATTGATTTATTAGGTCATGGCGAGTCAGAATGTTTAGGCTATGTACATTCAATGGAAGAAAATGCAAATGTGGTTCATGAGGTTCTCAATCATTTAAATATTCCAAAAACTATTATTGTCGGACATTCAATGGGTGGCTATATTGCTTTGGCTTTCGCCGAATTGTATCCGGAAAAAGTACAAAAACTGGTTTTACTGAATTCTACTTCCAAAGAAGACAGTACCGAGAAAAAACTAAACAGAACACGCGCTATTAAAGCAGTAAAACAAAATTATGTGAATTTTGTTAGCCTGGCAATTGCAAATTTATTCAGTGAAAATAACCGTGCACGTCTGGCAATAGAAATTGAAAAAGTAAAAACAGAAGCATTGAAAACGTCTTTACAGGGAATTGTCGCTTCACTAGAAGGAATGAAAATCAGAAAGAATAGAGAAACTCTTTTACAAAGGAATCTTTTTCCTGTTTTACTGATATTGGGAAAAAAAGACCCTGTTCTAAATTATGAAGAAAGTATATCTCAAATTGAGAATACGACGGCAAAATTAGTTTCTTTTGAAGATGGCCATATGAGCCAGATTGAGAACAAGGAGGAATTGAAAACTGTTTTGCTTGATTTTTTCACAACCTAAAACTTCAGAACCTCTTATCATTATTTGACAAAAGTATTTTTTTGTCTCTGAAAAACAATACCGTTATATACCTTGTTTTTTTGTTGAAATTTAATTTCGGTTCACTTTTGAGTGATACCAATACTACAACATAAATCCTGTTGAAGAATCGATATAAGGAAATTGAATCGAATAGCACTTTAACTGGTATTTATAAATTTAAAAAAGGCTGTTCATACAAGAATGAAGCAGCCTTTTTTCATTATCGGGGGCAAAATCTTAGTCATTTAATTGACATCTTGTGTCATATTTATAAAAATAGTTTTTTTTATGCGACAAAGATATTTGAATAAATTTAACTATTAAATGAATTACTATTAAAAAAAACACAAAACATGAGCTTTTATTTATAATATATTTATTTTTCTTTTTTAAAATGAACTATGTAAAAAATTCAAATAAAAATTCATATCTCATTAAAAAACAATCAGATATAACAACAAAACTTAATTTCTATTTATAGAGTCAAGATATTCTAGAAGCAAATGGAATTACAAAATGGCTACTGCAGACAAATAACCTTTCGCAATAAGATCTTCTTTCTTATTTACATTGTGTACTGTACCATCTTTAATCAAAACTAACCGGGTAGAAATTTTGATTACATTTTGATAATCATGATCGGTAATGATTATTCCTTTCCTGTGTTTACTTGCTTTTATCAATTCGTTGACAGCATCAGTCATAATTGGCGACAATCCATTATAAGGCTCATCTAACAAAACAAATTCTGAGGAATTACACAACACTATTTTGATTTCCAAATAGCGGAGTTCACCACCTGACAGGTAATTTATTTTTTTATTTAAAATAGATCTGATAAATTCATCCTCACAAAAATCTTTAATTCTCTTAGCGTCAATCGATAGAGAAATGGCTTTTTTAACAGATAAATAATTCGGAATAAATTGATTCTGATGCAAATAACTAATTTCATTAAACAAATCAATTGCTTTATTTTTTGAAATTCCATTAATACGGATACATTTATTGGGAGCTTCCATATTTGAACAAAGTAGATTTACCCGAACCGTTTCTTCCTAATAAACCGACAACTTCAGATGTTTCACATTTCATGTAGACATCTGAAAGTATTACTTTTTCATCAAACCTCTTCTGAATACCATCGACTTCTAAAATATGTTTTTTCAAAATAATTTCCTTATTAAAAAAATCATGAACCCAACTAAAATTGTTGTGAGAAAGGTAAAAACATAACTGAATACCCAAAGCTGAATTTTAGGAACTCTGTTATTTGAATAAAATATGTAATCACTTTTCCTGTAAAATTCTTTGAAACCAATACTCATTAAAAAACCAAAACTCAAAAACATTATAAAAAAATAATCAAAGCCACCTAACAAAACAGCAATAGAACATACCACCGAATTAATACCTAATGTGGTCTTAAAAAACTCGAATATGTTTAACAGCTTTCTGATATTAATTTATTTTTTCTTCGAAAGGAATATTTGGATCAAAAATCTCATTTAATAACAATATCATTTCATTCAAATAGTTTTTTAAAGTTTCTCTGGTAACGGTACTGTTTAAGTCTTTATCTTCTTTAAAACCGAATGGTAAAAAACCAGACTTCAAATTTTTAAAAGAAATAATCCCTACTTCAACAGGAAATTCGCCTGCTTCTTTTTCAAACATAAAAGAATATGCCAGCACCTGAATAATTTTGTCGTTTTTAAGCTCCTTAGCCAATCCGTTCCATGATTTTAGAACAACATTAGCTTTTTCAACTTTTCCTGTCTTATAATCGACGATCCTTATCTTTCCGTTGCGTAATTCAATTCTGTCTACATTCCCTTTTATCAAAACAGGAAATGGCAGCTTTGGATTTTTCAGTTCTCGCTCAAAAGTTTTTTCTAAAGCAATAATTTTAATTGCATCGCCATTTTTAATTCCTTCTAATTCCATTTTTAAAAAATTAGAAACATTTCGTTTTGCAACTTCAAAAGCCAGAAGATTACGACCTTTCTTAATTTCCCCTTCTTTATAAACTAATTTAAACTGTCTTAAAACTTCATCGTCTAATAACTTAAAACAATTGGAAATATCTTCCTCAGAAATAAATTTGCCAATAAAAGGCGTATATAAAGCCTCCAGCGTCCCGTGAATAATGGTTCCTAATGTATTTAATGCAATATTTTCTTCGACCTCTTCGACTTCACGGATACGAAGTATTTTTTGAAAATAAAAATCGATCGGATTCCGGATATAACTAGTCAAAGCTGAAGGAGAAAATCCTGTCGCAGCTATCTCTTTCAAACGCTGCATGACCGCATCTGACTTTGGAACCGATATTGGTTTATAAGCCGTTGCAGGTAAAACCGGATTGTAAATATCAAAAGTTAAATTATGCTTAGGTTGTTTTTCTACTTCTAACTGTGTTACAAAACGACTGCGTTCCCCAGCGTCCAATCCATCATTTTCCGTATTATAAATTAGGAAAATATTTTTGGCTCTTTGCAACAGGTGATAAAAATGATAGGTATATATTGCATCCTTTTCTTTGAAGGTTGGCAAACCAAGCTCCTTTTTTACATCATATGGAATAAAAGAATTTTGAGATTTTCCAGCCGGGAATTTCCCTTCATTCATAGAAGTTACAATTACTGTATCAAAATCAAGGACACGGCTTTCCAAAACCCCCATAATTTGTAAGCCATTTAAAGGTTCTCCCTCAAACGAAACTTCGGCAACATCTATTACCTGTTTATAAATTGCATATAAAGTCTGGATATTATCTATATGAATATGCCGGGAATAATAATTGATCAGCTTATTGATAACTTTAAAAATGGAGAATACAAAGGTTTTTGCTATTTTTTCTTCCTCATTGTCATTACTGAAATTTTCTTTTATCAAAAGTAAAAGTGACGAAATACTTTCGAGCACTGCTAAAGATCCATTCTCCCATTTTTGAAACAGCAGACTAAATAATCCGGAAGGATTTAAATTGAGTTCATTTAATCTGGAATAGGTAATAAAAGTATAATTATTTTCTTTTATAATTTTAACCAATTGACTTGTTTTAGCAAAAGGTTCAATCAGCGGATGAGTCAGGATATCAAGTACATCTTTGTAATAAAAAACATAACTCGCCCCATTTCTGGAAAGTGCATTTGTATGCATTTTGAACAATTTTGCAATTAAAATTTGTGACGGATTATTTTTACCGGAATAACCCATAGTAATATTTAGCGCCCCAACAGAATTTGGAAGAGCATATAAAACAGGCAGCAATAAATTCTCTTCACCAAGGACAATAGCCACCTTATCAAGGGAAGAGTCCGGATTATACCTTAATATATTTTCAATAATACTTCCCGAAAGTTTTGCCTGACCAATCGTTTTTGGAGTTCCTATTACCTGAATATTCTTTGACTGAGAAAAATCATCCGTAATCCACTCAAATGGATTCGATTTATAATGTTTCCAGCTTTCTTTAAATCGTCGAACGAAAAGACCTGCATCGTGATAAGGGTCATTTAAAAAAGTCTGATCTATGTCCCAGTAAATTTTTGCCTGATCAAGGGTTAAAAGGTGCTGTACTATTTTTTCTTCAGCTGCATTTAAAGCATTAAAGCCCGCAAAAACAAAGGTTTTACCCGAAATTGTATTTGAAAAATGATTTAGGTTCTTTACTGCCTCACGATAGATCAATCCCTGATAACCGAAACCTTTATTTAGCAAATGACTGTATAAAGCTTCATAGTAAATTGGCAGCAATTTCCAAAAATCAATATAATTCTCAAGGAGTCTGGTTTTATTTTCAACTTCAATCCCCCACTTTTTAATATCTTCAATATCTTTTAAGTAAGACAAAACATGTGATGGCTCTAAAAGATAACGATCAATTTCATTAAAATCCTGAAGAAGTGTTTTTGCCCAATTGGCAAATAATTCAAATGATTGTTGTTGTTGCTTTTCTGTAACTGAAAGATAAACTTCATAAAATTCAAACAATAGCTCGATTGAATCAACAGAACGAATAGAGGCTATTTCCTGTACAAAATCTTCAATTGAAAGAATATACGGAGAAAAAATAGTTTGATGAATTTGTTTCCTTAACGCTTCGATTAAAAAAACCTTCGCTCTTTTGTTAGGAAGTACAATAGTAATTTCAAATAACCTATCAGAGTAATCCTGAATTATAGTAGCTGCAATTTTTTCTAAAAAAGAAGTATTTATCATATGATAAAAATAAAAAAAGCCATTCAATTAAGAATGGCTTTTTAAAATTATTTAGAAAAATAAACTACAGTTTACCTTTATAATTAGAACTTAGAACCAATATGTTTGATTTCAGTTCTTCTGTTTTGTGCTTTACCTGCAGCAGTTTTATTACTTGCAACTGGTTGAGTAGATCCAAATCCTTTAGACTCTAAGTTTTCTGCATTAACACCTCTTTCGATTAAGGCATTTTTAACAGCAGCAGCTCTGTCTTCAGAAAGTTTTTGATTAACTTTAGCTGAACCATCGCTATCTGTGTGCCCTTCAATACTGAATTTCGCATTTGGATAGTTTTTAAGAATTTCTTTGATGGCATCCAACCTAGCTGGAGTTTCTTTGTCTCCTGTTTTGAAAGTAGCTTTTCCTGAATTAAAGTAAACCGCTCTTGCCTGAACTTTAAGTTCTTCTAAAGCTTCTGTAGTGATTTCAGGACAACCTCTGTTACTAGCAGGACCAGCAACTGTAGGACAATCATCATCTTTATCTAAAACGCCATCTTTGTCAGCATCTAAGAAAGGACAACCACCATTTTCTCTTGGCCCAGCTTCTGTAGGACATTTATCGTCTTTATCAGCGATTCCGTCTCCGTCTGCATCTGGACAACCTTTTAAAGAAGCTAAACCTGCAACATCCGGACAAGCATCATCTTTATCAGCGATTCCGTCTCCGTCTGTATCAGGACATCCGTTTAAAGCAGCTAAACCAAACACATCTGGACAAGCATCACTACCATCAACAATTCCGTCTCCATCAGTATCAGGACATCCGTTGAATTGTTTCAAACCAGCAACCTCCGGACAAGCATCATCTTTATCATAAATTCCGTCTCCATCAGTATCTTTACCACCAAATTTGAAAACTAAACCAGCAGTATGCTGAAAGTGAGACGGAGCATCTGGAGTAACTCCATTAGCTTCTTCTCTATCACCAAATGACCATTTATATCTTGAAGCAAGTTCAAGACCAATAGCATCTGTAAACCAGAAAGTTAAACCAAGACCAGGATTAAAAGTCCCAAAACTGCTATCACCAAAGAAAGTATAACCTCCACCAACAGACAACGAAGGATCAATTACTTTAGATTTAATCAATTCCTGGAAGCTATATTTGATAGTAGCATCAATGCCATAATACATTAAATCCCCTGGATTGTCAACATAATTCCCTCTTGAATCTGCAGTTGCATTTAATGGATCAAAAATAACATATTTTTCAATTTTGTTTACAGAACCTTGCAAACCAACAGAAAAACCGCTACCTACATATCTATTTACACCAATGTAAGATAAAGAAGGAAGAATATTCCAGTTATCTTTTACAGCAAATGGCTGAGAAAAGTGTTGTTCAAAGAAACCACTTCCTGACCCAGAACTTGTTCTGGTATCAACGGCATTAACCCCAAAAGATATAGCCCATGGATTGTTACTGTCCTGTGCGTGAGCATTTAAGCCCATCGCCATTAACACAGCAACAAAAAGTTTGTTAAGATGTTTCATACTATTTTATTTAATTACAATTTAGTTAATTACAGACAAAAGTAACACCTAATTTTTTAAATACAAAATGTTATGTTAAAAAAAACCTACAAAAATATTATAAAATGATAATTATATAACTTTTAACATTTTTCCAACTAACACGAAAGCATTGATTGCTCTGTCTAAATGTTCTTTAGAATGGGCTGCAGACAATTGTACTCTAATGCGTGCTTTTTCCTTCGGTACTACGGGAAAAAAGAATCCTATGACATAAATTCCTTGTTTAAGAAGTTCATTAGCCATGGTTTGAGATAACTTTGCATCATATAGCATAACAGGAACAATTGCAGAATCGCCATCTATAATATCAAAGCCTGCTTTTTTCATTCCTTCCTTAAAATAATTGGTATTCCATTCTAATCTATCCCTTAAAGAAGTATCTTTTTCTAAAAGTTCGAAAACCTTAATTGATGCACCAACAATGGCAGGTGCTAAAGAATTTGAAAACAAATAAGGGCGAGAACGCTGGCGCAATAATTCAATAATTTCTTTTTTGGCAGTTGTATATCCTCCCATAGCACCACCAAGAGCTTTACCAAGTGTACCGGTTATGATATCAACCCTCCCCATGACATCTTTTGCTTCAAGAGTTCCTTTTCCGGTTGCACCAATAAATCCTGCAGCATGACATTCATCGACCATTACCAGTGCATCATATTTATCTGCTAAATCACAGATTTTGTCCAGCGGAGCTACTAGCCCGTCCATAGAAAAAACCCCGTCCGTAACAATTAGTTTAAAACGTGCTCCAGCTTCATTCGCCTTAATTAATTGCTGTTCCAAATCTGCCATATTGCTATTTTCATAGCGATAACGAGCCGCTTTGCACAAACGAACGCCATCAATAATAGACGCATGATTTAAACTATCTGAAATTATAGCGTCATTTTCGCCTAACAGCGGTTCAAAGACTCCACCATTGGCGTCAAATGCGGCTGCATAAAGAATCGTCTCTTCTGTACCATAAAAGTCCGCTATTTTTTTTTCCAATGTTTTATGAATATCCTGTGTCCCACAAATAAAACGAACCGATGACATCCCGAAACCATATGTGTCCATTGTATCTTTTGCTGCCTGAATAACTTCAGGGTGTGAAGAAAGCCCTAAATAATTATTAGCACAAAAATTTAAAACCTTTTCTCCTGTTGAAATAGTAATTTCAGCATCCTGTGCTGAAGTTATAATACGTTCTTTTTTAAAAATCCCGTTTTCTTCGATATTCTCCAACTCGCTTTGCAGATACTCCTTAATTTTTCCGTACATTTTAATGACTTTAATATTTTAAAAATCAACAATTTATAAACTTATTTAACATTTAACGCTGATTAATTTTATCCCAAATTTACCACATCGATCTCGGTTCCTATGTATACCAATACCCTTTTTAACACTTTGTATCCTAAATCTTCAACCGCTTTTTGATATTCCTGAATTTGATTCACATATTTAGGATTTTTGGCTCCGGTTTTATAATCCAACAAATAAGCTTCTTTGTTTTTAGTCAAAACAATTCTGTCAGGCTTTAAAGTTTTCCCATGTTTCTGAACAATATTCTGCTCATTTAAAACAACATTTTTACCATCAAAGCAAACACTGATTCCAGGATGATTTACAATTTCCTGAAGCGTTTTAGAAACAATTTCTTTTTGATTATCTGTTATTAATCCGTTCTCAATTGCTTTTGTAATAGCCAAATCTATATCCGATTTATCTTTTACAAAAGCCAAAATCTCGTGTACAATATTTCCGTATGAAATTGCCTCCTGCTGATGTGTACCCCACATTAAAGCTTCCCGCTGAGCAATTTTAATATTTTTCGGATTTAAAATTTCAGAAACTACTGGAATTGTTTTTACAGAATCTATTGTTTTTACTGAAAGAGAAAGTTTCTTTGGGTTTCCAAATTCATACGCTGGTTTTTCCGAATCATAAACCCCTCTATGCATCAAATATTTAATAAAAAAAGAGGCCATATTATTTGGTAATTCACCATCTTTTCTTTCTTTTAATGACTGAGAAATAATATACAATTGCTCTTCAGCCCTTGTCAATGCTACATACAAAACATTAATATTATCCAATAACTCCTCTTGCTTTTTCAAATTAAAAACAACCGATGCACTTTCTCCAAAACTTTCAACAGTACTGCTATTATCAATTAAAGCTTTTGGAACACCCAAATTTTCATCTTCTGTATCTAACCATAGCTTATCTTTTGGTTTTCTGTTATAATCTTCTTCTGCAAAAGGCATAATTACGACTGGAAATTCCAGACCTTTCGATTTATGAATTGTCATAATCCGTACTGCATTATTTCCTTCCGGAGACGGAATACTGAATTTCTCTGAGTTTTTATCCCAATAATTCAAAAAATCAGCTATTCCTGCCTGATTACGAATATCCCGTTCCAGAACAATGTCCAGAAAATATTGTACATATGCATTTCCTTCAGAAGGAAGAAGAAATTTAGATATGATAATTTCAACAGCTTCATAAAGTGATTTTTTTCGAATATTTTCAAAAGAAAGCGAAACATCAAAAGCCAAAAGCCATTTTTCAAAATCATTTTCACTTTTTTGATTCATCCCTTCGGCAATAAAATCATGAATTGGCATTTCAATTTCTTTTGTATTTGCCAGAAAATGCAGGAAATTTGCTTTTGCTTCCAGATCGACACTATTGTTCAGATACTTTAGCAGATGAACAATCAGCCTCACTTCGGTAGCATTTTGAATCATTAATGTTTCTGATGATAAAAGCGGGATATTTTGTTCTGTCAAATAATTTGCTATTGTAATTCCCTGACCTCTTTTGCGGGTCAAAACCACAATGTCTTTATATTCAAAACCTTCAAAAATAACTTTCTGAATCGTACTTAAAGTCGACTGGACATATAAATCTGACTTCTCTAATTCTTCTTCTTCGTCAAAATCACTTTTTTCAATTAGAGGGAGAAAAGAAATATTGACATAACCTCCTTTTTTAGAATTTGTATTCTGAAAACTATGATTTTCGTATAAATTTTTATAATCTTCATTTGAGAATTCAGTCGAAATTAGTTTAAAAAAAGCATTATTAAAATCGATTACTTCACTGTAACTTCTGTAATTAGTATCTAAATGCTTAATTAGTTTATCCGGGTTATTAAACGGATTTACATCTTTACTTAGCTCAATAAACTGTTCTGCTTTTCCACCCCGCCAACGATAAATAGATTGTTTTGGATCACCAACAATCATAAGGGTTCCTTTATTACCAAAATCATCCTGTCCAGAAAGTGCATTATCAATTAGCGGTATTAAATTTTGCCATTGCATCTCTGAAGTATCCTGAAATTCATCTATAAAAAAGTGACGGTATCGTTCACCCAGACGTTCATAAATAAATGGCGCTGGCTGATTTTGAATTTCGCGATGAATAATCGCATTGAATTCTGAAATTGACAAAACATTTTGTTCTGACTGGATTTTAGCCAACTCATTACTAACCGTATTCAGTAAAGAAAGGGGAGTGATGTTTTTAAGGAAGGCCTTGTAAAAATCTCTTTTCTCAAAATTTTTATATATTTTACTTAGCACAACGAGAAATTCAGGAATAAGATTTTCTATTAAAGCTTTATCTTTTGCCGCTTTATTGATGGCAATATCTTCAAATTCATGGAAGGTCTTATTTCTCGGATTAAATTTTCCATCCCGGATACTTTCTAAGTGATGCGGAAAAGTTCCTCTGGAAAATGATTTTACATCAATTCCGTTTTCATCAATCAATCGAAGAAGATTCAAAGCAAAAACATTATTTTCACTTTCTAAATCTGCACACAAAACCGACATTTTCTTTTTAATGACAACAAATTCTTCAATAGATTTATCATGAAAATGCAAAATTTCATTCCGGTTATTTTCGTTCAGAACCAATCTTCCTGTTTCCAGAATTTCACGCGAGACATCCCAACTTTTATCATCGTCTGTCTTTTCCATCGTAAAATCAATCAACAGCTTCGTCAGCGTTTCATCCTGACCCGCTTGTGCAATAATTGCATCTACGGCTTCTATCAACAAATTTTCGGTGTCCAGAGTTACCTCAAAAGTCATAGGCAAATTGAGGTCATGGGCAAAAGCCCGAATTACTTTATGTGTAAATTTATCGATGGTAGAAATATCAAAAGCAGCATAATTATGAATTAGATGCTTAATAATATTTTGGGATTTTGTTTTGATTTTAATTACAGAAAGTCCTGTTTCTCTGGATAAATCTTCCATCAAATCGATGGCTTTTGCCGAAGGCTCGTCTTTCGTAAATTCTGATAAGCTTCCAACAATACGGCTTTTCATTTCATGAACCGCTTTGTTTGTAAAAGTTATGGCAAGGATATTTCGATAAGCGTCATTTTTAGGCGAAGAAAGAATAATCTTGAGATATTCCTTAACCAAAGTATAGGTTTTTCCGGAACCAGCAGACGCATCATAAATAGAAAAAGACGGACTTTGCATAAGTTTGGGTATTTGTATTGTAAAAGTAGTACATAAAACACCAATATCGCAAAAATTCCAAATTCCAATATCTGAATACGATAAACGCATCAAACATTGGAATTTGGAATTTTCTATTTGGATTTTTTTAATCCGTTACATTAGGTCGTTTTTAGAAAAGCTCTTTTATTAAAAACCAACAAAATTCCAACTCCAGTAGAGATGGCTACATCAGCCACATTAAAAATAGCATTAAAAAATTCAAATCGTTTTCCTCCAAAAAAAGGTATCCAGGCGGGCAAATCGCCTTTCCAGATTGGAAAATAAAACATATCAACAACTAAACCATGAAACCATGTTCCATAAGGTTCCGGAGAGAAAGGAATTGCCAAATTATGATAACTGTCATCAAAAATTACTCCGTAAAAAACGGAATCCAGAATATTTCCTGCCGCTCCGGCAAAAATAAGTGCAATAGCCACCACCAAATAAGCAGAAGCCTTCTTTTTTACTGAATCGTATAACCAATATCCAATTCCGAAAACAGCAAAAATCCTAAACACAGTCAGAATCAATTTCCCATATTCACCGGGAATTTTGGTGCCCCATGCCATTCCTTCATTTTCAATAAAATGTATTTTAAACCAGCTAAAAACAGGAAACTCTTCACCTAAAACAAAGTTTGTTTTTACGTAGATTTTAGAAATCTGATCAATCAATAATATTATAAATATAAGGAGATACGCTTTTCTTAATGACATATAGTGATTTTTAATGTTGGCAAAAGTAACAATTTAATCAAAAAAAACGCCCCAAATGGAGCGTTAAATCTTTTGTAATTTAAGGTGATTAGCGTTGCAGGTTTTTAGCTTCGATACTCATTGTAGCATGAGGAACAATTTTCAGCCTTTCTTTACCAATTAATTTACCTGTTACTTTACAGATACCGTATGTTTTATTTTCAACACGGAATAAGGCATTTTTTAAATCACGAATGAATTTTTCCTGTCTGATAGCCAACTGCGAGTTTGCTTCTTTAGACATTGTCTCACTTCCTTCTTCAAAGGCTTTGAATGTTGGGGATGTATCGTCTGTTCCGTTATTCAAATCGTTCATATAAGCACTTTTGATCAGATCAAGATCTTCTTGTGCTTTTTTAATTTTTGCCTGAA
The DNA here is from genome assembly GCF_003202435.1 of Flavobacterium cheongpyeongense. Lineage (GTDB taxonomy): Bacteria > Bacteroidota > Bacteroidia > Flavobacteriales > Flavobacteriaceae > Flavobacterium > Flavobacterium cheongpyeongense. Next base: position 19,672 of record NZ_QJHK01000011.1, read on the forward strand.
TTATTTCTTTGAACTCTGCTAGATCAGCGTCTGAGTATCTTGTAATTTCATCTATCATCGTATTTATATTATTTTGAAATTAATATCACTGTTTTAATGTCATCAAACTCAATTTCTGTGCCGTTTTCTAAATTGTCAGCAAAAGTCAAGCTATCTGTTAATGTTTCAGACTTAATATAGCCTTCATTTTTTGAAACCGCCTCTTCTAAAAGACCATTTCTTTTAATTTGTATTTTAATTTTATCCGTAACCTCAAATCCTGAATCTTTACGGATGTTTTGGATTCTGTTTACTAATTCTCTCGCAATACCTTCGTTTTTTAATTCTTCGGAGATTGTAATATCAAGCGCAACTGTTATTCCGTTTGAATTTGCAACCAGCCATCCTTCGATATCCTGCGATGTTATTTCGACATCTTCTAAGGATAAAGTTACACTATTTCCGCCAATAACAATATCCAGCGTTCCCTGCTTGTCTAGCTGATTAATCTGATCTGCAGAAAAAGACTGTATCTCTTTAGAAATCAACCCCATATCTTTCCCGAAACGGGGACCCAAAGCCTTAAAATTAGGCTTGATCTGTTTTACTAATATACCCGAAGCATCATCTAAAAGCTCTATTTCTTTCACATTTACCTCAGCTTTTATCAAGTCCGAAATAGCTTCAATTTCGGTACGCTGATTATCGTCAAGTACCGGAATCATTACCTTTTGGAGAGGCTGACGCACTTTAATCATCTCTTTTTTACGGAGTGATAAAACCAAAGATGAGATGGTTTGTGCTTTCTGCATTTTGCTTTCTAACGTTTTATTAACAAAGTTTTCGACAAATTTTGGAAACTCAGCCAAGTGAACACTGGCATAATTCTCAGATCCTGTAGAAATTGTCAAATCGCGGTACAATTTATCCATGAAAAAAGGAGCTACCGGAGCACTCAATTTGCTGATTGTAAGCAAACAGGTATAAAGTGTCTGGTAAGCCGCAATCTTATCCTGAGCGTATTCACCTTTCCAGAAACGGCGACGGCATAAACGAACATACCAGTTACTTAAATTTTCCTGAACGAAGTCAGAAATAGCTCTTGTTGCTTTTGTAGGCTCATAATCCTCATAACATTCATCAACAAATTTGATTAAAGAATGTAATTCAGAGATAATCCACTGATCGATTTCCGGTCTTTCGTTTAGCGGAATTTCTGCTTCTGCATATTTAAATCCATCAATATTAGCATATAACGAAAAGAATGAATACGTATTGTAAAGTGTTCCAAAGAACTTACGGCGTACCTCAGCAATTCCTTCAATATCAAATTTCAGGTTATCCCAAGGATTTGCATTTGAGATCATGTACCAACGGGTTGCATCCGGACCGTATTCTGCAATGGTTTCAAAAGGATCTGTTGCGTTTCCTAAACGTTTCGACATTTTTTGTCCGTTTTTATCTAAAACAAGACCATTTGAAACTACGTTTTTATAAGCAACTTTATCAAAAACCAAAGTTCCGATAGCGTGTAAGGTATAAAACCATCCACGAGTCTGATCTACTCCTTCGGCAATAAAATTAGCCGGAAAATCTTTATTCTCATCAATTTTATCTTTGTTTTCAAAAGGATAATGCCATTGCGCATAAGGCATTGCTCCAGAATCAAACCAAACATCGATCAAATCACTTTCGCGTTTCATGGGTTGGCCAGAAGCCGAAACCAAAGTAATTTCGTCGACTACATTTTTATGTAAATCGATTAAATCATAATTGGATTCAGACATATTTCCGATTTCAAAACCTTTGAACGGATTTTCTTTTTGAAATCCTGCTTCGATAGATTTTTCGATGGCATTGTACAATTCTTCAACAGAGCCAATAAGAACTTCTTCTTTTTTGTCTTCAGTTCTCCAAATTGGCAACGGAATTCCCCAATATCTAGAACGAGATAAGTTCCAGTCGTTGGCATTTTTAAGCCAATTCCCAAAACGTCCTTCACCAGTAGACTTAGGCTTCCAGTTGATAGTTTCGTTCAGGTCGAACATTCTATCTTTTACATCGGTTACTTTAATGAACCAGGAGTCTAGTGGATAATATAATAACGGCTCATCTGTTCTCCAACTATGTGGATAACTGTGGACGTATTTTTCAACCTTAAAGGCTTTATTTTCTTCTTTTAATCGAATAGCAATTTCAACATCAACAGAACGCTCTGGTGCCTGACCTGCATCGTAATATTCGTTTTTGACATATTTCCCAGCCAAATCACCCAAATGAGAAGTAAATTTTCCCTGCAAATCTACTAATGGAACTGCTGTTCCGTTTTCGTCTAAAACCAACATTGGCGGCACTTCTGGCGTTGCTTCTTTGGCAACTTTCGCATCATCAGCACCAAAAGTCGGAGCCGTGTGCACGATTCCTGTTCCGTCTTCTGTAGTAACAAAATCTCCTGAAATTACTCGGAAAGCGTTTTCTGGATTTTGATATGGTAAAGCGTAAGGCAATAATTGCTCGTAACGGATTTCTACTAAATCAGCACCTTTTACTTCAGTTAAAATTTTATATGGAAGTTGTTTATCGCCGTTTTTTACTTTTTCGAAATCAGCATCGTCTTCGCTTGCAAAAAATCCTTTCCCGAATTGTTTTCCAACTAAGTTTTTAGCCAAAATCACATTGATTGGCTCAAAAGTATATTGATTGAAAGTTTTCACTAAAACGTAGTCGATTTTTGGACCAACTGTCAAAGCCGTATTTGATGGCAATGTCCAGGGTGTTGTCGTCCATGCCAAGATGTGAATATCTCCAAAACCTTGTAAAAAGCTTGGCAATGTTTCCGGCAATGTTTTAAATTGTGCTACAATCGTAGTATCTGTAACATCTCTATAAGCTCCTGGCTGATTCACTTCGTGAGAAGATAATCCCGTTCCTGCTTTTGGAGAATACGGCTGAATAGTATAACCTTTGTACAACAAACCTTTATCGTATATTTGTTTTAAAAGCCACCAAACCGATTCCATGTATTTTGGTTTATAGGTCACGTATGGATCTTCCATATCAACCCAATAACCCATTTTTTCAGTCAAATCATTCCATACGTCGGTATAACGCATTACGGTTTTTTTACACGCTTCGTTATATTCTTCGATGGAAATCGTTTTACCAATATCTTCTTTTGTAATTCCAAGTTCTTTTTCGGTACCTAATTCTACAGGCAATCCGTGTGTATCCCAACCGGCTTTTCTTTTTACCTGAAAACCTTTTTGAGTTTTATATCTGCAAAAAATATCTTTAATCGCACGTGCCATCACGTGGTGAATTCCCGGCAATCCGTTTGCTGAAGGCGGCCCTTCAAAAAACACATAAGGCTCTGCACCTTCGCGAGTCGTTACACTCTTTTCAAATATATTTTCTTTCTTCCAAAAATCAAGTACTTCTGACGCTACTGTTGGCAGGTCAAGTCCTTTGTATTCAGTAAATTTTGTGCTCATTTTATCCTTTTCTTAATCGAGGTGCGAAAGTACTAAATTTATGTCAAAGTCGAAAGTCGAAAGTCAAAAGTTACAGTTTAAGAAAAAACTTCTTTTAGGACATCCAAAGATTTAGGTTTTTTGAATCCATCTAAGTGGAAGCTGTAGTAATCAATCAGGATTTTTAGCAGTATTTGTCTTTCTATTACATGAAAAACTTTTTGATCGTTGTCAAATTTCAGATCAATTAGTTTTTTGAAAAGATTTGTTTCATGCTCCGTCAAAGCATTTATTCCCTGAAAAAGAGTAAAAACACCACCATTCATTTCAAAATAAGGCAAATCAATTTCTGAAACCTCCGGATAGAAACCCAGATATTTTGTTGTTTCCAACATTAAAATTAAATGGAAATTAGCAATTTCATCATGATGGTCAAGCCAGGTAAGTGCCGTTTCTAAAAATACAAATAGCGATTCGTTTTTTTCTTCTTCCTGAATCGAATAATGCAAAATTTCAGACAGAAACATGACCATCGTACTTTTTACAAAATCAGTATGGATACTTTGAAAGGGAACTGCTGTTTTGATTTCTTTAAAGTTTTCTAAAGTACCTTTGTTTTTATGAACCGCTTCTATTTCAAGAATAGAAAAAGGCTGAAAATAAGCAATTTTATGACTTGCTTTCTTACTCGAAAAAGCATCACGCACAAAATAAGATTTCAATCCATGAGAAAGAGTAAAACATTTTACGATCAGACTTTTTTCCTGAAATTTCAGTGATGAGATTACTATTGCTTTGGTTTTAACCAACATAACTTGAGATAATCTGTCTATTACTACTTTTGAATCTGTCTAAAAATCTTTTTTCAATAAATAGCCATGAAAAAACGGCTAAAATTAAGGTAATTAAAATCACCGTAATTCCCATTAAAACAGCATTGTATTTATTAAACAAATTATATTGTCTAAAAAGCTGAATTATTGGAAAATGATAAATATAAAGTCCATAAGTAAAATCTCCATACTTTCCGAAATTATTAAAAAAAGGAAAATTATATGCTATAATTATAACTAACAAACCAAAAGTAGCAGGGTATAAAAAACCGACATGGAAACTTAGCACATAATAGCTAATTAGAATCGCGACAGACAACCCCAAAAGTACTTTTTTATTCTTCATCACATAATCAAAAGTCAAAAAAAGATAAATTCCTGTTACGAAATAAGACAGATAACCCGGCAATTGTTTTGCCAGCAAAGGCTCATCTAAATGATTGAGCAGGAACCAATATCCTAATGAAAAAAGATAAAGACTTGCGAGTATTAAAAGTGGTTTTTGTGTTTTTTTTATTCCGTAAAAAATCAATGGCAAAACAATGTAAAATCCTTCTTCAATTTTTAAAGTCCATAATGACCCATTAACAGAACACAAAAGATTGTTATCAAAAAGCCCAGGCAGACAAGGATGCATAAAATTCAAAAAAAACAAGTTCCACCCTAAATATTTATAAGTACCTGTATCTAAAAAATAAGCAGAAAATTCATAACTACTAAAAATCGAAAAAACTAGAGTAGAAATAACAATCAAAACAAAATATGCAGGCAAAATTCTTTTTATTCTTTTAATAAAGTACAGTTTTAGGGAAGGTGTATTTACATAGCTTTTAGTAACTAAAAAACCGCTTATTATAAAAAACCCTTTTACACCAATAAGTGCATTAGAAAAATAAGACAAAAAAAACAGGTTTTTATTTTGAGAAAGTTCGGAAAGATGTGCTAATAAAATATTTATAGCGAAGAAAAACCGTAAAAAGTCAAAGCAATTCTTATTATACATGGTCAACTTTATCTAAAATTATCGAACAATCATTACTTTTTTGACCTTAGTTTCACTACCATCCTGAGCCGAAACAAAAACCATATAAACACCTGAAGCGACTTTATAACTTCCAAATGCGGTTGTATCCCATTCTATTGTACCTCCTTCTGAAATAGTTTCATAAACTAAATTACCTTCAATATCCGTAATTTTTACATTTGCTTTATTTAACAAACCTGCAATCTTTACAGTTCCTTGAAACCCTGGTCGTACAGGATTAGGATATATATATACATTATTCAGATTTTCTTTTGCATTAGTGGCCGTTCCCTTAAAAGAAATCATCCCTTTATCAGTAGCAATGAATACCTCGCCCGTAGCACCTTTAATTTCTATATCGTTTATGGTATTGCTGGGTAATGGTGAATTATTTATTGTAAAATGATATTTTGTTTCCTGACCATTTGAAGAAACTAAAAAGACTCCGGAGTCAGCAGTAGCAATCCATTTATCATTAGCCCCATCTACAACTATATCTGTAATAAACTGTTCGTATAGTAATTCCTGAGCTAAACCATCTTCAACAATAATAATCGGTTTTGTAGTTAATTGATTTTCGGTTTGAAAGCTATTTACATTTGATAAAACTCTTAATCCTTTTGTAGTACCTATCCATAATTGGCTATTATTATCCGGAACGGCAACCCTGGCATCAAATGTAGGTAAATTCCCGGCATCGGTACCGGATGTTATTTTTTTGAAAACATTCCCTTTTTCATTAAAACCTATAATTCCATTATTAACAGTCGCCATCCATTTTGTTCCGTTTTTATCAATCGACATTCTGCCGAAAGTACAACTCGATATATCTGGTATTATTGATTTTGTTGAAAAAATCTCCCAACTGCCATTTGCTTTAAGAACTTTTATTCCGTTATCAACCTGGCTATTGTTCATCCAAAGATTTCCTGATTTATCAAATACAGGCCCATTTACCCAAACATCTGATGTATTAGGAATGGCTTCCAAGGAACTATTTCCTTTACCATATAAATACGTTGGTACATCATTTTCTACTTTCAAAAGCCCCGCATCAAATGATCCTATATAAACTTTATTTTCATCATTAGGATCAATAGCCACCCTTATTAGGGATTTGACACCTAAAACTTTTTCATACGGTATATTTAGCCATTCATTTTGAGTAAATTTACTAATCCCATAACTATCTTTTGGGTAAGGATTGTAATTCCCTGCATAATCGCCATAAACAGCCCATAGCAGATTTGCGGTTGTTTGAAGTGCAAAAATATTATTTCTTAAAGGACCTTGTGGTGTATTATTTTCAAAAGACGCAGCAACTGAAAGCGAAGATCTAAACAATCCGTTTTCTTTAGTTCCAATATTAATAAAATCTCCTACCGATGTTGAACATGTAAACCCTAAACTAGCGTCTAAAACTTCAGTATTTGAAATCTGACGGCTCAGAATCATTTGATTGTTATAAACATATACCGTATTTGATGTGGTAATAAATAATTTATGATCAACAGCCCTCATATCTACAGAAGTTTGTGGTAGCTGCAGAAATCCAGCAAAAACAACTGAATTATAACGATGAATATGACCCGAAGTGTTAATTGCAATAAGTTCTGAATCCAAAGTTTCTATACTGGACCAGTTTCCCGGATTTATAACTAACCACTGATTGTAATCTATCAGGTTTGCATTACCGCTATTTGCGCGTCTTATACCGCTTGAAGTAGCGGCATAAATAAAACCATTAAAAAAAGCTGTTTGTCTTACAGCAATTTCGGCTCCGGCATCGCCAATAAAATAAGTATCTCCAAATTTGGAAGTAGTTAAATTAAACTGTACAATTCCAAAATCACATGAAACATAAATCAATCCGTTGTGTTCCATAAAATGATTGATTCTCTTTATTCCCGAAGGTAGTTGTTTATTGATGATATCCACCACTTTCAACATACTGCCATCATTTTCATTTATAACAATCATCAAACCGTTTTCGTAACCCACTAGTGTTTTTTTAGATGTTTCACTATGGTATATCGATGATATTGTTTCCCCAGAAAGACCATCGATGGTAGTAGTTGTATTAACGATGTTTGTAGCTGAGTTTTTAGAAAAAAGCGCATTTTCTGAAGCGGCAATAACTGTTGTACCGGCCACAGTAATGTCTTTAATTTCATTGTATGAAAAATGCCCTTCCCATGATAGATTACTCTGTGAAAAGCTGTTCTGGAGAATTATTAAAAATAATATATATAAATACCTTTTATTCATTATTAGGAAGATTCAGATTTACAAATATAATACAAACGAAAGTATTAGATTTTTGTTCTGTTTCAAATTATTATTTTCTAATATAAAAAGAACCAAAAATGCCTTCAATTCTATCCTTTATTAAAAAGACGAATGAAGGCATTTTTTGAATTTTAAATAAAACTATACTACTCCCTGAGCAAGCATAGCATCAGCGACCTTTACAAATCCGGCAATATTAGCTCCTTTTACATAGTTAACATAACCGTCTTTGCCCAAACCGTATTTTTTACACTGGTTATGAATTCCAACCATGATTTCTTTTAATTTTAAATCTACCTCTTCACTAGTCCAATTTAATCGAATTGAATTTTGTGTCATTTCTAAACCGGATGCTGCTACACCTCCCGCATTTGCCGCTTTACCGGGTGCAAATAAAACTTTATTATCTAAGAACAATTTAATTGCATCTAATGTCGAAGGCATATTTGCAGCCTCGGTTACACATAAAACACCATTATCAATAAGCTTTTGGGCATCTTCACCGTTTAATTCATTTTGCGTAGCACATGGAATTGCAATATCAACTTTTACTTCCCACGGGCTTTTGCCTTTATGGAATACCGCTTTTGGATATTTTTTAAGATAAAGCTCGGCTCTGTTATCTCCACTGGCTCTCATTTCAAGCATGTGTTCAATTTTGTCTCCCGAAATTCCTTCTTCATCGTAAATATAGCCATCCGGACCAGAAATAGTCAATACTTTTCCTCCTAATTCATTTATTTTTAGAGCGACACCCCAGGCGACGTTTCCGAATCCGGAAACTGCAACTGTTTTACCTTTTATTTCATGTCCAATCGTACGTAACATTTGCTCTGTAAAATAAACAACACCGTATCCTGTAGCCTCAGGTCTTATTAATGAGCCTCCATAAGCAATTCCTTTTCCGGTTAAAACACCTGTAAATTCATTTCTGATTCTTTTATACTGACCAAATAAATACCCTATTTCTCTGGCACCTACACCAATATCCCCGGCTGGAACATCCAGATCCGGACCTATATGGCGGCATAATTCGGTCATAAATGATTGACAAAAACGCATTACCTCCGCATCTGATTTACCTTCCGGATCAAAATCAGACCCTCCTTTTCCACCCCCCATCGGAAGTGTTGTCAGACTGTTTTTAAAGACTTGCTCGAAAGCAAGAAATTTCAAAACAGAAAGATTTACTGTATGATGAAATCTAATTCCTCCTTTATAAGGTCCGATTGCAGAATTCATCTGAATTCTAAAACCTCTGTTAACGATGATTTCACCTTTATCATCTACCCATGGGACCCTAAAAATTATTGACCTTTCCGGCTCAGCTATCCTGAGTAATAAGTTTTTTCCATCGTATTTTTTTTGTTCGGCAATAAACGGAATTACCGTTTCTGCAAACTCTCTGACCGCCTGAAGAAATTCAGGTTCATTTGGGTTTTTTGACTCTACAAGAGCCATAAACTCATTTATTTTTTGTTTCATCATTTGAAATAAGTTACGCTAATAAATCAATTATTGGGTATAATAAATAAGAAAACATCATTAAGAAAACGTTTTCGTTATCTTTAACAAAGATAAAGTAAAATCATAATTCAAAATTAATTTTTACAACAATTTTATAACAATTGCATATTTTTCAAACAAACTCAAGATTCATATTTACTACGTTTATATTCCAGTCTAAACCCGAAATTATGACTAGCATTTTAAGTGTTTGATTACTTATTTTACAATTGTCTAATAATTATTTCATACTCAGTTATGTTTTTTTATATATTTGCCTCTGATTTGAAAGACGAAAAACTCATGCTCAAGCAAATAGCCTTAACTTTCTTTGCGATATTTGGTATTACCACGGTATCAAATGCACAATTAGCCCACGAAATAGGACTTATATTTGGTCCTGTAGCTTTTCAGTCTGATTATGGACAGAGGAATGATCAATCAACCAATATCGGGAATACCGGCTTTGGTATTGGTGCAGTTCATTGGCTAAATTTTTCTTCTGCTGCAAATGGAAATGAATATTTCAATGAACATTTTAAAATTCGCTCTGAGATTTCATTTAGTAAAACAGATTTTCAGCATTTTGGACGTTGGGTAGAAGGAAAACCTTCTGTAACTAAAGAAAAACTTAAAGCCATGAGTGGAAAAACATTTTTATTTAATGTAGGTACTCAGCTAAATTACTCTCCGTTTACAACAATTCACGAGTTCGAAAAATACGTTGGCAGTTTCTATCCTTATTTAAGCTTAGGGATTATGGCAAGTTATTACGACACCCAAGCTAATTCATCTCTTGGTCGTTTAGGAACTCCAGCTACAACTCCTGATAAATACCTTATTCCTTCAGAAGGAAATCAATATGGTTTCTCAACAGAAAGTGGCTTAACAATTTCGGCTCTTTTGGGTGTTGGTGTCCAATACAAATTAAACGAGATGAACGATTTACTTTTTGAAATACGTTATCAGGGATTTAACTCAGACTGGATTGACGGTTTGAACCCAAATAGGGATCTTTACAAAGAAAACAAAGCTAAAGATTCACAAGTATGGTTCAATTTTGGATATTCTCATTATTTAGAATTCTAACAAATAAATAGTATAAACAAACCCCCAATTATTTCGAATTGGGGGTTTGTTTTTTTTATGATAAAGCCTGTTCTAAATCGGCTATTAAATCTTCGGCGTCTTCAATACCAACACTCAAACGTACCAGATCATCTGTAATTCCAACCTCAGCCCTTTTATCCGCAGGAATTGAAGCGTGGGTCATTAAAGCCGGATGATTTGCCAATGATTCTACTCCTCCTAAAGATTCTGCCAATGTAAATACTTTGAGTTTCTCTAAAAAAGAAACCGAATCTTGTTTTTTACCTGAAACAAATGTAAAAGATACCATTCCGCCATATGCCTTCATTTGTTTTTTAGCAATTTCATGAAACGGATGACTTTCCAGACCTGGATAATAAACGGTCTTAATCTTGGGATGATTACTTAAAAAATGCACCACTTTTTCTCCGTTCTCACAATGTCTCTGAACTCTTAGTGAAAGTGTTTTTATTCCTCTTAAAACCAGAAAACTATCCATTGGCCCCAAAGTCGCCCCAGTTGCAAACTGTTGAAAATGCAATTGTTCTCCCAGAGCTTTATCTTTTACAATTAAAGCCCCTGCAATAACATCTGAATGACCTCCCAGATACTTGGTTGCTGAATGCATTACAATATCAGCGCCCAGATCTAGCGGTTTTTGCAAATAAGGTGTTGCAAAAGTATTATCTACTGCCAGCCAGATTTTGTTTTCTTTTGTGATTTTGGCAATTTCATCAATATCGGCTAATTTCATTAACGGATTTGTGGGTGTTTCTACCCATACCAATTTTGTGTTTTCATTAATCAAAGATTTCAGTTTTGTAATATCAGTCATATTAACAAAATGGAATTTAATACCTGAATCTTTATAAATTCTTGAAAACATTCTATAAGTACCTCCATACAAATCATCCATGGCAATTACTTCATCTCCTGCCTTAAAAGATCTCAAAATACAATCTGTAGCAGCTAACCCTGATGAAAAAGCTAATCCCCGGGTACCGTTTTCGATACTTGCCAATGCATTTTCTAAAGCAGTTCTGGTTGGATTCGATGCACGACTGTATTCATAATCACCTAATGGTTTCCCTGGACTGGTTTGAATGAAAGTTGAGGTTTGATATACAGGAGGCATAACCGCTCCTGTTCCCGGATCATGATGCTGACCTCCATGTATTACTTTAGTATTGAATTTCATATAGTTATCGGTTTTAAATTCTTAAATTTTATACAAATTTACCGTTTAATTTATTCTTATCCTGATACAAGTCCTTACCTTTATGTATAATTAACACTTTTTAAGATGAGTCATTTCACTCTTGCTCTCGTGCTTATTATATTGTTTTCTTCCCGTACCAAAAGTTTATCAATTGAAAAAGAGGTTTTTGAAAAAGAATCAAAAATTCCCTTCAAAATAATTCACAAGCGAAACATTTGCATGGGAAGCAAAAGTTAAAGAAAATACTGAATATCAATTGGATCAGATTTTGAATATTAAACTGGATCATTATAACTCTACAGACGCGATTTATGGCTATCAGGGTTTTTGTTTCCTACTATTTAATACTGATAAAGGAAAACCCATTTTTAATGAGGATTTATTTGAAATGAAAAAAAATTAAAGCTTTTGCAAAAAAATAGTTCAGAAACAAATATAATATTCCAGCCAAAGCCAATATAAATACAACAGGTTTGAATGTTTGAAAATGACAGTTTTCAGTTGTCTCAGAATGCATTTTATACACCGGAAGGTTTTCTTTATATTATAACTCTTATGAGTCTGCTTCGCATGAAGATGATGCTAAAGAAATTTTATTTCCGTATCAAAAAAGTAAGTAAATAATTGAATCTACTATGTCTCTACTGCAAGTCATATTTCATTTTCCGTAAAATTCTCAAAGCTTCTTTAAAAGACAAATATGCCTGACCAAAAGGTTTTAAAAGTAATTTGGCATCAATCAGTTTTTGTTTGGCATCATCAAAACCATTCAAATAACAAATCATAAAAGTAGATGGCAGGTTTTCTAAATCTTTTAATTCACGTTCAGATAAAAAGATGCCTTTTTGTAGTTTTTGAAGTAAGGCAATATTCGAATTATAAATATGAAACAGCATTCTCTTATTGAATTCCGGAGGCTGAAAAAGCATTTGACGGTCAATTTTGTAATAGCCGTTATCAAAAAAATGTATGGTCTGTTTTTCTAAAGGATAATAGCTTGTTTTATCATTTAATCCCAAAGGAACATATTCGGTGATGGTAAAAGTATCATCATCAAAAACAATCGTAACAACATCCTGAGCCGAATAGAAAAGTTTAATTTGTTCGTTAATTAATTCAATATCTACTCTCGAAAGAAAAGTTTTTTCTCTTGATCTCTTTGGTACTCCGGCCCAGCAAATCACAAACAATTCTTTAAAAACACGATATTTTGGCGACATATCTTTATGCCTGAAATTCATAAAATCGAATACGCCATCAAGTGTATACTGAATGCTGTTTCGGGAACTGTTTTCGATGCCGATTACAGTTTCTGTATTCTGGTAATTTTTTTCGATTTCACCTTCAACAGGAATCGAATTGCTTCCGCGCCTGACAAAAAAGCTATTGGCCGGAATAGTATGAATTCCTTTTTTAAAAAATGAAAACTGACTTTTGGGTTTAATTGTTACCAAACCAATTACTTTATCTTTAGGTAGATTGGGGAATGGCACATTTTCGTACTGAATTTTAGGCGGATTTTCTAAGAAAGCATTCACCAGATTCTGAATCCGGCTGTCATCAAAAAAATCATCGCCAACAATTTCGTTATCATGATCTTCCACACCAACAACTATATAAGAATTATTGGCTGGATTTGAATTTGACAATGCACAAATGTGCTTCAAAAACTTTGCTTTTCCTTCGCGTGAGTGCAAATTCAGCTGCCTTTTTTTGTCATAAAAGCTGCTCTCGTCATTATGAGCGAGCAGGTTTTTTATTAAAAGGCGTTTATTGATCATGTTTTAGACTTCTTAGATTTTTTGATTTTAGACTTCTTAGACTAAGACTTCTTAGACTAATATCATCTAAGAAGTCTAATTTCCTAAGATCTATAATGTCTTTTTAACTATTGTCGACGAAGCCTGTGCTGTAGACATGACAATCAAATCAGCAATATTAACATGATACGGCCTTGAAACTACAAAATGAATAATATCGGCTATATCTTCTGCTTTAAGAGGGTCAAAACCTTTATAAACATTTGAAGCTCTTTCTGTATCACCTTTAAAACGTACCTCGCTAAATTCTGTTTCAACCAGACCCGGATGAATTCCGCTTACTTTTATACCAAATGGATTCAAATCGATTCGCATTCCCTGAGTGATAGCGTCAACTGCATGTTTTGATCCACAATAAACGTTTCCGTTAGGATAAACCTCTTTCCCCGCAGTTGAACCAATGTTGATAATATGGCCCGATTTTCTTTCAGTCATTTGCGGAATAACAGCTTTCGAAACATATAAAAGTCCTTTTACATTGATATCAATCATGGCATCCCAATCATCAATATCACCATTCTGAATTGGATCCAGACCATGTGCATTCCCGGCATTATTAATTAAAACGTCAATTTCCGAAAAATATTCCGGTAATGAATTTATACTTTCGAAAACGGCATTTTTATCCCTGACATCAAAAGACAAAGAATGTACTTCTGTATATTCTGAAAGTTCTTTTTCGAGTTCAGCCAGACGGTCTTTTCGTCTTCCGCAAATAATAATTTTATAGTGATTTCGTGCAAATATTTGAGCGGTTGCTTTACCAATTCCGCTTGTAGCGCCGGTAATTAAAACTGTTTTTTTCATTCTGTTTATTATGTTTGCCAAAAATTAAAAGATTTCATCAACTGAAAATCCACAGAATCTGTAGCAGCTATTTTTTTGCTTAAAGCGGATTTAAAATTTATAATCGGAAACCAATCATTTTAAAGCAATTCTTCTCCCCTGCTTTCTGTCCAGATTGCAAACCAGTCTTCCTTATCCATTTGCAGCTCGACAGCCTTCATCAACGATTGTATTCTGGCAACATTTACAGTTCCTGCAACCGGAATTACTTTTGCCGGATGTTTTAAAATCCATGCTAATAACAAAGTATCAGAACCTAAATGATATTTTTCAACTAATGTCGACAGTAATTTTTTCAAACGGCGGGTTTGTTTAGAATCTTCCCTAAAAACAGTTCCAAGCGGATTCCATGCCAATGGGCGGATTGCATGTATTTGTGCGTAATCAAAAGTCCCGTCAGTCATCGGTTCAAAATTCGTAGCCGAAAACTGCACTGAATGATAACTGACTTCTGTTTTCTGGCGAATTAATTCCACTTGTGAATTACTAAAATTTCCAACTCCAAAATCAATAATCTTTCCTTCCGATTTTAGTTTTTCAACTGCTTCGGCAATTTCATCAGCCTGCATCAGCGGACTTGGTCTTTGCAGTAAAAAAACATCAATATAGTCTGTTTTTAATTTCTTCAGGGATTCTTCAGCAGACCAGATAATATATTCTTTAGAATGCTCATAATGCCTGATTTTGTTGTTGCGGTTTTGGGTAACCATCTGAATACCACATTTAGTAATTAACTGCAGTTTTTCGCGCGAAATTTTACTGTTAAAAAGTGCCTTTCCAAAATCTTCTTCGGTTGTATAATCTCCGTAAATATCAGCATGGTCAAAAGTGGTAATTTTGTTTTCGACACAGAGCTGTATCATGTTTTCCATTTCTTTTGACGAAAGATTCTTATCCCACACTCCCCAATTCTTAATGCCTGAAATTACAGGTGATAATAAAGTTTTGCTCATGGTTTATTATATTAATTTCAATGATTATTATGTGTTTATAAAACATAATCACCAAAGTTCTTAAAAATATAAAAATAGAATCACAATTCGTCCTTAAAATTAGTGGTTTGGTAGAAGTTTTAACCATTTTTTAACATCTTACTTCTCAAAAAATATTCAATTTGCACTCTCAAAACTTAGGCATAAAAATTAACGTTTTAAAAAGGTTTAAAAACATTTATATGGAAGAAAATACAACGACTTTAGACATTAGAGCGATAAATGAAAAAATTGAGAGAGAAAGTGCTTTTATAGACCTTCTTACAATGGAAATGAACAAAGTTATTGTGGGCCAGAAACACATGGTCGAACGTTTATTAATCGGGCTTTTAGGACAAGGGCATATTTTACTGGAAGGTGTTCCGGGGCTTGCCAAAACCCTTGCTATAAATACATTGTCCCAGGCCGTACAAGGTTCTTTCAGCCGAATCCAGTTTACACCGGACTTATTACCTGCCGATGTGATCGGAACGATGATTTATAACATCAAGGCAAACGAATTTTCTATTAAAAAAGGACCAATTTTTGCCAATTTCGTACTTGCTGATGAGATTAACCGTGCCCCGGCAAAGGTTCAGTCAGCTTTACTTGAGGCGATGCAGGAAAAACAAGTTACTATTGGCGATACGACTTTCAAATTGGATCGTCCGTTTTTAGTATTAGCCACACAAAACCCTGTTGAGCAGGAAGGAACATATCAGCTTCCTGAAGCGCAGGTTGACCGTTTTATGCTGAAAACCGTAATTGATTATCCAAAAATTGACGAAGAGCGTTATGTAATTCGCCAAAACCTAAAAGGATCTTACGAAAAAGTAAACCCTGTAGTTTCTGTAGAACAAATTCTGCGCGCGCAGGAAGCGGTTCGCGAAGTTTACATGGACGAAAAAATCGAAAAATACATCTTAGATATCATCTTTGCTACCCGTTATCCGGAGAAGTACAAACTAGCCGACTTAAAACCTCTTATTAGTTTTGGAGCATCACCACGTGGAAGTATCAATTTAGCCAATGCGGCAAAATGTTATGCTTTTATCAAACGTCGTGGGTATGTAATTCCAGAAGATGTCAGAGCAGTTGTACATGATGTTTTACGTCACAGAGTGGGGATTACCTATGAAGCTGAAGCCGAAAACATTAGTTCTGTAGACATTATCAACAAAATCGTAAACGAGATTGAAGTACCTTAAAAATAGTTTTCAGTTTTCAGTCACAGTGAACACATTACAAAAAACTGCGACTGAAAACTGCGACTGAAAACTAAAAAAATGGATACAAAAGAGCTTTTAAAAAAAGTACGGAAAATAGAAATCAAAACCAAAAGACTGAGCAATCATATCTTTTCGGGAGAGTACCATTCTTCATTTAAAGGGCGCGGGATGACTTTTAGCGAGGTACGACAATACCAGTATGGCGATGATATTCGTAATATCGACTGGAATGTAACGGCACGTTATAACGAAGCTCATGTAAAAGTTTTTGAAGAAGAACGCGAACTGACCATGGTTTTAATGGTCGATATTTCAGGTTCAGAAGGTTTTGGCTCAAAAAGTCAGTTTAAAAAAGACATCGTAACAGAAATAGCGGCAACGATGGCTTTTTCGGCTACACAAAATAATGACAAGATTGGACTAATATTGTTTTCTGACAATGTCGAATTATACATTCCGCCCAAAAAAGGTCGTTCACATGTATTGAGAATCATTCGGGAACTGATCGAATTTGAACCAAAAAGTCAAAAAACCGATATCGCACAAGCCCTAAAATTCTTATCAGGAACTCAAAAAAAGAAAGCCATTGTTTTTATGATTTCCGATTTTATGTCCGAAAATTACGAGCAGACCTTGAAAATTGCTTCTAAAAAACATGATATTACCGGTGTTCGTGTGTATGATATACGCGAAGAAAAAATACCAAATTTAGGAATGGTAACAATGCTGGATGCTGAAACCGGAAAAATTCAGCTTGTTGATACCGGTTCTAAAAAGGTTCGAATGAATTACGAAAAACATTATCAGGAACGTGTCAATTATTTCAAAGAAATCTTTAGTAAATCCGGAGCCGGTGTGGTAAACACCAGAGTAGACGAAAATTACGTTACTAAATTATTGGGGTATTTTAAGTCGAGATAATGATTTTTTAATTTTGTTTAACGAATTTTGATTTCAGATCTTATAAGATTAAAAAATACATGAATAAACACGAATTAGAAAATAGATTGATTGATTTTGCAGCTACCAGCATCATAGTAGCAAGTAAGTTTGAAAAAAAATGTAGAAATCATTTATCAGGTCAAATAATTCGTTCAGGAAACTTCGCCAGTATTAAATTATGGAGAAGCACAAAGTGCCGAAAGTAAAAGAGATTTTATTCATAAAATGGGATTTGTTTAAAAGAGTGGAGAAAAACTTTTGTTTGTTTGAAAATAATTAAAAAAGCAAATTTATCATCAGAATTAGAAAATTTATCAAGAGCAAAAACTGAAGTTAATGAACTGATTTCAATCTTTGTTTACAGTATAAAACATCAAAAAATAATTCATAAATAAAATACAG
Organism: Flavobacterium cheongpyeongense; assembly: GCF_003202435.1. Lineage (GTDB taxonomy): Bacteria > Bacteroidota > Bacteroidia > Flavobacteriales > Flavobacteriaceae > Flavobacterium > Flavobacterium cheongpyeongense. The sequence goes on from NZ_QJHK01000011.1 coordinate 37,291, forward strand.
GTGTTTTGGATTAAATCAAAAATCATTAATCTAAAATATACAATCACAAATCAAATGAAATTAAAATTTTACATATTTTTATTTTTACTTTCTTCAGCTGTTTTTGCACAAAGCAAGCAGATTGAAACAAGTATCGATACTACAAAAAATAAAATTGGTGCTGAGTTTAAACTAACGTTCAAAACAGTGGTGAATTCAAAATCTAAAGTGGTTTTTCCTAACCTGAAAAACATTGGTGCTTTAGAAGTTATTCAATCGTACCCAATTGATACTGTTAAGAAAAATGACACTTATGAATTGATCAAAAAATATGGCTTGACTCAATTTGATTCCGGAAGATACACGATTCCGGCTATCAAAATTTTGATTGATAAAAAACCATATTTAACAGATTCTATTCGTGTTGAAGTTGCCAACATTCAGGTCGATACTTTACAAAAAAAAATGTACGATATCAAAGACATTTCTACAGTTGAAAACGAAACGGGAGACTGGTGGAAATACCTATTAGGATTTTTGTTAATCCTGGGGATTGGTGCTTTTGTCTATTGGTACATAAAAAAACATCAAAAGAAAAAAATTGAAGAAGAAGTTTATAAAACACCTATTGAAAAAGCAACAAGTTTACTGAATAATCTGGAGAAAAAAGAACTTTGGCAAAAAGGAGAAATAAAAGAATATTATAGTGAACTAACCGATATTGCCCGTAATTATATCGAGGAAGCAATTCAGATTCCGGCAATGGAAAGTACCACTTCTGAGTTGATCCAGGGACTTAAAACGGCTTCTGCCAAGAAAAAAATGAGCCTGACTTCTGAAACCGTAGAAAATCTGGAACGTGTTTTAAGACAGGCGGATTTGGTGAAATTTGCAAAATCAAAACCATTAGAATTTGAAATTACCGAGGACAGAAATAAAATCCAGAAAGCGATTTTAACCCTTGACAACGCAATCCCGGCCGAAGTACCTGTTGAGCAGGAAGATCAATTATTAAATGAAGCACAAAAACAAAAGCAGATTCAGCTTCAGTTAAAGAAAAAAAGAAACAAACGTATTACAATTGCTGTTGCTTCAGTGGTATTTCTATTGACAGCCACCACAACTTATTTTATTGTTACTAAAGGTTTCAATTATGTAAAAGACAATTTAATCGGGCACCCGACCAAAGAATTACTCGAAGGAGAATGGGTAAAAAGCGAGTATGGAAATCCGGGTATTTTAGTTGAAACACCAAAGGTTTTAAAAAGACTTGATACTCAAAAAGTATTACCAAAAGAAGCAATGGCTCTTATTAAAGAAATGCAGCTTTTTGGGTACGGAAGTTTACTGGACAACTTTTATATTACGGTTTCTACAGCTAAATTTAAAAACCCTACAGAAATTGATTTAACAAAAGCCCTGGAAGGTAATTTAAAAATAATCGAAGCTCAGGGTGCCCGAAATATGATTGTAAAACAGGAAGATTTTGAAACCAAAGAAGGTATTACAGGGATCAAAGGTTACGGAACTTTTACGCTTATCAATGACAACCTGAATTCGAGCACTAAAATTTATTATGAAGTCCTGATGTTTAAACAAGATGGCGGATTACAGCAAATTGGTATATTTCATGAAGAAGGAGACACGTATGCTAATGCTATTTCGGACAGGATTTTAAATTCTGTTGAACTTAAAAAAGCAAGCAACTAATGGAAAAGATCACTTTTTTAAATCCGGAATTTTTTTGGCTTTTTTTACTCATCCCATTTGCAATTGGATGGTTTTTCTGGAAACGTAACCAGCAATCGGCTACCTTAAAAATGAGTTCAACTCAGGGTTTTAAAAACGCTGAATCTCTTTTGACTAAATTAAAGCCCTGTTTATATGTTTTCAGAATTATTGCATTGTGTTCTTTAATTGTTGCGCTGGCAAGACCAAGAACAGTAGATATAAGCAATGAAACCAAAACTACTAAAGGAATTGATATTGTAATGGCAATAGACGTTTCCGGGAGTATGCTGGCCAAAGATTTAAAGCCAAACCGTATGGAAGCTTTAAAAAGAGTCGCCGCAGATTTTGTTGAAGAGAGACCGAACGACAGAATCGGATTGGTTTTATACGCATCTGAGGCTTATACCAAAACTCCTGTGACAAGCGACAAAGCAATTATTTTAGAAGCTATAAAAGAAATAAAGTACGATAACGTATTGCAAGACGGAACCGGAATTGGAATGGGTCTTGCAACTGCCGTAAACCGACTTAAAGACAGTAAAGCAAAAAGCAGGGTCATTATCCTGTTGACGGATGGTGTTAATAATGCCGGATTCATCGAACCGGAAACAGCTTCTGATATTGCAAAACAATATGGAATAAAAGTATATACTATTGGAATTGGAACCAACGGAATGGCTGAATTCCCTTATGCATATGCTCCAAATGGCGGATTTTTATTCAAGATGCAAAAAGTAGAAATTGATGAAAAATTGCTGAAAAGCATCGCCAGAAAAACCGATGGAACTTATTTTAGGGCAACCAGTAACGATAAACTGGCTGAGATATACAATTCGATCAACAAATTAGAAACTACAGAAATCCAGGAATTAAAATTCTACGATTACGATGAAAAATACCGGTTTTTTGTATTACTCGCAGGAATTTTGTTGTTATTGGAAGTTGGTTTAAGAAATACGGTTTACAGAAGCTTTATTTAATATTTTAGTCTCAGTCTCAGTTCTCAGGTACCAACTGAAAACTGCCACTGAAAACTGAAAACTAGAATTTAAAAATGGAATTAGACGAAAAAAAATATTTGTATCTATTGTTTCTCATCCCTGTTTTGGTGTGTGTTTTTCTTTTTAATATGTATTGGAAAAGAAAAAAACAACGCGAATTTGGTGATTTAGAAATGGTAAAAAAACTAAGCCCTGAACGTTCAGTTTTTAAACCTGTTTTAAAATTAGTAGTGTTTCTTTTGGCACTGGCCTGTTTAATTATAGGTTTGGTAAATCCGAAAATCGGAACCAAAATGGAAACCGTTAAACGGGAAGGAATTGATATTGTTTTTGCTGTAGACGTTTCGAAAAGTATGCTCGCTGAAGACGTAGCACCAAGCCGTTTAGAAAAAAGTAAACAATTGGTTTCGCAAATTATCAACAATTTAGGAAGTGACAGAATAGGAATTGTGGCCTACGCAGGAAGTGCTTTCCCGGTTCTGCCCATTACAACAGATTATAGTGTAGCCAAAATGTTCCTGCAAAGCATGAATCCGGGAATGGTTTCTTCACAGGGAACTTCATTAGACGAAGCCATTAGATTATCATCAACTTATTTTGATGAAAAAAGCAAGACCAGTAAACTGCTGATTTTAATTTCTGATGGAGAAGATCACTCTGAAGGTGCCGAAACTGCGGCAGAAGAAGCCAATAAATTTGGAATGAAGATCATCACCATTGGTCTTGGAACTGAACAGGGCGGGACTATTCCGCTAAAAGAGAACGGCGTTGTCAGAAGCTATCAAAAAGATAATAACGGGGAAACGGTAATTACAAAACTAAACCAAGAAAGCTTAAAAGCAATTGCCAAAGCTACGAAAGGCGGTTATGTTTACGGCGGAAGTACAAAAGAGGTTTTGGAATACGTAAAAAATGCACTGAACAATATTCAGAAAACAGAATTTGAAGCCACTCAAATGGCCAACTTTCAATCACAATTTCAGTGGTTTTTGGGTTTTGCATTCTTTCTGTTATTCTTAGATATTTTTCTATTGGAAAGAAAAACAAACTGGATAAACGAGTTGAATTTATTTAACGAAAAAAAATAGCCACTAATCCTTTGGATTTTGACGAATAGAAGCGATTTAAATCATACTGCTTTGCAAAAAATAAATTCGTGATATTGCTGAAATTCGTGGCAAATACAAAACAAAAAACTAGAATGAAAAATTTACTTCTTTATATTTTACTTACCTTTTCTTTGGCAGTTGCTGCTCAGGAAAAAGACAAAACATTGCCAGAAGCCAATGAAGAATATAAGCAGAATAAATTTGTTGATGCCGAGGCAAATTACAGGATTTCACAATCAAAATTTCCTGACAAAGCTGCGTCTTCTTATAATTTAGGAAATACAATTTACAAACAAAATCAGGTATCTGAGGCAAAATTTGCTTATGCAAAAGCGATCAAAAATTCGAAAACAAGACCTCAAAAACACAAGGCTTATCATAATTTAGGTAACGTTCTTATGAAAGAGAAAGATTATTCACAAGCCGTTGAAGCTTATAAAAATGCTTTGCGCAATGATCCTACTGACGACGAAACACGATACAATTATGCTTTGGCCAAACAAAAATTAAAAGAAAACCCTCCTAAAAACGATAAAAACAAAGACAAGGACAAGGATAAAAAGAACGACAAAAAAGACGATCAGAAAAAAGACGGAGACAATAAAGATAAAAAAGACGGCAAAGACGATCAAAAGAAAGACGACAAAGGCGATAAGGACAAGGATAAAAAAGACGGTAAAAACGATCCAAAAAAAGAGGACAAATCAAACAATAAAGGAGAGCCAAAACCAATGCCCGGAGGAATTTCAAAAGATCGTGTCCAGAATTTACTGGATGCCGTGAATAACGAAGAAAAGAAAATACAGGATAAAGTAAACGCTCAAAAAGTAAAAGGAGCGCCTAAAAAAACAGAAAAAGACTGGTAATGAAAAGATATTTAATTCTATTACTATTAAGTTTTCAAGGGCTTATGGCTCAAGTTCAGTTTGAAGCCAGAGTAAGCAAAAACACACTTGGAGTTAATGAAAGACTTCGGGTTGACTTTATGATGAATGTTGACGGGGATAATTTTGTTCAGCCTTCTTTTGATGGATTTAGAATAGTTGGCGGCCCAAGTCAGCAAATAAGCCAGTCTTGGATAAATGGAAGAAGTTCGTTTCAGAAAATTTATTCTTATTATTTATTGCCTAATCAAAAAGGTATATTTACAATCAAACAGGCTGCAATTGAATACAATGGTCAGGTTTACAAAACATCTCCCATCAAAATCACTGTTACCAATGCCGTTGCTCAGGAAAGAGAACCTGGTGCACAACAACAGCAACAAGGAGGCGAAAACAGAAATGAGGTGCTGAATCTGGTAGCAGAAATTTCAAAAACAAATCCATATATAAACGAACCTATTACGGTAGTTTATAAATTATATTTCTATGGTATTGGTGTAACCGGATTTAAAGAACTGGCTAAACCAAAATACAAAGACTTTTGGAATCAGAATATCGACATCAAGCAACTCGTTCTTGAAGAAGGAACATACAAAGGCGAAAGATGCTACTATGTTGTTCTTAAAAAAACGATTTTATACCCTCAAAAATCAGGAAAACTTACTATTGAACCCCTCTCTCTGGATATAGGCATTGAGATACCAACACATCGTAATATGTTTGGTCAAATGATGACCGAAGATGGAAATAAAACAGTTTCTGCCGGTGCCAAAACAATCAATGTAAGGGCACTACCGGAAACAAATAAACCTGTTGGGTTTACAGGAGCAGTTGGTAAATTTGATTTTAAGGTAACTCCTTCGAAAACTACCTTAAAAAATGGGGAAAGTCTGGATTTAATTGTGAGTGCTGCTGGTACAGGAAATATGAAGTTATTTACGCTGCCAAAACCTGTCGTACCAAATGCATTAGAAATGTACGATCCTGTTCATGACGAAAAAGTGAATACATCGCTTTCGGGAATGTCAGGAAAAGTTTCGGACAAATATACCATTATTCCGCAATACAAAGGAAAATATGCTATTAAACCAATGGAATTCTCCTATTTTGATTTGAATTCAGGAAGTTATAAAACTATAACTTCACCTGAAATTATGATTGACGTTTTAGACGGTCCAATGCAGTCTCAGGCTCTTACATCAAATACATCAAAAAATGTTATTACGAAATCGGAACAATTTAAATATATCAAACCAAAAACTGTCTTGGTTTCGACTGTAAAAGATGATTTTTTCGGATCTGATTTGTATTATAGCTTATTACTATTGCCTTTCGTGATTTTACCGATTATTGTGATTGCCAAGAAGAAAAAAGAAGCAATTGACAGCGATGTAACGGGTAACCGAATTAAAATGAATAATAAACTGGCCAAAAAATATTTATCTGAAGCCAAAAAACAACTTAACAATAAAGAGCCATTTTATATTGCACTGGAAAAAGCAATGCATAATTTCCTGAAAGCCAAATTACATATTGAAACTTCAGAAATGAGCAAGGACAATATCCGTGAATTGTTATTGTCCAGAAATACCAATCCGGAAACTGTTCAAAGTTTTATTAATTTAACCGAAAACTGCGAATTTGCACGTTATGCCCCGGCATCAAGCGCATCCATTCAGCAGGATTATGACAAAGCTGTTTTGATTATTTCTGAATTGGAAAAACAGATTGTTTAATTGAATAAATTATAATCATTTGTCAAATCGAGCTGAATCGAGATTAACATTTGAGTTTCGACTCCGCTCAACTTGACAAAATGAAAAACGTAAACAAATGAAAAACATATTATATCTCTTTCTATTCATCTCTCAGGTTTTCTTTGCTCAAAGCAGCTTTGAAAAAGGGAATGCCTTATATCAAAAGGGACAATATCAGCAGGCAGCCCAAACTTATGAAAGCATCATTAAGGAAGACAAACAACATTCGGCTGAGTTGTATTTTAACTTAGGAAATTGTTATTACAAGCTCAACAAAGTGGCACTATCCATTTATAATTATGAAAAAGCACTTGTTTTAAAACCACATGATGCCGAAACTTTAAACAACCTGAAATTTGCCAAAAAACTAACTATTGACGAAATTAAAGAAGTCCCAAAAGTTGGTTTTGCAAAACTCATTCAGAATTTTACGGGTATTTTCAATTATAATATTTGGGGCTGGATTTCGGTGGGAATTGCATTTGCTTTTTTACTGAGTTTTATAGGTTATTATTTTTCACAGCTTACAATTTCGAAAAGAATCTATTTTATAGGAATGTTTGTTTTATTATTTGCCCTAGTATTAAGTTTATCGGCAGGAATAACTGAAAAAGACCATTATAATAATGATCGCCCAGCAATCGTTTTTGCAGAAATGACAGAGGTACGAAGCGAACCTCAAAAAGCAGGATCCAGCATTTTCTTATTACATGAAGGTGCCAAAGTTTATGTAAAAGAAACCCTGGAAAACTGGAGAAAAATAGAATTAACAGATGGTACAGAAGGCTGGATTGATGCCTCTGCCATTAAGGAAGTAAAATAAAAATGGCTATAATCAAAAAGGGGCTGTCTATGTTTTTTAGACAGCCCCTTTTTTATGGATTTAATTCTTTATTTAATCTAAAGATTCAGTCAGTTTTTTGAAAACAGTTTTGGCATTTTTACCTTCATATAATATGGCATAAACCGCATCAATAATAGGGGTTTTGGCTCCATAACCCTGGTTTAATTTATAAGCACTTTTAGTGGCATAATACCCCTCAGCAACCATACTCATTTCCATCATGGCACTTTTTACGGTATAGCCTTTCCCGATCATATTACCGAACATTCTGTTTCTTGAAAATACCGAATATCCTGTAACCAATAAATCGCCTAAATAAGCAGAATCATTGATATCCCGTTTCATTTTATGTACTTTCTTGATGAATTTTCGCATTTCCCGGATTCCGTTACTCATCATTACCGACTGAAAATTATCACCATACCCCAAACCATGGGCAATTCCGGCAGCTATAGCATAAATATTTTTTAGCATTGCCGCATATTCAGTTCCGATAATATCATCAGAAATTTTTGCTTTGATATAATTGCTCGATAATACTTTGGCAACTGTACAGGCTTTATCAGGATCTCCGCAGGCAATAGTTAAATAAGAAAGTCTTTCTAAGGCTACTTCTTCAGCATGACATGGCCCGGTAATTACGCCTATGTTATAGTACGGAATATCGTATTGGATATGAAAATGCTCCCCAACGATCAGGCTCGTTTCCGGAACAATTCCTTTAATTGCCGAAAAGATAATTTTATTTTCAAGGGTAACGGTTAACTGCTCTAATTCTGCATTTAAAAAAGCCGAAGGAATAGCAAAAATCAAGTAATCTGCATATTCAACTGCTTCGTTTATATTATTGGTCAACTTAAGTTTTCCAGTATCAAATTCAACTGAACTTAAATAATTTGGATTATGTTTATATTTGAGAATGTGTTCTATCGCTGCATCATTTCGCATATACCACGAAATTTCAGAAAGGTTAGTGCAAAGCATTTTTGCAATAGCAGTTGCCCAGCTCCCTCCTCCTATTACTGCAAATTTTAAATTTTCACTCATTATTTTATTAATTTAAAGCAAAAGTACTTAATAATGCAGTAATATCACAAAAGGTAGTTTAAGAATTTAAAAAAGACCTTTGTTTTCAAAGGTTTTCTGTGATTAAATAAAAATTAAAATATTTTTATTCTTTTACAATAAAAAACAAATCGATACGTTGTAACGTATTATAAATTAGATTTTTAAATGAATTTAGTACGAATTGAATTAGTTAGTTTTACTTTAGTATTTTAAAAAGGCGTTCCTAAATAGTTTTTAAGAACGCCTTTTTTGTAGTTTTTAGTTTACGGTCAAAGTTTCCCAATTTGCTCTGCGACTGAATGCGGCAACTGCGACTAGTAACTCATCTCAACAATCGACTTTACTTTTTCTAAAGTAATCAATTGTTTTTCACCCAGACCTTTCCAGCCTCTTTCATCAAAACGGTTTACAATAAAATCAGCGGTTTTATCGTAGTCATTTGTATATTGTGATAATTTAGTATCCATTCCCATTGTATGGAAAAATTCTACCGTTTTATTTATCGCTTCTTTTGCCACTTCGCCATCAGAACCTGTTAAGTTGAAAATCCGTCTTCCGTATTGGGCCAGTTTTTCTTTCTTGGTTTCAAACATCACATTATACAAACTTGGGGCAATAATCGCCAAAGTTCTTGCGTGATCAATTCCGTATAAAGCTGTTAATTCGTGACCAATCATGTGTGTTGCCCAATCAGAAGGAACTCCTTTTTGGATTAACCCGTTTAAAGCCATGGTACAGCTCCACATAAAATTGGATGCCAAAGCATAATCGGTTGGGTTTTCTACAACATCGGGACCTATTTCAATTAAGGTCTGCAGAATACCTTCAGCAATACGGTCTTGTAAAAAACCTTCATGCGGATAGGTTAAGTATTGTTCCATTACGTGTGTGTAGGCATCCACAACCCCATTCTGAATTTGTCTTTTTGGTAAAGAAGCTATAACAGTTGGGTCACAGATAGAGAATTTTGGAAACATGGCACTGCCCCCAAAAGCTAGTTTTTCCTGAGTTGCCTGTATTGTTACAACTGATCCAGAATTCATTTCGCTTCCAGTAGCCGGCAATGTCAAAACAGTTCCAAAGGGCATGGCATTTTCTTTAATCAACAGACGCTTTTGCAAAATATCAATTGGGTTTCCTTCGAAATGAACCGCTGCCGAAATAAATTTGACACCGTCAATAACAGACCCGCCACCAACAGCCAGAATAAAATTTACCTTTTCAGCTTTAATCACTTCAACCGCTTTCATCAAAGTTTCAAAATGCGGATTTGGTTCGATTCCGCCAAATTCCACAATATCAAAACCTTTCAGATTTTGGATTACCTGATCATAAATTCCGTTTTTAAAAATACTACCTCCACCGTAGGCTAAAAGAATCTTAGCCTCTTTTGGAACTAATGTAGCCAGTTTTTCAATTTGTCCTTTTCCGAAGATTAAATTCGTCGGATTGTATAATTCAAAGTTTAACATTTACTTATTTTTTAGCATTTAACAGTTTTAATAATTTTCCCGCCACTAATTTCGACGAAGCCGGATTTTGACCTGTAATTAAAAGTCCGTCTTCAACTGCGTATGGCTGCCAGTTATCTATTTTTGAAAATTTTGCCCCATTTTGTGTCAATGCATCTTCCAATAAAAACGGAACCACTTTTGTTAATCCAACCGCGTCTTCCTCTTCATTTGTAAAACCTGTTACTTTTTTATCTTTCACTAAAAATTCACCTTTTACTTTTACGTTTTTCAAAACAGCCGGAGCATGACAAACAAAAGCAACAGGCTTATTATTGGTATAAAAAGATTCAATTAAAGCAATGGAGCTTTTATCTTCTACCAAATCCCAAAGCGGACCATGACCTCCCGGATAAAAAACAGCATCATACTCTTTTTGATTAATGGTTGAAAGTTTATGAGTGTTTTTTAATTTTTCCTGTAAAACTTTATCGGCATCAAAACGTTTGGTGTCTTCCGTCGCTGCAGAAGGGTCAGCACTTTTTGGATCAATTGGCGGCTGCCCACCCAATGGTGATGCAATTGTAATTTCAACACCCTGATCTAATAATTCATAATACGGTGCAGCAAATTCTTCTGACCAGAATCCGGTTTTTTCTCCTGTATTACCCAGTTTATCGTTACTGGTTACAACAAATAATACTTTTTTCATTCCTTTTTTATTTAATTTTTGAGCTGTCGCCGAAATACCGACAACAGAGAATGCAATTATTGCAAGTACTCCTATTTTCTTCATAAGTTTAAAATTTAAAACAAATTTACGGCTAAAGTGATATCAGTAAAAATAAAATAAACTATGTTTGTTATAAATAAATTTATAGTTATGGTGAATTTAGAATGGTACAGAACATTTAAAGCGGTTTATAAAAACGGGAATTTTTCAATTGCCGCAAAAGAGCTTTTTATGAGCCAGCCTGCGGTAAGCCAGCAAATCTCAATGCTGGAAGCTCATGTGGGAAATAAACTTTTTATTCGAAAGTCAAAAGGCGTAGAACCAACAGAGTACGCTAAGTTACTGAATAACCTGATAATAGATGCACTCGACCGCCTTGAAAATGTTGAAAATACTTTTCGGGCTAAAGCCGAAGATGCGACCCGATTAATTTCTATAGGAATTTCAAAACATCTTTTCAATAGTGTTGGCAATGCTTTAATTGAAAAATTTGATTTAATCGATTTTACTTTTGCCGATGATGATACGCTTTTTTCATTAGTCGATGCTAAAAAACTGGACTTTGCAATTGTCTCCAAAAAATACGATACTTTTGATACCATTCAGGAAACCATTGCTAAGATTAAACTGGTGATGGTTGGACCAATTAGTTTAGACATTACCGAATTTCGTCAAAAATTAAAATCAGATCATTTTGCTGAAGCAGAACAATGGCTAAACGAACAAAAATGGTATTCGCATGATGCCAGAATTCCATACATAAAGCTGTTCTGGCTTCATGCATTCCATAAAAAAAGACCTTCAATGGTACCCAATTATATCATTCCGTCAGAATATGAAATGCTGGAAATGCTTTCAAAAAATTCAGGCGTTGCTATAACGTGGAATTGTAATGCCCGAAAATTTATTCAGCAAAACAAATTACAATTGGTATGGAACAGTTTCCACGTTCCTGAAGAATATGTTTATTTACTGGCAGCTAAAAACAATAATTTAAAATCTTTTTTTGACATCATTGCCACCGAAGTTAGAAAAGCATTGTCATCTTAAAACAAAATCATCATAAATAATGAGTTTCGATAAAGTACGACTCATTACATTTGTCTCAAGATGTTGTTTATTTTTTTTAGGTAACGATTTTAAGTTAAACCTTAAATCGCTTAATGCAAGAACTATAAAACTTTATATTTGTGTAAATCTTACGCATTAAAATATGACTGATCTACAAAATATCAGGGTAGCTGTTGACGCCATTGTTTTTGGTTACCAAAACAATCAACTTTACGTCCTTTTAATACAACAAAAATTTGGCACACAGGAATCTTATTGGGCTTTGCCTGGAGGTTTGGTCAAAAATAACGAATCCCTTCAGGAGGCTGTAAAAAGGGAACTCAAGGAAGAAACAAACGTATCCGTCAATTATTTTGAACAACTGTATACGTTTGGAGATGATGTAAATCGGGATCCCAGAAACCGTGTTATTTCAATTGCGTATTTTGCGCTTGTCGATTCATCAAAATTAATACTTAAGGCTGATACAGATGCTGAAAAAGCACAATGGTTCAAGATCAATGAAATTCCTGCCTTAGCCTTTGACCATAGTAGTATTCTGAAAAAAGCAATCGGCCGACTAAAAGCAAAACTTACTTATGAACCGGTTGGCTTTGACTTACTGCCAAAAGAATTCCTTTTTTCTGAACTTGAAAACTTATACTGTACCATTTTAGAGAAAGAAATTGACAGAAGAAATTTCAGAAAAAAAATATTAAGCTTTGAAATTATTGAAGAAACAGAACAATTTGGATCCTCAAAAAGCGGACGTCCGGCAAAACTTTTCAAGTTTAACAAACTAAAATACAATGAATTAATCAAGAAAGGCTTTCACTTCGAAATAAAGTTTGCGTAATTTTTACACAAAATAAATTGTCAATCAAAAATATAATTCTATATTTGCGTATAATTAACGCAAACTGCAACACTATGATACTAAATTTAGACCCAAAATTCGCTCCTATCCTTAACCAGGAAGAAATCCAGTTTCAAAGTTTTACCTTTTCTGGCGGTGAACCACATATTAAAATCAATCCTGATTTTGATCATAATCAAAAAGTAACCATTACTCACCGGTTAAATTCATTCAACGATTTAGGTTTGTTGTGTATTACTGTTGATGCTTTACGCAGAATGGGCGTTAAAATCATTGATCTTTTTATTCCGTATTTCCCGGCAGCAAGACAAGATCGTGTCATGATTAAAGGAGAATCTTTATCAGTAAAAGTGTATGCGGATATTATCAATACACTTCAATTAAATAAAGTTTATGTTTTTGATGCCCACTCTGAAGTTACTCCGGCATTGGTAAACAACTGTGAAGTCATTCCAAATCATACTTTTATCAAGGAAGTTTTAAAAGTAATTGGCGAAAACGTAAAACTGATTTCTCCCGATGGTGGCGCTCTTAAAAAAATCTATAAAGTTTCTGAATTTTTAGGCGGAGTAGATGTGGTTGAATGCAGTAAAAGCCGCGATGTAAAAACCGGAAAATTGTCTGGTTTTAAAGTATATGAAGACGATTTAAACGGAATAGATTGTTTGATTGTAGACGATATCTGCGACGGAGGAGGAACTTTCGTAGGATTAGCCGAAGAACTTAAAAAGAAAAATGCAGGTAAATTATACCTAGCCGTAAGCCACGGAATTTTCAATAAAGGATTTGAAGTTTTAGATTGCTTCGACAGCATTTTCACAACCAATTCTTTTAAAGATTTTGAAGGCGAAAGTGTTCAGGTAATTGGGCTTGAAACGTTAATTTAAAAAAGTTTCAAGTTTCAGGTTTCAAGTTATCTGCTTAAGGTGAAACCTAAAATAAAATTCTATTAACCGTTTCATGTTTAGCATTTCAGTTTCAAGTTTATTGGAACCTGAATCCTGAAACAAAGAAAACCTGAAACAAAACCACAAAAATTATGAGCGACGATTTAAAACCAAGATTTATTGAATCCTTAAAAAGAAACAATGATCAGATTAGAGAAGACAGAGCCAAAACAATTGGTGAGGATTCTGAATTAATTTACAGAAGAAGAGTCGAAGATATTGAATTAAAAATCAAAAGACTCGAAAGAGAACAAGAAGGATTAATTGACATTAGTCCACTGGATAAAAACAGTCTGACATTTGCCGATTTTCAGCCGGAAGCTTTTGTTCAGAAAGACATGGAATTATCATTAACAATCAGAAATCTAAATATTCAGTTTGAAGTAACAAAAAAACGATTCGAATATTTATTTGGTAAAACATTTTAGTCATGGGAGGTACAAGATACGATATAGGTGCTCGTTTAAGCAGAGCAAAAGAGGCTGGTTATGCCAGCAAATCAGCCAGCGAAATTTTCACACAGAATTCTTTACGAATGGCGCATGAATCTATGAATCCAAATGGAGTAGTTTTTAGAGAAGCAAGAGATTCAGAGGTTCATCCTAATACAGTTCCAATCATTTTAGGACTGGACGTTACGGGAAGTATGGGACATATTCCGCACGAATTGATTAAAGAAGGGTTGCCAAAATTGATGGGCGGAATTATTCAGGGCGGTGTTCCGGATCCCGCACTTTTATTTTTAGGAATTGGCGATCACGAATGCGACAGATATCCGCTTCAGGTTGGACAGTTTGAATCTGGAGACGAAGAGCTGGATATGTGGTTAACCCGAACGTATATTGAATCAGGCGGTGGTGGAAACGCTGGAGAAAGTTATCTTCTTGCCTGGTATTTTGCGGCTTTTCATACTAAAACCGATGCTTTCGAAAAAAGAGGCCAAAAAGGATTGTTGTTTACTGTGGGTGATGAGCCAAATTTGCCGACACTTCCCGCATCAGCCATAAAAGAAATTATGGGAGCCGGACAGCAAACCTATACGCATCTTGAATTATTACAGGAAGCACAAAAACGATACGAAGTATATCATATTAGTGTTTTACATTCTGATCAGGCAGTAAGAGCAAATGTAGCGTGGAAAGAATTATTGGGACAAAACTGTTTGTCTATCGAAGATCACAGGGAAATTCCAAATATCATTACAAAGATAATTTGTGATAAACATAAAAGTTCTGGCTTAGGAACAATACCGGTTTCTGATACAACGAGTACAGGTCTAGATAATATAGAAATGCTTTAAAAGTTTTGCGACTTTGCGAGATTAAAATGTAAAGTTTTTTATTAGCAATGAGAAATTTGCTCGCAAAGTCGCAGAGGCGCTAAGATTTTACCTAAAAGTTAAGTTTAAAAAAAACTTTGCGATTTAGCGTCTTTGCGAGATTAAAATAACAACAAAATGAAAACAGCAAAAATAGTTATAGGTTTAGGATTTGGTGATGAAGGAAAAGGCATAACAACAGATTTTCTGGCGAAGCAAAATCCTGAATCTATAGTTATTCGGTTTTCTGGCGGACAACAGGCAGCGCATACCGTAATGATTGGTGATAAAAAACATGTGCATTCGAGTTTTGCAAGCGGCGCACTTCGGGGTCTACCCTCCTATTTTAGTGAACACTGTACCGTTCATCCTCTTTTTTTATTTAATGAAAAAGCAACATTAGAAAAAAACGGAGGTAATAGCGAACTTCATATTCATCCTTTGGCAAAAGTGACTACGCCTTTTGATGTCTGGCAAAACAGAAATAATGTCCGGAATCTCGATCATGGAACCTGCGGAAAAGGAATTGGGGCAACCATGAAACGAAACGAAGGTCCGTACAAATTGTTTGCCATCGATTTGATTGCGCCACGCGAAATGCTTTTAGAAAAACTAAACCAAATCGCCTATTATTATGGTTTTTTGAATGAAAGCGAAATGGATGAAGAAGTCAGTCAATACCTGGAAGCAATTGATAAAATACAATGGAATATTGTCGATTATACGTTCCTTTCAAAATACGAAAATCTCATTTTTGAAGGCAGCCAGGGAATTTTGCTCGACATGGATCACGGTGTTTTTCCGAATGTAACGTATGCCAATACCACTTCAAAAAATGCGATTGAAATTTGTAATATACTAAAGATTGAAGATGTAGCAGTGTATTATGTAACCCGAAGTTATGCAACCCGACACGGACACGGCTGGATGGCAAATGAAGGAGAAATTAAATTAAAAAACAACGAAGAAGAAACCTGTGTTTTTAACGAATACCAAAAACATTTACGATTTGGAAGTCTGAATTATGAACTTTTAAATTATGCTCTAAAACTCGATGCAGCTTACAGCCCAATGGCAAAACGAAATTTGGTTGTAACCTGTATGGATCAGCTGGAGCAGGATTATGAGTTTGAAAGCCTCACAACGGAATTCAATGAAATCTACGGATCATTTTCACCTGATTCGAAAGATTTTAAAAACATTACTTCTTTGTTTCAATAAAAAGAGAAAAAAATGAAATACACTATAGATACCATAGCTCCGGAAAGTAAGTTTTTATTTTTCTGGGGACATCAGCCCAAGAAAGACGGAAAAATTACAAAAACCTGTTTCAGTCAATGGTGGTTAAGTTCTTTTAAAGTAGATAAAATAACTTATAAAACTGCCGAGCATTGGATGATGGCCAAGAAAGCTGAATTATTCGAGGATCAGGAAATTTTAGAAAAAATCCTCAATGCTGATTCTCCTGCAGAAGCCAAAAAATTAGGAAGAGAAGTTAGAAACTACGATGACAAAATCTGGTTAGAAAACCGATATAAAATTGTAAAAGAAGGAAACTTTCACAAGTTCAGTCAAAATGCCGATTTGAAAACCTTTTTATTAAATACAAAAGAAAGAGTTTTAGTAGAAGCAAGTCCGGTTGACCCAATTTGGGGAATCGGAATGGCGAATGATCATAAGGATGTATTAAACCCTGAAAAATGGAGAGGATTAAATCTTTTAGGTTTTGCTTTGATGGAAGTTAGGGATGAATTGAGATAAAAATGATTATGAAAACAACAAGATTATATCGTCCGGTTGGATTGAAAGAGATGGAATTAATTGCAGATTCGGGCTACAAAGTATTTCCGTCAAGATTAGAATGGCAGCCTATTTTTTATCCGGTAACGAATCAGCAATATGCAGATCAGATTGCTTTTGAATGGAATACCGTTGACGAGTTTTCGGGATTTATTGGAATTGTAACTGCCTTTGATGTCAACTCATCCTTTCTGGAAAAGTATGAAGTTCAAAATGTTGGCGATAAAAATCATAACGAACTTTGGATACCATCAGAAGAATTAATTGATTTTAATGCTAACATAGTAAACGGAATTGAAATAGTTAATGTTCATTTTTCGGATCGTTCAGTGTTAAGTGAAGACAAAAAACTTAATGAAAAACTAGAGAGTTTTAGAAAATGATTTTAGAATTATTAAAAGCGGACATAACAGAAATTCAGGTCGACGCAATAGTAAATGCAGCCAATACTTCCTTGCTTGGCGGCGGCGGTGTTGATGGAGCGATTCATCGTAAAGGAGGCAAAGCAATCTTAGAAGAATGTATTAAAATTCGTAATAAGCAGGGAGGCTGTAAAACCGGAGAAGCTGTCATTACAACAGCTGGAAATCTTCCTTCTAAATATGTGATTCATACTGTCGGTCCGGTTTGGAATGGTGATAAAGACGAAAAGTCAAAACTATTGGAAGATTGTTATCAGAACAGTTTGAATCTTGCTGTTAAAAACGGAATCAAAACCATTGCTTTCCCAAATATCAGTACTGGAATTTATCATTTCCCAAAAGAGAAAGCGGCTCAGATTGCCGTAAAAGCAGTAAAAGAGTTTCAAAGAATCTCAGAAATTGAAAAAATACTATTTGTCTGTTTTGATGATGAAAATTATCAGATTTATAAAGAGATTCTGGAATAGAAAAAATAAATATTAAACAAACACAATCGAAGTTATTGTGTTCTTATAAAATGAAAATAGAATTAAAAAAATACAGCGAGCAATTACAAGAATGGCCTCAAACAGGTCATCACATAATGGCTCAGTATGACGATGAAAAAATAATAGTATACCAGTCATACCGAAAAGAAATAGGCGAATTTGCCGTAAAAAATCAGTTTTTTGGAGGTGCTTTCAGTCTCGACAGAATGACCTGGATCAAACCCAATTTTCTGTGGATGATGTACAGAAACGGATGGGGAACAAAAGAAGGTCAGGAAGTCGTTCTGGCAATCCATCTGAAAAGAGATGCGTTTGAAAAATATCTTCACAACGCAGTTTATTCTTCTTATAGCGCTGATTTAGGAATTAGCAATGAAGAATGGCAGACAGAAGTAAAATCTTCTTCTGTAAGACTGCAATGGGACCCCGATCATGATCCGTATGGCGGGAAATTAGAAAGAAGAGCGATTCAAATTGGTTTACGTGAAGAATTTACAAGATCTTACTCCAAAGAAGATATTTTATTAATCGAAGATATTTCGGGCTTTGTAGCAGAACAATACGAATTTGTTCAGAAAAAGGAATTACAAAACCTGAACATTCCGGCAGAGAGACCTTTTCTTTTTAAAAATCAAGAATTGAATAAGAAATTAAAAATTACATAGAAAAGATGAATGAAAAAATAGCAAAAAGCGTCAGCAAGTTTTTAAGTCTGGTGCTGCGACATTCGCCTGAAACTATCGGATTAAAATTAGACGAAAACGGATGGGCAGATGTAGAAGAATTAATTCTAAAATGTAATAAAAAAGGAAGCCAGAATCAGATGACGGCCGAACTTTTGGATTATGTTGTAGAAAATAACGATAAAAAGCGTTTTGCTTTTAATGAAGATAAAACCAAAATCCGTGCAAGTCAGGGACATTCGATTTCGGTTGAATTAAATCTGGCCGAAACTGAACCTTCTGAATATTTGTATCATGGAACAGTTGGAAAGTTTATGGAAAGTATCCGCAAAGAAGGTTTGAAAAAAATGAGCCGGCAACACGTACATCTTTCAAAAGATAAAGAAACGGCAATAAAAGTAGGAAGCCGAAGAGGAATTGCTCAAATTCTTAAAATTAAAAGCGGTGAAATGTTTAAAGATGGATTTCGATTTTATTTATCTGAAAACAATGTCTGGCTGACTGATGAAGTTCCTCCAAAATATATTGAGTTTAATCATGAAAAGAATTTACAGATCTCCAGAAGAAATTCCACTGCAGGATGATATAAAAACCATATTTTTAGCTGGATCTATTGAGATGGACAAAGCGATAAATTGGCAAAAAAAGTGTGAGGAATTATTAGAAAATAAATTTATCCTTTTTAATCCCAGAAGAAATGAGTGGGATTCCAGCTGGTCACAAACCATAGAAAATGATAATTTCAATGAACAAGTAACCTGGGAACTGAATGCATTAGAAAAAGCAGACATTATAATTATGTATTTTGCAGGAAATACAATGTCACCAATATCCTTACTTGAATTTGGTCTTTATGCACAATCGAAGAAAATAAAAGTGGTTGTAGAAGAAGATTTTTGGCGTAAAGGCAACATCGATATTGTATGTAAAAGATATGCAGTAGAACAATTTAAAACATTAGAAGAGTTAATCCTTAATTTACTAAAATAACAAGTACATGAACCCATTATTATTAACCGACGGTTACAAAGTTGACCACAGAAGGCAATACCCGGACAAAACCACTTTAGTATATTCTAACTGGACACCAAGAAAATCAAGAATTGAAGGCCTTGAGGAAGTCGTATTTTTTGGACTGCAGTATTTCATCAAAAAATACATCATTCATGATTTCGATACGTATTTCTTCAAACAGCCAAAAGAAGAAGTCGTAAAAAAATATGCCCGAAGAATCAATAATTATTTGGGCGAAAACCAGGTCGGCACCAAACATATTGAGGATTTACATGATTTAGGATACATTCCAATGGTTTTTAAAGCGTTGCCGGAAGGTGCGAGTGTGCCATTAAGAGTACCCATGTTTACGATGTACAATACGATTCCGGAGTTTTTCTGGCTGACCAATTATTTTGAAACCTTGCTTTCTGCAGTAATTTGGCTGCCTTGTAATTCGGCTACAATTGCCAGAGAATATAGAAAAGTACTGGACAAATATGCTGATGAAACATCATCAGTTCCTGATTTTGTCAACTGGCAGGGACATGATTTCTCTATGCGGGGAATGGGCGGAATCGAAGCAGCCATAACCTCTGCAGCCGGACATTTATTGAGCTTTACAGGATCTGATACCATTCCGGCAATTGATTTCTTCGAAGAATATTACAACGCCAATTCCGATACCGAATTAATTGCGGGTTCTGTTGCCGCTACCGAGCATTCTGTAATGTGTATGGGAACTACCGAAGGCGAATGTGAAACTTTCAAAAGGTTAATCACAGAAGTATATCCAAAAGGAATTGTCTCTATCGTTTCTGACACCTGGGATTTATGGAAAGTTTTGACCGATTATCTGCCACGCCTTAAAGAAGATATTGTAGCCCGTGAAGGAAAAGTCGTAATCCGTCCTGACAGTGGTGATCCGGTTGATATTATCTGCGGAAACCCGAATGGAAAAACAGAACAGGAAAAGAAAGGCGTAATCGAACTTTTATGGGATGTTTTTGACGGAAGTGTAAATGATAAGGGCTTTAAAGAATTAGTACCGCAAATTGGTGCTATTTACGGTGATAGTATTACGGTAGCAAGAGCCATTCAAATTTGTGAGCGTTTAAAAGCAAAAGGGTTTGCTTCTACCAATGTCGTTTTGGGAATCGGTTCTTTTACCTACCAATACAACACCAGAGATACTTTTGGATTTGCGATGAAAGCAACTTATGGCGAAGTTGATGGCGAAGGAAGAGCCATCTTCAAAGATCCGATTACGGATGACGGAACTAAAAAATCGGCTAAAGGTTTAATGAAAATTGATTTAATTGATGGCGTATATCATTTAACTGATAATGTTTCATGGGAAGAAGAAAAACAAGGCGAACTGAAGGAAGTCTTCAGAGACGGGAAACTTTTGGTTGATCAGTCGCTGAGTGAAATTAGAACAAGAGTAAAAAGTCAAATAAGCGTTTCGCTATAAAACTTAAAAGCCTGAATCATTATAAATTCAGGCTTTTTTTATTTCTTATAAAAATTGTTATGATCAATATATTCCCAGACTTTAGATGGTAAAAGTGGCTGGATATTTTTACCTTTCTTAATATTGTTCCGAATAAAAGTAGACGAAATTTCTACAACCGGCGCATCAATAATATGGATTCTCGGATGTGATTTTAGCACTACATTTTCCGGTTCTTCTGAAATGCGCGGGTAAACGTAAATATCATGATTATCCAAAAGTACCTCATAATTTTTCCACTTATGAAGTGTTTTCAAATTATCCTCGCCCATTATTAATGAAAACTCGTAATTGGGATATTTATCATGCAAATGTGCCAGCGTATTTACCGTATAATTGGGCTGTTTCAACTTAAACTCAATATCGGAAGGTTTTATTTTTGAAAAATCCTCCGTTGCCAGATACACCATCTGCAAACGATGATGATCATCAAGTAAAGTAGCTTTCTTTTTTAACGGATTATGAGGTGTGACCACCATCCAGATCTGATCCAAATCGGTATATTCAGCCATATGATTGGCGATAATTAAATGACCAACGTGAATGGGATTGTACGTCCCGAAGTAAAGACCTATTTTCATTTTAGTCCTTAGTTTTTTAGTGGTTAGTCCTTAGTTTTTTTAGCACTTAGTCTTTATTCTAAGTTAAAAACGCTAATTAGTCTTTTAAATTTTTTGAAAAAGCATTTATCATTTTGCTTTCTTCTTCAATTAAAAACATGATTTCATTGAATAAAATATCATCAGAAATAAAATGCAATTCTTTTGCAATAATCAGTTGTGTTTCGATTTCATTTAAAGAACCTCTGGAAATATTCAAAAAATGATTGAATGATTTATCCGTTTGGCGTCCAAATCCTTCAGCAATATTTGAAGGGATGGATACGCTCGCTCTTTTTAACTGGCTTGTTAGTGCATATATTTCTTCTTTCGGAAAATTATTTGTGAGTTTATAAATCAAAACAACAATTTTAATTCCTTTCTGCCAAATAAGTAATTCTTTATATGATTTAATTCCCCCCATAAATTCTAAGTTAATTTTTATTTCTCAGCCTAAGGACTAAAAAACTAAGGACTAAATCACTACTTCGAAACAAAATCCTTAACCAGCTGATGTGCTTCTTCTAAAGCAACAGCCAGATCATAATTTTTAATAATAACATCAAATTGTGGAGCAGTAGCCAGTTCAACAGAAGCTTTTGCAATTCGCATATTGATTTTGTCTTCACTTTCGGTAGAGCGTTCTTTTAAACGGCGTTTTAATTCGTCTACACTTGGCGGTTTAACGAAAACGGCCAGAGTCTGTTCCGGGAATTTGTGCTTGATGCGCAATCCTCCGGCAACATCAATGTCAAAGATTACATTTTTTCCCAAAGCCCAGATTCTTTCGATTTCCGATTTTAAAGTACCGTAAAAGTTATCACGGTACACTTCTTCCCACTCCAGGAAATCTTCGGCTTTGATGTGTTTTTTGAATTCTTCCAGCGAAATAAAATAATAATCCTTTCCGTTGACCTCTTCACCACGCGGATCACGTGAAGCAGCTGAGATTGAAAATTCTAAATTTAAATCTTCCTGTTTCAGTAAATGCTTGACTATGGTTGTTTTTCCAGATCCCGAAGGTGCTGAGAAAACAATTAATTTTCCTTTATTCATTTTAATTAGTAATTAGTAATTAGTAAAAAGTGAATAGCTAATTACCATTCACTTTTACTCATTACTTTATAATACGTTTAATACCTGTTCCTTAATCTTTTCCAGTTCATCTTTCATCATCACAACCAGTTTCTGCATTTGGGCATGATTTGATTTTGAACCCATAGTATTGATTTCCCGACCCATTTCCTGGGTGATAAAACCAAGTTTTCTGCCATTGGCTTCGGAACCGTCAATCGTTTGAAGAAAATAATCCAAATGATTCGTCAAACGAACTTTCTCTTCTGTGATATCTAATTTCTCAAGATAATAAATCAGTTCCTGTTCAAAACGGTTTTCATCAACATTTACCTGTAGTTCAGAAATTGCAGTCTGTAAACGGTCTTTTATAGCCTGCACACGTTCAGGATCTAATGCCAGCGCATCTTCCATATATTGACGGATATTGCCAATCCGGAGGTTGAATTCTTTTTCAAGCGACTCCCCTTCGTCTCTTCTGAAACTTAAAATATTTTGCAAAGCCTCGTCAATGATTATCTGAATCTGCTCCCAGTCGTTTTCGTCAATCTCCTCACGTTCTGTTTTCAGAATATCTGGCATACGTACCGCCATTTTCATTAGTTCTGTTTCATCGGCAGCCGGATACACTTCCCGTAATTGGGCAATATAGTTTTTTACAACCGGAACATTTACTTTTGTAGAGGTCTGCTCAGAAGTACTTTCAACATAAATGGCAAAATCAACTTTACCTCTTTCCAGTCGGGTCGAAATCAGGGTACGCAAGCCCAACTCCATTTCGCGGTAGACCGAAGGCATCCTGACGTTCAGGTCTAAACCTTTACTATTTAAAGATTTTACTTCTACCGTAATTTTTTTTGTTGGCAATTGCACAGAAGCTTTACCAAAACCCGTCATCGATTGTATCATATATTGGAGTATAAAGGCGCAAAGATACTAAAAAACTTTACAGGGTTAATTTCTAGTTACACAAGGTCTAAATTATAAATTATTTGTGCGTTGCCTAAAGGCCTGGCTATTCGCTTCAATCTTTTTAGAGCAAAAAAGCTCAAAAAAGGATTTACACTTCTATCCCTAACGCAAACCCTAATCCTGAGAAAATTCCTGATTTATTTTTCTTCTAAAACTTTCATCACCTGCAAAATATTCTGCTGACTGTTTCCAATGTAAATTTTACCGTCAATGATAAAAACCGGACGACTTAAAAAAGTATAATGCTCCATAATGTATTTTTTAAAATCAGCTTCGGTCAAGGCTTTGTTTTTTAAATCCATTGACTTGTATAATTGTGCTTTTTTACTGAATAACGCTTCATAACTTCCGGAAAGTTGGTACATTTCTTCGAGCTCGGCTTCAGAAATTGGATTTTGTTTAATGTCATGAAAAATTAAATCGTTGTCTTTAGGCAGGTTTTTGATAATTTTTCGACATGTATCGCAGGATGCCAAATAGTATATTTTGTTCATAATTTTAATTTTATTTCGATACAAAGAAAATCATTGAAACTTAAAAATTATCTAATTTTATAAAAAAATAAATTTATGAATCCAGTTTTCGAAGTACAAAAAACAAGCAGGGAAATTCTGCTAAAAATTTTAGATAGTCATTCATTAGAACAATTAAACAAAATCCCACAAGGATTTAATAATAACCTAATCTGGAATATTGCCCATTGTATTGCGGCACAACAGGCTTTAGTGTATAAATTATCAGGACTTCCTTCTATTGTCCCGGATGAATTTATTGCCAGATACAGAAAAGATACTAAACCCGAAGGTGATGTTTCACAAGAAGAAGTAGATGAAATCAGAAGATTGCTTTCAGACACACTACAACAGGCAGAAAAAGATTATGCTGCTAAAATATTTCTAAAATATACGGAATACACTACCAGTATGGGTTTTACACTTCGAAATATAGAAGATGCCTTATCTTTTAATAATTATCATGAAGCCACACATACCGGAATTATAATGAGTATCCGAAAGTTTGTTTAAAACTTTCGGATATTTTAATTCATTATTCTTTCTATTGTAACGGTCATTGCTCCTGCTCCTTTACTTTTGGTAATTTCCATAAAAGCTCTTTTTGACAAGTCAATATCTCTTGTTCTCACAAATGGTCCTCTATCAGTAATTTCAACAATTACAAACTTCCCATTGGCTTCATTTGTGACTTTTACTTTAGTTCCGAAAGGTAATTTTTTATGGGCAGCTGTGTATTTATTATTATTGAAGCGTGCACCGCTTGCTGTTCTTTTTCCGTTAAAACGATCATGATAATAGGATGCATGAGCCGATTTTTTGTAGAGTTTCAGTTTTAGGCCTTGCACACTAAAAATAGAATCTGTTGGTGGGGAAAGCTTTAGAACTTTGGAATTGTCAGTTTTTAAAGTGTCCTGAGTTGCTTTGTTTTCAGCCGGCTTATTTTGGCTCATCAGATAAGTAAAACCGGTTAAAAACAACATTGCAGGTAGAGAGAATATAATGTATTTTTTATTCTTCATAATTTATTTTTTTTCAGACTTGGGGAGTTTGTACAAATAATATGCCGAGATAAAAAAAGCCCTGTAGGAGGGCTTATTTTGGTTTTGTTAAAACCATAGTTTCCATGGAATCCTGCTTAAAATAAGCACTAAACCTAATCCATAAAATATGGCAAAAGTTTTAAATTTTGCTTCACTATTAATTAATTTTTTATGTTTTGACCAGCCTATTGTAATTAAAGCAATTGCAATTAAATTAATTAATGGATGTTCTAATGATGTTAATCTATAATCAGCATTTGACATCTGTCCTAAAACTGATAGCCCTAACGGAGATACAAAATAAAGTATCAAACCAATTAAAAGTTGGGTATGCGTTCCTATTAAAGCAAACAGTGCGATTTTGCGATCTTTAGCAGTAAAATCTTTTTTTGAAGTAAATCCAAGAATGGCATTTACAACTGCAATTAATAAAAGTAATAATGCCAAATAAGCCCAGCCGGAGTGGAGTTTTTGAATAAAATGATACATAGATTAATATTTTGTTTAAAACAAATATAACAAAAAAGGGCATAAAAAAACCTGACTTCAATTGAAATCAGGTTTTTTTTATGCGGTCTAAATAACTAGTTAAATGTATAACGAATACCAGTCTGCATTTGCCATCTTGATGAATTAAGACCTACATCGTCTGCCTGATCAATCGTTTTAGCAGTAGCCGGGTTATAATTAAAAGTCGGTGTATTTGAATTAGGCAAGAATCCAACTTGTGTAAGTAACTGAACCTGATCAACATTCGTAAAATATCTTTTACCCCAATCTTTATTTAAAAGATTTGTGAAGTTAAAAATATCTGCCGTTAATTCAATCGTATGTTTCTTTTTACCAACAGTAATCGTAAATTCCTGAGCGAATTTTAAATCGACAATATGAGAAGTTTTCAAACGATCACCGTTACGTTCTGCATAATTACCTTTTCTGCCTCTTAAGTATTCATTTCCTTCAATAAAAGCGCTCAGTGCTTCCCATTGTGCCTGAGGTGTCATTGGGTTGGCTGTAGTAGAAACCAAATTAATTTCACTTTGATTAGCCGGAACGTAAATTAATGCTGAATTTGAAAAAGTATCCTGCAATAAACGACCGCTATCATTATAAACATAACTAAATGGTGTTCCTTGTGCTCCTTCATAAAACACCCCAAGTCTGGATTTAGTAAATTTATTCCATTTGAAAGTTGCATTACCATTTGCTACAATTCTTTGTCCTGGGTCAAAATCAGATCTTGAAAGACCTAAATAGTTGGCACCATTCACTGATTCAGTATTATTCCATTGCGAACTGTTTTGTGA
The DNA here is from genome assembly GCF_003202435.1 of Flavobacterium cheongpyeongense. Taxonomy (GTDB): domain Bacteria; phylum Bacteroidota; class Bacteroidia; order Flavobacteriales; family Flavobacteriaceae; genus Flavobacterium; species Flavobacterium cheongpyeongense. The sequence continues at coordinate 63,446 of NZ_QJHK01000011.1, forward strand.
AGATGTTGCATCCATTATAGTAGTTGATTTACCATAAGAATAAGTTCCGGAAATGTTTCCATCAATGAAATCAGATTTAAAGTTTTTAGTTAATGTAAAAGCAAGATTATATGCTTTACCTTCACTTGTATTTGAACCTAAATAAACTCCTAAATAAGTAGGGTCTAATCTACTGTTTCCATTATAACGAGGTCTTGTATCTGGAGTACCTGTCAAATTACCTGAAGCAGATCTGATATTTAGATTTTCATATTTAACTGCACTGATATTATCATTATAAGTAATTTCAGATGACAAAACTAAACCGAATGGTAATTTTTGATCTACAGCAAAACTTGCTTTAAATACCTGAGGAAGTTTGAAATTTTTTGAGAATAAGTCAATATTTCCACCTTTTCCACCTGAGCCAGGTCTCGGATAAGATGCAGGTAACTGATCGATTTGACTGCCAACACTTGGATTTGGATTAAAAGTAGGCATACCAGTAGCACTAGTTATCGAAACAGCGCCATTAGAAAGACCATTGTTATTATAAACTCCTCCTGGCCATACTAATGGTAATCTTGAAGTAAAGATACCTACTCCTCCTCTAAATTGAGTAGATTTTTTTCCATTTAAATCGTAATTAAACCCTAAACGTGGAGCTACATGTGGTGTACTTTTAATAGCTTCTCCTACTTTTGCACCTTGTAAGTTTTTACCTCCGGCTTCTAAAATTGCTATTGTTCGATCATTAAAATCGTCATTTGCAGGTCCGTCTTCCCATACTGGAATATCAACTCTAATTCCATAAGAAAGTTTGAAATCGTTAGTTATTTTCATCTCATTTTGAATATAAAATCCAAATTGTTTCGTTCCAAATTCAGCAGCTCCTTGTGAATCATCACCTTCACCACCTATTAAAGAATAATTCATCTGAAACCTGTTTGGTTTTCTATCTAATAGAAAATCATCAAGGTTAGCATATCTGTAAGATCCAAAATTATTTCCAAAGAAAACATTTCTCGATTGTGAAAATTCATTATGTGTACCAATTGTTATTTTATTAATACCTGAATTGATTTCCAAATTATCAGAAATTGTCAATGTTTTTTGACTTAAGAAATTTGCTGTTGAAAAGCCTTCAGCACCAAAAAAAATACTTTGGGTAGCACCATCAAAAATCTGAACCGTTGGAAACGGATCTCCTGATGCATCCCTGTCATCAAGAACATCTGTATATGCTACTACTAAATTATTAGAAAATTTATTTCCAAATCTTGAGTTTAATTCTAGCGCAGTAGAATTTGTGGTAGAATTAAACAACTGACTTCCGTTGATAAAATTTATCGCAGTAGCAGAAGATCTGTTTGGCGAAAAATTCTCCGCTTTAACATAACTGTGTTTCAAAGATAATTTATGATTATCATTTATATTCCAGTCTATCTTAGCAATCAATTTATCACTTACAAGAGTTCTTACGTTGTTGTTAAAAGAACCAGGATTATAACCGTAGCCATCCAATTTAGTCAACAACTCTCCTATTCTGTTACCTGACAAACCTGTATAAGTTGACAAATCGAAAGGCTGTGGAGTTTCGTTATCCTGACGTTCGTAATTAATAAAATAAAATAATTTATCCTGAATTATGGCACCTCCGGCACGAACACCATAAGTTTGTGCCGAAAAATCAGCTAATTTTTGTCTTCCACCTGTTCCTGCTAATGAAGGAGGTGTTTTCCCTGCTAATGATTCATTTCTGTTAAAGAAATAAGCAGACCCTTCAAAATTATTAGTCCCTGAACGGGTAATTGCACTTATTGCCCCTCCAGCAAACCCAGAAAGTTTTACATCATATGGAGCAACACTCACTTGAAATTGCTCAATTGCATCAATAGAAATAGGGCTAACTCCTGTTTGCCCTCCATTTGTTCCATTTGAAGCCAATCCAAACACATCATTACTTACAGCTCCATCAATATAAATTGCATTGAATCTGTTATTTTGACCTCCAATTGACAATACATCATCCCCTCTTAATTGAGCTGATGGAGTCAATCTTGCAAAGTCTGAAATATTTCTTGACAAAGATGGCAATGCCTTAATTTTATCCGAATTAATAACAGTCTGAGCTCCTGTTCTTTGTGAATTAAAAGTATTGTCTTTTGTTGCTTTTACTACAACTTCCTGTAATTCATTTGATTCTTCTTGTAGAATTACATTAAAATCTTTTGAATCTCCTAATTGAAGATATACATCATTATCTTCAAAAGGTTTGAATCCTATAAAAGTAATAACAATCTTGTAAGGCCCACCAACTCTCATGTTTGAGATTCTGAAGTTACCTGTATAATCTGTTGATGCAGTGTAGCGAGTACCCGATGGGGTATGCACTGCAAGGATAGATGCTCCTGGTAAAGATTGAGAACCTTTATCGTAAACATTACCTCCAATAGAAGAAGTAGTGTTACCTTGCGCATAAATATCTCCTGCATAAATAAATGCTAAAAGCATTAAGAGAAACTTTGACAATTTTTTCATCTGTTTTTCGTTATTTGTTTTTGGCAAAATTATAACAAATTAACCAGATAGTGTTATCAAAATGTTAAGAAAAACAAGTTTTATGCATTCTACTAAACATTAAAACGATTTTATCTTTAAATGATAAGTAAAATTTAATTTTTCAATTTAATGTTTATTTTTTTTATTAAAATCATAATAATAACTCCGAACTAAGCCCGCACAAATGTCATAATCATTCTATTTTGTAGGGATTTTTAAAATTATATAAGAAAAAACGCCGTAATTTTTTAAATTATGGCGTTTACACTTTCAAATAAATTTGACTGTATTATTTCTTGCCTAAGAAATGATTAAGCAAAAATGAAGTCGAACTATCATGCGCTTTTACCATTTTAGAATCAATTTCCTCTAAAATAGAATTCGCCAATTGTTTTCCTAATTCAACTCCCCATTGGTCAAAACTAAAGATGTTCCAGATAACTCCCTGCACAAAAATCTTATGCTCGTATAAAGCAATCAAAGAACCCAAACTTTTTGGAGTGAGCTTATCAATCAGGATCGTATTCGTTGGTTTGTTTCCTGTAAAAACTTTAAACGGTAATAAATAAGCTGCTTTCTCTGCAGAAAGACCTTGTTTGTCAAACTCTGTCTGAACCTGCGCAACTGTTTTTCCGTTCATCAAGGCTTCTGTTTGTGCAAAAAAGTTAGACATCAGTTTATTGTGATGATCTTCATTTCCGTATAATGGTTTTATGAAACCGATAAAATCAGTTGGAATTAATTTTGTTCCCTGATGAATTAATTGAAAAAAAGCATGCTGTGAATTGGTTCCCGGTTCTCCCCAAATGATGGTTCCGGTTTGATAGTTCACCGGTTTTCCGTCACGACCAACACTTTTTCCATTGCTTTCCATGGTTGCCTGCTGTAAATAAGGAGCCAATTTTTGCAGATATTGTGTGTATGGAATCAAAGCCTCACTTTCGGCACCGTAAAAATTATTGTACCAAACACTTAATAAAGCCAAAATTACCGGAATGTTTTGATCAAATTCTGCCGATTTGAAATGTTCGTCCATTTCGTTGGCGCCTTTCAATAAATCATTATAATGATCAAAACCAATCGCTAAAGCAATGCTCAAACCAACTGCACTCCACAAAGAGAACCTTCCACCAACCCAGTCCCACATAGGGAAAACGTTGTCTGGATTAATTCCAAATTCGGTTACTTTTTGGATATTGGTTGAAACTGCCACAAAATGTTTGGCAATATCATCCTGAGAAGCCGATTTCAAAAACCATTCTTTAATAGTTTCTGAGTTTGATAAGGTTTCCTGAGTTGTAAAAGTTTTAGAAACAATCAAAAACAATGTGGTTTCTGGATTTAATTTTTTGATTACTTCATTAACGTGGTCACCATCTACATTTGAAACGAAATGAACATTTAAGTGATTTTTGTAAAATTGCAAAGCTTCAACAGCCATTACCGGACCAAGATCTGAACCTCCGATGCCTATGTTTACTATATCCGTAAAAGCTTTTCCTGTAAAACCTTTTCTGTTACCTGAAATAACTTCATTTGTAAAGCTTTTGATTTTGTTCTTTACTTCATAAACTTCCGGAATTACATTATCTCCGTCAACTTTTATTACTGCTGATTCTGATGCACGCAAAGCTGTATGCAAAACCGCTCTGTTTTCTGTCTGATTGATGATTTCTCCCCCAAAATAATCCGCAATAGCATTTTTCAAACCAATTGAATTCGCCAGTTCTAACAAAAGTGAAACAGTTTCTTTACTAATATTGTTTTTAGAATAATCAACCAAAAAGTCATTCCATTGCAAGTTGAATTTTTCTACACGATTAGCATCTTGCTGAAATAATTCCTGTATCGTAGTCGCCTGAATTGCGTTGAAGTGGTTTTGAAGATTTTTCCACGCATCAGTTCCGGTTGGATTTGTTGTGTTTAAAGCCATTTGTTTTAAAGTTTTTTTTAGAAACACAAAAATACTGAAATTCCTATTTAATACTTCTTAACATGACAATTAGTTACGAAAACGATTTATAAGAGTGATAAAAGTTTAAACTATTCTATTTTTATTTTTTCCCAGGCGGCAACTAAATCTCCTTCCATATTTATATCTGATATCTCATAATATTCAAGGTGATTTTTAGATGTTTTTCTAAATAGTTTTTTGAAGTCCTTGTCAATAAAATATTTATCATTCAAAACAAAGGAGAATGATTTGATTTCTTTCCATTTGGATTTTTTTAAACTATATATGGTAATGGCTTTATATCTGCTAGCGCATGAAGAATAATACTCCGCTATTTCACTTTTTCCGTCTTCATCAATATCTCCAATATTTATAATGCTAGAGGGATGACAACAATTTGAATCAGTTAATATACGTGGAATTGAGTTATCTGTAAAATAATACGAATCACCTTCTTCACAATAATTCAGTGCATGTAAAACGAATACTGAATCAGCTTTATTATCTCCATTTAAATCTCCTAAATTATTATAACCTTCATTGTAAAATTCATCGAACAATTTCTTTCGAAGCCAAATAGGATAACATTCTTTCTTTCTACTTTCAATTTCATACTTTGAAATATCCAGTTTAAATTTTCCTTTAAGAATTGAATCATTGATGAACTGAATATCATTTGATAAGACAGAATCTTTAGACGTGCCATTTTTTATGAAAACTAATTGCCACTCATAAGAAAGTTGATTTATAGGTTCTAAAAATAACTTTTTTGATCCGGTTCTTTCTTCTATGTGTTTTTCTTCTATTTTTCTTTCACAAGACACTATTACGAGACAAATAATAAAAACGAAAAGTCTTTTAATAAAGTTCATCATTATAACTACCAAATCTTCCACCACGGCTTTTTATTAATTTCAATTGTTTTTTTATCCTTGTTGATTTCAATCCTTTTTAGTTCTTCAGTTTTTATAGTTGAATCATCAAAAAATAGTTCACCGTTTTCACTCATTCCAATTGGTGATTTGGTTCTTTCTTTCCAACTTTCTGTTTGTAATCCGGGAATTGAAGGCGAATTGACTTTTGAAATAAATTTTTGTCTGGCTTTTTCAGTTATCTCCTCTTCAATATTAGAAGTTGAATTTTTAAAGAGTGAAATAGAATTATCCGGAATGTGAAGTAGAAAAACCTGAGTTTTGTTTTCGATTTTCTGAATATCCAAAATCTTGAAAAAGGATATTTCATCCAAAAGAAAATGTCCTGTTTTTGCCGATTCAGGATTAAATTTCGCCAAATCTTTTGCGTTGGCACTTGCTATTAAATACCTGAAATTTCCTGAAAGTCCTGCACCAATAGAAGTCATATCAGTAAAACCTTTTTCCTTTATAATTTGTCCAACTTTGTATTTTTCAATTAAGCTGTCAGACAAATTAGCATCTCTGTAAAATAGCTTTAAATCTGAAAAAGTTTCATCAAGAAGTTCTCTAATGCGCTTATTTTTCATGTTTCACTTCTGTAAAATTACAGGTTTCCAATACTATCCAATTCTCTTTTTAGAGGTTCAATCTGTTTAGCAAAACGCTGTTTATCATTTCCGGTTAATGATTCCCCGGTCGGCAAATTAAGTCGGAGTGCATCTACCTGAACGCCATTTTTCCAGAAGCGGTAACAAACATGAGGTCCAGAAGCTAATCCTGTACTACCAACAAGTCCTATCGTTTGGCCTTGTGTCACACGCTGCCCACGACGAACTAAAATTTTAGACATGTGTAAATACTGGGTCGAATAAGTCCCGTTATGCTTCACTTTTACAAAATTTCCGTTCCCCGCCGTATAGCCTGTTTGCTCAACTACTCCCGAAGCTGTTGTAGAAATCGGAGTTCCTCTTGGAGCTGCATAATCAGTACCTTTATGGGCTTTCCACCTGTGCTGTACAGGATGAAACCTGTTCATGGTAAATCTTGAGGTAATCCGGCTAAATTTAATTGGGGTTTTTAAGAAGAAATTTTTAAGTGTTTTTCCTTCATCATCATAGTATTCAATTTTTCCGGAAAGAGTGTCTTTTTCAAACGGAAAAGCATAAATAATTTTACCTTTATATTCAAAAAATGCTGCCTGCAAATCTTCTACACCGTCGTAGGTTTTACCATTGATGAAACGTTCTGTGAAAATTAAACCGTAACGGTCTCCTTTTTTAAGCTTAAAAAAATCAATAGACCAAGAAAACACTTTGGTAATTCGGCTGGCAAGCGCGGCTTCTACACTGTTATTTCCTAAGGTTTCAGATAAAGAGCTTTTTAAAACTCCGCCAATTATTTTACGTTTGAACGTAACCGGTTTTACTTTTTTATAAGCTTTTGCAAGACTATCCCTGAAATCGATCACATAATAAGTAAGTGCGTCAGGCTGATATATAAAAACCTGCAGCTTATTGGTTTTATTCTTTGATCTAAGAAGTGTATAAGGTTTATTGTATCGAATGGCCCGAACATTAAATGAATCCTTTACCTGACTAACAATATCATAAACTCTTTTATTGCCGATATTCTGACCTTGAATTATGGTTCCAAAAGAATCACCTTTTTTTATTGTATCATGAATAACATTGAAATCTCCGTAATTAAATCCAAATTCAACTTTTTTAGATTTTGGTTTAGTAATTTTAATTTCAACTATCTCCGCTTTTTTATCACATGAAATTATTGAAAATAAGATGATTATAATTACGAATACTTTTTTCAAACTTTTATTTTTTTTCAGGAAATTAAACTGATGTCTCGTTTCCCCAATTAGACAATTCTTCTTCGGTCCACAATTTAGGAAAAAAGATGCGTCTTTGAAATTTTGGATGCATATATTTTTGCCAGTCGCTTCCTCCAGTAGCTTCTCCATTACCTTTTCCGCTTTCCAGAATATACTTTACAGCTGTATTTAAATGCTGCATTACCCATGTAACATTTACTGTATAATCATAATGGCGCATCGCTTTTATCAATTGACTATTTTGCTGGTCTTCGATTGGTAACTGGATAAATTTCTGCCAGATATTCTTAGTCTTAAATGCTGACATTTGGCGCAGGAACTGACCTTTGTATTTCTTTTCGAATTCCTGTAGTAAATAAGATTTTTCACCTGTATGATAATCTTTCCCTGCTGCCTGCCAATATAAATGTTCGAAAGAAGTTTCTACATCGGTATTATCATCAAAGCCTGCCCTATATCTTCGATCGGTTAAATTGAGAACATCTGTTGAACCAAATTCGATCATTCTGTATTGGGCACTCTGAAAACCGCTTGCAGGTGTCAAAGTATTTCTAAATTTCATGTATTGATCCACCTCCATTCCGTTTTCCATAATGCTGAAAGAATTGGCCAGCATATCAAAATAACGGGTAATTCTGGAAAGTCTTTCGCTAAAAAAAACTGCCTGAATATTTTCAGTATCTGCAATTTGATCAATTTCCCACAGGATCATTTTAAAAATCAATTCGTTAACCTGATGATACATAATAAAAACCATTTCATCGGGAAGCGTAGTACGTTGTATCTGAAGGTTTAAAAGTGCATCTGTTTGTATGTAGTCCCAATATGTTATTGGTTTAGACCAAAGCAATCCTTCGAGCTGAACATCTGTTTTTTGATTTATAGCTTTAAATTTAAGATCAATTTCATTGAGGATTGATTCAGAATTATCTGTGGTATTCATTATTTTTTTACTTTAAATGGATATTTTAATCCTTTGTATTCGTCTATATCGGCTTTAAGTGAACCTACTGCCAAATCGGCTTTAATTCTAACAGGAACTTTATTATTATCATCTGTTATCCAAAGCGTTACACTCTCTTTTTCTTTAAAAACACGGCCTGTTTGTACCAAAGGCTTAAAAACCATACAGGAAACGGTGCCAAATTTAGTTGTAATATCCTGACGACCTATATATTTTAACTTAAATTTTGTGATCTCCTCATCAAAAAACATATCGATTGTAATGGATTCACCCGATTTTAATTTATCGATGTCCGGATGATTACGCAAATAATAAAAAGCCGAAATAATGTCCTGTGCCTGATCAGTAACAATAATTGTTTTTTCAGTTTTACGTTTATAATCCTTTACCAAAACCCGATTTTGTGACTGAATAAAAAAACCCTCCTGATTTTTTGTATAGCCACCTTCATTTATTTTTCGGATGTAGCGATAAGGATCACCGCTAACTTTATCAAAATAGCTTTCGTATAAGTCTTCTACCTTAAAGAAAAATTTAGACATGCCGGTTGTGTAACCTTTACCTACTGCATGAAATACTTTTTTATTATTTATAACAGCCTCCTTAACTTCTAAAGTAGCATAACCTGCATTTACAATTCCGTAATGAATCCTGAATTTGAAATATTCCCCCACATCAAAAGCATCTTCTTTATAGGTATCAAAACTTAATGTGGAGAGCATTAAGATGAATAGAGCTAGTTTTTTCATAATAAGATATTTGACCGTTTAGCAGTAACAAAGGCAAATTTTATTCCAAATATACCAAAACAAAAAAACTCAGTCAACGAATGACTGAGTTTTTATGCTATTAACTAACCAAAAAACTATAAATTATGAAAATTTATATCAATCAGGAAGGAAACCACCCCTTCCTGATTTGCGAGTGCAAAGATAGACACAAAGATTAGATAATAAACAGCAAAATACTAGTTTAACAAAACATTTGCATAAAAACGATTAATTTATAGTGGTTTTTTTTACAATATCTAAAAATTTTGAGTTTTACAATGTCCCTCTCAATTCCTGCTCTCTTTCTATTGATTCAAAAAGGGCTTTAAAGTTACCTGCACCAAATCCTTTTGCCCCCATTCGTTGTATAATTTCGAAGAAAAGTGTTGGTCTGTCCTGAACAGGCTTTGTAAATATCTGTAATAAATACCCGTCTTCGTCTGCATCGACCATAATGGCTAATTTTTCAATTTCGCTTAAATCTTCTTTCATCATTTCCATATGAACACCCAGTCTTTCCGGAATCGCTTCGTAATAAGTATGCGGAGGAGCAGATAAAAATTCTACACCGCGGGCTTTCAACTGTGATACCGTTTTAATTATATCATCTGTCGCAATGGCGATATGCTGAATTCCGGGTCCGCCATAAAAGTCCAAATATTCTTCAATCTGAGATTTTTTCTTTCCTTCAGCCGGTTCATTAATCGGGAATTTAATCCTACCGTTTCCGTTGGACATTACTTTACTCATCAAAGCTGAATATTCGGTATTGATTTGTTTGTCATCAAATGATAAAAAATTTACGAATCCCATAACATCTTCGTAAAATTTCACCCAGGTATTCATTTCGTTCCAACCCACATTTCCAACCATATGATCAATATATTTTAATCCGGTCGTTTCCGGATTGTAATCTGATTTCCATTCTTTATAACCAGGCAGAAAGACTCCATTATAGTTTTTTCTTTCTACAAAAATATGAACCGTTTCTCCATAAGTGTAAATTCCGGAACGGACTACTTCTCCAAACTCATCGCTTTCTACCGTTGGTTCCATAAACGAACGGGCACCACGTTTCATGGTTTCTTCATAAGCGCTTCTGGAATCTTCAACCCAAAGTGCTGCAACTTTTACACCATCTCCATGTTTTTTCAGGTGTTCATTTATTGGAGAATCCTGTGTTAATGGCGTTGTCAGAACAATCCTGATTTTGTCCTGCTTTAAAACATAAGATGCCTTGTCTTTTACTCCGGTTTCTAACCCGGCATAGGCCAATGACTGATATCCGAAAGCTGTTTTGTAATAATGTGCTGATTGTTTTGCGTTTCCTACGTAGAATTCTACATAATCTGTTCCTAATAACGGAAGAAAATCCTGTGCTCCTTCAAATATTTTTTCTAATCCGTATTCTACTGATTTTACTTCTTTTGACATAATGTTTATTTGTTTAATCGGTTATGTGATGAACCGAAATGTTGTTTTGAGTTTTTGATTTTTTAGCCCTGATAGAAGTGGAAATCCTTTTTTATTGCTTTTTCTGCAATAAAAAAGATTGCAGCGAATAGCAGGAAATAGCTCCTAAAACTTTATGTTATTTTGCAAATGAGATTGCTTCGCTCCTCGCAGTGACTACTCGGTCCAGGACTTATAATACTGTCCATCATCCAGCCCCATTGCTTCTTCTGTTACCATAAGCGGCCTGAAGGTATCAACCATAACGGCTAATTCCTGAGTTTCTTTGTGACCAATACTACGCTCCATAGCACCAGGTGCAGGACCATGCGGAATTCCTTTTGGGTGTAAAGTGATATGTCCCTGCTTGATATTGTTTCGGCTCATAAAATCACCATCAACATAGTACAGAACTTCATCGCTGTCTATATTACTGTGATTGTAGGGTGCCGGAATTGCTTTTGGGTGATAATCGTAAAGTCTTGGGCAGAATGAACAAACAACAAAAGTTGCCGTTTCGAAAGTTTGATGTACCGGAGGCGGTTGATGTACGCGCCCGGTTATAGGTTCAAAATTATGAATGGAGAATCCGTACGGAAAATTGTAGCCGTCCCAACCCACAACATCAAAAGGATGTGTGGCGTAAACGACTTCGTGTATCATTCCTTCTTTTTTGATTTTAATTAAAAAATCGCCTTTTTCATCATGCGTTTCCAATTCGTTTGGCAGAATAAAATCACGTTCGCAAAATGGCGAATGTTCTAAATGCTGGCCCGATTGGTTTTTATAGCGTTTTGGTGTATAAAAAGGAGAATACGATTCTACGTAAAATAGTCTGTTTTCTGTAGTCTCAAATTCAATTTGGTAAATTATGCCTCTTGGAATGATAAGATAATCGCCATATTCGAAAGGAATATTTCCTAACATGGTTCTTAATTTTCCTTTTCCTTTGTGGATGAACAGCATTTCGTCAGCATCTGCATTTTTGTAAAAATAATTACGAAGCGATTCTTTTGGAGCTGCCAATCCAATAATACAGTCTTTATTGACCAGCATGGGTTTACGGCTATCTAAAAAGTCTGTTTCAGGTTTTAATTCAAAACCTTTAAAAAGTAATGATTTTATATTTTTTCCGATTGCAATTTTGGGTTCAACGGAATATGACTTTAAAATTTCTTTGACCTGAGTGGGTCTGTGAACATGATATGACAATGATGAATGTCCGTGAAAACCTTCGGTACCAAACAATTGTTCGTAATAAAAACCTCCCTCAGGTTTTTCGAACTGGGTGTGTCGTTTTTGCGGAAAGTTTCCGAGTTTGTGATATAATGGCATGGCTTTTCAATTAGATAATTTGTAAATTAGATAATTCGAAAATGTGAATTGTGTGAACAGATAATCAGCTCATTTCTAAGAATGACTAACCATCTCAATTCAGCCGTTTACTCAGGATTTCTCTTGATAAGGAATTGAAGATACTCTAATAAACCTGTCCATTTTGTTTTCATTACAACAAATATCGTACTTTTTATCGAGTTAAATTACAAATTAAAATGAAAATCCTATATTAAACCAAGTATATCCTTTAGGGTTTTCAGGAGACCATGAATATTTTACTTCAATGGGACCAATGATAGTCTCTAAACCATATCCTACTGCATAACCGGAATATTTGGGCATATCGACCCAGTCTACAGTGCTAAAAAGATCATCACCAAGATTCGCATAATTGGCAGAAAAATTAAGGTGGTTTTTTCCAAATATCTCATAATCTAAAGTTATGGCGGCCTTTATATAACTATCGCCTGCAATGCTCAGAAAATCATAACCATAAAAATATTTGAAGTTATTTACTTTATTATAACCATATCCTCCCAAAATATAATTAAAAAAGGATACACTATCATTACCAAAAGTAAATCCCGCATCTGATTCAAATTTTATGGTTGCTTTATTAAAAACTGTTCTGGCAATTCCAATTTCAGCCTTTGCAGTAGAAAAAGGATTAAACTGTCCTGTATAATTAGAAGATGCCAGATAAGTCTGAACATCTCCAGAGAAATACCAGCCTGTTTTTGGAAAACTTTTTTTATCAAAAGAATCGTATTTTAAATATCCGAAAAGACTGAAATAATTACTTTGATCAATTGTTGCATTCTGTTCGAGTGTTGGGGATTTTATTTTTAAAAATTTATATTCCAGACCACCGCCCATTAGGAATTTTTGGACAAAAATAGTTTGAAAATAGGCTTGATTTGAAATGTCAAGAAAATCAACATTAATCAAGTTTTCCTGATTCCCTATAATCTGGCTACTGATACTCTCTGTGACATTTCGGTTAAACTGATTGAGCCTGGAATTAAACCCAAAGCTAATATTAAACCCGTTTTCTACATAATAGTTAAAATCATATCTGAAATTATCTCCAAGAATAATATCCAGGGAAGTATTATCATTTTTGAGAAATGTTCTTCTGTGGGTTATGTTTAACAAGACAGCACTTTTGTAAAGTCCGTCATAATGCAGTCCTAATTTCAAATAAGTGTGCGTTGGATTTTCTTTCAGGACAAGATTCAAATCATCTTGATTGCCGTTTGGTTCTAGTGAATAAGAGATCGCACTAAAATTATGTGTGGCATCTATGTTGTTTATTCCTACGCGAAGATCTTCATAGGTTATGGTACTGCCGGACTTAAAACGAAGCTTGCTTGTAATATATTCTCTCGTATAGTCTTTCAGTTTACTACTGTTTATCTTTTTTATTTTAAGTGTATCGGAGGCTATTTTTAATTTAGGTTTTTTATAAAGATTTTGCTGATCTGCCAAAGCTTTAATTTTTTCGTAAACTTCAAATGTGGCATCTTCTCCTCTTTTGATAATTTCTCCTCCTCTATCAAATGAAATAACGCCAAAATCACGAATGTCCGGTTTTATGTAAATATCCGTATTCTGTCTTTTGGCCCTCATCTTTTCGATAGACTGAAGATTTGTAATCTGCACCAGGATCCTTGTAGCATCCTTAAGTCCTTTTCTGTTCTGCAAATCATCCTGAACATCGACTCCTATAATAAGATCAGCTCCTAAATTTCGAACCTCCTTAATAGGGTAGTTGTTCACAACACCTCCGTCAACCAATAATTTGCCGTCTACTTCAACTGGAGAAAATAATGACGGAAAAGAAGCACTCGCAATCATTGCCTGAGCCAGATTGCCTTTATTGAGCAAAACCTCTTCACCCGTTTCGATATTAGTTCCAATACATAAAAAGGGGATTGGCAGCTGATTGAAATCGCGAACATGACGTACATTTCTGGTCAGGCTGCTTAATAAATTGTAATTGTACATCCCTTTTGAAAGTGCTTCGGGGATTCCGACTTTCATATTGCTAAAAGGAAGCACAATAGCATATAATTCATCGTTTCGCTTCCCATAGAAATTTTTGGAACCTCTTGGGATGTAGTCATTAATTAATTCATCAAAATTGGTTTTTTTGAATATAGAATCAATTTGTGCTGCATTATATCCTGTTGCATAAAGCCCTCCGATTATGGCACCCATGCTCGTACCACCTATATAATCTACTTTGACTCCTGCTTCTTCTAAAACTTTTAAAACACCAATATGGGCAAATCCTTTGGCACCTCCTCCACTTAGGACCAAACCAATTTTGGGTCTTTTGATACTATCGTTTTTATTTTCTTGTGAAAACAGGTTTTGCGGAGCAAGGACTAAAAGAATGAAAAACACTAATGCCTCGCCCCAGATGGAAATGGAAAACTGCGAGAGACGAAAAGGTATTTTTTCCTGTAAAAAAAGAGCGACCAAAGAAGCTCCTTTTTTTGCAGAAGAAAAAAAGCTTTTTGACCGAGTATTTGAAATGTACAGCTGGATTAGGCGCATAAGAAAAGTACTAATTGATTTTGTAAAAGTCGACAATTTTTTTGGCTTTTGATGCCCCCACAACATCAGAAATTTCTTTTTCTGTAGCTAGTTTCAATCTTTTAACACTCTTAAAATGTTGTATTAACGTAAGCATTGTTTTTTCGCCAATGCCCGGAATATTCTCTACAGACGAATTGAGGGCTGCTTTGCTGCGCTTGTCGCGGTGAAAAGTGATTCCGAAACGGTGTGCTTCGTTTCGTAATTGCTGAATAACCTTTAATGTTTCGGACTTTTTATCCAGATATAACGGAATCGAATCTCCGGGATAAAACAGTTCTTCAAGGCGTTTCGCAATTCCGATTATGGCAATTTTACCCCGCAATCCCAATTCATCAATACTTTTTAGGGCGGCGGATAATTGCCCTTTCCCACCATCAATAATAATCAGCTGCGGAAGGGGTTCGTTTTCATCGAGCAATCGTTTATAACGACGATATACAATTTCAGTCATTGACGCAAAATCATCAGGTCCCACAACGGTTTTTACGTTAAAATGGCGGTAATCTTTCTTGCTTGGTTTGCCGTCTTTAAAAACTACACAGGCTGCTACTGGATTTGTTCCCTGAATATTGGAGTTATCAAAACATTCGATATGTCTTGGCTCAGTTGGCAAACGCAGGTCTTTTTGCATTTGCGCCATGATCCGGTTTACGTGCCTGTCGGGATCTACAATCTGTAATTGTTTGAGCTGTTCTATTCGGTAAAATTTAGCATTTCGAATCGACAAATCCAGAATTTGCTTTTTGTCTCCAAGCTGTGGAATGGTTATTTTAATGTTTTCACCTAAATCCAATTCAAATGGAACAATAATTTCTTTTGATAATAACTGAAAACGTTCCCGAAGCTCAATTATAGCTAATTCTAATAATTCTTCATCACTTTCATCTAGCTTTTTCTTAATCTCTAAAGTATGTGAACGAATAATGGATCCGTGCGATATTTGGAGAAAATTGACATAGGCGGCACTTTCGTCAGACACAATCGAAAAGACATCAATATTGGTAATCTTAGGATTCACAATGGTTGATCTTGATTGATAATTTTCGAGAACTTCTATTTTTTCTTTGATTTTTTGTGCTTCTTCAAAACGTAAATCCTGTGCATATTGACTCATTAAACGTTTAAAATCTTTCATGCTTTCCTTGAAATTTCCCTTTAGGATTTCGCGGATTGCATCAACTTGTCGCTGGTAATCTTCTAATGACTCTATTCCTTCGCATGGCCCTTTGCAATTACCGATGTGATATTCCAGACAGACTTTAAACTTACCTGAATTAATATTGGATTGACTTAAATCATAATTGCAAGTCCTCAACGGGTACAATTCCTTGATTAAATCCAAAATCGTATTTACCATTTTGAAATTAGTATATGGGCCAAAATATTCAGAGCCGTCTTTTATCATTCTTCTGGTCAGGAATATTCTGGAGAAAGGTTCTTTTTTGATGCAGATCCAGGGATAACTTTTATCATCACGAAGCAGCACATTATAACGAGGCTGCAGGCTTTTGATTAAATTATTTTCTAATAAAAGTGCATCGGTTTCCGTAGGAACAACAATATGTTTGATGGTTACGATTTTTCGAACCAATACATTTGTTTTTCTGGTGTCGTGAATTTTATTGAAATAAGAAGAAACTCTTTTTTTTAAATTTTTGGCTTTTCCAACATACAATATCTTTCCCTCCTTATCATAATATTGATAGACTCCGGGATTGTCCGGCAGGGTTTGAATTTGAAGTTCTAAAGACGGTATTGGCATGCTGTTTTATTTCTGGAGAATATTAAAATATCATTGTCAAAATAACATTCTGGTGTGTACTAGAAAGCTTAACGCTGAAATCTTTTCAAATTTACGAAATCAAAAGAATAATTTCTATATTAGAGCCTGTTTAAAATTCGACATGAAAAACAATGCCCCTATGGTTCTTTTTGGCGAATCGATTTTGCCCGGAGAAAACAAAACGATCAATGTAGAAATCGCCAGATTACACACTACAACTAAACTTAATATTCCGATTATTGTTCGGCGTTCCAAAATTGACGGGCCTGTAGTTTTATTTTCTGCCGGAATTCACGGCGACGAAATAAATGGTGTTGAAATCGTACGCCAGATCATCAGTAAAAAAATCAACCGTCCTACACGGGGAACTATCATTTGTATTCCGATTATTAATATTTACGGATTTGTCAATAAATCAAGGGAATTTCCTGACGGACGTGACCTGAACCGTGTTTTTCCGGGAAGCAAAAAAGGCTCTCTTGCCAGTCGGTTTGCTTTTCATATAACCAATCAGGTATTGCCGCTTATTGACTATGCGGTAGATTTTCATGCCGGTGGTGCCAGTCGGTTTAATGCTCCGCAAATTCGTATTACCGAAAACAATCCTGAATTGAAGGTTCTGGCTGATGTTTTTGATGCCCCATTTACCCTGTATTCGAAGAACATTAATGGTTCTTTTAGAAATACTTCTGAAAAAGCCAGCGTTAAAATGTTACTCTTTGAAGGCGGAAAGTCATTAGACATCAATGATCCTGTTGCTAATGAAGGTATAAAAGGAGTGAAACGTTTGCTTCATTATCTCAATATGCTGGACCCAAAACACATTGTTGAAAAAGCCGACTTTCCTTCCATTTATATAAAAAATTCGGTTTGGTTACGGGCAAAGCAATCCGGTTTGTTACACGATTACAATATGATTACCAAATTTGTAACCAAAGGAACTATTTTAGCAACTATTACGGATCCCTTTGGAAAATTTGAACAAAAAGTAAAAGCACCCCATGATGGTTTTGTTATCAATGCCAATCATTCGCCAATTGTTTATGAAGGCGATGCCATTTACCACATCTCTAAAAATATTGACGAAAATGCCAACGAGTAAAAAAGAGCTGCGCCTACATTATAAAAAACTGAGAAAAAAACTTTCTGAAGAAGATCTTGAGCAAAAAAGTCTGGATATTACCAATCAATTAATCCATTTACCCATTTGGGATAAAACGTATTATCATGTTTTTCTTCCTATCGAAGAACAAAAAGAGGTAAATACTGAGTTTATTTTACACTTGCTTTCAGGAAAAGATAAAGAAATTGTGGTTTCTAAAAGTGATTTTGAAACCCGGATTATGACTCATTTTTTATTGACCGACAATACCAAAATCAAAAAAAACGAATATAATATTCCGGAACCTGTAAATGGGCTGACTGTTCCTTCTCAAACTATTGAGGTAGTTTTTGTACCACTCTTGGCTTTTGATATTTTTGGCAACCGTATTGGCTACGGGAAAGGATTTTATGATAAGTTTTTAGCCGAATGTAAATCGGAAACCATCAAAATCGGGCTTTCCTTTTTTGAAGCTGTAAGTCAGATTGATGATGTGTTTGAATCGGATATAAAACTGGATTATTGTGTGACGCCAAATAATATTTATGAGTTTAAATAAAACTATCTAAAAACATATACCTGTAACATATGATTAACGTAAATCTAAATAAACAAATTCTAGGACGATGGATTAACGATGAAATCGAATATGTTTTTTCTCAAAATAATACATTTCAAATTGCATACCCAAATAATGAAAAATTAATTAATGGCTATTATTCTATCAAAGAAAAAGTAGTCGAATTTACTTACGTTGATTATAGTCATGTTTGGAAAAGTAATATTGAATATATTGATTCAAATCAACTTCAATTAAAATATTTATTAGATAAAAAAGTTAAAAATTATAATTTAAAAAAAATAGCTGACAATTACAGCCTAAAAAAAATTAATGCACTAGGTAAAACCAGTTTATTAATCCTTTCAGCATTTAATGAGCAATATTATCCAATCCTATTAATGAATGAGGAAATAAAAGATTCCTTATTTTTTGATTATTTTGAAAAACCAGAAAAGCCAAAGTTTACAGAAAAAGAACCAGAAAAAACTAATGGTTTTTTATTTTACATTTTATTTGTAATTATTGGTTTTTTAATTTTTAATTACTTAAAAACTTTTATAGGGTTACTATTTATTTTTTTGGGAATGTATCTAATATTTACTAATCCTGAAAAGAAAAAGTACCTTAAAGAAAAGAATGATTTTGAAAATTATAAAAAGAGTTATGAATCTCAACTAAAAAAATACTATCATGAAATAACGTTAAATGAAGAAGATTTCCTCAAATTAAAAAATAAAGAAAAAATCAGTTCAATATTACGAAAGACTAAATACTCAATTGGCACGGATTATATTAAAGGATTAAGTCATCAATTTTTCTTAAATCATTTAATTCACCATTTAGGAAGTAAGCATAATAACTCAAAAGGCATTTTAGAAAGCTTAACATATTTAAATAAATATTTTACTCACAAACCTACATCCAGACCTTATGTATCTGATTTTGCATATGTAAATGATGAAATTGGTCTAGTATTGTTGATTGAAATTGATGAACCATATACAATACAGAATAAAGAACCAATACATTTAAACGACAACGATAGAAACTCTTTCTTTTTAGAGTTAAACTGGATTATTATTAGATTTTCTGAAGAACAAATATTAATGTATCCGAATGAATCTTGCAATTTTATCTCTGAATTAATTTTAGAATTTGAAGAACCTTCTGGCAGATTGGGATTACCTAATTCTTTACCATTTATTGAAAGATGGAATGATTTTAATATACATAGATTGATTAATTCCAATTATAGAGAAAATTATTTAAAAACAAATAAAAACAAACTCTAACTATTTCATTAATAAATTCTTATCTGAATACAAACCCGAAACTATCAAAATTAGACATTCCTTTTTTGAAACCGTAGCCCAGATTGATGATGTTTTTGAATCGGATATAAAACTGGATTATTGTGTGACGTCGGAGGAGGTTTATAGGTTTTAATGCTATTTCACCATAATCCCTTCAACAAAAAGAATCGGCACTTCTTCAGTATTACTTTCGTTGATTGAGTTGGATTTGAAGATAAACTTTTTATCGTATAAAGTATTTCCAATAAAGAATGTTACCATAAATTCATTGTTCAAAACCAAAAGACTCTTTTCGATCATTTCGATTTTTACAACCGAAACAGCCGGAACCTCAACAAAGGCATGACGTAAAACAGATGTTTTTTTCATCTCACCGTCGATTGTTCCAAATGCTTTTGAAACGACCATGACGCTCTCCAGATTAAAATCGCTGTCGTTTACCAGATAAGCATACCATACTTTTTCCATAAAATCGTCGCTCCATTCCTGAACAGCGGCTAAGAATACGTTTTCTACTTCGGGGATTGTTATGTCTTTTTTCATCGTTTAGTAAATAGTAAAAAGTAAATAGTGATTAGAAAGAAAGCTCTTCACTAATCACTATTTACTAGTAACTTATTTTTTAAATATTTGCTTTAAATTGCTCTAAGAAACGAACATCATTTTCGTAAAACATACGGATATCTCCAATTTGGTATAAAAGCATCGCAATACGCTCTACCCCCATTCCGAAAGCAAAACCGTTGAATTCGTCCGGATTGATATCGCAATTTTTAAGAACGTTTGGATCAACCATTCCACAGCCTCCAATTTCCAGCCAGCCGGTTCCTTTTGTGATACGGTAATCGGTTTCGGTTTTTAAACCCCAGTAAATATCAATTTCGGCACTTGGTTCTGTAAATGGAAAGTAAGACGGGCGCAGACGAATCTTAGATTTTCCAAACATTTCTTTGGTAAAATAAAGTAGTGTCTGCTTCAAATCGGCAAACGATACATCTTTGTCAATATATAATCCTTCTACCTGATGGAAAATACAGTGTGAGCGGGACGAAATGGCTTCGTTACGAAAAACACGTCCCGGAGAAATGGTACGGATTGGCGGTTTATGATTTTCCATATAACGTACCTGAACAGATGATGTATGCGTACGCAACAGCACATCAGGATTGGTCTGAATGAAAAAAGTATCCTGCATATCACGTGCCGGATGGTATTCAGGTAAGTTCAGTGCAGTAAAATTATGCCAGTCGTCTTCGATTTCCGGACCTTCAGAAACGTTGAAACCAATGTTGGCAAAAATATCTATAATTTGATTTTTAACAATCGAAATAGGATGTCGTGAACCAATAATTACAGGCTCAGGTGAACGCGTTAAGTCTCCAAAAAAGCCTTTTACTTCTTCTTTGCTTTCTAGTTCTTCCTGAATGACCCTTACTTTTTCTTCAGCAACCGCTTTTAAAGTATTTATTACCTGACCGAAGTCTTTTTTCTGGTCGTTTGGGATATTTCTGAATTCGGTAAAAAGTTCTTTTAACAACCCTTTACTTCCTAAATATTTAATGCGAAACTGTTCTAAAGATTCTTTATTTTTATCATTAAAGGCTTTTGCTTCCTCTATATGTTGTTTTATCTTGTCTATCATTTCCATTCTTCAATTGAGCGTACAAATTTAAGGAAAAAAGTGAGATATTAGATGTGAGAAATCAGAAGTATTCTAAAAGTTCTGTTATATTTTCGGACTAAAATCTAAAATCTTCTTCGCGAATTTAATTTTTAATCAATAAGTTCTCTTTCTAAAAAGTAATTTACGATTGCTTCTTTCATTAAAACGGACTGTTCTCCTGCTTTTAATGCAGGTAATTGTTCTTTTACTTTATAATGTGGCCAGCCTTCATCATCAAAATATTCGAATTCGTAAAAGCCGTAAGGTTCTAATAATCGGCAAATAGCAATATGCATTAAGTTCAGTTTTTCATCTTTTTTGAATTCACGGTGTACTTTTCCGAGTTCCTGAACTCCAATCAGGTAAATTATGGCATCCAAATCCAGATCTTCTCCTTGTGAAAACTGATTGGAGAGTATATCGACGAGCTTTTCCCAGCGCTCTTTAAGTTGTGTATCTCTTGACATTTTTATAATATGACTATAGAATTTCAGGCTTTAGATTTTAGATTGTGCGAACCTAAAATCCATGCTCTTAACTATTAATTAGTTTGCAAAGATAGTAACTACAAACACGTTAAAAAATTAAACACATCAAAATACAAGAAAATATGTCATACTTCAAAAGTTAATTTTCATTCTCTTCTCACAACTATTAATAGCTGTAAAATGAAATACCTTTTATAATAAGAAACGATATATCAAACCAATGAAATCAAGCTATCATCGAAAATGCTAACCCAATTTCAAATTAGCAACAACTATACTTGACCAAAAAGCTAATGCCAAAATATCTTGTTTTTTTATTAAAATTATTCTTTTATAATTTTAATTTTATATAATTTGCCATTTGCAAAAACCTCTACAAAATAAACCCCATTATTGAATGAAGATAAATCTGTAAAATTATCTTTATGCAAAGACGTTTTTACTAGCTTTCCTTGTACATCATACACATTTACTTTTGAAATATCTTTTAGGTCATTAAAGTAAATTTTGTCTTTGGTTGGATTTGGATAAAAACTTAATTTTGTATCTAATTCATAAGAATTAGTAGAAA
The DNA here is from genome assembly GCF_003202435.1 of Flavobacterium cheongpyeongense. GTDB lineage: Bacteria > Bacteroidota > Bacteroidia > Flavobacteriales > Flavobacteriaceae > Flavobacterium > Flavobacterium cheongpyeongense. The sequence goes on from NZ_QJHK01000011.1 coordinate 85,311, forward strand.
GTAAAGAACCTGTAATTGAACTAAAATTTTTCCATACATCTGCATCTTTATAAGCAGCCTCTGTGCCAGCAGGAACATTTAAAGTACAAGAATTTTGGTAATGATCACCAGCAAAAACAAGTGGGTCTATAATAAGTGGCGAAGTAATATAGCAATTTACCGTTTTTAATCCAGAACAAAGATAAAAAGCACCAACATCAATAAAAGTTACCGAATTTGGAATAGTCATCGAAGTTAATCCTTTACATCCATAAAAAGCACCCACACCAATAAAAGTTACCGAATTTGGAATAGTTAACGAAGTTAATCCTGAACATTCAATAAAAGCACTGCGACCAATAAAAGTAACCGAATTTGGAATAGTTATCGAAATTAATCCTAAACATTCTCCAAAAGCACCATCACCAATAGAAGTAACCGAATTTGGAATAGTTAACGAAGTTAATCCTGAACATTCTCTAAAAGCCTCAACGCTAATAGAAGTAACTGAATTTGGAATAGTTACAGAAGTTAATCCGGAACATTCTCTAAAAGCTCCAACACCAATAGAAGTAACCGAATTTGGAATAGTTACAGAAGTTAATCCGGAACATTTTCTAAAAGCCTCAACTCCGATAGAAGTAACAGAATTTGGAATAATTAATGAAATTAATCCCGAACAATCATAAAAAGCATAACTACCAATAGAAGTAATCGAATTTGGAATAGTTAACGAAGTTAATCCTGAACAATCATAAAAAGCATAATCACCTATAGAAGTAACCGAATTTGGAATACTTATCGAAGTTAATCCAGAACAATTATAAAAAGCATAATTACCTATAGAAGTAACCGAATTTGGAATAGTTACAGAAGTTAATCCGGAACACCCATAAAAAGTACTAGGACTAATAGACGTTACTGAATTTGGAATAGTTATCGAAGTTAATCTGGAACAATTATAAAAAGCCTGATAATCAATAGAAGTAACAGAATTTGGAATACTTATCGAGGCTAATCCGGAACATTCAGAAAAAGCACCAGGACCAATAGAAATAACCGAATTTGGAATAGTTATCGAAGTTAATCCGGAACATCCATAAAAAGCACCAGGACCAATAGAAATAATCGAATTTGGAATAGTTAACGTAGTTAATCCGGAACATCCATAGAAAGCACTAAGACTAATAGAAGTAACATCATAATTTTGAGAGTTAAAAACAACCACCGCTGGTATATTTGCAACACCTGCATAACCCGAATTAGCAGCAACTGCTACTTTATGATTAGGAGTATTAGTTATGGTGTAATTTATACCGTTGTAGGTAAAATTTTGTCCGTAATTGAGGGTTGTTAAAAATAGCGATAACAACAAAAAACGTAATTTTGTTTTCATTATAAATTCTATTATATAGTTAATTTACAAAACTTTGTAACTGCTGGGTTGACTTAAATTTGATTCAAAGATAATCTTTAGTTTTTAAATTCATTTAACAAAATATTTACTTTTAAACGTGTATTATTAATGGCAAATTTTAAAAGCGAATGCCTTGAGATTTTATTCTTTCTGATAATTTTATAATTCCATTATATTTGTACCTTACATTAAACTAAAACAGAAACATGAGTTTTTTCGATATAATTTTAGGGGCACTTCTGGCCTTCAGTTTATACAAAGGGATTAAAAATGGTCTTTTTGTAGAAGTAGCATCTTTTGTTTCCTTGTTACTGGGAATTTATTTAGCCATAAAATTTTCTTCACTGGTTAAAAACGTTATCATTAAATATGTTTCCTGGAATCCAAATACAGTACAGGTAACCGCTTTTATCCTGACTTTTATTTTGGTGGTAATCGGAGTTTATTTTTTAGCAAAAATTTTAACCGGAATTGCTGATTTTGCTTATTTGGGATGGATCAACAAATTGGGCGGAGGTGTTTTCAGGATTTTGAAAACAGTTTTGATTGTTAGTATTTTTATTACTCTTTTTGAGAAAATAAACTTCAATCATACTTTCGCTAAAAAAGAAACCTTAGATCATTATATTTTTTATAACCCGATTAAAAAAGTAGCGGCTTTTGTATATCCTTCGATTGAAAAAGGATATGAAAAATTGAAAAAAGCGAATGCTGAAAAGTCTGCAGAAAAAGAATAGTGCTATAAATACCATTATCATCCTGAACGGAGTCAAGGCTTTTTAAATATTAATGAGCTTCGACTCCGCTCAGCCTGACACATCATTAATCCTTACTTTTATTAACCCTGATTAGGCACCTGAGGAAATAAATTTTTCAGAATAATCAGCATCATTCCAATGACATTCACTGATGAAGTAGTAAGTAAAGTGATCAGTACATTTTCTGAAAGATTCAGTTCCAACAGATTGTGGTTAAAATACAAAATGGAGATAACAGCTGCCAGCCACAGAAAAATAATGAACGAAAAAATATAAGTAAGATACCTTCTTAGGATTGTATCTTCTACAAACCTCCCTAATTTTGCATTCCCTAATCTGTCTTCCAGAATTTGGTTTTGAATACGGGCATTATCAATATCAACTGGCCTGACTGCGGCAGTATTTTCAATAGAAATATTGCTTAAATTGAGTAAAGACATCTTAGTTCGCAATTGGTTTTAAATTATTGTAATGCTCAAAAATATCATCATCAGAAATAACAGCGTTAGAATCCTTTTGATATACTTTTTGCCAGGGAGTGCCTTCAATATGGGTTAGGGCACTTAAATATATTCCGTCAAACCTTCCATAAACATCCCATATTTTATCTAAAAACTTTTCATCTTCACTTGTGATTCTTTCGTCTTTGGTGGCATTTGGAATTTTTTCAGTAATTTTTTCTTTCTTATATTGCTTTATACTGTAATACAAAGAAGGAAAAACAGGTCCAAAATCCCAGGCAATCGGGTTTTCATCGATCAGTCTTTCTTTTTTATCTGTCAGGGCCAAATACCAGCCATAAGCAATATACGTTAGTTTGATTATTTTCATAGGAGTAAGATTCCCTGTTTTGGAATATTTATCTATAAAATAATTAGCGACTGTTGTTGGATTGTAAGACATAATTATAAAATATTATTTATCAAAGTTAGCTAAAATTAGATTGCTTTACAATTATGGGTTCTATTGTTTTGCTAATCAGAATAGTGATTAAAAAAAATAGAGGCAGTTAATTAGCTACCTCTATTTTTCTTACCAGTTTATCTCTACTTTCTGTCCTTTTTTTAACGTGATATTTTGTTTTTTATCTCCACTGATTAAAGTTGTTTTTCCTCCATTTTTAGAAGAAACTGAAATTTTACTTATTGTTTTATTACTCCATTCCATTTCAATTTCGAATCCTCCCCGCGCGCAAAGCCCTTTTACAGAACCGGTTTCCCAGACATCTGGAAGAGCAGGAAGTAATCGGATTTCGTTTTCATCAGACTGAACCAGCATTTCGGCTACTGCTGCGGCACCTCCAAAATTCCCATCAATCTGAAATGGCGGATGGGCATCAAACAAATTAGGATATGTTCCTCCACCTCTCCTCGGATTTTCTGTTTTCTTCCCATCAGGATCAACGTAACGAAGTAATTCACGATACATTTTATAAGCTCTGTTTCCGTCAAGAAGCCTGGCCCATAGGTTAATACGCCATCCTTTTGACCAACCTGTGGTTTCATCACCTTTTATTTCTAAAGTTGTTCTGGCAGCATTGGCTAACTCAGGTGTTGTTAAAGGCGAAATATGATTCCCCGGAAACAATCCAAATAAATGAGATTGATGACGGTGTTTCGGTTCCTGATCTTTCCAGTCAAAATACCATTCTTGTAAATTTCCGGCTTTACCAATTTGGTAAGGATATAATTTTGAAAGTGCCTTTTCAAGTTTTATTCTAAATTCTGCATCTGTTTTTAAAACTTTAGAAGCTTCAATTGCATTAGAGAAACACTGTCTAATCATGGCTAAATCAGCAGCACCGCCATACAAAGTAGCACCCACATAACCGCTCGGGGTAATGTACAGGTTTTCGGGAGAAGTAGACGGAGAAGTAACTAAATAACCATTTTTATCTTCAACTAACCATTCTAAACAAAATTGTGCTGCTCCACGCATTAAATCATAACCTTGATTTTTAAGATAATTTAAATCCTGAGAAAACATATAATGTTCCCAAATATGTGTACTCAACCAGGCACCTCCCATATTCCAGCAAGCCCAGTTAGGATCTCCGCCACCAAAATTTCCAACAGGATTACTCATCGCCCAGATATCAGAATTATGAGCCACCGCCCATCCATTCACCCCATAAAATGTTTTTGCTGTTATTTTACCGGTTTCAGAAATGTTTTTTATAAAACTCAAAAGAGGCTGGTGTAGCTCAGAAAGATTGGTATTTTCTACCAGCCAGTAATTCTCCTGAACATTGATGTTTGTGGTATAATTACTGCTCCAGGGCGGTCGCATGTAAGGATTCCAAATACCTTGCAGATTAGCAGGAACACCTAATGTCCTTGAACTACTTATAAGTAAATATCGTCCGTATTGAAAATAAAGAGTCTCTAAATTTTTATCTTCTTCACCATTTGAATAACGCAATAAACGCTCGTCTGTTGGCAAATTAGGAGCCGATGTTTTTCCTAAGTCTAAACTCACGCGCTTGAATAATTTTTGGTAATCTGAAATATGAGCTTCTTTTAATGACGTATACGATTTAGAAATAGCTTTCGCCATATTTTCCGCTGCAATTGCCTTGTCATCTAATCCTTCAGTGCTAGGATTTTTGTCAAAACCATTAAAACTGGTAGCTATAGAGACAAAAATCAAAGCTTCCGTTGCATTTTTTACGCCAATTTTATTATCAGTAATAATAATGATGCCACCCGTATTTTTAATCTGAACCAAACTTGTAAAGCGAGTTCCTCTATTTTCATCAAAAAGGACTGGATTATCACTTTTAACATAACTTGGTTCTGCATGATATGGCGCATAACCATTAATTTTTAATTGATTTTTACTCGCATCCGTTTTAAATTTCAATAAACTTTCAAAATCTATTAAAAAATTCAGGTTGTTCTTTTTACCAGATGTTATCTTAATAACCATGATTTGATCAGGGGCTGAAACAAAATACTCACGAGTATATTTTACATTGTCAATTTCATAACTAATTTTGGAAACCGCATTATTTATATCTAATTCCCTGTAATAATTAGTGGCTTTAGTATCTTCTTTAAAATGCGAAATATGCAATGTGCCAAGTGGCGAAAAAGACTGAGAATAAGAGCCTTCTAATTTTTTATTTAATTCATCCGCCAACTTATAGTCTTCATTCTTCAATGCTGTCCTAATAGCCGGTACATTTTTATAGGCCTCGGGATTCATATTCCTATTTACTGGTTCTCCCGACCAAAGCGAAATGTCATTTAGATAAATTTTGTCTGAACTGACTCCGCCGAAAACGGTAGCCCCCATCTTTCCGTTTCCTAAAACCAGTGTTTCTTCAAAAAATTCGGCTGGCTGATTGTACCATAAAACATGGCTCGACTGGGCCTTAATTTTTCCACAAAAAATGGCAATGACAAAAACTAAATATAACTTTTTCATAAAAATATGATTTTAATCTTCAGTACAGACGGAGGCAGTACAGACGGGTTTGAAACCTGTCTCTACGTCATCCGAATCGGGAATCATTATTTTTGAATCATTTACTCCAACGATACAATGAATACGATTGGGCATTATCTGAAATTCCCTCAAAACAATATTGCCATAATGATTGGGTAAATCCAGTCAACAATCTAATACAATTTTGCCATATTCATTCAATATCATTTATCCATACTTTATATGTCCAAATAAATGATCTTTTTTTTGGTGCAAATGTTAATAAAATAATCTCCAGGATTACTATAATTCCACCATTTGGCTCTGGTAGATTCTATTCGGTATTTTCCTTGAAATTTAGTCATTTTATTTTACAACGCTATAAACAAAATTCCTGAACGTCACTGAACCTTCTCCAATGGATGCAAGTCCTAAACGAAGGCTCATAAAACCACTTAACGCATTATGGTTGAAAGAGCTTACCTCGGCAGAGTTTTCAATTTTTAACCAATTCTTTCCGTCAATGCTGTAAAACATATTTACTGTCTGTTCTTTTTTTTCCAGACGTAAAAACAAATGTGTTTTATTAACTCCTTTTATAGTAGGAAACTGCCAAACTCTAAGAATTGCCATGATATTTTCTTTATCGAAAGCGATTCCGGTAAATATTTTAGGATCATAAAAAAGAACCAATCCAGCCGATGCATTTCCTTCTATTTCAACTTCTACACCAGCGGTGTATGAATGGTCCGAAGGAGTACATAACAATGGTGAACTTTGACCAATGCCTGTTCCTTTTCCTTTGATTTTTATTCCGTTTGGAGAAAATGTAACTCGTTGTGTATCGTACTCGTCAAAAAATTGCCATTGCGGATTGAGCTTTGCTCCTGTAAAAGCATCAGAAAGTATGACATTACTGTTTATATTTTGTCCTGTAGGTTTTTTAATTTTATCTTCGGTTTTAATACCGTCTTTCATTTTGTACCAGCCGTCTTTTGTCCATTCTACAGGCTGCAGCAATGTCTGGCGTCCCATATTGTAATAACCGTTTTCGTAGCCGTGAAAAACCATCCACCAATTTCCTTTTACATCGTCAATTAATGTGGCGTGTCCTTTTGACCACCATTTTTCGGAAGCGCTGTTTGTTCTTATAATTGGATTGTTAGGCGAATTTTCCCAAGGTCCTAAAGGCGATTTTGACCTTGCCGAAATTACCATGTGGCTTGTTGCTGGACCAGCGGTTCCTCCTTCGGCAGTGGTTAAATAATAGTAATCGCCTCTTTTAAAAACTTTTGGTCCTTCCATACAGAAACATTCAATGGACCATTCTGAAGGAATTTTCCATCCGTCGTAAACATGTTTGCTTTCTCCCGAAATTACCAATCCGTCTTTTGAAAGCGGGACATAACTTCCGTTGCTGAAATACAGGTAACGGTTTCCTTTTTCGTCTGTAAAATGTCCGGGATCGATATTACCGATTTTTAAATCAATCGGATCACTCCATGGACCGTTTATCGAATCTGCCCAAACTACATAATTGGTTTCGTTTGCCGGAAAATAGATGTAGAATTTGTTATTAAGTTTTACCAAATCCGGAGCCCAGACTGAACCTACACTTTTTTTGAGCGCATGCGTAACGGGTTTCCAGTTGATTAGATCTTTAGAGGTCCAGATTAACAATCCGGGGTAATAATTGAATGAAGAATGTACAATATAATAATCTTCACCATCACGAATTATAGAAGGATCAGGATAATCGCCTGCAAATATTGGATTTTGATAAAATCCATCTTTTACATTTTGTTTTTGCTCCTGTGCATTAATTGTAAGCGAAATGAAACTTATAATTAAGAAAATTGCTTTTTTCATAGTCGTATTATTTGTTGACTTTATAAATTTCATTGGCCGTAATCATTTCCCAATTGTCGGTTCTAAAGGGCGAAGCCGGAAATTTTTCTTTATTGTAAAGATTGATATTCGTATCATCATCCGCCCATCCATAACGAACTGCTAGGGGATTTGAAACCTCAGTACTTGAAACGATAATTTTGTTGTCTTTGATTATTGCTTTCGCAGAATAAAAAACTTTGTCGGCACCGGCGATTTCGAAACCTTTTAATTCGGAATTATTTGGTTTTGATAATCCGCCTCCTATGTTTTCGAAAGTCACAATAATCTGATTCTCTTTTATTTCCTGAGATTTATAAGTAGGACCGCTAAAAACTTGCTTTTTACCGTAAACATTATTCAGTGCAATTGCTGCCAATCGAAATCCCACATCTTGTTTGTTGGTTGGGTGAATGTCTTTTGCGTTTCCGATATCTGTAGTAACGGCCATTCCGGTATTGGAAAGTTTTAAGGTTTCAGATTGTGCCTCACGAAGTTCAGCCCAACGGCTGCCTTTTGTACTGTTTCCGCCAAATTCATCGAAAGTGGATAATTGTACAAAGTAAAAAGGAAAGTTACCCTGATTCCATTTTGTTCGCCAATCCTGAATCATTAACGGAAATGCTTTTTTATATTGATTTGCTCTCCATACATTCGCCTCTCCCTGATACCACAAAACGCCCTGAATCGCATAAGGAATCAGCGGATTTACCATAGCATTGTACAATAATGAAGGGTAGCTGTTTGGCGAAACGGATATTTTTACCTGAACAACATTGAATTTCCAAAATCCTTCTAAAGGTAAATTACCCTCTTTAAATTGAATTTTCAAATCGATTGGTTCTCCGTAAATCCCTCCACCACCGCTGTAATCTGTAATTCTGACTGCGATTACGTTTGTTCCTGCTTTTAAGACATTTGCCGGAATTTTGTAAATTCTTTGCTTGTCCCAAATCTTGTTAGTACCAATCTCGATTCCGTTTACAAAAGTCTGATCTTCATCATCGACTTTTGCCAGATGTAAAACGGCTTCATTTTTGGCTTGTTCAGCAGTTAAAACAATCGTTTTTCGCATCCAGACAATTCCGTCGATATTGCCTATTTGCTGATTTTCCCAAAGGGAAGGGACTTTTATTTCGGGCCAATTTTTATCATCAAAACCGAATTCCTTAAACTGGTTTTCATTTTCCATGGAAACATCAAAACCCTGAACTTTTTTGAGATTTTGCAAAATGGATTTCTTATAACTTTCGAAAATAGCATCCATATCAACAGTTGGAACTTCGGCAATTATCGATTTGAATTCATCACTATTTTGAAATGCTTCGTGGCTTGTCCAGGTTTCTACATTGGTTCCGCCCCATGATGTATTGATAATTCCGATTGGGATTTTTAATTCGGCAAATAATTTTTGAGCAAAAAAGTAGCCTACTGCTGTAAAATCTTTTATGTCTTGGGGGTTGCAAGTGGTCCACTTTCCTGCTTTCAAATCATCTTTTGGAGTACCGCTTAAATCCTGGGCTACTCCAAAATGACGAATCGTGGGATTATTAGCCAATTGTTTTTGGGTTTCAAAATCCGGCAGTTTGTACATTTGGAATTCCATGTTGGATTGTCCGCTGCAAATCCAGACTTCGCCCACCAGAACATCTTTTATGACAATTTTATTTTTTCCTGTAATGAACAATTCAAAAGGACCTCCGGCTTTTTCGGCATTTAAACTCACCATCCATTTACCGTTTTTGTCGGCTTGAATTGTTTTGGTTTGTTTATTAAATTGAATTTCTACTTTTTCGCCAGGATCAGACCAACCCCAAACCGGAATTGGTTTGTTACGCTGCAAAACCATTCCGTCAGAAAAAACTAAAGGCATTCTGACATTAGCGTTTGCTATTATACTGCAACTAAAAAGAAGGAAAGCAATGCATTTTTTCATCTTTACTATATTTAATTTTTACTCTTATAAAATTCTTTCATAACATACCATGCTTTCTTTTTTTCTCCTTTATCAGAAAGTAATCCTTTCCTATTCCAGCCTCGTTGATAAATTGGATGCAATCTTGATTGAGAACGGAAATCACATAATATCCAAGGACATACTCCTGCTAAATTAGGATTAGTATCAAACATTTCAATTTGATCTTTATAAATTTGTTCTTGGTATTCTTCTGACCAGCCTGATGCTTCGTCTTTTGGTTGTTTAGTACTACCATAAAATGCTTCACCTCCAAATTCAGATATAATTACTGGTTTTGTATCATTTACAAATTTCCATTTTGTGTCTTTTGGTAAACCTTGCCATGGCGTATACCATCCAATATACTCGTTTACAGATATTATATCAAAATAATTATAAAGAGGATCTGACAAATCAAACGTATTATTAGTATAACCTTGTGTAGAAATAACGGTCGTTGTTAACCGGGTTGAATCTAAAATTTTACATTGCTTAACTAATTTAATTAATGCTTCATCTCTGCTTTTTGTAAAATGATAGGTTTCATTTGACAAACTCCAGATGATTATTGCACTACGGTTTTTATCTCTTTTGATCATTTCTTTAAGCATCAAATCCATTTTTTGTTGGACTTTTTCATTCGAAAACTCGATATGTTGGTAAACCGGAAGTTCTTCCCAAATCATCAACCCCTTTTTTTCAGCTAACTTAACCATATATTCATTATGTGGATAATGTGCTAAACGTACCATATTACACCCTAACTCTTTAGCCCAATTTAAAAGAACTTCGGCATCTTTTTCGGAGTATGCTTTTGCTACACGAGTGGGCATTTCTTCGTGAATATTGATTGCTTTCAAAAAAACTGGTTTCCCGTTAAGTACAATTTTAGTACCATTGGTTTCTATATTCCTAAAGCCAATTTCATCACTAATTGTATCTAATCCACTTTGGATTTCTATCCTGTATAATTTTGGATTACCTGGACTCCAAAGGTTAAATTTTGCTTTAAATTGTATTGGTGCATAACCAGAATCATTTGTTTTAACTTTAACATTTAATTTTAATTCTGGGATGCTCAATTTAATTTTTTGAGAAATTGTAGTACCATCAATTTTTACCCAGCCTAATACTTCATTGTTTGAGTTCTTTTTTAATTGAATAGAGTAATCTTCTATGAAGGATTGTGGCGTTTCAATCAAATTTACATCTCTGGTAATTCCTCCATAATTAAACCAATCATATCCTTCACTTGGAATACCTTCTTTTACTTTTTTATTATTTACCTTAACTACTATTGAATTTTCGGAATTACTAATAAGATTGGTGATTTCAAATTGAAAAGGAGTAAAACCACCCTCATGAGTCCCTAATAATTTACCATTAAAATAAACATCGGTCAAATAATTTACAGCTCCAAAATGAAGGAACAATCGTTTATTGGTTTTTAAATCATATTTAAATGTTTTTTTATACCAGACAATTCCTTCATAGTAAGTTAGTTCCGTCATTTGTGTATTGAAATCTGACGGAACATTTAACACGTCCCCATTTTCAAAAGAATATTCTACAAAATCAGTTTTCTTTTCTGGTTTTCTATCTTCCCAAAATTTATGAAAATCCCCCACTCCGTTTGGATCAATTATAGTATTCCACTTACCATTTAAACTTGTCAATTTTCTGGCAGATAGGTTTATCATTGCACTTTGAGCAAACATGGTATTCCCTAATAAAAAAAGAACTAAAATAAATAAAGGATAAAAAAGTGCTTTTTTAAGTTTCTTCATTTTCATAATTCTTCCTTTCATTTTGCTGGTATTAATCCTTTTTCTACAAAGGATTTACTTCAATCCATTCATCAAAGCGGTCAATGCCTGCGTATCAAAAACGGTATTATTAGTTCTGTTAATAATTCCAAAACCATTATTTGTCATACTTCCCTCATCCCAGTAAAAAGGCACCAAACCATTTGCTTTTGCCTGTTGCACTACATATTTTAAATAATAAGCACGTGATGCCAAATGTTTTGTAAGATTATCACCTGTTAATGAAGAACGTCTGATAGCACCAAATTCTCCTAAAATTACCGGAATTCCTTTGTCTACAAACTGAGTTTTCATCAGTTTAAAATCGGCTGTTACTGCAGATTCCTCTCCCCAAGTTGCATTTCTGCCGGTATCGGTTGTAGATTTAAATCCATTTCCCCAATAATAAAACATTTTGCCCCAACTTTCGTCCTGAGTAAGCCCCGCAAATTGCCATGGTGCATAATAATGTACTTCTACCATCATACGCCCTGCTACTTTATCTGTAGGCAAAGAGGTCATTAATTGATTTGTTTTTGTAATATCGGTTCCCGGTCCCTGAATTATCAAAGTTCTGTAAGCATTTTTTCCGCCAGTAGAACGAACAGCATCAATAAATGTCTGATGATAGGATTTAAGTACTGCCATTTGTTCAGCGTTTTCTACATTTGGCTCATTGGCACTTGCAAAAAGCAATAATCCGTTGAAATCTCTAAGACTGGTAGCAATTTGCTCCCAGAATGCTTTTTGCTTTTCATTGTTTTCTGCTTGTTTTGCTACTGTAATATTGTTCTCCAGCCATCCGCCGTCCCAGTGAACGTTTACAATACAATACATTGCGTTATCATTACAATATTTTACCACTTCCTTAACCCTGTTCATCCAATCTGCTTTTATTTGAGCCGTAGTTGAATTGGCTAAATATTGGTTCCAGGAACATGGAATCCTTACAGCATTAAAACCTTTCGCTTTTACTAAATCTATTAATGCCTTGGTCACTTTCGGGTTTCCCCAAGCCGTTTCACCACCGGTAGCTTCCATCGTGTTACCTATATTCCAGCCTATTTTAATTTTTGATGCAATTGTTTTGGCATCGCTCCCCATGCCTGAAGCGTCAGCCGGTAATGGGTTTGTATTATAATTTGGTAATTTTGAAGTAGATGCTGAATAAACCTCTGAATTACTTTCTGCTACATTTTTTTCTTCAGTCAATGTATCATTGCTGCAAGATAAGTTTCCTAATAACACCAAAGACAGCAAAGCTGCAATTTGGTAAATCATAAGCCTTTTTTTCATAATTTTAGTTTTTGTGGTTAAATGTTAGTAAAGTATAATCTTGATAATTAGGGTCTGCTGAAAAACTCAATATTTTTTTTAATACATGAATTTATTGATTATCGGCAATATTTTTATAATTACCAAGAAATTGTATCGTAATTGACTTTGAAATTATTATTGAAAGAGTAAAAAACAAAGCATATTTGTCTTCAAAAAAAGTGATGCAAGAATTTTGATTAAAAATAAAAAAAGCTTGCATCAAATATCTTAAAAAAACCGTTTAAATCTATAAAAATCAACAAAGTATATTTTTAAGCAAACCTTAATTAATCTTTTTAGAATCAGAAAAAAACTTAATTCTAACTCAATACGGTAGACTATATTCTATATTAAAATAACAAAAGGTCATACCAAAATAAGTAAAAGTCATTATTTCAAATCTAAAAGAAAAAGAAATTAATTACTCATAAATTTCTGGTATTTAAAAAAAGTCTCCCTAAATTGATATCAAAAATGCGATCTGCAATTAGTTTATTGATTACTCTTTGTATCGAAATTTCAATGTTAGAACTAATTGCAGGTCACATAAATTCTTTTTATTTCAAACCATCCTGTAAGGCTGTTAATGCCTGTAAATCAAAAACAGTATTATTGCTTCTGTCAAATAAAGACATCGTATTTACTCCCAAACCTCCTGCATCCCAATAAAAAGGAACTAAACCATTTGCTTTTGATTGTTTTACGACAAATGTGTAAAAATCTGCTCTTGATTTTAAATGCAATGCCAATGCATCACCGGTTAAATTCGAACGTCTGATTGCGCCAAATTCTCCTAAAATTACAGGAATTCCTTTGTCTACAAATTGTGTTTTCATTGATAGAAAAAGTTTGCTTAAATCAGCCTCCTCTCCCGAAGTTGCATTGTGTTCAGTATCGGTAGTTGAATGATTACCTGCACCCCAATAATAAAACATTTTACCCCAGCTAGCGTCTTCAGTCATCAAGGTAAATTGATAAGGATAAAAGTGAACCTCAACCATCATGCGGTTTGCGATATTATCTGTAGGAAGCGTAGTCATCAGTGTATTCGTTTTAGCGATATCTGTAGATGGTCCCTGTACGATTAAATTACGATATGCATTTTTACCACCTGTAGAACGAACAGCGTCAATAAAAGTTTGGTGATATGAAGTTAAAACTGCCATTTGAGCAGCATCATCTACATTTGGTTCGTTGGCACTCGCAAAAAGTAAATGCTCATCAAATCCGCGTAAATGTGTCGCTATTTGTTGCCAAAATGCTTTTTGTTTTGCATTATTTTGATCTTTTTTGGCTTCGGTAACATTATTTTCCAGCCATCCGCCATCCCAGTGAATGTTTACGATTACATACATATCATTATCCACGCAGTACTGCACAACTTCTTTTACTCTGTCTAACCATTCGGTTTTGATTTTTGCAGTTGCAGAATTCTCTAAATACTGGTTCCATGAACATGGAATTCTAATTGCATTAAAACCATTTGCTTTGACCATATCAATCAATGCTTTTGTAATCTTTGGATTTCCCCAGGCTGTTTCACCACCAGTTGCTTCCATTGTATTTCCAATATTCCAGCCCATTTTCATTTTTGCTGTCAATTGTGCTGCAGTACTGCTCATACCAGAAGCATCAGCGGCAATAGGGTTTGTATTATAATCAGGAAAACCAGTAGATCCTGCAATTCCAACCTGAGAAACTGTGATTTGAACAGATTTAGCTTCATTTGAGCTTAAAGTTATAATTGCTGTTCTGGATTGAGTAGTTGTATTTGCTAAAGCAGTTACTTTAACAACTGTTGTCCCCGAAGTTCCTGCTGCCTGACTAATTTTTACCCAACTTGCATCAGAGCTATTCATTAGCCAAGCTGTCACTCCTGTTGTAATGGTAACGTCAACATTACTTTCAACACTCTGAAAATCAATTTTATTTGTATTTACAGATAATTCTTTTATTGTTAGGTTTTGTGGTGTCTCTTTGTCTGCACTACAGGCAAAAAATCCTATAAAAGCGACACAAAGAGCCACATTAATCAGATAAATTTCTATTTTTTTTTTCATTTTTATATAGTTTTAATTATTTATAATAACCTAGTGGTTTTCAGTTAGTCTCATTTTTTTAATTCATTATAAAGCGCAACAACTTTATTACTTAATTGTTACAACAATTTCTTTTTTGATGTCTCTTGAAGAATTTCCAAGTTTCAAAATATATTTTCCTGGCTCAACTGTCCATTTTTTTGAAGCTACGTCGTAATACGCCAACTCTTTAACCGGAACTTTAATTTTTATTGTATTTGAATATCCTGCTTTTACATCTGTTTTTTGGAACCCTTTTAATTCTTGTACAGCACGTGTAATTTTTGAGTCAGATTTAGATGTATACAATTGTACCACTTCTTTTCCGTCAACTTTTCCGGTGTTTTTAACGTCCACAGAAACAGTAATTGTTTCCGTTACAGCATAGGAGGTTTTGTCTGTTTTTGCATTATCGAAAGCAAATGTGGTGTAGGACAATCCGAACCCAAAAGGGTATAATGGAGTGATATTTTTAGTATCAAACCAACGATATCCTACTAGAATTCCTTCAGCGTAATTTACTGCTTTGTCACCCGGAAAACTGTTTGTTGCATGCGCAGGAGAGTCCATAAGATTTTTGGGCATTGTCCATGGTAATTTTCCTGATGGATTTACTTTCCCCAACAGTACATCAGCCAAAGCATTTCCACCTTCAGAACCATTAAACCAGCTCCAGACTAAAGCCGAAGTTTTTTTGCTTACTTCATTAATATCAAAGGGAGCTCCGGCAATCATAACCACAATGGTTTTAGGATTAACGGCTAATACTTTTTTGATTAATTCTTCTTGTCCGAATGGTAAGTGTAAATCGCTTCGGTCTGAAGCTTCGGTTTCATAATCACGATTTGAACCTGCAAAAATGATAGCCACATCAGAATTTTTAGCAGCTTCTACCGCTTCCTGTAATTTAGCTTCATCTAATTGATCTATTGTTACCGGACCACTAGATGTAATATTTCCTAAATTTCCTTTATTTTTTTCTTCGTAACGTTCTAAGTATCCTTCAGCATAATTAATTTTAACTGATGAAGGCAGACGGTTTTGCAATCCCTCAAGAGGAGTAACTTCTCTTTTGGTTTTTACACCTGCGCCAAATCCGCCCAGTGCATTTTTCTTGGTTGCATTGTTTCCAATTACGGCAACAGATTTAAGTCCGTCTAATTTTAAAGGCAGTGCATTGTTTTCGTTTTTAAGTAAAACTATTGCTTCAGCCGCAATTTTGTATGCATCCTGATAATGTGCCTCAGTGGCAATACTTCCTTTAGCACGATTTCCCCCATCTATCGCTTTTACCTGAAATAAGGTTCTTAAAATACGTTTTACATGCAGGTTAATTTCTGTTTCCGAAACTTCTCCGGACTTTACTGCTGCAATTAATTTATCAGCAAGAAAAAATTCGTTGAATGGTTTTGGTGTTCCCATTTCAATATCTAAACCATTTTTTAAAGTTTTTGCGGTAGAATGTACCGCAGCCCAATCTGAAACTACAACACCTTTGAATCCCCATTCATCGCGAAGGATTTTATTGAGCATATAATCATTCTCGCACAAATATTCTCCTCTGAATTTGTTGTAAGCCCCCATTATACTATAGGCTTTTCCTTCTTTTACAGAAGCTTCAAAAGCCGGAAGATAAATTTCACGAAGTGTTCGTTCATCGATTTGTACATCTACAAAATCACGGTTGGTTTCCTGATTATTAGCTGCATAGTGTTTGACACACGCCATAACATCTTTTTCCTGTAAACCTACGATTAAAGGCACAGCAATTTTTTTATTTAAAAATGGATCTTCAGACATGTATTCATAAGTCCTTCCGCCAAGTGGTGTTCTTACAATATTAATGGCTGGAGAAAGCAGCATGTCTTTATCCCTGGCACGCAATTCTTCACCTAAACTGGCTCCGAATTTGTGCGCCATCTCTACATTCCACGTTGCAGCCAAACCGCCTCCGGCCGGATAATAGGTTGCAAAATCATTGGTTAACCCTGCCGGAGACCAATTATCACGGGAAATTTCTTCACGAACCCCTAACGGTCCATCAGCCATTTTGAGTTCAGGAATAGCCAGACGTTTTACACCTCCGTTACTAAACATACTATTGCCGTGCAGCATTCCTATTTTTTCCTCGAGTGTCATTTGAGAAATTAACTTGTCAATTTTTGCATCAAAGCCTGTCCCTATTCCCTTACCAATATATGCTTTTTGAGCAGGGACTGAATTCTGTCCATAGTTTTTACCGGAAGTAAAAACCAGAAATATCATGAATGCCGACAGTTGTAAAATTTTGTTTTTCATAGATCATTTCATTATTAGATTTAAAATCTCATCCTCACTAAAATTTTAAAATCGTGGTGTTTAAATTTATTTTATGTTTTGCTGTATGTTTATTTTAAAATTATTGTTTTACAAAATTCATCATGAAGACATCATTCTCATTGATTTTAATTTCTTTACTAAAAGTTCCTTTGGAATCGATGTTTATTTTTTCTGAGGCAACAGGGCTGCCGTTATTTTTTTCTTTGATTGAATTTACCTGATCACGTGTCAGCTGATTTGGTTTATTCATAGCCAAATAATCTGCATAAGCATCATTTGATTTATAGCCTACTTTGTAGATTTCCAGAATGTATTTCCCTTTTTGCAGTCCTTCAATTTCAATTTTTACTTTTCCTTTTTCTTTTGAAGGCAAATCTTTGACGTAATAAGTCTGATTCCAGACTTTGTCACCCGGATGTGTATTGGTAAAATCCCAAAATAAAAGCTGAAATTCTCCTTTTGCATTTTTAGCTGCCCATGAAGCTTTATCCGTATTTTGAAGTTCTGTTTCTCCTAATTTGTTTAATAATAAATAAGAGAAGTAGGCCGGTTTTTTAATCCCCTGTGTATTTAGCAAACCAAAACCTCCGTGAAAAGGCGTAAATCTAGGGCCTGCTTCTTCAAAAATATCCGTAAAAACCCAGTACGACATTGAGTTCGCCGCATTGCCAACCTGTTTTAATTTCTGTAAAATATACGCTGCCGAATGGTAGCTGTCGTGAATAGGGTCTGACGGTGTATAAGATGAACTCCATTCTGTGTAATGTAATTCCAGATTTGGTTTAACCGAATTGGTGATCTGCTTACGCGAATTGATGACATCCCCGCTAATGCTGTTTACGTCTGGACTCAAAACAGTTCCGGAGGTTCCAAATTCGTCCAGATAACCCTGATTTACTCCATAAGTATGTGTCGAAATAAAATCCAGCGGAACATTATTTTTAGCCGCAAATCCAATTGTCTCCGGAACCCACCCAGCACCGGCTGTTGCCGGACCGCCTACTTTATAATCTTTATTTACAGCTTTGATACCCCTGGCTGCATAATCATATAATTTAAAATATTCCGCCTGTGTACCTGTCCAGAAACCGGGCGTTAGATTCGGTTCGTTCCAGACTTCAAAATACCATGTTTTGACTTCTTCTACTCCGTATCTTTCTGTAAAATGCGCTGTTAGATTCCGAATCAAATCTTCCCATTTTTTATAATCTTTTGGAGGTGTCACATTTCCTTTCCACCAGAAAATCGTTTCACTTCCGCTTGCCAGTGCATTGGGCATAAAACCTAATTCTACAAATGGTTTCATTTTCAGACTCACAATAAAATCAAACAAAACATCCACGTATTGGTAATTGTATTCCGGATTTCCTTTAGAATCTTCTCTGTAAACCGCCATATCATCAGTCAGTAAACCATGCATTCTGATGTATTTAAAATCACATTCTTTTTTTACCATTGCCAATTGCTGCTGCCAATCTGCACGTAAACCTTCATTTGCTCTTCCGGCACCAATGCATTCTTTGAACATGGTGTTTAATTTTCCGGAAGATTTATTGAAATCTACTTTTATGGTTCGGTCTTGTCCAAACAAATGGATTGAACTAATTAAAACTATTATTATTAAAAGTTTTTTCATCTTGAAATGGTTTTAATTCTAAATGTTAGACGCACTGCTGTGCGTCTCTACCGTATCTATACAGGTTTGACTTTTTACATCTAACATTTAACTTCTAACTCAATTACAATTTCTTAAATCTCACCACACCTCCTCCAGCTCCTCCTAAATTTAATTTCAGCGAGTCTGTAGATTTTACTGTTTTCTTCGAAATTGCTACTGCTTCCGGATTGTGTTTTTGATCTGTTCCTTCAGCATCAGCATAAATCTGTGCTTCGTAAGTTGCATTTGGATCTAAAAATGATAATGAAACATTTACGTTTCTTGGATTTTCATTTGTTAAAGTTCCTAAATACCAGTCGGCACTGTTTCTGTCTTTTCTTGCCGTTGTGATGTATTCACCAATTTTACCTTCTATGATTTTGGTATCTTCCCAATCTGTCGGAACGTCTTTTAGGAATTGTAAAGCTGGTTTTCCTTCGTAATTTTCAGGAAGATCGGCTAGCATTTGAATAGGAGAATAAAGTACTACATACAATGCCAATTGCTGCCCCACCGTTCCCTGAATTCTTTTTCCCGGGTATCCTTGTTTTACCTCAACATCGAAAATTCCAGGTGTAAAATCCATTGGTCCGGAAAGTAATCTTGTAAACGGAATAATGCTTAAGTGATTTGGCGGATTTCCTTCACTCCAGGCATTGTATTCCTGACCTCTTGCCGCTTCTCTTGAAACCATGTTTGGAAAAGTTCTGCGTTCTCCTGTATCTTTAATTGATTCGTGGTATAAAACTGCTAGATCATATTGTGCTGCTTTTTCTAAAATATATCTGAAATAGTTCACTCCAAATTGTCCGAAGTGCATTTGTTTCATGTTTAATTTAGAACCTACGTGACCAATTTTCACCGTATGGATTCCCAATTTTTTGTACAAAGCAAAACCTTCGTCGACTTCTTTTAAGTAGTTAATTAAGTTCGAACCCGTTTCGTGATATCCGATTAATTCGATGTTCTTTTTCTTTCCGTATTCAACTACTTTTTCAAGGTCGAAATTGTCGGCATTTTTCGTGAAGCTAAACATGTGCATACGGTTTTCATACCAGCCCGGTGTCCAACCTTTATTCCATCCTTCGATTAGTAAATGATTAAAACCTTCTTTGGCAGTAAAATCAATATATTCTTCAGCGTGTTTGGTAGTTGCGCCTTGTTTATCGCTTTCCCAGAACGTATATTTTCCGATGTGCATTCCCCACCAGATTCCTAAATATTTATACGGCTTGAAATAGCTGTTTGTATTTTTTAATTTGTTTGGTTCATTCAGATTTAAAACCAAATAAGAAGTAATTAATTCTCCCGGATTTTCTCCAATCTGGATCGTTCTCCAGGATGAAGTAAAAGTATCTTTTACACGAACTTTTACGCCATCAGGCCAAGGCACTAAATCTGATTTTAGTTCTGTTCCTTTATTATTTACCAAAGTCATACTGGCAAAATCGATCAGGTTTGCTTCATGAAAACTTAAGGACAATCCGCTTTTACTTTCGATTGTAAGCGGTGTCAGAACCGTATCTAATTTACTGACCGGTGCCGCTTCAAACAAATATTCGTCACGGTTTTCTCTGTTTGCAGGAATCCACCAGGCTTTTCCATCTTCTTTTAAGTTGAAAGTCGTTTTTTCATCCGTAATGAAAATACTGTCTTTTACATTTTGTTTTGGATAAACATATCTAAAAGCAACCCCGTCATCAAAAGCACGAAACTGAATTTGCAACTTTCTTTTGTTTCCTGTTTTTTGCTGTAAATCAACAATTAACTGATTGTAGTGATTTCTGATGTTTTTCTTTTCTCCCCAAACCTGTTCCCACGTTTCATCGAAAGTGGAAGTTTTAGCTCCTTTGATTTCAAAATTCGTGCTTAGATCTTCATTCCCTTTCAATAAAAAACCCATATCAGACGGCGTAATCACTTCTGTTTTTCCGTGAGAAACGGTATACTTTGGAGCATTTTTTACCAGTTCAAATTTGATTTTATTTTGTCCGTTTGGCGAAGCAAGTTCGTAGGCATTTTTATTTTTCTGGCTGTATCCAAAGGTAATTGAGAACAGTACAGCAGGAAGTACAAAGTAATTTTTCATGGTATTTCATTTATTCTTTATAAATAAATCGGATGACACAGATTTCACCCGATTTATAAAACTAACTCTAACAAAACCTATTTTAGCCACTCGGTTTTAAAAGTGGTTTTTCCGTTTAAGGTATTTGGTGTTACATCCAAAGTATTTCCTTTTTTAGTAACTGTAATTTCCTGAACAGTATCTCCATCCGGTAAAAATATTTTGGCTTTCGCCGAAGTGGTTTTGTCACTTGCAAATACTTTTAGGGTTAATTTGCTCCAGTCCATATCTTTGGTAGATTGTGCCAATGCAATATGTGGGATAGCAGAACCATCTCTGACCAAAACTACAATTGGTACTTCGCCGGCTTTAATTTTATGCCATCCTCCCTCGTATACTTTTTTAGTCTGATAATCAATCCATGTCCCTGCCGGAAGGTAAACGTCTCTCTCTTCAACTTCTTCAAAAAGCGGTGCAACCAGCATACTGGATCCAAATAAATATTCATTATCGACTAACCATGCTCCCGGATCATTTGGATATTCTACAAACAAAGCGCGCATCATTGGCAATCCTTTTTGAGAACTTTCTTTTGCCTGAGCGTAGATGTATGGCATTAATTCGTAACGCATATTATCTGCTTTTCTAAATCCTTCAAGGAAATCTTTGCTGTACAACCAAGGTTCGCGGGGTGGTTCTCCGTGGCTTCTTACGTGTGAAGTAAACATTCCGAAGGGTGCCCATCTTCTGTATAAATTTTCAGGAGATTTTGTAGCAAAGCCACCCACATCATGACTCCAGAAACTAAAACCGGAAAGTCCTAATGAAAGTCCTCCACGTAATTCAGCTGACATGGCTCCGTTAGTCGTTTCGGCATCACCGCCCCAATGTAACGGATAGCGCTGTGATCCTGCCCATGTACTTCTTGCCCAGATTAAAGTATATCCTTTTTCTTTTTGGGTAATTTCGGCAACAGCCTTATTATATCTTAATGGATATAAATTGTGTTCATAAAATCCTGTTCTTCCTGAATGGTAAATTCCGTCCGGCGGAGCAGCTTCTCCAAAATCTACTTTAAAAACTGAAACGCCTTCATCAAATAATTTTTTCAATTTTCCCTGGTACCACGAAATCGTTTCAGGATTTGAGAAATCTAAAACAGCATCTTCATAAGGCAGATTTCCTTTTCTGTCCCTTACTGCCAGATTTTTGTCCATGATTTCATTGAACAATGTATTTTTTGGAGTGAAATAAGGCAATTGCCAAAGACATACATGAAAACCATCGTCTTTTAAATCAGACATCATTTTGGTTGCATCCGGAAAACGGGATTTTGCAAACTCGTAATTGTTTCTCCAGTCTACATCAAACCAGCCGGTATCAAAGTGAATAACATCGGTTGGAATTTTATATTTACGAAGATCTTTTGCTACTTCTCGGCCTTCTTTTTCTGAGAAATAAGTAATCCTGCTCATCCAGAAACCAAATGACCAAAGTGGAGGCATGGCTGCTTTTCCAGTCAAATCAGTGTATTGGTCTAAGATATCTTTTGGTTCGCCGATGAAGAAAAACAAATCGGCTTCATCATCGCCAATGTACATTTCGTTGGCACTTCCAAAGTATTTTCCAAAATCAACTGTAATGGGTGTTGAATGATGCATGAAAACTCCGTAACCGCGGCTGCTCATATAAAAAGGAACCGGTTTGTACATCGTTTCATTTTGGATTCCATTCGCATCATCTGTCCATAAAACTACTTTTTGACCGCGTTTGTTGAACTGCGTGAAAGATTCTCCACAACCAAATATTTTTTCATCAGGTTCTAAACTGAACGCTGCGCCCATACTTCTGGAATAATCGCTGTTTCTGCGAACATAAGAAAACGGAAGTGTTGGTGTGTACGTATTTTTAAAGTCGGTATCGTGAAGCGTACTAGTGAGCAATTTTCCTTTTTCATCGTAAATTTTTACATGCCATGGTTTTGTCAAAATTTCAACAACTCCGTGTCTGCTGGTGTATTTATGACCTCCTTCAATTTTAGAATATTTCCATAACTCCGGGTGATTTGGCGCAACTCCGTTAATCAGCATCAGAGATTCTTTTTGTGGGTTAAATTGCGGCCCTGAAGTAGTTTTGATACGGATGGTTCTGTCTGATACAAACTGAATTTCGAACGGCAACACTGGAGAAACCTCATATTCTGTTGTCGGGAATTCATTTGGTTTTTCCGCATCAGGTTTCATCATCATGTTGTTAAAAGCCTGACGCGTTTTGTAATTGTATCTCAAATATTTTATAGTTCCTTTTCCTGTTACAGGATCAAAAGAAGCCAATTCATCAGCGAAATAAAAAGTGTTCAGATAATTCTGAAAATCTTTGCTGATATCTATTGGTGCATTCAGCACATCTGCGTTCTGAATTTGAGCTGATGCTTTTGGCGTCAGAACAAATCCAAGCATAAAAGCCGAAAACAATGCGGTTAGTTGTGAGTTTTTCATTGGTTAATAATTCTAGATGTTAGTTTTCCTGCGAGGTTTTGAAAACCTCGTAGGTTTTTATTTATTTGAAACTTATAATTTATACCTACAAAATTTTGAAAACCTTGCAGGAATGGTGACTCGTTATTCAGTTGTAATTACAATTGTGGCTTGTTTTAGTCCATTCGCTTTAGCGGTTAATTCCAATCTGTCTGATTTATCTCCAGACTGAACGATGACCAGACATTTTCCGGCTAAAGCAGTATGTTTTGTTGCTTTGTATGATTCGTGACTTACCGGATCACCGCTGCAAACGCCTACTATTTTTCCGCTTCCTTTTAATGAAAAATGAATTTCATTATTGGCATTTGGAGCCAGAGTTCCGTTGGCATCCAAAATATCAACGGTTACAAAAGAGAGATCATTTTTATCTGCTTTGATCGTACTTCTGTCAGCAGTCAGTTTTAATTTTGAAGGGTTTCCTGCAGTTTTGATTTCTTTTTCTAAAACCACTTTTCCGTTTTTGCGGGAAACTGCTTTCAGAGTTCCTGCTTCAAAAGGAATTCTCCACATAACGTGCAGATCGTCTCCTTTTTTGCTTCTCTTTCCAACTGATTTTCCGTTTAAAAAAAGTTCTGCCTCATCGGCATTATTGTAATATGCCCAAACATCTACGGTTTGCCCGGATTTCCAGTTCCAATGCGGAAAAACATGAAGAACCGTTTTATTTGTCCATTCGCTTTGGTACATATAATACACGTCTTTTGGGAAACCGGCTAAATCGACAATCCCGAAATACGAACTTACCGATGGCCATTCGTACGGAGTTGGCTCTCCAATGTAATCGAAACCTGTCCAAACATACATTCCGGCTAAGAAATCATGTTTTTTTATAATTTTCCAGGTTGCTTCATGCGTAGATCCCCAAGGCGTTTGCACCTGATCGTAAGCTGAAACGGTGTTGTTCGGGTTTCCTCCTTTAAATTTAAGATCCCATTGTACCGGCCATTTTTTGATCGTATCTGAAACGGCGTCATAATACCCTCTTGTCTGTAAACCTGAAGTCGTTTCAGTTGCGATGAAAGGTGTATTTGGGAAGTTTTTCAAATGATGTTCGAAAGTCTGATGCGCATAATTGTATCCGATTAAATCTAAAACACCAGATCCTGCAAGCGGATTAACCGAAACATTCTTTTTTTCAAATTGTAAAGTTACAGCATCGATATTCATATTTACAGGCGGATTCATTCCTGCAGTAATGGGTCGTGTTTTATCATTGATGCGTACTATTGCGACTAATTCTTTGGCAATTTCAATACCTGTTTCGTTCCATTGTTCCGGAATTTCGTTTCCGATACTCCATATAAAAATACTTGGATGATTGCGGTCACGGCGTAATTGATCTGCTAAATCTTGTCTGTGCCATTCGTGCCAGTCATTTGCATAATCGTATTTGGTTTTGTTTTGTTTCCACATATCAAATGCTTCATCCATGACAATGAAACCCATTTTGTCACAAAGATCCAAAAGTTCCGGAGCGGGCGGATTGTGAGAAGTCCTGATTCCGTTTACACCCATTTCTTTCAGGATTTCTAACTGACGTTCGATTGCGCGTGTGTTGATTGCAGAACCCAATGGCCCCAAATCGTGGTGCATACAAACGCCTTTTATTTTGACTTTTTTTCCGTTTAAAATAAAACCTTTGTTCAAATCGAATTTAAAATCTCTGATTCCGAAATTGGTTTTGTATTGATCTACAATTTTATCGTCTACCAAAATTTCTGTAACTGCTGTGTACAATTCAGGTTTTTCAACAGACCATAAAACTGGCGTTTCAACTTGTGCTTTTTGTTTAATTGTTTGATTGGTATTTGCGCCAATCGTTATGTCTTGGGTAACCGATGTTACTTTATTGTCTTCTTTAAAAATAGTAGTGGTTACTGTTGCATTTTTTGAAGTTGAATTTTGATTTTGAATCGTAGTCTCAACTTCTACCGAAGCTTTTTCGGCTGTAACTTTTGGGGTTATAACATAAGTTCCCCAATGTTCAACATGTAATTTGTCTGTGGTTTCGATCCAGACATTTCTAAAAATTCCTGAACCAGAATACCAGCGTGAATTAGGTTGTTTTGTATTGTCAACCTTAACAATTATTTCGTTGTTTTTGTCTCCGTAATTTAAGTAAGGTGACATATCATATTGAAAACCAATATATCCGTTTGGACGTTTTCCTAAATAGTGTCCGTTTATCCAGACTTCACTGTTTTTGTAAACACCGTCAAAAGTGATCGAAGTTGTTTTTGCGCTGTCTGCCACAGCTACTTTAAATGTTTTTTTGTACCAGCCTAAGCCTCCATTAAGCGATCCTCCACCATATCCGGCGGGACTTTTTTCATTGAATTTTGTTTCGATGCTCCAGTCATGGGGAACATTTAATGTTTTCCATTTAGTTGAAACTCCAATGGTATCTTTGTCAATTATGCTATCATTTAAATGAAATTTCCAGTCTGAATTAAAAGAAACTTTTCGATTGCTAAAAGCCTCTTCTTTATTGTTGCAGGAATCAAATAAAATGACTACGACTAACATTAATAATGATAACCCGCTGCTAAAATATTTTCTTTTATTCATTGGTACTGTATTTCTTTTGTAAATACTAAGTTAAAGATAAAGTTTACAATTTCTTCTCTAACCTGAAATATTGAAAGTCTCAGTTTTAAAACATTAGAAATGTTTTGAAACTGAGACTTTTCAAATTAAACTATTATTGTTTTACTACTAAATGGTAAATCAAATAATCACCGTCTGATCTAATAGCTATAAAAGCCAAAGTTGTCTCGGTAAGTTCTACAATTTGCACATTAGTAAAACTAAATGAAGAACTAAAATAGCTTGATCCGCTTGGATGCAGCATTTCTGCCCCTCCGTTAAAAGCAATTCTATCGTTTGTTGAACCAGTTGTAAGGTTAAAATTAAAAGTTCCTATTTTAGTTGTTTGCACAGTACTTCCTGCTGTTGGATCAGTTTGTTTTACTGTAACATTATAACCTCCATTAAGATCAAAAGTAATTTCTCCCCAATCTTTATTCTCTAAACCTGCCCATGAAATATCAGAAAGATTTGGCCACCATCCATGTCCACTTACTGCAATATTTTGGTAAGATGCCGGTTTTCCAATAAACTCAAGAGGTGCCGTCATGTATAAAACCCATGTTTTACCATTAACTCCGTTGGTTAGTAAATTCCATCTCTCGTCACTAAAATAAGTATCGTCATTTTGAGCGATATTAACAGTTACAGGAGCAGCATCTATAGCTCCTCCTCTTGTATAAGCAGTATAATAAACAGTGTATTTACCTGCAAAAGGAAAAGTAATTTTATCCTCGTTTTTGTTAGAATGCCCTAATTCATTTCCATTTCCGTCTACATATTTCCAATATGGAATTACAGCAGGGTCTTCGTTTTTTAAAATTACTTCATTAGTTTTTGAAGTATTCTGTGTTACAGAAAACTTAATTGTTTCAGGTGTAAGCCCTATTGCAGGCAAACTCTCGCGATCTTCAACAGGTTCACATGAAAACATTAATGAACCGATGGTTACGGCAGCTATTAAAATATATAGTATACGTTTCATAATCATTTTGTTTTTTAGTTAGTTCCAACCTGGATTTTGTGAGATAGTACCATTCGAAAGAACAATTTGAGATTGTGGTAATGGGAACCAGCCTAAGGTTTCTGTTCTAAATGTTACATTAAATTGAGAATCAGTAGCTGTGTTATCAATTGCAGCTTTAGCTACATCAGTCCCTTTTCTGATTAAATCAAAATAACGTAATCCTTCAAGAGCTAATTCTAATCTGCGTTCTTTCATAATATTATCCATAGTAGCAGTAACTCTGTTGGTCGTATTTTTGAAAGCACGATCACGAACTCTGTCTAAATCAGCTTGCGCTAATGTCTGATTTGTTCCTAAATTTAATTCGGCAGCCATCAGTAATACATCTGCAAAACGAATAATAGCATAATCCTGATAGTTATCAATTTGGAAATTTCCTCCATTTGCTTCTACAATACTTACACCTGCATCATTGGTGATCGGGCAATATTTTTTCCATGAATATCCGGTATATTGACGTTGTTCTCTTGCTATAGGATCAAAATTTAATGGATTCCCTTTATAGGTTTCATTCTGATAATCAATAAATGATGCACTTTTACGGGTATCCCCTGTAATATACTCACCAACTAATTTTGGATTAACAGTTGCTCCTCCCCATCCTGAAGCATAAGGTCCGATAGCTCCTCCACGAGGTGCAATATTTACCTGAAAACGGTTTCCTTCATTTAAATTCCAATCTCCTTTTCCTGAACCATTAAAACGAACAGCCCAAACCATTTCGGTATTATCTTCTCCTGCAAAATTTGCGAATGAAGCAGCCAGCCAAAGATTAGCAAAATCAGAAACCAAACCGTGTCCACTATTAGTTACCACATCATTTATATAAGTAATTGCCTGTGATTTGGTTACTACACCTGCCAAATCAGCTTTTTTATAATAATCGGTATAGAATAAAAAGGTTCTTGCTAGATACGCTTCGGCAGCCCATTTTGTAATACGTCCATAATTAGCATTTCCGGATTGAGAATAATTGTCATTATTTAAATTATCCGCAGCAAATTTTAAATCATTAGCAATTAAAGCGTAAGTTACCTCAGCACCTTGTCTTGGTAATAAAAATTCGCTGGCTGAAGTAGTATGGTCTAAAGGAATGATATCCCCGAACATTTTAGCGGCCTGAAAATGAAAGTGTGCTCTTAAAAAACGTGCCTCAGCTTCGTATCTGGTTTTAAGTGCTGTATCAGTTCCCCAATCTACTTTATTTAGGTTTTCTAATAAAATGTTAGCTCTGTAAATTCCTAAATACGAGTTTTTCCAGACATCCATGTTCATCTCTTTATTACTAACAAATAAAAAACGGTCCCATTCGATATCTGACTGAGCATCAGCAATACCATATCCTCCAAAACAATCATCAGAAGCCTGTTCGCTAATTAATAAAGGCCCTCCATAAGCTTCGCGTTGCAATACATCGTAAACAGCAACTAATCCTTCGAAAGCATCAGCCGGTGTTTTGTAAAAATTCTCTTCCACTATAGTTGTAGAAGGCTCTGTATCCAGAAAATTATCTGAACAAGCTCCTAAAACAAATAAGCTTGACACAGCAAATAATTTTATATATTTTTTCATCGTTTTCATAATTTAAAAATTAACATTAAGACCCATCATGTATGTTCTAGGCTGTGGATAATATCCTACGTCGATTCCCTTAGCCCAAGTCTGATTGCTGTTTCCAAATCCAATCTCAGGATCCATTCCCTTATATTTTGTAAAAGTGAATAAGTTATTAGCCGCAACATACAATCTGAATTTGCTAAAGAAAGTCAGTTTTGATGTCAGTTTTGTTAAATCACAACCTAAAGTAGCACTTTTGATTCTGAAGAAATCTGCATTTTGAACATATAAATCTGAAAATTTAGTATAATTTCCATTGCTGTCTGTTCCGTAAGTAACTCTTGGAACTCTGTTAGAGCTGCCTTCTGTTGTCCATCTGTTTAAAACATCTGTAGTATAGTTAGTATACCCACGTGTAGGATCATGAATTCCAAAAACATTCTGACTTCCCGCTACTCCATAAGTATTGACAGTCAGGTCAAATGCTTTGTATGAAAGATCAAAATTTAAACCATAAGTAAAATCAGGGTTTGGATCTCCGATTTTGGTTTTATCATTTGCATCAATTTTTCCATCACCATTAAAATCCACAAAACGAACATCTCCAGGCTGTGCCGCTGGTTGTGCCCCTGCAGCAACTTCAGCAGCGTTTTGAAAAATTCCGGCTGTTTTTAATCCGTAGAAATAACCAATCGGCTGCCCTACCTCAACACGATTTAACTCGTCTGTCCCTTGAAATAATAAGTTAGGATCTCCATGAATGATTCCTTCACTGTTTGCTACTCTTATTACTTCATTTTCGTTATGAGAAATATTGCCATTTATAGAAAAATTCCAGTCTTTTCCAAATTTTGTATGATATCCTAAAGCAAGTTCGACTCCTCTGTTTCTAATATCACCTCCATTAATATAAGGTGCTGTAGCTCCTGCATAAACTGGTATTGAAGCCAAAACCAACCAGTCTTTTGTCTTTTTATCGTAATAATCAAACGTAACAGTAAAATTATTGAATATTGTAGCATCAAAACCAAAATCTGTTTGTTCTGATGTTTCCCATTTTAAATCAGGATTTGAAAGTTGATTAGGGCTTGAACCTGTTTGCAGAGTTTCTGTTCCTGTTCCGAAATGATAAGTTTTATTGTATGAGCTAATTGTTGACATGTAAGAAAAAGCAGGAATCTGATCATTACCATTTTGGCCCCAGCTTACTCTTAGTTTTAAATTATTTACCACTTTACTCTCCGGAAAAAAGTCACGATCAACATTCCAACCTGCAGAAACAGCTGGGAAATAACCATATCTGTTTGAAGATGCAAAATTTGATGAACCGTCTCTTCTTAAAGTTGCCGTAAATAAATACTTGTTGTTAAAGTCATACAACAAACGTCCAAAATAAGATTGAATTACATAATCTGCACGATTTCCTTTGACTGTATTTGATGTCTGATCTGTAGCATTGCTTAAGTAAGCATGTGAAAAATCGTCAAAAATCAAATTTTTCCCTGTTCCTTCCATATAATCTGAAGTATTCTTTTTAGCAGAAGTCCCTACTAATACATCAAAATTATGCAGATTATTCAATGTCGCTTTATATTGTAATGTATTTTCAAATATCCAGCCTAATGATTTTGTCGCATTTTGTGTAACACTTGAAACTGTATTGTTATCGTTTGAAGAAAGAGAATAAACCGGTCTGAAAGAACGATAGTTACTATCTGACATATCAACACCAAAACTAGTTCTGTAAGTAAAGCTTTTTAAGAATTTTAATTCCGCAAAAATGTTTCCAACGTAACGATTTACTTTAGTTTCATTAAAATTATTGTAATATAATGATCCTAAAGGGTTACTGATATCTGCTGAGATAGACGAATGTGCAAAATCTCCATTGGCGTCATAAGCAGGATCAATTGGTGCAGCATTTAAGAAACTTCTGATAGCGTTACTGTAAATTCCCTGATCCGCTACTCCTGAGCTTTTAATATTAGCAAACGAAAAATTTTCTCCAATTTTCAAATGTCCTTCAATAACTTCTGAAGTTGAATTTACATTAAATGTAATACGATCATATTGCGATTGGCTTGTTGCGCCGCCAATCATCCCTTCTTGTCCATAATATGACAATCCGGTAGCGATTGTTGATTTTTTATCACCACCTGTAATTGTAAGTGAGTGATTTTGTTTTATAGCACCTTCTTTAAACAAATCATCCTGCCAGTCATGATTTGGCAATGCAGCAACTTGTGCTTGTGTATATAATGGAGTAAATCCGGAATTTATACGAGCCTCATTCATAATGGTAGTATATTCCTGTGTATTTAATAAATCTAATTTTTTAGCAACTCTTTGAAAGCCTGCATAACTATTTAATGACACATTCATTTTTCCATCTTTTCCTTTTTTTGTAGTTACTAAAATAACTCCATTTGCGGCTCTTGCACCATATATAGATCCTGCAGAAGCATCTTTTAATACGTCCATTCTTTCTATAGAAGATGGGTCAAGATATCCGATTCCGTTATCAACAACTACTCCGTCTACTACATAAAGAGGAGTACTGTTTCCGGCTGTTCCAACCCCACGAATGTTTACTGCCATTCCAGCTCCCGGTTGACCTGAAGTTGATGTAACACTAACCCCGGATGCCTGACCCTGCAAAGCATTTACAACATCAAGACTCGAAACTTGTTGAATATCTTTACCTGATACTAATGAGGTAGCTGCGGTATTTACCTTTTTCTTTTGTATTCCGTATCCAATTACTACAATTTCTTTAAGTTCATTTGATTCTGTTTGTAATACAACATTAATCGTTTTTTGACTGCCTACGGTTATACGCTGAGTTTTAAAACCCATAAAACTGATTACAATTACATCACCAGTTTTTGCTTCTACTTTAAATAATCCGTCAAAATCAGTTGAAGTTCCTGATTTTATTCCTTGAACAGTAACGCTAGCACCGGGAACTCCCATCCCGTCCTCTGACGATGTCACTTTTCCACTAACAGTTTTGGATTGGTCTTGGGCAAATCCGGACTGCATTATAAAAACATTGAACAGCAGCGCCATAAAAAACGGAAGCCTTGTTGTTTTAATACAATATTTGCTTTTCATAATAATTAATAATTTGGTTAAATTTATTGTTAGTATTTTTGTAATTCAATTAATGCACCTTCTAAATAATCTGTTCTTTGCCACAAGTTGCTGAATTTCCAGGCTTTAACGTATTTTAGCAAATCTCAACGAAGAATCCTCCTTTTAAAATCTAAACACCATTTCATACGTCAAATAGTCCATAAAATGTTGAGTACTTATTTTTATAATCAGTTTTTTCAATCTGAATTACACCAATTATTTTTTTTATAAAAACTTTTCTGGATGTGTTTTTAATCTCCAAAAACAACTTCATAATCTTTCTGAATTAAATCCTACAAAAAGAAGTTTTTGTGTTTTTACTATACTCCATTTTCTTCTCAAATCAACTTATAGTCAAAATACATTTATCTTATGGTTAATTTGACTACAAGTGTAGTGTAATTTTTCTATATTAACAAAAAATTAGCTTTAATTTTTTTCAATTCAAATAATACGAGGTTATTTTTTATACATTAATCAAATTAAACAGCTATTAACAATTAAAAACTATTAATAAATCAGCCATTTATTAATTAAATTGATAATGATTTAAAACACTTATTCAATTTTATTCGCATTTTTTTTAAAAATTCTAATATCATAATGGCAAATTGCAAAATATGTGTCTTTTTAAGACAATACTGTTATTTTTATTTATTTAATTTGTCAAAATTTTAACAACATGGTTGATAATTTAGATGTTAACATTATCGTAAAAAATGACTCTCCAGTAATGAATGCCATTACGATTGACTGTGTTATATTTGGTTTTGATAAAGGAAGCCTTGAAGTTCTTTTAATTCAGCACGGAGAAGGAATAAGTAAAGGAAAGTGGGGACTTCCGGGAGGCTGGATTAATAAAAGAGAAAGTATAGATGCTGCCGCTCATCGATTACTGAATGAACTGACTTCATTAGATCATATCTACTTAGAGCAATTAAAAGCATTTGGAAATCCGGATCGTTTTCCTCTCAGACGCGTCATCACAATTGGGTATTATGCCCTAATCAAAAGAGAGGACTATAACATTCAGGCAGGTTTTACAGCTTCTGATGCCAAATGGTATAAGATTAACGAAATCCCGGATTTAATTTATGACCACAATGAAATCCTGTCATACAGCCTCCAACACTTACGCGACAGGGTTCGTCAGGCACCAATTGGATTCAACCTTTTGCCGGAAAAGTTCACACTGCTGCAATTGATGCATTTGTATGAAGAAATATTAGGAATCGAAATGGACAAATCAAATTTCAGGCGAAAAATTCTGCACATGAAATTACTTGTTGCATTGGATGAAAAACAACAGGATGTTTCACACCGGGCAGCTCAGTTATACAAATTCGATTCAGAAATTTATACAAAACTTACTGAAAAAGGATTTAATTTTGAATTTTAAACCAGCTTATAAAAAGCAAAAAAATGGCATTTTTACATTCTAAAAAAACTTCTAAGACTTACAGTGGAGCACCCTCTGGAATTCAAAATCCGGTTATCGACGGAATCACCATCGATTGTGTCATATTTGGGTTCAACAAAGGAAATCTCGAAGTTCTTCTGGCGCATCATGCAGAGGGCGAAAGTATCGGAAAATGGGGGCTTCTTGGAGGCTGGCTCAAAAAAGAAGAGAGTTCTGATGCTGCAGCTCAACGAATTTTACATGAACTAACCAGTCTTGATAATATCTATCTGGAACAGTTAAAGGCATTTACAAATCCAAATCGTGTACCTGGAAGAAGAGTTGTAACAATTGGTTACTACACGCTGGTGAACCGCGAGGATTATAATGTAAAAGCGGGATTAACCTTAATGGAAGCCACCTGGTACAAGATTAATGAACTGCCTGATTTGATTTTTGACCACAAAGAAATCCTGCAATTCAGCTTAATGCAACTTCGTAACAGAGTACGTCAGGCACCAATCGGCTTCAATCTTTTGCCGGAAAAATTCACTTTATTGCAGCTAATGCACCTTTATGAAGAAATATTAGGAATTGAACTGGACAAATCTAATTTCCGAAGAAAAATCCTGCACATGAAATTACTGGTCGCTCTGGATGAAAAACAGCAGGATGTTTCCCATAGAGCTGCAAAACTCTACAAATTTGATTCAGAAATCTACGAAAAACTGACCGAAAAAGGGTTTAATTTTGAGTTTTAGAACTTCTTTTAAATCACAGTATTCAACAATCATTCATCTTCATTCCAGAATCCAAAACTTTGCGCTATATTTGCGCCTTAATAACACGCTCTAAAGTATTTACAGCAGGGCAAATTCATACCCAAAAATTACTAAAACTCGTTTAGAGAACTGAATATAAAATGAAGAAGATACGTAACTTTTGCATTATTGCACACATTGACCACGGTAAAAGTACACTGGCAGACCGATTACTTGGCGCTACACAAACCGTTACAGCCCGTGAAGAGAAAGCACAATTGCTTGACAACATGGATCTGGAACGTGAACGTGGAATTACCATAAAAAGTCACGCCATTCAAATGGAATACACTTACAAAGGTGAAGAATACATCCTGAATCTGATTGACACTCCGGGTCACGTTGACTTTTCATACGAAGTTTCACGATCTATTGCGGCCTGCGAAGGTGCTCTTTTGATTGTTGATGCTGCACAAAGTATTCAGGCACAAACAATTTCTAACTTATATCTTGCTTTAGAAAACGATCTGGAAATTATTCCGGTTTTGAATAAAGTCGATTTACCAAGTGCTAATCCTGAAGAAGTTAGCGACGATATTATTGATTTATTAGGATGTAAATTAGAAGATATTATTCATGCTTCTGGAAAAACAGGTTTTGGCGTTGAAAATATTCTGGCAGCCATTATTGAAAAAATCCCGGCGCCGAAAGGAAATCCTGAAGAACCGTTACAAGCTTTGATTTTTGACTCCGTTTATAATCCGTTTCGTGGAATCGAGGTTATTTTCAGAGTGGTGAATGGTGAAATCAAAAAAGGGCAGAAAATTAAATTCATGGCTACCGACAATGAATATTTTGCTGACGAAATTGGAACTTTAAAATTAAATCAGGTTCCTAAAACTGTTGTTTCAGCCGGAGATGTTGGTTATTTGATTTCCGGAATTAAAGAAGCCCGTGAGGTAAAAGTGGGTGACACGATAACAGATGCAAAAGTGCCGACTACCAATATGATTACCGGTTTTGAGGATGTAAAACCAATGGTATTTGCCGGAATTTATCCTGTTGATACTGAAGATTACGAAGATTTGCGTTCTTCAATGGAAAAATTACAGCTTAACGATGCTTCGCTCGTATTTGCTCCTGAAAGCTCGGCCGCATTAGGTTTTGGTTTCCGTTGCGGATTCTTAGGAATGCTTCATATGGAAATTATTCAGGAACGTTTAGAGCGCGAATTCGATATGACGGTTATTACTACCGTTCCTAACGTTTCGTATTTGGCTTACACCAAAAAACATCCGGAAACAGCATTAGTTGTAAACAATCCTTCTGACTTACCTGAGCCATCACGTCTAGACCGGGTTGAAGAGCCTTATATCAAAGCGACTATCATTACAAAAGCTGATTTCGTTGGAAACGTAATGAGTCTTTGTATCGAAAAACGTGGTTTAATTACCAATCAAACGTATTTGACAACAGAACGTGTTGAGTTGAATTTTGACATGCCGCTTGCCGAAATTGTATTCGATTTTTACGATCGTTTAAAAACCGTTTCTAAAGGTTATGCTTCTTTTGACTATTCTCCAATCGGAATGAGAACTTCAAAACTGGTGAAACTGGACGTTCTTTTGAATGCTCAGACGGTTGATGCACTTTCTGCCCTGATTCACGAAGACAACGCATACAACATCGGTAAAAAAATGACCGAAAAACTGCGTGAATTGATTCCAAGACAACAATTCGACATTCCGATTCAGGCGGCAATTGGTGCAAAGATTATTGCTCGTGAAACCATTAAAGCCCTTCGTAAAGACGTTACCGCAAAATGTTACGGTGGAGATATTTCGCGTAAGCGTAAACTTTTGGAGAAACAGAAAAAAGGTAAAAAACGTATGAGACAGGTTGGAAACGTTGAGATTCCGCAAGAGGCGTTTATGGCTGTTTTGAAATTGAACGACTAGTATTTTTAGAAGAAAGAATAAAGAGTCAAGAATATAGACTAACCCAATGACGAAAGTTATTGGGTTTTCCTTTTTCACTAAAGAAGCCCGCCACAAATTCCCAATCCAATTAATAAATAAACCGCTCCCAAAATAAAAAGCACTTTTGCTGTCTTCGGATGGTTCTTTTTGACTGCAAACCCACCAATAGTTAATAAAATCGGAGGTCCTACCATAATAGCAACGAAAAATGCTACTATTCCGCCTAAATTGCCTACTTCTAATGCTGTCATAATCTTAAATTTTACTTCTTAGTTCTTCTAATCTTTCTATTTTGTCGTCCCTGTAAAACAAATTCATGGTTTCAAACGGGATGATTTTATTGTCTTTGTTGACAATATGCACACATGATTTTTTAATCGCCCTGACATCAAAATTATAAGCATCAATAAACTGCATGATGATAATTCTGAACAAGTTATCGTAGCCTAACTCAGGAGCATCGATATTAGGCAGGCAGCAGAGAATTGATTTCAGGTTTTCTTCGGCTACTTCTACTGAATTTCCTGTACTGAACAATTCGATCATTTTTCCGTGAAGCACTTCGTCCTGTTCGTAAATAATGGTGTTTTTGCTATTGTCCAATAAATCATTTGGATTAATATAGCGTGTTAACGGAAAAACTTCGTCTCCCAGCTTCAAGGCATAGCCCATCACTAAAGCATCCGGATTGCAGGGAACAGGGAGCAAATCATCTGAATTAAAAATGGATGTTTGTTCCAAAATTTTTCTTCTCACTTCGGTTAGTGTCATCCGGTCCTTTTCGGGGTTGAAGTTTTCCAGTCTTCCGGCAATTTGTGTGGGTTGAAATGTAACGCCTCTGATGCATTTTTGTTTTAATGCAAATTCGACTATTTTACCAATTTCATTATCATTCAAACCTTTTTGAAGCGTAACCACCAATGTTGTGGACAAATTAAGTTCATTGAGGTTTTCTAATGCCTGTTTCCGAATTTCGCTCAAATCGGCACCGCGGAGTTCCTGCAATACGCTATCTTCAAAAGAATCAAACTGCAGGTAAATTTCAAAATCAGGTGCATAGCTTTTTAGCCTATGGGCAAATGCTTTGTCTTTTGCAATTTTGATTCCGTTAGTGTTAAGCATTAAATGCCTGATCGGAAGTGATTTTGCATAATCCAGAATTTCAAAAAACTGCGGATGAATGGTAGGTTCGCCTCCGCTAATCTGGACAACATCAGGTTCCTTTTCATTTGCAACGATGGTATCCAGCATGGTTTTTATTTCTTCCAGCGTTCTGTGTCTTCCGTATGAAGGCGATGAACCGGCGTAACAGGTCGGACAAGTCAAATTGCATCGGTCTGTAACCTCAACAACCGTCAGACAGGAATGCTGTTCATGATCCGGACAAAGACCACAATCGTATGGACAGCCGTAATGTGTTTTGGTATTAAAAGTATAAGGCGTTTCAGAAGGTTTGTTATAGTTTCGGATGTTTTTGTAATATTGAATATCATCGGCAATCAGCACTTTTGAGTTTCCGTGTTCCGGACATCTTTTGAGCATGTAGACATTATCATTTTCAAAAACAATTTTAGCATCAATTCGCTTTAAGCATTCAGGACAAAGGCTTAAGGTAAAATCATAATAAGTGTATTTTCTAACTGGCATTTTTTACGAATAAATTTAAAATTGTTTGGTGATAATAGAGCAGACAAATTAAGCATAAAATCTGGATGGAACTTATTCCTGCCACGAAAAAATGATTGGGTTTTATAAATTCTATAAAAAACCGAAATGTAAAATAAGCAATCATAAAATACTGAAATAACAAGCCGTTTGGTAGATTTTTGCTTTTTAGTTTTTTCAATAAAACAAATAATAATCCCAAAAAAACCAATTCATACAAAGCAATTGGATGGCGTTTTATTCCATCACCCAAATTCATACCGAGAAAAAAAGAAGTGGCTTTTCCATACGTAAATTCATTTGTTCCGGATAAAAAACAACCGATTCTGCCAATAAAAATTCCCAGAATTATGGGAAACGTAAACAAATCACCGGAAGATTCTTTTTCGCCGATAATTTTTTTAGCTGTTTCAACCCCTAAAAGTCCGCCAAACAATCCACCCATAATGGTTTTGGTATTGAAAAGACCTAGAAAGGATTTACTATCAGAAATAATAACAGGATGCTCTAAAAAACCAACTATTCTGGAACCCAAAAAAGCGCCAATAGCGGCACCTAAAATTATCGATAACCGATTGATTGTGATGATCCTGTCGGCAGTTCTTTTTCTTAAAAAAGCATAATACCGATACCCGATAAAAAAGGCTAAATATTCTAAAACTAAATGAATATTAATTTCATAACCAAACCATACGGGCTCAAACGGAATCTTCATTTACAATTACTATTCGGGGTTTTGATTTAATACTATAATTCTGTAAAGATGCAAAAATTTATTGTTTTTAACTCTTTGCGATAAATACTATCTTTGAAAAAAGCTTAAAATGGACGAAACCCCAAAACGATTTGACCGGATTGTTGCCATCCTGATTCAATTACAATCTAAAAAAATTGTAAAAGCACAGGAATTGGCGGATCGTTTTGAAGTGAGTTTACGCACTATTTATCGGGACATCAGAACTCTTGAAGCTTCCGGAGTACCTATTTACAGCGAAGCCGGTGTTGGTTATGCCCTGATGGACGGTTACAGATTGCCACCGGTGATGTTTACGCGCGAGGAAGTAAGCAGTTTTATTGCAGCTGAAAAACTGATGCAGAAATTTACCGATCCCTCCCTTGGCACCCATTATGCATCGGCAATGTATAAATTGAAATCGGTTTTAAGAAGTACCGATAAAGATTATCTTTCGAATATTGAATCGAGGGTAATGATGCAGACTGCTGAACCCCTGTTTAACGACAATTCTCCAAATACATTAGCGGTTCTTTTTGAAAGTATTGCAGAAAAAAAGCAAATACTGCTGACATACAAAACTTTTGCAAAAGACGAAACTACGCAACGAAATTTAGAACCTGTAGGTGTCTTTCACGACAATAACAATTGGTATTTTCTGGGATATTGTCATTTACGAAAAGATTATCGGCAGTTTAGAACAGACCGAATTCAGTGCATCAAAAAAACTGATTCTGATTTTATCATCGAACATGATTCGCTGGAAAGCTATTTGACTAAAACAGAAACCTGTCCGACTACAAAAGTCCGAATCTTAATTGATAAAAAAATAGCGCGCTATTTAGCAGGAGAACGAAGATATCATGGGTTTATCTCAGAAAAAGAAGTCGATGGAAAAATAGAAATGACCTTTATGTGCCGGGATATTGATAATGGTTTTCCGCGTTGGTTTTTGATGTTTGGCGATTATGCAACAATTCTGGAGCCGGAAATTTTAAAGACAAAAACATTAGAATTACTGGAGATCAACAAAAAAAGGCTTTTATAAAAAACGCCTAAAAGAAGAATTGTAATTTCAACTTTTAGGCGTTTTTTATGTACATGCTTCAAAAAAAATTATCTTTCCCAGAAAAATGGAGGCTGGATGTTTAAAGCTCTTAGATAAACATATCCTTGTCCGCGGTGGTGTACTTCATTATCAATAAAATATAAAACATTCTGAATGACAGGAAACTCATATTGTCCAAAAAGATTAAAAGTTTCACTGAAATCTTCAACTGATAATTCTTGCCAGTATTTATTGATTTCTTCTGTTGCCTCGTCCCATTTTTCAAGATACTGAGCCTTAAAAATCAATTTTTCATCCGCTTCTTCTTTGTACGGCTGAATTTCACGGTTTACAATTCCCTTTAGTGCAGGAACACCAATTGCCAGAAGTTCATCTGCTAATTTTGCAAAGGGTCTCATGCCACCTATTGAAAACTCGAAAAAATCTTTTTCAGGAAAAAGTTCAATTACACGTCTTGTAAGAGCACGGTGACCCTGCCAGTGTTTCAATAAATCTTCAGGGGTAATTACTTGTGCAGCTACTGTTTTCATAATTTTAAAGTTTTAATTTGTTTAATACTTCAAAATTATGGAGGGCCGGTGACAACAGTTTGTCAGCAGCGAAAATAAATTTTATTTTATTTTGTAATCATTTATTTTTCAGCCATTCAAACAAACGGTTAGCATCTTCAATTTTAAACAATTGTGTTCCTTCGTTCATTGTTGCTGCAGATCCGCAGGCGACACCCCAACGAATGACTTCGTTCAGAGGTTTGTTTTGTGATAATGCCCATACA
Organism: Flavobacterium cheongpyeongense; assembly: GCF_003202435.1. GTDB lineage: Bacteria > Bacteroidota > Bacteroidia > Flavobacteriales > Flavobacteriaceae > Flavobacterium > Flavobacterium cheongpyeongense. The sequence goes on from NZ_QJHK01000011.1 coordinate 125,208, forward strand.
ATTCCGCCTACCATACTGTCTCCTGCTCCAACAGTACTTTTTTTGGCGACATTTGGTGCCGGAACAAACTCATAATCGTCTTTGGTTACCAAAACAGCACCCTGGGGTCCAAGCGAAACCACCACGATTTCTGCTCCGCCCTGAGCGATTATTTTTTTAGCCGCTTCATTAACTTCTTCCATTTCTAAACGTTCAGCCCCAACTAATTTTGCTAATTCGCCAACGTTTGGCTTAATAAGATAAGCGCCTGTTTCTAATACTTTCTTTAATGCCTCCCCGGAAGTATCAACAATCAATTTTGAGTTAGATTGTTTAGCAATTTTGGCTACTTTCTGATAAAAATCTGATGACAGACCTTCATTAAGGCTTCCGCTTGCTACCAGATATTTTGGTTTTAACTTCGAAATCGTTTCTAAAAAATTTTGAACTTCAGAATCGGATAAAACATCGCCTGTAAACCCAAAGCGGTATTGCGAATTGGTATTATCATCAACTGCAATGAAGTTTTCTCTTGTTACGGTTTCCGTTTCAACTGTTTCAAAATCAATTTTTTCTTTGGCTACTAAATCCTTTAGCATCTCTCCAACTGCTCCCCCTGATGTAAAAACGGCCAGAGAACTTCCGCGGAGACGGGAAATGGCTTTGGCAACATTTATTCCGCCACCACCGGCATCAAACTGAGGTTGTTTGCACCTTATTTTTTGTTCTGCAACCAAACCTGAAAAATGGGTGCTTTTATCTACTGAAGGATTTATCGTGAGAGTAACTATATCAAATGATTTCATGTTTATAAATATTTAGAATAATGGTTTAAATTAAAGCTTCTATACCATTTAACAAAATTAAAACTGCAAAACGTTTTTTATAAAACACAAATAAGAATCATAAAATACTGAAAATCATATTTTTAAAAATATAATTTCGTAACTTTAAGTGGTACAACTAATAAAATATGAATTATGAGATCGACTCTGCTTCTGGTTTTATTATTTTTTTCGACTATATCTTCATCGCAAGGAATCATCGTCGACACTACAACTTTGGCTGTTCCTCAACTAATTCGAGAAGAATTGATGCAGAATGCCTGTGCTAATGAAAGCAATTTCAAATTTTCTTCACATAGAAGTATTGGAAAATTTACAAATACCAATCCTAATTTCCCCATTTCCCACGGAATCATTATTCGGAATGGTATTGCCAAATATACTGAAGGCGCCTACACAGGACTCAATGAAAGCAGTCGGCTAAATACCAACGATGATAGCGATTTGCAGAATATCAGTAATGAAAACGGCCAAATTGTCCCCATTACCGATGTGAGTTATCTTCAGTTTGATTTTACTCCTTTGTCAAGTAATTTTAGTTTTGATTTTCTTTTTGCTTCCAATGAATATGGAGAATTCCAGTGTGGTTTCAGTGATGTTTTTGCCTTTATCCTGACCGATTTGACAACGGGGATTTCCAAAAACCTTGCTGTGGTTCCAGGGACAACAACTGCTGTTTCTGTTAAGAATATCCGGAATCAGCAGTACAATTCTTCCTGTTTGTCTGCCAATGCCAATTTATTTGATCGTTATAATGTAAACAATACCTCAGGATCGGCCATCAATATGAGAGGAGAGACCAAAGTTTTGACAGCATCTTCGACCGTAATCCCAAACAGGACTTATAGCATAAAACTCGCCATAGGAGATTATAACGACAGTAATTATGATTCGGCAGTTTTTATAAAAGGGGGCAGTTTTATAACCACTATGAATTTAGGCCCCGACAGCATTATCTGTCAGGGAGAAAGTCTCACCTTGCAATCCGGACTTGTAGGGAATTACAATTATGTATGGACCCGCAATGGAAATGAAATTCCCGGAGAAACAAACAGCTCTTTAACCCTTAATCAAGCCGGGACGTATGGACTTACAGCAACACTTTCCGGCTGTATTATCAAAGACGAAGTAGTCATTAAAGATTTGGTCATTAAAACGCCCAAAGACCTGATTGCCTGTTACAATACAAATGGCAGCTATCAATATGACTTAACCCAGAATAATTTGACTGCCTTAGGGATTGATGCTTCAAAATATACAATCTACTATTTTGATTCTTTAATATCAGCCAATGCAAACGGTCCTGCGATACCGCAAAATCAATTAAACTCTTATGCCAGTTCAGGAAACCAGACTATTTACATAAAAACTGTTCCCCTTAACAATACTACTGCCTTTTGCAATAACCTAATTTCATTTCATTTGCTGGTAACCGAACCGGTCAACATTGTAAAACCTCCCGACATCAGCGTTTGTGACAATATTTCCGGAAGAGTAATTATTGATTTGACCGTACAGGAAACTGCTCTATTAAATGGATTAAATCCTGCAGAGTACAAAATCAGGTATTTTAGAAGTCTGACAGACGCAAACAGTGCAACGAACAACATTACAGATCCAAAGGCCTTTAACACATCCACAGCTCAGACACCTCAAACCATCTGGGTGCGGGTCGAAAACATTTCGAGTTCAGTTTGTTTTGCTACAGTCAATTTTAATATGATTTTTTACCCACTTCCGGCAGTAGATGATATTCCGGATGTTGTCGCCTGCAACAGTTACACATTACCCCCAATTGAAAATGGCGAATATAATACAAAACCAAACGGAACAGGGATCAAACTGAATCCCGGGGATATCATTACCAAAAGCGGGGTTTATTACATTTTCAACAGGTCGGGTACGAATAGTTGCACCAACGAGACCTTCTTTAATCTAGTCCTGATATACGAGATTACTTTTAAAAAAGAAGCCTGTGGTCAATATACAATTCCGCGGGTACCTGCAGGTGGTTTCTTTACTGCTGCTGGAGGACAGGGAAATCCTATTCCCGCAGGAACAATTTTTACCACTGGTCAGACTGTTTATTATTATGCCAGAATCAACGGAACGGTTTGTCGTGACGAAGCATTAACTTTTGTGGTTCATCCATTGCCTTTAGTAGATAAACCCGGTAATGTGGTGACTTGTAACTCCTATGTTTTGCCTCCTTTGACAAATGGAAATTATTATACAGCAACCGGAAGCGGAGGTACGCGAATGAATCCGGGAACAACTATCACTACCAGCCGAACACTATATGTTTTTGCAGATGACGGAAGATGTACAAATGAATATTCCTTTAAAATTAACATTATCAATTCTTCAATTTTTGTTCCCATTACCAGATGCGGAAACTATATTTTACCTCCGGTTGCTATTGGCGGTTATTATGATAGTCCGGGCGGACAGGGTAAAGAAATTCCTGCCGGGACCAACATTACCACTTCACAGACCATTTATTATTACGCAAATACGACAACTTCGCCTAATTGTACTGATCGTTTAAAATATGAAATAACTATAAAAACACTACCACCGGTAGATACACCGCCCAACACACTGGAATGTGAGCGTTATGTCCTGCCTCCTTTGGTCAATGGCAAGTATTTTACCAAAACCAATGGTGGAGGGACACCATTAAAAGCCGGAGACGTTATCACAACAACTCAGACTATTTATGCATATGCAGTTGGATCCGAGTGTACCAACGAGCATAGCTTTGTTGTCGAAATCAGGAAACGTCCATTGGCAGATAGTTTCACAGATGTGGTCACCTGTACAGCTTTTAAACTTCCTGTATTGAAAAACGGAAAATACTACACCGCAACAGGAGGCTCCCATGGTCAGGGAACCCAAATTACGGAAGGAACACTCATAAACACCTCCCAGACTATTTACATCTATAACGAATGGGCAGATTTTACAGACTGCAGTAATGAAACTTTTTTTAAGGTTAATTATAACGGAATAGACGTTGGTACCTTTACTGATATTAATGTTTGTGACAGCTATACACTGCCTCCTTTACAATTAGGAAATTATTATGCACAGCCCGGAGGGAAAGGTCCCGTTATTCCGGTTGGGACCATTTTAACTGCTTCGCAAAGGATTTATGTTTATGCTATTTCCGGTAAACGACTGACCTGTTCCAGCGAAAAAGACTTTTTAGTCAACATTTCTAAAACTCCGGTATTACCCTCAGTTCCGGATGTTAGCATTTGTGGAAGCTATACACTACCGACATTACCACTTGGAAATTATTTCAGCGGACCAAACGCCACCGGTACACGCTATTTGGCCGGACAGCAAATAACCGCCAGCCAGCAAATGTATATTTACGCTGCAGCAGCTACAAACCCAAATTGTACTGCTCAGGATGATTTTAACATTACGGTTTATCCCTTAAAAAATCTGGTACTGAAAAACGAAATCATCTGTGTTGATTTTCAAACAGGAACCACGCTGCGTTCAGCACAATTGAGTTCAGGACTTAATCCGTCAATCTATACGGTTGACTGGTATTTAGACGGTAACAAAATAAGTACGGGTCCAAATTATACAGCGTCAAAAGAAGGAACTTATACCCTGCAAATCACCAAAAACACACCCGATGTTGGTAATGATTGCGGTTACAATCCGGCTACAGTTGTTGTCGACAAATCGAGTCCTGCAGTGGCAAGCATCAACATGACCGACTCTTTTCAGGAAAATACCGAAGTTACCGTTACACTTCACAATGGCTTTGGAAGCTATGAATATCAGCTCGATGACGGCAGTTTTCAAACCAGCAATACTTTTTATGATGTTGCTTCAGGAGAACATGTTATCACGGTGCGAGATGTTAAAGCACATTGCGACGACCAGATTGTAATAATCAATGTACTCCAATATCCTAAATTTTTCACTCCAAACAACGACGGCTACAATGACACCTGGAACATTCCCGATCTTGCTTACCAGCCCAATGCGCTCATTACTATCTTCGACCGATACGGGAAAAAAATAAAACAGATAAAACCTTCCGGTGTCGGCTGGGATGGCACTTACAACGGCGATCCGCTTCCCGCTACCGATTATTGGTTTGAGGTTTTTTTTACCCTAAACGGGACATCACAGGTTTTCAAAGCACACTTTAGCATGAAACGATAATCATTTGGGCGTGCCACCATCCCGGTAAAAGGGCCAAACTACTTTACGGTTATTCGCCCTCTTACCGGGATGCTGTCAGGCTGTCTGCGTTACTTCGGTAACCTGCTCCCATCCTTCACGCGGTCACATAAGAACATTTTTGTAAGTTTGAGATTATTATTTTTTTATATTTGGAAAGGAAAAAAACTTTCGCATATATACAAGTTGGTGGCAATGTTGCCCGAAGAGAACCGAAAAACAATACTAAAATGAAAATTAAATCTTTACTTCTTATTACGATTCTAACAATATTTTGTGGTTGTAGTTCGAGTTTTGTTCAAGTATTTGAAACAAATACAGAAAATAAAAACATAATAAATGAAGATAGTTATATCTATGAAAATGACAGTATTAAAATTACTTACAACTTTTGGGAAGACAATGGAAAGATGAGTTTTATAGTTTATAATAAGCTTAAAAAGCCATTATATATTGATTGGAAAAAATCATCTTATATAAGTAATACTGTCAAAATTAATTATTGGGAAGACATAACTACAACTAATAGCGTTGAAGCAAGACAAACGATTATTGACAATAAAAAATTTAATACTGGATTTAATATTAGAAAATATTATTTAGCAAATTCAATTGGCGTAAGTTAGTCCGTATCTTCAAAACCAGAAAAAATAACATTCATTCCGCCGAATTCAAATTATTTTAGAACGCAATTTAAATTATTACCAATCAAGGAACTTAAAGTAAAAAATTATAATTCCATCGTAATTCCTAATCTAAACAATAAAGAAAAGATGGAAAATGCTCTTAAGAAAAACTTCTCGAAAAATGAAAGTCCCCTAGTTTTTAGAAATTTTATAACAATGTCATACAATGAAAATTTCACAACTGAATTCTATGTTGACAACGAATTTTATGTTTCTAAAGTCACTAAACTCAAGTCTAATCAATTTGAGGCAATAAAGCGAAAAGAAAATAGTGCGTTTTTTGAAAAAAGCGAAGATGGGAAACTACTAAAAATTAATCCTTATAAAAGTGAAAAATCATTTTATGTAATCATTAAGCAATAAACACAGCCACCAACAGCCGTTACACGACATTTGGGCATTTGGCTGAATTTAAAGATAGTTTTGTACTTGAAAGATTTGGCAAATCCGAAAAGATTACGCTTTTTTAATCCCAAACCTCGTGTAGCGCCAGAACGTTACCAACATTTATGAAGAAAATCATTCTAATAGCGACATTCATTCTCTTTGAAAAAGCAAATTCCCAGATTAATTTTAGATTTGACACAAACAGTTTTATATTAGGCTTAATGGACGATTATAATGGCCGAACTGTAGCTTTTGAAAGCAAAGAGTCTGCAAGTTACATTGGAAGTACAAAACCAGAACTAAGCAGAATGTTTTCAGACTCGATTTGTAAAGTTTATAAAATTTCTAAATCAGAAATTACAGAAAAGCAAAATTCATTCTTCAATGAAAAAATTGCAACTCAAATCAATAATTTTTATTTGAAATATTTAGACGAGGGAATGGATTATTATAATGAAAAGACACAGCAATCCTACAAAGTACACAAACTTATTTTGGATGAGCATAAATTTATTTATAACTATCAAAAATTATCCTTTCTTGCGGGAATATTTTACAACTTTGGTAAACTAGATAATGGGGAAGTAATTTTTAAAACAGCAAATTCCTCAAATTTTAATACCGCTGTACATTTCATTAGTGATCTTGGTTTCAATTATTGTGAAAAAGCAAAAAAAGAGTATAACATTCCAACTGTTCAAGAAGTAACATTTGTACCATCAGGGGAATACATTGATTTCTTTAAAACATTAGAAAAAAAACGAATAAACGGCTGGTAACCGTAATCGCGAGATTTCGGTAACGGGAAGTTGCAGTTTCGCGAAGAAAGTTTATCTTGGCAGAGAAAACTCAGACCGCTTTGATCCGCTACTGACGGTTACAGGAGAGACGTTATGAAATATTTTGCAAAGACAAAATGAAAACACTTTATTCTTTAATATTTTTTATCTGTTTCTTAAGCTGTAAGGAAGGTAAAACTTCTGAAAGCAACAACTCCTGCGACTGTGAAGCAGATTTCAAAACAGAATCAACTATTTACGCAAAAAATGTTAGTCTAAAAATTGAAAATGACAAAACTGTATTGATTTTCAAATGTGTATCGATGCAAAACTCTTTTATGTCTTTTTCTGATTTCGTTCAAAAAAACAAAGAAAACACAATTAGTAACGAAATTGAGTGCATTTCAAAAACAAACAATTCGTTAATATTATCAAAGAATTTTGATTATTCAACCGAAGAAATGAAATATATGGAAATAACTAAAGAAGGTGCACAAGATTCTTTTTTAAGTGAAATAAAAAAAATGATATTGAAATACTTTATATGTTTAAGTTAAATGAGAAAAAAGAAATTTCCTCTGTATTTAAATAAAAAAACATCGCATACAGCCACTACTAAGAATTTAGAAAATTAGCTTAATAAAAAAATGGTTTTCAATTTCGAAATCATTTTGCAGATCCAAAAACAGGACTCAATTTAGTTTCAAATTCTCTGTAACAACAGAACGTTATAAGCAATTTTAAAACACAGTGTCTAAAATGAAAATTTTTAAATATTCAGTACTATTTACTTTAATGACATTGGTATCGTGTACGAACTCAGTGATAATCAATGATGAATTTAAAATTGAATACTTGGAAATGTATTCTTCAGTTTCTTTGCATAATGAACACCAAGGTTTTGTTAGTAACGTTACAGAAGCTTATTGGAATAACGATTCTTTAGTAGTTTCAGACGAAACAGGTTGTTTTCTCATTGAATTTGGAAAAACTAAATACAATGACGAAATGATTAAGATAGAATGCGGAAATTTAAGTCATAAATTAAAAAAAGGAAGTATAAGAAAGTTTATAAAAAATGATGACTGACAATAGAAAAATCCTTATAACAGCCAGAACGAATTTAGGTAATTGGCTTATGGAAAGTTGGGTTTTGTATTTCTTATGATTGCTTAGCCTGTTCGCTATCGCTGGCCAAGCACAATAATGTACTTTTAGTCGCAAGCTCACTGTAGTACCAAAAAGAAGAATGTTGACGGTAATTTTACTGAACCTACCACCACAAAAGAAAACCATAAAAAGTGAAACAAGTACTCAAACTTATAACTATTGCTTTAGTAATTATTCCAGTTTTTGCTTTTTCTCAAAAGGACAAAAATTATATTATTGTTGGTTATTCCAGCATTTGTTGCGGAACACCATCAGAAAAACCGATAATGGATTATGTCAAAAATTTTGAAAAGAAAAACAAATTGAAGCCATTTGAAATCTTTGTAGAACACGGTTTAGGAAAAGAAGGCGAACACGCTTTCTATATTGGAACAGATAACTTGAACACCAAATTGACAAAATATTTTATGGACGGATTAAAGATTATGGCTACCAATCAAAATAAAAAACGTTCAAAAAATGGAGATGGATATGTAAATGTGGACAATAACCTTATACCAAATTCAACTTTGAAAAGCATAAAAGTAAAACCGAGAACCAGTATTAGTTCGTTAGAAATTTATGACTACAAAAAATAAATTGTTTTTCTTGAATAAAAAAAAACCTTCTAACAGCTACAATCGATTTGTGCAATTAGCTTAATGCAAAATGTTTTGTATTTGGATAACTTACTGGGCCTGTTGACTATCACAAAAAACTAACTGCTAAAAACAACAAAAATAATGAAGCGAATATCTCTTTATGATAGCCTTGGATTTGGGATGATAGTTAACTTACCAACTGGTATAACTTTCTCTAATCAAACAGGAGGAAATAAATGTTTACAAGCAGAACTGGAAGGTATTTATATTCCTGTTGGGAATGAAGTTATTATTGAATCGAATATCCTTCATAGCCCAGAAACCGAACTAACAAAATATTTTCTCTCTTCAAAATATCAAGGAACTGGTGCAACGAATGGAATTGATCCTGAAGATGTATACGCAATTGAATCAATACTCGAAAAGTATAATTTAAAAGATTTTATAAGTATTGATAATACAAAACTATGTGAATCACATGAAGCTTGGATATGGGTAAAAATAAATGTAGATTCACAAAATAATTCACTTTTAAAAAATTTCGACAAAACTTCTTTAAACGGAGTTATTACGTGGAATAATAGTGACTAAATTACTTCAACTAAAATCAAATAACTCATTTATAAACACTTACAAGACACTTTGAAGTTTTTAAAGCAAAAACTCAAAATACAGAAGATGCAAAAATTGACTTTTTAATTGCCGTAAAACAGGTAACCAATGTTAGACGAACTTTATAATTACTAACTGAAAAAGGAAGAACCAAACAGGAGTTGTCTGCTTGCATTGCGAAGCATTATTCTTGATCAGGACACAAATATTACCGAAACGAAAAAGTGGGGAATGCCCTGTTTTTGTTATAAGAAGAAAATGTTTTGCTATTTGTGGACAGATAAAAAAACAAACGAACCTTATATCCTCATGGTAGAAGGCAAATATCTTGATTATCCTGAACTGGAAGAAGGTACGCGTTCCCGAATGAAGATTTTCAGAATTAATCCAAACAAAGACTTACCGTTAAAAACAATAGAAACCATTTTGCAAAAAGCGTTAGACTTATACAGAAACGGAACAATAAAAATCAAAGAATAACAGAGAGAAAAACACATAAGTAACGAGAACAAAACCTTCAACTTGGTACACGTCTGCTGAAAACTAAATATTTTTTTAAACACTTAAATTTATTGTTCATAGGCAATATTTCCTTAATTATTCTATAAACTTTTATAGATTTACACTAAGTTTTTAATTATTACTCGCATGCAAAACGCTACTACAAGTCAAAAACAAATTAAGAAAAGAAGTAAAATCGTTGGCTGGATTCCTTTTTTCGCCATTATTCCCCTTGGTTTTGGAATCTTTTTATTGGCAAAAAGTCTACTAAGCGATTCATCACCACAAATGGCAAATATTGTTGTGAAAAAGAATGGAAAATCATACATCTATTCCAACATGGGTAAATTTATCGTTGAAAATGCAATTAAAAACAAACAAAGTCCGGCAGTAATCGCAACAACATTGATCTACAAAGATGGAGACGAAATTTTTCTTGATCCAATGAACCTCAGCAATTTCAGTAGTGTGCTATCAGGTAATTGTAAATACTACGATTACAAAGACATTAGCGTCGATGGATACGTTACGCAAGATTCAATGAACACCAACAACTTAAAAACACGGATTAGATCAACAAAACAAATTGGGATTCAACTAACTGAAAACTCATTGATTTTGGAAAACGGAAAGAAAAAATTTCCAATTGTTTGGTCAATCAATTCAAGTACCGGAGAAAAAACAGCCGTGAAAAATTGTGAGAAACATGCCTTTTCTGTTAAATCGAATCCATATCCTGGCAAAACGGTTTTTTCCTCCAAAGATTTCATTGTCGTTAATTTGTCTAAAATTGGCCGATACTTTAATCTGAAAACAAACTACAATTCCGATGAGAAGATTCTCTATATCGAACAATAAAATCAACTGTGGGGCTTGTTTGCAAAGAGTGTCTTTTTTAAATTTATTGGCTTTATGATGATTTTCGACTATAAATTCGTGTTTTTTTTAGAATAAGGACTACTATTCTAAAAAAATGCCTTATTTTATGATAATAAATTTAAAGAGACTCTAAAATAAAAAACTACCCCTAATTATTAAACTTAATTAACCATCCAAAAAAATGAAGAAAATTCAATTTGTATTTTTATTACTTTTCATTAGCAATCTTTCCTTTAGTCAGACAAATTTTAGATTTTACAAAACCATTGAAGATTATTACAACGATAAATTTATACCAGGATATAAAATAGCTCAAAATTCTTTTCTTTATGTCATTTTTGCAGGAGAAAGCCTCTTGATAAAAACTGACAATGGAACAGAAAGAGTTGGAATTTCTCATTTTTGTGCTGATTTTTACTCTCCTGAAGAGGATCAATTATGGAGAAGATATAAAAATAAAAGCTACATAATTTTAGCACATGGCGAATTTTGTTTCTATGTTACTCCCGGATTTTCAAGCTCTCCTGAATATTATTCAGAAACTATCTCGGGTCCTGTTAAAAAGTTTAAAAGTAAGGTATTGACTAAAAGATTAAAAGAGAAGGGACTTTTAGAAGCCTATAAAAAAGATAAGCCTAAAAGAGAATTTAAAGATAGTGTAAACGATTATTTTAATAAATTACTGGCCAGAAACATTAAGTATGTCAATTTATTAAACCAAGCATAATGTTTTACCTTGTAACAATTTTAAGACAAAATAAAAAATGGTTTTGCATTAGCCCGGATTGAAGTAAAAATCCTTTTGATTTTAATCGAGTTCAAAAAAAACTTTTTTTGCAACGGAAAGTGGGACCAATGTTGCCAAAAAACCAAATGCTGGTGCTACAAAATAATAATCGAACTCCGTTTATAGTTATTAAACCTTCAACTTCGTACCTTTGCAAACTTGGTAAAAACCAAAAAGCAATAAAGAGACAAAATGATCGAAGATAAAAACCCACAACGTACGAGTATAGCGCAATTAGGCGAATTTGGTTTAATAGAACATTTAACCAAAAATTTCGATGTTAAACAGGAATCGACTTTAAAAAGTATTGGCGATGATGCTGCAGTTCTTGATTTTAAGGATAAAAAAGTAGTCGTTTCGACCGATTTATTAATTGAAGGCGTGCATTTTGATTTGGCTTATATGCCCTTGAAACATTTAGGCTATAAAGCTGTGGTTGTAAATGTATCCGACATTTGTGCTATGAACGCCAAACCCACACAAATAACGGTTTCTGTGGCTGTTTCTAATCGTTTTCCTCTGGAAGCCTTAGAGGAATTGTTTGAAGGAATTACACACGCTGCAAATGAATATAAAGTAGATGTTATTGGTGGGGACACGACCTCATCTCAAAAAGGTTTGATTATCAGTATTACCGCAATTGGGGAAGCTGATGCAGATGAAATCGTGTACAGAAACGGTGCCAAACAAACTGATTTATTGGTCGTAACCGGTGATATTGGAGCTGCTTATATGGGGTTACAGGTTTTAGAAAGGGAAAAACAAGTATTTCAGGTTAATCCAAATAATCAACCTGACTTAGATCTTTACACTTATTTAATTGAACGTCAGCTGAAACCTGAAGCCCGAAAAGATGTCCGAACGCTTTTGCACGCTCTTGAAATCAAACCTACTTCGATGATTGATATTTCAGACGGATTATCTTCTGAGATTATTCATTTGTGTAAACAGTCAAAAGTGGGCTGTAATTTATACGAAGATAAATTGCCACTGGATCCTCAGTTTATTTCGACTTGCGAGGAGTTTAATATTGACAGCACAACAGTTGCTATTAATGGCGGCGAAGATTATGAACTGCTTTTTACAATCGACATTAATGATTTTGATAAGATAAAAGGAAATCCAAACTTCTCGATTATTGGTCATATGGCTGATGAAAGTGAAGGCATACATCTGGTAACCCGTGCGAATACCAAAATTGCCCTAAAAGCGAGAGGCTGGGATGCTTTGAGTGAGTAATATTTTTAGAAAATCAAATAAAAATTCCAAATTCCAGCTACATGCTTATTGGAATTTGGAATTTTATCTACAAAAGTCCTTTGCTTTTGGCTTCTTTTACTAAATCCTCATCAGAACCTGATTTTATTTTGAGCAGTTCTTTCAGTCCTTTTTTTCGCCTTCTTATTGCGTTTATGGAAATAGGAATATAATGTGGCATTTCTTCCTCAGATGTTCCTTTGGACAAATGAAATAAAATCTGTTTATCAAATTCATCAATCTCAATGGAGTTGTGGGGAGACTGATTCAGCATTTTCTGAACCGACTGACTGTAATATTTATCGCTTTTCATGACTTTATCAAAAGCAAAAAGCAATTCATCAAATGTCAGATCATTTTTAATAATCAGTCCATTAGGCTGTATGGTTCTGATAATGGTTTTAATTTTTAGTAATTCGGTATACATTGTAAGCAAAATAATTTTGCAGTTAGGCATATAATCCAAAATTAATTTTGCTATATCTTCTCCTGAAAAAATTTCTTTTTCATCATAAGCCGGCATGCTGATATCTAAAAAAGCAATATCAAAAGGAACGGTTTCAGGATTCGTGATGATTTCATAAGCTGATTTACAATCTTTTGCCTGCGAAATCAAAAACTCATGGCTTTCAGGATTATAACGTGTTATAGCATTTTTATAACCCTCAATGATAAACGGATGGTCGTCTACAATTAATATCCTGCTTGTTTGTTTAAGCGATGGTGGTAAATCAGCTTTCATTATGAATTTTATTTATTTTTTGATCTATTGGTATCTTTACTAAAATAGTAGTCCCTTCACCCTTTGCTGAGTTTATTGTGACATTTCCATTGCATTCTGCGGTTCTGTACACAATATTTTGCAGTCCGATCCCTTTTTTTGTTTTATGAGTATTAAATCCTGTTCCATCATCTGATATTGATAAAACCAAATAATTGATCTCACTTTTAAACCCGACTGTAATTGTTTTAGCTCTGGCATATTTATTACAATTCTGAAGTGCCTCCTGAATTATCCTGTACGAATTAATTTTTACAACATTGCTTACCAGATCCCATTTGATATTAGAGTCAATATTATAAACCAATTTTGTATTGAATGTATTTGTCTGGCTTTGAAACAATTTTTCTAAAATTGCAACAAAATTATTAATCAATCCGGATTTTTCTTTGTTTAGATCATGCGAAATTTCCCGAATATCCTGTTCAATTTCTTTTAATTCCAGTAAATATTTTTTCCTTTTGTCTGAAGCTGCTTCTTCATCTAATTTATCCAGGCTGTCTAAACTGATCCTGACCCCAAACATCCTTCCTAAAACACCATCATGCAACTCCTGTGCAACTTTTTTCTTTTCGTTTATTCGCATTGTTTCAATTGCGTTTTGCTGCGAAATCATCAAATTGTAAATGTCCTCGTTTGCAATTTGCTGCTGCTGCTTAAAAAGCAATTCCCTGTTTCTTGCCTGTTGCGTTTTATAAATATAAAAAAACAACCCTATAAGTGAGAGAATACTAAAAACATACACTAAAGTTCTGTTCTGTATTTCTAAACTCGAATTTTCGCTTTTTATTTCATTCGTTTCATATTCTATCCGGGTAAATTTATCACCCATTTTTCGTTCGGCCTTTTGCAAACTGTCGTTTATGCGAATATACTCCTCTGAAAATTTTGAAGCTTTTTTGGGTTGAATCAAAGACAGCTGTTTCAAAGCAACCAGAACATTGCGAAAGTTTTTGGTACGTTTTGAAACTATAAGTGCCTGATGAGAATAATGCAAAGCCTTAGCTGTGTCTTTTATTGAAGCGAAATACTCTGACAAATGCATTTTATTTGCTGTTATACCTGATGCCAACTGTAAACTGTCCCTTATTTTAAGTGCTTTATAAAATAAATCAGGAAGCTCTTTGGTTTGATTTAATTTCAACTTAGAATATGCTAAATTGTCCATTAGAATAGCATATAATTCGGGTTTTTGATTAAAGAGGTTTTTTTCTTTTAATCCTTCCTGAAAATAAAAATTAGCTTTTTTGTAATCATTAAGGTTTTGATAAACAAATCCTATATTATTTAATGAAGTTGCTTTTGGCTGAAACTCAACAGGAATTACTTTATCATCAATACTTGCAATGGCCTTATTGTGAAATTCAATAGCTTTTTCATATTCCCCCAATTCATTATAAATTACACCCAGTAGATTATAAGAGTCATACAAAATATCATTATTATTGCTCCCCTTAACAACCCGAAGTGCATTAAAGACAGCTTTTTCGCTACCATAGAAATCGCCTTCATTAAACTGTAACAATGCCTTACTAAGTCTTGTTTTAGCTAGATTATAAAACGAATTAGATTGTGAATAAAGTTTTTCAGCTTTATAATAGTAAAAAAAAGCACTATCTGAAACAGATTGAGAGCTATAATAATCTCCGAGATAAGTATAAGCCTTAGACATAGAAACGGAGTCCTTTGCATTTTGAGCATTTTCTAATACTATTTTAACCGTCTTATTGTATTCATTCCAGTCCCGCATATTAAAATAACGGTTGGCAACTTTAAACAGATTTACCCTTTTGATTGAATCATCGGGTTGGCTCATAATAACTTCAAAAGCTTTCCGGTTGTATTTTTGTTTTATATTAACTGGTAACTTATATTCATTAGCAAGTGATAAATACAAATCCAGACTGTCCTTAGATTGGCTGGAAACACTGCTAATTTCATTTTGCCTGGAACAGCCAAGAAAAAAAATAAATAATATAAGGCAGTGCTTTTTCAACTTTGTCTTTTAGATTTAATCAAAAATACAAAACATCTATTATACATACAGAAAAAGGCTATCTAATTTTTAGACAGCCTTTCTTACATTATGATGATTACAAATAATTAATCTACTTTTCTGCTTTGACCAACTGACTGATTTCCATCAATAGACAATAATGTAGTTTGTTTTGATAAATCTGACCCTATCACATCTACTTTTCTACTTTGTCCAACTGATTGATTTCCATCAATACTAACTCTGGTATTGTTCATTATAGTATCATTTGTAGTTGCAGAAGTATTTAAAGAAGTTAATACCATTGCTAAAGAGAATAATCCTGTTGTTAAAGCTAATTTTTTCATGATTGTTGAGTTTATGTTGTTATACTTTTTTACTTTTTTAATCCCGTTTCGTTCGGAATTCTTTTGTAAAACTAAACAGTAAAGCTCAATAATTGCTTAAAAAAAAGGCGTTTATGGTCAATGCCACTCGTTCGTGAGTGAATGCATAGCAAATTAGGGCAGATGGTTTATTTTAAGTTTCTATATAATTTTCATTGGCAAACTCACTAATTATGAAATCAACATTAGCTTTGTAAGACTTGGAAAATGGCAGTTTTATAGTGGTTTTTTTTATATAACACAGAGCGTTTCCGGTATGTATCCGTGAAATATAATTTCTGTTTACAATGTAACTGTTATGTATCCTTATGAATGGATTTGACAAAACGGTTTCAAAGTGTTTTAAAGTTTTAAAAGCCGTAATCATTTCTCCGTTTTTCAGATGGATATCTGTAGAATTATTATCTGCCTGGAAATAACAGATTTCATTTGAATCAATATAACGATGATCTCCATATGATTTTACACATAAAATAAAGGATTTTCGATTTTTATTCAGAGCGCCATCTGCATCTTTTTTTTCTTTCGGTTTCAGTTTCTGCACCAAAAGCACTTCATCTTCACTGGATAATTTATTTAATTTATGAATCAGTTTTACAAAATCTATTGCGGTCACTGGCTTAAGAAAATAATCACTTACTTCATACTGGATACAATCAAATGCTAAATCCTTGCTTTTTGTTGTTACAATAATTTTAGGGAGCTCTTTCAGGTACATCAATAATCCATTAATTAAATTTAAAGATAGCCCACTGGCTTTGTCTTTAGGGGCTATTTCTAAAAAAATCAAATCCGGTGTATGTTTTAAAATCAGGTTCAGTCCATCGGTATGATTATTTGCAGAAGCTATAAAATTAAGCTCTGCAAATTCCTTTGCAATTGCCTTTGTTTTTTCAACAGATTCTGGATCATCGTCTAAAATGATGTAGGTGTAATTCATTGTTTTGGGATTAAATTGGGGGTTAATCTATTATTTTGGGATTGGTTTTCTGTAAAAGAAAACATTTAAAGTTATAAAAAATATCCAAAACAAATCCTTGATTTAAAAAAATAACGGAAAGAATCGTATAAAAAAATCCCAAATTCCTAATAGAAATTTGGGATTAATATCTTAATAATCAAAAAATTACATTTTCATTAACCAGTTTTTCATTGAAACCTCATTTTCGATAATTGCTTTTAAATCGGCTATAGCAACACGATCTTGTTTCATGGTATCTCTATGACGAATGGTTACAGTTTGATCTTCTAATGTCTGATGATCTACAGTAATACAGAACGGCGTCCCTAAAGCATCTGCTCTTCTGTAACGACGTCCAACTGCATCTTTTTCATCATAAGCTACATTAAAATCCCATTTTAAATCTTCGATGATTTTCTTTGCAACTTCCGGCAATCCGTCTTTTTTAACTAATGGTAAAACGGTAGCCTTGGTTGGTGCCAGAACTGCCGGCAATTTTAGTACTGTTCTTGTCGATCCATCTTCTAAAGTTTCTTCCTGCAATGATGTTGCAAAAACTGCTAAAAACATACGATCAAGACCTACAGATGTCTCTACAACATACGGAACATAGTTTTCATTTAGTTCCGGATCAAAATATTGCAATTTTCGTCCTGAATATTGCTCATGTGCTTTTAAATCGAAATCTGTACGGGAATGAATTCCTTCTAATTCCTTAAATCCGAAAGGGAAATTAAACTCAATATCGGCAGCTGCATTTGCGTAGTGTGCTAATTTTTCGTGATCATGAAAACGGTAGTTTTCTTTTCCTAATCCCAAAGATAAGTGCCAGTTTAAACGGGTAGTCTTCCAGTGTTCGTACCATTGCATTTCTTCACCCGGACGCACAAAAAACTGCATTTCCATTTGTTCAAATTCACGCATACGGAAGATGAATTGTCTGGCAACGATTTCGTTTCTAAATGCTTTTCCAGTTTGGGCAATTCCAAAAGGAACTTTCATACGACCTGATTTCTGGACATTTAAAAAGTTTACAAAGATACCCTGAGCTGTTTCCGGACGTAAATAAAGATCCATCGCATTTTCTGCAGAAGCTCCAAGTTTAGTACCAAACATTAAGTTGAATTGCTTAACATCTGTCCAGTTTCTTGAACCGGTTTCAGGATCAGCAATTTCTAATTCTTCGATTAATGCTTTTACGTCTTCTAAATCTCCGGCGCCCAAAGAACGACCTAATCTTTCGCGAATTTCTTTTTCTTTTGCAAGATATTCTACTACACGCGCATTGGTTGTAATAAATTCCTGTTCATTAAAAGCATCTCCAAAACGTGCTTTTGCTTTATCAATTTCTTTTTGAGCTTTCTGGTGAATTTTTTCAGCAAAATCTTCAACCAAAACATCTGCTCTATATCTTTTTTTTGAATCTTTGTTATCAATCAAAGGATCATTAAAAGCATCAACGTGGCCTGAAGCTTTCCAGGTGGTTGGATGCATCAATATTGCAGCATCAAGGCCCACAATATTATCATTCATCTGAACCATTGATTTCCACCAATATTCACGTATATTCTTTTTTAACTCGACACCATTTTGTGCATAATCATAGACAGCACTTAATCCGTCGTAAACTTCGCTTGACGGAAAAATAAATCCGTACTCTTTTGCGTGCGAAACCACATTCTTAAATAAATCTTCTTGTTTTGCCATAGTGATGCAAAAATATAAAAAGTGAGTTTAAAAAAAAGAAAAATAGTTGAAGATTGACCTCTGATTTTTAAATTTTTATACATAAATCCTGATTTTTATGTTTCAGAATAGAAATTTATATTTTTTTAAATTAATTTATATCAGTAAGTACATAGAATTACTATTTCAAACCTTTACTTTCTTATCAGTTTAAAAATTTCTTTCTTATCACCATTACCCACCACTAGAATATAAAAACCTGATGGTAATCCCGAAATTTCTATTATTTTATCATTAGAAATTCCCTGACGCAATTTTTGATATTGTGGATCCAATATTTCGTAATTAAAATTAGAAAATGGAAAATTAAAAACCTCAACTGTACTTTCTGCAGGATTTGGCAAAATATAAGGCCGGTCTTTGTGAGCATTATTTACAACTTTCATGTGAGTTGCATTGCATGTTTTTTGAATAAAACTTTCCAGTTCTTTATTATAATATTTTTTCTCGTAACCCAAAGTTCTTGCCTTTTGAAAATAATCACACGCTTTTTGAGATTGCCCTAAATCATCATAAATTATTCCGAGGTATTTATTTGCAACCGAATTTTTATCATTTATCCGCAAAGCTTCATTTAAATCTGCAATACCTAAGTCTGTTTTTCCTAATTTATGATACGCAAGTCCTCTTATTGTTCTTAAATCACTTTCTGCGTTTCCGTATCCGTTTTCATATAGATTCGCTTCATTTTGAAAAGCAATATCAATATTTTCTACCGCTTTATCATACTGTTCCAATTCTAAATATGTATACCCTAAAACCCAGTGCGCAAAATTATGATTTGGAAATCTACGCTCTACTTCGTCCAAATAGTAAATTGCTAATCGATAATCCTGAGTTTCTGTAGCCAGATAAGCACCCAGATTAAAGTAATGTCTTGTTTCTTCCGGATCAATTTGAATTGCCTTTAATTTGTAATCAATACTCAGATTATCATTTTCAAATCTGGAATAAATAGTAGAAAGTCTGCTGTAAATTTCAGCTAAATCCTGGTTCAGTCTGGGAAATTTTGTTAGTGCATTTGGATCTGCTTTAATATTTTCTAACTGTGATTTAAATCCTAAAAAATCAAATTCTGCTAGTACATTGTCCTCAAGATAGATCCGGCTTGCTGCTCTGCCATAGCGTAGTCCATAATTGTAGGGATCCGATTTTAACAATTCATTGTTTTTGACTATAATAGCGTAGTTTTCTTCAGTTTTTGCTTTATTTTTAAGATTATCCTCTTTCAGGAAATCTTTTCTTTTAATCAAAACGCCCTTTTTAAAAAGCCAGGTCGTTTTTAGCTTTCCATCGCTTGAAAACTTTTGACAAAGACCGTTTATCAAAGTATTTTCATCAAAATAAAATCTTTCATCCAATCCTCCAACAATATGATAAGTTTTAATACTATCTAACTTTTGATCAGCTCCCAAATAAAATTCTCTGGCAACGAGTCCATTTTTAAAAAACGATCTATTTACGCTTCCACCCTTTTGAGCGGTTATTTGATTTTCAAAAACTAAAAAAATGATTACTGCTAAAATTACACAGATCCTATGGTAGCTATTTTTCATATAAAAAAGATTGATTCAGTGGCTTGAAAAGTTATTAGTTAAGTTTAAAAACTAAAAAGTTATTTTTTTTTGTAAAAATATTTTGATTAAAATTAATATTTTAATTATATTTATTCAAAAGGCAATAGTATTTTATCGCCATAATAATACGCTCTCTTTAAATGATATTATTCCTATTTTTTAACTAAATCATCCAACTGTGCTTAATTACCTTATTAATCTCTTTTTCCCCAAAGTTTGTGCAGGATGTCATTCTCTTTTAATGACGAATGAAAGCGTTCTATGTACCAATTGTCGCCATGAAATGCCACTTACCCAATACCATTTAGACCCTAACAATGAAGCGGTCAAAAAGTTTTATGGTAAAATTGAAATTGATCATGCTTCTGCGTTTTTGTATTTTAATAAAAAAGGAATCGTTCAGGAACTGATTCATAATTTGAAATACAAAGGATACGAAGAAATTGGAACATTGTTGGGAAACTGGTATGTTGAGGATTTAAAAAGTATAAAGCCTGAGACTCCTTTTGATGTTATAATTCCTGTTCCGCTGCATCAAAAGAAACTCAAGGAACGTGGCTATAATCAGATCACCACTTTTGGAAACGCTTTAGCAAAAGGGCTGAACATTGGCTACAATGATGCGATTTTATTTCGGAAAAAATATTCTAAAACCCAATCCAAAAAGAATCTTTTGGGCAGATTAGAAGGTATAGAAAATGTATTTGATGTACATATTTCAAAAGAAAATCATCACAGGCATTTTTTACTTGTTGACGATGTTCTCACAACTGGAGCTACGTTAGAAGCCTGCTCCCGCGCCTTACTCAAAATTCCGGGAGCAAAAATTAGTATTGTTTGTATGGCGATGGCAAACTCGTAAATTTTAATTTACGATTATCTTTTTAACAATCTTTTTATCTCCATTTGTTACTGTTACCAAGTATAATCCGGCAATCGGATTTTGCATTTGTATATCCTGATAGAAATAAGGGGCTTTGTCAAATGTTTTGTCATACACTTTTTTACCAGATAGGTCGTGAATAGTTACTTGTACATCTTTAGTAGCATCACAAGTGAACTGAATTGTAAAATTTCCCTGATTCGGATTACTATATACTGCAAAATCTATTTCTTCAAATTCAGATTCATCTAAAGTAAAAGTTTGGCTGCAAATAGTTACAGATGCCGAATTTATGGTCCCAAAACTTCCTGAAACCGCATCACGCACCATAAAGCCCCAGGTTCCCTGAGGATTTTGACCATTAAAAACGCTTAAAAATTCTGCCGGTACAACAAGTTGGCTTGTTGTTTTAGAACAATCTAAAGCAACTCCTGAATCATCATACTCCAACATTAAAGTTGAATTAGTACTGTCGCAGTTTTTATCAAACAATTTCACAACTGTTCCCTGAGGATTTACGATTTGAATTTCTAAATCTGAGAACCTGGCATGTGTTACACTTAAAGTCACATTTACATCAGATACGATTCCTGTTGAAGCTGGCACAGTTACTGATTTTGTTGTAAAAGAAGATCCAAATGGTATGTTAAATGCACTGTCAAAACTATAAGTATCACAAGTCGTTGCCGAGGTGTATCCTACAGCAAAAGGATTTGAGTTTAAGGCGTAATAAATATTAGCGGTAGGCTCAATTAAAATTCTGCAATTTTTAGCCGTTATATCAGAAGGAACAGTTATAGTCTGAGAACCATCGTTTGGTGTATTTGATATCAGGATAACAGGAAAAGTCAAGCCTCCATCTGTAGATAATTTGATATTTACATTATCAGAACCAGGCAAAGTATTGGTTTTATTTACATTCCAGGTTATGGCCTGAAAAGAACCTTTTTGCCACCCTATATCATTCGCCTTTTGCGAAGTTACTGCAAAAGGACCAGCCGCAGCATCTACTGTAACAGTCATATTAGCAGTATTGGTCTGAGGAGTTCCTAAAACAGCATTATCCCTTGCTGTAAGCGAAAAATGTAAACTTCTTGCTACTGAAGGAACCGACTCCCACGTTGTCGTTAATCTATTTTGCACTACAGTACTCAAACTTGGCATATATCGAACAGGTGAACTACCCGGCAGAAGAGAACGAAACAATGGTCCATCAGGTTTTGAAGGTTTAGCAATACTATTATCACCCGATGCTGTAGTGGCAGTATCATTTTGCTCCCAGCAGTATGTAACAGTATCACCATCCGGATCAGATCCCGTTCCTGTTAAAATAAACGGAGTATTAATCGGAATAATATAATTTGAACCTGCACTTATAACCGGAGGATTATTATCAATTACAGATGTACTTACAGGGCATGTTTTGGTAGCCAGATTATTCTGGATTTGTAAAATACTGGCATAAGCAAAATAATCATCAGAATTGCTTTGAACATCATAATCCCCTGTTACTCCTGCATACGCCATGATTGTAGAACCACTGCCTGGCTCTACGTTTGTACCGGTTCCTTCAATTTCATACGAAAAAGTATGTGTTCCTCCTAACTGATGCCCCATTTCGTGTGCTACGTAATCAATATCAAATGTATCTCCTTGAGGAATTCTGTTTGAAGGAGATGTGAAAGCACTTCCTTTTGCCTGATCATCTGATGCAGAAACAGGATTATCGCATACACAACCTATGCAGCCTGCGTCTCCTCCTCCTCCCGAACGCCCAAATAAATGCCCAATATCATAATTACCATTTCCAATCACGTTAGTTAATGTTTTTTGAACCTCAAGATTCCAGGCTCCATCAACACCTTGTCCTGCATCAGAATAGGGATCCGCTGCATCTATGTAAATAACATCTTCATTGTTTGCAATTATAATTAATTTTAAGGCCAAATCTCTGTTAAATATACCATTAACCCTTGCCATTGTAGCATTCATACCGGCTAACGCTCCTGCTTTGGTCCCTCCAAAAAATGCGGCATACTCCCATGTACACGACAACGCCAGTCGAAGGGTTTTAAATACTTTATTATTAGATGCTGTTTTTGCTGTTTTTGCGGAATAGTTGCTGACATTAGCATCTTTTGTTTTGCAAATCATTGATTTTGAAGCATCCTTGTTTTTCGATGTAAACAATACATACTCCGCTTTATTCTCCAGATTCTGTTCGATAAACTCAGTTGGCTTATCAGAACGAAGTACCATAGTCTGTACTCCAATTGGTGCTACGCTAAAATGGATTTTTGCTGTTTTATCATCTAACCCTGTTCCTTCATAAGCTCTGATTTCAGGATATTTAGCTTGTAATTCAGGATCAAAATTAGATGACTCCCAAACCATAAAACGTTCTAAAACACCAGCTGCATTTGGAATTGTGATTTCTGATACAGCACTTTTTGATGTTTTACCTGAAACTGCAATTTTCTGAATTAAAAGATTTTCATTCAGCTTGTAATATAACGTATTCTGATCATTAACGTTTCCGCTTTTTTTTGCCGTAACCGAATTAACTTTCTCCCAAAGTACATTTGTTTGAGCATGAACCGAAATACAACAAAAAATAAAAAGCAGGACAATTAGCTGTTTTTTCATAATCAAGAGGTTATTTAGAAAATCAAAAATAAATTAATTAAGTTGAATTCTTTTCTATTATCGACAGATATTTATTTCTCATCGACAAATTACTCCATTTTCACAAAAACTAAACGAATCCATTTAAAAAATCAATTCAGGTTAGTATCAGATTTAAAATAGATAGTATAAATTTGCAGCATCTTAAACTATTTGCTTTGAAGCTTTTCGAATCTATTAATGAATTTCATTCCAACAAGAAAACTATTCTGACTCTTGGAACCTTTGATGGCGTTCATATTGGTCATAAAAAAATTCTTGAAAGGCTTAATCAAAATACTGAAAATGGCAAATATGAAAGTCTGGTTCTAACTTTTTTTCCACATCCCAGAATGGTATTACAGGAAAAATCAGAAATAAAACTTCTCAATACCATTCAGGAAAAATCCAAACTTCTGGAAGCAACAGGCATCGAAAACCTTGTTATCCATCCGTTTAACGAAAGTTTTTCAAGATTAACGGCCGAAGAATTTGTTCACAATATTTTAGTAGATCAGTTTCATATCCATAAAATAATTATTGGTCACGACCATCGTTTTGGAAGAAACAGAACTGCCAATATTGATAATTTAATTGCCTTTGGTGCTGAATACGGTTTTGAAGTCGAGCAAATTTCAGCTCAGGAAATCCAGGATGTTTCAGTAAGTTCTACCAAAATCAGAAAAGCTTTGCAGGAAGGCAATATGGCTCTGGCAAATCAATATTTGGGCTATGCCTTTTTTCTAAAGGGTGAAGTCGTAAAAGGAAAACAACTGGGTAGAACCATTGGTTTTCCAACAGCAAATATCCATATCGAAGAAGAATATAAATTAATTCCTAAAAATGGTGTTTACATTATAAAGACTTTTATTGAACAAATAGAGGTTTTTGGAATGATGAACATTGGTTTCAATCCAACTGTAGATGGGCAAAAACAAACTATCGAAGTAAATCTTTTCGATTTTGATGCTAACATTTATGGACAAAAACTTGAAATTTCCCTTCTAAAATACCTTCGTGAAGAGCAAAAATTTGGTTCAGTAGATTTGTTGAAAGAACAATTAAATCTGGACAAAAAAACTGCATTGGATTTTTTAAGTAAACCCTGAAAAATCCCAACAATATCCTTTTCGTTATTTTTAAATCATCGTATTTGTTTTTTTAGTAAATTTAATACACTTTACTGTTTATCAAATATTTACTATTAACCTATTTAAAAATAACCATCATGAAATTACCAAAAGAAATTGTCAACGGATCCCTAATATTCCTTGGCATAGGCATTTATTTTTTATTGATGAATGCATTAGGTTTAGCCGATTTATTCTATTTACGAACCCTAAATGTCTTTTTCATTTTTTATGGCGTAAACAGGACTATGCAGATGAACCTGCATGAAGGAGAGACCAATTTTGTATCAAACGCTGTTTCTGCCATGGCGACCTCAGTTGTGGGTGTATCTATGAGCGTTTTCGGATTATTGGTTTACAGTTATGTACAAGGCGGAGATGCTTATGTCGAAACTTTATCCAGGACTTTTATGTTTGGAGGAAACCCATCAGTACCAACATATTGCATCTGTTTACTGTTTGAAGGACTTGCTTCCTCGGTAATCGTGACTTTAATGATGATGCTGTATTGGAACAATAAATATATCGCCGATTAATTTTTCAAAATAATTCAAACATTTTAGCACTCTAAAATCATAAAAAAATACAATTCTATGATTTTAGAGTGTTTCTTTTTTGAAAAAAACTATCAAATATTCATTTACGAGATACATCATTGGTTGATTAGAACAATTTAACTACTTTTGAAACTTCAAAAACAATGTATCAATGAGCATTACAAAACACAACTGGACAAAAGACGAAATAATCGCCATATATAATAAACCTATGATGGATCTGCTGTATGAAGCAGCAACAATCCACAGACAAAAACACGATCCGAACGTAGTACAGGTATCTACCTTACTTTCTATAAAAACCGGTGGATGTCCTGAAGATTGCGGTTACTGTCCACAGGCGGCTCGTTACAACACAGGAGTAGAAGGAAATGACTTAATGAGTGTAAGTCAGGTAAAAGCTCAGGCCTTGCGTGCCAAATCCAGCGGATCATCCCGTGTCTGCATGGGAGCTGCCTGGAGAAACGTAAAAGACGGTGACGAATTTGATCAGGTATTAGAGATGGTACGTACCATCAACAAACTGGATATGGAGGTTTGCTGTACTCTGGGGATGATTACCGAAAATCAGGCACAACGTCTGGCTGAAGCAGGATTATACGCCTACAACCACAATTTAGATACTTCTGAAGATTATTATAAAGATGTTATTTCGACACGTGCTTTTGAAGACCGTTTAGAGACCATTGAAAATGTTCGTAAAACCAATGTTACAGTTTGTAGCGGTGGCATTATCGGCATGGGGGAAAGTATCGAAGACAGGGCAGGAATGCTTGTTGCTCTTTCTACATTGAACCCGCAACCGGAATCTGTGCCCATTAATGCCCTGGTAGCCGTGGAAGGAACTCCAATGGAAGATGAAAAACCGGTAGAAATCTGGGAAATGATCCGTATGGTAGCCACTACCAGAATTGTGATGCCGGACACACAGGTACGTCTGTCAGCAGGAAGAACCAATATGAGCCGAGAAGGTCAGGCGATGTGTTTCTTTGCAGGTGCCAATTCTATTTTTGCCGGTGATAAATTACTGACTACTCCTAATCCCGATGTACATGAAGACATGAAAATGTTTGAATTATTGGGCTTAAATCCGCAAAAACCATTTACAAAAATTTCACAGCCACAAACAGTAGAAGCGGCAGATTCTCAATTTGCCCCATTAGGCGAAAAACCAAAATGGTCAAGACCTGGACACACTATTGAAAGAAATCTTGAAGCTTCGATTAAATCAAAAAATTAATCAATAGAGTTACTAAATATTTATAAAATGCTTATATAAAACACTATAAGCATTTTTTTTATTTAAAGATGAAGTTAAAAAAAACGAATCGGGTAAAAAACATCAAAGTCTGAGTTTATTTCCCAATATCTAAAAAATCAAATTCCGGTTATTGTAGAAGATCTGACTGAGAACCGGCCTGCCTATCAAAAATGGAAATTATCCCATATCAAAGAAATAGCGGGTGATTAAACAGTTCCTTTATACAATAGCAGGCCTGTAAATCATAAAGATGTTTTTGAAGATCGTTTTAATGAATCCATACTCCAATGAAAATGAGTGATTACATTAATTTACGTGAAGAAAACCAACTAATTACCGCATGCTTTTTTTGGCGGGGAAAATTCAAAAGTGTTTATACATTATGAAATTGACTACTCAAATATTCTTCATTTTCACGAAGAAAAACAATGCATGATTTTCGCTTCTGATCAGTCAAAATACATGTATAAGGTACCTCAAGCCTTAATTTCGAGAGAAGACATTGATTTTGACAATCCTTCATTATGAAAAATTTCCTGCCTTAAAAATGCCAAAGGTTATATAACCAATTTAAAACTTGGCGAAATGCTGTATATGCCCGAAGGTTACTGGCATTATATAAAATATTTAACACCCGAATTTTTCTATGAGTTTACGCTCTTTTACTCAAAACATTACCAACTTATCCAAAGCGGTTTATACTGTTTTAATCATCGCCCATTTGATATTTTGATGCGAAAATTTAGAGATCAGAAATGGATTGATGATCAAAATGAAAAGGCAATTCCGAATACGCATGAAACTTTACTAAAAGAAACCTGTTAATATATTATTTTTTCTGTGTTCAGGGCATTTTCAGTTTTAATTTTAAGTATGAGAAGTTGATTTTTTTGTTTCAGATTAGAAATTGTTATTGAATTTTGATTGGTATTTTGTTCTAGAATCAATTTACCCGAACTATCATAAACCTGAATTTTTTGTATAGTTGAATCATCAGATTCAATAATAAGATTCCCTTTCTCCTGATAAATCATGATATCTTTACTGTTTTTAAAAACCTCAATAGTGTTCAGCGTTTTATGGCTGAATTTTAAAACAAAACGATTATTAAAAATTCCTTTTTCAGTTGAAAAAATATAGGGCTCTTTTTTTAAATCATGTAGAATCATTTTGTCTTTATCTTCAATATAAACAGATTGGCCTGCTAAAATTTTATCTAAATGATCAATACTTATTGTGAACTTTCCATTAATTTCTGTTTTGTATCCAAGTGCAACTTCGTCTGAGTCTTTAAAAGGAAATTCTCTGCCTTGTATAGCCCAATTTTTTTCTTCATTAAAACTATAAAAATCAATATACTTATTTCCATTGAATGACTCTCCGTCAAAAGCCAAGTCGTAACCATTGGTTGCCCCTTCAATATAACCTATTAAAAGCTGTTTGAACGCATTTTCCTCATTTGTAAGATTAAGCCATATTCTGCTTTTTTCTACTGTTTTATTTTTTTTCGTAGACTTAGCCGGTTTAAAGAAAGATGAATTTTGTTCTATAATGCGCATACTGTTTTCAAACTTTACCTCCCCGGCAATTGCACTCTGAATAAAAAAAGATTGTGCCGAAGCAATTTTACCGTCAGGTAACGTTTTATTTTCACCCGAAGCCTGAGCCTGCGTTGTTCCTACGCCTCCTAAAAGATTATAAACGGCATAATCGGCCGAGGCATATTTATTGTTAGTCAATGGCGTATTATGGGTCCAGAAATAAAGAGTCCCTTTGATACTATCCGAATTGGCTTCTAAAAAAACATCTGCATCAAGAGCTGAAGGATAGGGATTGCCTATTAAATTGAAACTATCTGCAATACCAATAGGGGTTTTAATTTTTCCGTTATTCGGAATTCCTTTAAAAACCGCTTCATACTTTTCAGGAGCAGTAGTCGAAAACTCCTGTGGTCCGCGAATAATATATCCCCTTGCAATTGTCATTGGTGCTGCTGAAATTTCTTCTGCCCAATAATTTACATCAGGATTAAAAGAAAAAAACTTATCCGGCAAAGTTGTTGGAGAAACATCTATCAGTTTTTGATTTTCAACAGGAGAAGACCAATAGGTGTAATCAAATTTTCGAATAGGGGTTGTTTTTCGTTTAAGATAAATAATGCCTGTATTGACCATTTCATCATCTGATTGATACAAAGAGGCTGTATCTTCTAAAACCAAAATTCCGGATCCTGAATAATTAAAACTCAATCCCAGGGTTTTCCCGCTTGAAATTGTTACTGTCTTTGCTGAATTGATGCTACAACTACATGCATTTACTGAGTTTGAAAACACATAATCTTCTTCAAAAGTTAACTCTTTTCCAGCGGAAGGAAGTCCATTAGACCAATCTGAACCATTCCATTTTGAACTATTATTGCATAATTTTAAACGTGCAATCCTGTGCTTAGTTATCCCTGAAACCGAATTAAAATTACCACCAATGATCAGTTTATCATCAGCCATAAACGCCATTGTATATAAAGTGCTGTTTAAATTAACCGAAAATGAAGAATCTAAAACCCCACCAGAGGACAAACGCAATAGGCGTAAAGAAGCTATACCATTATAATTTCCTGAAAACGAACCCCCAATTAAAATCCTGTCGTCTGGCTGAACCAAAACATTTCGGACATCACCATTACTAAAACCAGTCCCTGAATTAAAAGTTTCGTCTAATGACCCATCTGAATTAAGTCGTAAGATTCGTTTTTTAGAAACTCCATTATAATT
This sequence comes from Flavobacterium cheongpyeongense, assembly GCF_003202435.1. Lineage (GTDB taxonomy): Bacteria > Bacteroidota > Bacteroidia > Flavobacteriales > Flavobacteriaceae > Flavobacterium > Flavobacterium cheongpyeongense. The sequence goes on from NZ_QJHK01000011.1 coordinate 154,593, forward strand.
TAAAAAAGAACCGCCCACAATAATTTTTCCGTCAGATTGCAGATCAAGTGCATATACGTTTTTATCAAATCCAATACCTACAGAAAAACTATTATCTACGCTACCGTCAGCATTTAAGCGTATTAATCTGGAATATGGTATTCCGTTAAATGTATCAAATCGTCCTCCTAAGATGATTTTACCGTCAGACTGAACTACAATTGCATCAATAATTCCGTTTGCACCTGTAGCCGTGTTAAAACTCAAATCAATTGTTCCGTCTGGCATTAGTCGTACAATACGACCTGACGTAATACTATTATATTTCGTAAAGTTACCTACAGCCAATATCTTTTGATCCGATTGAATCGCTACTGAAAAAACCTGACCATTAAAGCCACTTCCGGAAATAAAACTGTTGTCTATACTTCCATCAGCTAAAATTCGGGCAATGCGATTACAAATTGTATTGTTATAACTGGTAAAACTCCCTGCTATAATCATTTTTCCATCTAATTGTTGGGTTGCCGTTTTTATAGCATTATTAGCTCCTGACTGTGCTGAATTGAAAGTATTATCTAAATCTCCATTTGGCAAAATACGGGCAATCTTTGCTGAAGGCATCCCGTTAAATTTTGAAAAATTACCAAAAACCATTATTTTATCATCAGATAATGGTACTATTTTTAAAACTGAATTATCAAACCCAACTCCTGCTGATAAATAACTCATATCATGAATTCCATTGGCATCAGTTTTCGCTAGTTTTCCCTGATTTTGGGAATCAAAAACTGAAAATGAACCGCCAATATACCAAGCGCCATCTGTTGAATTTTCTAAACTGTATACCGATGCAGAACCTGGTCCCGCACCCGTATCAAAGTCCGGTTTAACTGTTCCGTCTGAATTTAAAAGTATTAATCTGTTGACCTCCATTTCATTATACAAATCTGTAAATGAACCCCCTACCATAATATTGCCAAAGGCATCTATTTTTAAGATATATACACTACCATTATTAAAACCTGTTCCCGATAAAAACCCGGAATCCATTGTCCCGTCTGGATTTAACCGAATAATTCTGTTTGCAACACTTCCATTATAATCTGTAAATTCCCCACCCAGTATAATTTTGCCATCTGGCTGTAAAACCATTGTATGGATTTCCTCATTAAAAGCTGACCCAACATGAAAAGTCAGATCTAAACTCCCATCAGGATTTAATCGAATGATTCGATTGATATCGACACCGTTAAATTTTATAAAACTACCTGCAACAATAATTTTTCCATCGGACTGAATTTGAACACAGTTTATATTTGTAAGAGCTCCTGAACCTGTTAAAAAATCAGGATCTAAATTTCCATCAGGCAAAATTCTGGCAATCCTGTTTACTGTAATCCCATTATACTTTGTAAAGCTTCCAACAAGTATTATTTTCCCATCTGGTTGCTGCGTAATTTGATTTACAATTCCTGTCCCTGCAGCTATTGATGTATTAAAAGTAATATCCTGCGAACCATCAGTATTTAAGCGAATTAATCTTCCTGAGACGACTCCGTTATAACTCGTAAAATTACCCCCAACAATAATTTTACCATCTTCCTGGATATGGGATGAATATACCTTTCCATTAAAACCAGAACCTGTATTAAAATCTTCATCTATAGTCCCATCTGTCTTTAATCTTGTTAAATATGAAAGAGGTTTTCCGTTAAAGCTCAAAAAATCCCCTCCTACAATTAAATTTCCATCTGTTTGCATTGCCAGAGTCCTGACGGTATTATTAAAACCATCACCGCTTAGACCATTATCATAAGTATTAAAAGTGGTATCTAATTTCCCCTGTTGGGCATTTATATTCGTTATTAGCGAGAAAAAAATTACGAGTAAAAATTGTAGTTTCAATGTCAAAATAAAAAGGTTAAGTTAGAATTGTAATTTTATCAAAGAATGTATTAATAAGAATTTACATGCAATTTATAATTATACCGTGCTTGTTGCAATACCCATATTTAGTGATTTTAATAATTCCTTAAACAAAAAATCCGATAACTTTCGCTATCGGATTTTTAAATCTATGTTGTTTTAGTTGCTATTTAAAGATTACTTTTTTGGTTGTCTGGTAACCATTGTCCAAAACTACTTTTACCAGTAAAACCTGATGAGCAAATGGAAGATTCTCAATCAACAGCTGAAGATTATTTACATCCTCTTTCTGGTATAATTGTTTTCCGGTTATGTCATAAATAAACACCTTCTCAATATTCTCAACTGTCGAATTCACTGTAATATTCTTATTCTGAA
>NZ_QJHK01000012.1 GCF_003202435.1 Flavobacterium cheongpyeongense
TTTTTTCAACTCAAATTCGTTTGCTTGTCACTATTTAAAAGAACGCCTGTCGCTATTGCGGGTGCAAAACTACAACCTTTATTTACATTTACAAGGGGGGTTATTATATTTTTTCCATCTTTTTTTTTAAATTACTGATATGAAAGTTTTTATAATGCATTTTTTTTTGAATCTATGTTCTATTTTTCCTGATTTTGATTGTTTTTACCGGTTTCGTCTCTAAGGCGCTTTGGCCTTCCTTCCTTTTATTCGGTTCCCGCAGAGTCGCAAAGACGCAAAGTTTCTTTCTATATTTATACAATCACGGAATATTTCTTCTGAAAAACGATGCCATAGCCCCGATAGAAACGAAAATCCTTTTGCTTTTTACTTTAAAAAGCAAAAGATTGCAGTGTATAGCGGGAATAAGCTCCTGATTATTACAAATCCCAAATCTCAATAATAAATTCCAAAAGGCTTTGTCTTTCTTATGCTGACAAAAACTCTTTACATAATAGTGTAATTTCTACTCATCATATATGCATAAAAATAAACCCGAAAGGTTTTAAAAAAACTCTCGGGTTGTAAAGCGTGAATATTATATGGTTAATCAAAACGAATAGCTTTGACTGGAGAAATCTTTGTTATGATATAAGAAGGAATTAACAACACCACAAAACAAATTACGATCGTCATTAAATTCAATAAGATTATATATACCCAATTTATATAAACGGGGGCTTGGTTGACGTAATAATTTTCAGGATTTAACTGAACAACTCCAAAATACTGTTGAATAAGCAATATTGAAATCCCAATTAGGTTTCCCCAAAAGAGCCCCCTTATTATTAGATAGAAAGCATTATACAAAAATATTTTACGAATGGCCCAATTGTTAGCGCCTAATGATTTTAGAATTCCAATCATCTGTGTGCGTTCTAAAATGAGCACTAATAAAGCAACTACCATATTTATTGTTGCCACCAAAATCATAATAGCGAGAATAACAACAATATTAAAATCAAAAAGCTGAAGCCAGTCGAAAATATAACTATATTTTTCAATTATAGTTTTCGAGTCTAAATTTGATGAAGTCTGATCGTAAATTTGATCTCCTGTAGTTTTGATATTATTGAAATCTTTTACAAAAACTTCGAATGCACCAATCTGATCAGGTGACCATTTATTAATCCTTTGAATGTGACGAATATCACCTATTAGATATGTAGCGTCGAAATTTTGAAAACCAGAATTAAAAATACCTGTGATTTTGAATCGCCGGCTATTTGGCATTTTACCTTGTTCTTCTTTAATAAAAAAGGTATTGAAACTATCTCCTATTTTCAAATTTAATCGATCTGCTAGAAATCTTGAAATTAAAACATCTTCATTTAATGATTTAGAAAAATCCGGCAGTTTCCCTTCAACTAAATACTCTTTTATATTATTCCAATCATAATCTGATCCTACACCTTTAAAAATAATTCCTTCAAAAGCTTTTTCGGTTCGAATAATTCCGGCCTTGGTGGCGATTGCCTGAATATGAGCTACCTCTGGAACCGATTTAAAATGGGGATAAAAATCCTGTTTTTTAGAAACCGGAATCAATGTTACCTCAGAATTATTATTATCATAATTTGAAATAATGATCTGACCATTGAAAGCAGATACTTTTTCACGTATTTTTTGCTGCAGACCTATTCCGGTTGCAACAGAAACCAACATCATAACAATACCAATGGCGATAGCTGAAATGGCAATTTTAATAATAGGAGCTGAAATACTGCTTTTATAATCTTTAGAAGTTATAAGTCTTTTAGCGATGAAATATTCTAAATTCAATATGAGTGTCTTATTGGTTATTAAGTCCGTTTAACTTGTCTTATTCAAAAGTACATTTAAAAAAGCAAAACAAATTGCAATAAAAAACAATTACAGATTATTTAAGTACTTATAAAGGCAGGTTCCTTTTCATTTCTTCTACAATATTATAAGCAGCGGGGCAAATTTCAACATTCTTCAGGGTAATATCAGCGATTTGATAAAATTTTTTCCGGTCAGTATGCGGGAACTCACGACAGGCTTTTGGACGCACATCATAAATCATACAATAATTTTCATTATCCAAAAAAGTACAGGGAACACTTTTTAAAACATAGTCTTTGTCCTCGTCAATTCGAAGATATTGTTCGATGAATTGCTGCGGTTTTTGCCTGAAAGATTTCGAAATTCTCTCGATGTCTGCCAAAGTAAACAAAGGTCCGGTTGTTTTACAACAATTCGCACATTGCAGACAATCCGTTTTTTTAAATTCAGCATCATGCAAATCCTGCATAACATAATCTAAATTTTTGGGCTGTTTCTTTTTAAGCTTATCAAAATACTTTTTGTTGTCGATATGCTTATCTTTGGCTAACTTATTTAAGCTATTTAAAATTTGTTTCAAGTTTATTAATTAAAGTTGACTGCAAAATTAAACAACTTTAAACTTGAAACCTTAAACTTTGAACTAAATTAGAATGAAAGATCTTTTTGGAAAAGCTATGTTTGATTTTCAAACCAATAATTCACCTGAGGATATTATCACAGAAACCTCGATTTCTGACGAAGATGAAATGAGTACAGAATATTTATTTCGTTCCTACAATGAAATGCCAAAATTAGAGCAAAAAGCTTTGCAATTAGCTTTTGGAAAAACTTTGGATGTAGGTTGCGGAGCAGGAAGCCATAGTTTATCATTACAAAACGATAGAAATTTAGATGTTATTGCGATTGATATTTCTGAAAAAGCAATCGAAACCTGTAAGCTAAGAGGGTTAAAAAACACCAGAGTTCAAAATATATTAGATTTAGAAGGAGAAAAATTCGACACTATCCTGCTTTTAATGAATGGAACGGGAATTTTTGGAAAACTTCAAAACTGCAATAAGTATTTATCTAAATTAAAATCACTGTTAAATCCAGGTGGCCAAATATTAATAGACAGTTCTGATATTATTTATATGTTTGATGAAGATGAAGATGGCGGAAAATGGATTCCTTCAGATAAAGAATATTACGGGGAACTTACTTTTACTATTTCCTATAAAGGTGAAAAAGAAGATTCTTTCGACTGGTTGTATCTGGATTACAATACACTACAAAATGCAGCGATTGCAAATGGACTAAAATGTGAGCTTATTTTAGAAGGTGAACATTATGATTATTTAGCGAAACTTACTGTCTAACATAAAAAAAGATACGATGAAAGAATTTAATTTAGAGCAATTAAAATACCCAATAGGAAAACTTGAGACGCCTGCAGAATATACTAGTAGGTACATTGCGAATAAAATTAACGAAATAGCAACTTTCCCTGAAAGACTAAAAAAAGAAACCCTCCATCTAAGCGATAAAGAACTTGACACTCCGTATCGACCAGAAGGCTGGACTGTTCGTCAGGTAATTCATCATTGCGCCGAAAGTCATATGCATTGTTATATCAGAATCAAGTGGGCTCTGACCGAAAATAACCCTCTGATAAAAGCGTACGATGAAACATTATGGTGTGAACTTCCTGATAATTTACAAATGCCAATTGAATCAACACTAAATTTATTAGATGGGCTACACTTTAGAATAGCTTATATTCTTAAAAACTTATCTAAAACTGACTTAGAGAAGTCTTTCATACATCCGGAAAATAATTCTGAGATAAAAATAAAACAAATGATCGGACTGTATGCATGGCATGGCAATCATCACCTAGCACACATAACATCATTAAAGAAATATAAAAACTGGAAATAATCCTTAAACTCTTCATTTGAAGAGTTTTTTATGGTATATTCAAATATTTATGTGTCTGAAGTGAAACACGCCATTTTGGATTGTTCATAACATAGTCAACAATAAGAGGTGTCATTTCTTCTTTTTTACTCCATTCAGGCTGAAGAAACAAAATTGCATTCTCATTTACCAAGTCTGCCTGTTCTTCAGCAAAAATAAAATCATGTTTATTGTGAATAATTACTTTTAGCTCATCCGCATTCTCATAAACGGTTTGAGTTGGTAGTTTATTCTTTTTAGGAGAAAGACAAATCCAATCCCAGGAACCAGATAAGGGATAAGCCCCTGAAGTTTCAATATGAACTTTTAAATTTTTGTCTTTTAATTTGCCAGTAAGCAAACTCATATCCCATGTTAGAGGCTCTCCACCTGTTACGACAACAGTATCAGCATAAGCTGAAGCATTTTTTACAATTAAATCGACATTTGTCGGCGGATGCAATTCTGCATTCCAGCTTTCTTTTACATCGCACCAATGGCAACCTACATCGCAACCTCCAATTCGTATAAAGTAAGCCGCTGTACCCGTATGAAATCCTTCTCCCTGGATAGTATAAAATTCTTCCATTAAAGGCAACATTGCTCCTTTATTTACTTCTAATTGTATTTCTTTTGATAACATTATTTTATTTTAAAATGCAAAGATAGTCAATTAAATACGGAACAAAAAAACCGACAGTTCATAGGCGAACTGTCGGTTTGAATATATTCTTAAAACAATTTAATTATTTTAATGCTTTTACAGATTGAGAAGCATAAGAGTTTGTTGGATCTAATGCTAACGTTTTGTTGAAATATTCAACAGCTTTCGCTTTATCGGTATTAGCATAAGCAGCACCTATTGCGTTGTAAGACTCAATTATTTTTTTCGTAGTTGCTGGTTTAGCAATCTCCTCAGCACCTTTAGCCGTCATTTTAGTCACGTACTCAGTGTAATTTTTGATAATCATATCATCCTTATCTAAAAGACTGTTAATTCTCCCTTTGTATACGTAAGCCTCATCATACGTAGGTGAAGCAACTAAAATTTTATCAAAAGTAGCGTCTGCATTCTGTAATGCAACTTTATCACGTGTTTCAGCAGTTTTGCCAGCATTACCATAATAAACAGAAATACCATAATAAACTGAATCATCAAGATAATTTTTCGATTCTGCATTATTTGCACCAAGTTGAAAAATTGCAGCAGCTTGAGTGTACTGTTTTTTTCCAAACAAAGCTTTTCCAAAATCCGCCAGCTCTTCTACAACTAGTGGCTCCAATTCGATTGCTTTTTTAATATCTGCAAAACCAGCATCAAAAGCTGCAGGATCAACAACACCTTCTGCATTTGTACCTTTTTTTATTTTGGATAAACCCAAATACAAATAATCCCTGCCAATTACTTTATTTGTTGGTACTTTTATAAAATCTTCTATGGATTTAATTGCTACATCAGCATTACCATTTTCGTAAGCGGCATATCCTAAATATCTGAAAATTCTAGGATTTACTTTATCCTCTGCAATCATTTTGTTCGCCACTTCTTCAAGTTTTTTATAATCTTTAACTAAGATTAAGAAATCCGCATGACGCATTTTAGAATCTAACGAATAGTCTGTCAGACTTAAATACTTTTCGTAATTTGTAATTGCATTTTGTAAATTCACCTTTGCAGTTGATGGCTTGTTTCTTGCCCATTTGTAATACGTTTCAGCCAACTCTCTGTAAACAGGTCCATAATTAGCATCTAAAGCAATAACTTCATTAAACGATTTAATAGCCTCATCATAAGATTTAGCCCCCTTTAACAAAACCCCCAATTGCATTTTTGCTCTTAAAAGTGTTGGATCTGCCGTAAAGGCATCACGATACGCTTTATAAGCATCATTTTGATTATTTGCACCATAGTATGCATCTCCAATTGCTAAAAGAGCTGTTGCATTTTGTGGTTCAAGAGCCAAAGCACGCTTTAGAACAGCGATAGCATTATTGTAATCAGGATTCTCAGAATTAATATATGCACGACCGATATAAATAAACTCTTCAACATCTTTACGTTTCATATCTTTTGTCGCAAGACCGAAATTAGCCTGAGCTGCTGCAGTATTTTTCTGATCAAGATCAAGTTGACCTAATCCAATATAATTTAGGTTCTTGTTATCAGATGCCTCTAAACCATTTAAATAGTAAATCTTAGCTGAGTCAACAACACTTTCATTTAAATATATATTCCCTAAAACAAAATTAGCTTCTCCATCAGAAGGTTTAGCTTTGATGATTGACTTAAGCAAAGACTTTGCTTTTTGAAATTGTTCTGCATCAATTGCTTTTTTTGCTTCTTTAATGTCTTGCGCTTTTGCTACAGAAGCTGAAGCAACTACGGCAAGACTAAAAATTTTAAATTTATTCATCTTTCTTGTAATTAATTATTCCTTATCATTTATAATTCGATTTCTAATCTGCAACTTTCTACCAGGGGTTTTAATTGGCATTAAACCTGACTTTAAAACAATACGCTGCCCAATATCTCCGGCAATAAATGACGCAAAGCCCATTCCTAATCCTGTATAACCCTGACAATTGATGATATACAATTCACGTGCCAGAGGGTATTTTTGTTCTGCTATATCATTCTGAGTTGGACTATAATAGTTGTCATCCTTTAAACCTTTAACATATAAAACATTTAAATTATGAATAATATCCTGCATTTTCGGAGAAGGCTGAGATAGCCAATTAACACCAACGACTCCAATCATGCCATCGTTTTCAGATACGAACTTTATAACTTCTTCATTTGTTTTAAATGAAAAAACACCTTCAGCAGGTATATCCTTAACTTTTGCTAAATTCTTTATGTACCGTACCGTACTAGAATTCGGGTTATCAAATACAAGACCTTTTATTTTTGGGGTTGGAATACCCTTCATAAAATCAATTACTGACTTCAACGCAATCAAAGTGTCATTATTGTTTTTGTTAGAAATAAAAGCAATGGCGTCTGTAGCGAATGGTGTGACCCTTGGTTTTATCTTCAGTTTTATAAATTTTTCTTTTTCTGCCTGAGTTAAATCCCTTGCTGTAATAACTACATTGGTTTTTTTATTCAACAGATCATTAATTAGCTCTGCCTCCGACTTAGATTTAAGTACTATTTTTGCATCATAATATGTACCTTCAAATACCGCAATCTGATCTTCAACAATCGGTCTTATTGTTTCATCAACAGTAACTTCAATTTTGCCTTTCAAAATTGTTTCCTCACCAGAATCAGTCTTACTTTTTTGATTACACATTGCAAACAACAAAATAAAAACGATTAAACCCAAAATTTTAACATTCTTTAACATGCAATTACTCGGTATTAGAATTTATTAACCTCAAAAATCGTATCGCTGAGTATACTATTAACAAGACACCAAATGCGTATCTATATAAAGGATCCATGTTTAGGGGGAGCATATCCCAAAACATAATCATTAAACCCAGTACAAGATAAATTAAAAAAAACAATATTCCTAAAACAAGAAGAAATCGCTCTTTGAGCGATTTCTTCATAATATTATCAACTATATTCTTTAACATTACTCCGCAGATTGAATTGTAATTGGCAGAGAGTAAAGTACCCTTACTTTTTTCCCATTCTGTTCTCCAGGAGTCCATTTTGGGCATTTTTTTAGTACTCTTACAGCTTCAGCTCCTGTTCCGTAACCAATATCTCTTAAAACTTTAATATCTGTTAATGAACCATCTTTTTCAACTACAAACGTAACATAAACTTTACCTTTCAAGCCTTCTTCTTCAGGAGTTCTATAGTTGTTTCCTACGAATTTGTAGAATTTTTCCATACCTCCGGGGAAATCCGGTTTTACTTCAATACCAGCTGTGTTATATACGTTGTTATCTTCTTGTACGATTTCTGCAACCGGACCTTTACCAACCGGCTCATCAACTGTTAAAACTGCATCCGGATCACCTTTAATAGTTTCAGAACCAACTTTTTTATCCTTAAGATCCACAATCTTTGGCGGATCTTCGGTAACTTCCTCAGCCTTAGCGACAACAGGCTTTACAAATTTCACCTGATCTACTTTTGGAGGTGGTGGTGGAGGTGGTGGCAAATTTGGTTTTAACTCCTCTTTTTTCTTAGGAGGTAATTTTACCGCAGTAATTTTAATATCGTTATCTACTGACTCATCATCAGATTCTGGTAAAAGACTAGCAATGAGAGGAGCAGCAACAGCTAAGCTAAATATTACAGAACCAACAATAAGGGCTCTTACTGTTGTTTTAGTATTTGATTTTCTTAGTTCGTATGCACCATATATCTTATTTCGTCCTTCGAATACGATATCAAGCCACTGATTTTTAATTATATCTAATTTCATTTTTCTTGATTATTTAAGGTATTCAACAAAATTACTGTGGTGTTTCTACAGCTGGTGTTTTATCTACCAACTTCGCTTCCTCTGGAGTAAACTCAGGCACGATAGCATAAGTATCTACTTCTGAAATCGCCATCTCATCCAAGATATCAACCAAATTACGGTAATTGGATTTTTTTGTTGGTTTAATGATCACAATTATACCCTGATCAGGCTTACCTTTTGCAGTAGAGTAAGCCAGAACATTTCTCTTCTGTTTTAACAGTTCTTTACGTATACCATCTTTACCATATCCAATATCTTTAGGTCCAACTTTTGGTGAAGCCAGTAACCCCATATAATAAACCATTTTATTATCAGCTCCTAACATCACTGTCATCGTTCGGTTTTCGTCTACCTTAGTATCATCTATTGGTGTATCATCAGTATTTTTATCTGGCAACGACAAATCCATCGATTGAGGTTTTGACAACGTTGTGGTCAACATAAAGAATGTGATTAGTAAGAAAGCCAAATCTACCATTGCCGTTAAATCGACTTTTGAGTTTTGTTTTTTACTTCTTACTTTGCCACCTTTCCCGCCACCACCGTCGCCGGTATTTAATTCAGCCATTTTAGTGTATATTTTTTAATTAAAAGTCATCTCTAGCTCTCATACCTGTAACCAGATTAAAAGAGTTGATTTTTTGATCTTGCAAAATATCCATTATTTTTCTAATAGCTGGATATTGTTCTTTTGCATCACCTTTTATAGCAATCTGCAATTCTTTATCATGAAGATCAATTGTAGCTCTTCTTGAAACCAAAAGCCATTCTTTTAGTTGATTATCTAAAGAATCTAAAGGAATACCTGGTTGGTTTGCCTTACTTCTCTCAGAAGCTTTCATATCAATAATTTGCTTCAGGTTTGCAAGTGGCACACCAAAATCATCCATCAATGAAAAATTCTCCTGATCTTTTTCTGAAAAGTTCACCCCTAATTTTGCTCCCATCCCTTCAAGAGTTTTTTTACGAATATCTCGTCCCTTGATGTCAAAAAATACCTTGCTTTTACCATCTTTACCTTTACCTATTGTAATAATAGCCAAATCTGTATCTGGTAATTTAGTTTGTGCTACAGAAGAAGGTGTATCTACAGGAAGTGCTTCCGGAACTTTGGCGGTAGCGGTCAAAATAAAGAACGTAAGCAAAAGGAACGCAACATCACACATGGCAGTCATATCTGTCGATGTTGACTTTTTTTTCATTTTTATTTTAGCCATTCTCTTTTTATTTTATTTTGATAATTAATTCTAATTATTAATTTCAAAAATTAATTATTGTTTCAAACTTCCTCTGAATTTTCTGTACGTATTTACAATTGTAGTACCAGCCTCATCGATAGAGTAAGTTAAATCATCAATTTTAGCAGTAAAGAAATTGTACGAAACAATTGCTAAGATAGAAGTAGAGATACCTGTTGCAGTATTGATAAGTGCCTCAGAGATACCTGTTGCAAGAGCAGCCTGATCCGGAGTACCAGCAGAAGCCAATGCTCCAAACGCTTTAATCATACCAGATACAGTTCCTAATAATCCTCCTAATGTTCCTAATGATACTAAAGTAGAGATGATAGTCATATTTTTCTCTAACATTGGCATTTCTAATGAAGTTGCCTCTTCAATTTCTTTGTGGATTACTTCTGCCGCTTCTTCACTATTGAATCCTTCTTTTTTAACATCCTGATATTTAATTAAAGCAGATTTAATTGCATTTGCAACTGAACCTTGTTGTTTGTCACATGAAGCAATAGCAGCCTCAATGTTTCCTTCTTTAATGCTACCTTGAACACTTTTCATAAACTTATCCAGGTTTGATTTCCCAGCTGCTTTAGAAATAACGATAAATCTTTCAATAGAAAAAACAACAACCATTAAAAACATACCTAATAATACCGGTACAATGAAACCTCCTTTATAAACTTGTCCTAATGTATTAATTGGATGACCTGTTTCTGGATTACCTCCCTCAAAGTTAGAAGAATCTCCCATAATTACTTTCCAAATAAACACCCCAACTAAAATACAAGCCACAATAATGATCCCTGTAATCATTCCTCCCCCATTCGAAGTGCTTTCTTTTTTAACTTTAACGTTTGCCATTTTTTTTTAATTTTAATAGTTTTAAATAATTTTTATTTTTAGTTATATTTAACTTGTAGGGTAGCAAATTTATACGTTTAGTTTAAATAAAAAAACTTTTTTTAATTTAATTGAAGCAAATTTAACTTGATTTTAAAAAAGTTCTCATTAAATTGCTCACATCATTTTTTTGATAAAACAAAAAATGACTTAATTTATGTAAAAATTACAACGTTTTAGTAAATATTCAAACATTCCTTGATGATCTTCTTAAAATGTTGCGAAATTATTTTTTACATTATTTTCAGTTAAAAAAGGTGCTTTTCCTGTTAAAAAAAAACAATAAATAGTAATAAAAACCTAAACAATACTCTTATAATCATCTAAATTACAAGTAAAAATGAACAAAAAAGACAGTTTCATTGAAGATATAAACAAAGGATATTCATCTAAAGGCGACTCTATTATTCTAGGAGGTGCCATTCTTGACGGAGAAGCTATAGCTGCTGCTCATGTAAAGATTCCTCTAAAAACTTTAAATCGTCACGGTCTCATTGCGGGTGCTACCGGAACAGGAAAAACAAAAACTATCCAGGTTTTTTCTGAGCAGCTTTCAAATGCCGGAATTCCTGTTTTAATGATGGACATAAAAGGGGATTTCAGCGGTATTGCAAAAGAAGGGAAAAAAGAAAATTTTATTACAGAAAGACACACTAAAATAAACATACCTTATAATCCAACATTTTTTCCGGTTGAATTAATGTCATTATCTAAACAAAATGGTGTTCGCTTGCGAGCCACAGTCTCAGAGTTTGGTCCAGTATTATTTTCAAGAATTCTTGACTTAAACGACACACAATCTGGTGTTATTGCAGTAATCTTTAAATATTGTGATGATAACAAAATGCCTTTATTAGATTTAAAAGACATCAAAAAAGTAATCAATTATATTACAGAAGAAGGTAAAGAGGAAATCGAAGAGAGCTATGGTAAAATTTCCACTTCTACTACCGGAACGATTTTGAGAAAAATCATTGAACTGGAACAACAGGGAGGCGATTTATTTTTTGGAGAATTATCTTTTGAAATTGATGATTTACTGCGAATTGATGAAAACGGAAAAGGGTATGTAAACATCATACGGTTAACGGATATTCAGGACAAACCAAAGTTGTTTTCTACATTTATGCTGAGTTTACTAGCTGAAATTTATCAGCAAATGCCTGAAAAAGGAGACGCAGAACAACCGGAACTGGTGATTTTTATTGACGAGGCACATTTAATTTTTAGCGAAGCCAGCAAAGCACTTTTAGATCAAATTGAAACTATTGTAAAACTGATTCGTTCGAAAGGTATTGGTGTTTATTTTATTACTCAAAACCCAATGGATGTTCCTAGTGGCGTCTTGGCACAATTAGGATTAAAAATTCAGCATGCCCTCAGGGCTTTTACAGCAAACGACCGTCAGGCAATTAAAAAAACGGCCGACAATTATCCAACATCCGATTATTACAAAACTGATGAACTGCTTACCAGTTTAGGAATTGGTGAAGCGTTGGTGACCGCTTTGAATGAAAAAGGAGTTCCGACACCACTTGTAGCCACTATGATGCGTGCCCCTCAAAGCCGAATGGACATTTTGACTTTTGATGAAATTGAAGAAATAAACAGCAAATCCAAATTAGTAAAAAAATATAGTGAAGAAATAGATCGTGAAAGTGCTTACGAAATTCTAAACAAAAAAATTGAAGCAGCAACTCAAGCGGCAAGCGAACAGGAAGAAAAAGACCCTGAAAAATCTTCAAAAACGGAACCGAGTACTGCAGAAGTAGTTACAAAATCTGTTCTTAAAGTCGTTACAAGCGCTACCTTTATAAGAGGTGTTTTTGGTGTTTTATCAAAAATTTTAAAGAAATAGATATCATGTCAATATCAAAAACTGAAAATTGATTTTTGATATTGACCTTTTATTGCAGCTTATTTATTGAGCAATTCCAATATTTTATTTTCAACCTCAGGAGTATTCCAGATGTTTTCGATATTTTCAATTCTTAAAATCTCTTCCATAATTCCATTTTGGAAATCTCCGATTGCCAAAGCTTCTGCATACGGACGATCACTAAATGTTACACGGCTGTAAAGCGGAATCCATTTCTCAGGATATTTATCAGAGAATACTTTTTCGATTTTCTTTTGCAGCAAGAATTTTTCATCGGCAGTTTTTGTACTCATTTCCATAAAATTGCGATATGAAAGCTCTGCAATCGCATCTGCGTTTGGTTTTCGGGAGATCTGATATTCTGAAAAAATGGTTTTCCAGTCATTTCCGTATTTTTGAATCATTTCGTGTAAAACCGTGATATCTTCAAAACCAGCATTCATTCCTTGTCCATAAAAAGGAACAATGGCGTGACAGGCATCACCAATTAAAGCAATTTTATCTTCATACGTCCATGGAAAACATTTCATGGTGACCAAAGTACTGGTTGGATTCTTAAAGAAATCATTTGCTAATTCAGGAATTACTTCAATGGAGTCCGGGAAGTTTTTCGTAAAGAAATCTTCCACCATTTTTCGATCAGTTAATGACGCAAACGAATTTTCTCCTTCAAACGGCATAAATAATGTGCAGGTAAAACTTCCGTCTAAATTAGGAAGTGCAATCAGCATATATTCACCTCGTGGCCAGATATGAAAAGAATTTTTATCCAGTTTATGTGAACCATCTGCATTTGCCGGAATATTCAATTCTTTATACCCCATATTCAAAAATTCCTGCGAATAATTAAACATGCTCTGACGCTGCATTCTGTGACGAATTCTGGAAAAGGCGCCATCCGCTCCAAAAACCATATCATATTTTTTCTCTTCCCACTCCCCTCTTTCTGTTTCACCTATATGTAAAGTTGCATCACTTAGCGTCACATCCCAGATTTTTTCCTCAAAATAAAACTCAGCTCCGGCTTCTTCGGCCAGGTCAATCATTTTACGGTTTAATGTTCCTCTGGAAATCGAATAAATAGACTCGCCTTCCTGCCCATAGTTCTGAAAATTGAGTTTATCGACCAAATGAATGGCACGTTTATCCATCGGGATAGCGATTTCACGAACCGAATCACCTATGTTTACAGCATCTAGTGCTTTCCAGCCCCTGTTTGACATGGCGAGATTAATCGAACGTCCTGAAAAATTTATTTTGCGAATATCAGGGCTACGGTCATAAACATGAACGGTGTGACCTGCTTTTTTAAGATAAATTGCCAATAAGGATCCTACCAGTCCAGAACCTACAACAGCAATTTTTAGTGGAGTTTGCATCAAGAAAAATCTAAATAATAAGGTCGTAAAAATAAGTAATAAATATACAAGAGCTTACAAATAAACCAAATATTTAGCATTCGAGCATACTATTCATCAAAGCATGTCCCGTCAGAAAAAGCCGGGTCGGGCTATTCACTATATCTTTTGCTCCGTTTCTCTTCACAAAAGGATACCGCTGCTATCCCTCATGCGATACTCGTTTTCATAACAAGATCTGGTTTTTAATGATTTATTAAAAATCCGAAAAGAATTAATTTTACTTAAAAAATAGTACTATGAATAGTGAAATATTACAAACAGATATTCTTTTAAGTACATCGATTCTGAAGGAAAAAGTAAAAGATGATGTCTATTACAGTATTATTGCTGAAGAATCGAATAATATTAAAACAAACTACTTTTCTGAATTTATTAAAATGAGTGATGTTTCAAACTAAATAAAAATTCATCTAAGCATTTTTTTGTTACAACTTGTAACGACCGAACCTGATGATCCATCCAAAAAAAATATTATTTTAGTACCTCCAAAATATTTTTTAATACAAAACCACCCTGGTTTACAACGTTGCATCGCCTATGAAAAACATTAAAAAACGAACTCTGTTAATTTTATCACTCCTTATGTTTATACCGTACATTGGTATTTCTCAAAAATACACAACAGCTGTACAAATGCCAACCCAGCAAAATGCAATTATTGTCAATGATATCATCGAAGCAGCGCATTACAAAACTTATTTTGTTGATTATTGTCTAAATAAAATAAACGAAACTGCTAACAAAGAAAAATGGGATGAACAAAAAACAAAGCAAATAACGGAAACCATCAATTTCAGAAACTTTAGAGATGCCGTTTATAATTTATTTGCATTTCATGACGAGATAGAATTAGAAACACTGTTGAAAACCTATCAAAAAGACAAAATATATCAGACTACAAATATCATGACCACTAATAAAGCTCTTAATATTAATCTTGATATATACGCAAGAGATGTCGTGATGGGAAAATACATTCTTGATAAATAAATATAAAGGTTCAGAGTTTTAAAGCCTTTGAACCTTTATAGTACAGATCAAAACTATTTGGTTTTCGGGTTAAAAACTAATTTAGTCGAAGTTTTTAAAATCTCCTCTTTATTCAGTTTCATTTTTCTGAATTTTCCAGCATTATACATTTCTGCCTGATCATCGTAATGTTTACTGAACGGATTTCCGGATTGTCCGGTTGGTAATATGCTCCAGCTGTTTTCTATATCCGAAAAATCAACAACTCTTCTTGTTGATGGCCCTCCTTTTACATAATATTTACCTTCATCATTATATCCAAAAAACTGATTGTTAATTACCTCATTTGATCCCGGAGCAGCGAAAGGCCCAACATTGAATAATCTTCTTAAAGCTGCTACTTTCCCTAAAGGATGTTCGTGTTCTATTGTATGTACTTCTCCCCATGTCCAGTCAGAAATTGTGTTCCCTAATTGTTTCTGAAGGGATGCAATAGTCTGGTGAAATGATTTGGAAACAATATCTTTTCTGGTTTCTTTTACATGCTTAGTTTTGATATTATCCCACCAAACCGAATTTTCATTTTTAATCTGCCTGGCAATAACCTGTTTTCCAAGTGAAACTCCCAAGAACAAATTAAAATTATCTTCTCCCATTTCATCCTCAAACGTATTTCTCAAATACAGATAAATCCATTTGTTATAAATCGTTGGTGCTATATCTTCCACATTAGTAGTTCCTTTCCATGATTTTAAAACACTCACAGCTTCTTTTTCTTTTGCAGAAATTGAATTAAGATCAATATTTAAGATTAAATTCCGAGCCACTTCAACAGCAACATCCGATGTATTATCATAAATCATTTTGCTAATCGCTTCTTTATCCCAGTTTGATTTTCCATCCATTAAGGCAGAAATTCTTTTAGCACGATCCTCAGGCAGATAATATCCCGGATACAAATAACCCTCAACTGCTTGCGGCTGATTATTTGCAGAGTACACATAGCCCCATTTTGGATTCTCAGAAGACGGGTTTTTCGAGAATTCTAAATATTCTACAATATCATCTTTGCCTGTTGAGCCGTCTAAAATGAAATGTGAATTTGCCTCTTTGTTGTGTTTATATAATTTTCCCGTTGCCCACCAGGCCACATTTCCTTTGGCGTCTCCGTACATTACATTCAATCCGGGTGCAGCCACTAATTCAGCAGCTTTTTTAAAACTATCTTTATTTTTAGCATGCGAAAGACCGTAAACTGCATCCAGAATCTGAATGGGCTGCTGGGTAAAAATCCAGGACATTGCAATTGGATTTTTTTCATCAAGTCGTTCCAGCAAATCATTCATAATTGGACCGTGCCTAGTTGATTTAACTGTCAAAATCAGATCTGAACTGTCTTTTACTTTTATTGTTTTCTGTCTGGTTTCATAAGCGGCAAAACCTGTTGGTGTTTGATACAGATCAGAATTTCCTGTTTTGTTTTTTTCTTTATAAAAATCAATATCATCATTCATAAACATGGTTAAGCCGTAAGCATAATTCCGATTGTGAGCCAATAACGGAAATGGCGTTCCTGCTAAATAAAAACCGTATAATTCATGTTCAGCTGTTACCAAATGAGCTTCATACCAAGTACATGGTTGCGAAAACCCGATATGCGGGTCATTGGCAAAAATAACTTTGCCACTTTTTGTTTTAGCAGGTCCGGCTACCCAACTGTTGCTCCCAATAAAAGGCGGAATTGGTGATTTATCCAGTAATGAAGCAACCGATTTTGAAATTCCTGCATATTCCTGGCTATTCTGTTTTGAAATTTTGATTTGTGTGGTATTGAATTCGCCTTCAATACCTAAATCTTTCAAATAAGCTGCTCCATATTTATTTTTAATATCGGTCAGAAGCGGATCTGTTTTTTGCGCCATTGCAAAACTAAAAGCCATGTACCCAAAAATGTTATAAACATCTTTAATGGTAAATTTTTCTTTTTTGACACCAACAAGTGTAAACTCAATTGGCGTAATGCCTTCTTCTAAATACTGATTAATTCCATCAAGATAAGCCAATGTCAATTGGTAGCTTGCACTGGTTTTATCGAGTTTTTCGATCGCTTTAGCCGAAGCTTCCTCAATTCCGATTCCTGCGAAAAATTTATCATTCTTAAGTGCAACTGATCCGAAAATTTCTGACAATCTGCCTGGAGCAATTCTGCGCAGCAATTCCATCTGCCATAACCTTTCCTGTGCATGAACATAACCTAAAGCGGTCATGGCATCTTTTTCAGAATTGGCATAAATATGTGGTATACCGTATTCATCAAAATAAACCGTAGTTTGATTCTGAATATTTTTCAACTCCAATTCGCCTTCATATGTTGGTTTTAAATGAAAAATATATGCACACAAAATGATGCTTACAACAGTAATAAAGGCTAATAAGATCAATAGGAATTTTTTAATTTTTCTCATATCAAAAGGATAACGAATAAAAATGATTCAGCAATAATATAACTAAACGAGATAATCATATAAAGACTGTTGCTTTTTAAAAGCTAAATTTATGTATTTAAAACCAATATGATAAATGTCAATCTATAAAAAAATAGCAATCAGTATCATTTCAGTCTTTATGTTTGTCATTTTAATCAATATTGGCTTCAATTATTGGATTAAAAAACAATTGCCGGTCATTATCCATAAGAAAAACGACACTGCTTACAACATCAATTATGAAAAAATTGAAGTTTCTCTTTTTTCAGGGAATATTTATGTCCAAACCTTATTAGTAAGTCCAAAAAAACAGCCAAAGGACAGCAAAAATGGTCTTTTCTCTAAAATAGAATCCATAACAGTAAAACATTTTAATATTTTGGATCTGGTTTTTCGTGATGTAATTCAGGCGAAAAGTATTATTATCAATAAACCCCGTGTTATTTTATACAAAAAAGGAGAAAAACTTTTGAATAACAGTAAAAGTATTAATAGTGAAATTGTAGATCCTTTCCGAAAAATAATAGCCGTTTCGAATATTTATCTAAATGACGGTACAATTGATGTTGTTTCTTTAGATTCTCAAAAAACAATTTTCAGCGTTAAAAAAATCATCTTTAAACTAGAAGGGATTTTAATAACCTATGCAACCTTAAACGAAAAAATTCCGCTTCATTATAAAAATTATGCTCTGGTCATGAATAATTTATTCTACAGACCAAGTGCTTTTTATCATATTACTATTGGAAAAATCCGTACTGAAAAAAACTTTTTAAAAATTAACAATTTCTCTCATCTCCCACAATTTAAACGACCTGATTTTGTTAAGCGTTTAGACAAGGAAAAGGATATTTATACCCTGAAATTTGATTCAGCCCTAGTGGCGAAAATGAACTGGGGATTTAAAAACGACCGTTTTTTCTTCAAGGCAAATTCGGTCGTAATACATCATTTTGACGCTAACATTTATCGGGGTAAAATGCCAAAAAACGATTTAAGCAAAAAATATCTTTATAATCATTTATTACGAAACATGAAGTTTACGCTTCAAACTGACACTTTACAGGTTTTAAACTCAAAATTGGTTTATGAAGAAGAAATCGATTTTTCTAAAGGTCCAGGAATTTTAAATTTTGATAAACTTAACTTACAGGCTACAAACCTTCAAAGTGGTTTTGGCCTAAAAAAAACAAATGATATTAAGATAAAAGTGAATTGTATTTTCATGAAATCTTCGCCACTAAATGTCGACTGGAGTTTTAATGTTTTGAATAAAAAAGACAGTTTTCATATTCAGGGCTTTATTACCAATTTTGATGTTGCGGCAATGGGAAGATTCAGTAAGCCTTACCTGAATGCTTCCTTTACAGGAGTATTTAATAACTATCGTTTTAATTTTTATGGGAATGATGATACCGCAAAAGGCAATGCATCGCTGAATTATGATGATCTAAAAGTAACGCTTTATAAAAAGAAAAATCCTGAAAAAGAAGCCAAACTAAAAAGCGCTATCGTTAATCTTATTGTCAAAAATGATTCGAAAGACAAAACTAAAACCGCCAATGTTGCACTAAAACGGATTCAGGAAAAATCATTTTATAATTTTTTATGGAGATGCATCGCTGAATCCCTAAAGAAGATATTGATTTAGACAAATGCAATTCCTGACAATTATCAGGTTTTTAAATAAAATATTTCTTTTCATTTGTCTTTATTTTAATTCAAGACAAATGAAAAAAACACCTTTACATACTTTCCATATTCCGGTTATGGGACTCGCATATACTATTGACAGTCCAATTCGGGTGGCACAATATGGCATTTCCTCTGTAATTTCGATTGCTGATGACGATTTAATTGAGAAGATGCGTAATTTTTACAGTACTAAATTCAATATTCCATATGAAGAAATAACGCAAAAGTTACATGATTATCGCGCCGAAAGAATTACATCTTACCTGAATTTAGTTGATAAAATTGTAAAGCAAAAATTTGAAAATTTTAAAGCCGAAATAGCCGAAAGCAGAACAGCATTGGATAATTTTATATCAATGCTTCCCAATACGTCTGACATCAAAAAAGGTTTTCAGAATTTGCTTGAAGACGGAATTTCATTCAGAGATAACATTCAAAACTATATTGAATCACATCTTTTCCCCGGAGAAATAGACGTAAACATCATGACCAAACTTGACAAAGATAATTTCGTCAAAAATAAACAACTTCCTGTTGAATTCAATGATGCTCATGCGGCTTTAAGAGGTTTTGCAAACAGCAATCTTGAATCTTCTGTTGTTCTTTCGGCCGGAATGAATCCCAGGTTATACAGTTATTTTGAAAATTTCAGTGATTTTTTTCCTGATGAAAACAATCGGCTACGAAAAAAAATCACTTTAAAGGTCAGTGATTTTCGATCAGCAATGATTCAGGGGAATTTTTTAGCTAAAAAGGGACTTTGGGTATCCGAATACAGAATTGAATCCGGATTGAACTGCGGTGGTCATGCCTTTGCTACCGACGGGTTTTTAATAGGTACTATTCTGGAAGAATTCAAACAAAAAAAAGGACAATTAATTCAGTCAGCCTATGACTTAATGGTAAAAGCACTACAACAAAAAAACATGCATTTTCCTGAAAAACCTTTAGCCATTAAAATTACAGTTCAGGGTGGTGTCGGAACTTCAGAAGAACATGAGTTTTTATTAGACGAATATAAAGTTGATTCCGTGGGATGGGGTTCGCCTTTTTTATTGGTACCGGAAGCTACTTCTGTCGACATAGTGACCCGAAATTTATTGATAAATGCTAAAGAAGATGATTTTTATCTGAGTAATATTTCACCCTTGGGGGTTCCTTTTAATACTTTAAAAGGAACAAGCAATGAATTTTTCAGGCAGAAACGTATTCAGGAAAACAAAGCCGGAAGTTCATGTCCCAAGAAGTTTTTAGCACTAAGCAAGGAATACGATTCACAGGGAATTTGTACAGCAGCTAAAAAATATCAGGATATAAAGCTGGAAGAATTAGAAAACAGGAAAGATAGCATATCCATTCAGGAATTTGAAAAAAGTAAAATCAAAATCACCGAAAAGTCCTGTTTGTGTGTTGGTTTGGCAAATGCTGCTTATTTAGAAAATGATATCCAAATAAAAGGACAGGCACAGGGTGTTGTAATTTGTCCAGGACCTAATATGGCTTATTTTGATCAGGAAGTTCCACTCAAGGATATGTTACAGCACATTTATGGAAATAAATCTATTTTGAGAAATGCTACCCGTCCTAATATCTTTATCAAAGAATTGAAAATGTATATTGATTATTTTAGAAATGAAATTGAAAATATTACTGAAGAAATGACTGTTTCACAGCTTAAAAAATGGAATACTTTTAAAAGTAATCTTTTTGACGGAATAGCTTATTATCAAAACTTACTGGACTCAACATTTTATTTTAAAAACGAAAAAAGCCTAATAAAAAACGAACTTGAATTGTATAAAACAGCATTGACTCAGATTAAAATCTAATCCTAAAAATGCTAAACTTAAAGCCCCGGACTCACAATTTGAATCCGGGGCTTTTGTATTATTTAAGATTATTCCTTTTTCTTTTTCTCACTGTCAATAATAGCTCCCGTACCCGTTCCTATGGCTGCTCCCGCCAAACCTCCAATAATAGCACCCTCACCTTTTTTCTTGCTGACTACTGCGCCTGTTATAGCACCAACACCAGCTCCAATTACAGCACCTTTGGCAGTAGTACTCCAGTCTTTCTTTTTAGCAGTGGCTACGGTAGTTGTTCCATCTTGCTGTACTAAAACCACTTTTTGAGCTTTTTCTTTTTGAGCTTCCGATTTTGTTTTTTCTTCTTCCAGATTAGCCGTCTCGGTTTTCATTGAATCAATGAATCTTTGCTTCTTTATTTCAATTTTCATCGAATCGATACTGGCTTGTTTTGCTTTATCTATGGCTTCTTTATCTTGATTTTGACAAGAAACTAAAAATATTGCTGCTAATAATAAGCCTTTCATGATGGTAATTTTTAAATTGTACACTACAAATTACAGAATATCCTGAGAGCATATTATTACAACATTTTTCTAAAAGTTTATAAAATTAAAAGTTAGGCACTTTATATGAAAAATACTTACTTCCCTAAAATTCCTTTTTTAAGTATTTGACCAAAATCATACATATCTTCAAAAGAACAATACAAAGGAACTGGTGCCAGACGAATCACATTTGGCTCACGCCAGTCTGTAATCACTCCGTTTTTCATTAAATAATCAAATAGGTTTCTTCCTTCTCCGTGTAAAAAAACAGATAGCTGACATGCTCTTTCTGCAGGATTTGAAGGTGTAATAATTTCGAAAGTACTATCTACCTCCTTATCAATTTCATGAAGAATAAATTCCAGGTACGATGTAATCTGATCCCGTTTTGCAATTAAAGCATCCATTCCAACTTCGGCAAACATTTCTACAGAAGCTAAATAAGGAGCCAATGAAAGTACCGGTAAATTACTAATCTGCCAGCCTCCTGCACCTTTTACAGGATCGAAATCAGGCTCCATTTTAAAACGACGCTCTTTATTGTGTCCCCACCATCCTGCAAATCTTGGCAAATCAGCATTATGATGTTTTTCGTGAACAAAACAACCGGAAGCATTTCCCGGTCCTGAATTCATGTATTTATAACTGCACCAGGCAGCAAAATCTACATTCCAGTCATGAAGTTCTAATTTAATATTTCCGGCTGCGTGTGCCAAATCCCAGCCTACTTTTGCACCAGCCTTATGTCCGGCTGCTGTAATAGTTTTAATATCAAAAACCTGTCCTGTATAATAATTTACGCCTCCAATTAAAACTAATGCCAGTTCCTCCCCCACTTCTTCGATTTTTGCCAGTACATCTTCAAGACGAATATTGTGTTCCCCTTCTCTGCGTTTAATCTCTACGATTGCATCTTCCGGTTTATACCCGTGAAAATCTACCTGACTCTGAAACATATACTGATCGGATGGAAATGCTTTTTCCTCACAGATAATTTTATACCGTGTTTGTGTTGGCTGATAAAAAGATACCATCAGTAAGTGAAGGTTTACGGTCAAAGTATTCATAACCGTTATTTCTGAAGGCAGTGCGCCAACAATTTTACTCAAAGGTTCGGGAAACCGCTCCTGATAATCCCACCATGGTTTTTCAGCATAAAAATGACCTTCTACTGCAAGACCTGCCCAGTCATTCATTATTTCATCAATATAGGATTTGGTTCTTTTTGGCTGTAATCCTAAAGAGTTTCCTGTAAAATAAATAACACGCTTGCCATTTACTTTAGGAAAAATAAATTGATCCTGATAGTGATTTAAAAGATCTTGTGAATCGAGTTGTTTTGCGAATTCGCGTGTATTTTGAAAAGTCATTGTTTTTGTTTTGAATGCTAAAATAACAAATTTTGTTTGGTTTGTTTGAATTTTCAGGTTTCAAGTTTAAAGTTGCCTTCTAACGTGAAACCTCGAACATGAAACATGAAACCATTAAAACCAGAAAACCCGACAGTTTCTAAAAAACTATCGGGTTCATATATTGAAAATTAATTCCGATTAAAGAATTAACATGGCATCTCCGTAAGAGTAAAACTTGTATCCTTCTTTGATTGCTTCATCATATGCTTTTTTCATTAAATCATGTCCACAAAAAGCTGAAATCATCATTAATAATGTTGATTTTGGGGTATGGAAGTTTGTAATCATGCAATTTGCAATGCTAAAATCATGAGGAGGAAAAATAAATTTATTTGTCCATCCTTCATATGGATTTAAAGTACTTTGTGAAGACACAGAACTTTCGATAGCACGCATTGAAGTAGTCCCAACAGCACAAATACGTTTTTTCTTTCCTTTTGCTTCATTCACAATATCACAGGCTTCCTGTTTAATGATCAACTCCTCAGAATCCATTTTGTGTTTTGATAAATCTTCAACCTCAACTGGGTTAAAAGTACCAAGACCAACGTGAAGTGTTACTTCTGCAAAATTTACACCTTTTATTTCCAGTTTTTTCAAAAGATGTTTTGAGAAATGTAAACCAGCAGTTGGTGCTGCTACAGCTCCTTCTTCTTTTGCGTAAATAGTCTGGTATCTTTCTGCATCTTCAGCAGTAACCTCTCTGTTGATGTATTTCGGAATTGGAGTTTCTCCCAATTCTGTCAGTTTATTTCTGAATTCTTCATAAGAACCGTCATATAAAAAACGTAAGGTTCTTCCACGAGAAGTTGTGTTATCAATTACCTCAGCAACTAATGAATCATCATCACCAAAATAAAGTTTGTTACCAATTCTGATTTTACGTGCCGGATCAACCAAAACATCCCAAAGACGTTGCTCAGAATTTAATTCTCTCAATAAGAAAACTTCAATTCTTGCGCCTGTTTTTTCTTTGTTTCCATACAAACGGGCAGGAAAAACTTTTGTATTGTTAAGTATCAAAACGTCTCCGTCATCAAAATAATTGATAACATCCTTAAACATTTTATGTTCTATTGTTTGTTTTTTTCGGTCGATTACCATTAAACGAGACTCATCTCTGTTTTCTGCTGGAAATTCTGCTAAAAGTTCTTTCGGTAAATTGAAATTGAAGTGTGATAATTTCATATTGGAATATAAGATTTTAAAATATCTATTTTAGATTTATGTATCTAAAAATTTAAATCGCCTGCAAATATACGATTGTGAGATAGGCGTTGTCAAGTGTTTTACTGTTTATTTTCAAAAGTCGTTGATTTAGTGATGTTTCAGCTACATCGAAAACGTTTTTTTCTACCATATAAGTTATATAAGTTCAT
The DNA here is from genome assembly GCF_003202435.1 of Flavobacterium cheongpyeongense. Taxonomy (GTDB): domain Bacteria; phylum Bacteroidota; class Bacteroidia; order Flavobacteriales; family Flavobacteriaceae; genus Flavobacterium; species Flavobacterium cheongpyeongense. The sequence goes on from NZ_QJHK01000012.1 coordinate 23,949, forward strand.
TTAATTTGAATTCTTGAATATTACTGCGTGCTTTTTGTTTGCCTAAAGCCGAAAAACCAATCATAAAAAAACCTCCTGTTGAAACTGGAGGCAATTTATTTTAAAGTTCAACATTTAGAGATTCAGCTTAAATGAACTTATATAACTTATATGTTTCAAAAACTTTACAGTTCTGATATTTTAAAATTTAATTCTTTTAAATCATTCCAAAAATCCGGATATGATTTTGAAACTACCTCGGCATTTTCGATAATAATTGGCACTTTTAATGCTAAAGGAGCAAATGCCATCGCCATACGGTGATCATTATAAGTTGCAATTTTCACATTTTGATTAATTGTATCAGAAAGATCTAAAGTCAGACTATCATTGGTTACCGAAATATTGGCTCCTAATTTTGTAAGCTCTATTCTAAGAGCCTCAAGTCTGTCTGTTTCTTTGATTTTTAAAGTGTGTAGTCCTGTTAAATGACAGCCAATTCCTAAACCTAAACAGGTTACCACAATAGTTTGTGCAATATCAGGAGTGTTATTCAGATCAAAATTTACGGTTTCTAATTTAAAATCTGGCTGTTTTACCAAAGTCATTCTATTTCCCTCGAAAGCAGTTTTAACACCCATTTTTTCATAAATAGAAACCAATGCAGAATCTCCCTGCAAACTATTTTCTTTATAACTGCTCAAAGTTATAGATGCTGTATCAGCCAAAGCAACCAGGCTAAAGAAATAGGAAGCAGAACTCCAGTCAGATTCTACTACCATTGCTTTGGAAACAACAGTTTCTTTTGGGTAAACTTTAATTACATTTCCTTCAAAACTGGTTTGAATATCCAGATCATTCAGTAAAGCCAAAGTCATTTTGATATAAGGAACCGAGGTAATTTCTCCTTCTAATGTAAGTTCTAAACCATTTTCTAATTTTGAAGCCACTAATAAAAGTGCCGAAATATACTGACTGCTTACATTTGCTGCCAAAGTTACTTTTGAAGCGGTCACTTTTTTTCCTTTGATTCTGATTGGCGGATATCCTTCTTCTTTTTCATAAGATATTTCAACTCCCAACTGTGCCAAAGCTTCCACGAGAATTTTAATGGGGCGTTCCTGCATTCTGCCTGAACCTGTCATCACTACTTCGCTCCCTTCGTTAACAGCAAAATATGCTGTTAAGAATCTCATTGCTGTTCCGGCGTGATGAATATCTACAATCCTGTCACTACCTACAAGGGCTTTTTGCATTACCTCGCTGTCATCAGAATTAGAAGTATTGGCAAGTGTTATATTTGGAAACAGCGCCTTTAACAATAATAAACGATTGGTTTCGCTTTTTGATCCTGTAACTGCAATTTGACCTTGTAAATTTTTATGATTGGTTTGAAGTAATAAATTCATTTTTTTAATTGTAAGTTGTAAATTATGAATTAGGAATGATTAGAACCGTAATTCAGGCTCGCAATTTACCACTCCCTGTTCATAATTCAAAATTCAAAACTCATAATTCAAAACTTATGAGTGATATTTCACAATTATTTTAATTTATCGTTGTTTTTATGGCGATCCTTATCGCGAACCGACTTTAAATCCATTTTTTTGTCAAAAGCAGCCTGCAAATCAATACCGGTTTGATTGGCTAAACATAAAACCACAAAGACAACATCAGCCAGTTCTTCGCCTAAATCTTTATTTTTATCACTTTCTTTTTCGGATTGTTCCCCGTATCTGCGGGCAATTATCCGGGCAACTTCACCTACTTCTTCTGTAAGCTGAGCCATATTGGTTAATTCATTAAAGTAGCGGACACCGTGTTCCTTTATCCAGGTGTCTACGTCAAGCTGGGCATTTTTTAAATCCATTGTTATATTTTTTTAAGAACAATTTTTTCATTTTGGCTTATAATCGCTTTCTGAAAAAGATTTTTTAAGACTTCATATTCATCTGCTGCAAAAGTACTCTTGTTTATTTCTCTTGAACTGGTTATTTGAATATTGTTTTGTTCATTCGCAATATTCAATAAAAATACTATTTGTTTATCTTCAGACGAGATACGTACAGGCTTGGGCATTGATTCTACGCTATATCCATCAGGAATTTGTAAGCTCAAATTGATTTTTTCCTGTAATGGATATCCAAAATAAATAGCCATTTGTCTTTTTTCCTGAGTAAAAGGATTTTTGGATTTTGTAAAAAACAATAAAGGATTAATAAATATTTTACCTCCTATGATTTCTGATTGATTATCTGTTACAAAATTAAATGTTTCAAGAACCGGATCTGAAAATTTTGCATTTTTATTTTCTGCAGTATAATCTGAAATTTTCACTCCTCCTAATTTTTCCTCTAATGTTTCAAGATAATTTTCGAGATTTTTATTGGTATTACGAATCCTGAAATTGTATGCTTCATATTTTGTTTTCTGTACTCTGATTGTTCCTTTGATCTTTCCAGAACTATCTATTTTTGCCAATACATTAGAAGCTTCAATGGATACATTTTGAGGATTTAGATCTATTTCTTCTGAAGTTCCGTCTTTTTTAATAAGTCTTCCTTTCCAGTTTAAAACATTTAAAGGCAAAATCCCTGGTGTTGTAAATTTATGAGAAGCATCCAGCAGTATTTGCTTTCCATCAATTTCAGCTGCAGCAATAACATAATTAAAACCTGTTCTTGTTGGATAAACAGGTACGCCATTTTCTAATGTACTTACCAAAACCGGATTAGCAACTATTCCGCCCAATTTCAACATATTGATTAAAATAAAATTGATTTCGGCTACATTACCGGTTTGAGCAGTATATGCTTTTATAACACCTACATCAGTATAATAACCATTTTCTTCATTCCAATTCATTTTGTTTTGAACGAATTGAAAAATAGTATTTATTTTTTCGTTTTGTGATGCTACATTGGTCAATAAGCGCTTTACATCCTCTGCTAAAAAATTAAACTCGGTAAGTTCTTTTCCGAATTTTTGTTCCTTAAAAATTGTTGTTGCAACACCTTCCCAAGTAACCGAATAATCTTTAACAGGCTGTTCCGGCATGCGAACCCTTTCCAGCTCCTGATTAATAGATCCTTTGTAATTCTCTACATTATTTATATACGGTTCATCAACCAAAGCCGGAATATTCCTGCCCGAGTAAAAGGAATTAATCTGAGTATATGTCAATGTTCTGCTTTGGTTATATTCATTTTCATAATTTTGGTTACCGCTGGCTAATTTAAAATCTGATTCTACAGGCAGGTTTCCAATTAAAATTGGTTTATAAATATAATACTCAGGAATTTCTGTTTTGTATTCGAAATAGTTTACAGGAATCCTGTATTGAATGTCAAAATCCGGAAGTTTAACAATATTCTCTGATTTCAGAATATATTTATATTCTATGACAGAACCAACTTTAACGTTAGGGAGCGTAATAATTCTTTCGTTCCAGTATTTGTTTACGTTTTTCTTAAACTCTCCCTGATTATTGAGTTTTGTTTTAACAATTGATCCCTTTTCAAGATTGTACGTTACCGCGTCAGAAAATTCTACCTTATCCTTATCCAGATCTTCATATCCTACATAAAATCGTACCTTTTGGTTAGCCCAGCTGAGTCCTTCTTTTTTATAAATTTTAATTTTAAATTCATAAACGTTATTTGCCGAAAAACCGCTTTTTAGATTATACGTAAAAAAAGTCCTCCCTTTTTTAAATAATATTGTTGCAGGAGCTGTAGTATCTTTGGGGTTAAATTTTTCTTCCAATTCAGCAATCGTTACTTTACCTAACTCGTAATTCTGGGCTTTTGTCTTAATAAAAACAAAAATGAATACTATTGAAATAACTATTGTACGCAATGTCATTTTTAAATTTTCTTTAAAACAATCTTCTCACTTTCTTTTGCAATCATGGCTTTGTAATACTCTTTAAGCATTTCATATTGATGTGTTGACACAATCGCTTCATTAATTTGATGTGAAATAACCATTTGAAGTGTATTTTCGCTAACAGCAATATTAAATTTGAAAGAACCTAAGTTATCTTCCATGTTCATGACAGCCGGAACTGGTAATGTTTCAACAGTAAATCCATCCGGGATCTTGATTGTTATATTGTATTTATCCAAAAATGGGAATCCAAAATCAACTGGATATTCTCTGGTTTCCTGATTAAAAGGATTTTTTTCATTGGTAAAAAACAACATTGGGCTAAAATAAATTTTCCCTCCAATTACTTCACATAAATTATTTCCTGTAAATGAATAGGTTTCTACAATAGGCATCATGATTTCTTTTTCGTTTGTTCTTGCATAATCGCTGATCTCTATTTTATTGTTTTGGTTTTCCAGTTTTTCTAAATACTCATCTTCTTTGATACCAAATATATTCTCTCTGGTGATCATCGCATTATAATCACTGCATTGTCTTCGTGTTTGTCCTGTAACCTTACCATCTGAATCAATATTATACGTCAAAAAAACAATATCATTTGATGTTTTTTTAGGCATTAGGTCAATCTCTTCTGATGTTCCGTCCTTTCTTATTAATCTTCCAAGCCAATTTAAAGTTCTAAATGGCAATACATTGGGCATAGAAAATTTATCCGAAGCATCTAAGAGAATGTATCCTTTCTCTGTTTCAACTGCTGCAATTACATAGTTATACGCAGTTCTGTTAGGAAATAATGCCACTCCGTTAGATCTGGTACTAACTAAAACCGGATTTGCAGTTAATCCTGCATAACGCAGCATGGCAGTAAGCATTAAATTTATCTCTGCAATATTTCCTGATTTTTCCTGATAGGCTTTACGTACTCCTTTATCACAACTGTAACCATAATATTTATCCCATTTAACATTTGATTTAACATGATTTAAAATAACTACTATTTTTTCTTCAGGTTTTGTTATTCCTGCAAGTAATGCTTTTAAATCGTCTTCAAAATATCCTGTCTTATTCAATTCAGGACCAAAATCATCATACTCATAAATGGTCTTCGCTACTGAATTCCAATCTGTAGAAAAAGTTTTAATTGGACTATTCGGAAACTTAACCATTGAAAGTTCCTGCTCCAAACTGGAAGTATAATTGTCTATGTTATTAACAAATGACTCCTCTTTCATCGCTGGCAAATCTTCAGCGATATAAGTAGTTTTTGCTTCGATATAATCTATTTTATCCTGAGAATACTCTGTTCTTGTTGCACCTCCTCCAAATCCTCCTGTTGAATATCTTTCTTTTGAGTTTATCAGGATTGATTTATTGTTTTTTTCTGGAGTAACTTTAGGAAACACATATCCCTTTTGTCTGACATTAAAAATATAATATTCAGGAATTTGGGTTACAAACTCAGAATAATTTACCGGAATACTCGTTTGAAAAGCCCATTCTCGCATCATTCCAATGTTTGATGTTCTAATTGTGTAACTAAATTCCAATACAGAACCTTCTTTTACATTTGGCATTGTAATTTTTTTTCTGGCTCTGTATTTATTTACCTCTTCATTAAAAACACCGTCACTTTTCAGTTTTGTTTTTTCAACTTTTCCATTTACTAAATTAAAAGTATTGACATCCGAAAAATCAACTTTTTCTCTTGAATCATTGCTTCCAATATAATAGACCACACTCTGGTTTGCCCAATCATATCCCTCCTTTTTATAAATTTTGATACGTGTATCTACTTTTGTCATTAAAAAGAACCCGTCCTGATCATTATACTCGATGGTGGCTGTACCCTTTTTATATAATATTGCTGCTACTGCTGATGAATCTTTTGGATGTGTTTTTTGCTCTAATTCTGCAATAGAGACTTTTCCTAATTTAAATTCCTGTGCATTTGCCTGGGTAAGAATAAAAAGCACAAATAAGAAACTAAAAAAATTAATGAATTTCATTTGGTTTGGGTTTTGACTGATTGATTAGTTCTTGATTAATATAATTTTGGCATTATCGTTTCTTGAAACCTGTTCCATAAAAAGACGATATTCATCGTACTCTTTATTCGAATATTTCCCCTTATTTAAAAACATGGTGCGTTTGTAAATCAATTTATTATTTTCTTTTTTGATAATTTCAGTCTTATATTCTCCAAATTTCCCTTTTAATTCGAAATTAGAAGGCAGAAATTCAATCGAAAAACCAACAGGAAGATTAATCTCAATTTCATCTGTATCTAAATAACCACGTTGAATCTGAAATGGATTTTTACGATTTCGGATGCGTTTCACATTGCTCTTGCTTTGATTAAATACATCTAAAGGAAAAATCATTTTATTGGCTGAAATCACACCATAATTCACAGCACTTAGCTCTACATCTTCAGTAAAACGAATATTTTGCTTATCATTTGCAAAAGTTATTTTCCCTAATTTTAAATTGTTGATATTGCTCCAATACTCCTTATAATGTGCTTCTTTTTCTGTAGGCTGTAAAGTTTCAGCACTGGATTTTGAACTGTATTGAGAACCTTCAGAAACTATTGAAATATGTCCGGAAAGATTACCGTTTTCATCAATATTATAAATCCCTTTATCTGTTTGAGTATTGCCTTTGTCTTCATAGATTTTAGTCCTGACAATTACACCTCCTTCGGGCTTGACCACCAAAACATCACGATCGTCCGTAAAAGTGCCCTGGTAACCAAACGGATCATCCTGGCTTGTACATTCTAAAAAGGTATAATTATCTCCATTTGGCACTGCCAATATCATATGATTTCCCTGCATTGAAACAAAATCAGACTGAATATTGGATTTATAGCGATCACCATATAAAATTGTATTATATGACGGAACATCAACTACCTGCAAAAGGGCTTTGGTGTAATTTGAAAGGGCTTTACAGTCTCCATATCCTAAACGATCAACATCACTTGCCAGCATAGGCTTCCATCCTCCAATACCAATAGCAATATTTACATATCTTGATTTTTTCTGAACATAATCGTATATAACTTTTGCTTTTTTTACAGGGTCTTTTTCATCACCAACAAGTGCCCTTATTTTAGTTTTAGTTTCTTCAGGCAACTCTGTTGTTCCTGTTAGTATTTTATCTCCGTACCATTTACCAAATGCCTCCCAGGTTGCAGCTGTTCCATCAACTCCTTCTAAGTGAAATTTTTCTAATCCCATCATAAGTCGTGGAAAAAGATCACGGGATGACGGACTAAGATCTTCTGATTTTTGAGCTAAAATATCAGCTGCTTCATAACTTAACTTGGTATCAGTGTCAACTGTTTTTTTAATATTAAATCCTGAAAACTGAAACTCTTTCTTTTTGAATCCAAGATCCGCAGGAAAATTGACATTTAGCACACATTTTTCAACACTGATGTAATACCCTCCCAAAAAATACCATTGAGGTATAAAAGCAGTATTTGACGTTTCGGTTTCACTGTTATAAAGAACTGTAAAAGGATATGAAACAGGAGTATAATCTAAATAAACTACACGGTTATCCGAAAATAATGTACTGCCACTTACAGCGCTTTCGTCTCTAAAGTCTTTTCGCTTAATCTTTTTGATTTCGTTACCAAATGCATCATAAACAATGGCTTCAATAGTTTTTATTGAGGTCGTTTTATCATAGTGCTGGTAGGCATCAATTTCCCTCAATCCTTTTTCATTAAAAACCGATACTACTCTTTGTGTTTTGATATTCATGCTTCTTTGGGAAACAATGACAATATCCATTTGATCCAAACGTACAACTGCATTAGCATTTTCTTTGAGACTGTCCTTAATTGTTGAGATTAAATAAGTACTTTTTTGAGCTGAGGAAATTAAAGTAAATAAAAAGAATAGTAAAGCGTAACTAAGATTTTTCATTAGTAAGTATTTTCGCCAAATATATAGTATTTTCCAGAATTCTTAACAAATGTTTAATAGTTTTTATTCCCTGTTTTTACTGTCTATTAAAATTGTTACAGGACCGTCATTTAACAGACTGACTTTCATATCGGCACCAAAAATTCCGGTTTGTATTTTTTTATTGAATTCTTTTTCTAAAGTTTTTACAAAACTCTCATACATCGGAATGGCAAATTCTGGTTTTGAAGCTTTTATGTACGAAGGACGGTTTCCTTTCTTAGTAGAAGCGTGCAGTGTGAACTGACTTACCACAATAATGTCTCCCTTAATATCCTGAACTGAGCAGTTCATAACATCATTTTCATCGCCAAAGATTCTCATTTTAATAATTTTCCCAACTAGCCAGTCAATATCTTCCTGAGTATCCGCATCTTCAATTCCGACTAAAACCAACAATCCTTTTTTAATATCAGCAACAATTTTAGAATCAACCGTTACAGATGCCTGAGAAACTCTTTGAAGAACAACTTTCATATTTTAGTCATAAGTTTGAAAGTCATAAAGTTGAAAAGTCTAAAATCTCACTTTAGGACTTTAAGACATTTGACTTTAGACTATTTTTTATTTCTGGTTCCTGGTTTCATCACTTGCAGCTCTGTCTTCTCCATAGGTATCGGTACGATAATGCTCATCATCACCTTCAAGAATTTTAAGGTAACTGTTATAACGTGACCAGGCAATTTCATCTTTTTCCAATGCTGCTTTTATGGCACAATGAGGTTCTTCTTTATGCAGGCAATTGTTAAATTTGCATTGATCTTTTAGCTTGAAGAATTCCGGAAAGTATCCGCTGATTTCTTCTTTTTCCATGTCAACGATTCCGAATCCTTTGATTCCAGGCGTGTCAATAATCCGGGCATCAAAAGACAAATCATACATTTCTGCAAAAGTGGTGGTATGCTGACCTTGTTTGCTTTGTTCTGAGATAACAGTAGTTTTTAAGTGAAGACTTGGTTCCATCGCATTAACCAGAGTTGATTTCCCAACTCCCGAATGTCCGGAGAACATACTTACTTTACCCGTCATCATTTCTTTCAGCTTATCGACACCTTTATTTTCTGTAGATGAAATTCTGAGGCATTTATACCCAATTTCAGAATAAATATGCTGCAAATAAAGTTGATCGTCTAAAGTTTGTTCTGTTAAAGTATCGATTTTATTAAAAACAAGAATGGCCTCTATCCCGTATGCCTCTGCAGTAACCAAAAACCGGTCAATAAAACTTGTCGTTGTTGGCGGATTATCAATCGTAACCAGTAAAAAAACCTGATCAATATTCGAGGCAATAATATGAATTTGTTTAGAAAGATTAACCGATTTACGGACGATATAATTCTTTCTTTCGTGAATCGTATGAATCGTCCCCGTCAAAGCATCAGAGGTTTCTTCGAGTTCATAATCGACTACATCGCCTACAGCTATAGGATTGGTACTTTTAATGCCTTTCATCCTGAACTTCCCTTTCATACGGCATTCTATAAAATCCCCTTGTTCAGATTTTACGGTGTACCAGCTTCCTGTAGATTTATAAACGAGTCCTGTCATTCAAATTTAAGATTTTAAAAGGCAAAATTACGTTTTTAGAATTGAACAACGCAACTTCGCCTTTTAAAATTAAAAACTTAGTCTGAATCAGCACAACCTTACCAAACAATTTCAGCTAAAACTTCATTCTCCTTAATTTTTCCTAACTGAATTGTTTTTAAAACTTTAGTGGTTTTCCCTGCTTTAGTGGTATAAATTTCAACCATAACTGTTGCTGGACCACTTTCTGTTAATTCTCTTTCTCCATAATAATTCGTCTTGATTTGGTATTTCCCTTTCACGGCATTTCGAATTAAATATTGTTCTGGTCCATACCCTTGCGTAAAATCTTTTGAAAATCTTGCTCCGGCTTCAGTTGCTGTATGACTGTAGTAACATTCTTCTCCAGTTGGTTCAATAATATGCAAATCTAAATCGACGTCCATCAGATTCCAGTTCATTATTACCCTGATATCTACCGGCATTTTCTGAAGATACTTTTTATCTAATTTACCGGAATCCAAACCTGTATGCTCTGTCATCAAACGATTAATATCCATCAGAATAATATCTTCAACCCCTTGATATTGTCCGCTCATTTCTCCATAATAATTCACTTCCAAAGCTTTTACCAATTGATCAAAAGCTTCCTGATAGTTACCTGCATCTTCCAAAGCCAGTGCATAATCCCTTAAACTTTGAGGTTCATGAGCTCTCCATTTAGCAACTTGTTTCGCTGTAAATGACGCATCTTCAAAATCCTTCCATTGGCGCAAAGTATAGGTCAATGTTTTATAAAGCTGATGATTTTCTAATCCTAGATCTGCAATATTACTGATTACCTGCAGTGCTTTTTTTACATCTCCCTGATTATAGAAAAAGTGCGCCACGTCAAAATAAAAACTCGGGTTTCTCTCCTGAGATTTTCTCAATTCGAAATACAAATCATATTGTTTTTCTTTTGGTGCCGATGACAAAGCTTTTAAATATAATCTGTCCGGGTTCCATGTTTTGGTTTCGTTTTGAATTGTATTACCATTTTTAGTAGTAACCATTATCACTCCATTTGACGCCCTGCTCCCATAAATAGCAGTTGTAGAAGCATCTTTTAAAACATTAATTGAAGCAATATCATCTTTATTTAGATCTTCTATTTTACCTTGATAAACTTCTCCATTTACAATTATTAAAGGCTGATTTGCAACTGTGGAATTCCCTCTTATTCTTATACTATTATTTGATGCCTCTTCTACTTCCACTCCGGCAACTTTACCCGCAAGTGTTTGTATTACATTATTTGAAAGTCCTGGTGCTATAGTTCTTTCCGGAACATAAGAAACTGATTGTACTGAACCTGTAAGGTCTGATTTTTTCATTGAGGCATAACCCGTCACAACTACTTCTTTTAATACATTCGTTTGTTTATCACCGTCTCTGTAAACCTCTTCAGATTTCACAACCGTAGGTGCTACAAATAAAACCTGATCAACTTTTGGAGCAGGAGGAGGCGAAGCAACTGAATTATCTTGGACAATCTCAGAAACAGGTCCCGATCCAACTGGTTCATCAACAGTCAAAACAGCATCCGGATCACTCTTAATCGTTTCATAAACCACCCCTTTCTTTTTCTTAGACTTTGGCAAAACTTTTGGAACCACATATTTTATATCTTTTTCCCACCAAGAATTTAATCCTTCAAAATAGCTGTCTATATTTTCCCAGTTGTTTTTTTGTTTAGCGAGATTGGTATCATGCTCCTGCTTTTTGATTCTGTCAAATTCTGCACGCAATTCTGCTGGCGGAATAATATCATACAAAATATAATCCCGAATATCTTCCAAGACAATCAGCGAAGTGTTTTTGGTTATAATGCCATATTTCTTCCCTAATAGTTCAATTTCTTCTGCATTTTTAGCATATTGCAAATCAAGGCTGGCAATTTTTTTCTGTGCCCAAAGTTTCTCAATATTAACATCAGTCGTGCTTTGAACCGAAGCATCTAAAGTTATTTTTCTTTCCAAAATAGCTTCATTATCATAACCAAACAAAAGTGTAATTTCGTTTTTCGGATTCAGAGAAATCCCTGAAAAACTAAAACTTCCCGAAACCGAAGTTCCTTCCAACGGAAATAAATCCGTTACCGTAAAATTTTCTTTTATTCCTAAAAACTTCAAATTATTGTTTACCAATTTATCCAGAGCATTTTCTACATTCAATTGATTCAGATTGATGAAATTTCCTCCGGTTTGCATGGATGAAAAATTCAAAAAAGCAAAATCCGCAGACGCCGAAGAAGCAATCGTATAAACCGGATTTTTAGTTTTTGACAACATATTCTGACTCAAGGAAGATAATCCATCTGAGAAAAACAAATATTCATCATGCCCGATACAATTTATTTGAGAAAAACGGGTTCCTCCATCATGCTTTACATTTTGTAAAACCGATTTTAATTCTGACCAGTTTCCATCCGAAATCACATATTCTTTTTGTTTTTCAAAAGTGTAATTTAAAAAGTATAAAGTCACTTTCGTATTCTTGATTTTTTGAAAATAAGCATTCAGTAAATCCAGTTCTTTTTTCAAATCTCTTGTCTGACAGCTTAGCGAATTATCCCAAATCAAGCCAATTGAAGCGGGTGTTTTTTTAGCTACTTTATTTCCTTCAATAAAAGTATTTCCATAAAAATAATGCTGACCTCCTACATTCTGCATCACGACGCCTGGAATATTTTGCTGAATCGGAATCTTAAAAATTAGTTTTTCGGAAGGCTGGTAATTTTCCTTTTTTAGTGAAGTCTGAAAAGATTGGTTCCATTTTGAAAAAGCAATGGCTTCTCCCGAATTTTCGGCTATAGTTGGTGAAGCCGAAGCTCCCAAAACCGAAACATTGATTTCAAATTTATCCAGCTCTTTAGGATAACGGCTCACCAACTGATATGCCAGATTATTTTTATCGAAAGCAGAAAGCTCTTCTTCATAACTAATAATAACAATTCGTTCACCATTTGGCATTAACGGATAAATTCGGGTTCTGAAATTATTCCCATCTACTTTTTCCAACAACCCCGGATCAACACGACGATGTTCGATAGCTTCAAAAACCTGTTTCCCTTTATTTTTATTTACCGGAACCGCTTCCCGCATTTTGCCATTAATATCAATAGCGTATCTCGAAACCGAAACATTTTCGGGTAACGGAAAAATAAGTTCCGCTTCCATCTGGCGACTGCCCGAATTAAAAAAATGCATTTCGGCAGTAGTGTAGGCTATATTTCCAACTACCTTAACATTAACAAGCAACTGACTCATTCTGACTTTTTCAGCGTCCTCTCCTTTTACTGTCAGTTCGGGACTTTGTGCAAAAGTTTTTACTCCTAAAAAAAGCAAAAAGTAAAATAGCAATTTCAGGCTTCCCTGAAAAATTTCTGACTTAAATAAACACATTTTTGATTTCATGATACGAAAGTTAAGGTTGTATAGTGATATAGAGGACAAAAAAATCAAAAAGGTTGGAAGGAGTGTAAATTAATTTCATAAAAAAATCCCCAACCCTTTTGTCAAAGGGATGGAGATTCTATTTTAATTATCTAAATCACACCTGTGATATAATAAAAATCAACAACAAGCTTTACAAAAACTTAAATTAACTTATACCACTTATATGGTTTAATACAATTTATGCATTCAATATTTTTTCCTGGTGACCAATACTTTCCTGGTGAATTGCTTTGAACATTTTCAAAACAAACTCTTCAGTAAGACCTTTTTTCTCACCTTCCAAAATCATTTTCCCTAAGATTTCATTCCAACGATTGTTTTGAAGAATCGCTACGTTGGCATCTTTTTTCACCTGACCAATTTCGTCAGCTACTTTCATACGTTTTCCTAAAAGCTCTAATAAGTTAGCATCAAGAACATCGATATTAGCTCTTAATTTAGTCATTTTTGAACTGTACTCATCTGTAGTATCATCCGTTTTTCTGATAGTCAAATCTTTAATGATTTGTTTCAAAGCGTCTGGTGTCACTTGCTGCGCAGCATCAGACCAGGCGTTGTCCGGGTCGAAGTGCGTTTCGATAATCATACCATCGTAGTTTAAATCTAAAGCCTCTTGCGTTACTTCAAAAATCATTTTACGATCTCCGGTAATGTGAGATGGATCGATGATTAATGGTAAATCAGGGAATTTATTTTGCAATTCGATAGCAATCTGCCATTCCGGAATGTTTCTGTATTTTGTTTTCTCGTATGTAGAAAAACCTCTGTGAATAACTCCTAATTTCTCGATTCCGGCCATGTGTAAGCGCTCAACACCACCAAGCCATAAAGCCAAATCAGGGTTTACAGGATTTTTTACCAAAACGATTTTATCAGTTCCTTTTAAAGTATCAGCAATTTCCTGAACCGCAAAAGGGTTTGCCGTTGTACGAGCTCCAACCCATAATACATCGATATCATGTTCTAAAGCAAGTTTACAGTGCGCTGCAGTTGCAACTTCTGTTCCCATTAATAAACCCGTTTCAGCTTTTGCTTTTTGTAACCATTTCAATCCGATTTCACCAACACCTTCAAATCCTCCCGGACGTGTTCTTGGTTTCCAGATTCCGGCTCTGAATACGCTAACTTTTGAATCTTTCAATTCGTGAGCAATTTTCAAAACCTGATCTTCCGTTTCTGCACTACAAGGTCCAGCTATCACAAGTGGGTGATCTAAATTGAAATCTTCTAACCACTTTCTCATTTCTTTCTTATTTTCCATCTTATTCTAATTTACTTTTTAATTGTTAATCCGTTTAATATCTCTTTTATTTTATTTGTGCTTTCCATTTCTTCAAAAATGGCGTTATAATCTTCTTCTTTCAACAAATCCCTAAACCGGCTCAGATTTGCAATATATTCTTCTAAGGTTTCCAGAACGTGTTCTTTATTCTGTTTAAAAATAGGTGTCCACATTGCCGGCGAACTTTTTGCCAGACGAACCGTACTTTCAAATCCACTTCCCGCCATATCAAAAATATCCTGTTCGTCTTTCTCTTTGTTCATAACCGTTTTTCCAAGCATAAACGAGCTAATGTGCGACAAATGCGAAACGTAAGCAATGTGTTTGTCGTGCGAAACCGGATCCATATAACGAATCCTCATCCCGATTGAACTGAAAAGATTCAATGCCTTTTCCTGCAATTTAAAAGCGGTCTTTTCCACTTCACAGATAATATTCGTTTTCCCCTGAAACAATCCTCTTATTGCTGCCGATGGCCCCGAAAACTCTGTTCCGGCAATCGGATGTGTCGCAATAAAGTTTCTCCTTTTCGGATGATTGGCAACTGCTTCACAAATTGGCTTTTTGGTCGATCCCACTTCAAAAACAATTGTTTTCTCTCCAACCAAATCCAGTACTTTTGGTAAAACGATCATTGCCACATCTACCGGAACCGAAACGATTACAAAATCAGCTTTTGCCAGATCCTCCATTTTCCCTTCCTGATCGACAACACCCAAATCAATAGCTTCCTGCACGTGTTTGTCGTTATTGTCAATCCCGAAAATAATCGCCTCAGGATAACGCCCTTTGATGTCTAACACCATCGAACCGCCTATTAATCCTATTCCTATTACGTATACTTTCATAATTTATTATTAATTAGTAGCTATTTCCTGCTATTCGCTTCAATCTTTTCCGCCGAACCCCGGCAAAAAAGGATTTCCACTTCTATCAGGGCTAGGGCTTCTTGTTTTTTAAGACCTTTAGATCTCCTGCAAGGTTTTCAAAACCTTGTAGGTTTCCAATTTTAGACCTTCAAACTCATACCTACAAGGTTTTGAAAACCTTGCAGGAAGTCTTAGCCTTAAAACCTATCTATTGCTTCTTGTACTTTTTCCTCTTTTACACACAACGAAAACCTGATATATCCTTCTCCATTGCTTCCGAAAATAGTTCCCGGCGTTATGAAAATATGCTTCTCATATAATATTTCGTCAATGAACTTTTCTGCTGATTCTATCCCTTCAGGAAGTTTTGCCCAGACAAAAAGCCCGACTCCTTCTTTATACACTTTACAGCCTAATTTTTCTGCCAGCTTTTCAGTTAATTCCCTGCGGCGTCTGTAAATTTTATTATTGTCTTCAAACCAGGATTTATCACATTTTAAAGCGGCGATGGCACCTTTCTGAATCCCGTAGAACATCCCGCTGTCCATGTTGCTTTTTACTTTTAGAACTGCATCGATAATTTCAGGATTTCCTAAAACCATGCCGACTCTCCAGCCTGCCATGTTGAACGTTTTGCTTAATGAATTTAATTCTAAAGCCACTTCTTTTGCTCCATCCACCTGCAATAAACTCATCGGATTGTCATTCAGAACAAAACTGTACGGATTATCATTGACCAATAATATGTTGTGTTTTTTTGCAAAAGCAACCAGTTTTTCAAATAACGCTAAACTTCCTCTGGCTCCTGTTGGCATGTGCGGATAACCCAGCCACATAATTTTTACTTTCTTCAGCTCTAATTTTTCCAATGCTTCAAAATCAGGTTCCCAGGCATTTTCTTCTTTCAAATCATAATAAACCGGAACTGCTCCTACCAGATTGGTTACCGAAGTATAAGTTGGATAACCCGGATTCGGAATCAAAACGTGATCGCCTTCATTTAAAAACGCCAGCGAGATATGCATAATTCCTTCTTTTGAACCCATCAAAGGCAAAATCTCATTATTCGGATTCAAAACAACACCAAACTGATCCTTATAAAAATCTGCCATCGCCTGCCTCATTTCCGGTAATCCCTGATAACTCTGATAACCATGCCCATTCTCGTCCTGAATGGCGGAGGCAACCGCTTCAATTACCGCTTTCGACGGACTCAAATCAGGACTTCCGATTCCCATATTGATGATCGATTTTCCTTCAGACATCAGTTGGCGCACTTCTCTCAATTTTGAGGAGAAGTAGTACTCTTCAACTGTATCTAATCTTTTTGCTGTTGTAATCATTTCTATTTTTTATTAAAAATGCTTTAGGCTTTAGGCCGTAAGCTTTAGGCTCTTTTTATTTTTGACTTTATGACTTTCGACTTTCCAACTTTAAGACTGACTTAAAGGCTTTGTATTTCTATATTCTCCCAGTACTTTAAAATACTCCGCCATGATATTTAATAATGCTTTTGCTTTTGCGTAATCTTCATATCTTTCAAAAGTCACATCTACGAAAAATGAATATTTCCAGGGCGTTTCAATTTTCGGAAGTGACTGGATTTTGGTCAAATTCAGTTTGCAGTCGCTCATTACATTTAAAACGGCCGCCAGACTTCCTCTTTTATGATCGAGTTCAAATTTGATGGAAGCCCTGTTGATTTCGCTTTCCGGTAAAAATGAATTTTGTTTTTTAATAATTACAAAACGGGTCATATTGTTTTTGATCGTCTGAATCTCCGGAGCAATAATATCCAGATCATACATTTCTGAAGCTACTTTACTCCCAATCGCTGCAATTCCGGTTAATTGTTTTTCCTGAATTCTTCTGGCCGTTTCTGCTGTATCTTTATCTTCAACCAATTTGATGTTTGGATACGTTTTCAGGAAATCCATACATTGTAATAACGCCATCGGGTGCGAATGAACTTCTTTTATATCTTCAATCTTCTGACCTTTTAAAGCCATTAGATTTTGGTGAATGCTTAAATAATGTTCTCCAATAATGTGCAAATTATTCTTGTCAATCAAAGCATAATTCGGAATAATTGGTCCTGCAATCGAATTTTCGATTGCCATAACTGCCTGATCTGATTTTCCGGCAATAAGGCTGTCTACTAATTCTTCAAAAGACAGACATTCATCAATATCCACGTTTTCAGAAAAATATTCTTTCACTACCTGATGGTGAAAAGAACCTTTGATGCCCTGTATTGCAATTTTAGTTGTCATATAGTCAAAAAAAAATCCTGATTTTCATCAGGATTGTATATTAGTTTTATTTGTCTTAAATTTTATTTCAAATAACCATAGCACAATCCTAACTTCTACTAAAGAAGAAATAAAAGTTGTTGCTAAAATAAAAACGGTTAGTTGCCATTTTGTTTGTGTTATTTTTCAAATTCTGTGCGAATGTATAAATTATTTTAAATGCACCAAAAAAAATATTGCATTTTATGAAACAAAAAAGGATTTCTTAACAAATTAAAGCTGTTTTGTATTATATTTTAATAAATCAGACTTGAAATGAGATTTTTACAATTGGTTTTGAAAGAGATTATGCGAACCATTTGTATTTATTCCTCAATATTGTCATTTCGACGGAGGAGAAATCACATATGCAATTCGACAAAGGTTGGCAACTTTATGGACGGAGCTACTTGTGTGATTTCTCCTCCGTCGAAATGACAAAAAAATCAAAAGAAATTATTTAGAAAGGCTCAAATGGCTTTTAACCTCATCCCAATAGTATAACTCTGTTTTTCCTTCTTCTAAGTTTTTGATTCGAATATCCAATTCATTTTTCACATCATCAGAGATTTCTAAATCTTTTTTGGAAACACTATCCCACAATTGTTCTGCCAAAACAATTTTCTCGGCATCACTATATTTAGATAAATTTTTAATTTCCATATCCTTTTTATTTAATTGATATTACAAATTTAGACAAATTTTATTTTGAAACGAGAATCTTTTTAGCCCCGATGGAAGTGAAAATCCTTTTGTGCCGGGGTTCGGCACAAAAGATTGAAACGTACAGCGGGAATAGCTCCTGAAAAAATTAAAACAATCCTGAAACCGGATTATTTTTAATTCCGATTTTAGAATAATCAAAACTCATTTTTTGCTGTAACAAAGAAGCGTATACCGACCTAAAATCAATTTGGTGTTTTAAATCGCCGTTATCCAAATCGGCTAAATTTGGGTTATTGCCCAGAATTGTTCCTTTATTACTTCCTCCAATCACAAACATTGGAGCTGCAGTTCCGTGATCGGTTCCGCTTCCGTTGTCTTTTACACGTCTTCCAAATTCAGAAAACACCACGATTGTAACGTTTTGAAGCAATTGTGCCTGTTTCAGATCGTTATAAAAACTAAATAACGCATCATTTAATTCTGTTAATCTTCGCTCATGAATAGAAAGCTGATTGTCGTGCGTATCAAATCCGTTAAGCGATGTGTAATACACTTTCGAATTCAGATTTCCTTTTAACAATCGGGCAATCCATTCCAGATTTTTAGATAACCCTGTTTTTGGATAACTAATTTCGGTTTTCGATTGTTTCAGGGCATTCTGAATATCATCCGAACCTTCCACAACCGAATTGGCAATTTTTCGAACGAAATCCAATTGCGGATTATCGGATAGTTTTTCATTTTCCTTATTTGATTTCACCTTAAAACGATCCGGGTCTTTTACCGTAATTGTATTCGGCTCCATTCCTTTTAATGCCAGATTATCTATCGAATCCAGATTGATTCCGGCTGTTGGCTGATGATCGTGACATTGCAAATCCAAATAACGTCCTAACCAGCCTTCATTAATATATTTATTGGAATCTGCAGCCGTTTGCCAAATTTCCTGACTGCGAAAATGCGAACGAACCGGTTCCGGATAACCCACATTCTGGATTACCGTTAAATCTCCGTTTTGCTGCATTTGTGCAAAATCTTTTAAGGCAGGATGAAAAGCCATCCCTTTATTTTTACCTACAACGATATCTTTATTTAGAGCAATTTTAGTTCTGAAATCATAATACAAAGGATCTTCATAAGGAATAAAAGTATTCAGTCCGTCGTTTCCTCCGTTAAGTTGAACAAAAACCAGACATTGTTCGCCTATAATCAAATTATCCTGAGCACCAAAAGCATGTAAAAAACTTGGAAGCACCAGCATTCCTCCGGTAAACGTCCCTGTTAACGTTAAAAAATTTCTTCTGTTCATAATAATAGCTTTTTAAATCAACTGATATTCCGGTAACTTGGTGATATAATTAAACAAACGAACAACTGCATAATTGGCATTAGGATTTTTAGGATCAAAATCATATTTCAGTAAATTTTCCATGTCTTTTTGCATGGATTCGTTTACATTAAACAACAATCTGTTTGACAATTCGGCTATGATGGTTTTATTATTTCCGTTTGCGTCAAATTCAACTTTTACCTCTCTTTTCTCCAATTCTAATTTAGGTTTCGGGTTTTCATTATTCATCGAATTGAGTACTTTTTTTGAAAGTTTCCTTCCGCTGCAAAGCAAATCCGAAGTATTGTTTCGCTGCAGATAGACTTGCGAGGTAAGCCATGAATTCCCTCCATCCCAGCCTTTCACATTGATCTGGTTGTACAAATCCATTCTTTGTTGCTTTAAAAAGGCGATAATCATGGTCTCATCATAATCTTTTAATTTGAGTTCGTCAATAAGCTGTGAAATATAAACCAGTGGATCTTTGATTTTTTTTCCGGAAGTATCTTTGACGTATTCTTCGGTAAAAATTTTAGTAAGCAACGGTTCGATTTCAAAATTTACTTTTCGAAAATAATCGCCATAATATTTAACAGATTCTTCTGATGGATTATCGTAAAGAAACCACTTCAGGATTTTTCGAGTAATGAGATACGGAATGTTTTTTTGTTCGAAAATAATATCAACTAAATCATCGGCTTTCCAGTTTCCCGTTCTTCCGAAATAAGTTTTATTGCTGTTATCTTCTAAATTTTTTCTGTAAACAGCTTCTTCATCACCATAATTTAATCCTGCCAAGGCTCTTGCACCGTTTTTAATATCCTCTTCGGTATAATTCCCGATTCCGATCGTGAATAGTTCTAGTAATTCCCGACTTAAATTTTCATTGATTTTGCCTTTTTTATTATCGACATTATCCAGGTATTTAATCATGGCGTTCGATTTTACGATCTTTTTGGTCATTTCCTTGAAATTTCCAAAAGCATTCTCCCGTAAAATCATGTTGTGCTGGTAAATCCAGTAATTGATTTTTACTTTTTGAGAAGTTGCTACAAAATGATTGTGCCAGAAACAAACCATTTTTTCGCGTAGCGGAAATTCATCGGTTTGCATTTTGGCAATCCACCATTTTTTAAATTCAGTAGTAGTTTGGTTTTCTCTTTTCTGGATTTTCTTTTTTTCTTCAGGATCGAGATTCTTAATCAGTTGACGTGATTCTTTGTATTCAGCAATTGTCCTGGGGTCTTCTTTTAAAAAAGCAGGAAGTTGAGTATCGAACTTTATATCATAAGATCGCTTTAGAAACTTTTCTAATCCTATTTTTTCAATTTTAGTGGCTTGCTTTCCGGAGAAGCCCAATCGTAACGACCAAAGATTGCTTTTTTTCATAACAAAGAGATTTGTTTAAAGTAAGACTTTTGATTTTTGAAAAGGTTTAATTCAAATAACCTAAACCATTATCAAGATTTAAAAGCTGTTAACTATTGTAAAACAAAAATTTTCTCATGAAACTTGTCATTCCGAGAAACGAGGAATCTTCGCAAGAAACTCCGCACCAATAGGTTCACATATTTTTTAGTAAAACGCATTTAAAACAAGAAAAATCTTTCTTTATTTGTGATTTAAAAAAATTTGCCATGCTAATATACGAAGGCTACCATACTTATTACATCTACATTATAACAAACAAATCAAAAACTGTTTTCTATACTGGAGTAACCAACAATTTAAAAATTCGTTTAATTCAGCATAAAGAAAATATTACTGATGGAAATAAAAGTTTTGCTTCAAAATATAAAGTTGAGTTTTTATTGTATTATGAAAAATTTACTTGGATTCAAGAAGCTATTAGTCGTGAAAAAGAAATAAAAGGCTGGAGTAGAAATAAAAAAATTGAGTTAATTAAAACTCTTAATCCAGATTTGGATTTTTTGAACAATTTGTTTGATTGAAATTACTATTTTCAAAGTTTATCAATCATAAAATACTTGTGGAACTTGCAGTTATTAATCCTTAATGATTTTTCTCACCGTTTTGTCATCCTGACGGAGGAAGCATCTTCACAAGAAACTCTGCAATACAAATCATCAATCTTTGTCGAGTTTCTTGCGAAGATTCCTCGTTCCTCGGAATGACAAAGATTATGGATAAAAAATTGAAATAAAAAAAAGCAGCTATCATTACAATAACTGCTTTCTATTACTCAGAATAAATCTTTTCTCTTTATTCTATCTTCTTTATTCTAAAAAATTAAGACCCACACATCTCACAATCTTCAGGACCAGCGGCTTGTGCTTTTAAAAGCATTGCTTTATAATCCTCAACTGAGATTTCTTCGGTTTCTGCAACCAGAGTTGGAGATTCTTGTTTTTTGTCGTTGTTTAAGGTAAACTTAATCGCATCAACCGCAGATTTTGTTCTTAGGTAATACATTCCGGTTTTTAAACCTGACTGCCATGCGTAAAAGTGCATTGACGTTAGTTTAGAATAGTTGGCATCCTGCATGAACAAGTTCAATGATTGCGATTGGTCAATAAAATAACCTCTTTGGCGAGACATATCGATTATGTCTTTCATCGACATTTCCCAAACGGTTTTGTACAATTCTTTTAAGTCTTGCGGAATCACATCAATATTTTGAACCGATCCGTTATGGCGCATGATTTCTTGTTTCAATGTTTCGTTCCACAAACCTCTTTCTACCAAATCATGCAATAAATGTTTGTTTACTACGATAAATTCTCCGGACAATACACGACGCGTATAAATGTTTGAAGTATAAGGCTCGAAAGCTTCGTTGTTTCCAAGAATTTGAGAAGTTGAAGCTGTTGGCATTGGCGCTACTAACAATGAGTTACGAACTCCATGTTCTACCACTTCTTTTCTTAAAGATGCCCAGTCCCAACGGCCTGATAATTCTTCATCTTTCATTCCCCACATATTGTATTGGAATTCCCCTTTTGACATTGGAGAACCTTCAAATGTAGAATATGGCCCTTCTTCTTTTGCCATTTCCATAGAAGCGGTTACGGCTGCAAAGTATAAGGTTTCGAAAATTTCCTGATTCAGTTTTTTAGCTTCATCGCTTGTAAATGGCATACGCAACAGGATAAAAGCATCAGCCAGACCTTGCACTCCTAATCCTACCGGACGATGACGGAAGTTAGAGTTCTCTGCTTCTTTTACCGGATAGTAGTTTCTATCAATTACTTTATTCAGGTTACGGGTTACACGTTTGGTAACATTGTAAAGGGCTTCGTGATCGAATTTCCCGTTTTCAATAAACATTGGCAACGAAATAGAAGCTAAGTTACAAACTGCGATTTCATCTTTAGAGGTAAACTCCATAATCTCCGTACACAAGTTTGAAGAACGGATGGTTCCTAAATTTTTGTGGTTCGATTTACGGTTTGCTGCATCTTTGTATAACATATATGGTGTTCCGGTCTCGATTTGAGATTCGAGAATTTTCTCCCATAATTCGCGGGCACGGATTGTTTTTCTTCCTTTTCCCTGGAATTCATAGTCCGTATACAATGCTTCGAATTCTTCACCGTAAACATCATAAAGTCCCGGGCATTCATTTGGACACATTAAGGTCCACGCCCCATCTTCCTGAACACGTTTCATAAACAAATCGGATGTCCACATGGCGAAGAATAAATCTCTTGCACGCATTTCTTCTTTTCCTGTATTTTTCTTTAAATCTAAGAAATCGAAAATGTCAGCATGCCAGGTTTCGATGTAAATCGCAAAACTACCTTTACGTTTTCCACCACCCTGATCTACGTAACGAGCCGTATCGTTGAATACTCTTAACATTGGTACGATTCCGTTTGAAGTTCCGTTTGTACCACGAATGTACGATCCTGTAGCACGAACGTTATGAATAGAAAGACCAATTCCTCCGGCTGACTGGGAAATTTTTGCTGTTTGTTTTAATGTATCGTAAATACCATCTATACTATCATCCTGCATAGCCAAAAGGAAGCAGGAAGACATTTGTGGTTTCGGGGTTCCGGCATTGAACAATGTTGGTGTCGCATGCGTGAAATACTTTTTAGACATTAAATCGTACGTTTCAATAACCGATTTTAAATCGTCTAAATGGATTCCAACAGAAACACGCATTAACATGTGTTGTGGGCGCTCAACAATTTTTCCGTTTATTTTAAGAAGATAAGAACGCTCTAAAGTTTTGAAACCGAAGTAATCGTAATTAAAATCTCTTGTGTAAATGATATGAGAATCTAAGAAAGCCGCGTTTTCCTGAATTACTTTATATACTTCATCCGAAATTAATGGTGCATCCTGACCATTTCTTGGATTTACGTAGTGATACATATCTTTCATCGTTTCTGAGAACGATTTTTTAGTATTTGAATGCAGGTTTGAAATTGCCACACGAGCTGCTAATTGTGCATAATCAGGATGTGCAATAGTCATAGAAGCTGCTGTTTCTGCTGCAAGATTATCTAATTCAGATGTAGAAACTCCGTCATACAATCCTTCAATAACGCGCATAGCTACCTTAACAGGATCAACAAGTTCATTAAGCCCGTAACACAATTTTTTGATTCTTTCTGTAATCTTATCAAACATTACAGGCTCTTTGTGGCCATCTCTTTTTACTACATACATAAGCTTACTTTTTTAATAGTTATTGAAAAAATGAAAGACACCGGAAAACAAATTCCGGGACTTAAACATTGTGTGTTTTAAATTATTTATTTTTTCTGAGAATTGTAAAATCCCCATGGTTGTCTGTTCTTCAATCTAAAATACAGATGAAAAAAACGTAAAAATGAAACTGGATCTTCGATTTGGGAATGAGATCCAATCTTAAAAAATTCTATATTAATAGAAACTTTTGTTTCTTAATTTTATTGTCTGTTAGTGTTCGTGGTAACCACTAAAATACAGTTTGCTCTAAAAATCTGCATCAAACGAAATCTTCTGCGCATCACTGTCTGTATTCATTACACCTGATTTTTGATATTCGGCAACACGTTTTTCAAAGAAATTGGTTTTCCCCTGAAGAGAGATCATGTCCATGAAATCAAACGGATTTGCTGATCCATATACACGCTCGCAGCCTAATTCTACTAATAATCTGTCTGCAACAAACTCTAAATATTGCGTCATCAAAGTTGCATTCATTCCAATCAAACTTACCGGAAGAGATTCTGTTACAAATTCTCTTTCGATATTTAAAGCATCAACAATGATTTCTTTGATTCTTTCTTTTGGGACTTTGTTTATTAAATGATGATTATGCAAGTGCACCGCAAAATCACAATGTACACCTTCATCGCGAGAAATCAACTCATTAGAAAAAGTCAAACCTGGCATTAAACCACGTTTTTTCAACCAGTAAATAGAACAGAAAGCTCCTGAGAAGAAAATGCCTTCAACTGCTGCAAAAGCAATCAGTCTTTCAGCAAACGAATCAGACTCAATCCATTTTAAAGCCCATTCCCCTTTTTTGGCAATGGCAGGAAAAACTTCCAAAGCATTAAATAATTCTGCTTTTTCTGCTTCATCTTTTACGTAGGTATCAATTAAAAGAGAATAGGTTTCACTGTGAATATTTTCCATCATAATCTGGAAGCCATAGAAAAATTTAGCTTCCGCATATTGAACTTCATTTACAAAATTCTCGGCAAGGTTTTCATTTACGATTCCGTCAGAAGCAGCAAAGAATGCTAAAATGTGTTTGATAAAATACCTTTCGTCATCACTTAATTTGTTGTTCCAATCTGTCAAATCCTGGTGTAAATCGATTTCTTCGGCAGTCCAGAAACTAGCTTCCATTTTCTTATACCATTCCCAAATATCATGATGTTTAATTGGAAAAATAACAAAACGATTCTTGTTTTCTTGTAAAATTGGTTCAACTTGTGACATTGTATTTTTGTTTAATTTTTATAATGAATTTCCCCTTATTCAGAACGATCACAAAGGTTGTCATTTATACCCAAAAATAAAAGCCAAACTTATTCACAATCGAGCGTAGTTTTTAACAAAGATAAAAATTGAAACCTTTTTCAGACAATATATAAATAGCTGAAAAACAGTTATTTAAAAAACAAGTTTACGCCTAAAGCCCCGTAAAATATAGACTTTTTAAAATAAGAAACAAGGAATTTAAGATTGTTTTAAAAAGTTTTTTTTGAGTTAAAAATTTTATTTTTTGAGTTAAAACAGGTGTAAAAAATACACGTTATTATCAAGTCTTTTTTATATCTTTTATCAACTATTTTTTAGCTCTTCAGCGACTTTTTCGAGTTCCATATACCAGTCTTCACCAAAGCGACGAATAAGCGCTTCTTTGACAAATTTATACACAGGAACCTCTAATTCTTTACCCAAAGAACAGGCATCATCACAAATATCCCATTTATCGTAATTCACAGCTGCAAACTCTGTAAAATCTTTTACACGGATTGGGTACAAATGACAGGAAACAGGTTTTTTCCAGTCCACAATTCCCTGGTTATAGGCTTGTTCGATTCCGCAAAGAGCGGTTTTACCATCAAAAATAACGTATGCACAATCTTTATTGTCGATTAACGGTGTTTCGAGATCTCCATCGGTTCCTTTTACCCAGGTTCCCTGTGCTTCAATTGCCGCAATTCCTTCTTTACGCAAAAAAGGTTTCACTTTCGGATAAATCTCTTCCATTATTTTGGTCTCTGCTTCGCTTAAAGGTGCACCGGCATCTCCGTCTACACAGCAAGCCCCTTTACAAGCTGACAAGTTGCACACAAATTCTTTTTCAAGAATATCTTCTGAAATAATGGTTTTCCCTAACTGAAACATGATAATGAAATACTGAAATTTATAAAGTGCAAAGATAGTTAAAGAAAGTAGATAAACCACTCTAATATTTAACCGCAAACCACCCAGAGGTTTACACAAAAATCGCAAAACTTTATGAGTTTTCTCTCTTGCAAACTTTGCATAAATCATTGCGAATCCTTGCGACTAAACCATTATTTGTTATAAATATTTCTTTTTTAAACCAAAAAACGTGTTTTTATAACAAAAATACATCGTATTGAAAAAACACCTAACTTTATTATCTACTTTTGCACCAGTTTTTAAGCACTTAAAATCAACATGATATGTTAGAAATTGACTTTAAAGAAATTGTCACCGTTAGTATGGTACTTTTTGCTGTAATTGATATTGTTGGATCAATTCCAATTATTGTCAATCTGAGAGCAAAAGTCGGACACATCGAATCTGAGAAAGCTTCGATTGTTGCCGGTGCAATTATGATCGTTTTTCTTTTTGTTGGAGAAGGCCTACTGAACCTTATAGGTATTGATGTTCACTCATTTGCGGTTGCAGGATCTTTTGTACTGTTTTTTCTGGCTTTGGAAATGATTTTAGGTATTCGCATTTATCGTGACGAAGAACCCGGTTCAGCATCTATCGTTCCGTTGGCGTTTCCGTTAATCGCCGGGGCAGGGACAATGACTACCTTGCTTTCGTTACGATCACAGTTTCATACCATTAATATTATCATTGCCATTTTACTGAATATTATATTGGTATACATTGTTTTAAAATCATCCCGAAAGATTGAAAACTTATTAGGAGAAAATGGCCTGGGTGTAGTGCGGAAGACATTTGGGGTAATTTTACTGGCAATAGCTGTTAAATTATTTGCAGCTAATGTTAAAGGTTTGTTCGTCTAAAGGATATTTTCATAAATTTGTTCTATAAAATTCTAAAATACAGCTCAAAAGCTATTCTTTATTATTTTAGACAAACAAACAGCCTTATGAAAATCTTTACTTCGATCTTAGTGCTTTTGGCATTAGCTTTAATTGTTTTTAATATCACTCAGCTTGACTTCAAAAATCCTTTTCAGGGAGACAGTGGTGTTGCTCTTATCGGAATAGCAGCTTCGTCTTGTGCCGTTTTAATTCTGTTGATTTTTAGGATTTCAAAAAAGATAGAAGAAAAAACAAACGGCAGATAATATGTTTGACGTTTTAATTGTTGGCGGAGGCGTTTCAGGTATATCATGTGCACTGGTTTTAGGATCTGCTAAAAACAAAGCTTTTGTGACCGATAAAAAAATCGGGATTTTTACACACCAGAAAAGTTCTTCTCTACAGGAAGCCATTTTTTACAATGCTTACGGCATAACACCAGGCAAATTGGGTTCAGCTTTATTACCCGAAAGTACTCAGGATTTAGCTCAAACCTATCCGCACATTGCTCAAATCCCAAATGAAAAGGTAATTAAAATTGAAGGTACTTATCCTGAATTTAGGGTAATTACTAACAAAAACTCTTACCAGACAAAAAATATCGTTATCGGAATTGGTTCTGCCAATACTTTTGCCATCGAAGGCCTGATGCAATATATTGAACCGCACAAAAAAGCTTTACCGGAAAAACAGCGTATCCAGCTTAAAAACGACGATCATAAAGTAACTGATGGAATTTATGTAATTGGAACTTTGGCAGGCTGGAGAAGTCAGTTGGCTATTGCTGCCGGAAGCGGAGCTGCTGTCGCCACAGATATACTTACTTTATGGAATAATGGCGTGCAGACCCATGCACATGATAGTATTCGATAAAATTTCAAAAATAAGTTTCTTTATAAAATTACAAACCATTAACAAATTAAGAGAATTTAGCAAAAATGCTTAATAAACTTAATTTGTTAATAGTTTTATTTTTTTGTTCAGGTTTCTAAAATTTATTTAACCGAAATAATCCTGGCTACCTTAATATGGTTTTCATTTTCTGATTTCCAGATTTCTCCTTTTACCGAAACCTCATCTCCTTCTTTAAATCTTTTGAAGTTTTCCGGCCCGCCTACATTAACAATACTGATTGTTGCAAAATAAAGTTCATTTTTAGCGGTATTGATTTTAGCCGTATAACCGTCCTTACCATTCTCAATAGATTCAACTTTTCCAGAAACTGTATTGTTATCTTTCATACAGGCGCATGAAATTGCAAAAGTCATTACAATGAACAGAAAGCTTGTTTTTATTAGATTTTTCATTTTATGTTTTTTTTCTCAAAAAGTTCTTAAAGATTAAGGAATCTTTTATTGTATACTATTTTTAAGGAAGTATTAAATCATTTAATGCAATGCCAAACAACTGCCTGCTATTACTTTTAAACTGTCGTCAGATTGTTTCCAAACTCTGATATAACGAAAAGCACCATTTATAGGATTATTATCAAATGCTCCTTTTAAAAAAACGGTTACTGCAACCACAGCTACATGCCCCATTATATTTATAATTTGATCTGAAGCTTCAAGCGAATCGATTTTCATTTTACCTGAACGATATGAGTTTAAATCGAATTCTTTTGTAATGGTATTACCATCCGGTAAATTGAAGAGCAAATCATCGTGCAGCAGCTTTTCTAAGGCAGTAACATCAGCATTTTTAATAGCAGACAAAAGTTCTATTTCGGCGTTTACAACTGTTTCTGTTTTCATTAAAAAAAAATAAACAATTATTTCTTTGGATTCAAGACCGTTTTGATCATTGCATCTTCTTTCAGAATTACATCATAATAATACAGTTCTCCGTATAATTGTCGGGCAAATTCGGCAGTAATATAACGATTGACTAAAGTTTTGGTTTTATCTAATTTCAGATCCAGACCTGTCATAAAAATATAGTCTTTAAATTTTTTAAAATAAGTATCCGATTTTTTCATCTTATACAAAAAGGCATTAAAATGAAGTCCGGCAAAGGCATTTCGATTTTTATCCAACTCTTCAAAAACAAAATGACCTACAATTCCTGTTTGTAACAAGTAAGCTACATTTTCGTTTCCGTGTTCTGCTTCGATTGGCACAAAAACATCAGGAACGATTCCGCCACCACCATACACTATTTTACCTTTTGGAGTTTTAAATTTTAAAGAATCAGCGACTTTTATACTGTCTTTTGCGTATAATTCTCCTGATTTTATTCTGTCTTCGGATTCTTTATAATATTCTTCGTTTCCTTTGGTATACGGTTTTTGAATTGATCTTCCGGTTGGCGTATAATATCTCGCGACTGTCAATCGAACAGCTGATCCGTCGTTAAAATCCATTTCACGTTGCACCAAACCTTTGCCAAAAGAACGACGTCCTACAATAGTTCCGCGGTCATTATCCTGAATAGCTCCGGCCAGAATCTCACTTGCCGAAGCACTATTTTCATTAATCAAAACCGTTACTTTTCCGGTTTCAAAACTTCCGCTTTTTGTTGCGTATGTTTTTTCTGTAGTACCGTTTTTATTTTTGGTAAAAACAATCAGCTGTTTGTCTTTCAAAAACTCATCGGCAATAGCCACAGCTTCTTCCATATAACCACCACCATTATCACGAAGATCTATTACCAGAGCCTGGATTCCTTTTTGTTTTAATCTTGTCAGGCCGGACTTAAACTCATCATAGGTCGTTTCGGCAAAACGGTTTATTTTGATATAACCGGTTTTATTATCAAGCAACAAAGATGCATCAACACTTTTTAGCGGAATAATATCCCTTTTGATTTTAAACTTCAATTTCTTTTGTTCCGATTTTCTAAAAACGGTCAATTCTATTTCAGAACCTTTTGTTCCTTTTAATTTAGAAAAGAGACTATCAGAAGTCAATTTTCTTCCGTATAATTTGGTTTTTCCGGCATATAATATCCGATCGCCTGATTTTATTCCGGCTTTCGCCGAAGGGCCGTTTTCAACAGGTTTTATAATGGCGACAGAATCTTTATACATGTAGAAATTAATTCCCACACCTACAAAATCACCTTTCATACTTTCGGCAACTTCTGCTTGTTCACTTGGCGGAATATAAATAGAATGCGGATCCAGTTTTGATAAAATATTATCTACTGTCAGGTTTACAATCGAATCGGTATTAACACTATCTACATACTCATTATTGATAAAATCAATCAGTTTATTGAGCTTGGTTTTAGAGTAATTTTTAGCCAAAAGGCTATCTTCTACAGGGGCATTCATATGGCTCCCGAGAACAGTTCCAAGAGCAAAGGTTGCTCCGATAACGATTGGCAGATATTTTGAATTGAATTTCATTATTCTTCTAAAACAGGAATATGTTCTACCTCTACACCTGCTTTCAATAAAAACTGGATTCCGGAGTCATCGCGATACCCATTTTGGTATACTACTCTTTTTATTCCTGACTGATGTATGAGTTTACTACATTCTTTACATGGCGAAAGTGTAATATACAAAGTTGCACCTTCACAGGATTGTGTAGATCTGGCTACTTTTAAAATCGCATTTGCTTCTGCATGCAAAACATCCCAACGGGTTAATCCGTGTTCATCTTCGCAACAATTTTCAAATCCGGATGGTGTACCGTTGTAACCATCAGAAATAATCATACGGTCTTTTACAATTATAGCGCCTACCTGCTTACGTTTGCAATACGACAATGAACCCCATTCTTTGGCAATTCGCAAATAGGCCCTGTCGTACTTATTTAATTTTTTTATATCCATTAATTTATCTGTTCCAAATTGGGCTCTCTACAATCATCGGAATTACAACCCCGATAATAAAAGCCGACATTACAAGTGCCCAGTCCCGTTTTGAAAAACGAAATACAGTCTGCACGATATATGATATTACTAAAACCACAAAAACTACTATTATCTGCGCCGCTTCGATTCCAAGAGCAAATTCTAATAAAGGTACTAATTTTGAAGAGGCTGTCCCTCCTAAAATCGTTTTAAAATAATTTGAGAACCCAAGTCCGTGGATAATTCCAAAAAACAAGGTCACAAAAAAAATCAGATTCACACTTTCATTTTTAGCGGATTTTCCGGCTGTAAAAAGATGAAAAACTGCAGTTATCAAAATGGTAATCGGAATTAAGAATTCTACAATATTTGCTTTTACAGCTATAATGCCAAAAACAGAAAGCAGCAAAGCTAATGTATGACCAACTGTAAACATAGTTACTAACAACAAAATCCGTTTCCAGTCCTTAAAAGTATATGGAATTGTTAAAGCGATTAAAAACAATACATGATCATAAGCATGAATATCTAAAACATGCTTTAGGCCTATCTGAAAATAAATCCAAAATTCTGACATGAGGCTACTTATATTAATTGATTTGGGTCTGTAAACTTACGATTTATTTTGAAAAATTAAATACAGCCCATTATTAAAAGAACGGATAAAAATAAGTTAAATTTTATGAGAACTTTAAAATTAATAATTTAAAATAAAATATATCTTTGCCCTATAAAAACCCTATAATTATGTCATTTTCAGATTTATTTGATAGCGAATTCAAACAAAGAAATAAAGGTCACTTTTCAGCTATTGTTCGTGTAGCATTGGCAGACGGGACACTTCATCCTGAAGAAAAAAGTTTCTTAGACAAACTTGCTGCACAATTAGAGATTTCAGAAACCGAGTACGAAGAAATTCTGAGCGATCCATTAAAATACCCTATTAATCCACCTTACTTACATGTTCAGCGTTTAGAGCGCTTATACGATTTGACCAGAATGGTACATGTTGATCATCACCTTGAAGACAAACAGGAGGTTATGTTAAGAAAATTAGGGATCGCGCTTGGATTTACGCCTAGTAACGTAAATTATATCATTGCAAAAGCATTATCTTTAGTAGACAAAAAGGTAGATGCTGATACTTTTGTTTACGAAATGCAGCATATGCATAAATAGTAATCAGTATTCAGTTTACAGTCGCAGTTTACTTTTTAAAATTGTAACGATTACCAAATATAAACCCGACAAGTTTAAAAAACTGTCGGGTTTGCTTTTTAAAGTTCAAACTGAGACCAAAAAACTGCGACTGCGACTACTTCGCTTCAGCCATAAACTCTTCGGCTTTTTCAACCATATTAACACTTCCGCAGAAAAAAGGAACCCGCTGATGCAGTTCTGTCGGCTGGATTTCCATGATTCTTCGA
The DNA here is from genome assembly GCF_003202435.1 of Flavobacterium cheongpyeongense. Taxonomy (GTDB): domain Bacteria; phylum Bacteroidota; class Bacteroidia; order Flavobacteriales; family Flavobacteriaceae; genus Flavobacterium; species Flavobacterium cheongpyeongense. The sequence goes on from NZ_QJHK01000012.1 coordinate 56,216, forward strand.
AAACCGTCTGATGCTTTTCCGCCCGCCTGTTCTGCAATAAATGCCATTGGATTGCATTCATACATCAAACGCAATTTTCCTTTTGGTGCTTTTGAGCTTGTTGGATAGAGATAAATACCTCCTTTAATCATATTTCGATGAAAATCAGAAACTAAACTTCCAATATATCTTGAAGTATAAGGCCTGTCTTCTTCTTCGCGCTGACAATATTTGATGTAATTTTTGACCCCTTGCGGAAAATGTACATAATTCCCTTCGTTTACCGAATAAATGTTCCCGTCTTTCGGAAATTGCATGTTTGGATGCGATAAGTAAAAGGTACCAATAGCCGGATTCAAAGTAAATCCGTTTACGCCATGACCCGTTGTATAAACTAACATGGTTGAAGTGCCGTAAATTACATAACCAGCAGCTACCTGATTAACTCCGGGCTGTAAAAAATCCTCGCTTGTTACCGGAGTTCCGATTGGTGTTATTCTTCTGAAAACAGAAAAAATAGTCCCCAAAGAAACATTCACTTCAATATTGGAGGATCCGTCAAGAGGATCCATTAAGATCACGTACTTATTATTATTACTGTTGTCGCTCCCCTTGACAGTAATATATTCGTCGTTTTCTTCAGAAGCTATTCCACAGACAATCTCACGGTTTATTAACGTCTGGATAAATACTTCGTTGGCATAGACATCTAATTTTTGCTGTTCTTCTCCCTGGATATTTTGCTCGCCTACTGCGCCAATTATATCCACTAATCCAGCTTTGTTTACTTTATAGTTTACGACCTTGGCCGCCAAACGTATAGAGTTAATGATCCGGGACAGTTCTCCGGATGAATACTGAAATGCTTTTTGGTTCTCAATAATAAACTCTCCCAGTGTTTTATTGCGTTCTTCCATTGCTATATCGTTGTAGTTTTTAATTATAAGTCACAAATATCGCTTTTTTTGTGAGAATGATTCAAAAATTATTTCGTTAGTTTGCTACTATTGTATATTTGCTAATGAAAGGCAAAAAGTTTCATTTAAAAAAATACTTAATTAGATAATAGCAGGTTAAAAATATGAATTATGGATATTAGAAAAGGAAAACCTGAAGACATGAAATCAGTTTTAGCACTGATTCAGGAGCTTGCGATATTCGAAAAAGAGCCGGATGCCGTTTTAATAACCGAAAAAGATTTAATACGTGATGGTTTTGGCGAACAACCACTGTTTCATGTTTTTGTTGCAGAGGTTGAAAAAGAGATTGTTGGCATAGCTTTGTATTATTACCGATATTCTACCTGGAAAGGAAAAACAATTCATCTGGAGGATTTAATTGTAAAAGAAAAAATGAGGGGCAGCGGTTTAGGATCTGCACTTTATTCTGAAATAATGAAACAGGGAAAAAAAGATAATGTTCGAAGAATCGAATGGAATGTTCTCAACTGGAATACTCCTGCCGTAAATTTCTACGAAAACTCAGGCGCAAGAGTTATCGAAGAATGGAGGGTAGTCCAAATGGATGAAGCAGGAATTAATTCGTACTTAGAAAAAATTAATTAAACAAAAGCGACAGGATAATAAGGAGTGCTCCTGTCAAATATTAAAATTTTAAAAAAAGGACAGAGACGCACTGCAGTGGGTCTCAACAATACAAATTAAAGATGAGAGTATTTAAATTTGGTGGTGCATCGGTAAAAGATGCTGAAGGAATTAAAAACGTTTATGACGTTTTACAAAAAGTTGGGTATGAAGATGTGATTTTGGTCGTTTCGGCTATGGGTAAAACCACAAATGCATTGGAGGTCGTTATTAAAAACTATTTTGATAAATCGGCAGAACTTACTTCTTCTGTACAAGAGATAAAAAAATATCACAATCAAATATTACTGGATTTATTTGCAGATGAAAAACATGCCGTTTTTGCAGCTGTTAATGAGCAGTTTTCAGAATTAGAATATTTTTTAGCACATAACAAATCCCCGAATTACAATTTCGTTTACGATCAGATTGTAAGCTTTGGTGAATTAATTTCGACCAATATCTTAAGTCATTTTATGAATTTTATGGGCATTCAGACACAATGGCTTGATGTTCGTAACTTCATTAAAACAAATGCAAATTACAGAGATGCCGAAGTAGACTGGGAAACTACCCAGCAAAATATCAGCAAAAATGTGCCTCGCAAAATATTAAACATCACGCAAGGATTTCTAGGTGCTGATGAAAACAATTTTACCACGACTTTAGGCCGTGAAGGTTCTGATTATACTGCCGGAATTTTTGCTTATTGTCTAAATGCAGAAAGTGTTACAATCTGGAAAGATGTACCCGGAGTTATGAATGCCGACCCAAGATATTTTGAGAATGCAAGTTTGTTAAACCAGATTTCATATCGTGAAGCAATTGAACTGGCTTTTTACGGAGCGACCGTTATACACCCGAAAACATTACAGCCTTTACAGAAAAAAGAAATTCCATTATACGTAAAATCATTTGTTAATCCGTTATTAAAAGGAACCTGTGTTTCTAAAGGAGTAGATTTAGAGCCTTACCTGCCATGTTTTATTGTAAAAAGAGAGCAGCTTTTAATCTCGCTTTCTTCTATTGATTTCTCTTTTATTATGGAAGAAAATATCAGCGAAATTTTCGGATTATTTCATCAATTTAAATTAAAAGTAAATTTGATTCAGAACTCTGCGATTAGTTTCTCTGTTTGTGTAGAAGATAAATTTGGAAACTTCAATGAACTCAATGCCATCCTTTCTAAAAAATTCAAAGTAGATTATAACGAAAATGTAACATTGTATACCATTCGTCACTTTAACGAACAGGCTGCAGAAACTGTTGTAGAAAATAAAGAAGTTTTACTAAAACAAGTAAGCCGTGAAACAATGCAGATTGTTACTAAAGAACTCAATTAATATTTTACAGTTAATTATTAATTCTACAAAGGCTTCACTTAAGTGAGGCTTTTTTTTGTTAATAAAATGAATTTCATCTGTTAAAAAAACTTAAATTCACTCTAAATCAAGTATTCATTTCTAATTTTCCAAATTATGAATTATAACGCTCCTTCTGAAGAAACCAAAAACAGATGGCATCATGATCCGGACAATTGAGCCTGGGAATGTTTTATTACAACCGAAAAGATCTAAGATTATTTCTGCCCAAAAAAAGTCAAAGAATTTGACTGGACAATAAACCAGAGGCTTTCCGAAAAGTAAGGACAGCCTCTTTTTTAAGTTTTTTTTATTATTTAATATTTTTTTAACGTAAATTTCTAACAAATATTGTTGCTGTATTACTTTCTTTATAAATACTCAGCATTGTAAATGACATTTCTACTATTATAAAAAACTCAAATCGAAAATTAGAGTTTGTAACTATTTTCTATATTTCCTATTTAGAAAAAAAAGCATTAAAAAAACCAAACTACCAATTAATAAAAACAGTAAACTGAAATAAAAATAATTTATGTGGTAGTAAGTATCATAATAAGGATAACGATAAAAATAATCATTACTAAAGAAAAAATAGATAGTAAATAAAATACAGATTGTTGTAAATATTAAATAGTATTTAATTATTGTTTTCATTTGTTCTGTTATTATTAAAAAATGCATTAAACATTGTAAAATATCCTAAATGGATGTCACCGAAACTTATGTCACTGATTAAATTATTCATCAATGATGATGGAAATTTTTTATACAAAAGTTTCTCTTCTACAATTTTTTCAATATCGGTAATAAGTTCATCACTTGTTCTTTTGTCAAATTTCTCTTTCTCTAATTCTTCAACTCGTGATTTAGAAAAAAAGGGTTCAGGTGAATGCCAATCTTTTCTAATTACATAATAAGGAATTAAAACACTTATGTACAAAGTAATTGAGTACAATTCGCCTTCTTCAAAAATATTTAAAAAAAAAGTGTAACACCTATCGTTATTAGAATCTAATCTTGAAAAGTCTTCAAAATCCTTTAAAATTTCATCATTCACAAATACTTTCTTTATGTGATCGCGTATAATTAGATTTTCGTCCGAATTGAAATAATCAATTGTAGATTGTAACCTTTTATATTCTACAGTTTGTCTATATTTTTCTTTCTCATTCCAAGGACATATATTCTTAGGATAATAAAGATGCGTAAACTTCAATAAAACATTGTTTATCATAATTATTAAATTTTAATCACAAATTCCTGTTTCACTTCGATTTGTTTTATAATTTGTGGCTGGAAGCGTTGATGTAGTATTAAAATTTACTGTACCCCCATTAGTATAAGTCCTATACTCGGCTTTCAATAATGTTTGAAATTCTGTATGCAAAATCATATCACTAACATTTTTTAATGCATACTTTTTGTCCATAGCATCCATAACTTTATTAAGAACCATTGCAGAAACAGTTGCAGCTGCTCCTGGAGTCACGTCACCATTACCTTTATGAAAATTAATTGCCATACCGAAAAGTACTCCTTGAGGAAAAGACACATAATGGCTAACTCTGATGCCTTTATTATCAAGAATAACAATTCTAAAATTTATATTTTTAACCACAGCTTCTTGCCAATTAGCTCCCTCTTTAGAGGTGAAATTAAAACTTTCACAACTAGGAGGTGCAGTTTCTTCAGTAGATGTTCCTCCACCTCCTCCAGCACCACCAGTTTTTGGAGGTACCCCACTTGTACCAGTACCACCACCAGCACCACCACAAAATAGCTTTTCAATTAAATCATATGAACCGTCGTCATACATTTCAATCAAATACGTACAAGTTTGCTCTTCTCTTCCAGTGGGATTTGATGAATGTTTTTTAGATATTTTTGTTACTGGATCAACAACTTCTCCCTTTGTATTTACTAAATTTATGTTTCCTTCAAATGATCGAAGCAATCCCTCAAAACTAAGATTTTTATCACCATTATCAAACTCTTTCGATGTCGATAATACAAGTTGATACACTTGAAATTTACTTTCTTTGTTTTTAGTAAATAATAAGCGCATATATGTTTGTCCAACTCCGTTTTGAACTTTTAACTTTTCATTTAACAAGAGAGGTACTTCAATTATTGTTTCAAACTCATTTTTTGAAACTATAGCATCTTCCCATTTAATTGATTTAGTATAGTGTAAAATAGGAATATTGACGCCACTTTCCTCAAACCATTTATTTGTTTCAGTGACGGCTAAATTTTGCTCGTTTTTTACAGCTTCCTCAGTACTACAAGATTCAAGAAAAGCAAACAATGCAAATAAATAAAGTAATAAATTTTTCATTTTCTTAAGGTTTTTAAATATAACAAATAAAAACTTATAAAAATATAAAAAAGAAACATTTTACAAAAAGTGATCTTTTTAAAATAAAAAAATTGAAAACAGAAATATTAGTTAATTATACCCAAAATCCCATTTCTTATATTCCCAATTATAAATACTACTTTTGGCTTTTTAGAGTTAAAGTATTTATGCTAAAAAAATTACTGCTTTTAATGGCTTTTGTTTATTGTTCCGGACTTCAGGCCCAGGAAACAGATTTGCTCTATAAAACCAAAAAAATAGCAGTCACAAGAGATACGATTCATCTGGAAAATGTGAGTATTAATTCCGGTTTTTTTCAGCTTTTAAATTCTAAAAATGAACCTATTGATTCTTCTTTTTATAAAATTAATTTCCAAAAAGGGAATCTTCTATTAAACGAAAAATTCACTTTACAAACAGATACTTTAATTGTCAATTACTTAAAATACCCTGATTTTTTGACGAAAGAATATAGCCTTTACAACTCCAGTCAGATTGTAAGCAATGATGTTGGTTCGGATAAATTATACAAAATAGACAATTCCAACACTAAAAAGGCCGCTCCGTTTGATGGCTTAAACACCTCCGGAAGTATTACCCGTGGTGTCACCATTGGAAATAATCAGAATACGGTTTTAAACTCCAATTTAGATCTTCAGATTACAGGAAAAATTTCAGACAAAGTAAGCCTAAGAGCCTCGCTTCAGGACAATAATATTCCTTTACAGGAAGGCGGTTACTCACAAAAACTGGATCAGTTCGACAATATTTTTATGGAATTATTCAGTGATGACTGGAATATCAGAGCCGGAGATGTATTTTTAGAAAACCGAAAAACTCAATTTTTAAGTTTTAACAAAAAAGTTCAGGGACTTTCGGCCAGTTTTGATTTTGGCGGAGAGGACAATAAAACCAATGTTTTTGCATCAGTGGCTTTCGCCAAAGGGCAATATGCCAAAAGTACTTTTACAGGACAAGAAGGAAATCAGGGACCTTATAAACTAAAAGGACAAAATGGCGAATTGTATGTTTTGGTTATTTCAGGATCTGAACGTGTATATGTGAATGGTATTTTGCTGAAAAGAGGCGAAAACAATGATTACGTAATTGACTATAACGCAGGCGAAATTGTTTTTACATCGCTTTTCACCATTACTTCTGAAATGCGAATTAACATTGAATACCAATATTCAGATAGAAATTATAACCGGATGGTAACGTATGCAGGAGCTTCTCATGACAATAAAAAATGGAGTTTTGCCGGTTATTTATATTCTGAAAATGATTTAAAAAACCAGCCTTTGCAACAAAATCTTTCTCAAGAGCAGGTTCAGATTTTAAATGGAGCCGGAGATAACAGCACTTTGATGAAAGCACCATCAGCTTATGAAGACACTTATTCCGAGAAGAAAATTTTGTACAAAAAAACAATTGAGAACGCTGTTGAAATTTACCAATACTCGAATAATCCCGACGATGTTTTGTACAGTGTAAAGTTTAGTCTTGTGGGAACCAATTCCGGAAATTATGTGATACAAAACACCAATTCTGTTGAGCGGATCTATGAATATATTGCACCGGTAAACGGAATTCTTCAGGGAAATTACGAGCCCATTGTACAATTAGTAGCTCCGATGAAACTTCAGGCAGCGACTTTTTTAGGAAAATACAATCCTGATGAAAAAACACTGGTTGATTTTGAAATTGGCATCAGCAACAATGACCAGAATTTATTCTCGGACATTGATGACGGAAACAATAAAGGGATTGCCTTGAAATTAAATACTAAAAAACGTCTTTTTACTAAAGAATGGACCTTGGATGCTTTCGCTAATTACCAATTTATAGATGAAAATTTTAAATCGGTAGAACGCTTGTACAATATTGAATTTAACCGTGACTGGAATTTAAACACGACACTTTCAGGTAATCAGAGTCTGTTGGTGACAGGTTTAAATTTTGACTTATTTTCGAAGAAAAAAACTTCGAATATCGGTTTGTTTACCTATCAGTTCGAAAAATTAGATTTTACCGAAAGTTATACAGGAAGCAGACACACGACAACTGCTTTCTTCAAATTAAAAAACTGGACGATCGAAAATCAGGGTAGTTTTTTAAATTCTGATGCAACAACTTTGACTTCAAAATTCATTAGAAACCTGAGCAAAACCAAATATCATTTTGGCAAAAACTGGGTTGGAGGCAATTTTCAAATTGAAGACAATCAGGAAAAAGATAAAGTTACCCATCAATTTTCTCTAGTTAGTCAGCGATTTTCAGAATATGGTGTTTTTGCAGGACGAGGTGACAGCACTAAGGTTTTTGTAGAACTGGGCTATTTGCGAAGAAAAAATGACAGTTTACAAAACGGATTATTAGAGCATGTAAGCAATTCGCAAACCTATTTTTTGAAATCTAAGCTGATTCAGAATAAAAAAACAGATTTGGCCGTTTACGCCAGTTACCGAAATTTAGATTTTACAGACGCTTCCAGACGAAGGGAACCTTCACTGAATTCAAGGATTTTGTACAACGATCGTTTTTTTAATCAGTTTTTTCAAATCGGAACCGTTTATGAAACAAGTTCCGGGACCATAGCACAACAAGAATACAATTATGTAGAAGTTGCCGCAGGTCAGGGTATATATGCATGGAACGATTACAACAATAATGACATTAAGGAACTGGATGAATTTGAAATTGCGCCTTTTCCGGATCAGGCAAAATTCGTTAGAATATTTTTACCCAATCGGGTCTATATCAAAACCAATCAGAATAAATTTTCACAGTCCCTTACGATAAATCCTTTGCAATGGCAGAATAAAAAAGGCTTCAAAAAAATAGTTTCCTATTTTTACAACCAAACATCGTTTATTCTGGACAAAAAAGCGAAAAGTGACGGAGATAATTTTGAATTGAACCCTTTTAGCACTTCCGGAGAAAATATATTAGGATTAAATTCGAGTTTTAGAAACAGTTTGTTTTATAACCGAGGCAAGCAGAAACATTCTGTCACATATTCTTTTCTCATTAATGACGGAAAGAACCTGCTTACTATTGGTTCACAATCTGTAAAAAACAATTCGCATCAATTGCAATACACACATTTATACCAAAAAAGCTGGTTGTTAAATTTATTCTCCAAAACGATCAAGACCTCCTTAACCTCTGAAGATTTTACAGCTAAAAATTATGACTTAACAGGTTATCAGATTGCTCCGAAAATAGGATATTTGTTTTCGAAAAACACAAGTCTGGATATCTTTTACGAAGTACAAAAGAAGGAAAACCAAATTGGAAATTTGGAAACTTTAACCCAAAACCGCCTGGGAACTTCGTTTTCGTATGCCGGAGATAAAAAAGTGACGGTAAATGGAGAATTCTCGTTTTATGAAAACAAATTTATGGGAGATGAATTTTCATCTGTAGGTTTTCAAATGCTGGAAGGGCTTCAGGCAGGACAGAATTTAGTCTGGAAATTACTGTTACAGAAAAACATAACCCAGTTTCTCGATGTTAACCTGAATTATCAGGGACGAAAAAGCGAAACCGGAGTTACTGTTCATACAGGAAATATTCAGTTAAGAGCTTATTTTTAACACATTCTAAAATCGTAACCCTAAATTGATTATTTTTAATTAAAATTTTAACCTTTGAAACTATGAAAAAATTATTATTGCTTTGCCTTATGATTGTTTTATCTGGTAATTTTTACGCACAGGAAACAACAAAAACCAAGAAAGCCAAAAGCGAGACGGCTGCTAAAAAGAAAAAAGCTAAAGCAGATAAAGCTGCAACTGATGTAAAAAAAGAAGCAAAGAAAGCTACTGATGCATCGAAAAAAGCTAAGACTGATGCTGAAAAAGCTAAAGAAGCAAAAACAGAAAGTACAAAAGCTGACATAAAAAAAACAGAAGCCAAAACGGATGCAAAAGCCAAAGCCGTTAAAAAAGACGCAACCTCAACTAAAAAAACCAGTACAAAAAAAATAAAAGAAACAAACGAAAAAGCACCAAAAGTTGCCGATAAAGTAACAGGGGAGTATAATGGCAAAAAAGTCTATACCGGACCAAAAGGCGGAAAATACTACATCAATAAAAACGGAAACAAAACCTATATTCAGGATTAAAACTTTCTGTCTTACCAAAAAGTCCGGGTTTCTATTGAGAGACCCGGGCTTTTTAGTTTACATTTAAGAAATGATACCAATTATAATTATTTAACAGTTCGGAAATTTTCTGGTTTTAATACCCTTATAATATGAAAACAGGCTAATTTTATTCGGCAATATGAAACCTATAAGCGGTATTATCACGGCAAAAGTTAAAGGTATAAAATTTAATTTTACTGAATTTTGAATTTTATCACCAGAGTTAATAATTTAGTAATGTATGCGAAATAACAAAAAAAGAGGTTTTTTTTATCTTCGTTTGAAAAATCGCCGAATATGAGCATCGAATATACTGCCAATAAAACTATTTTAATAACTCCTTTAAACTGGGGATTGGGTCATGCAACACGATGTATACCAATTATTAAGGCATTACAGGATAACAATTATATACCCATAATTGCTTCAGACGGAATCGCATTGGCGCTATTACAAAAAGAATTCCCATACATTCAAACTTTAGAACTGCCTTCTTATCATATTGAATATGCTAAAAATGGCAAAAATTTTAAGTGGAAACTGATTAAAAGTCTCCCTAAAATGATTACCGCAATCTTAGATGAAAAAAAAATAGTGAATTCCTGGATTAAAAAATATGATATTGACGGTATTATTTCAGATAACCGACTAGGAGTTTTCAGTAAAAAGGTACCTTCTGTGTTTATCACGCATCAACTGAATGTAATGACTGGAAATACCACAAAATTTACCAGTAAATGCCACCAGTATTTTATAAAAAAATATAATGAATGCTGGATTCCGGATACAGATGGAACCCCAAATTTAACAGGTGAACTGGGACACCTGAAGAACAATGCATTAAATCTGAAATACATTGGTCCTTTGAGCAGAATTCGCCAAAAAGAAGCTTCAAAACAATATGATTTAATGATTATCTTGTCTGGTCCGGAACCGCAACGTACTATGCTGGAAGAGAAATTACAAAAAGAAGTTGTACGCTATAGAGGTGAAGTTGTTTTTGTGAAAGGCGTTGTCGAAAAAACACAAACCAAACAGCAGATCAAAAACGTGACATATTACAATTTCATGAATACCAAACAGCTGGAACAAACTTTTAACGAAAGTGATTTGATTTTATGCCGATCGGGTTATACTACTGTCATGGATTTGGCGAAATTAGGAAAAAAAGCATTTTTTATACCTACTCCAGGTCAATATGAGCAGGAATATTTAGCGGTAAAACTTCAAAATGAACAATTAGTACCTTATGCAACGCAAAACGACTTTACGATTGAAGATCTTTCAAAAGTAAAATCGTTTAAAGGTTTGTCGCAATTTAATAACAATATCGACTGGGATTCGCTATTTTCTGTTTTTGAAAAATAAATTAGAAATTAAACTGTGCCTGTAATCGTAGTAAATTACCCTGCTGTCTGTTAATTGGAAGTGCGCTGTCTTCAAATGTTCTGTCGGCAATAACATACTCTGCCGTTAGTTCGAACGCTTTTATTGGCTGCCATTCAACACCAATTTGATAATCTCTTACTACGTAACTTCTGGCATCTTTTTCATATTTTTTTCCTCCGTCATAATATTGAAATTTGGCAAAAGGATAAATATACTGTTTTTTTATGTCCCACTTATAATTTAATAAAACATAACCTCCATTGAGATCGGTTACCTCAATAGTGTTGGTGGCTGGATTATAGCGGGGACCTGTTCCAATGTTATACTCCGTTTGGATCCCAAAAGGTTTTGGATACAAAACAAAAGTGGCTCCTATCCTTTCGTCTTTTATATATTTAGGATCGTCATTCACCACAACTCCAGAAGAAACTTCGCCGGTAAAAGCCCATTTTCCTTTGTAAGCCTGAATTCCCGGTTCGATAATCTGGTTTCCAATAACAAATGGGTAGGTAACTCTTGCAACCACATTTAAATCTCTGTTGCCATCAATTTTGTTTGCAATTTGTCCATTGTATGCCCCTAAAGCAAAAACCCCAAAATCGCCAGAGCCTTTGTAGCCATTTTTTACTAACATTTCAAAACGTTTTCTAATTTCTGCCGGTGCCCAGTAAAAAAACATCCCTAAATCACGTTCGTTTGCTATTGAACTGTTTATTCCATCGGCACGGTCTAAAGTCAGACGCTGGGAACTGGACTGCATGTTTTCGAATCCGTAAGGAATTTTACTCTGTCCGATACGTATACGATATTCTCTTTTTTTATCAAACGAAAGGTCAAAATATAAGTCACGAATCTGAACAAAATTTTGAATTCCGCTACTTGGTGAACTGGCAAAATCCGGTTGAAAATAGAAAAAAACATTTGGATGTACCTGACCTGAAAATACTAAACGTGCACGACGGATAAAAAGTCCGTTGTTTGATTTTGCATCCGGAGCAGTAGAAGTTGTCCCCCAGGATTTATCACACTGGTCGCACGAAACTTTATCGTTGGTAGAAAATAAGCCATTGTATCTTACTTGTGCATATCCTCTTAAAGATATTTTGTCATACCAGTGTTCTTCAATACCGCCACCAGATTTAGTTTCAGGGAGTTTTGCCCTATTAATAGAATCTAAAATACGCATGACTTCCTTTTTAACATCCTGCTTATTTAATTCCTGCGCATTTGCTCCGCAGCCAAACAGTACTAAAACTGCCATTATTGTTCTTTTTATCATTTTTTCTTACGTCCTTAATTTCAGGATGCAAAGATGCGTCTACCTGTGTTAAGAAATCATTAACAAGATGTTATCATAATAAAAATTTAATGTTATGAGCAAAAGCCTTATGTTGATTTAATGTTAAAATCGTTGTTTTACAGCTTTTGAGAAAACAGAGCTTACAATTATTTAACCTCAGCTTTTGTTATTTTATTCGCTTTTTCAAGCGTGAAAGAAAACTCAGAACCAATTCCGAACTCGCTTTCTACATATACTTTTTCTTTATGAGCTTCAATAATGTGTTTTACAATTGCTAAACCTAAACCAGAACCGCCTTCAGAACGGGTTCCGCTTTTATCAACTCTGTAAAAACGTTCGAAAAGCCTTGGAATATTTTGTTTCTCTACCCCTTCTCCATTATCACTAATACGGATTAAAACTTTTTTCTTGGTTAGATTCACAACTCCCACTTCAGTCAAGCCTCCTTCTTTTCCGTATTTAATAGAGTTTACGATTAAATTTTCCAAAACCTGTTGTATTCTGTCCTGATCGCCTTTTACTATTAAGGATAATACGTTCTTGCTTTCGAATGCTAATTTGATTTTCTTTTTATCAGCTTTCATTTCCAGTAAATCAAAAACATTCTGAATCAGATTAACAATATTAAATTCAGTAATATTCAAATCTAAGTCTCCTGATTCTAATTTGGTAATCATATCCAGATCTTCAACAATGTAGATCAGGCGTTCTACTCCTTTTTCTGCTCGCTTTAAATATTTCTTTCTAATTGTTTTATCATCCATTGCACCGTCCAGCAAAGTCGAAATATATCCCTGAACTGTAAATAAAGGAGTTTTAAGTTCGTGCGAGACGTTCCCCAAAAACTCTCTTCGGTATTGTTCCCTGATTTCGAGCATTTCGATTTCGAGTTTTTTGTCGGTTGCAAATTTTTTCACTTCCCGCGAAAGTGTTTCCATGTCAGTAGTTATTGGCTGATTGATAAGTTTCGTAGATTCAAGCAACGAAACCTCATCGTAGATTTTCTTAACCCTTCTGTAAATAAAACGTTCAACACGATATTGCAACACTAAAAAAGAAAAAATATAAACTGAAATTATAAAAATTATTCCAAACCCAACCTGATATTTTAGTTGATTTTTATAAAACATATTCATCAGCAGCAAGACAAATCCAGTTGTAAAAAGACTGATGTACAACGCTGATTTGATAGCAAATTTGTAGGTTTTCTTGAAATTGATTTTCATTGCTATTTTAAAATAATAAGATTCAAGGTGTCATTTTTTTCATATTAAGTGATATAAGTTCATTGAAAAAAGTCAATCTTTGTCAAAGTTTAGATTTTGACAAAGATTGACTTTGATTGAGTACAAAATATAAATTTAAACGAACTTATATCACTTTTGGTTTAAATTTATTAGAATGTTTAAGCTTCAAACTTATAGCCAACTCCTTTTATGGTTTTAAAAAGGTCTTCGCCAATTTTTTCGCGTAATTTTCGAATATGCACATCAATAGTTCTTCCGCCAACAACCACTTCATTTCCCCAAACCTTATCCAGAATTTCATCTCTTTTAAATACTTTTCCGGGTTTTGAAGCAAGCAAATAAAACAATTCGAATTCTTTTCTGGGCAGTGAAATTTCAATATTATCCTTGATGATTTTATACTCTTCGCGGTTAATTTCGATTCCGCCTACATTTAAGGTATCGGTAACTACTTCTTGTTCTTTTAGCCTTCTTAACAAAGCCTTCACTTTGCTTACTAGTACTTTTGGTTTAATTGGTTTAGTAATATAATCATCAGCACCTGCATCAAAACCAGCTACTTGAGAATAGTCTTCGCTTCTTGCCGTTAAAAATGTTATGATAACGTTATTTAGTTCCGGAATTTTTCTGATGTGTTCACACGCTTCCATTCCATCCATTTCAGCCATCATGACATCCATAATGATAAGTTCTGGCAATTCTTTTTGAGCTTTTGCGATTGCTTCTTTTCCATTTGAAGCTGTTACAATCTGGTAGCCTTCCTGGGCAAGGTTATAGCCAACAATTTCAAGGATATCCGGTTCATCGTCGACTAATAAAATCTTGGTTTGTGTTTTTTTCATAAATAGCAAAAATTGAATTTTTTACATCAAATTTTCTTTATTACATATTTGATGTTTTTGAATTGCGATGGTAAATATAATATAAAAACAACGGTTAAAAAGTCGTGTTAACGGTAATTTAATTTGGTAACAATTTGATAAACTGCAAGACACAAAAACATAACAAGTAGCTAACATGAACTTTACAGTGTATGTATTTCTTTGCACCCAAATAAATCAAACACAACACTGAAATGAAATTCAATTTAAGATTTCTATTAATTGCATTATTTATCTGCGCCATTTCGGTCGCGCAAAACAAAGGTACAATTTCTGGAGTATTAACCGACAAAGAAACGAATAATGAATCACTTCCTTTTGCAAATATCTTAATTAAAGGAACAAACATTAGCACCAACACTGACATTGAAGGGAAATATTCCCTATCTGTAAATCCGGGAACGTATACTGTTATTTTTAGTTTCGTAGGATACGAATCTGTAGAAAAACCTGTTACTGTTAAAGCAAATGAAACAGTTACTGTTAACCAGGTGTTATCAGCTGGCGGCTATACACTGAAGGATGTGGTGGTAAAATCGTCTGGAGGAAACAGAGAAAAAGAAACTGCTTTGCTTTTGGAACAAAAAAATGCTGTGGTTATTAAACAAAGTATCGGAGCACAGGAAATGTCCAGAAAAGGAGTTAGCGACGTTGAGGATGGATTAACAAAAGTAACCGGAATTACCAAAGTAGACGGAAGAGGTTTATTTATCAGAGGACTTGAAGACCGTTACAATAATTTACTGGTTAATGATTTACAGACGCCATCAAACAGCCCTTTCAAGAAAATCATTCCATTGGATTTATTTCCGACCGATATTGTCGGAGTTTTAAATATCTACAAAACATTCAACTCGAATATTTCAGGTGATTTTGCAGGAGGAACAGTAAATATAGAAACTACACAGCCTAAAAACATAACCAAACTTAATATAGGTTTTGGATATACTACAAATAACAATCTTAAAAAATTCTTACTTTCAGATGATGCGAACAGTACAAAAGGTACATTCGGATTAATTGGAAAAGACAGAGAATTGTCTGGAGTTTTCGGCTCTGTCCCTAACGGAAAAAAGTTATCCCCGGATGAATATCACAATGCTTATGATGATAAAAACTGGGATGTTAATGAAACTGCAAGTCCATTAAATTCAAGCATTGGTTTTTTACATTCACAAAAATTTGATCTTGAAAAAGAAAGAAACATTAGTTACATCATATCTTTTAACTTTGATAATAAATATGTTTTCAGAGAAGGAGTTGACAGAACTTTTAACTTAGGTCAGGGTAATTATGATAATAATTTGTATAACACACAATATGCTTATCAAACTACTTTTTCTGGTTTAGCAGGCTTAAAATATAAGACAAACAGACTGAACCTGAACTTTACAAGTTTGTTTATTCAGGCTACCGAAAGCATCATTCAGGATCAGTTAGGATATACCAACAGTTTGGCAAATGTAACCAACAATCTTATCAGAGGAAATCAATTTGAAGAATCCAGATACTGGAATACTCAGCTTTTTGGAGATTATAAATTGACAGAAGACGGAAAACAGTCTATAAAAGCCGGAGGATCTTATGTGAAAACTGGTTTTCAGCAGCCGGACAGAAAATTCATTACAGGTCAGAAAGTGAGTGATACCGAAATCAACATGTCCTACGGAGGAAACAACTTAAACCGTCAGTACTTAGATGTAAACGGAAACTTTTACTTCTCTGCTTTAGCAGAATATAATTTGAAATTTGGAAATAAAGAAAAACAAAACAATTTATCTGTTGGATATAATAATTTTCTAAACGACATGCAATCAAGTTACCGTTTCTTTTCCGGAAGAAGAAACTTAGAGAAAAATTACACCGCTGATTTAAACACCATCAGTGCGCTAATCAATGATGATATTAACAACGGAATTGTATATGTTCAGGAAGAATCCAATGGAGACTACAAGGTAAAACTGAATCAGTTTGTAAATGCCGGATACTTCAATTTATACTATACTTTTGGAGAAAAATGGGATTTAAATGCGGGTCTTAGAGCTGAAAATTCTACTCGTGAGATTAAGTACAGAGAGCAGGGGGATCCATTTGGAAGCGCTTATCGCAAAAAAACGGATGAAAGTTTAGACATACTGCCGTCGATAAATACTAAATATGCCGTAAACGAGAACAGCAATCTGCGTGCTTCTGTAAGCAAAACCATTACAAGACCAGTTGCTATGGAATTGTTGCCTATCAACTATATTAACCCGGATGCGACTTCAGTAAGTGGTAATTCCAATTTATTGAACAGCAATAATTACAATGTAGACTTTAAATATGAGTTATTCCCTAACAGCAAAGAATTTTTTGCCATTGGAGCTTTCGGAAAATTAATTGAAGATCCGATCGAGAGAGTTTTTAAACCAACTGCAAATAGTGGAGGACAAATTACAACTTTCAAAAACTCTGAACAAGCTGTAATTTATGGTGCTGAAATCGAAATGATTTTAACTTTAAACAGAATTAGTGAGTCATTGTCTAACTTCACTTTTGGATTCAATACTTCATTAATGAATACTGATGTAAAAATTGATTTGAACAAACAAGGGAATGAATTAGAAAACAGCAAAAACCGTAAACTTCAGGGAGCTTCAAACTGGATGATTAATACAGACCTGAAATATGAGTTTACTTTGAACAAAGAGTGGAAAAACACAATGACATTGGTTTACAATGTTTACGGAGACAGAATTTTTGCAGTAGGTTCATCAGGAATGGATCATATTTATGAAAAATCATTTAGCAAATTAGATTTTGTCTGGTCAAGCACTCTTTCTAAAAACATCGATTTAAAATTTTCAGCAGAAAATTTACTCAATCCGTATTACAGAAAAGAATTAGGAAAAAACAGCACTATAGACATCACCGAGGATTCATTAGTACTTCGTGAATATAAAAAAGGAGTTGGATTCTCAGTAAATATCGGATACACATTTTAATGAACAAAAAAGAGCTTTACGGCTCTTTTTTTATTTAAGTACGTAACATAAATTTTACATCAAATTGATTGTTATATAATACTTTGATAACAATTAGCTAACTAAATTTAAGAATCACGACAGTACTTTTGAAGTAAATAATAACACAAAAAAAACATAATCAAAATCATTAAAAAATGAAAAAAATAGCAATCAGTCTTACTTTTTTAAGCTTAATTTTCGCAAGTTGTTCTTCTAGCGATGATGATATTGTAACTCCTCCTGTATCAGGTTCTGGAGAAATCACAGGAGACATTACTGCTTCAAAAACATATATCAAAGGTACCTATACAATAAGTGGAACCGTAAGAGTAAAGAAAGATGTAACTTTAACTTTTGAAGCTGGATCAGTTATTACAGCAGATGCAACAAACGGACCTGATGCTTTATTAGTAGAAAAAGATGGAAAACTAATTGTTGCAGGAACAGCTGCAGAACCAGTTGTTTTTACAGAAAAATCTAAAACTCCAGGATCTTGGGGTGGAATTATCATATTTGGTGATGCACCAATCGTTTCCGGAAAAACAGCTGACGGTACTCCAATTACAACAGCAACTTCAGAAGACGGTACGAACATTGTTTATGGAGGCTCAAATGCCACTCACAGCAGTGGTTCACTAAAATATGTTCGTGTTGAATATGCCGGAAAGAAAATCTTAGATGGTAACTCAGAAATGAATGGTTTTTCTTTCTACGCTGTTGGTTCTGGTACGGTTTTAGAAAATTTAGTAGCTTACAAAGGAGCTGATGATGGTTTCGAGTTTTATGGTGGAACTGTAAGTGGTAAAAACCTAGTTTCTTACGGTAATACAGATGATTCTTTTGACTGGCAAGATGGATGGCAAGGTCAGTCTAACACTAACTGGTATGCTTACCAAACAGGTGCAGGAAACTTCGGAATGGAAATCGAAGCAAAAAGTGTCAACAATGCCTTCTTCCCTAAAGTTTCTAACATTACTTTAAGAAGAGCTGTCGGAACAACAACTGAAGCTGCAGGTTCTGTAGAATATGACGCAATCCAATTCAAAAAAGAAGGAAACGGTGAATATTCTAATATTGTAATATCAGGATACACTACAACTAATGCAGTTGCAGTTAGAATACAGGAATCAACTACAAATACTAACCAAGTAGCAGGTGGTAAAATTAAAATATTGAACGCAAAAATTGAAGATGCAGCTACTACTTTAACAGGAACTGGAGCAACAGGTTTCACAATTACTTTCCCTGAAGGAAATTTTACAACAAGTACAACAGCAACCGGAGCTGCTTTAACTCCTGGTGCATGGGCAATTGTTGACGGTGTAAACTTATTAGAAAAATTATAAGATTTACTTATAAACTGTTAAAAACATCCTAAATATTTAGGATGTTTTTTTTTGGGGGTAATTTTTGAAAACTTTTTTTTGTATATTTACGATATCTAAAATGATGCGATGGCAAAAAACTACTTTTATATTACTTTCTTACTGGCTTTTTTCTTTACTTTAAGTGTCTCAGCACAAGACAGTAAAGCAACGCCAAAAACTCAGGGTACTCCTATAGAGGGTTTAAGCTTGTATCCTAACCCTGTGGTAAATGGAAAAGTATATATTACCTCCAAAAATGATCTGGAAAAAGAAATTATTATATTTGATGTTTTAGGCAAAAAAGTTCTTCAGGTACATTTAACTACAAAAGAGCTAAACATTCCTGATTTAACTCCTGGAGTTTACATCATAAAAATAAGTGAACAAGGCAGTTCGGCGACACGAAAACTAATTGTTCGATAAAACAATATAAAAAGCTCCTTGTGGAGCTTTTTTAGTTTTCAGTCACAGTTTTCAATTTTGTAAAACCGTTAAAAAGGTGACTTGAAAACCGTGATGGAAAACCGTGACTAAAAACTAAAAATAATATCTTTGCACAAAAAAAGTTTTGAACACAGCCAACGATATCTTTACCATTTCGAATCAAAAACAATTTGAAAAAAAAGCACTTAAGGTGTTTCGCTTTCAGCACGAGAATAATAAAGTGTATCGTGATTTCTGTGATTTCTTAAAAGTAAATCCACAGCAGGTAAAATCATTAGAACAAATTCCTTTTTTACCTATTCAGTTTTTCAAAAGCCACGAAGTTGTATCCAATACAGATTTTGCTCAGGTAACTTTTACCAGCAGCGGAACTACCGGAATGATTACCAGCAGACACTTGGTAACCGATGTTTCTCTTTACGAAGAAAGTTACCGCAACGGATTTTCACAGTTTTACGGCAATATCGAAGATTACGTTGTTTTAGCCCTTTTACCGTCCTATCTCGAACGCGAGGGATCTTCGCTTATTTACATGGTCGAAGACTTAATAAAACTCTCCAGTCAGCCTGAAAGTGGCTTTTATTTACACAATCACGACGACTTAATTAAAAAACTGACTGCTTTAGACGAATCCGGACAAAATGTAATTCTAATTGGGGTCACTTACGCCTTATTAGACCTGATCGAAAAACATAAATTTCAGCTTCAGAATACTATTATTATGGAAACCGGAGGAATGAAAGGCAAACGTAAAGAAATGATTCGGGAAGAACTACACGACCAGCTTTGCAAAGGTTTTGGCGTTTCAGCCATTCATTCTGAATATGGCATGACAGAACTTCTGGCACAAGCTTATTCTCTTGGTGAAGGTATTTTTGAATGTCCGTCATGGATGCACATTTTAGTTCGCGATCCCGAAGATGCCCTCACTTATGTAAAAGACGGAAAAACAGGTGGGATCAATGTTATTGATTTAGCCAACATCAATTCCTGCTCATTTATCGCTACGCAAGATTTAGGCAAAAAAAATCCCAACAACTCTTTTGAAGTATTGGGACGTTTTGATAATTCTGATATTCGTGGGTGTAATTTGATGGTTTTGTAATTAAACCACCCGAATCACAAAATAATTTTTCTTTCCACTTTGCAATAAAACAAACTGATTGTTGATTAAATCATTTGTAGTCAATACAAAATCTTCTTTAATTTTTTCTCTGTTTACTGAAATTGAATTTGCTGTTAAAGCACGTCTTGCTTCTCCGTTTGATTTAAAGAAACCTGTTTTTTCGTTTAAAACTGAGATAATATCCAATCCGTTTTCTAAATCTGCTTTTGCAATTTCTGCCTGAGGAACTCCGTCAAAAACTTCTAAGAAAGTAGCTTCATCCAATTGTTTTAAATCTTCTGCAGTAGAATTTCCAAACAGAATATTCGAAGCCTGAATCGCTTTTTCTAATTCTTCTTTACTGTGAACAAAAATCGTAATTTCTTCTGCTAATCTCTTCTGCAAAACCCTTAAATGCGGTGCTGCCTGATGTTCTGCAATTAATGCATCGATCGTTTCTTTATCTAAAAAAGTAAATATTTTAATGTATTTTTCAGCATCAGCATCTGTAGCGTTGACCCAAAACTGGTAGAATTTGTAAACCGAAGTTTTATCAGCGTCCAGCCAGACATTTCCTCCTTCAGATTTCCCGAATTTAGATCCGTCCGCTTTTGTAATTAAAGGTGTTGTCAGCGCAAAAGCTTTTGCATTTTCGCCACCCATTCGGCGTACTAATTCTGTACCTGTGGTAATATTCCCCCATTGGTCAGAACCTCCCATTTGCAAAAGGCAGTTGTTGTTTTTATATAAATGATAAAAGTCGTATCCCTGAATTAATTGGTAGGTGAATTCTGTGAAAGACATTCCTTCACCCTCTCCGTTAATTCTCTTTTTAACAGAATCCTTCGCCATCATATAATTTACCGTAATACGTTTTCCAACTTCACGGGCAAAATCAATAAACGAGAATTCTTTCATCCAGTCATAGTTATTTACCATGATTGGTCCGTTTGGTTCATTTGAATTAAAATCTAAAAAACGCGATAAAACACTTTTGATTCCTGCAACATTTTTAGCTAAAGTTTCTTCGTTCAACAGATTTCTTTCATCAGATTTTCCGGAAGGATCACCAATCATTCCGGTTGCACCACCCACTAAAGCAACGGGCTGATGACCAAAATTTTTTAAATGAACCAACAAAATAATCTGAACCATACTGCCAATATGCAGCGAATCTGCCGTTGGATCAAAACCAATATAAGCCGATGTTACCTCTTTTAGCAATTGTTCTTCCGTTCCTGGCATGCTATCATGGTACAAACCGCGCCACTTTAATTCTTCAACTAGATTCTTCATTTTAAAATATTTTTGCGCAAATGTAATCAATGTCAATGGCAATTTCAATTTCAATGGCAAAAATCAATGGCAATAACAATTTCAATGGGTAATCTTAAAAAGTAATTCTAAAATTAAAAACCTTTTCAACTTTGATCTTCTGTAAATTTGCACCTTTCAAGCAAAAAGTTATCTTTACAAAATGATATTAGTAACAGGAGGAACCGGTTTAGTTGGCGCACATTTATTGCTTCATTTAATTGAAAATGAAGAAAATGTAAAGGCGATTTACCGAAATCTAAAAAATATCCAAAAAACAAAATCGGTTTTTGAATTGTATAAAAAAGGCGATTTATTCGAAAAAATCAATTGGCTTGAAGCCGATATTTTAGATGTACCTTCCCTTGAAACTGCTTTTATCGGAATAGAGTACGTTTATCATTGCGCCGCATTAATCTCTTTTGATCCAAAGGATGAAGACGCACTTCGAAAAACCAATATTGAGGGAACGGCAAACATGGTTAATTTTTCTTTAGCCAAAGGAGTAAAGAAATTTTGTTTTGTAAGTTCTATTGCTGCTTTGGGAGATTTGCCTCAACATGAAACTTATATTACCGAAGAAACCGACTGGAATCCGGAAAAACCACACAGTGACTATGCCATTTCAAAATACGGTGCCGAAATGGAGGTCTGGCGCGGAGTCCAGGAGGGCTTAGATGTAATGATCATAAATCCGGGCGTTATTTTAGCCCCTGCTTCAACAAGATCCATTTTTGAACACGGAAGTAATGAATTGTATGCAAAAGTAGCTAACGGACTTTCATTTTACACTCTTGGAAATACTGGGTTTATCACTATAAATGATGTGGTCAGAATTGCTTTGGAGTTAATGAAAAGCGATATAAAAAACGAACGTTTTACGCTAATTGCAGATAATATTGTTTTCAGCGACATATTAAGCACAATTGCCCAAGTTTTAAAAGTAAAAAAACCGACAATTCACGCAACTCCTTTATTTATGAATTTTCTTTGGATTGCAGATAGCCTATTTTCAACTTTATTATTTCAAAAAAGAAGTCTTACCCGCGCAACAGCAAAAGCATCTTATTCTAAACACCTGTACTCTAATGAAAAAATAAAAACCGCTCTGGGAACGGTTTTTTCAGATGTTCATCAATATGTAAAAGATTTTTCGAAGTTATAATCCTTTATGACCAAGTCGTCTCATTCTTTTTATAGAATCGATATTCACTTTTTTTACAATTTTCTTTTTTACAGAATCTTCAAAGGTTTCTTTTAGTTTATTATTTTTTGCTTCTGCTGCTTTTTTTGCATCGGATACCTTTTTAGCTTTAGCCGCCTTTTTTTCTTCCGCTTTCAGCTTTATTTCTGTATTCTTTTTTTCTTTTTCTAGCCTTGCATTTATTTCATCAAACATCTCTTTGTAACTTTCATAATCAGCGGCATAATACATATTGCTTTTGGCAAATTGAATACTATCAACCTTGTATTTTTTGAAAATAAACTTAGCAGGACTTGATTCTACAGAGTCCAGGGATAAAGGTTGCTGGTATTTTATAGCTTCCAAAAGAGACAAATCATATATAATATCCATCATTTTTTCTTTCGCAATAAGTCTTGCAGGTTCTTTGACCAGTTCTTTTTTACAACTTACAGAAAAAAATAAAACCAATATTACAAATACAAAATTCTTCATATCAATTTACCTGTTAAATAATAATCGTTTTCCGGCACGGACATCTTTTACTTTAAAGTTATTATACACCATTTCACCATTTACAAAAGTATGTGTGATTCTTGACTTGAATGTAAAATTTTCAAAAGGAGACCAGCCACATTTGTATAAAATATTCTCAGGTTTGACACTCCACGGCAAGCTTGGATTCACAATAACCAAATCAGCGTAATAGCCAACTTTGATAAAACCTCTTTTTTCGATTTTAAAAATCTTAGCCGGATTATGGCACATTTTTTCGACGATTTTTTCAACAGTGATTTTTCCCTGATGATAGGCTTCAAACATCGCAATAACGGCATGCTGAACCAGAGGCCCACCTGAAGGCGCTTTTAAATACGATTGATGTTTTTCTTCTTTGGTATGCGGTGCATGATCTGTTGCAATAACATCTATGCGCCCGTCGTTTAAGGCTTTCCAGAGTTCTTTTCTGTCTTTATCGGTTTTTACAGCTGGATTCCATTTAATAAAATTCCCTTTTGTTTTGTAATCTTCATCGGTAAACCAAAGATGATGCACACAAACCTCAGCTGTGATTTTTTTATCTTCCAACGGAATTTTATTTGTAAACAATTCCATTTCTTTGGCAGTCGAAAGATGAAAAATATGGAGTCTTGCTCCTGTTTTTTTGGCCAAAGCCACTGCTTTTGAAGAGGATATATAACATGCCTCAGCACTTCTGATCAGGTTATGAGCCGTTACAGGAACATCATCACCGTATTTCTCTTTAAATTCTATCAGGTTATTCCGGATCGTTGTTTCGTCTTCACAATGAACAGCGATCAGCATTGGTGTACTTGAGAATATTTTTTCTAAGACTACTTCATTATCTACCAGCATATTTCCGGTTGAAGAACCCAGAAAAATCTTGATTCCCGCAACATTTTTTGGATTTGTCTTTAAAACTTCCTCCAGATTGTCATTGGTTGCTCCCATCATAAACGAATAGTTCGCAAATGATTTTACTTCGGCAATTTGATATTTATCTTCTAAAATTTCCTGCGTAACTGCATTCGGAACCGTATTAGGCTGTTCTATAAAAGAAGTAATTCCACCGGCAACAGCAGCTCTGGACTCAGATTCAATATCTCCTTTATGTGTTAATCCTGGTTCTCTAAAATGTACCTGATCGTCAATTGCACCGGGAATCAGATAATTTCCTTCTGCGTCTATCACCTTACAATCGGATGATTTCAGACTGATGTTATCTGCCACTTCAACAATTAAGTCGTTTTCTATTAAAACATCCCCTTCAAAAATTGATCCTTCGTTTACAATTTTAGCATTTTTGATTAAAATCCTGTTCATCGCCGTTCGTTTATAGTGTATTGAATAATTTTTTTAATCGAAGAGAAATAACTCCAAGTATCGCTTCTTTAATAATAGCATTGCTCATTTTTGATACTCCTTTCGTACGGTCAGTAAAAATAATCGGAACTTCTGTTATTTCAAATTTAGCACAATAAGTTCTATATTTCATTTCAATTTGAAAAGCATATCCAACAAACTTAATTTTATCAAGTTTAATCTTTTCCAGAACCTCTCTTTTATAACATACAAAACCTGCAGTAGCATCGTGAATTTTCATTCCGGTAATAAACTTTACATAAACCGAGGCAAAATATGACATTAGCACTCGGCTTAAAGGCCAGTTTACCACATTGACCCCAGTAACATAGCGGGATCCTATTGCTAAAGAAGCACCTCCAAAATGACAGGCGTCATATAATTTTTCAAGATCATTTGGGTTGTGCGAAAAATCAGCATCCATTTCAAAAATGAAATCATATTTACGTTCAAGAGCCCATTTAAAACCATGCACATAAGCTGTTCCTAGACCGGATTTTTTTTCCCTTTTTTCGAGAAACAATCTTCCCTGAAATTCGTCCTGAAGTACAATAACCTTGTTAGCGGTATGATCAGGGGAGTTATCATCAATAATCAAAAGATGAAAGGATTTATGTTGCGAAAGCACTGCACGTACTATGCTTTCAATATTTTCGATTTCGTTGTAAGTTGGAATTATGACAATACAATCATTCATTTTTTCTGCGTAATTTCACCGCAAAAGTAAACTTTTTTATAGCACATGTTTCATAATAAATCTATAATAAAAGTATTGAGCCAAAAAATTACTAATTTTGTATCGTTATGATTGAACAGCTCCATCCCAGAATTATAGAGAACAAAGATTGGGCAACACTGTTGTTTGTGTTGACTTTTGCCATTGTTGCTATTACTAAATCAGCTTATGAAAACCGGTTCAGTGAATTTACAAAACTTATTTTCTCAGATAAATACGTTAAAATTTACCGGGACGTTTCACATCTGAAAAGTAGCTTTACCGTTGCCATATTTTTTGTGCAAATTGTTTCATATGCGTTTTTCATACAACTGACAATGCATATTTTTGAATTTCCGGTAAAAACAGAAAAAACAGACTGGATACTATTTACCCGGATTGTCACTTTTTTGACCTACTTCGTATTAGTAAAATATTTAATTGAAAAAATAATAGGAACTTCATTCAACATTAATGAGTTTGTAGATCTTTTTAACTTACAAAAAGTAACATACAGGAGCTATATTGGTCTTTTAATCCTTCCTGTTAATGCTATTTTATTTTACTACGACGATGTTCCTAAACTCATACCGCTAACTATAATCGGTCTTTCGGCATGTATAAGTATGTTTTCCTATTTTATTTCAATTAAAACTTATCAAAATACAATAATCAATAAATTATTTTATTTTATTTTATATCTTTGCACTCTTGAAATAGCCCCTTATTATTTCCTTTATTACTGGATAACAAAAGAGGTGGCTTAGTAAATGTTTATAATATGAAAGTGAAAACAATTTTGGTGTCACAGCCTGAACCTAAAGTGGAAAATTCTCCTTACTTTGAGCTCCAACAAAAACACAAAATAAAAATTGATTTCAGACCTTTCATTCATGTGGAGGGGGTTAATGCAAAGGAGATCCGATTACAAAAAATAGATCTTAATCATTACACTGCAATTATTTTAACGAGCCGAAATGCGGTTGATCATTTTTTCAGGGTGGCTGACGAAATGCGCTACAAAGTCCCTGAAGGTCTAAAATATTTTTGTCAGTCTGAAGCAGTTGCTTTTTACCTGCAAAAATATGTAGTATACAGAAAACGTAAAATTTACGTTGGTGCTAAAGATTTTGCGGATTTATCCCCACTTATCAAAAAGTACAAAGACGAAAAATTCCTGCTTCCTGCATCTGACCAGTTAAATGCAGATGCACCTGTTACACTCAATGCCTTGAAAGTAGATTGGTCCCAGGCCGTTTTTTACAGAACTGTAATGAGCGATTTATCTGATTTAGCCGATGTTTATTATGATGTACTGGCTTTTTTCAGTCCGACAGGTATCAAATCATTGTTTAAGAACTTTCCTAACTTTAAACAAAACAATACCCGAATAGCAGTATTTGGAAGTACAACCCAAAAAGAAGCGTTGGATCATGGCTTGAGAATTGATATTCTTGCGCCTACACCAGAAACACCATCTATGACAATGGCTTTAGAAAAATATATTATTGATGCAAATAAAGGAAAATAAACCTACATCCTTAAATTATTTAAATTCCAAATTCCAAACTAATCATTTGGGATTTGGAATTTTCTTTTTAAAACATTTTAACTATATTTGATTTCTATTCTATACCAAATAACCTCTGTTAGTTTCAAATCGTAATTCATGAAAATCAACTCTCTCCTAATTGAAATTGACGGTATCGATAAAGAAATTCTTCGCTATTTAATGGATGATGCAAGAAAACCTATCTTGCAAATTGCAAACAAAATTGGTATTTCAGGAGCTGCAATTCATCAGCGTTTGAAAAAACTCGAACAATCGGGTGTTATTTCGGGGTCAAAATTCACCGTAAACCCTAAAGTCCTGGGTTACAACACCATGGCATTTATTGGGGTTTATCTGGATAAAGCTTCACGAAACTCTGAGGCGGTAAAAGAACTGCGAAAAATACCTGAGGTCTTAGAATGCCATTACACCACCGGAAACTGGTCGGTTTTGATTAAAATCATCTGTCGGGACAACGAACATTTAATGCAGCTTTTAAACACCAAAATTCAGGCAATAGAAGGCGTATCAAGAACAGAAACCTTTATCTCACTTGACCAGCAGATTGACAGGCAGATTCAGCTTTAAAATTAGATAATGATAATGGGGTAATTTGACATTTAAAACCCATAAAAAATGAAACCCGACTGATTTAAAAATTAATCAGTCGGGTTTGATTTTTATAAATAGCGATTAGATCTTTTTCCTCATTCTTGCCACCGGAATATCCAATTGTTCCCGGTATTTAGCAATTGTTCTTCTCGCAATCGGATAGCCTTTTTCTTTTAAGATTTCCGCCAGCTGATCGTCCGGAAGGGGCTTCCTTTTATCTTCTTCCTCAATGGTGTTTTTAAGGATCTTTTTGATCTCTAAAGTCGAAACATCTTCTCCCTGATCGTTTTTCATTGCTTCAGAGAAAAACTCCTTGATCAGTTTTGTTCCGTATGGCGTTTCTACATATTTGCTGTTGGCTACGCGCGAAATTGTCGAAATATCCAAACCAACCATGTCGGCAATGTCTTTTAAGATCATTGGTTTTAGTTTGGTTTCATCGCCGTCTAAAAAGAATTCTTCCTGATAATGCATAATCGCATTCATCGTTACAAAAAGTGTTTCCTGACGTTGTCTGATCGCGTCGATAAACCATTTTGCGGAATCCAGTTTTTGTTTGATAAACTGAACCGCATCTTTTTGCGCAGTCGATTTATCACGGGAATCTTTATAGGTCTGCATCATTTCCTGATAATCTTTAGAAACGTGCAGAGAGGGTGCATTTCGTCCGTTTAAGGTCAGTTCTAATTCATTGTCAATAATTCTGATCGCAAAATCCGGAACTACATTTTCGGTCACCTTGTTGTTTCCTGTATAAGATCCTCCTGGTTTTGGATTGAGTCTTTCAATTTCGTGAATCGCTTTTTTTAGCTGCTCGTTTGAAACGCTGTATTTCTGTAAAAGTTTGTCGTAATGTTTTTTTGTAAAAGCATCAAACTGATTTTCGATAATATCAATCGCAAGATCCACGTATTCAGTTGGGGTTTTATGTTTCAATTGCAATAATAAACATTCCTGCAAATCGCGTGCTCCTACCCCTGAAGGCTCCAGTTCATGAATAACATGAAGCATTTTTTCAACCATTGCTTCATCTGTATAAATTCCCTGCGTAAAAGCCATATCGTCTACAATATCCGGAATGCTTCTGCGGATGTACCCCATATCATCAATACTTCCGACAAGGAATTCAGCGATTTCGCGCTCTTCATCATTCAGAATAAAAGTATTCAATTGATTGATTAAATCCTGATGAAAACTAATTGGCGATGCAAAAGGCGTTTCACGTTCTTCTTCGTCTCCATAATTATTAACCTGAGTTTTGTAATCAGGCGTATCGTCGTCACTTAAGTATTCGTCAATATTAATGTCTTCTGCTTCAATTCTGTCTGATTCTGCATCATCATAATCGTCGTATTCCTCGTTAGCAAATTCGTCGGCTTCGTATTCGTCTTCCTGACCAGCTTCCAAAGCCGGGTTTTCGTTCATTTCTTCTAATAAACGCTGTTCAAAAGCTTGCGTAGGCAATTGAATTAACTTCATCAGCTGAATTTGCTGTGGAGATAATTTTTGGGATAATTTTAAATTTAAAAATTGCTTAAGCATTTATTTTTTTGTTCTTTTTAGTTTAATGTTTCAAGTTTCAAGTGCTGAACGTCCAACAACCTGAAACTTGAAACCTGAAACAATTTTTTTTTAAAACTCAGCACTTCCGGGAGTTCTCGGGAAAGGAATTACATCTCTGATATTCGTCATGCCGGTAACAAACAATACCAGACGCTCAAATCCTAAACCGAAACCTGCGTGAGTTGCAGAACCAAATCTTCTGGTGTCCAAATACCAGTATAATTCTTCTTCATCAATTTCTAATGCTTTCATTTTTTCGACTAAAACATCATAACGCTCTTCTCTTTCAGAACCTCCCACAATTTCTCCGATTCCAGGGAAAAGGATGTCCATTGCACGAACCGTTTCTCTTCCTGGTTCGGTGTTGTCATTCAAACGCATATAAAACGCTTTAATGTTTGCCGGGTAGTCAAACAAAATTACCGGACATTTAAAATGTTTTTCAACCAAATAACGTTCGTGTTCTGATTGTAAATCAGCTCCCCATTCGTTGATGATATATTGAAATTTCTTCTTCTTATTTGGAGTTGAATCTCTTAAAATATCAATTGCTTCCGTGTAAGAAACACGCTTAAAATTGTTCTCCAAAACGAAGTTTAATTTCTCCAACAAAGCCATTTCGCTTCTTTCTGCCTGAGGTTTTGATTTTTCTTCTTCAAGAAGTCTTCCTTCCAAAAATTTCAAATCGTCTCCACAATTTTCCAAAGCATATTTGATTACATACTGAATAAAATCTTCAGCCAAATCCATATTGTCGTCCAGATTATTGAAAGCAACTTCCGGCTCGATCATCCAGAATTCTGCCAGGTGACGGGAAGTATTTGAATTTTCTGCTCTAAAAGTGGGCCCAAACGTATAAATCTGACCTAAAGCCATTGCGAAAGTTTCTCCTTCTAATTGTCCGGAAACCGTTAAGTTGGTATGTTTTCCGAAGAAATCTTTTTTGAAATCTATATTTCCTTCTTCTGTTTTTGGTAAATTGTCCAAAGGCAATGAAGTCACCTGAAACATTTCTCCCGCTCCTTCAGCATCTGCTCCCGTGATAATCGGCGTGTTTACATACACAAAACCTTTTTGCTGAAAATAGTTATGAACCGCAAATGACAATACCGAACGTACGCGCATAATAGCTCCAAAAGCATTTGTACGTACGCGCAAGTGAGCATTTTCACGTAAAAATTCTAAAGAGTGCTTTTTAGGCTGCATTGGGAATTTCTCCGCATCAGAATCTCCTAAAATTTCAAGTTTGTTAACCTGAATTTCATATTTCTGACCAGCACCTTTACTTTCAACTAAAGTTCCGATTACAGAAACTGCGGCTCCGGTTGTGATTCTTTTTAAAGTCTCTTCCGGCGTATTTTCAAAATCAACAACACATTGTATATTATTAATGGTAGAACCGTCATTAAGCGCAATGAACTGATTGTTTCTAAAAGTTCTCACCCATCCTTTTGCATTCACTTCCTGTAGCGTCGTCGTACTGTTTAATAAGTCTTTAACCTTTGTGTGTTTCATTTGTTTATAAAATTGATTTTTATATAGTATTTCAATTGAAATGCAAATATAATCGATTTGTTTGTAATTGCCACATGGGTTAAAGAAGTAAGGAGTTATTTACTGCTATTCGTTATATCTCTGGAGTCGGATCCTGCCTCAAGATGTTTTGCCATTATCAGACCAGGAGTGATTAGGGCAATTGAGCATGGAAAAGAAAAATGATTTTAATATAAGAAACTTAAATTCTCCAATACTAAAAAAAGCTACAACCTGGAGGAGTTGTAGCTTTTTGAGTAGTCTAAAGCCTAAGGTCTTAGATCTAATTTAAATTCTATATTGAGATTTTGTTTTTTTAATTTTTTATAAACTTAATTTTTTGCTTAGTGTCTGTAGAAAGTATGTACAAACCATGTCTTAAGGCAGACACATCAACAGACTCAATGTTTTCTGCATTTTTAATCGTTTTAACCGTTCTTCCGGTACTATCTGTAATAATTAGAGATTTAATAGCTGCATTAGAACTGATATTCAAATCATTTTGAACCGGATTCGGGTAAAATACCACTTTATTGGTTTGGTTTTCAAATTTTTCATTAGCCAGAGTGATGTTGGCTCCAATAAAAGTAATGTCGTCTATATAGAAGGTAGTAGTACTTTTTCCTAAATCAAGATTAAGTCTGGTTGAAGTACTTTTTGCAGCAAAAGTATAACTTATTTGTTGCCATGATGTACCTATTGTTGTGTTTGGGCCATAGTTCGCACTTGTAGCAGTAGTTGAAAATCTTACTGTGCTTCCAGCTACAGAGGCTTTGATCCACATACTTGCAGTATAATTCCTTCCTACTACCAGATTCATAGCATCGCTCACAAGTTGTACGTTGTATTCATTTGCTCCGGTAGATATGGCTTTAAGAGCTCTTGCACCACCATGAACTTCTACCGTTTCTGCTGTCAGATTAGCTGCTCCGTTATATTTTGACCAGTTGGTAAACGTGTCTCCTGTTCCGGCTTCAAGATTTCCATTTAAGATAAAATCTGAGGTTGGTGCAGTAGATACATCATATAGTGCAACATCATCAACATAAAAGGTATCTGTCCCTTTTCCTAAATCTAAATTTATCTTAGTTGTTGTGGCAGTAGCAGTAAAACTTAAAATACACGTTTGCCATCCTGTAGTAACTGTAAAGGCAGATCCGTAAACAGCAGTTCCTCCTGAAGTTGAAAAACGAACTGTATTTCCTCCGGTAGTTCCTTTTATCCACATACTTACTTCATAATTGTGCCCAATTACGGTAGTAATATCATCAGATTGAAGTTGGACACTGTATTCATTTGCTCCTGTAGAAATTGCTTTTAGAGATCTTGAACCACCGTGTACATTTACAAGATCTGCTGTTAAGTTAGCACCTCCGTTAGTTTTTGTCCAGTTGGTGAAAACGTCTCCGGTTCCTGCCTCCAGATTTCCGTTTAAAATTAAGTTCTGCGCATTTAAAGTTGATGAAAAACATCCTGCAGCTAAAAATAAAAAAAGTAGTTTTTTAATCATTGGTTAGTTTTTTAAAGGTTAGTTAGTTTATGAATTTTTAAAAACAATCTATTGCGTAAATAATCAATATTACTAACAAATGTATATATTTTTTTATTTCAATTAATCTTTTTTAATTGTTAATAATCAATCATTTGTAAAGTATTATTGAATTACAAAAAACAAAAACAACCGTTTGTGTAATTTTGAGGATTTTGAGTATAAAAACCCTAAAATCAATGAATTTTATTAAACTTTTCGGATAAAAAAAAACTACAACCGAAAAGCTGTAGTTTATAATGTAATAATTTGTAATCCTACACATCAGGATTTTTGAATTTACAAAAGCTATTTTTTCAAAAGCTCCAAATCTTCACTTTTTGCTTTTTTCTTCTCAAAAGTCAAAACCAAAGCCGGTAAAACCAATAAATTCGCAAACATCGCAAACGCCAATGTACAGGATATTAATCCGCCAAGTGCAATTGTTCCACTAAAGCTGGAAAGCGTAAACGTTGCAAAACCTAAAATCAACACTACCGAAGTATAAAAAGTACTAATTCCGGTTTCTCTTAATGCACTGAAAACAGATTTTTTTATTTTTCCGTTGTTCTGTAATAAGTCGTGTTTGTATTTCGCCATGAACTGAATAGCGTTATCTACCGAAATTCCAAATGCGATACTGAAAACCAGAATAGTTGACGGTTTAAGCGGGATTCCGAAATACCCCATTAATCCTGATGTGATACATAGCGGTAAAACATTTGTAATTACCGATGCAAATACCATTTTGAACGATCTAAACAAATACAACATCAAAGCGGCAATTACTAAAATTGCAAAAATCAACGATTCGATTAAGTTTTCTACCAAATAAGATGTTCCTTTCTGGAAAACCAATGCTTTCCCGGTAACGGTTACTTCATAACGATCAGCCGGGAAAATTTCATCAATCTTTGAGTGTAGTTTTTTCTCAACTTTTGCCATTTCATCTGTACCAATATCTTTCATAAAAGTGGTGATTCGAGCGTATTGCCCAGTTGAATCAACATAAGCTTTCATCAAATTATCCTTACTGTTTTTCGTCGCATTTTTTGCATAACTCAAAATAAAAGTCTGCTCCTGTGAAGTTGGCAACTGATAATATTCAGGGTTACCATTATAAAAAGCCTGTTTTGAGTATTTAACTAAATTTACAATTGAAACTGGTTTTGCCAGTTCAGGCATTTCGGTGATTGTGTTTTGCAACTCATCCATTTTACGAATCGTTGAAGCCTTCATTACACCTTTTTTCTTTTTGGTGTCAATCATAATTTCAAGAGGCATTACACCGTTGAATTCTTTTTCGTAAAATAAAATATCCTTAAAAAAAGATGCGTTTTTGGGCATTTCACCAATCAAACTTCCTGAAACTTTCATTTGAGAAATGCCTATAATACTAAAAACCAAAAGTAATCCGTAAATTGTATAAATTACTTTTCGTTTGTTTTTCACCACATTTTCTACAAAATCAAGCAATGTTGAGATATAAGTTTTAGTCAGGTGATATAAATGTTTTTCGTTTGGCATAGACATAAAACTGTACACAATCGGGACAATTAGAAGTGTAAGCAAATAAACCGAAATAACATTGATAGAAGTTACCAGACCAAACTCAAAAAGTAAATCATTTCCCGTAATCATAAACGTTGCAAACCCTATTGCAGTTGTCAAATTGGTCATTAAGGTCGAAACGCCAATTTTAGAAATAATACGCTGTAAAGCCTTTGCCTGATTGTTGTGAAGTTTAATTTCCTGTTGGTACTTATTAATCAGAAAAATACAATTCGTAATTCCGATTACAATAATTAAGGGCGGAATAATTGCCGTTAAAATCGTAATCCTGTAATGAAACAATCCAAGAGTCCCGAATGACCAGATTACACCAACAATCAAAATGCAAATCGAAATAAAAGTCGCTCTGAACGAACGGAAAAAGAAAAAGAAAATTAAAGAAACGGTAAATAAGGCCGCACCAATAAAAAGCCCAATTTCGCCTTTCATATTATCAGCATTGATAGTTCTGATATAGGGCATTCCCGAAACGCGAAGATCAACTCCTGTCGTTTTTTCGAATTTATTAATTTTTGGGACTAAATTTTCGAGAATAAAAGTCTTTCTCTGCGCTGTATTTACTAAAGCATTGTTCATATAAATGGCAGAGCGCACGCTTCCGCTTTGTTTGTTAAACAACAATCCTTCGTAAAAAGGCAAATTGTGAAATAAATCGTACTGAACGCTTTTTAGGTAATCCGGATTGAGTGTTTTGCTTTGATCGATAAACGGTGCTAAAACAAATTTTTCGTTAACGGTATCTTTTTCTAATTTCTTCAAATCATTTAAAGATACCACCAAATCAACTTCTTTCGATTTTTTTAAACCTGTCATCAGTTCGTTCCAGGCAGCATAATTTTTAGGGGTAAAAAACTTTCGATCTTTAAAACCAATAACAATAAGGTTTCCTTCCTCGCCAAATTTGTCCAGAAACTTTTGATATTCTTTATTGGCAATATGATCTTTAGGAAGCAAGTTCGCTTCGGTATATGTCATAGCAAGATTTTTCCATTGAAAAGTCAAAAAGATAGTCAAAGCTGTGAGGATAATTAATATCGTAATTCTGTTTTTAAGTATGATTCGGGCTAATTTTTCCCAAAAACCTACTTGTATTGAGTTTTTCATAAAATTTGTAAAATGGTTGCAAATGTAGTGAAAAGTGTTAAAAACTATAAATTATGGCTATAGTTTTTGAGACTTGTTAACATTAATTAACATCCGTAAGATTTAGATAATTTAAAGATTAAGTGTGATTTGCCATCCGCTTTTCTCATCTTTGTAATTCAATTTTAAACAAAAGAAATGAATTGGATTTTATTAATCATTGCCGGCCTTTTTGAAGTAGGTTTCGCATCCTGTTTAAGCAAAGCCAAAGAAACAACCGGAATGGCATCAACTTATTGGATGGGTGGTTTTTTTGTCTGCCTTTCTATTAGTATGATTTTACTTTATAAAGCTACTCAGGTTTTGCCAATTGGAACTGCTTATGCGGTTTGGACAGGAATTGGTGCCGTAGGAACTGTTCTCGTTGGAATTTTTATCTTCAAGGAACCGGCGACTTTCTGGAGGATATTTTTTCTTTCAACTTTAATAACTTCGATTATTGGGTTGAAGTTTGTTTCGAGTCATTAAAAAAACAAGCCGGAAAATTATGTATCTAAAAAAATATTTATATCAGATCATCGGCTTTGAATCTTTTGAATGATAATTCTTTTGAAAAACATTAAGATGCAAAAAAACAACATGATTACTTTTACACTAATAGCAATTATTATATTGCTAATTGTCATTATTGGTTTGATGATTTTTCAATTAATGAAAGCCAAAAAATCAAAAGAAAATGCCGAAGAGAATTTTTATGCTCTTGAAAGAAAAGTGAATGACCTGCAATTGGAGACTTTGGAGTCCAAACTGAATCCACATTTGTTTAAAAATATCCTAAATTCGATTCAGTCCCATGCCTATCAGACTTATTTTGCTTTAGATAAACTGGCCAATGTCCTGGATTACATTTTATACGAAAGCAAAAAGAAATTTGTCACCGCTAAGGACGAAATTGATTTTGCACTGAATTTAATCGAAATCAATAAAATTAAAATCAGTCCGCTTTTTGAGTTGCAGATAAAAACCAACATTAACAAAGAAGATAAATTATACGATCAGGCTTTACTGGCACCGCTAATTTCGATCGATTTAATTGAAAATGCTTTCAAACATGCCGACCTTCAAAGTTCCGATGCCTTTATTTCGGCTGTTTTCGAGTTTAAAGACAATGCTTTTTTTATGACGGTTTCGAATAAAATTTCTGATAAAAAAGTCCTGAAAAAGGAACGAAGCGGTTTAGGAAATACAACTTTGGAACACCGTTTAAGAATCATTTACAAAAACAACTTTAAACTCGAAAGGTTTACAGAAAACAATATTTACATTGCTCATCTAAAAATAGATTTACTTGGATACAAAACTGAAATGCTTGCTTCTGGACGATGAGTTGCCCGGATTAACGTACCTGAAAATGCTTTGCGAACAAATACCCGAAGTAGAAATCGTAAAAACGTTTAATAATCCTGAAAAACTATTGGCCGAAATTCCGGATATCGAATTTGATTTATTGATTTCAGATATCGAAATGCCCGGAATCGACGGCTTGCATCTGGCAGAAATGATTCAGGGTAAATTGGTGATTTTTTGCACAGCGTATAAAGATTATGCAGCCGATGCTTTTAACATTGATGCTGTTGATTATATTACAAAACCAGTAAAATTAGAGCGCTTGCAAAAAGCGGTCTCAAAAGCTTTTGAGCGATTTAATAAACCTCACACAGCTAAAAGATTCGTACAATTCAATACCGATAAAGGAAAAACCTTACTGTATTTTGATCAGATTCAATACATCAAAACGGCGGTGAGTGATAGCCGCGATAAAACAGTATGGCTTGCAGACGGGAGTTTTCTGACCCTGAAAAATATTAAATTCGAGACACTGTTAAAAGAATTACCTGAAACTGATTTTTGCCGCATAAATAAAAAAGAAATTGTAGCGGTAAAAGCGATAAAGTTTTTTAACCACAACGAAATTGTTTTGCATCATTTAGAAAAAAACAATAAAAACAGTTCTTTAATCCTAAGCGAAACGTATCGTTCTGACTTTTTAAAGAAAGTCAAAATCTAACTTATTACAAAGTTTTCCGGACTTGTTACATAGATTAAAAATTAGCTGTAAATTTACTTCTTCACTAGATTTTCAGTGCTGATATTTGCCCCATAATTTAAAATACGGGTTATGAATAATATTAAAAATTCTTTATTCTACGTTACAGTAATTGGTGGATTTACTGCTCTGATATATTGGATGATTTCGAAGGGATCTTCACTTGAATCAGGAAGGGGAGTCGTTCAGAAAAAAATAGAAAGCAACCACTGGAATGATTTTTTACATTCTATGATCGAAAACCTGCAACATCCTCTGGCTATTTTACTGGCTCAAATTGTCACAATTATTTTAGCAGCACGTTTATTTGGATGGATTTTCAGGAAAATTGGACAGCCCTCTGTAATTGGCGAAATGATTGCCGGAATTGTTTTAGGTCCTTCTTTGGTCGGGATGTATTTTCCTGAGTTTTCAGCTTTACTGTTTCCAACAGCGTCTTTAGGCAATCTGCAATTCCTAAGTCAAATTGGTTTGATACTTTTTATGTTTGTCATCGGAATGGAGCTGGATTTAAAAGTATTAAAAAATAAAGCACACGAGTCTGTGGTAATCAGCCATGCCAGTATTGTGATTCCGTTTGCTTTAGGATTAACGCTGGCTTATTTTATTTATACAACTTTTGCTCCAGTGGGAATAGCATTTTCTTCTTTCGGATTATTCATGGGAATCGCTATGAGTATAACGGCATTTCCGGTACTTGCCCGAATTGTTCAGGAACGCGGTATGCAAAAAACAAAACTTGGAACTATTGCGATTACCTGTGCAGCAGCAGATGATATTACGGCCTGGTGCCTACTTGCGGTTGTAATTGCAATTGTAAAAGCGGGTTCACTTGCCAGTTCACTTTATGTCATTGGTCTTGCAATTCTATATGTAATCATCATGCTTAAAATCGTTCGTCCGTTTTTAAAGCGTGTAGGCGATTTAAATTCAACCCGTGAAAGTTTAAACAAACCGGTGGTGGCTATTTTTTTTATTACACTCCTGATTTCTTCTTATGCATCAGAATTAATCGGAATACACGCTTTGTTTGGCGCATTTTTAGCCGGAGCCATTATGCCTGAAAACAATAAGTTCAGAAATATTTTTATTGAAAAAGTTGAAGATGTTTCCATCATTCTACTATTGCCATTATTCTTTGTATTTACAGGTTTACGCACTCAGATTGGTCTTCTTAATGATCCTTATTTATGGAAAGTAACAGCAGTGATTATTGCAGTTGCCGTTGTTGGAAAATTCTTTGGAAGCGCTTTGGCTGCAAAATTTGTGGGTCAAAACTGGAAAGACAGCTTAGCGATTGGAGCTTTAATGAACACGCGCGGATTGATGGAATTAGTAGTTTTAAATATTGGTTATGACCTGGGGGTTTTGTCGACTGAAATTTTTACCATGATGGTTATTATGGCTTTGGTAACCACATTTATGACCGGTCCGGCGCTTGATTTTATTGGTTATATATTTAAAGACAAACCAACAGTTGTCCCTCAGGAAATTGGAAATAAAAGCAAGTACAAAATCCTGCTTTCGTTTGCGACTCCGGAAAAAGGCAAGAAACTCCTGCAGATTGCCAACAGTTTAGTCAAAAAACAGCCCGATAATTCGATCGTAACAGCAATTCATTTATCGCTAAGTACAGAGATTCATTCTTTTGATGTAAAAGATCATGAACGCAAAATGCTTATTCCTGTTATTGAAGAATCTGAACGACTGAATCAAAATATGCTGAGTGTTTTTAAAGTCACAAATGATATTGATACTGATATTATAGATACGGCAAATCAGGGAGAATATGACTTATTACTGGTTGGTTTAGGGCAGTCTATTTTTGATGGAACTTTGCTAGGAAAGATTCTTGGATTTACAACCAGAATTGTAAATCCGGATCGGTTGATTGATAAATTTACCGGAAAAGAAGGTTTGTTTGAAAATTCTCCTTTTGATGAAAGAACACGACATATTATTGCGAAAACTAAAATGCCGGTTGGAATTTTTATTGACAAAGAACTGGAAGAAGTAGATCGGATATTTATGCCAATCTTTAGTAAAGAAGATTCTTTTTTGATTGATTATGCCAAAAAATTAATCAATAATAACGGTTCGCAAATTACAGTACTGGATGCTGGTGGTGAAGTAAAAAGCTCCCGTGATACGCAGGAAAGTATACGTTCGATTGAACAAATTGCACCAAACCATATTATGATTATGCACGACAGAACTATTAAAAAAGAGTTTTTAGAAACTCAGAATTTAATGATAATAAGTTTGGAGAGCTGGAAAAAACTGATTGAATCACAAAGTATATGGCTGAATAATACACCATCAGTGTTGATTTTAAAACCATAAGCTTGAAAATCCAATATTAAAAACCAAATTCCAATTTATGACGATTGATTTGGGAATTTTGATATACGTCTTTTGAAACCGAAAGCCCTAGCCCTGATGGAAACGGCATCCTTTTATGCTCTCGTTTTTGAGACGAGAGCATAAAAGATATAGTGTACATCAGGAAACAGCTCCTAACTATTCTAATTTACAATCCTAAATCTAATACATAAGAAATCTTTACGGCAATATTATCTTCGAATCTCGACAATTGATTTGGTCCGTAGCGGTAAAAACCTCCTAAACCAATGCCTTTGTAAATTTTGTTTAATTCAATCCCGGATTCAAAAAAACCTTTATTAAGTGTTTTGTAAACCAGACCAACATGCTGTTCAGGATGTTCCAAATTCCCCCAGGCCATTCTGGTAACCAAAACTAATGAAGGACGGACTTTTTTGAGGATTTTCACTCTCTTAAAACCATGTTTTACCTGAAAAAAAAGATATTCACTCGAAAAAAATTCATTAAAAAACATCGTTTCAAAACTGTTCCTTCCTGAAAAAGTAATACGTTGAATGATGGTTTCCTTGTTCAGATTATTAGGCATGGTATTATACAAATGTGTTAGGGGTACATCCCCAATGGAGTAACCTCCCTGTAATCTGATACTGGTTTTCTGACCGTCTAAATATTTTTTCTCATACTCGGTTTTAAAATCTATTTTGGCAAAACTGAAATCATTTTCTAGTACATTAGACAAAGATTGTGTGTACTGAAAAGTAAATCTGGGAAACCGTTTATCTGATTCGTTTCTTCCTGTTGGTGTCTGCATAAAACCACTAAAAGGAGCCCAGACTAGTGATACCATAGCAGTTGTCATGATGTAACTGGAGTACATCTTGCCGTTTAAATTAAAAAGATAATCAAATTTTGGTTCGACATAAGTACGGGACAATTCAAAGATTCCTTCGGTTTTCGGAATTATTTTCGATTGTATATTGGCTTTCCAGCTAATGTATTTATAAAATGTACTGATATTGATTGGTCGGGGATCATAGATTTTAAAAATACGTTTATCAACTGCAAAAAAGGTACTTGCAATTTCGCGGACATCCTCAGCATAAGAAGCATTAAGCCAGGTGTTAGTCGTTTTTCCAATTTGTACTCCGGAACCTAAACTATATTTAAAATTCCCATCTTTTGTGCCGTATGCAGAATAACCCTCAATTCTGAAATTTCTGGAAAAAGCATCATTCGTAATACCTCCAAGACCTACTCTAAAACCTTCGTAATTATTGTAGCTGATGAGTTTTTTCAAATCAAAATCAATCGGACCAAGCGGTATATATCCATTTATTACTTTTCTTCCGAAGCGTAAACGACTCTCAATTCTCTTTTTTACTGAAATACTATCAAGCAACAGGTATGTTTTCTGGCTTTTAAAATCTAAACTGTCCTTTCGGTACTTGTTCCAGAATGTATCTGTTTTTTTACTGGCATCATCCTTAATTTCTATATAAAGCGACGGGTCTTTTATTGGAGTAGCCGTGTTATAATGAATGTCGAAATTATTGCTTTCGGAAAGTAAAAAAGTGAAATCTGAGGCACTTTTTTTTCTGGATGTAAAAGCATCTTCTGAATCTCCGTCAAACTGAATTGTTCCTCCTAAAATTTTAACATCATCTTCATTTTTCCCTTTTACAATTTTAAAAGCAGTATTTCCCGGAAACCATATTTTTTCTTCGGGAACATAATCAAATTCATGGATCCCACTAATATCGAGTACGCCCTTTATACGCATTACAGCTTTTGCAATTGCGTAATTTTCCTGATCTATGTATAAAACACCCTCTAAACCCGATGACTTCCTCTTTTTCTTGTTCTTAAAGTAAATCATAAAAGTATTTCGGCCTTTAATAGGTACAGTATCCAGTACTTTATAATTGTAATCCTTTAATGCATCATTCGAAACAGGATTATTGTATTTAGTTTCAAAAAGTTCGTATTTCGAATCATAAACAGAAATAGATTGTAAATTGAATGCAATAATTTCATAAATTGGTTGCTTAAAACCGGCTATTTTAGTTCCAAGAATCGTTTCTTTGAGCTTGTTGTTTCCAAATTGATACTGAGATACTTTCTCTGTCTGAAATAAATGCTGTTTACTTATAATTTCTTTAAACTTATAATCAGAAGAATCAACATTGATCCTTCTTTTCTTTAAATCCTTGTATGATGCAGAAGAGTCAATCCTTCCCTGAATTGAATCAGGATTCGCTGATACGATCAGTTTGTTGTACGTTTTATATTCAAAACTGCTTAATTTTTTCTGCGGATTGTTGTTATTTTTGTTACTAATAACCTTTCTTATAATCGCTAATGCAGGATTTTCATTTAAAATAAAAACTTCTTTCAGGTTGTCGGTTCTCTGCTTGAGCGAAACGGAATAAAACTTTTTGTTGTCTGAAACACTAATATTTTTCGTTTGATAGCCAATGTAAGAAACTGTAAAAGAGTTGATTTTTACAGTTGAAGAAAGTGTAAATTTTCCATCAACATCCGTAATCGTGTTGTTATTGTCTAAAGTTGTAATGGTAGCAAACGGCAACGGTTTGTTCTTTGGGTCGTTTACAATTCCGTTTATTTGAAATTGCGCCTGCAGGGTAAGCGTAAAAAACAAAGTAAATAAACAGAATAGCTTCATAAAGAGTGATATGGTTTTGAAACCAAGGTAATTGGTTTTTGGTATGCAAAAATAACAATAAAAAAATCCGTCAGGTATAATTTTAACCAAACGGATTCTTAATTTTATATCAAATAAGTTACACTTTCATGATTTCGGCTTCTTTTGCAGCCAATAATTCATCTATTTTTTTAATGTAAGTATTTGTTAGGTTCTGGACTTCTTCTTCTGCAGACTTGCAAATATCTTCAGATGTTCCTTCTTTTTCTAATTTTTTAATATCAGTATTGGCATCTTTACGAACATTACGAACACCAATTTTAGCATCTTCAGCCTCAGCTTTTGCCTGTTTTGCCAATTCCCTGCGTCGGTCCTCTGTCAATGGCGGAACACTAATAATAATTACGTCACCGTTGTTCATTGGATTAAAACCAATATTAGCAATCATAATTGCTTTTTCGATAACTTGCAGCATGTTTTTTTCAAAAGGCTGCAGGGTTATGGTTCTTGCATCAGGTACACTGATTTTTGAAACCTGAGAAAGAGGTGTTGCCGATCCGTAATAATCTACAAAAACGCTTCCAAGCATTGCCGGTGAAGCTTTTCCTGCACGGATATTAAGAAACTCTTTTTCTAAATGGGCAATCGAACCATTCATTGATTCTTCAGTACTTTCTAATATAAAATCTATTTCTTCACTCATTTTTTTAAGTTTTCAGTTTGTAATCTCAGTTTTTCAGTTTGTTCAGCTAATGTAACTTTGAACTGTTACTGAGGACTATATATTTACAACAGTTCCGATGTTTTCACCATCGCAGATTTTTAATAAATTGCCTCCTTTGTTCATATCAAAAACAACGATTGGTAATTTATTTTCCTGACTTAAAGTAAAAGCGGTGGTATCCATTACATTTAATCCTTTTTTGATTACATCATCAAAAGAAATAAAGTCAAATTTTACAGCTGAAGCATTTTTTTCAGGATCACAATCGTAAACCCCATCTACACGTGTTCCTTTTAGGATGACATCAGCATCGACTTCGATTCCTCTTAAAACAGCAGCTGTATCGGTAGTAAAATAAGGATTTCCGGTTCCTGCTCCAAAAATCACAATTCTTCCTTTTTCAAGATGCCGAACGGCTCTTCTTTTGATGTATGGTTCTGCAATAGATTCCATTTTCAAGGCGGTCTGCAAACGGGTTTTCATTCCCTGATCTTCAAGTGCACCTTGCAAGGCCATTCCGTTTATAACGGTAGCAAGCATTCCCATATAATCGCCCTGTACCCTGTCCATTCCTGAACTTACTCCAGAAACTCCTCTAAAAATATTTCCTCCTCCAATAACAATAGCAATTTCTACTCCTTTACTGTGAATTTGCTTAATTTCTTCGGCGTATTCGGCTAATCTTTTCGGGTCAATTCCGTATTGTAAATCGCCCATTAAGGCTTCTCCGCTTAGTTTTAGAAGAATTCTTTTATATTTCATGTCTGTTGCGTTTGTTTGTGCAAATATAGACATATTCTGTTTTTTTAAAATAGTGTTTTAAAAAATTAATTGTTCTTTCTAATTAAATTTCTACCCTTTTAAAGATTTATTTTTTTGAATGTGATAAAAGTCATTAAGCGATCTTTTCAAAAGATGTATTTTTATGAATCAAAACGAAACAAATATGAAAAGTATTGTAGCCAAAGCATTATTCAATAGTCATTCTTATCCTGAATATCGAAAATTAGTAAAAGATTTATTATCAGAAGGAAAATCTACCGGTACTGAACAATCGGAAAGCCTTACACATTATACCAGTCTGAATGAAGCCAGAATGAATCGTCTGGATAAAACCATTAAAATTTCCGAAGATGTAATTTCGAAACTGCAAAATTTAGACAAACATTATATTTGGATGGTTATTTCTGAAGGATGGTGTGGCGATGCTGCCCAAATACTTCCTGTCTTAAATAAGATGGCTCTAGCATCGGAGAAAAGAATTGACCTTCGAATTGTTTTAAGAGATCAAAATGAGGAATTAATGGACCAGTATTTAACAAATGGGGGCAAAGCAATCCCAAAAGTTATTGTAATCTGTAAAGAAGCCGGAATTGTGCGGACACACTGGGGACCGAGACCAAAAGGAGCGACAGAGCTGATGGCAAATTACAAAAGGGATTTTGGTGTTATGGATGAAAAAATCAAAACCGATTTGCAATTGTGGTATTTAGCAGATAAAGGAATTTCGGTTCAGGAAGAATTGCTCAATATGATGGAGAACATCAGGTATAATCGATTATAACCTTTATAAATATTATGAAACTCTAAAGTTTAAATTTGTTAATACACTGAAAACAAACAATATAATGTTAAAAAAGTAGTAAAATATTTATTTTTTAAATTATATTTTTGTATCTTGCTGCCATAGATCCCATTTCTATTATTTGACTTGCTTTTTTTATAGGTGTCTTTACTAATTAACCATTAAAAAATTCACTATTATGAAGAAGTTATTCGAAAAGTTCTATGATTTATTTTCAAGATTTTTGTTTGGAGGAAAAAATATACCGCATTATTAACTGCGTGAAGTATGAAATAATATTATTTTTATCCAAAATTAGTTTAAGCACATTACTCCCGTCTTATTTGTAATGTGCTTTTTTTTATTCTTTAAATGCTTTCTTCAAACATCATAATATCAATAGCATCTTTAACATCGTAATCACCAATTTTAGTTCGGCGCAAAACAGTTAAGTGCGAACCAGAATACATTGCTTTTCCAAAATCGTAAGCCAATGAGCGAATATAAGTTCCTTTGCTGCAAACGACCCTAAAATCGATTTCCGGCAATGCAATTCTCGTAATTTCAAATTCATGAATTGTCGTTTTTCTACTTTCAATTTCAATAGTTTCTCCTGCGCGGGCATGCTCATACAAGCGAACACCATCTTTTTTAATTGCAGAAAATATAGGTGGTTTTTGATCGATTTCGCCTAAAAACAGTTTAACGGTTTTATAAATCAAAGCT
This sequence comes from Flavobacterium cheongpyeongense, assembly GCF_003202435.1. GTDB lineage: Bacteria > Bacteroidota > Bacteroidia > Flavobacteriales > Flavobacteriaceae > Flavobacterium > Flavobacterium cheongpyeongense. Next base: position 101,051 of record NZ_QJHK01000012.1, read on the forward strand.
TCATCAATATGTTCCGTTGGGAAAGTCTGATCGATTGCTGTTTCCAGGTCATACGATGGAGTAGTCGCACCAATATAAAAAGTACCTGTATATTCTTTTGCCTGACCCTGAAGTTCCGATATTCGTTTGGTAAATTTTCCGGTACAGATTAATAATAAACCGGAAGCCAGAGGATCTAATGTTCCGGCATGACCAATTTTAAACTTTTTTGGAAGTCCGACTTTATTAATTAAAAGATATTTTAGCTTATTGACTGCCTGAAACGAACTCCATTTTAAAGGTTTGTCTATCAGTAAGACTTGTCCGTCTAAATATTCTTCGGGTGTCATTATATAATGGTAAGCGGGTGAATGAAAAAGTGAATCAACAATAAAATGATTCCGGCGATTATACGGTAATAACCAAAAACTTTAAAACCGTTTTTAGTTAAGAACCCAATAAAAGTTTTAATAGCCAAAAGTGCTACTATAAACGCTACAATATTTCCGATAATCAATATCTGGGTTTGATCCTGCGATAATTCAAATCCGGCTTTATAATAGTCGTAACATTTTTTTACCGTTGCGCCTAACATTGTTGGTACAGCTAAGAAAAATGAAAACTCAGCAGCAGTTGTTCTTGATAATTTTTGAGACATACCTCCTACAATACTGGCGCCGCTTCGTGAAACCCCCGGAATCATAGCGATACATTGAAACAATCCTATTTTTAAAGCTTGTAAATAAGTAATTTCCTGAGAAGCATCAACAGTAATCGGGTTATTGAACCATTCGTCAACTTTCAATAAAATGAATCCTCCAATTAAAAGTGAAATTGCAACTGTAACCGGATTTTCGAGTAAACCATCAATAAAATCACTTAGCAATAATCCCAAAACTACGGCGGGAATAAATGCAACTAAAAGTTTAAAGTAAAAATCAAGTGTCTGAAAGAAACGTTTAAAATATAAAACAACAACCGAAAGTATAGCGCCAAGCTGAATAACAATCGTAAAAAGTTTGGTAAAATCTTCCTGGGCAATTCCGAAAAAAGAAGATGCAATAATCATATGACCAGTTGAAGAAACAGGTAAAAATTCTGTGATTCCTTCAATAATGGCAAGAACGATAGCTTGTAATGTATTCATGGAGGACTTTAGATTTCAGATTTCAGATTTCAGATTTGTCATCCTGAGTAAAGTCGAAGGACGTTCTAATTTGAAATCCAGAAAAGCTATTTATTTAGATTTTTTGAAAATAGAATAAATCGTGATTCCAAAACCAATCAGGACAGTTGTTGGAGCTAAACGAATACGTCTAAAGCTAAAAACATCCTCATTAAAAACATTCGGATTATCACTTCCGCCACCAGACATTAAAATAAAACCTAACACGATAACGCCAATTCCAATCAATAGAATTTTGTAGTTGATGTTGTCAAAAAGGAATTCCTGTTTTTGTTGTTGTACTTCTTTATTATTTTTCATTTTTATTTTTTTGTCACCCTGAGCGAAGTCGAAGGCTTTATTTATTATTACTGAATACTAAAAACTGCGACTGAATACTTCTTTAATAAAGATCGTCTGTTCTTAGATTAAGGAATCGTTGGGTCGCAAAGTGTGTACTTACCCAGGTAATCAAAACCCCTAAACCGAACACCGCTAACAACACTAAGCCAATTAAAGCTTTGTCTTCTAAAATTCCTAATCCCGGGAAATTGTTTTCTACATAAAGTAAAAGAGCTATCAAAGCCACAATTGCCAATCCGGCACCCAGCATTCCAAGTTTTACGCTACGCACTACAAAAGGTTTACGAATAAACGATTTAGTAGCACCAACCATCTGCATGGTCTTAATGATAAATCTGTTAGAGTGAATGGACAAACGTAATGAACTGTTAATTAATAAAACCGCAATTACCGCAAGGAAACCACTGATAATTAAAATCCACATACTCACTTTTTTGATGTTGTCGTTTACTAAGTTTACTAATTGTTTATCATAAACAATGTCTTCGATCATCGTGTTCCTGCGCAAATTGCTTTCAATTTTTGAGATGCTGTCCCTTTCTACATAATCTGCTTTTAAATGAATGTCGTAAGAATTCAATAACGGATTTTCACCTAAAAACGTCAGAAAATCTTCTCCAATAATATCTGTATGCTCTTTTGCCGCTTTTTCTTTGGTAACGTAAACATACGATTTTGCAAAAGGAGCTCTTTTTAATTCGGCATCAAAAGCTTTGGTAATACTATCTGTTGCTTCGTTTTTAAAGAATACCGTCATAGCAATTTTTTCTTTAAAATCATTGGCCAGCTTTTTAGAATTGATAATGAATAATCCCAGTACACCCAGAAGGAATAATACCAAAAATACACTCAATACAACCGAAAAATAAGAGGAAATTAACCTGCGTTTTTGAAATCTATCAAATTTAGAACTCATAGTTTACTTAAATTATGTGGTAAAAATAATCAAAGAATTTCTTTCTTTAAAGTTATTAACGAACTTTTATACTATAAATGTACGATTAGATATTGAAATACGACACCAGAGAAATGTTTTGACCGCAAAGGCCGCAAAGATTTTTATACTTAGTTGCAGTAAAAACACAAAGTTCGCATTAATTTATACTGATTAAGCTTTTGCCAACTTTACGGAATAGCTGTAATCACACAGTACAATAGTACGTGTTTTTACTTAATTAAAATACGTAATTTGTTATTTTATTTGTTTGCCAATGAAATAGCTTTGGTACAATCTGTAATAAATGTAAATTTGCCAACTTATAATCCAGTCACAAAGAGAGGAAAGCCTTAGTATCTTTGCAACTTACAACCTTAGTAACTTAGAAATGAAATACAATCCAAACGAAATAGACGCCAAATGGCAAAAGTATTGGGCAGAAAATCAAACTTTTGCAGCAAAAAATAACTCTGAAAGACCTAAACATTATGTGCTAGACATGTTTCCTTATCCATCCGGAGCGGGATTACACGTGGGGCACCCACTGGGTTATATTGCTTCAGATGTTTATTCTCGTTTCAAAAGACATCAGGGCTTCAATGTTTTGCATCCAATGGGATATGACAGTTTTGGATTGCCGGCAGAACAATATGCGATTCAGACCGGACAGCGTCCGGAAGATACAACTCGCGTAAACATTGATGGAGGTGTTGATAAAGAAGGAAAACAAATCGCTGGATACAGAAAACAATTAGATAAAATCGGATTCTCATTTGACTGGGCGCGTGAAGTACGTACCTCAAATCCGGATTATTACAAACATACACAATGGATTTTTATTCAGTTATTTAATTCGTGGTACAATAAAGATTCTGACAAAGCCGAAGACATTTCGACTCTGATCTCTATTTTCGAAAAAGAAGGAAATACAAATGTAAATGCAGTTTCTGATGATAATATTATTGCTTTTTCGTCAAGCGAATGGAACTCATTCTCAAAAGACGAGCAGGAAAAAATCCTTTTACAATACAGATTAACTTATTTGGCCGAAACCGAAGTAAACTGGTGTCCCGGTTTAGGAACAGTTCTGGCAAATGACGAAATCGTAAACGGAGTTTCGGAGCGTGGAGGCTATCCTGTCATCAGAAAAAAAATGACACAATGGAGTATGCGAATTTCTGCTTATGCCGAGCGTCTGCTTCAGGGGCTAAATGATATCGACTGGAGCGAATCTATCAAAGAATCGCAAAGAAACTGGATCGGAAAATCTGTTGGGGCGATGGTTAAGTTTAAAGTCCTTAGTCCAGAGTCCTTAGTCCAGAGTGAAGACTTAGGACTAGGGACTAAGGACTCTTTTATCGAAGTTTTCACAACCCGTCCTGATACCATCTTCGGAGTGACTTTTATGACTTTGGCGCCAGAGCATGATTTGGTGGCTAAAATTACAACTCCAGAACAAAAAGATGCAGTTGAAGCGTATATCGAAAAAACCGCAAAACGTTCTGAGCGTGAGCGTATGGCCGATGTAAAAACCATTTCTGGAGTATTTACGGGAGCTTATGCTGAACATCCATTTACAAAAGAAGCGATTCCGGTTTGGATTGGTGATTATGTTTTGGCTGGTTATGGAACCGGTGCTGTAATGGCAGTTCCTTGTGGAGACGAAAGAGATTATGCGTTTGCTAATTTCTTTAAAGGTCAGAACGGAATGCAGGAAATCAAAAATATCTTCGCCAATGTTGATATTTCTGAATCGGCTTACGGTTCAAAAGATAACGTTGAAATCGCAAATTCGGATTTCTTAAACGGATTGAATTATAAAGACGCGACTCAAAAAGTAATTGCTGAATTAGAGAAAATAGAACAGGGAACCGGAAAAACAAATTACCGTTTGCGTGATGCTGTTTTTTCCCGCCAGCGTTATTGGGGGGAGCCTTTCCCGGTATATTATGTAAATGGTTTGCCAAAAATGATTGATGCACAACATTTACCGATTATTTTGCCTGAAGTTGAAAAATATTTACCAACCGAAGACGGCTTGCCTCCTTTAGGAAACGCCGCAGTTTGGGCTTGGGATACCAATCAAAACAAAGTTGTCAATACTGATTTGGTTGATAATGTTTCGATCTTTCCTCTAGAATTGAACACTATGCCAGGCTGGGCGGGAAGTTCATGGTATTGGATGCGTTATATGGATGCACACAACGAAACCGAATTTGCAAGCAAAGAAGCTTTGGCTTATTGGGAAAGTGTAGATTTATATATTGGAGGTAGCGAGCACGCAACGGGACATTTATTATATTCTCGTTTTTGGAACAAATTCTTAAAAGACAAAGGTTTTGCTCCAACCGAAGAACCATTCAAGAAACTGATTAATCAGGGAATGATTTTGGGGACGAGTGCTTATGTTTACAGGAGAAATGATACTAACGAGTTTTATTCTTTCAACACAATATTGTCACCTAAAGATAAGCCTTTTATAGATCCGAAATTTGTTAGAGGCATTAAAGTTTTAGATGAAATATCATCTAATGATAAATCTGTTTTGGACGATATTAATATTGAAACAGTTTTAGCGGCACATGGAGCTTCTAATTCGGCTTTTCCAATTCATGTTGATGTGAATTTTGTTAATTCTTCAGATGAATTAGATATTGAAAAATTCAAAGCATGGAGAGAAGATTACGCAGATGCTAAATTTATAGATGTTAATGGAAAATTTATCGTTGGCCGCGAAGTCGAAAAAATGTCAAAATCCAAATACAATGTCGTAACTCCGGATGATATTTGTGCTGAATACGGAGCTGATACATTGCGTTTGTACGAAATGTTTTTAGGGCCATTAGAGCAGGCAAAACCCTGGAATACCGCTGGTATTTCTGGTGTTTTTGGTTTCCTGAAAAAATTATGGAGATTGTATTTTGATGATAACGGTTTAATCGTAAACAATGACGAACCTACAAAAGACAACTTAAAATCATTGCATAAAACGATCAAAAAAGTGGCAGAAGATATTGAGAGTTTCTCTTTCAATACTTCGGTTTCTCAGTTTATGATTTGTGTAAACGAATTGTCTTCTCAAAATTGTCATTCTCGTGCGATTTTGGAGCCATTGGCTATTGTGATTTCGCCTTATGCACCACATATTGCTGAGGAATTATGGTCGCAGTTAGGACATACAACTTCAATATCAGAAGTGGCTTTCCCAATTTTTGAAGAAAAACATTTAGTGGAATCAGAAAAAGAATACCCGGTTTCTTTCAACGGAAAAATGCGTTTTACGATCAAATTGCCTTTGGATTTAACCGCAGCACAAATCGAAGAAATCATTATGAAAGACGAAAGAACCCAAAAACAATTAGAAGGAAGAACACCAAACAAAGTGATTATCGTTCCCGGGAAGATTATTAATTTGGTTGGCTAACCAAATTAATTCCAAACATGAAAATTCCAAATCCCAATTTTTGTTGGGGTTTGGAATTTTTTTTGTGCGTGTTTTTTGCTGCCAATTATACTAATTTTCACAGATTTTTTTCTAAAACACATAGTTTGTCATTCCGAGGGACGAGGAATCTTCGCGAGAAGCTCCGCAATCAATGTCGCCAATCTTTGTCGAGCTACTTGTGGAGATTGCTTCGCCAGTTCGCTATCACTCGTGTCCTCCTTCGTCGGAATGACAAAAATGCAAAGTTCTTGCGTTAAACCCTAGCCAACACCCAGTTTGTCATTCCAACGAAGGAGGAATCTCCGCACGCAAATCACGTCAGAATTTCCGTTTCAATATTGGAATTTGGATTTTTTTTATTGAAATTTTAATTTCAGTTGTAACATTTTAATAGTTCTCGTATCCAAAGCACGGATCCGATTATTTAACAACTTAAAACTATTAAAATGAAAAAGTATATTTTGATTATCGCCCTTTTATTTTCTGTATTATGTTTCAATGTTTTTGCACAAACCAAATCATATCCTTTTGAAGTTCTTAAAACCGGAAAAGGAAAACAATCTATACTATTTATTCCGGGATTTGCTTCTTCCGGAGAAGTCTGGAACGAAACCAAAACCGCATTCGAAAAAGATTTTACTTGCTACACATTTACAATGGCTGGTTTCGCGGGAGTAAAACCACAGTTAAATCCATCATTCGAAAACTGGAAAACAGAAATTGCTAATTATATCCAAAACAATAAAATTGAAAAACCAATAATTATTGGACACAGTATGGGTGGTGGACTGGCGCTTGCTCTTGCGGCAGACTATCCGGAATTGATTGGAAAAATTGTGGTTGTGGATGCACTTCCGTGTCTGGCAGCTTTGAGTGATCCTTCTTTCAAATCAAAAGAAAACAATAATTGTTCTTCAACTGTAAACCAAATGACGGCGATGAATGAAACTCAGTTTTATGAGATGCAGAAACAAACCATGCCGAGACTTTTGCAGGATGCTACAAAACTGGAATTGGTTGTAGGTTGGAGTGTAAAATCAGACAGAACCACTTTCGGACAAATGTATTGTGATTTTTATAATACCGATTTGAGAAACAGGATTGCACAGATAAAATGTCCGTCGTTAATTTTATTAGAGTCTTATTTTATAAATTTAAAACCTATAATCGACGAACAATATAAAAACCTGAAAACAGCTGATTTTAAATACGCAAACAAAGGCCTGCATTTTATAATGTATGATGATACAGCATGGTATTTGGAACAATTAAATCATTTTTTAAAATCGTAAGATGGAATTCGAAGAAATCTACAAAACATATTGGGACAGGATTTTCAGGCTTTGCATGGGATTTGTAAATGATTATGATGCTGCTCAGGATTTGGCTCAGGAAACTTTTATCATTGTATGGCAGAAGCTGGAAACTTTTAGAAACGAATCGGCTATTGGAACCTGGATTTTCAGGATTGCTTCTAATACCTGTTTAAGGCAGATCGAGAAAGAAAAACGTTTTCCAAAATCAGACTTGCCTGTTCATCTTTCGGAAGAAAAGCAAGCTTCAATTGAACCACAAATTCAGTATTTGTACAAATGCATAGCCGAATTGCCCGAAACAGAGCGTATCATTATTTCACTGGAACTGGAAGATGTAAAGCAGGCAGAAATTGCAAAAATCGTTGGACTTTCTGAAGCTAATGTTAGAGTGAAAATTCACAGAATAAAAGAAAAACTGACTCAAAAATTCAAAGAAAATGGACAACAATAATATAGACTTTAAGGATTTATGGAAAAAACAAACCGTAAATCAGCCCAATAAAGAGGATTTGATGGCAAGGCTAAAACAATTCAAAAAAGCAGGTTTGAGAAGTTTATGGAAAACCAATATTCTGCTTTTTGCCACATCTGCTTTTATTGTTTTTATTTGGTACTATTATCAGCCGCAATTTATTTCGACTAAAATCGGAATCGTTTTGGCAATCGTGGCAATGATAATGTATGTGGGAGTTTACAATGGTTTATTGCGTATTTATAAAGATATTGATACAAACCAAACCAATCAGGAATTTTTGCAGAAACTAATTTTAATTAAAAGAAAACAACAATTTATGCAGTCTACTATATTGAGTTGGTACTTTGTTTTACTTCTTGCGGGAATTTGTTTGTATATGTATGAATACGCTTCAAGAATGACCGTTTTTTATGCGCTGATTACATATGGCATAACCTTGCTTTGGATTGGTTTTAACTGGTTTTATATGCGTCCGAAACAAATTAAAAAACAACAGGCAAAAATTAATGAACTGATTGTAAAGTTTGAAGATATAAATAAGCAATTGGATTAATAAAATCAATATTTTAAAATTGCTTCGTCTGTTCGCTATCGCTCGAGTCCAAATTCCAATTTTACGATTGGGGTTTGGATTTTTTTTGGTTTTGTGCAAAGTTTGTCATTCCGTAGGAATTTCACGGTTCGATTGACTTAATGTGTAGATTTCTTTGGAGTAATACGTTTGTGTTTAGTTTTTTGCGAAACAATTCATAATTAAAATCTAAAGTTGTGAGTCATTTTGACATTTTAGAAAAATGGTTCGTAAATTGTTGTGACGTTACAAGACAAAACATAAACTAAAAAATATAAATATGGGAAGAGAATATTTAATACTTGCCGGTGCGATAATGCTGATTAGCTGGCTGGTGAGTTCAAAGTTAAAGAGTAAGTTCGAGTTGTATTCGAAACTACAATTGCAAAACGGTATGAGCGGAAAGGAAATTGCCGAAAAGATGCTGGCAGATAATGGTATTCGTGATGTTCGGGTTATTTCGACGCCGGGACAATTGACAGATCATTATAATCCGTCAGATAAAACGGTTAATTTAAGTGAGGCCGTTTACAATCACAGAAATGCAGCAGCAGCGGCTGTAGCAGCACATGAATGTGGTCATGCTGTTCAGCATTCAATTGGTTACGAATGGCTGTCGATGCGCTCTGCGTTAGTTCCTATTGTAAGTATAGCGTCAAATTATGTACAATGGATTTTGCTGGCTGGAATTTTAATGATTAGAGTTTTCCCTCAATTATTGTTAGTGGGTATTGTTATTTTCGCAGCAACAACGTTATTTACTATCATTACTTTGCCTGTAGAATATGATGCAAGTAACCGTGCTCTGGCTTGGTTGGAAAATAAACGAATGCTGACTCAGCAAGAGCAGGCCGGTGCAAAAGATGCTTTAAAATGGGCTGCAAGAACTTATGTTGTAGCGGCTATTGGTTCAATTGCTACCTTGTTATATTATATTTCGATTTACTCAGGAAACAGAAGAAATTAATTTGTTAATCAGATAATTTATGGCAAACCCGACAAGTTTTTAAATCTGTCGGGTTTTTTATTTTGGACTTAAAGCTTATTCATACTGATCCGGAAATATTTTTACATGAAATAAAAACACTTCCTTTTTATCACTGTAACTATAAACCAGTTTATAATCATTATCACTAAAAACTTTGAGTCCCGGATTTGCTTTTGCTGTAGTAATCAGGCTTTTTTCAATTTCTGTTTTTATCACAGTTACCTCAGCCGTTTCCTTTACAACATTCAGCAAAGTCAGGTTGTACTGAACAGTTCTTTCTTCGGGTAAATTTACACTGTCTAAACGAATTCCGTCCTGAATAATCAAAGGGCAGTTTTTATTGTATTTTTCAACCAATTCAACTACTTTTTTATTTACTCCTTCAGTATTTTCAGCAAGAAAAAAACAAAAATAACCTACTATACCCACCGCAATTACCATAATTGCTAAAAATAGAATATGCTGTTTTCTCATTTTATGGTATTTTTAATAGAACTGAAAATTTATTTTTCCTGGATTTTTTTCATCGCATTAAAATACGCTGCCCGGCTGAGCGGTTCATATTCTTCGGTTTCCCCAAGCATGACCAGTTTATCGTTATCGGTTTTTCGGAAACTGTAATTTGCCAGATTTCCGGTTCTGGTGCAGACGGCGTGAACTTTAGTCACATATTCGGCTGTTGCCATAAGTCCGGGCATTGGACCAAAGGGATTTCCTTTAAAATCCATATCCAGTCCGGCAACAATAACCCGAATTCCCTGATTGGCAAGATCATTACAGACTGTAATAATTTCATCATCAAAAAACTGGGCTTCATCAATCCCGATAACATCACAGCCTTGCGCTAAAATAGCAATATTGGCAGCTGCAGGAACCGGCGTTGAACGAATTTCGTTAGCATCGTGCGATACGACCATTTCCTCATGATAGCGGGTATCAATAGCAGGTTTGAAGATTTCGACTTTTTGTCTGGCAAACTGGGCGCGTTTTAATCTGCGGATTAACTCCTCGGTTTTACCCGAAAACATTGATCCACAAATAACTTCAATCCAGCCAAATTGTTCTTTGTGATTTACTGTATTTTCGAGAAACATTTTGTATTTTTCTACCTTTAAAAATGAATAGTTTTTATTACTTTGTACTGGTAATAAATTGATGTGAAAAATTGCTGATTTTACACTTTTTCAAAAGTAGATAATTTTTATCAAATCGAAGATTCGTATACGTTTATTAACAGAAAATAAATATTCAGCAGATTTCTTTCGCAAATTAAAAAAAGAGTCAAAATATACTAAAATACCCTATTCATTATAATTTCAATAGTTATGAAAAAAAAACTGGAAGCCGATTTGATCAGCATTGCACATCGAATTTTAAAACTTAAAAACAAATCCGATATCAATCAATTGTATCTGGAAACACAGAAATTATATGAAAAATTAACTGTTTTGAAATTTGTAGAAGAAAATTTCGACGATATAAAACCAACCATAGGATACAGGGAAACAGAATCACAAATTGAAAGTATTTTTGAAAAACAGGAAACACTTCCTGTAGAAATTAAAGCTGAGGAAACACTTCCGGCTCCCGTTGAAGAAACTGCAATTACGGCAGAAGTTATTGCAGAACCTGAAATCATCGAAGAAACCCCGATAGAAATCGCTGCTAAAAACCAGGAAGTAAACGCTGAAAAGCAGGAAACCGTAGTGAATATTCCCGTAGAAGTAGTCGAAGAAATTGCTGCAAAAATAGAAGAACCTGTTTCTGAAATTCAAAAAGAAACAGAACCAGCAGAAGAACTTTCTTTTAAAACAGTAAGCGATTTAAAACCAATCCTGAATTTCAAACCTGCTTTTGAATTAGAAAAAGAAGAAATAATAATAGAAAAAACAAAAGCAGAAACCACTACAAAACCAGATACTGTTTCGATTTCTTTTGAAGACATTCTGGGGCCTAATTATGCCGATGCTCAATTTGTGAAAGTAGATGATTTTAAAGAGGTCTCTCCTGCACGCACAGTCACAATAAATGAATTTCAAGAGAAACAGGCACCAGCTCAGACTACAATTGCAGAGCCAGTAAAACCTAAAACTGTTCCGTTAAACGAAAAACTAGCCAAAGGCTTCCACATTGATCTGAATGACCGAATTGCTTTCACAAAAAATCTTTTTGGAAACAGTACCGAAGATTACAGCCGAGTTTTAAATCAATTACTTACTTTTAATGATTATAGCGAAGCAAAAGATTTTATCGATACCATGGTAAAACCGGATTATAACGACTGGCAGGGAAAAGAAGATTACGAAGAACGTTTTCTTGGAATTATTGAAAAAAAATTCTCGTAAAACAAAACTCAGATTGCACGAATTAACACGAATTCTTGCTCTGTGACATTTTTAAAAACACTTGCAATTCGTGTTATAAAATAAAAACTATGTCTAAATTATATATCGTTCCAACACCAATTGGTAATCTTGAAGACATGACTTTCAGAGCCATTCGGATTTTGAAAGAAGTCGATTTGATTTTGGCCGAAGACACCAGAACGAGCGGTAAACTCCTGAAGCATTTTGAAATTGGCACGCACATGCACAGCCATCATATGCACAACGAACACAAAACAACCGAAAATTTAATTGCACGTTTGAAAGCTGGCGAAACCATCGCCTTAATTTCAGATGCCGGAACTCCGGCGATTTCAGATCCGGGATTTTTATTGACGCGTGCCTGTGTCGAAAATAAAATAGAAGTAGAATGCCTTCCAGGTGCAACAGCTTTTGTTCCGGCTTTGGTCAACAGCGGATTACCAAATGAAAAGTTTGTTTTTGAAGGTTTTTTGCCTGATAAAAAAGGACGCCAAACCCGATTTTTGGCTTTAGCCGAAGAGACCCGAACGATGATTTTGTATGTTTCTCCACATAAATTAGTCAAAACTTTAGCCGAATTTATTCAGTATTTTGGAGAAGACAGACAAGTTTGTGTTTCAAGAGAATTATCAAAAATGCACGAAGAAAATGTCCGCGGAACCGCAAAAGAAGTACTAACCCATTTTGAAAAAACAGCGCCACGCGGTGAAATTGTTGTGGTGGTTGCAGGAAAAACAATAGAAAAAGAAGCTAAGAAAAGTAAATATTCTAAGGATGACAATTAACTTTTTTTACTGTCTAAACTTCATGACAACCTAAATAATCAGTATAATAAATTGTAGTACCTTTGTTAATCAACAGATAGAATATGACTAGGATTGAAATAAAAAATATTGGCCCAATATCAGATGTAATCTTTGAATTGAACAAGGTTAATATTTTGATGGGACCTCAAAGTAGCGGAAAAAGCACATTAGCAAAAATTATTAGTTTTTGTCAATGGGCAGAAAAAAGATATTTAATAGATGGGAATTTTGACTATGACATCAAAGAACAATTATTAGAATTTCATAGGCTAAGTGAAAATTATTTCAATGACAACTCATATTTTTCGTATTCCTCAGATTTTATAACAATATCATATAAAGGAAAAAAGCTTAAAAAAAGCTTTAGAAAAAAGAAAACAAATAAAGTATATCAAAAAACTAAAAATATTTATATTCCTTCAGAAAGAAACTTTGTTTCAGTTATTCCCAATCTATCAAAATTCAAGGAAACAAATGATAATATAATGAGTTTTGTTTATGATTGGTTTAGTGCCAAGAGAATATTTAACAAAAGTAATAATTTATCTATTTTAAATTTAGACATCAAATTTTACAGTAAATCTGAAAGTGATGTAGATATGCTAGTCTTAAAAAACAAAAAAGAAATTCAATTACGGGAAGGCTCAAGTGGTTTGCAATCTATTATTCCATTAATTATTTTAATAGAATATCTTACAGATTACATTTATAATAGACATATTTCAAATTCTGTTGACGAGAAGGATGCTTTAAAAGATTATTTATTAAAAAATCTAACTCGAATAATTGACTTTTCAAAATATGGAGAAAGCCCAATCGATTTAGGAGATATTGAACTACATAATGATGACATAAAAAAAATTTTTAACTCGTACCAAAAAGCAAAAGCTTTAGAAAATTATCATTTTACCAATTTTATAATTGAAGAACCAGAACAGAATTTATTTCCCACAACACAAAGAGATTTGGTAAACTATCTTTTTCATAAAATGACTGATAAAAGAGATCATTCTCTTATATTAACTACCCACAGTCCATATATACTTTATGCAATTAATAATTGCCTTATGGGGTATAATATTAAAGATAATATTACTGATGAAGATATCGATGAAATCAAAAACAAAGCATCTTGGATAAACCCTGATCTTGTTTCAATTTGGCAAGTCAAAGATGGCCAATTAATTTCTGTTAAAGATAATTCAACAAAAACTGTCACAAAACATTATTTCAACGAAATCACAAAAGATATAATGGATGAGTATTACGAAATGCTTAATTACTTCGAATATGATTCAAGAGATTAATGCAGTCATAAGGGCTCAAAACAATGGTGAAACAAATTCAAAAGAAATATTTGTAATTGACTATAAAAAAATTAATGGAGGTGATGTTGAAATCTTATCTGAAAGACCTGAACACGACTGTGTTATTTTATATAATGAAAGGAACATCTTTATTCACTATGTTGCATTTAAAGAAAATGCATTAAGAGTAAATACTCCACAAGGACAAGTTAAGCAATGTGAATGTATATTGTTCCCAAAGACTTTAAATGAAACAGATTGGATATTATGCATTGAAACTAAATATACAGAAAATCTTAAAATAGCTTTAGATGAAAAAGTAGATTATCCAAACACAATGATACATCAGATAATCAGCACAGTAAAATATTTCAGAGACAAGCAAATTATTCCAGAAAACAAAAAAGTTCATGCTATAGTATCATTCCCTAAATTAATTGAAAGTTTTAGTGAAGCATTCTTTACAAGAAGTGAAATGACTCGCGAAGAAATTTTAGAGAAATACAAAATCATTTTACGCCCTAGTAATGAAGCAGTTATAAAATCTAAAAAAACTATAAAAATTTAAAAAATCATTACATTAAAGATAACTTAGCTAAATTCAATTAGAATAATCATGAGCATAAACGCCTTTTTAGAAAAAGTAAAACAAACTCCAACCCAAATCACATTTCCTGAAACTATTGCAGTAATCGAAGAAAGTTACAATTTTACTCCAACTGCTTTCCAAAACGGAACACAACATAATGCTGCCGGAGAAAATTCTGGTTCCTGCAAATTATTTGCTTTCGCAAAATTGCAGAATTTAAGCAAAGAAGAAACGTTAGCTTGTTTTGGCGCCTTCTATTTTGAAGAAGTTCTAAAAGATCCAAACGGGACAAACCACCAAAACATTCGAAATTTCATTAACCTTGGCTGGGAAGGAATTCAGTTTGAAGGGAATGCTTTGGAACAAAAATAAATTATTTCAGATTTTTGATTTCGATTTAAAATCATCTTTATTCAATCAAAAATCGTTAATCAACATTCAAAAATCACAAATCAATAATGCGCTGGACCTTAAAACCAAAACCTTCTGAAGAAAAAATCAAGCATCTGGCACAAGCCTTAAATGTAGAAGACTTTGTAGCCACACTTTTGATTCAGCGTGGAATTGAAACTTTTGAGGATGCTAAAAATTTCTTTCGCCCGTCTTTAGAACATCTGCATGATCCTTATCTGATGAAAGATATGGACAAAGCCGTTGCCAGAATTGAACTGGCGATTGAAAATCAGGAAAACATTCTGGTATTTGGCGATTATGATGTAGATGGTACAACGGCGGTTTCTTTAGTTTCATCTTACCTGAAATCGCATTACCCCAATATTGCGACTTATATTCCGGATCGTTATGATGAGGGTTACGGAATTTCTTTTAAAGGAATTGATTTTGCCGACGACAACGGATTTTCACTGATTATTGCACTCGACTGTGGTATTAAATCCGTTGATCATATCGCCTATGCAAAAGCAAAAAACATTGACTTTATTATTTGTGACCACCACAGGCCCGGAGAAACTCTTCCGGATGCAGTAGCGGTTTTAGACCCAAAAAGAGAAGACTGCTCCTACCCTTACGATGAATTGTGCGGCTGTGGTGTTGGCTTTAAACTGATTCAGGCTTTAGGTCAAAACCGAAATGAAACCATTGAAGATTTGGTTCCGTATCTGGACTTGGTGGCTACAGCAATCGCTGCCGATATAGTACCTATTACAGGAGAAAACCGTGTACTGGCTTATTTTGGATTACAGGTTATTAACTCAGATCCAAGACCAGGAATAAAAGCTTTGGTTCATCAGGTAAAAAAGAAAACATTAGATATTACGGATGTTGTTTTTATTATTTCTCCCAGAATTAATGCGGCAGGAAGAATCAAACATGGCAATCATGCAGTGGAATTGTTGACCGAATTTAATTTTGAACAGGCACAGCAATTTGCATCCGAAATAGAACAATACAATGCAGACCGAAAAGATTTAGATAAAAAAATCACCAAGGAAGCTTTTCAGCAAATTATAGAAAATCAGGAAGAAGAGCGTTTTTCAACCGTGGTTTTTCAGGAAGACTGGCACAAAGGTGTAATCGGAATTGTGGCTTCCAGACTGATCGAAACCTATTACCGCCCTACATTGGTTTTTACTAAAAGTGGCGACAAATATGCCGCTTCGGCACGGTCTGTAAAAGGTTTTGATGTTTACAATGCACTCGATGCCTGTGCTGAACATCTGGAGCAATTTGGAGGTCACATGTACGCAGCCGGAATGACATTAAAAGCAGAAAACTATCCGGCTTTCAAAGCTGCTTTTGAAAAATGTGTGGAAGAAACGATCCATCCCGATATGCGCACTCCGGAAATCGAAATTGATGCCGAGATAAATTTCTCTGACATAACCCCTAAATTAATTCGGATTTTAAAACAATTTGAGCCTTTTGGTCCACAAAATATGACACCTGTTTTTATGACTAAAAACGTAAAAGATACAGGCTATGCAAAAACTTTAGGTGCAGATGATGAACATTTGAGACTTTTTGTCAAACAAAACAACTCTGAAGGCATTGCTGCGATTGGTTTTGGGCTCGGAAAAAAAATAAATATTACACATAATCAAACTCCGTTTCAGCTCGTATATACCATTGCTCAGAACGAATGGAACGAAACTATTACGAATCAGCTGATGCTGAAAGATATCAGAACAAATGAAAAATAAAGAAAAGAAAAACGACCCGTATCAGGCGTTGCGCTATAGAGAATTTAATGTTTTTTTATTGTTGCGTTTTGCCATGGTTTTTGCCTGGTCCATGCAGTTCATTGTAATTGAGTGGGAAGTGTACAGTTTGACTAAAAGCCCTCTTTCTCTTGGAATGATCGGATTGATGGAAGTAATTCCGGCTGTTTCGATGGCGTTATTTGCCGGGCATATAGTCGATCAGCGTGAGAAAAAAAGTTTATTGGTAAAATGCATTCTTGGATTTTCCGTAATTAGTTTCGGATTGTTTTTACTGACCTGGCCAAAGGTAGTCGGAGGATTTTCAGCAGATATTATTTTATATTCTATTTATGCTTTAGTGTTTTTAGGCGGATTGGTGCGTGCCTTTCTGGGGCCCACGATTTTCTCACTATTGTCTTTAATTATCCCTAAAAAAGCTTATCCAAATGCGGCTACCTGGAGCAGTTCTGTCTGGCAGATTGGAGCCGTTTTAGGACCGGCAGTTGCAGGATTTTCAATTAATTACATTGGCGTTCACTGGTCGATGTGTTCTGTTTTTGGCTGTTCTGTTTTTGCTTTGCTTGCCCTTTCACAAATCAGCAAAAAGCCAATTTTAAATCCTAAGATTGGAGAGCCTGTCATGGAAAGCCTGAAAGAAGGAATCAAATTTGTGTTCAACAACAAAACGATATTAGGTGTTCTTTCACTAGATATGGTTGCCGTTCTTTTTGGTGGTGCTGTAGCTTTATTACCTGTTTTTGCTCAGGATATTTTAAAAGTCGGACCGGAA
The DNA here is from genome assembly GCF_003202435.1 of Flavobacterium cheongpyeongense. Lineage (GTDB taxonomy): Bacteria > Bacteroidota > Bacteroidia > Flavobacteriales > Flavobacteriaceae > Flavobacterium > Flavobacterium cheongpyeongense. The sequence goes on from NZ_QJHK01000012.1 coordinate 118,307, forward strand.
GGATTTGGAGTATTAAGAGCCGCTCCAGCTATTGGCGCATTTATTACGATGCTAATTTCGGCTTATGTGCCTTTGTATAAAAAAGCGGGAATGAAACTCTTAATTGCTATTTTTGTTTTCGGATTATGCATTATCCTGTTCGGAATTTCGACCATTTTCTGGTTATCGGTTGTGGCATTGTTTTTAAGCGGAGTTGCCGACGGAATTTCGGTAGTGATCCGCCAGACCATTTTACAGCTAAAAACCCCAGATCATATGCGAGGGCGTGTTGCAGCTGTAAACTCAATGTTTGTTGGATCATCAAATGAATTAGGTGCTTTTGAAAGCGGATTAACAGCCAAATTAATGGGAACCGTGACCTCGGTAGTTTTTGGAGGAAGCATGACCTTGTTAACCGTTTTAGGTTTTGGAGCTGCTTCGCCAACTTTTAGAAATTTAGATCTTCAAAAAGACATGGAAGATCATCAAAATATGGAGTAATTTTTTTAAATCATATATGTTATGTAAGTTCTTATAAAAAATTACGATAAACTAAAATGAACTTATATAACGTATAGGGTTTAGTTTTTCACAATTTTATCAATTTTTTATTTAGAATTAATATAAATAATATTTATATTTGTTGAAATAAAGGATTTTGTAATGAAAGATATTGAGCAGATATACTATAACAATTTTGGAGTTGCCTTTTACTGGAAAAAGGAAAACAAAACAATATTAGACAAAGTACAATTGGTTTTTAGGGAAACCGGATTCTACCTTACGATAGCCGAATTAAATCAGTTTTGTGATTTGATTGAAGACAGCCTTATTGAAAATACTTGTTGTGAATCTTGTCAGCTAAAAAACAGCTGTCATAAGTTTTTACTTAAAACCCCTTTGCCTCAGGTTGATTTAGCGGTTTCAATGAAAGAAATAAAATCAATAAAAGATTTAGTTGAAGGGACTTTGTTTAGATTAGATCTTGATGAATATGTGTATGGAGCAGGTAAAAATTAGTTTTCGAATTTTTTTAGTTCGAAAGTTTCACCATCGAAAACACCGTATGTAAAATATCCAATCCAGTCACCTAAATTTACATATTTGGAGTCTTCTCCAACCGGAATAATCATCGGTAAATGACGGTGACCAAAAATAAAGTAGTTGTAATGTTTGGTTTCGAGTTTGTGTTTGGCGTACAATACCAGCCATTCGTTTTCTTCACCCAAAAATTTGACATCTTCGTCACCGGAAATCAGTTTGTTTTTAACGGATAAGTATTGCGCCAGACTTACACCAACATCCGGATGCAGCCAGCGAAAAAGCCATTTTGAAAACGGGTTGGTAAATACCTTTTTCATTCTTTTATAACCTTTATCACCGGGACCTTTTCCGTCACCGTGACCAATTAAAAATGTCTTTCCGTAAAAAGTAAATTCTTTATTGTCATGATAAACCGGGATATTCAATTCGGTCTCAAAATAATCGTTCATCCATAAATCATGATTGCCCACGAAAAAATAAATTGGAATTCCGCTGTCGCGAATTTCGGCCAGTTTCCCCAAAACACGAACAAAACCTTTTGGGACAACCGTTTTATATTCGAACCAAAAATCGAATAAATCGCCTACTAAAAAAATAGCTTCAGCATCTTCTTTCACCTCATCAAGCCAGGCTACGAATTTCTTTTCGCGAGGCAAACTCATTTCCGGGCTTGGAGCCCCAAAATGCTGATCAGAAGCAAAATATATTTTTTTCATTTATTGTTTTTTTTGTGAGATGTATTTTGTGAGATGTAAAACGTGAGACTAAACCATTTTGCTTCATGCTTCTCTCATTTTACTTTTTACAAATTATCAGAGGCGTACCATTCTGCAAATGAAGAATCGGTTTCCTGAAGTTTTAGGGAGAAAAGTTGGATTCTGTCAGGTAATCTTGCCACAATTCTTTTGGCAAAATCCACCACCATATTTTCACTGGTTGGCTGATAATCGACCAAAATTACATGATGACCACGGTTTTTTAGTTCATTTGCCAGTTCAATATGTGGTGTTGTTTCGTTAAAAACAGTAGCATGATCAAACTGATCGACGATTTCTTCTTTTACAATTTTCTTTAGATCCGAAAAATCGATTACCATTCCGAATTTTACATTCGACCGGTCTGTGATTGGCGAACCAATAACTGTTACCGATAATTTGTAACTGTGCCCGTGAACGTTTTTGCATTTTCCGTCGTAACCGTATAAAGCGTGTCCGGTTTCGAAACTAAATTGTTTTGTAATTCTGATATTACTCATCGGTTGTTTTTTGTGCAAATTTAGGAAATAGAAGCGAGAAATATTCTTTTAATGATAAAACGTCTCGATTTCGGTTTTAGCCCTGATCGAAGCGGCATCCTTTTGTGCCGGTGTTCGGCACAAAAGATACAGCGAAGAGCAGGAAATTGCTCCTGAAAAAACTACTTCTTAAACTGCAATAAAGCTTTTTTTGTAAAATTGGACAAAACCAGTTTTCCGGTAATTTTAGCACGCTCGATAAGTAGGGATTCCCATTGTTCTGTACCTTCCCAAATAATTTTCTTCATTTCGAGTAAAGCCTCGGGGTTGTACAAACTGAGTTTTTGCGCAAAATTTTCGACTTCTGCATCAAGTAAATCGGCATTGTAAAGAGCTGAAAAAAGTCTGTTTTGCAAGGCCCAGCTTGCCGGTTTCCATTCGTGGGCCGCCAACGCCATTTCGGTCATGGCCACTTTACCGATTTTACGGGAAACAGCAGGCTCGATGACAAACGGTCCGATGCCAATAGCAAGTTCGGAGAGTTTCACGGCACTTTCGGGTGTTGCCAAAACGTAATCGCAGGCGGCGATAATACCAACTCCTCCTCCAACGGCTTTTCCCTGAACCCGTCCGATGATGAGTTTGGTACAGTTTCGCATTGCGTTTAACAAATGCGCAAAACCAGAGAAAAATTCGGTTCCCTGCTCTTCGTTTTGTACCTTCAGAAGTTCATCAAACGATGCTCCGGAACAGAATACTTTTGAACCTTCGCTTTGCAGAATAATAACGGAAACGGCTTCATTTCGGCTTAATAAATTGATTTCGGCTGTCAGTCGATCCAGTAATTTACGAGGAAAAGAGTTACTTGCGGGATGTCCGAACTGAAGGGTTGCGACTGTATTTTTGAAGGAAGTTTGTAAACTTCCGTTTAATTTTTCAGAACTCATAAAAATAGTTTTAAACGTAAAGTTACGGTTTTGAAAAATATTTTGCCTGAAACTGTCTTAAATTTGTTTTTTGAAAATTAATTGACTTTATTTGCTGTGGAATTGGGGGATTAGCTCATTTGGCTAGAGCGCTTGCCTGGCAGGCAAGAGGTGACCGGTTCGAATCCGGTATTCTCCACAAACTAGAAACTCAGGTTCAAAAGACCTGAGTTTTTTTTATTTCTCATTAGCAGTATCTTCAAAATCCGGTTCGTCTTCTTCAGATTTTTTATAGTCATTGTTTAGAAACTCTGTCAGTTTCTGTTTCTCTTTTTGATTTTTTTTAATCATAAACAAAATCAAAACTATTAATCCCGCAGCAAAAGCGCCTAATACTATCCAGTTGATTTCCATAACCCTAATTTTTAAATCAAAAATACAACTTTTAAAATCCCGGAATATTATCTAAAAGTTAAACCTCTCCATTATGTTAAACTCCTTTAAGAGCCTTTTATATCCGGACTATTATAATTAAATTGCTGTCAGGGATAAAATCAAACCCGACTATAATAAACCAATCGTCATGGATTCTGATCAATTTATTTTCTGCCTTGAAGGCGTTTTAGATGTAGAAAACGACATCGCTACTGAGGTTGTTAAAAGCTTAGAAAAACTGGCCTTTAATCAGGGCATTTCGAGTATTTACAAAACCTGTGATACTATCGAAGGACTGGAAGAGAGCCTGAATACGTTACTCTATGACGATCATAATTTTAAGGATTACGAAATTATCTACCTGGTAATGAAAGGCGAAGCCAATACTATTTGCCTGAATAATTACTATTACAGCCTTGAGGAGATTGCCGAAATCTTTGAAGGCAAAATGAAAGGTAAAATACTGCATTTTGCCAATTCAAAAATACTGGATCTTAATGAAGAGGAAGCGCAATATTTTCTGGACATTACAGGGGCACGTGCAATTTCCGGCTACGGAACTTTTTCTAACAAATTTACCAGCACGGGTTCTGTTGATAAGGCCTTTTTCAAATTATGCCAGGAACAAGATGACCTTATTGAAATCGTAGAAACACTTTACGAAAAGCATTATGATCTTTGTAAATTGCTTGATTTTAGGCTGTATTATTAGTTTCAGGAACAGATTATCTGTTCTCAAAAAGAAGTTTTTGTCCCGCTATCCGTTTTACCCAAGCCTATAGTGAACTGACGAAGTAATCTTTTCTGCCGAACCCCGGCACAAAAGGATGCCCCTTCCATCAGGGCTAGCTTAGAAATTTTATCTTTTTAAGCCCTCCGCCAATAAAAAAGCTCTCAATTAAGAGAGCCTTTCAATTCTATCATTACAAATCACTTTACGCCTGGTCATCAGTTGCAGCCTCCGGTGCATTTGTTTTTACCGAGGCAATACCATTATCTCTGGCTGCCGTGCTTTCGTACATTTCGCTTGCACCTATGATTTGGCCGTTTGATGCTTTTAAATTAAAATAAGGCTTTCCATTTGAAGATTCTTTCTTATCAAATTTCGAATCATCCTGCGAATTTGTTTTCACAGATTCTATTCCGTTTAAACAAGCTGCTTTACTGGAATACCCTTCGCTTGTTAAGATGGTCTGTCCGTTGCCGGCTTTTAAATTAAATTGAAACTCCCCGTTAGCTCTCTTGGTAATGACAAATTTGCCCATACTGTTTTTTTGATTTAAATTAAAAATATTTTTATTTTGCTTCTATAAAATTACAAAACTTAGAAATACATTTTTACGATTACCCTTAAATTATTGAATTATAAACTACTTCAATAAAAATCCCAATCGAATCGATCCGTAAAAATAGCCTGTATTGGTATTCGTATCCGGGTCTTTTAATTCTTTTCCGCGGTACATGAAAGAATACGAAATATTAAAATTATTATGACGGTATTTAAAACCGGCTTCGGCATTAAACCGCAAGGGTTGCAAATCAAAAGTCAACGGACTTGTATCATTAAACATGCTGCCCTGAATCGTTGCGTCATAAAATTGATAATTAACACCAGGCATGGCATAAAAGTAAAATTCACGAATAGTATGTTGCGATTCAAAACTTACCGAAGCATCATGCAGGTTAGAATCGTAGATGGGCAGTAATTTTTTTAAACCAAATCGGGCTAAAACCCCTGTGGAAACTCCTGTGAAGATCGTTCCCAAACTGGCTTCAGACTGAAAGTGGGCATCAATAAAATCGTGGTGTTTTTTTGAAAATAGTTTTTTCGAATACATTATATGCACCTGTAGTGCCAATGCATTATGAAGCTGATTTTCCCAGCCATATACTTTTTTATATCCAATGATCTTATGGAAATTTTCCTGCGTTTCTTTACCCAAGGCATTAGCCCCCATATAACCAATCTGAAAGTCAGTTTTCAAAACCGATTCGCTTTGGTAGAAAAAACTACGTCCTGCTTCTGCAAAAAGATACCCAGTAAAAGGGCGGTCGTTAATTGTTACTGCTTCCTGATTAATAAATCTCGGATTATAAATATATTGCCCGATTCTGAATTCGGTAATTTTTTTATTGATTTTTTCGTTGCTGTTTTTCGACAAAAACCTGTAAAAAAACTCCAGTCCATTGGTATAATACATATCATTTTTAAATGAAGTGTACAAATCATTATCCGTGATAAAACCCAATTCTGAAGTTTTACCCTGAGAAAAACCTAAAACCGATGTCAGCACCAAAAGCTGAAAGAAGCCTTTTTTACTTACTCTCATAATTTATTTTACCAACGGCTCGCATTTCCCGAACAATTCTTTCTTTTCGTCTGTTGATATAACTTGAAGACCCTGTTGCCTTAAACTTACGTGGATTGGGCAAAATAGCAGCAATACCGGCTGCCTGCATTGGTGTCAGACTCGAAGCGTCACGTCTGTACCAATACTCTGTTGCTGCATAAGCACCGTATACGCCATCACCCATTTCAATGCTGTTGAGGTAAACTTCCATGATCCGTTCTTTGCCCCAAATAAGTTCAATTAAAACGGTAAAATAAGCTTCGAGACCTTTACGGAAATAGCTTTTTCCCTGCCAGAGAAAAACATTTTTGGCTGTTTGTTGCGAAATGGTACTTCCACCACGAATCCTGCGCCCGCGTGAATTGCTTTTATAGGCTTTTTGGAGCGCTTTGAAATCGAAACCGTTGTGGTATAAAAAAGTTCCGTCTTCACTGGCAATAACGGCTTTTTGAAGATTCTTGGAAATCTTTTCTATTGGTTCCCAGTTATGATCGAAATACACTTCTTTATCAGACATTTTGTTCTCGATTACCCGTATCACCATAAGTGGCGTAAAAAACACCGGAACGTATTTGAATAGTACAACTGATGCAATCGAAAGCCCGAAAAACCATAAGGCGGCTTTAATGAAAAACCATTTGATTTTTTGTCCCCAAGAGCGGTTTGATTTCTTAGAAGCAGGTTTCGATTTACCTGCAGTTGTTTTTTTGGGTATTGGTTTTTTAGTTGCCATTATATTAAATCTGCTAATTCTGTTCCTATTAAACTGCCTATTGCGACTCCCATACCGCCTAAACGAACGCCACAAAACACGTTTTCAGACAGTTGCAAAACAACAGGTTTTTTACTGTTTCCGACTCCCATAATGCCACTCCAGCGATGGGCGATCTGAAAATCCTGATTTGGTAAAATTACGTTTTTCAGTAAATCTTCCAATTTATTTTGTACAATTTTGGTTTGACCGAATTCGGTAGTATTTTCTGTTGCAAAATCTAAGTTTCTTCCTCCGCCAAGGAGAATTCTGTCTCCAATATTTCTGAAATAATAATACCCGCGATCTAAATGAAAGGTACCTTTTATATCTAAATTAGAAATTGGCTCTGTAATTAAAACCTGAGCTCTGGCTGGTTGAACGGCTCCCTGAGTCAGCACTTTTGCAAAACCATTTGTCGCAAAAAGTATTTTTTGTGTTTTAAAACTAAAATCCCCCAGCACAACTTCAACATGGTTTCCTGCATCAGCATAAGAAGTTACGGTTTGCTGATTCAAAATTAAAATATTGGCAGCAACAGCTTGTTTAAGCAATTCCTGCATCATATTTCCGGTATCGATTTGTGCCTCAAACGGATTAAAAATCAAATACTCATTTATGTTTTGAAATCCAAATCGGTCAATTTCTTTGGTAAAAACTTCTGCTTTAAAAAGTGGCTTCAAAATTTCATTGATAAACGGTAGTCTTGCCATACATTCGTTAAAAGCGCTCTCATCATCTTTCAAAAACAATTCATATCCGCCATGAGGCCTGAAATCTATTACGGTATCTCCTACCCTTTTTCGAAGCAATTGTAATCCCTGCCAGCGTTTTTCTATGAGTTGAACCACATCTTCTTCGGTGTGTGTTTTCAGGTCATCCATAATTTCAGAAAGGCTTCCGAAACAGGCAAAACCGGCATTTTTGGTACTCGCACCCTGAGGTAATATTCCTTTTTCTAAAACGAGAATTTTTGCTGACGGAAATCTTTCGCGTAGGCGCAATCCGGTATGAAGACCTACAATTCCGCTTCCAACTATGGTATAATCTACATTTGTGAACCAGTTTTTTAGTTCCCAATAACTTAATTCCATTTATCAATTTTTTATAAAAATACTGATTTTTTGTTCCAAAAAATAAATTTCAATTTTAACAATTATTAAGGTTCAGAATTTAACTAATAAGGTTTCAAATGTTGTATTTTTAGCACTACGAAAATTAGATTTTTTATTATGAAAAAAGTATTATTTATAACCTTATTAATGATGAGTTTAAATGCTATCGGACAAAATGTAATGTCACAGGAATTGTTATGGAAATTAGGAAGAGTAACACCACTTGGACTTTCAAAAGATGCTAAAAATATTGTTTTTAAGGTTTCAACTCCTTCTGTTGAAGAAAACAAATCCAATTCGAAATATTATATTTTGCCTGTAAATGGTGGAAATGCAACAGAGATCAGGGATACCAAAGATGTTCTGGCAGATAAAAACATTTCCCCTGACGGAAAATTTTTAGTTTACAATGAAGAGGTGAAACTGGAAAAAGTCTTAGGTAAAGATTTCTACCCAAACCTTGACAAATCCGAAGCCCAAATTTATGATGGTCTGGATTATCGTCATTGGGATACCTGGAACGAAGGCAAATTCAATCACGTTTTTTATAAGGAAAACAAAGAAGATGCAACCGGAATTGACATTCTAAAAGGCGAAAACTTCGATTCTCCTCAAAAACCTTTTGGCGGAGACGAAGATTACATTTGGTCTCCGGACAGTAAAAGTATTTTGTATGTGTGCAAGAAAAAAGCAGGAACCGCTTACGCAATTTCTACTGATACCAATATTTACGAGTACAATCTGGAAACTCAAAAAACAGTAAACAGAACCGAAGGCAACTTAGGTTATGATACAGCCCCGCAATTTTCTCCAACTGGAAACCTGACCTGGCTGCAAATGAAACGCGATGGTTATGAATCTGACAAAAATGATATTATTGTTGAATTCAAAGGCATCAAACAAAACTTAACCGCTAATTGGGATGGTACTGTAGATAGTTTTATCTGGAGTAAAGATGGTAAAAAAGTGTTTTTTACAGCAGCTGTTGATGGTACAAAACAACTTTTTGAAGTTAATTTTCCTGGGGCGACCCGAATTGCAATTCAGGTACATCAAATTACCAATGGGGATTTTGACGTAAATGATTTAATTGGTTTTTCAGAAGATAACATTATTGTAACCAGAACAGACATGAATCATGCTGCAGAAATTTTTTCTTACAATTTGAAGAAAAACACTTGGAAACAATTATCAAATGTAAATACCGAAACATACAAAACACTCACTTTAAGCAAAACAGAGAAACGTTATGTTACTACTACCGATGGGAAGAAAATGCTGGTTTGGGTGATTTTACCTCCAAATTTTGATGCTTCAAAAAAATATCCAACTTTATTATTCTGTCAGGGTGGTCCACAAGCTGCATTGACACAATCGTATTCTTTCCGTTGGAATTTCTCTTTAATGGCTGCTAAAGGTTATGTGGTTGTAGCACCTAACCGTCGCGGAATGCCGGGTCACGGGGTTGAATGGAACGAACAGATCAGTAAGGACTGGGGAGGTCAGGTTATGGATGACTATCTTTCTGCAATTGATGATGTAGCCAAAGAAAATTACGTTGACAAAGGGCGTTTGGGTTGTGTTGGGGCAAGTTATGGAGGGTACTCTGTATTTTATTTAGCCGGAATTCATAAAAACCGTTTTAAGACATTTATCGCTCATGATGGTGTTTTTAACACACAAAGTATGTTTGGAACAACCGAGGAGGTTTTCTTTAACAATTGGGATTTTGGTGGTGCTTATTGGGAAAAAGATAATGCGATTGCGCAAAAAGCGTACACCACATTTAATCCCGCAACTTTGGTTGGGAACTGGAATAAACCCATTTTAATTGTTCAGGGAGGAAAAGATTTCCGCGTGCCAATCGGACAAAGTCAGGAAGCTTTTCAGGCGGCTCAGCTAAGAGGCATCAAAAGTCGTTTGCTCTATTTCCCGGATGAAAATCACTGGGTTTTAAAACCTCAGAATGCTCAGGTTTGGCAAAACGAATTTTTTAAATGGCTCAACGAAACCCTTTAATTAAAAACTAAAACAATAATTAGCCACAGATGTATGGTCTGTGGCTAATTTTTTATAGAAAGTTTGGCTTTTTAAAACAGAAAATATTGAATAAATTGCAGTAACCGTTTCAAAAAACAAACTCTTTCATACAATTTATGGAAAGCAGAAAAAGCTATATGCCCATTAAGATTCTTTTTAGTTATGTTGCATTAGTAGCTTTGGTAGCTACTGTGGGATGGTTTTTATATTCTGAAAATGTAGTCTACAACAAATTAGAAGATAAAATTGCTTTTGAAAAAACAAAAATAGTAAGAGTCAGTAAACTTTATTCGAACGTTTATAAAACGGAAAGCCTGGCCCGCAAAACAATCCAGACTAACTCTGAAAAAGATTTTAAAAGCTATCTCATTGAAACAGATTCCTTAAAATCAAGAATTGATACCTTAAAACAGGTTGTTAATTCACAATATGAAAAAGTCCTATTAGACAGCGTCAATTATTTACTGACTGAAAAAACAGAAAATATCAGAAAATTAAAAAGCATCAAAAACAAGGCTGATGACGAGGTTTCTGTAAATACTGCTATCAATGAAATTACCAAAATGGAGTTTAAACTAAGAAAGCTGGAACTTCAGGATTTCACCAAAAACCCCAATGATTTAGGCAGTTATCAACGAAATGTCCTTCAAAAATATGTGGATTATTTAAATAAGAATATTCCGGATGACAGTACCAATACTTTAAGCAAACAAGCTTCTGATTCTATTCTGGCCAATTCGAAAAAGCTTTTGAGCAATGTTAAGCTAAAGGCAGAAAAGAAAAAAGAATCCCTGAATATTGAAGAAAACAAACTCCTTAAAAACGAAATTGCAATCTCTGACCAACTCCGAAAAGTGCTTCGGATTATTGAAAGAGAAATTATAATAAACTCTATAAAAAACAATTCACTTAAAGAAAGATCACTTAAAAAAGTAAACGAAATTGTGACTGTTTCTGCTATTATTGGCTTATTGCTTACGGTGTTGTTTTCAATTATCATTGTAAGTGATTATTCGAAATCGCAATTGTATAAAAAACAATTAGAAATTGCCAATTTCAAAACCAAAAACCTGCTTAAGAGCCGTGAACAGCTTATTTCTACAGTAAGCCATGATTTAAAAACACCATTGAGTACAATTGTAGGTTACTCAGAACTTTTGGGAAATTCTGATGTTAATATAAAACAGTCGTATTTTATTAAGAATATCAAAAACTCTTCTGAATATATTACGCAACTGGTTCAGGATTTACTTGATTTTTCTCAAATAGAGGCCGGAAAAATAACTATTGAAAAAGTGCCCTTTCTGTTACCTGAAATTATTGACGAAGTTGCTAAAAGTATCCAGACCGTTTATAAACAAAAAAAGATAGAACTTATCATTGATATTGATGAAAAACTAAATAGTAAAATTGTGGGTGATCCGTTTCGGTTGAAACAAATTTTAAGCAACATTATCGGGAATGCATACAAATTTACAGAAGAAGGTTTTATTAAAATCAGCACCCATCTTGACCCGGAAGGCGACTTTTTCCAAATAAGAATACAAGATACAGGTATCGGAATCGAAAAAGAAAATCAAAAATTAGTATTTGAAGAATTTGCTCAGGCCAATGAAGGCATTGAAAAAAAATACGGCGGAACCGGTTTAGGGTTGTCAATATGTCAAAAAATCATTTCGATTTTAGGAGGCAGCCTAAAACTTGAAAGTACGTTTGGAAAAGGAAGTACGTTTGAAATTAAACTTCCGTTACTTCACTACACAACTGAAAACCTGGCTGATAAAACAGAAAAAGAAGTCATTCACCATTCAAAAAAACTAACGTTTATTGTTCTGGATGATGACACTAATTTATTAAGCCTAACCAGCACTATTTTAAAACAACATGGTCATGAGGTTTACTCATTTAGCCGTCCGGCAGAAGCCTTGAAATCAATTCAAAACACTGATTTTGATTTCATTATTACAGATATTCAAATGCCGGAAATCGACGGGTTTTTGTTTTTTGAAAAAATAAAAACCCAAAGCAGTACATTTTATAAAAACCAACCTGTTATTGCCATAACCGGAAGAACAGATTTGGATTTTTCAGTCTATGCGAAAGCAGGTTTTTCAACGGTCATAAAAAAGCCATATTCCCCAAAAATACTGCTTGAAACCATTCAGCGCATTTTAGACAACACTATAAACTCTGATGACAAAATTGTAAAAACCGAAGAAGAAATTTCTTCAAAAACATATTCGTTAAAAACACTAAAAGAATTTTTAGGCCATGATACAGAATCTTCAAAAGAATTCATCTTATCATTTATAGCGAGCACAAAACTAAATTTAGAAGTTTTAGAAAATGCTGTTAAAGAAAAAAACATTGCCGAAATAAACACAATAGCTCATCGAATTGCACCTATGTTCAGGCAAATTCAGGCACATGAAATAGGAAGGATTTTGCAAATACTGGAAGAAAATGATTTAGAAAATTCTGATGTTGAAGGTATTTTTAAAACTTTAAAAAGCAAAATTGATTCGCTTTTTGAAATATTGGAAACAGAAAATATTTAATCGAGATTATAATGTTTCAGTTTATTATAAAGCGTTTTTCGTGTTATCTTCAAAAGCTTTGCTGCTTCTGTTTTGTTGTTTTGTGTTCTGGACAAAGCATGAATGATAGCTTCTTTTTCATTATCAGATAAAGAAAAACTATCCAAATTACTTTGTTTTTCTGTCTGAAAAAACTCGGCAGGCAAAACATCTGTTTCAATAAAAGCACCCTGAGATAAAAGCGTTGATCTTTTGATACAGTTTTGGAGTTCCCGTAAATTGCCCGGCCAGCTGTATTTTTGAAAAATAGCCACTACTTCAGATGAAAATCCAATAATATTTTTGTTTAATTGCTGATTTGCTTTTTCTAAAAAATAATCGGCAAAAATCATTAAATCTTCTGCTCTATCAGTCAGTGAAGGTGATTGAATTGAAAACTCATTAATCCTGTGGTATAAATCTTCGCGGAAATCACCATTTTTAACTGCTTCACGTAAATCTTCATTCGTCGCCGTTATAATTCGAATATCAACATTGATTTCTTTATTACTGCCAACAGGTTTGATTTTGCGTTCCTGTAGGGCTCTTAGTAGCTGAATTTGATTTTCATAAGAAAGATTTCCTATTTCATCCAAAAAAATAGTCCCTCCGTTAGCTGCTTCAAAATAACCTGTTTTATCGCTTATCGCTCCGGTAAAAGATCCTTTTAAATGACCGAAAAATTCACTTGCTGCCAGTTCTTTCGGAATGGCTCCACAGTCAACTGCAATGAAATTATTGTTTTTACGATGACTTTGCTGATGTATGCTTTTTGCGATAATTTCTTTACCGGTACCGCTTTCTCCAATGATCAAAACAGACATATCTGTGGGACTAACCAATTTAATGTGTTCCAGTAATTTTTTGGATGCAACCGAAATTCCTTTTACAAAATCATTTTCTGCAGTATTATTTTGCTTCGCAGGATTTTTTTTCTCCTTTTTTGTTTCTTTTTCAACTACAGGAGTTGAAGTCTGTAATGCATTTGTAATCACCAACAATACCTCATCAGGATTGAAGGGTTTCGATATATAATCTGAAGCACCATTTTTAATGGCTTTTACAGCCGTACTTACATCAGAATAGCCCGTCATTAAAACCACCGGAATTTGTGGATAAGATTCTTTAATTTCTTTCATTAAAACAATCCCGTCGCAATCAGGCAGGCGAAGATCTGTCAAAATTAAGTCAAACGATTCTTTTTTGATACATAATCTGGCCTCGGTAGCTGAAAAAGCAATTCTTACCTCATAGGTTTTCTTTATCAGAAATTTTTCTAATAATTTACAAAATGAAATATCGTCTTCAATTAATAATATCTTTAGCATCGCATTTTGGGGACTTTTTTGCTAAAATACCACTAATAATACAGTATTTTCATAAAATTATGCAAAAAAAAGAGACTGCTAAATGCAATCTCTTTTTCACCAAAAACATAAATCTAATTCACCTAATTATATTTTTAACCAGTTACCATTGGCATCCGAGTATACAGTAGCCTTTTGATCCCCAACTGCTATATCTAATTTGTATTCTTTTTTCTCGTTTACAGATGCTTTTTCGAGTTTTGCTCCCGGATAAGCTGCTTCCAGTGCTTTTGTCACAACTCCCGGAACTTCTTCTGCTTTTATTTCTTTATACTCTGATTGGAATTTTACAATCGTTTGTACAGGCCCAACTTTAGTAGTTGTTGCGTAAATTGATAAACTCCCAAAAATGATCGCTGCTGATAATACTAACTTTTTCATAATGCTGTTTTTTAAAATTATTTTTTAATTATATTTCCTAATGCATCTGTAAAAACAATATACTTCTTATCTCCGGTTGAAATTTCTAATTTGTACTCATTTTTTGCGTTTTTATATGCTTTTTCGAGTTTAGTATTGGGAAAAGATTTTTCTAGTGTTGCTTTTACAGCTGCCGGTATTGTATCTGGAATGACTTCTGTATATTCGTCCTGAATAATATCTGAATTAACGCTAATTCCAACAGGCGCAAATGCCTGAATTGACAAACTTCCTAAAACTATTGCTGTTGATAAGATTAGCCTTCTCATAATAAGTTTATTTAAAGTTACTTAATTATTTTTTAATCCACGTTCCATCTGCATTTGCAAACAGGTTTCCTACTTTGTCGCCAACAGTAACATCTAATTTATATTCAGATTTTTCATTTTTATATGCTTTTGAAAGTACTGCATCTGGGTATGCTTTTTTAAGAGCATCTGTAATTGCGACAGGAACTTCTTCTAATTTAACTTCGGTATATTCGTCCTGAATTGAAATTGTTTTTACAATAGTATTTGAAACTGAAGAGGTTGAAGCAAATGAAGTTAAACCTCCCAAAACGATTACGGCTGATAAAAATAAATTTTTCATAATGTGTATATTTTAAATTATTGATAGTTGTTTACACTTTAAATAATGAAATTATCATGCCGCAACTAAAATTACACATCCAAAAACAGATAAACAACTATTTTTGAACAACTTAACAAATGAAAACTTTTTTTTTCAGAGAAGATAACTGTGTATTTTTTGAAAATTAGTGTGTAAAAAGTACACACAAAAGTGTATCATCTTAAGTAATTGTATTATATCCAGATCTTAAACTATAAGTATATGTAGAAACAAAATTGGACTTACTACTTTTTTTGGCCTTAGAGTAAAATCTGATATGAATATAAATTTTTAAAAAACAGTTCAATTAACATATTAAGCTTACTTTACAGAACAAACACCTGAAAAGCAGAAGTTTATTGATTCCATTTTAATTAACAAAAGAAGGTTGCGAATAGAATAACTAGACCAAACTACGATTTAAAATACTTTTTTAACATATTTACTAACAATTCAGCATAATTGTATTACCTATATTAAAATGTTAAAAATTATATTGTAAATTTGCACGGAATTTTAAAATTGCAATATAAAATGAAAAAAATCATACTATTACTTGTTTTACTTGTAACAGTCACAATAACTAATGCTCAAACAAGCACTGGAGAAAGTTTAACTGATGGGAATTTCAACAAATGGTCTATCGAATTTGCAGGCGGGTTTAACAAGCCGCAAAAACCGATGAAATATTACACTTCAACTATAAGTCCTTATGTTGTTGATTTGGGAGTACGCTATATGCTCAATAATAAATTTGGTTTTAAAGCTGATTTTGGCTACAATAGTTTTCAGGAACAAAAAAACACAACTCCTTTTGATACCAAATATTATAGATTTGATATTCAGGGCGTAGCCAATTTAGGAAGAATCATGAATTTCGAGAGTTGGACCAAAACAATTGGTTTATTAGGACATACCGGTTTTGGAGCCGCTTACTTTGAGGATAAAAACTCTTCATTAAATGACAGAGTGATTAATTTTATTATTGGTGTAACGGGACAGGTTAAACTATCCAACAAATTGGTTCTTACTGGAGATTTTTCAACCATCATGAATGCTTTTCAACGCTATACATATGATGCAGCTGCAGTAACTACAGAAAAAGGCTTCAACGGAGTTTTGTTTAATGGCACTATCGGTTTAACATTATACCTTGGAAAAAAAGAAAAACATGCTGACTGGGTTACTCTTACTGATAACGAGATAATTGCTCAAAGAGAAAGAATTGACAATCTTGAAAAAATGTTAATCGACAGTGACAAAGATGGTGTGGCCGATTATTTAGATTTAGAACCTAATACTATTGCCGGACTTATGGTGGATTCTAAAGGAAGAGCTGTTGATTTGAACAATAATGGTATACCTGATGAATTAGAGGATTACTTAAAGAAAACTTATTCAAATAAATCCAGCGCTCCAATAAGCGATAGTGAATCCATAACTAAATTAGTTAACGGAGGTTATGTTGCAGCTTATTTTGATTTCAACAAATCTACACCTACTGATTCTTCTATGGATGGTATTAATTTTGTATTAAACTATTTAAAAAACAACCCTTCAGCTTCTGTTGAGATTACTGGTTATGCTGATGAAATTGGTAATGCTTTATACAATGAAAAATTAGCTATTGAAAGAGCTAACAGCGTAAAAGATATTCTACTGAAAGCAAAAATTGCGGCTGAAAGAATAAATGTTATTAGTGGTGGTGTAGATACTTCTGTCGATAAAGATTCTGCTACAGCGAGAAAATTAGTAAGAAGAGTTACTTTTAAAATAAAAGAATAGAACTATTAGACACTTTATACTATGCAATTTATAGTGTATAAATTTATTTTTAGAGGGGCTCAAAGCCCCTCTTTTTCTTTTATGTACAGGCATAGGATTAGCCAGAAAACCAGCAGAAGGGCTACTTCAAAATAAAAGATTAACACAAAGTTTTTTATACTACTTGGAGTTTGTAATTAATTATCCCGCAACTAAATAATTTTAAAAGCACATCCCAACTTGGGAGCTTTTTTGTTTTTATAAATCAATCTATTTTATTTATAAACTTACATATTTTGTATAGCGTAATATTAGTTTAGGATCTGATTTGAATTCTAAATTCATAATCATATATAAAAAAACCGCACAGAAATGTGCGGTTTATAAAATATACTGAAATAAATTTATTCTTCTATAGGATTCATTTTGAAAGTATCCATAAAAGCAGTTGTATAATCGCCTGCAATATATCTTGGATCATCCATTAATTGTCTATGAAAAGGTATTGTAGTTTTCACACCTTCAATAACAAACTCGTCCAAAGCTCTTCGCATTTTGCTAATAGCCTCTTCACGGGACTGAGCTGTTGTAATTAACTTAGCGATCATAGAATCGTAATTTGGCGGAATACTGTAACCAGAATAAACATGAGTATCTAAACGTACACCGTGTCCTCCTGGCATATGTAACGTAGTGATTTTTCCCGGTGAAGGACGAAAATCATTATAAGGATCTTCAGCATTAATACGACATTCTATAGCATGTAATTCCGGTAAATAATTTTTGCCTGAAATTGGAATACCTGCAGCGACCATAATCTGCTCACGGATCAGGTCATAATCAATAACCTGTTCTGTAATTGGATGCTCTACCTGAATACGGGTATTCATTTCCATGAAATAGAAATTTCTGTGTTTATCCACTAAAAATTCTACTGTTCCTGCACCTTCATACTTAATGAATTCAGCAGCTTTTACGGCAGCTTCTCCCATTTTAGTACGAAGTTCATCTGTCATGAAAGGCGAAGGTGTCTCTTCTGTCAATTTTTGGTGACGACGTTGCACAGAACAATCTCTTTCAGAAAGGTGACACGCTTTTCCATATGAATCCCCAACAACCTGAATTTCAATATGACGCGGTTCTTCAATAAGTTTCTCCATGTACATACCGTCATTTCCAAATGCTGCAGCAGCTTCCTGACGAGCACTTTCCCATGCTTTCAATAATTCTTCTTCTTTCCAAACAGCACGCATTCCTTTTCCACCACCACCGGCAGTAGCTTTAAGCATGACCGGATAACCAAATTCTTTAGCTAATTTTTGTGTTTGCTCAAAAGATTCTAATAATCCGTCAGAGCCTGGTACACATGGAACTCCTGCAGCCTTCATCGTTGCTTTTGCAGAAGCTTTATCTCCCATTCTGTCAATCATTTCAGGAGCTGCACCAATAAATTTGATCCCATGTTCCTGACAAATCTTTGAGAATTTAGCATTCTCTGAAAGAAATCCATAACCCGGGTGTATTGCATCTGCATTGGTAATTTCGGCAGCAGCAATGATATTTGACATTTTTAAATACGACAAGTTACTCGGAGGAGGACCAATACAAACCGCTTCATCAGCAAATTTAACATGCAAACTTTCTGCATCGGCTGTAGAGTAAACTGCTACAGTTTTAATTCCCATTTCCTTACAAGTACGAATTACACGAAGTGCAATTTCTCCTCTATTCGCAATTAATATTTTTTTAAACATCTTATTTTAATTAGATAATTAGACAATTTGATAATTAGATAATTTTAGATGATTAACAAAAAATTTACGAAAACCATTCTAAAATCTAAAATCTAAAATCTAAATTTATTTATGATGGATCAACTAAGAATAAAGGCTGGTCAAATTCTACAGGAGACATATCATCTACAAGAATTTTTACAATTTTACCTGAAACTTCTGATTCGATTTCGTTAAATAATTTCATTGCTTCAATTACACACAGAACATCACCTTTTGCAATAGTACTTCCTACTTCTGTAAAAACGGGTTTGTCTGGTGATGGTTTTCTATAGAATGTTCCGATAATAGGAGATTTTATAGTAATGAATTTAGAATTTTCAGCAGGAGCAGCCGCTTCACTATTTACGTTTACAACTACCGGCGCAGTTTGTTGAGGTGCGACTGCTTGTGGTAATGCCGCCTGAGCAGGCAACTGCTGCACATAAGTAGCCTCAGTTACATTTGTTTCCAAAGTTGTTCTAATAGTGATCTTTACATCGTCCATTTCTAACTTAACCTCTGCAACTCCCGAATTTGCAACAAATTTGATTAGGTTTTGAATTTCTTTTAAATCCATAATGATTCGTTTTTAGTTTTAATTTATTTTTTATCGTAAGCCCATTTCAGGTAAATAGATCCCCAAGTGAATCCACCACCAAAAGCGGCAAAAATAACATTATCTCCTTTTTTAAGCAGGTGCTCAAAATCAGCCAATACTAATGGCAAAGTTCCAGAAGTTGTATTACCATATCTTTCGATATTCATTAATACTTTTGAATCTTCAAGATTCATTCTGCCAGCTGTAGCATCAATTATTCGCTTATTAGCCTGATGCGGAACTAACCAGTTTACATCTTCATTAGTCAGGTTGTTTCTTTTTAAAACCAACTCACTGGCATCAGCCATATTGGTTACTGCATATTTAAAAACAGTTTTACCATCCTGCATGATATTATGCTGCCTGTTTTTCACTGTCTCTTCTGACGCAGGAATCAAAGACCCTCCTGCAGGAATTTTTAGAAAATCACGTCCTACACCATCACTTCTCAAATATTCATCCTGTAAGCCTAAACCTTCATAATTTGGTTCAAATAAAACAGCTCCGGCTCCATCTCCGAAAATAATACAAGTTGTTCTGTCTGTATAATCTACGATTGATGACATTTTATCAGCACCAATTAATAACACCTTTTTATATCTTCCCGATTGAACATAGGCAGCTGCAGTTGACATTCCATATAAAAAGCTGGAACATGCTGCCTGTAAATCGTATGAAAATGCATTTGTTGCCCCAATTTCTGTTGCCACATAAACACCTGTAGAAGCGACCATCATGTCTGGTGTAGCTGTCGCCATGATAATCATATCAATTTCCAAAGGATCAATATTCGCTTTTGCTATTAAATCCTGTGCTGCTTTTATGGCTAGGTACGAAGTCCCTTTGTCAGCATCTTTTAAAATTCTTCTTTCTTTTATCCCGGTACGAGTAGTAATCCATTCATCATTAGTATCGACCATTGTTTCTAGTACTTTGTTTGAAAGCACAAAGTCTGGAACATAAGCTCCAACAGCGGTAATTGCGGCTGTGATTGTATTCATTATATTCTATTATTTCCTCTCAAATACAACGTATTTGAAAAATTTTTAAAAGACTTGAAAATTACAAAAAAAATTCTAAACGTATTGTCGTAAATTTCCTTAAAAAAGAAAATTATAACCAACAAAAAAAACTCTCACATAGTGAGAGTTCTAATATCATTTACAAAAACGTATTAAGCAACCGCTTCAGATTTATCGATAACAACTTGCCCTCTGTAATACATTTTACCTTCATGCCAGTAAGCTCTGTGGTATAAATGTGCTTCTCCTGTAATAGGACATGTAGCGATTTGAGCTACTGTAGCTTTATAATGTGTTCTTCTCTTATCTCTTCTTGTTTTCGAGATTTTTCTCTTAGGATGTGCCATTTTACTATATTATTTATCCGTTAATAGTTTCTTTAATTTGTCCCAACGCGGGTCAATATCTTCTTCTTGTTTACTTTCTTCTTTTGTTTCTTTGACCTTTAAATCATTTAGCTTTGCGAGAGCTTCGGTTTGCAGACTTCCGTCTTTCACACCTGGATGAACCCGTTTTAGCGGAACAGACAGCGCAATCATTTCATAAATATATTGCGATACGTCCAATTCAAATTCTCCATGAGGTAAAATTAGCAGCTCTTCATTATCATTATTAAACTCGTCACCAAAACGAACGATAAGCTTCATCTTTCCTTTTACAGGCAAATCAAAATCTTCACTGGTTAAATCACAAGGAACATTTACAGTCCCTTTATGTTTGAAATCCAGTTCCAGCATATTAGCTTTTTTATCTAAAACTAAACTGACTTTGATAGCTGAACTTTGAAATTCATCATAATCAAAGTCCTCAAAGAACTTCTTATTTATTTGATACTCAAAATGGTGTTTTCCCAGCTTTAATCCAACGAAAGGAATTAAAAATTCTTTTGATTTGCGCATTTCAACATCAATTTTTACAATTAGGTTCTAAAACTCAGATACCTGAATTGGGGTGCAAAGATATAAAATTATTATAAAACTAATAATCTTATTCACCTTTTTTTGTTTATAACTGTTTTTCTTTTATTTTTAGTGGTTTTGCACTAATATCTTTATATAGATTACGTGAACGAAAAACATCTATTGCCAGATACACAGCCTCTTTAAACGAATTATAATCCGCCATGTCTTTACCTGCTATATCATAAGCCGTACCGTGATCCGGTGAGGTTCTAATCCTATTTAACCCAGCAGTATAATTTACCCCTTTTCCGAATGATAACGTTTTAAAAGGAATCAAACCCTGATCGTGATAGGTAGCCACAACAGCGTCATATTTTTCATACTGACCACTCCCAAAAAAACCATCTGCAGGAAAAGGACCAAAAACCATAGTTCCGGCATCAAATATTTTCTTTAATGCAGGTTTTAATACAACATCATCTTCTTTTCCTATCACACCGCCATCACCTGCATGTGGATTTAAACTCAATACAGCAATTTTAGGTTTCACAATACTAAAATCCTGAATCAGAGACTTTCTGATTGTTTCGATTTTTCTTGTTATTAATTCTTCTGTCAAATGAGAAGAAACTTCATTTAAAGGAACATGATCTGTCAGCAGGCCAACTCTCAAATCATCATGAACCATCATCATCAATGCATTCCCTTCTAATTCCCGACCCAAATAATCTGTATGTCCCGGAAATTTAAAATCTTCTGATTGAATATTATATTTATTTATCGGTGCAGTCACTAAAACATCAATCTCCCCATCTTTTAGTGCTTTTGTAGCAGCTACGAAAGATTTTATAGCGTACTGCCCTATTTTCTCATCGTTTGCCCCTAAATTTATATCAACACTTTCCCGCCAAAGATTAAAAACATTTACTTTTCCGGGCACAACCTGATCTAATCTGTCAACACCGTGAAACTGAACTGCTGATGTAAAGCTTTTTTTTACGAAAGAAAGTATTTTGGCATTTGCAAAAATAACTGGCGTACATAATTCCAACATACGGGAATCTTCGAATGTTTTTAATATAACTTCGCTTCCAATACCGTTTAAATCCCCAATCGAAATCCCAACAATTATATTTTCTGCTTTTTTATTCATGAGCTCCAATTATTTATTACTAATTTTGATGTGCAAATTTAGTAAATAAAACCAACAATGTTCACAGGAATTATAGAAACCTTAGGAAGGATTCACGAAATACAAAAAGACCAAAACAATCTGCACATAACCGTTGATTCATCCATTACAAACGAATTAAAAATTGACCAGAGTGTATCTCATAACGGAATCTGCTTAACGGTTATTGCCATAAAAGATTCTTTTTATACGGTAACTGCAATTGAGGAAACCATTTTGAAAACCAATATTGGCGACTGGAAAACGGGCGACATTGTTAATTTAGAAAGAGGAATGAAACTTGGTGACCGTCTTGACGGACATATTGTACAAGGCCATGTAGACCAAACAGGAACCTGTCTGAAAATTGAAGAAGCCAATGGAAGCTGGAATTATACTTTTGAATACGACAAAAACCTTAACAATATTACAATCGAAAAAGGCTCAATAACCGTAAATGGGGTCAGCCTAACAGTAGTAAACTCTAAGTCAAACGAATTTAGTGTATCTATAATACCTTATACTTTTGAAAATACAAATTTCAAAAGTTTCCAGATCGGAACAAAGATTAATTTAGAATTTGATGTAGTAGGGAAATATATTGCGAGACTTTACTCACTCAACAAATAAACAAAACTTATTTACAAAAACAAAAGCTTCAGTTTATTCTGAAGCTTTTGTTTTTAATTTATGCTTATATATTACATACATTCCTAATAGAATTGCCGCCAACACCAGAATCAACAAACCAACACCATCAATTGGAGCAGGAGGCTGAGGAGGACCATTACCAGGACCAGGGGGCTGAGCAAAAACAGTAAAATTACCTAATAGTAAAAAAACAACAGTCAAAATCTTATTCATCATTTTCATAAAAAACGAAATATTTTAAATCTTAGTTTACCTTAAATTTGATTTAATGGATTAACAAAGCGTGGTTCTTTCATAAAATCCGGAACAAATATATTGCTTTTTATTGAAAAAAAACTATCATACAAAAAAAGCTTCACAAATCTATGAAGCTTTTTTGTGGTCCCACCTGGGCTCGAACCAGGGACCACCTGATTATGAGTCAGGTGCTCTAACCAGCTGAGCTATAGGACCGGTTAAGAGTTTGCAATATTACTACTATTTTTCATTCGTTCCAAATATTTTAAGACCTCATTTGTCTTTAATTTAAATATTAACAATTCTTCTTTAAAACCAAATTGATTATCAGTTAATTATTAAAACATCAAAACTTACGTTATTTCCTGACAAAGCTCGATTAAAACACCGTTTGTACTTTTAGGGTGTAAAAAAACAACGATTTTATTGTCTGCTCCAGGCCTTGGATGCTCGTTTATCAAAACAAAACCTTCCTTTTTTAATCGGATTACTTCAGTTTCTATATCATCTACATCAAAAGCGATATGATGAATTCCTTCTCCTTTTTTCTCCAGAAACTTTGCAATTGGACTTTCGGGGTCAGTAGCCATTAAAAGTTCAATTTTGTTGGTTCCTGTCTGAAAAAAAGAAGTTACCACACTTTCTGTTTCTACCGTTTCCGTTTTATACGACGGAACACCTAATAGTTTTTCAAATAAAACATTGGCATCATCTATGTTTTTTACTGCAATTCCAATATGTTCAATTTTATTTACCATATCCTAACAATTTATTGATTGACGTATGTATTAAAATAACCACATTCTGCAATTACATCCTGATAATATTTTGTATCCGAATAATCCTTTTGCAACGTTTTAAATCCGTTCCAGGCAATAAAATTAACTTTATCTTCCTGGATTTCCCACCAGCTATTGACTTTATTATATTTATCATTGTAATATTGATTGCGCTCACATTTTGACATTAAATAAATACATTTTGCTTTTTGCTCTTTAGTCGTTGCTGCTTCAAATGCTTTTTGATAATACATTTTTGGCAAATCGCAATTGGTTATCATTTGTTCCATCGAATCCCTAAAAGAATACGGACTTGATCCGTAACCTATTATCGTTATTTCATAAAAAGTTCTTCCGTTACCAAAATGGGTAATGTTGTAAAATGCATTTCCAAGCAATAAACTATTGGTGTAAACATCCTCTTTTTGAGCCAGTTTTTCCTGCATTATTTTTATTGTATTTAAAAAATCGAGGTAACTGTATTTCTTTTTTTGATAAGCAGCGTGATCGCAGTCGTGACAGTCTTTAATATTTCCATTGAACGGATTCCCTAAAAAAGTTTGATATTGAACAGAATCTGTCTGTTGCATAAATCCAATTGCTTCTGAAATTTTATTTTGAAAGGTCGCCTGAACAGCCTGAAAATTATTAATATCTTTTAGCTTTAAATTATAAATTCCTGCGCCTATTTTCTCTATTTCGGTTTTATTTGGTTTGGATAAAAATGTTTTTATAGCCTGCAGGTTTTTTTCATTATCATAAAAAGCATTCCCATCATTCCAATAACTGTAACGCGATTCACGGAATATCTCTTCCATCACCGGATCAGATTTTGCTCTATAAAGTACAGACAAATAATTTCTGCTCCATGAAGATGCATTTTGATAACGAAAATCCTGTCCTTTATAAGTTTTTGGAAGTTCATTGTAAAGCCAGTTCAAATCTGCCAGAATTGTTTTTTCATTTTTATCTGTAAGTTTATCGATTTTACTCATATTGTTCACAAACCGCAATAACCTTAACTGATAACCTGCCAATTCTGTTTTCGGAAGTGTTTTTTCAGCTTTATCAAAATTTCTGTCGGCATTTTCATAATCCCCTTTTAATGTTTGCAGGTATCCTAATGCAATATCCCACAAATAAGGTCTTTGGGTATTTCCTGCAGCAGAAATTTTAGCAATTAAATCAAATGCATTCTTATCCAGTTTCGCATAATTTTCAGTTCTGTTTTCTGCAATTGATTGTTGCTTCATTGAAACATTTCCCCCTGCATCCTGCGTAAAGGAATTGTTTATACTCTCCTCTTGTTTATTAACTATACGAGTTACCAGATAATTTAAGTGTTCACTTTTTGGATCTAATTCATAAATCTTTTCAATACCTTGCTTTTCATCTTTATGATAACCGTGAATTGCCCAAAGAGCTGCTTTCTCTTTATTATTTTTGGCCATTGCCAATGATTTATTCCAGTCGAATTCGCTTTTTGGATTAAAACAATATGCCGTTACCACTCTCATTTCCGGGCATTTATCAAAAACCTTTGCATACAAATAATTAGAAACTGCATATTTTTTTTGCTTATAATTGATACCCGCCACATAAGCAAGTGCACGATAATACAAGGTATTTTTAACAACATTAGCTTCAGTTTTATTAAAAAATAAAATCGCTTTTTGTTTGTCCTTACTATAAAAACGCGCCTTCATTGTCAGAAACCAGTATCGGTTTTTCAGAAAGGGATCTGAGGTCGTATTGTAAACATTCTCGATCGACTGAATCATTTTTGCATCATCAAATGTTTTGGCGACAACCGGCTCATAACTCCAATAACTATCGCCTAAAGAAACAGTTTCTATTTTTTGAGCTAAATATAGAAATTCAATAAAGCTCTTTATTTTATTATCTTTCAAACTAATTTTTTTACCCCATTTCAGCGAAGCTTTATTCTCTTTTTTGGTTTTATAAAAAACATGAAGCTGCTCAATCTCAACTTTATTTTCTGGTCGTTTATCTCGTTTTTCATACGACCTCTCGTCATCCAGACCAATCATGAAATATTTTACTGTTGGAGCATCTGCTTTTCCTTTTAAAAACGTTTCCCAATCTGATTTTATGTTGTCATTAAAACGAGAATTGTGTTCACTATCAAACCTAATTCCGTAGAAAATATCACCAGATAAAAAAAGCGGCGAATACGATTTATCTGCAAATGTTTCTGGGGTAAAATTTGAATTATAACCAAAATAATCCCAGTCATAACCATCTGCGCAAGCGTAAATAATACTGTAAGCAAAAAGTAAAATGCCGCTAGAAGCAAGAAACAACTTGTTTAAAAATATTCTTTTCATAGTTTTTTATATTGAATTCGTCTAAGTCGTAAAAAATAATTTCGTTTGGCTTTTGGGCAGCACATTCACATAGGTCTTCTGCCATTTCTGTTAAATCTTCTGATGAAACAGCTTCGATTTTGAGCACATCATTTTCTTCATAAAACATGCCATTTTTATAATTAGAATGTATCACCTTAAAAAAATTGGAATTTATTTGTTTGAAATTCACATCTCTTTTGAGTTCCGAAATACTCATTTTTGAACGAAGCCCAATCACCTTTTGATTTCTGATATGAACTGCCCAGGAATATATTGGCAAAGCAAAATCAAGATGCAGAGGATATTTTTTCAAACTTTTCAGATAACGTTCTGCAATTTTCTTATCATAAACAGAGTTTGAAGAATCATTTGCGATTGTCCCCATATTGTAATACATCAAAACACCGGAATCAACATTTGGTATTTTAGTTTTTTTAAAATATTTAATCTGATGAAGCCGAATTGTTGCTGAAATTTTCTTCTTTGAAATCTCCCTGAATACCTCAATAAATTCCAGATAATTATCCTTACTGCTGAGGGTCCAGTCGCAGTCGATTTGAATTTCCTTACTGTAAATTTTATTTTTAGAATTGATCTCGTTTATCAGTCCAACGGTTTTTTTTGCTAAATCTTTAACATCAATTTCAGGTTTCAGCATTACCTTATTTTTGATATAAATTACAGGTACAACATCAAAATCCTTCATCGTTTCCTTAAAATGAATTGGACTTAAAGGAATCGGATTTGTATCTTTTGGATGTAAATCAATGTCAAAATAGCGAATATAAATTTTACGGACATTATTTTCACGGAGCGTTTCCTTTTCTGTTTCAGACAATTTGAAAATGGTTTTCCAATAATAAAAAGAAACAATTGGCTTGTTATTTTCACTACATGAAATCAGTAAAAAAAACAGTAAAACCAAAACGAAACTCTTTT
The DNA here is from genome assembly GCF_003202435.1 of Flavobacterium cheongpyeongense. Taxonomy (GTDB): domain Bacteria; phylum Bacteroidota; class Bacteroidia; order Flavobacteriales; family Flavobacteriaceae; genus Flavobacterium; species Flavobacterium cheongpyeongense. Next base: position 145,364 of record NZ_QJHK01000012.1, read on the forward strand.
TCAAAACCTGTAAATTAAATTGGAGACCAAATGTAAGAAATTATATCCCGCTTATAAATTACTGCTACATCTTTTTCTTGAATTAAAATCAATTTTAAGGCCAATTTTAAAACCTAATAAAACGATAAAAAATTTCAATTAAAGCAAATATAGTTGTTATTTTGTGGAATTAAATCACAAATCGTTATGTTGAAAAACAGCTTAAAATATTTTAGTTTTTTATTGATATTTTTGATGATAGGCTGCGCCAAGCGCGGCAGCATAACCGGAGGTTTAAAAGATACACTTGCTCCTATTTTAAAATCAAGTTCGCCTAAAAATTTCAGTACTGACTTTAAGGCTGATGAAATCATTCTGACATTTGATGAATATGTAAAACTTAAAAATGCCAATAAACAGTTGATTATTTCACCGCCAATGAAAAACCCTCCTGTTATTACACCTACAAATGCAAGTAAGTTTATTAATATAAAGATTTTAGATACTTTACAGCCCAACACCACTTACAGTCTTAATTTTGGGCAAAGTATTACGGATAATAACGAAGGAAATCCTTATAATCAATTCAAATATGTTTTCTCGACTGGGACCTATATTGATTCTCTTGCCCTCAACGGAAGAATCAAAGATTCTTACGACAAAACTGCCGATAATTTTGTAACTGTAATGTTGTATGAGGTTAATGACAAATTTAAGGATTCTGTTATTTATAAAGAAAACCCACGTTATATAACGAATACTTTAGACAGCTTAACAACTTTTCGATTAGAAAACCTAAAAGCGGGAAAATATCTTCTGGTAGCTTTAAAAGACAAAGGAAATAATAATAAATTCAACCCGAAAGAAGACAAAATTGGTTTTTTAAAACAGTATATAACAATACCAAACGACACTGTTTTTGAGTTGGAATTATTTAAAGAACGACTTCCTTTAAAAGTTTTCAAACCTATACAGGCATCGGGGAACCGATTATTGCTTCCGTATGAAGGGAAACAAAACTTCAAAGATTCGAAACCTAAAATTGTACTTAAAAACGGCAATGATGTCATTGAAACCATTATAACTCAATTCCCTAAAAAAGATTCGCTACAGGTTTGGTACAAACCCATAAAAGCTGATTCATTATCAATGGAAGTAAGTAAGGATAACTACGAAAAAAAGTTTACTTTTAAAATCAAAAACCAGAAAAAAGACTCTCTGAATATTACTGCTTTACAAAATGGTATTATTCATTTCAGAGACAAATTTACGCTTGAATCTGCTACGCCGCTTGTCAAATTTGATAAGTCCAAAATACAATTAGTGAATAAAGATTCAACAGCTGTTCCTTACACAACAGAATATGATGAGTTTGAACAAAAACTATATTTCGATTTTAAAAAAGAACCCGCACAAAAATATAATTTCACTTTTTTGCCAGGTGCTTTAACCGATCTTAATGAAAAACCGAATGACACTTTATCCTATAAGCTGAACACACGTGAAATAGAAGAATACGGAAATCTTACGCTAAATTTACAAAATGTAAAACGTTTCCCGATTATCGTTGAATTAACTAATAAAAAAGGTGATGTTGTACTGGCTAGTGCGTATTCAGAATCAGAGACTAAATTTGATTTTTTGCTTTTAGAGCCAAGTGTATATTCAGTCCGGATAATTTATGATGACAATAAAAATAAAAAATACGACCCCGGTAATTATTTAGAAAAAAAATATGCCGAAGAAGTTTTTTATTATCAGGAAGAAATTGACCTGCATGCGAATTGGGACAAAATTGAATCTTTGGATTTAAGTATCCCTTTCGACCCTGCATTAGAAAAAAAGAAAGAAGAAGACAAGCAAAAAGCAGAAAAGAAAAGAAAGAAAACTGCTTTTTAGTCTTTAATTTCAAACACATCCTTGTCACTAAGGAAATCCACTTTTTTTCGGGTTTCCAACATGATATTTCTATCTAAATTTACTATAAAAACACCTTCATTTTCTTGTGGTTCCAAAATTGGATTCCCAAGAAAATCAATCACCTGAGAATGACCATTGTACTGATGGTTGTTCGCATCCAAACCTATTCTGTTAACTCCAATTGTGTAACTAAGATTTTCTACTGCACGGGCTTTCAACAGAATATCCCACGCATTTATCCTTACCTTAGGCCAGTTGGCTACATACAGGAGTAAATCATAGTTTTCTACATTTCTGGCAAATACAGGAAAACGCAAATCATAACAAATCTGCAGGCAAATTTTCCAGCCCAAATAATAAACGATTTGTTTTTTGCTTCCTGCTGTATACACTTTATCTTCTCCAGCCAAAGTAAACAAATGTCTTTTATCATAATATTGAATTTCTCCTGACGGGAAAACAAACAATAACCGATTATAGTATTCTTTGTTCTCTGAAATTATTAAACTGCCTGCAATAGCACAATTATTAGCTTCAGCCATTTCTTTCATCCATTGAACAGTTTTTTCCTGCATCGTCTCAGCCACTTCTGAAGCTTTCATGGTAAATCCTGTTGAAAACATTTCCGGAAGGACAATCAAATCAACATCATCGCATATTTTGCCTATTTTAGCATTTAAATTAATTCTGTTTACCTGAGCATCTTCCCAAACAAGATCAGATTGTATAAGGGCTATTTTCATTTTGTTTATTTTCATATAAAGATAAAAAAACGCATCCAAATTAATGAATGCGTTTTCTTTACAATTTAAAATCATTTAGCTTCTACAGCTTTATTAATTTTCTTAAAATCATCATCTTTTAAATTATAACTCATCGCATCATAAACATAATATGCAGGATCACCAGATTTAGCATTTACAATTTGTAAATATTTATTCCCATTCATACTAACATATCTTAAATAATAAACATCTTCATTATCTAAAATTTTATTTTCCAAATCTTTATCTTTTATAAACTGAAACTTATATTTATAATCTTCTAAAAGTTTCTTAATCTCTTTTTCATCTCTAAGCGCTTCACTAAATCTCCATGCATCATATTTCATCATATAAACTTCAGGAATATAAAGTATACTTTCTTTTAAATTTTTTATTTTCGGATTAACAAAATTATCATAAAGTCCACAATGCTCTTCTTTAGTAATAATTTGATCAATTTGTTGAAAATAATTTTTAAGCATTCCTAAGTTCGTATTTGTAAAACTTACTTTAGTATACATTTCTTCATATAATTTTTCCATTTTTTCATCGGGAAATTTTAATTTCATAAGATCCAAAGACCCTAAAGCATTCCTTAAAAATTCATTAGTAGGACAAAGTGGAATTCTTGCTACATATGATAAATTTTCATTAATAAGATCTCTTAATTTCTTATCGTATTTTTTGTCATCGATTTGGAGCTTTCGAAACTCTTTTTCAAACTTTTCTTTACTTAAAACTTTTATACCTAAATTAGTATGAAGATACATCGTCCCACTTGAAGTTCTTAAAAGATCACCAAAAATTTCAGCAAACGAGTAACTCCCGTTCACAAAATCTAAATGCTTAAAATCTTTAAAATCTACCACTTTAAAAGAGGTAACAGTCCAAACCTCTTTTAAAACTTTTTCATATTCTTCTTTTTTGTACGTAGTCGGTAAAACAAAAACTGTTGTTGTTTTTTTAAAATTTTCTAATTGCCCTTTTTTAAATTCTTCATTAGCACCTCGTTCTGATGGAGTAACTGCTAGCTGAGCATAATTTTTAACACTTAGAACAAGCATTATTACGAGTAAAATACTTTTCATTTAAATGATTTTGTTTACAATTATTTATATGGTTAAAAATAACAAAAAAGAGGCTGTCCATACCATTTAGACAGCCTCTTTTCTATAACGAAGTTTTATTTACTTATCCTTTTAAGCTTGCCGCTAAATATTCACGGTTCATACGTGCAATATTTTCAAGAGAAATTCCTTTAGGACATTCTACTTCACAAGCTCCGGTGTTGGTACAGTTACCAAAACCTTCTAAATCCATTTGGTGAACCATGTTTAGTACACGTTCAGTAGCCTCAACTTTACCTTGTGGCAACAAAGCATATTGAGATACTTTTGCACCCACGAACAACATTGCTGATGAGTTTTTACAAGTGGCAACACAAGCTCCACAACCAATACACGCTGCAGCATCAAATGATTTATCTGCATCGGCTTTATTAATTGGAATGGTATTGGCATCAATTGTATTTCCTGAAGTATTTACCGAGATAAATCCTCCTGCATGTTGAATTCTGTCAAAAGAACTTCTGTCAACAACTAAATCTTTAATTACAGGGAACGCTTTTGCTCTGAATGGTTCGATAAAAATCGTATCACCATCTTTAAACATACGCATGTGTAACTGACAAGTCGTTACTCCTCTGTCTGGCCCGTGTGCTTCTCCATTGATGAATAAAGAACACATTCCGCAGATTCCCTCACGACAGTCGTGGTCAAATGCTACCGGTTCTTCTCCTTTGTTGATTAATTTTTCGTTAAGAACGTCAAGCATTTCAAGGAAAGACATATCCGGTTCGATTCCGTCAATTGGGTAATCAACGATTCCTCCTTTATCCTGGGCGTTTTTCTGACGCCATATTTTTAATGTAAGTTTCATCTTTTTTAAGTTTAAAAGTCATAAAGTCTAAATCGAAAGTCTAACACTTTAAGACTTTGGACTTTGGACTTTTGACCAAATTCTATTTGTAACTACGCTGTACTAATTTAATGTTTTCGTAAACCAGAGGTTCTTTGTGTAATACGGCATCACTTGGTTTTCCTTTGTACTCCCAGGCTGCTACGTACGCAAAGTTTTCGTCATCACGAAGTGCTTCCCCTTCTTCTGTCTGGTATTCTTCACGGAAGTGACCTCCACAAGACTCATTACGGTGTAAAGCATCTTTTGCGAACAATTCCCCTAATTCTAAGAAATCGGCAACACGGATTGCTTTTTCCAGTTCCTGATTAAATTCGTTTGCAGTTCCAGGCACTTTTACATCTTTATAAAACTCTTCACGTAAAGCGGCAATTTCTTCAATAGCTTCGTTTAATCCTTTTTCATTACGGGCCATTCCAACTTTATCCCACATAATTTTCCCCAATTTTTTATGGAAATGATCTACAGAATGTGTCCCTTTATTATTGATAAATTTATCAATTAGCTCTTTTACATTTTTCTCAGCTTCTACGAATTCAGGTAAATCTGTAGAAATTGGTCCCATTTTAATATCCGGAGCTAAATAATCCCCAATGGTATAAGGTAGTACGAAATATCCGTCGGCTAAGCCCTGCATCAAAGCAGAAGCTCCAAGTCTGTTTGCTCCGTGATCAGAGAAGTTAGATTCTCCGATTGAGAAACATCCAGGAATGGTAGTCATTAAATTATAATCAACCCAAGTACCTCCCATAGTGTAGTGAACCGCCGGGTAAATCATCATTGGCGTTACATAAGGATCTTCGTCAACAATTTTTAAATACATTTGGAATAAGTTCCCGTATTTACTTTTTACAATTTCAGTTCCTAATTTAGTTACTAAAGCAGCATCATTAGCATCTAAACCTTTTACGTATGCTGCTTCTGTTCCGTATCTTTTGATCGCTGCTGCGAAATCCAAGTAAACTGCTTCTCCGGTTTTGTTTACTCCAAATCCGGCATCACATCTTTCTTTTGCAGCACGGGATGCAACGTCACGAGGCACTAAGTTACCAAAAGCAGGATATCTCCTTTCTAAGAAATAATCTCTTTCCTCTTCAGATAAATCGGTTGCTTTTTTCTTTCCTTCACGGATTGCCTGAGCATCTTCTAATTTTGCAGGAACCCAGATACGTCCGTCGTTACGCAGCGACTCAGACATCAAAGTCAGTTTTGACTGGTGATCTCCGGAAACCGGAATACAGGTTGGGTGAATTTGTGTGTAGCAAGGATTAGCGAAAAATGCTCCTTTTTTATGAATTTTCCAGGCTGCAGTCGCATTAGATCCCATAGCATTTGTTGAAAGGAAAAATACGTTACCGTATCCTCCGGATCCAATTACTACAGCGTGAGCAGAATGCCTTTCTATTTCTCCGGTAATTAAGTTTCGGGCAATAATACCTCTCGCTTTACCATCAACAATTACTAAATCGAGCATTTCGTGACGGTTGTACATTTTTACTTTACCACGACCAATCTGACGGTTCATTGCAGAATAAGCTCCTAACAATAACTGTTGCCCTGTTTGACCCTGTGCATAAAATGTACGGGAAACCAAAGTTCCTCCAAATGAACGGTTATCCAAAAGTCCACCATATTCACGAGCCAATGGTACCCCCTGAGCCACACACTGGTCGATAATATTTGCAGAAACTTCGGCCAAACGGTGAACGTTTGCCTCACGTGCACGGTAGTCACCTCCTTTTACAGTATCGTAGAACAATCTGTAAACCGAGTCACCGTCACCTTTATAATTTTTTGCAGCATTAATCCCTCCTTGTGCTGCGATAGAGTGCGCACGACGAGGTGAATCCTGAAAACAAAATGCTTTTACGTTATACCCTAATTCAGCTAAAGTTGCCGCAGCAGAACCTCCGGCCAATCCTGTACCAACAATGATAATATCTAAATTACGTTTGTTAGCAGGGTTTACTAAATTAATATGATCTTTATAATTTGTCCATTTATCCGCTATAGGACCATTTGGAATTTTTGAATCTAATGCCATTATAATTGATATTAATTATTGGTTGAAATGATGAAATAAGGCGATAATTACAAAAGCAGCCGGAACTACAACTGCAAACCAGTAACCTACTTTTGCTAAAAACCTTGAATATTTATTGTGCATCCCCACTGACTGAAGAGAAGATGCAAATCCGTGCCATAAATGGAATCCTAAAAGGATAAAAGAAATACAGTATAATCCTGTACGAATCGGGTCATGAAATTTATGAACTAACTCTCCATAATACCTTGTAGCATCAGGCTCAGTTCCTGCAATATATTTGTAGGCAACCTCAGGAAACCAAAAATCATAAAAATGTAATCCTAAGAAAGCCAAGATAACCAATCCGGAAATAATCATATTTCTGGAACTCCATGAAGCGTTTGCAGCTCCGTTGTAATTTGCATAAGCAATAGGTCTAGCAGCTCTGTTTTGAGCAGTTAGTATAAATCCCATTATGAAATGGAAAATTACCCCGAAAGCCAAAATTGGTTGCATTACAAATTGTATTAGCGGATTGTAACCCATAAAATGTGAAGCCGTATTAAAAACATCTTCACTGATAATAGAAATAAAGTTTAAGGTAACATGCAGCGCTAAAAACGTGATTAAGAATATTCCCGAAAGAGCCATAGCCACTTTCTTTAAGATGGAAGCATTCAATAGTGCAGATTGTGCCATAAGTGTTTAAGTAGTTTGTTTTAAAAAATTAAGCAAAAATAGCGCAATTAGAAATCAACTACAACCATTTCGTTGTTATTTATAATCATTTTAAAATAGACTACGTATACGTACTTTTACGTATAAAAAAAACAAATAATGCATTTATTTATTATAAAAAATTTTAAATACACAATTAACCTCGTTTATTTATTAAAATATACATGCACGAAAAAAATAACAAAAATTTACTAAATTATTATTTTAATCAAAGTTTTGACTGGTTTTCTAAAAAAGTGTCTTTAAACGAGAATTTTATACTCTTAAAAAATTGTCATTCCACTCCATAAACTTTACCTTTACCCGCTTCAAAAAAAATGAGAATGAAAACAGGAATTGATGCTATCTCTTTTGATGTAGCCAACATACATTTACCCATAAAAACTTTGGCAACAGCCAGAAATATTGAACCCGAAAAACTGGAAAAGGGTCTAGGATTACTGAAAATGACTTTACCAGACGTTCATCAGGATGCTGTGGTTTTTGGAGCGAATGCTTTAACCAGACTTATTATTGACAATAAGATAAACCTGAACGAAATCAGTCGGATTTACGTTGGTACCGAAAGCAGTATTGACAGTTCAAAACCCATTGCTTCCTATTTAATTAATTTAATGGAACAGAAATTTGGTGAGGATATGCTGGCAGAATGCGATGTTGTCGATTTTACTTTTGCCTGTATCGGTGGTGTCGATGCTTTGCAAAACTGTATTGACTTTGTAAAACTGAATCCTACCAAAAAAGCCATTGTGGTTACGACTGATTTTGCAAAATACGATTTAAATTCAACCGGAGAATATACACAAGGCGCAGGAGCAGTTGCAATGTTAGTCACTTCAGATCCAAAAATTATTGCTTTTGATGATAATTGGGCAACCAGCACAAAAGGCGTTTTCGACTTTTTCAAACCGTACAGAAACCTTTCAAAAGAAGCAATCACAAAGAATACAAATAACGATTCCTGGTTTGACAATTTAGAAGCCGAAATCGAAATCCACAAAGACCAGCCTGTTTTTGATGGACAATATTCCAATCAGTGTTATATGGATCGTACGCGATCTGCTTACTTTTCATTCAAAAAATTGAAAAACTCAACCGATACTTTATACAATTCCTGGAACAGCATCATCATGCACCTTCCGTATTCTTTTCAGGGACGCAGAATGTTATCTGAAATCTACGCATTAGATCATGCTGCTAAAATCATTACAGAAAACATCGAGTCTGCTGATTATCAAAACAAAATTAAAGAAGTAGCAAAATCTGATGAGTACCGAAAATTCGTTACCGAGAAATTACAACCTGCAGAATTAGCTTCTTCTTTGATTGGAAATCTTTATACAGGTTCTATTTTCATGGGACTATTGTCAACCTTGGCACATTTTTATGATAGTAAAAAAGAAATCTCCGGAAATAAATTCGGTTTTTTAGCTTATGGAAGCGGATCGAAATCGAAAGTTTTTGAAGGGACGATTCAGCCGGAGTGGCAATCGGCTTTAGCCAAAACCAAACTTTTTGAAAATCTGCAAGAAAGTACAGAAATAGGTTTTGAAACTTACGAAAGTCTTCACAAGAAAGAACAAAAACAAAGTGTCCGAACACCTAAAAACGAATGGGTTTTAGATAGAATCGAAAAAGAAATTCCTAATTTAATTGGGGCGAGATATTACAAATGGGTGGATTAAACTCTAATTTTAAAATTCCAAATTCCAATAAAACCGAAGTTTAATTGCTTCGGTTTTTTTTATTAATCACAATCTTGTCATTCCGAGGGACGAGGAATCACACAAGAAACTCTGCAATCAAAATCGCCAATCTTTGTCGAGCTACTTGCGAAGATCCCTCGTTCCTCGGGATGACATACTTTTCGTCTAGATAATCTTTGTCGAATTACTAGTGTGATTTCTCCTTTCGTCGAAATGACAAAAAGAACAACAACAATAATCAATCCTTCTTATCCTGTTGTTCTGTATGTATGTGATTTCCTTTCATAGTTCTATCTTCCATATCCATTCCGTTTGACATTCCGAGCATAAAGGCAGTCATAATTACAATCAGTTTTCTTTTTATCCAAAGAAGTGGTCGTCTGGATTTCTCCAAACGTGTTTTGTTTTTGTGTTTATACATTTTGTAAATGATTAATGATTATACATTATTGAATCATCTTATGCGTTGAAGCGCATAAATTCTTAGGAAAGAAATTCTCTAAGCGCTGTATAAACTTTTATATAAATTGTTTGAGGTAAGTAATTCATTTAGAAAAACAGATTGTTTTATAAATGAATTGATATGTTGATAAAGAAGTGTTCGTAATTTTAGAAGAATCCGAATTTGAAAACTACAAACATCTGAAAATTCCAATGACGGCAGAGGAATTGAAAACGAAGCTTGTACCCGGGAAATAAATCGACCTAAAACATATAATCGGGAATTCTTAAAATCTAATTCCCGTTTGAGAATTACATAGGAAGACTGGTAATAATCTGCTGATTTTGCCTGAGAATCTAAAGTACCATCATTCGCAATCAGTACAAAAGCCAGAAAGAGAGAAATCAGGTATTTTAGATATTTATTCAATTAGTATGTGTTTGCAGGAATTTCTATAGCCAAATTTACATCTTATTGTTTAAGAATAATAAATACGCTTTATATTTCAATCAATTATAAATTTGATTCTGCTATTTCATTTTTGACAACTCAATTTCGAGTTTATCAAAGTTTTCTTCATTTTTATCGACTACAAAAGGTTTTAATTTATTACACTCTTCCGGCGTATCAAAAATCATTTTAAAAACAATTTTTGTTTCATTATCTGAAACCGCTTCAAATGACACGGCCACCTGAAAAAGCGGTTTTGAAATTCGTTTCCAGGCTATGAGACTTGGTTTTTCTATTCTTGTAAACTCACATTCGTTAGGATAATTTCCTTTTTCAGGACCATGCATCATAAAACTCCATTTACCTCCGGGACGAAAATCGAATTCGGTAAAGGTATTTGTAAATCCTTTTGGTCCCCACCAATTTTTTAAATGATCAGGATCTGCCCATGCCGAATAAACAAGCTCTTTTGGAAAGTTTATAACTCTTGTGGATATGATTTCGTTTTCCGGTTTTGCTGAAATATTTTCTGAAGTCATGTTTTGATTGTTTAATTACACAAAATCATTCATTTATAAATTTCAATATCTCCATTAAAGTTTGCTTCTGCTGTTGCTCTCTGCTAATATCCGCTTTATCATCTCCAAGCTGAAAACCATAATAAGCAAACTGACAATGATTTGCTCCTTCTATCTTTAAAAATTTGGCAGTTTCGGGTAATTTCGATTTGTTTTTCAAAATAGATCCTTCATCTGCCACGCCATCTTTTGAACCGTAAATTTTTAAGATTGGGATTTCAGCACTTGACAGAGAAATATCTCTTGGATGAGAAGTTCCAATCAAGATCAGTTTATCAATTAATTTAGGATTTTCATAAACAAACTCTGCTGCCATTTTTCCACCCTGTGAATGTCCGGCAAGAATATACGTTTTCGAATCCTCAGTGAAGAGATGTAACTCTTTGGGTTTATTGTAGCCTCCTGAGGCAAGACGCCACGGCATTTTTATCAAATATACTTTTATGTTTTTTTCTGAAAGTTTTCTGCAAAGGGGAACATAGGCTTCTGTTTCTACCATTGCTCCGGGATAAAACATCAAAACGTTTTTGAATTCTTTTTTAGGTGTAAATAAATAATAGTCATTTGTGTTTTCTACAGTAACCGCACTATTATTTTGAAAACATTGTTGTCCGATAAATAATTTCGTTTTGTTAAATATTGTATATTTTTAGATACTTAACGAGGTTCTATCTTGCTTTAGCTTGTTTTTTAGTATTGTCATTAGAATTCAATAAATGGAAAATATAA
>NZ_QJHK01000054.1 GCF_003202435.1 Flavobacterium cheongpyeongense
TACAACTATTAGCATCAGTAGCGGTAACCGTAAAATTACTATCAGCAATTTGAGTTGAAATACCTGTTATCTGTCCAGCTGTTGATAGCGAAAAACCAGAAGGCAAACTTCCCGCTGTAACGGCATACGTTTTAGATCCTGTTCCTCCTGAAGCTACTATAGTTTGACTATATCCAGTATTGTAATCATAACCAGACAAAACTGTTGTTGTGAAATTAATTGCTGTTGGTTGTGTAATAGTAAAGTTTCGAGTAGCGGTACATGCGTTAGCATCGGTTACCGTTACCGTATATGTTCCTGCACTTAATCCGGTTGCTGTAGCAGCTGTTCCACCCGAAGGCGACCATGAGTAGGTATATCCACCAGCACCACCCGAAGGGGTAACGGAAGCAGAACCATTAGATCCACCGTTACAAGACACATTTGTTTGCGCCGCAGTTGCCGTACTGATAGCCGTTGGTTGAGTAATTGTAAAGTTTCGAGTAGCGGTACATCCGTTAGCATCGGTTACCGTTACCGTATATGCTCCTGCACTTA
>NZ_QJHK01000013.1 GCF_003202435.1 Flavobacterium cheongpyeongense
TGTAATTCGGGCAATGTACCACAGGCCGCAGTTGTAACTGTAACGGCTACTGTGGGTACAGGTACAGCGCCATATACTTATAGCTTCAATGGCTCAGCGAGCTACACATCAGCTAATACCTTATCAGTATCCGATAATGGAACAGACCAGGTTATTGTTTATTCAGTAATGGATGCTAAAGGCTGTATTGTTGGAGGAAATATTACAGTAGATAAATATTTACCGTTGACCGGTATGGATTTATCAGCTACTCCTATCTATTGTAATACAGCAGGTACTGTTGCAACAGTAACAGTGAATTCGGTATTAGGGGGAATAGCTCCATATACTTATGAAATTATTTCACCGGCTTCAGCAGTAACTGTTCCAGGAGCAGCAAATAGTTTTACTAATTTATCTCCTAATACTTATGTTATCAAAGTAACCAGTAGTAATGGTTGCAGTATAACTAAACCGATTATAGTTGAAGAAGCGGATAAAATAGCTGTTTCACATCAAATACTTAATGATGTGTATTGCAAAGGTGGTAACACAGGAGCAGTGGATTTCACAGTTTCTAATTATATCACTGCGGGTAACTATACATTTAGCTTAACAACTGGTTCGACAACTGTAAATTCATTCACTCAAAATGGAGATGTTATTAGTTACACGGGTCTAATTGTAGGTAACTATACTTTCTCTGTTACCGATAATGTTTCCGGTTGTTCAGCTCCGATTAATTTCACGATTAATGAGCCAACAGCAGCCTTAAGTTCAGCTTCAATTGCAACACATATTAATTGTAATGAAGATAATGCAACGATTACTGTAACAGCAAACGGAGGAACATTGCCTTATAGGTATGCTGTAGCAAAAGCAAGTGATCCGGTTCCAACAAGTTTTGTAACAAGTAATCAGTTGGTTGTAGATACCAATAATGGTGCTGATGTAAACTGGATTGTGTATGTACTAGACAGCAATAATTGTGATGCAAATAATGTTCAGCTAATTGATTTAGATAAGAACCCAATTATTGCCAGCGCAGTTGCGACACAATGTCCAAGCTTGACAGGAACTTACGAAATTACTGTAACAGCAACTGGATTTAGTTCAGCATTACTATATAGTATTGATGGTGTTAGTTATAATACCAATAATGTTATTACGGTAAATACTCCGGGTACATATAATGTAACAGTAAAAGATGCTAATGGTTGTCCTTCAATTGTTACTCCGGTTACTATTATGCAGCCATTAATCCTTACACCTACAGTTACTTCTTCTCCTTCATGTACAGATGGTGATGGTGTGGTAGCTGTAGCAACAACAGGAGGTTCAGGAAATTATGAATACAAAATAGATAGTGGTACTTACGGTACGACTACACCATTTACAGGTGTGGCTTCGGGTTCACATACAATTCATGTTCGTGATATTACCACTGGTTGTGAAATGAAAGCTGCTATCGAGCTAATACCAGCGACTCAAATTACAGGATTTACATTAAGTTCAACACCTTTAACTTGTAATGGAAGTAACGATGGTACTATTACAGCAATAATCGATACTCCGGCACCAGGTATCAATGATAATCCGAAATACACATATAGTTTGAATGGAGGTATTCCACAAGATTCACCTGTATTTACTGGATTAGCTGGAGGAAATTATACAGTAACAGTTAGATCTGAAAGAGAATGTTTCGATACTAAGTTAGTTACAGTTATTGAGCCAACTGTTGTAGTTATTAATACTGTAGATGTAATTCAATTTGTTTGTACCACAGGTAATACATCTAATTTCGCTACTATTACAGTTGATCCATCAACAGGAGTAGTGGGAGGTTCAGGAACTTATGTGACTTATGAATTTATCAAAGATGGTACGCAGGTTCAAAAAGGTACTTCAAATACATATACTGAATTTGACTTATCAGGCGGAACTTATACTGTAAATGTTTATGACAGTAACGGTTGTATGGGTACTTATGCATTACCTATAACAATTGATCCATATATTAAGCTGGATAAAATAAATGTTGTTAAAACTGCTATTACATGTGTTAATCCAGAAAGTATTGTTGCTACGGCGGTTGATGCTTCCGGAATAGCAATTGCAGGTATTCAATATACGTTGACAGACGTGAGTGGAGCAATTACATTCGCTTCTAATACAACAGGTAATTTTACAGGTTTAGCGGTTGGTGATTATATCATTACGGCACTAAATCCGACAACAGGATGTAGTATCGAAAAAGCACATTATGTAAACGAGCCGAATACTTTCGATTTAAAAGTTGTAAAAGATAGTGATGTAGTTTGTTTGGGTTCGAATGAGGGTGCGGTAACAATTACTTTAATTGATAATATTGGTAATCCGGATGAAGCAGGTGCTTTTGATTATACAGTATCAGGACCTGTACCAAGTTCAGGAACTTCTGCAACAGCAGTAATGCCACCTTTAACTGGTTTAAAAGCAGGAAACTATACTGTTTCAGCGACATTAAAAAATAGTCCATTCTGTACGGTGTCTACAACGTTCACTATTGGACAGCCTGATGCAGCATTGAGTATTTCAGAAGAGCATACTGCTATTACTTGTATCACAGGTAATAATGATGGAAGTATTTCTGTAACAGCAACTGGCGGATGGGCAGGCGGATATGAGTATAAATTAGTAAATAGTGTGGGTACAGTTATTTCTGACTGGTCTGCAACTTATGAATTCCCTAACTTAACTGCTGAAACGTATACAGTAAGTGTTAGAGATACAAAAGGTTGTCCGGTAAGTGTTGATGTGAAGCTCGAAATTCCAACACAAATCTTGGTAACAGCTACTCCTGATATGACTATCGTACCATGTTATGGAGACACTAGTGCTACAATCACAGCAACTAATGTAAGTGGAGGTGATGGTATAAATTATTCCTATACTTTGAATAGAATAATGCCTACTGAAGTAATTTCTTCAGGACCGCAAAACTCACCAAGCTTCTCAGGTTTAGGAGCAGGAACTTATAGCATTACAGTTACCGATGGATATGCTTGTAAAAATACGTCTGCTGAAATAACAATCACAGAACCAACCATTGTTGTACCTTCATTAATACAATCAGGTTATGCAACATGTTTCACGCAAGACAGTTTAACGTTGAGCGCAACTGGTGGAACAGGTTCTTATACTTATAGTACAGATCCTAATTTCACTACGGTACTTGGGTCATTTACAGCTACTGTACCAGCTAAATTTAATGTTGCACCGGGTGAACATAAGTATTATGTAAAAGATACTAATGGATGTGTTGGTATTGTTGCGATTATTACTGTTCCAGAACTTCCGGAACTTGATATTAAAGTTGATGTTCAAAATGCTGTTATCAACTGTAAAGGAGAGTCAACAGGTGTTATTGTAGCCACTGCTGAAGGTGCTTTAGGAAACTATGTTTATAGTTTATTAAGAGTAAATAGTGATGGTACAACAACAATCGTTCAGGGACCAAAAGCAGATGGAAACTTTAGCAATCTCCCTGCAGGAACTTATACCGTTCATGTGGATAGTGGAGATTGTGCTAAAGATTCAGATATTCCAGTTGAAATTACTGAACCTAATGCCCCAATATTTAATACTCCTTCCCATACAGATGTGACTTGTTACGGTAGTAAGAACGGAAAAATTGTTATTACAACAACTGGAGGAACAGGTTCTTATATTTATGCAATATCTCCTTATATGAACCAGTTCTTTGATGATGGAATATTTGAAAATTTAGAACCGGGACCTTATACTGTACTGGTTCAGGATGCATCGGCAGGTTGTACTGAATATTTAGATTTTGAGATCACAGAACCAACACCTATATACGCTGAAATTACTCCAAATAGTATCCAGCCGGAACAATGTAAAGGAGAGAAAAATGGTAGTTTCGATATAGATATTAAAGGAGGAACTGCTCCATACAGTGTTAGTTTGGATGACAAAAAAGGACCTTTCGTTCTTATTGGTGGTACTTATGACAGTACTACCGGAGTTCATTACTCTTTTGAAAATCTTTCTGGTGGTAACCATAGTGTTTATATCATAGATGCCAATGGATGTGATTACGAAGTTTCGGTTCCGATGGATGAAGCTGTTGAACTTAACCCAACAAATGTGGTAACGTATGACTGTGTGAATAACGCAAACGCAAACATGGTTACAATTGATCCGGGTTATGATGACCATAGCCAAATTGATTATAGTCTTGATGAGGGAACAACAATCCAGCAAAGTAACATCTTTACAAATCTTACTCCTGGACCACACACAGTAACAGTAAGACACACTAATGGATGTAGTGTAGACACTAATTTCGATATTAAAGCTATTGCTCCATTGACTTTGGCATTATCTGCCGGACAACCAGAGATGAATGTAATTTCGGTTACAGCATCAGGTGGATCACCAGCTTATGAGTATAGTTTCAACGGAGAGGACTTTACATCTGCTAACAAATACAAAATCTACAAATCTGGAGATTATAAAGTAATAGTTAGAGATCAAAATGGATGTACATTTGAATTAATCGTTCCTATGACTTATGTTGATGTTTGTATCCCGGACATCTTTACACCAAACGGTGATGGCCAGTTTGACGGATGGGGTCCTGGTTGTACTAATATTTACAACAACCTTGAATTCTCTATTTTCGACAGATATGGTCGTGCGATTGCAAAATACCGATACGGTCAGGAATGGGATGGTAAATACAATGGTGAGGAATTACCAACAGGTGATTACTGGTATGTTCTTAAACTAAATGAGAAGAAAGATGATAGGGAGTTTGTTGGACATTTCACTTTATACAGATAACAAAAAGAAGTGCCCCTATGATGTTATCTAAAAAAATTATTACAATGAAAAAATTAATAGTATCCTTAGTACTCCTGGCTGTAACATCAAGTTACAGCCAGGAGCTAAACCTACCGGTGTTTACGCAATATTTGGCAGATAACGCTTTTGTGCTTTCACCCGCATATGCAGGTATTGGTGACAATGTTAGAATCAGGGTCAACGGATTGACACAATGGGTTGGGATTAAAGATGCACCCGAAAATCAGTCTGCCTATGTTGATTTCAGGCTTTTAGACAGATCAGGAGTTGGTATTTCTCTTTACAACGATAGTAATGGAGATACAAAACAAACAGGTGCTAAGTTGTCATTTGCGCATCATATCATTTTAGATTATTATTCTAAGCAGTATTTGTCTTTTGGTATCTCTTATAATATTAACACTTTCAAAATTGATCTTGATAGTAAAAAATATACTGGAGATCCAGGAATTAACGGTAACCGTGCTACATCAAATAATAACTTTGATTTAAGTGCATTGTATCGTAACAAAAACTTTTTTTTCAGTTTTAATGCCAATAACGTTTTAAAGAAAAAAATTGATGTAGAGAGAGTAGGCGAACCAGATTTGCTGTCTAATTTTCAAATATATTCTGGATTTACGTTTAGTGACAGAGATAACAACCGTATCGAATATGAACCTTCTGTTTTTTTCCAGTATTTTGCAAATGATAAACGTTCAGCTACTGATTTTAATTTTAAATACAGGCATTACAATAGTTATGAAGAATATTACTGGGTAGGAGTTTCATATCGTATGCTTAATGATCAGTTTGCAAAGCCTTTATCTGTTGGACCAATGGCAGGTTTTATGAAATCCAAATTCTATTTTGGATATTCTTATCAGATAATGTTTAACGATTTAGGATACTACAACTCGGGAACACACGTAGTAACTCTGGGATTTGATTTCCTTCAGGCATTAAGTAGCTGTCCTTGTACCGATAGTCCTGTTCATGATTAATAACATACATTTGAAATAGTAAAGACTTTAAGCAAATACTTTTAAACGAATCGCATAATTGACTGGTTTCACCTCATTAATTTGATTGTAACCCCGAAGATTGTTAAATTTGAATAAATCAATTCGATTTATGAAAACAAAGCTTTCGTTTTATGCCCTGCATCTGTGTCTATGTTTGGTCTTTTTATTTTTACCTTATGCATTTGCATCGACAAAGACGATTTTTGCGTGGCCTAATTTGTACTCAAATGAACATGATCGTATTTATTTTTTCATTTATTTCAGTTTGCTATGTTTTTTTTATTTTAACTATTATTATTTAATTCAAAAATATTATTTTCAAAACAAGCAATTATTATACTTTATAATGATTGCTTGTTTTCTTTTATTTTTTCTTTGGATTTCGAGATTCTTAGACCGACCGGATCATAATTTTTTAGATTTTAGAAACCACCCAAAACCCTTTTTAAACCATCCGAATCCTTTTCAAAAAGGAATAAAACCGCCTCCACATTTTCATAATTTGCCATCAGGACTAATGTCTTTTGATACAAAAGGAGGGCCTCCAACTCAATACGGACATACCGCTTTGGTTTATTTACTTGGGGTAATTTCAAGTTTATTGTTTGCTATATCCAGTCGATTGCAAAATGTAGAAAAAGAAAAAATGAAATCTGAACTGGCTTTTTTGAAGGCTCAGATTAATCCCCATTTTTTGTTTAATACATTAAATAGTATTTATGCCCTGGCTTTAAAAAAAGATGACAAAACTCCCGATGCCGTGATACAATTATCTGAATTAATGCGCTATATTATCACTAATGCAAATGATGAAGTACTCGATTTAAGCAAGGAAATCAATTACATTACTAATTTTGTTTCACTCCAAAAAACACGTTTGGGAGATACGGTTAGTATCGATTATAAAGTAAATGGAAACGCTTTTGGCAAGGCAATCACACCACTTATTTTAATCTCTTTCATAGAGAATGCTTTTAAACATGGTGTAAATCCTGACAAGACTTCAGAAATTTGTATCGCTATTGATATTCATGAAAAAGACTTAACACTGATGGTATCCAATAAAAAAATATTTTCGGTTGAATCTGAAACCGGAATCGGACTGCAAAATACAATTGAAAGATTAGCGTTATTATATCCAGACAGACACCAACTTAAAATTGAAGACAGTCATGATAAATATATTGTAAACTTAACCATTGAAGTAGGATGATAAAAGCAATAGCATTAGATGATGAACCACTGGCATTAGAAATTTTGCAAAATCTGTGTGTGGAAATTGAGTATATCGATTTGCAAAAAGTGTTTACAAAGTCTGAAGAAGCTTTTAAATATCTTAAAAAATATCCTGTTGATTTGCTGTTTTTAGACATCAATATGCCTTCTATTTCAGGATTGGATTTTTATAAAAAACTGCCGCACAAAACAATGGTCATTTTTACTACAGCCTATTCTGAATTTGCTGTAGAAGGTTTTACTTTAAGTGCTACAGATTATCTTTTAAAACCCATTTCGTTTTCACGGTTTCAGCAGGCTGCAGAAAAAGCACTTCAACAATGGAAAACACAAAATCAGAATTTAGAGCAACACTATCTTTTTATCCGGGCGGATTACAGTTTGATAAAAATCCTTTTTTCGGATATTTTGTATATCGAAGGTTTAGATGATTATCTCAAGATTCATATTCAGAACCAAAAGACGGTCGTGGCCAGAATGACTTTAAAGGTATTGCTGGAAAAACTTCCTTCGCCTGAATTCGTTCGTGTGCACAGGTCATTTATTGTTCCTGTTTCTAAAATAGAAAAAATAAGAAATAAAATTATTTATTTAAACGATAAGGAAATTCCTGTGAGTGCGAGTTACGAAACCGATTTTTTTGCGCTGTTAAATGATAAAGGCTGAGTTCCACTATTCAAGGCTATAAGTTCATAAGCCTCTACTTTTGCTTTTTAAGACCGTTTAATTTGTTTTATTATTATTCAGAATTTGTAAAAATTCAGCTTCATAGCTTGTTCCCAAAGGGATTTCCTTATCGTTTAAATAAATGATTTTATTGCGATATGATTCCATATTTGGTATTGAAATTATATAAGAACGATGTACTCTTATGAATTCTGTTGGAGACAATTTTTCCGACAAGGATTTCATTGTCATTCTTACAACCAAAGTCTTTTGATTTTTGATGTGTACTTTTAAATAATTATCTAATCCTTCGATGTATAAAATATCTGAAAGCAACACTTTGGTCAAACCATAATCAACACGGAAAAGAATATAATTTTGTTTATCAGCTTTTTGAATTTGATTTAGTTTTTTTACTTTATCAATAGCTTTCAAAAAGCGATCATAACTAAAAGGTTTCATTAAATAATCTGCAGCATTCAATTCATAGCTTTCCGCAGCATATTCTGCATAAGCAGTTGTAAATATTACTGTTGTTTCCTGAGAGATCGACTTATAAAAATCAATTCCCGATACAGAAGGCATATTGATGTCCAAAAAAAGCAAATCTACCGGGTACTCTTCCAGGTAAAACCTTGCATCTTGGGTTTTTGTAAAGAATTTTACTAAATTCACTTCTTTGCTTTGATTGCAAAAAGCTTCTAAAACTTCCAGTGCCGGTAATTCATCGTCTAATGCAATTGCTGTTATCATGTTAGTTCTATTCTTAGGTTTACCGTGTAAACATGTTCATCTTCCTCAATTTTTAAAGTATGTTTTTTTGGATAATAAAGCTGCAATCTATCATATGTATTTTGCAAACCAATTTTTGAAGACTCTATATTTATAATGCTTACTTTATGATTAAAAACCGTCATGTTTAAATGATCTTCAAACACTTCGATTGTTATTTTTATAACAGAATTTTCATCCGGGTTTACACCATATTTAAAAGCATTTTCTATAAACGGGAATAATAATAACGGAGCAATTTTGTATTTCGAAAAATCCCCATCAGTTTTATATTCCAAATCGATTGAATTTCGCAATCGTGATCTCTGTAAATCAATATAATTATCAATATAGGTGATTTCTTTTTCTAAAAACACTTCATTCTGATTCGAATCTTTAAGTAAATACCGCATGAATTCTGATAATTTTACAATTGTATCAGCAGCTTTATCATCTTTTTTAATAGATAATGCATAAATACTATTTAAAGTATTGAATAAAAAATGCGGATGAATTTGTGTTTTAAGGTGTGAAAGCTCCGCTTGTAGTTTTTCGTTCTCTATGATTTTGTTACGAACTTTTTCCCGAAGAAACGCTGAAGAAAAAATGACAGCTGTAAACAGAAAAATATGGTGCCTGATTTCCTCAAGAAAAAAGAATCCGTTTGGACGTTTTGGCATAAAATCGCTGCCAGGTTTATGGATTTCAGGAAGGAACTCATCATGTGGAGTAAAAGGATTATGGCCGGTAATAACAGAAGGAACAATGCAAACTATCAATAAGCAAATGATAATAATAAAACCATATAAAACATACTTCTTCTTTATATAAAGTGTTTCTATTAAAACATAAAAATTCAGAAAAAAGAAAAGAAGCATCAATAAATTGGCTAAAAAATCTCGTTGAGTTGCTTTTGTAAACAAATAATTTTCTTCTTCAGGAGGATGAGGTGAAAACAATAATGGAAGAAACAGAAAGACCAGGCTTCCTATAATTAAAAACAGATATGATTTTAGTTTCTTTTGCATAATGATGTAAAATTATGCAATATTAAACAGTAACAAAAAAAATGTGGTGAAATCGAAGAATGTGGTTGTGTATGCTATTATCCAAATTTTAAATGAACAAAAAAAGGCAGAATTAGTTTATCATAATTCCGTGATGCAAAAACATATTTTTCAGGGTATATTTTAAATTACAAAGACAAAAAAGAGATGATTTTCATTTGTTTACCACTACAAAAGTGCTGTTAACCACAAAAAATGACTACGCTGAAATAATCATTTAATTTTGAGGTTTTTAAGTTTTAAAAACCATAAATCTTTAAACAACTATGAAAAAACCACAATTATTTTTTTTAGGAGCTATTGCTTGTCTATTGACAATTGCATTCGCCTGCAGCAAAAGTGACGATGATGATTCTTCTTCCAGTAATTCAGCTTCTGTTACGGCACTTACAAGTGCTTCTGCTGTTTTTTCTTCAACAGCTATCATTAATGTTGCTTATACCGGAACTGCCACACTTCCTTACACTGGTGGTAATGGGGTAGCCTATTCAGCAGGAACAGCGGTTTCATCAACTGGAGTTACGGGTTTAACAGCTACATTGGTGGCAGGAACATTGGCAAACGGAGCAGGAAATCTTACTTATACCATTACCGGAACACCAACATCATCAGGAGTTGCTAGTTTTGTAATTACATTTGGAGGACAAACCGTAACCATTACTTTGACTGTAAATTCTGTCGCTACTGCCGATTGTTCATCAGCTACAGGAGTTGCAAAGGTAGTTTGTTTGGCGAATGCTTTTTTGGCAACATTAACTACAACACAGAAAGCATCAGTAGTGCTTACATTAAATCTTTCCAATGCCAAGAGATGGTCTAATTTACCTTGCGGTTTATCTTGTCGCAACGGATTAGCTTTTAGCAGTCTAACAGCAGTTCAGCTTGCAGCGGCAAAAGCAGTTATAGCTGCGGCAAGCGGTACAGGCACAGAGGAAGGGTATAATGAATTTATTGGAATTAATACGGCTGATGATTATTTGGGCACGCTTTCTTCAGGAGGCTATTCTTCAGGTTATTATGTAATTGCATTTTTAGGTACACCAAGTACAACAGGTAAATGGCAATTGCAATTTGGAGGTCACCACTACGCTCAAAATATTACTTATGATTCAGGGGCAGTTGTTAGTACTACACCATCACATCAAGGAATTGAACCTACAACTTTTACGTATAATGGAACAACATATTCACCAATGGCAGCTGAAAAAGCCGCAATGGCAGCTATGTTAGCCTCTTTTACTACAGCTGAATTGGCTAGTGCAAAGATTTCATCTACATTCTCTGATGTCACAATGGTTCCGGGCTCTACTACCAATACATTTCCGACGACAAAACTTGGGATTAAAGTGAGCGCATTAAGTACAGCCGCTCAAGCTAAAGTTTTAGCAGCAATGGCTCCATGGATTAATGATTTAGATGCTACTTCAGCGGCAGCATTTACAACACTTTATACCAACGCTTTGGCTGATACGTATGTAACTTATGCAAGTAATACCAGCGGAGTTTCGGGCAGCGAGAGTTCTTTTTTTACAAAAAACACCGATTATGTTCGTATTGATGGTCCTCGTGTTTGGATAGAATTTATATGTCAAACGGGTGTAGTAGTTCCGAATCAAATTCATTATCACAGTGTCTATAGAGATCATACAAGTGATTATATCGGATTGTAAACATAAATCGTTATCAACAATGACTCACAAATTAATTATAAACAACCGCCATTTCAAAAAATGGTGGTTGTTTTTATTTCTGCTCTTACTTTGCTTTCCGCAAGGAATATTTGCACATCAAACGCCAAGTACCATTGTGTTATTAGATGTAAATCCTAAAACGGTTTCTGTCGAACTCCAATTACCTCTTGGGGAATTAGAACTTGCTTTTGGGCATGAAATCACAAAAGATCCAAACCATTTAATTGAAAAATTTGGGTCACAGCTCAAAGAATATTTATTGGCCCATATTCATCCAATGACAACCAAAGATAAACCCTGGCTAGTTGAAGTTACCAATATGACTGTTGGAAAAGCAGAACAAACCCAGAGCGGACCATATCAGGAAATTACAATACAGCTTGTTCTTATTCCCCCAACAGGAGAAAGTACCCGTAAATTCATTTTTGACTATGATGTAATTATGCATCAATTGGTTACTCATAGCGCTTTGGTTTCTATCCGTAGTGATTGGGAATTAGGAAAAACAAACAAAGAACCTGTAAAAGTTGGTGTTATAAGAGTAGACACCAGATCAACACTCATCTATCCATTAGAAGTAAATTTAGAAAAAGGCGGTAATTGGTGGACGGGTTTCAAAGGAATGTTTGCATTGGGAATGGAGCACATCAAGGAAGGAACAGATCATTTATTGTTTTTACTTGTCTTATTACTACCAGCTCCTCTTGTTGTAAATCGCAAAAGATGGGGAAATTTTGGCGGAACTAAATACAGCATCATGCGTTTGTTGAAAATTGTTACAGCTTTTACAATTGGACATTCCATTACACTTTTAATAGGCGCATCAGGCTGGATCAATCTGCCTGTGAAACCTGTTGAGATCTTAATTGCGGTTTCTATTTTAATTTCTGCTATACATGCCATCTATCCTATTTTTCCAAACAAAGAAGTTTATGTGGCAGCTGGTTTTGGACTCGTTCACGGTTTGGCCTTTGCTACTGTACTTTCTGTTTTAAATTTGGACACAGGTATTATGGTTTTAAGTATTTTGGGCTTCAACATTGGAATAGAAATCATGCAGTTATTTGTAGTTATTCTCATAATTCCATGGTTAATTCTGTTGAGTCAGACTCCGGTATATAAATGGGTTAGAATTGTATGGGCGCTGTTAGCCGGAATTACTTCCCTTGCCTGGATTTTGGAAAGGGTTTCTGAAAAACCAAATAAGATATCAATTTTAATACAAAGTAATTATGAATATGCTCCTTGGGGAATTTTGATATTGGCATTTTTTTCTTTAACTATTTTTGGAGTGAATTACTGGATCAAACGTAAAAAACACACAAGTCAATATACTATTTCCTAAAATTGTTCTTAAAAACCATTAATTTGAATAATGAAAGAATATACATTAATTGTCACGCTATTATTTAGTTTAAACGCTTTCACTCAGACTCAAAAAGGAATTGTTATTGATGAAAACGGAAAACCAATAGAAAACGTGACTATTACTAATCCAAAATCAAATACGCATTCGCATACTAATGAAACAGGGATTTTTAATATTGATAAATCCAATATTGGAGATGTACTGAATGTAATTGCATTAGGGTACAAAAAAAGGACTTATACAATTACCGATTCTGAAATTAGTATTGTGATGGAAAGTGATAGTTTTAAACTGGAAGAAGTGATTATTCCCTCTAAAATAGCTGCCATTAATGTGATTTCAAAAATTGATCTGGAAACCACTTCGGTTAATTCTTCGCAGGAAATTTTGCGTAAAGTACCGGGATTATTTATTGGACAGCATGCCGGTGGAGGTAAAGCAGAACAAATGTTTTTGCGCGGTTTTGATATCGATCACGGAACAGATATTGCGATTAATGTGGATGGAATGCCTGTAAATATGGTTTCGCATGCACACGGACAAGGCTATGCCGATTTGCATTTTGTTATCCCGGAAACGGTTGAGAAAATAGATTTTGGCAAAGGAACCTATTATGCAAACAAAGGTGATTTTACAACGGCCGGATATGTTGATTTTGGAACAAAAGAAAAACTGGATTTTAGCAGTATTGGAGTAGAAGCCGGGCAATTTAATACCTTTAGAACCGTAGGTTTGTTTGATCTTTTGGGAAATAATAAAAAAGAAAGTGCTTACATTGCTACCGAATATATTCTTACTGACGGGCCATTTGATTCCCCGCAAAATTTTAACCGAATTAATTTATTTGGAAAATATTCTTTCGTTTTAGAAGACAACAGCCGTTTTTCAGTTACAGCTTCAAGTTTCACCAGTAAGTGGGATGCTTCCGGACAAATTCCGCAGCGATTGGTGGCTGCAGGAACGATTTCCAGATTTGGTTCCGTAGATGATACCGAAGGCGGGTCAACTTCCAGATCTAATTTTAATGTTTCCCTGTTTAAACCAATTGATGACAATACTTTTTTGAAAGCCAATACCTTTTATTCAAATTATAAATTCGAATTGTTTTCAAACTTTACTTTTTTTCTGGAAGATCCTGTAAATGGTGACCAGATTAAGCAAAAAGAAGACAGAAATCTTTACGGAATCAATGCAGAGCTGAATAGAAACATTCATAAAGAATCGGTTGAGCTGTTATTTCAATTGGGCTTTGGTATGAGAAATGACGCCACAACCAATACTGAATTGTCACATACATTGAATAGAAGAACGACTTTAGAACAAATCAAATTAGGGGATATTGATGAGTCAAATATATTTACGTATTTAAATTCAGAGATTCGTTTGGGCAAATGGCTGATTAACCCTGCCGTTCGACTGGATTATTTTAAATTCGGGTATCAGGATAAGCTGGCCGCTAATTACAAAACACAAACCGAAAGTCAGGCAAAAGTATCACCAAAACTAAATTTCGTTTATTCACAAAATAATGATTTGCAATTGTACATCAAAACGGGAACGGGTTTTCATTCCAATGATGCCAGAGTTGTCGTAGCAAATAATGGAAAAGAAATTTTGCCAACAGCAGTTGGAATAGATTTAGGTACGATTTGGAAACCGTTTTCAAGATTAATTGTTAATTCCGCTTTATGGTATTTGTATTTACAGCAAGAGTTTGTATATGTAGGCGATGCAGGAGTTGTAGAACCAAGCGGTAAAACGGGAAGGTCAGGTTTTGATTTGGGTATTCGCTATCAATTAAGTGATTATTTCTTTTTTAATCTGGATGCCAATTACACCTATGCACGAAGCATTAATGATCCTAAAGGGCAAAATTACATTCCGCTGGCCCCGGATTTTACATCTACTGGGGGATTAAGTTTTCAAAACTGGAAAAACTTTTCAGGCGGTTTGCGCTATAGATATATGAAAGACAGACCAGCCAACGAAGACAATTCGATAGTTGCAAAAGGATATTTTATCTCAGATTTCAATATAAATTATACCTTCAAAAAAATAATTTTTGGTGTTACGATTGAAAATATATTCAATTCGGAGTGGAATGAAACCCAGTTTGCCACAGAATCAAGATTGAAGAATGAAACGGCAAGTGTAGAAGAAATTCATTTTACACCGGGAACCCCTTTTTTCCTGAAAGTTGGAATAAACTATAAATTCTAATTTTTCTGAAATCTATAGAATCTTTTTTAGCCCGGAATATTAGGAGTGGTAATGCAATTTAAGAGAATTCGGGTGATTTTTATTATGGGCTACACCCTGGTCTTATTTTCAAAATATATAGGAAACGTTTTAAATTTTAAAATATTTGATTCTATTTTAACTGTTTTACCTCATAAAAACTTGCTATTACCTCATAAATTTTAAGTTAACTATCGGTTTAAATAATTTTACAACTATAACTGTAAATGGTATTATTATGAAGAGAAAAGATTTTTTAAGAGGTTTAGGCTTAGTAGGAATAGGTTCTTTGGCTATTCCAATTTTAAACGCCTGTAGTAAAGATGATGATTCTTCAGAAACATCAAGCGATACAGATACAGCTACAGATACCGGTTCCAGTTCTGGTACTTCTGGGGATTGTTCGGTTACTTCTTCAGAAACGGCAGGACCGTTTCCTACCAAATCGCCATCTTCTTTGGTGAAGACTAATATTGTCATGGACAGGACAGGTGTCGCTTTTACGATTAATATCACCATTAAAAATACAAAAGCCAGTTGTGCGGCTTTAAAAGGAGCTATTGTTGATATCTGGCATTGCGACAAAGATGGGTATTATTCAGAATATGGAGGAACATCAATGCAGACTGTAGATTATACAGCAGTTCATTTTCTAAGAGGAAGACAAATTACAGATGACAACGGTTTGGTGACTTTTACGTCTATTTTTCCGGGTTGGTATACTAGCAGAGCTACACATATTCATGTTCACATATACAATTCAAGTGGAACATCATTGCTGGTAACGCAAATTGCATTTCCGGAAGGTTCTGGCAGTGCTGTTGCTTTGGTAAATGCATCAACAGCAAACGGATACACTAAAGGTTTGTCGGGTTATACTTATAACGCTTCTGATAATGTGTTTTCAGATTCTGTGGCAAACGAGCTGGCGACAGTTACAGGTAGTATCGCAGAAGGCTTTGTGTTAAAACATACAATAAATGTTGCCAGTTAAAAAACCTAAAAATGATTAAGCAAATTCCAGCTCAGATTTATAAGTCAGAAAAAAGAGGCACTTTCAAATCAGAAAGCCACAATTGTTTTGCCACTTTAAATTTTGAGCATTATCAGGATTTGTCCAGAAAACCATTTGGATCCTTACAAATTTTAAACGAAGAAATACTGGGTCCCCAACATTGTATTTCAAGAGTAATAAAAGCGAATACGAATGTGATTATTTTGCCCTTATTTGGTGGAATAGAATACAATGACAATCTTGGTAATACTGAATTTTTAAGGGTAGAGCAAATTAGTGCTACAGCCATTGATGATGAATCCACTGTTAGAATTTTTAATCCGTATGAAAATGAAAATGTAAGTTATCTTCAAATTGAATTTCAAAAAGAACAAGATGATTTACAAAAGGGTATTCAGCTAACGGAGATCGATTTTAATACAAGAAATGAATTAATACCTCTGTTTGAAATTAAAAAAGGGATTGGTTTTATAGGTGTTTATGATGGAAGAAAAGAAGGTTTTTATACTCTTAAAAATTCTGAAAATGGTGTTTTTATATTTATAATCAGTGGTGCTTTTGAAGTAGAAAACAGACTTTTGGAAACTAAAGATGGTCTGAGCATGAGTAAAGTCGATACCATAGAATGGGAAGCACTGTCTGAAAATGCTGTTTTATTGGTATTTGAAGTTGTCTTAAAATAATGTGATTCAAATCTGAGCTTATGGAAATATCAAAAATAAGGCTGGCATATCGTGTGGTTATTGATAGTTCTTCTACAATTATCTGGGATAAATATGTTTTTGAAGACACTTTTAAGGAATATAAGATGCAGAGCCAGCAATTCAATTCTGTAGAAAATCCTAAAAACACGTTTAGGGAATTATTGGCTGAAAATGAAAAGGCAGTTCAATTGCATTTTTTAGTCGGAATTGCCGCTGATGGATATGTTCAACAATTAAAAGGGAATTTTCACAGGGTTTCTGATGTTTTGGGTAATCAGTATTTTCCTTTTATAAATTATCAGCTCGATATTGTAAACAGTGACATTACCGATCATTCAAAACATAAAATCGGAATCACATTTTATTCTCCATTATTAACTTATTTCGGAATCATAGAACGCAATTATTTGGTTTCCAGGAATACTGAACATACAAATGGATACGAAACCATGATGTTTCCGGTACAGTCACATCTTTCAATTTGTTATATTCAAAAAGAATAAACCAATATTATTTCCAAAAACAAAGAACTGCTATTGTTTTGCCTTTTTTATCCTGTTGGTTGATAAAAAAGGCTTTTTTATACCCAAAATCAGCTTATTTCTTATCAAAATTTGTGTTTAATATTTAATAAAGGAAATTATTTGTGAAATTATAACGATTTCGTTCTTTAAATTATCGGTTTTTTGGTTTATCCAAATTTATAAGAACCTTAAAAGTTCTATATTTGTTTTTCTTTCAAAAAAACCATAAAAAAATTATCAAATGAAAACCCTAAACGATTTCGATTTTAAAAATAAAAAAGCAATTATCCGTGTTGATTTTAATGTGCCTTTGGATGAAAATTTTAATGTAACTGATGCAACACGTATCGAAGCTGCAAAACCAACTATTGATGCTATTTTAGCTCAGGGTGGAAGTGTGATTTTAATGTCCCACTTAGGAAGACCAAAAGGTGCTGAAGAAAAATACTCATTGAAACATATTTTGAAAACAGCTTCTGAAATTTTAGGAGTACAGGTTCAGTTTGCAGAAAATTGTGTAGGTGAACCCGCTCAGACAGCTGCTAAGAATTTGAAACCAGGAGAAGTTTTATTGCTTGAAAATTTACGTTTTCATGTTGAAGAAGAAGCAGGAGATGTTGCTTTTGCAAAAGAATTAGCTTCACTAGGAGATATTTATGTAAATGATGCTTTTGGTACCGCACACAGAGCACACGCTTCAACAACGATCATTGCACAATTTTTCCCAACTGAAAAATGTTTCGGAACTTTATTGGCAAAAGAAATCGAAAGCTTAAATAAAGTACTTAAAAATAGCGAAAAACCCGTTGTTGCTGTTTTAGGAGGTTCAAAAGTTTCTTCTAAAATTACGGTTATCGAAAATATCCTGGATAAAGTTGACCACATGATTATTGGTGGAGGAATGACTTTTACATTCATTAAAGCGCAAGGTGGTAAAATTGGTGAATCTATTTGTGAAGATGACAAACAGGATTTAGCACTAGAGATTTTAAGACTAGCTAAAGAAAAAGGCGTTCAGATTCACATTCCGGTTGATGTAATTGCTGCGGATGATTTTTCAAATACAGCAAATACGCAAGTTGTTGATGTAACAGCAATTCCTGATGGATGGCAAGGTCTGGATGCAGGTCCTAAATCTTTGGAAAACTTCAAAAAAGTAATTTTAGAGTCCAAAACAATCTTATGGAACGGACCTTTGGGAGTTTTTGAAATGGAAACTTTTTCTAAGGGAACGATTGCTTTGGGCGATTATATTGCTGAGTCTACTGCAAATGGTGCTTTCTCACTTGTTGGAGGTGGAGATTCTGTAGCAGCTGTAAAACAATTCGGTTTCGAAGACAAAATGAGTTATGTGTCTACTGGTGGCGGAGCCATGCTCGAGATGTTAGAAGGAAGGATTTTACCTGGAATTGCAGCTATTTTAGACTAAAATATAACAATTAACATTTTTTTTTACAGTTTTTAAGCTTATTCTGCTTAAGTTTGTAAAAATACCACTTCTGTAATTCTTTGGATTATAGAATTTTAAAAAAATGTTATATGATTATAAGAAAAATTTCCTTAGCCGTTTCGGTCTTCTTTTCGATAACTGTTTTTGCACAAAATACAGCTAATTCAGAAGTTAAACCCGAAGTAAAGATTTCGTACTTAGATTCAGTAAAAAATTCATTTGTCAAAAATGATTTGGCTATATGCGTTGATAGCCTTTGGATGAATGAATTGACAAGTCTCGATATTTACGATGATCTGACCAAGGATATTCAGACAATCAATAAAGATGTTACGGTTGATCAGGAATTGCCAACAGAACTGCTTAAACAGCGCCTTCAGGCAATGAATGAAAAATCACCTTTTGAAATAGAATATAATCAGGGTTTAGAAAATATAATAAAGTCATTTCTTAAAAATCGAAAAAAATCTTTTTCACGATTAATGTCTTTGTCAGAATACTATTTCCCTATTTTCGAAGATGCATTTGCGAAACAAAATGTTCCTTTAGAAATTAAATATTTAGCCGTTGTAGAATCTGCTTTAAATCCTAAAGCAGTTTCTAGAATGGGTGCCACAGGACTCTGGCAGTTCATGTATGGTACTGGTAAACAATATGACCTTAAAATTGACTCCTATATTGATGAACGCAGTGATCCACTCAAAGCAACCGCAGCAGCTTCAGAATATATGACCAGAATGTTTGCTATTTTTGGGGATTGGGAGCTGGTTTTAGCATCATATAATTCGGGTCCTGGAAATGTTACCAAAGCAATACGCCGTTCCGGTGGAAAAACAAAATACTGGGACATCCGAAATTATCTTCCAAAAGAAACTCAGGGTTATGTACCTGCCTTTTTAGCAACAATGTATCTTTTTGAGTACCATAAAGAACACGGAATACACCCTCAAAGAGCACTAATCAAAAACTTCGAAACGGATACAATTCGAATCAAAGAAAAAATGTCGTTTAAACAAATTGCCGATTTGTTAGACATGCCTCAATCAGAGATTGAACTTTTAAATCCTTCTTATAAACTTAAAATAGTTCCTTTTTATAAAGATGAACAACACTTTTTAAGGTTGCCAAAAGATAAAATAGCAACTTTTGTAAATAATGAAGAAAAAATCTATGCTTATGCAAGATATGATTCCAATATTTATAAAATGCCTTCCCGTCTTGCACAAAAAGTAACTCCAAAGACAAAGACAAAACCCGTAAAAGTTCCTGAACCGGTAGATCTAGAATCCTATATAGTGCAAAAAGGAGACAATTTAAGTTCAATTGCCCAAAAGTATGATGTTTCTGTTACAGATATTAAAGTATGGAACAACCTTAAGAGCAATTCACTAGTATTAGGGAGAGCTTTAAAAATAAAGCCTAAGGATTTTGTTTCCAAACCTTCTGAAATAATTAAAAAACCAACCGAGACAGCAGTTGCATCAGCTGAAATATCTGATAAAAATGAAATTGAGGTTGAATATATCGTAAAGAATGGGGACAACCTGGGCAGTATTGCTAAAAAATTCGACATCACATTGTCAGAATTAAAGGAATGGAACAACCTGACAACAAATAATCTGGCATTAGGGAAGGTTTTAATTGTTTCTAAAAAGGAAAATACTGTTGCTGAAACTACAGTTGTTGCTTCTAATTCAGTTGATTCTTTTAAGAAAAAAGCAACTACAGCAAAAACTGTTGGTCAAGATTATTATGTTAAAAAAGGAGATTCATTATATAGTATCTCCAAAAAATATCCTGGCGTGACTATTTCAGATATTAAAAAATGGAACGGAATTAAAGATGAGGATATAAAACCAGGAATGAAGCTTAAAATAAACGGATAATAAAATATCTTACCTAAATTTGGGTTTTATTTCATAAAATGATAAAAATGAATAAAACCCATTTTTTATTTCTGTTAGTTTCGGTTTTACTGGTTTCCTGTTTTCAAAAGAACGAAAATCAGCCACAGCCTAAACCAGGCAAGACAAATACAATTTCTATCATTATTGACGACCAGCTATGGTATGGTGAAGTAGGTGACAGCATTCGAAATAAATTTGCTTCACCGGTCTTGGGTCTTACACAAGAAGAACCTTTGTTTACCATCAATCAATATCCTGCAAAATTACTGGAAGGTTTTGTTACCGATAGCCGAAGCATTATTGTAGTAAAAAAATCGGCTACAGATAAATTTGAGGTTAAAACAAATATTAAAACCTTACCACACAATACATTTCGAATTTACGGAAAATCAATTGAAGATATTATTTGCAGTATCGAAATGAATTCTCCGGAAATCATTAAGGCAATCCGTCAAACAGAAATTAAAAAAATACAACAGGATAACAGTAAATCACTTTTGAATCCGGCCGTAATCAAAAACAAATTTCATATCGATTTGCAAATCCCTACAGGCTATGAATACATGCTCCATAAAAAGAATTTTATCTGGCTAAAGAAGGAAATTATTAGTGGTAATACAAGTTTGCTCATTTATCAGATTCCACTAAACAGATTAATAAAAAATCAGAATGTTGTTGGAAATATAGTTCGGATGCGTGATTCTGTAGGACATTATATTAAAGGTCGCGAACCAGATACACAGATGATCACAGGAGAAGATTATGCACCATACTTTTCCATTACAACATTAAACGGAAAAAAAACATTTGAAACCAAAGGAACCTGGGAATTAAAAAACGATTTTATGACAGGGCCTTTTATTAATTATGCGATAATTGATGAAGCTTTTAACCGAATTCTTGTCATTGAAGGTTTTTGTTATTCACCCTCGAATCAGGAACGGGATTTAATGTTAGAATTAGAAGCGATTATAAAATCAGTCAAAGTAGATAAGAGATAATGTTTATTTTTTTATACTTTTATAATGAACATTAAATCAGATAATTATGAAAAATGCATTACTCCCGTTATTGATCTTAATTTATTGTTTTTATTCATGTAAAAAAGAAATAAAAACAGAAATAGAAACCACCAAAGCTGTAGAGAATGTAAAAACAGAAGATTCAATCCCTGAAAAACCTCTAGATTCTGCCGCACAGATGAAAGCCTGGATTGCATATGCAACGCCGGGTTCGCCTCATAAAATGATGGCAGATGAAACCGGAACCTGGAACTGCGATATGACTTTTTGGGAAGAAGAAGGCGGAAAGCCAGAAAAGGCAAGTTCTACAGCAGCTATAAAGATGATTCTTGGAGGCCGTTATCAGGAGGCAAATTATCAGGGAACGATGATGGGACAGCCATTTGAAGGAAAATCTACCTTGGCTTACAATAATGCCAGCAAAGAGTACACAACGACTTTTATTGATAATATGGGCACAGGCATGATGATTGCCAGCGGTAAATATAATGATAAGACTAAAAGCATGGAGCTTAAAGGCACTATGGTAAATCCGTTAAACGGAAATAAAACACCCTATCGTGAAGTCTATACCATCGTGGATGCAACAACCCGTAAAATGGAAATGTACGATACAAAAAACAATAAAGAATATAAAAGTATGGAAATCATTATGAAGAAGAAATAGTCTGCCTTAATAATGATTAAAAAAATCCTGATTACGAGATGTAATCGGGATTTTTTTTAAAACAGATATATGGATTCTTCCTGTTTAAGTTATTTAAAATTAATTTTGTTCTTCAAATTAAAATAAATAATAAAATAATACACAATGGAATTAAAATGGAAAATCAAACCGTTTGAAGCATTAACGGTTCATGAATTATATGATTTACTCAAATTAAGAAGCGAGATCTTTGTAGTAGAACAAAATTGCGTTTATTTAGATCTCGACGTTAAAGACAAGAAAGCAATGCACCTAATTGGTGAATATGATGGTAAAATTGTTGCCTATGCGCGTTTGTTTGATGCAGGAATTAGTTTTGATAATGCTTCAATTGGCAGAGTTGTGGTTGATGCGGATTATCGTGACAGAAAATGGGGACATGATTTAATGCGTGAAGCTATTTCTGGTATAAAATCAAATTTTGGAAAAGGAAAAATTACAATTGGTGCACAACTATACTTGAAAAAATTCTACGAAAGTCATGGTTTTGTTCAAACCAGTGAAATGTATCTGGAAGATGATATTCCGCATATTGAGATGATGCTTAATTAAATCCTAGTAATTTTAAACTCCACACGCCGATCTAAATTATCACCCTTTCCAAGTGGATATTTGTTGCCACAGCCCATATAGGTCATTCTGCTTTTGGATATTCTTTTTGATGACAAATAAAAAAAGACTGTTCTGGCACGATTCCAGGATAGTCTCCTTTCTCTGCTCTCCCTGTCGATTCCGTCTGTATACAATTCAGGTGTACAGCAAACATGACCTCTGATTTCAAAATGAATCGTTTTTTTGGATTTCAAAATGGCGGCGATTTTATCCAGTTCTTTTTTGGAAGCAGTTGTTAATTTTGAACTTCCAAGATCAAACAAAATATTTTCAAGCAAAATCTTATCCCCTACTTTTAATTCATTTTTCAGGGAATTGTGAATTCCTTTTCCGAAACTGTTTTTTTTAACGGCGATCAAATCGACCCTTCGGTTTTTAGATCTTGTTTCGTGTAAGTTTTGAACTGTATCAGGTTTGATTATGACACGGCCTTTTCCTTCCAGAATGATTATTTTACTTTTATTAAAACCATTTACAAGTAATATTTCCTGTATAGTAATGACTCGTTTATAGGATAAGCGGTAATTATATTCATCGTTTCCACGGTCATCACAATAGCCATAAATTTGTATGGATTCTATTTTTGTGGTATCAATGTTTTTTACAAAGTCGGTAATAACTTTAGTTTGCTGATTAGTAAGGGTGTATTTGTCAAAATCAAAATAAATGGTTTCGATGGGTTTTTGCTGCGCCGATAAATTGTAAATAAACAACAGAAATAAGGGGCTACAAAGTTTCATTTTTACATCTTTAAAATCGTTTTATAGTCAGCCTGATTGTTTAAGACGGTTACCGCTTTTTTAATTTCTGAATTGTTTTTAATGTAATATTGATACAATCCTTCCTGATATTGATACCTTTTGATGAGTTCTTCCAGAATCAGGTTTTTGATTTCTTTTTGGTTTTTGTCTAATAAGGTAGTTTCACTTTTCTCAAGCGCATTCAATAACTGCTTATATTCAATAACAATTGCTTCGTCTATTTCTTCCTTTTTGGCAGCTGCCAATGTGTTTTTCAGTGCCAGTTCGGTTTCTGTATCAAATGTAAATTTATTGGCTTTTAAATATTGTTTGAAAGCGCTATAATCTGCATCTGTAATCGTTGGAATCTTATCTCCCAAATTCGGGTTTTTATAATAATAGGTTGTTGCGTAATCGAAAATTCCGTCGTTTTTCAGTAAAGCATTTGTAATCGGACTCATTTTAGTTTCATCCAGTTCAATATCCGGCAATACACCACCACCATCATAAACCGTTCTGCCTTTTCGGGTTTTAAAGGCATTGAAATTTTTAGAATCGGTTTTTTGAGCCACACCGTTTTTGTCTTTATGCGCATAATCCAATGCCTGGATACAACGTCCTGAAGGTGTGTAATAACGTGAAATGGTTACTTTTAGCTGTGTTCCGTATGTTAGTTCAACGGTGCGTTGTACCAAACCTTTTCCAAAACTGCGGCTTCCTAAAATCACGGCACGGTCTAAATCCTGCAGGGCTCCCGAAACAATTTCAGA
The DNA here is from genome assembly GCF_003202435.1 of Flavobacterium cheongpyeongense. GTDB lineage: Bacteria > Bacteroidota > Bacteroidia > Flavobacteriales > Flavobacteriaceae > Flavobacterium > Flavobacterium cheongpyeongense. Next base: position 24,344 of record NZ_QJHK01000013.1, read on the forward strand.
TGCCGATGCACTTTTCCCGTTTACTAAAATAGCAAGCGGAATCTGTGTATCTACAGGCTCTTTAGTGGTTTTATAGGTGTTATTGTGTTTTTCAATTCTTGATTTCGTCGTTACAATTACTTCATTTTTTGGAACAAACAAATTACAGATATCAATAGCTTCGTTTAATAAACCACCCGGATTTCCTCTTAAATCAAGAACAATTTGTGAGGCTCCGTCGCTTTTTAGTTTTTCAAGTGCTTCTTTTACTTCAAAGGCTGCTTTTCTGCTAAAATGGGCCAAAACAATATACCCGGTCTTGTCATCGATTTTTCCATAAAATGGTACCGATTTGATATCAACTTCATCCAAAACCAAATCAGTAGTATAAATTTTTCCCTGACGCAGGTATTTTATTTTGATCTTGGTATTTTTCGTTCCTTTTAGTAATTGTGAGGCATCGTCTTTAAAATCAGCAATCAAAACATCCCCAATCTGAATAATTTCGTCACCGGCTTTTAACCCCGCTTTGTCTGCCGGATAATTTTTGTAAGGTTCACGAACAATTAATCGGTCTTTTTTACGGGCAATCATAGCACCAATTCCGGTATATTCGCCGGTGTTGTTAATTTTAAAATTTACAACATCCTGTTCATTAAAGTATACTGTATAAGGATCTAAACTCCCCAACATACTTTTAATACCTTTATCCATCAGGTCACCCGGATTTGTTTCATCGACATAATTAGTGTTTACAGCTTTAAATAACGTCGTAAAAATTTCTATTTGCTTGGCAATTTCAAAAAAGTCGTCTTTGAAACTGGTTCCAATAAATAAAAAGCCTGTTGCAACGGCCGGTATAATGAATTTCTTTTTGAAATAAGGAGGCATATTATGAATTGTCTAAAATTATAAACTACTAAAATAATAATAAATCATCAATTAAGGCGATTCGTTGAGGTGAATCTCATTTCGGTATTTGAAAAGTATTGATTATAAAGTACTTTACAATTCAGCTTTATTTTCAGAATCACTCGTTTTGTTAACCTGTTGGATAAATTTTTCAAACAGCTGAGCCGTTTTTGTGTTAATTTCCTCGTAAGATAATTTGTCTTTCGTCTGATAGAAAAACATTAGAGAATAAGGTTGTTGCATGTTGTCCCAAAGCAAATGCTTGTTCAGTCGATATGTTTCTCTTAAAACCCGTTTGTAATAATTGCGATCAACCGCTTTTTTAAAATATTTCTTAGAAACCGAAACGCCAATTTTAGTTTTTTCATTAGAATTGGCTTCGACCTGGCGGTACACCAAACGCAATGGATATTTTGAAACCGATTTCCCTTCAGAAAACAGTAATCCAATAGTTGTTTTGCTCTTTAAGCGTTCTTGTTTAGGGTAAGTAAAGTTCATTTATTTCAGAAAAAAATGGCAATTTTATGGACAAAGGTACAATTAAAGCATAAAAGCTGTTATTGTTTTCAATTTTTACACCGCTAAAAATTTATTTATTACTTTTGGCAATTAATTTTTTTAAGCATGCAAAAGATAATTTCGTATCCAATCTCTGTAATTTATTATTTATGTTTTGGATTGTGTTTGCTGGTTTTTCATCTAATACAATGGGTTTGCCTTACTTTTTTTGGCTATCAGGCTCACAAAATTAGTGTTGACTATCTGAATTTCTCACTGTTAAGATGTACAAATCTTGTGGGAACCAGATATACAATTCAAAACAGGGAGACTATTCCTACCGGAGTTCCGTTGATTTTTGTATCGAATCATCAAAGTATGTACGATATAATAGCAATGATTTGGTACTTTAGACGTTTTCATTGTAAATTTGTAAGTAAGAAGGAGTTAGGAAGCGGAATTCCAAGCGTATCTTATAATCTGCGACATGGAGGTTCAGTACTAATAGACCGTAAAGACCCTAAACAAGCTATTCCGGTAATCAAAGGCTTGTCTGAATATATTGAAAAAAATACCAGATCTGCTGTAATTTTTCCTGAAGGAACAAGAAGTAAAACAGGAAAACCTAAAGAATTTGCCCAAAGCGGTTTAAAAATCCTCTGTAAATATGCACCTTCGGCGTATGTTGTTCCGGTTAGCATAAACAATTCATGGAAAATGGTAAAATATGGGTTTTTTCCCGTTGGTTTAGGAAATCATCTTACCTTTACTGCGCACAAAGCAATGGCCGTTAAAGATTATGATTTTGCTGAGTTAATGAAATTGACCGAAAAGGCAGTAGTAGAAGGAGTAAATGAATATAAATAGATTTTTGCGTTAGAGAGAATCTGAAGCTTAAATCCCAAATTAAATAAGTAATGTCTATAAAAAACATTCGATTAGAAGTAATGCAGTTTTTGGAAAAAAACGTGGATAGCTTCGTAGAACAGTATTTAATTCCAGTAGAAAAGATTTGGCAGCCGTCAGATTTTCTGCCTAATTCAGAGGGAGATAATTTCTTTGAAGAGGTTAGGGAACTACGTGAAATTGCCAAAGAATTACCATATGATTTCTGGGTAACTTTAGTTGGTGATACCATCACCGAAGAAGCTTTGCCAACCTACGAATCCTGGTTGATGGATGTAGAAGGTGTAAATCAGGTTGAAAACGGTGGAAACGGCTGGTCTAAATGGATCCGTCAATGGACCGGTGAAGAAAATCGCCACGGAGATATACTAAATAAATATTTGTATTTGTCTGGTCGTGTAAACATGCGTGAAATCGAAATGACAACACAGCATTTAATCAACGACGGCTTTGACATCGGAACAGGATCAGATCCATACAAAAACTTTGTATACACCAGTTTTCAGGAATTGGCAACGTATGTTTCGCACAACAGAGTAGCACAAATAGCTAAGAAATTTGGTGATAAAAAATTGTCTAAAATGTGTAAAATGATTGCAGGTGACGAAATGCGTCATCATCATGCATACAGCGAATTTGTAAACCGTATTTTTCAGGTCGATCCAAGCGAAATGATGTTGGCCTTTCAGTATATGATGAAGCAAAAAATCGTAATGCCGGCTCATTTCTTAAGAGAATCCGGTCAAAAAATCAGTACAGCATTTGAGCAATTTTCTGATTCTGCACAACGTATTGGTGTTTATACCGCAAATGATTATGTTGATATCATGCAAAAATTAATAGATAAATGGGAGATTGATAAGATAGCTAATCTTACTGACGAAGCAGAAAAAGCACGTGACTACCTGATGAAATTACCTGCCCGAATGGCAAGAATTTCGGAGCGAATTGTGATTCCTAAAGAATCTCATATTTTTAAGTGGGTTGAACCTGCGAGATTATTATAGTATCAAAATTAGATTTTAAAGTGTAATTTCTAAAACGCAACTTTGTTGCGTTTTAGAAAAAAGCAAATAAAATGTTGATTGTTGGAGTTTTCAAAACTTTGATAATCAGCATTTTTTTGATATTTTAAGGTGTCAAATTTCGAGGTTTTTTAAAATTCTGAAATAAATTTTAAAGCAAGCCATCATTATTAACAATATAAAGCAAACGCTTAAGCAATAAAGAAGTATGAATAATTCTGATTTAATAAAGAAAACAATAGCATTCGTAAAAGAAAAATTAAACGATGCTGAGGGCGGACATGATTGGTTTCATATTGAGCGAGTATATAAAAACGCACTTTTAATTGCAAGAGATACGAACTGTGATTTGCTTGTGGTTCAATTAGGCGCTTTACTTCATGATATTGCCGACAATAAATTTCATAACGGAGATGAAACCATCGGGCCAAAAACTGCACGTTTGTTTTTGGAATCTGAAAATGTTTTAGAAAATACTATTCAACACGTTATCCAGATCATCGAAAACATCTCTTTTAAAGGAGGAAATTTCGAAAAGAAATTCTCTTCGGCAGAACTTGACATTGTTCAGGATGCAGATCGTTTAGATGCGATCGGAGCAATTGGAGTTGCCAGAGCATTTAATTATGGTGGTTTTAAAAACAGGGCTTTGTACAATCCTGAAATAACGCCCCTTACTAACATGACCAAAGAAGAATACAAAAGCAATAATGCACCAACAATAAATCATTTTTACGAAAAGCTTTTGCTCTTAAAAGATAAAATGAATACAGAAACCGGAAAGCAAATTGCTACTGAAAGACATCGTTTTATGGAAAGTTTTTTATCGCAGTTTTATGCGGAATGGGAAGGAATGAGATAATTTAGTTGTTCTGCAAAGTTACACCAGGATGACACAAAACTTCACGAAGTTTTTTAGATACTTTGTGAAGCTTTGTGTTTTCTGGAATCTCTGTGAAAGTTTTTCTAAGAGCACCCACAATTGTCCTCGCCACAATCTTTTTTCTTTTTAGATTTCCAAAAGAACTTTTTAATCAAATAACCAATGGCGATAAATAAGATGATAAAGGCAATAATTTCTTGTATCATAGCACTTTATTTTAAGAATTGATAGGTTAAAAGTGCTGTAACATAAGCAAGACCACTCATTAAAAAGAGCTGCATTACCGGCCACTTCCAGGAATTGGTTTCTTTTTTGGTAATGGCCAATGTGCTCGCACACTGCATAGCAAAAGCATAAAAAAGCAACAATGATATTCCTGTTGCAAAATTAAATACTTTTTGACCAGTTTCAGGACGGATTTCTGCCTGCATTTTGCTTTTTATCGTAGCTTCATTTTCACTTTCACCCACACTGTAAATAGTAGCCAGTGTTCCCACAAAAACTTCACGTGCAGCAAAAGAACTGATTAGGGCAATTCCAATTTTCCAGTCATAACCCAAAGGTTCAATAGCAGGTTCAATAGCATGTCCCATTAATCCAATGTATGAATTTTCCAGCTTTTGCGAAGCCACTTCATTATGAAGCTGAGTCTCGCTTAAAGCCGTATTAGAAAATTTTTCTTTAACGATCATTTCTGCTTCGTTAAATTCTTTTCCGGGGCCGTATGAGGCTAAAAACCATAAAATAATCGATATTGCCAGGATGATTTTACCTGCACCCATAATAAATGCTTTGGTTTTTTCGACAACATTTATTCCCACGTTTTTAAAAAGAGGTAATTTGTAACTTGGCATTTCGACTACGAAATACGTTTTGGCATCTAATTTTAATACCTTATTCAGAATATAGGCTGATAAAATTGCAGCAAAAAAGCCTAAAACATACAGCGCCATTAAGGTCAGTCCCTGTACATTTATAATACCGAAAACACGTTTTCCGGGAATAACCAATGAAATTATAATCGCATAAACAGGTAATCTGGCAGAACAAGTAGTAAACGGAGTTACCAAAATAGTAATCAGACGTTCTTTCCAGTTTTCTATGTTTCGTGTAGCCATAATCGCAGGAATGGCACAGGCTGTTCCGGAAATCAGAGGCACCACACTTTTTCCGGAAAGCCCGAATTTACGCATGATTTTATCCATCAAAAAAACAACACGGCTCATATACCCGCTTTCTTCCAGAATAGAAATAAAGAGGAACAAAAAGGCAATCTGCGGAATAAATATAATTACACCGCCAATTCCCGGAATGATTCCCTGCGAAAGCAAATCAGTTAAAATACCGCTTGGAAGCTCTTGTGCCACCCAGCTACTTAAAGATGCAAATGAGGAATCAATAAAATCCATCGGAATGGTTGACCAGCTAAAAATCGACTGAAATATCAAAAATAAAATAGCAAAAAATATAGCATAACCCCAAATTTTATGTGTTAAGACACGATCAAGTTTTGCCCTGATGTCTTTTGCACTTGCAGCATCAACCTGCAAACCTGTTTTCAAAACATCATTGATAAACTGATACCTTTTAATGGTTTCTTTTTGCTGAAGGCGTTTTAATTCAGAATGTGATTTGGTAAATGTGCTTCGGATTTCATTTCGGTCTAAATGCGAAAAATTAACATCCTGTGTAATGACCAGCCACAATTTATATAACAATTGATTCGGAAAAGCATTTTGAAGCTTTTTAAAATATTCAGGATCAATAACCGAAGCATTCAAACAAGGCTCATTTGGAATGGTTTTATAAGAAACAATTAATTCTTTTAATGTATCAATACCCAAACCTTTGCGGGAACTTACTAACGCAATTTTGGTTTTTAGTTTGTCTTCCAAATAAGGAATATCAAGTGTAATACCTTTGCTTTCCATACGATCAGACATATTGATGACTAAAATGGTTGGAATTTCAAGGTCTTTTATTTGAGTGTAAATCAATAAGTTTCTTTTCAGGTTTTCAACATCGGTTACAACAACTGCGACATCAGGATATAATTTATCATTTTTATTCAGTAAAAGTTCAATAACCACACTTTCGTCCATTGAACTGGCATTCAGGCTATACGTTCCCGGTAAATCGAGAATGTTGGCTTTAATATTATGAGGCAGTTTACAGAATCCGATTTTCTTCTCAACGGTAATTCCGGGATAATTCCCAACCTGCTGGTTTAAACCGGTAAGCTGATTAAAAACAGAGGTTTTCCCGGTATTTGGATTTCCGATAAGGGCAACATTGATATTTTGAACGCTCATTATAAATTGGTTTTGATAGGTTCAACTTCAATTTCGCGAGCCGTTTCGACCCGAATTGCAACATGCGAGCCATTAATGTCCAGATATAAAGGATCTCCAAAAGGAGCAATTTGAAGTAATTCGACCAAGTTGCCCGGCAAACAACCCATCTCTAATAATTTTAAAGGAATCAAATCGATATCAAAATCTTTGATAATGGCTTTTTCGCCTTTTTTCAGTGTATGGATAGTATTTAGCAAGCTTATTTAGATTGAATTTAGATTGCAAAAATAGACAATAATTCTTTATTTAACGGAATTTAATGCAGTCGAATATGCTAAATGTTTCTAAAAAGAACGGTTTCATTCTTTACAAAGGAAATCAATATCTTCCAGGAGACGTTTAATATCTTCTTTATCTGTTCCGTCATAAAATCCTCGAACACGTCTTTTTTGATCAACCAAAACAAAATTTTCAGTATGAACCATATCGTACAGTTGCTCAGGGCGACCTAACTTCACTGCCAAATATGATTTTCGGGCCATGGTATAAATCTCTTTTTTATCACCGGTAACCAAATTCCATTTGCTATCTACAACTCCATGTTTTATAGCATATGTCTTAAGAACCGGAATACTGTCTACTTCAGGAAAAACGGTATGGGAAAGCAGCATTACTTTCGGATTATTTAAAACAGCCTTTTGTACATCAGCCAAATTGGTGGTCATTTTTGGGCAGATAGATCCACAGGTTGTGAAGAAAAAATCGGCTACATAAATTTTTCCTTCGTAATTTTTTTGAGTAATGGTATCCCCATTTTGGTTTACAAAAGAAAAATCTGCAATCGTGTGATACTTACTTTTGTATTGTACTGTACTGTCAACCAATTCAGGATTCACATCGGCCGGATTATAGACTGGCAGCATTTTTTGTGGTTTTAAAGCAAAATAAAACAATGTTATGGTGACAGTTGAAAATACAATTAAAACAATGAAAAATTTTCGGTATTTATATAGTAAAGATTTCATAAACAGATTTTGCGTGCAAAAATACGAAAAGGACTTTTTTTAAACCTTAAATTGGGACGTTTTTAACCAAATTACAGCAAATGCTTTTTTTGGGGTTTCCGGATGGATTTATTCACTAAATACAACCCTGTCAGAGTTACTAAAACTCCAATGGCAATACTCTTTGTAAGGGTTTCACCAAAAATAAAAAAACCCAGAACAATGGCGACAATAGGATTGATATACGCATAAATACTGCTGATTTCTTTTGGTAGATGCTGTAATGAATAAATAAAGGCAATGAAGGTTATTAATGAGCCCACAATTACTAAATACCCAATTGACCACCAGGATTCTGCCGGAATCTGACTAAGCGGTATGTTGATTTCGCATGCTTCAGTTATAACAAAAAGCATAAAGCTCGACAGCAGCATTTGCAGTCCTAAACTAAAATACGGATTGAAACTGGCTGCTTTTTTCTTGGTTTGCAAAGTTCCAAAAGCCCAGGTAACTGTTGCCATTAGAGATAATAAAATTCCAAACTGAAATTCGGGTTTTAAGAAATCGCTTAAATAATCGAAGAATATGATACAAATTCCGCCAAAACTGATTAACATTCCTATAATTGCCAATTTAGCAACCCTTTCTCCCTGAAAAAAACAAATAATAACAATCCAAACAGGAAAAATGGTTGCAATTATAGCTCCAAGTCCGCTGGTAATATATTTTACACCCCAGGTACTTAAACCGTTGCTTAACGCAAAATTTAAAACAGAAAGGATCAGGATAGTTATCCATTGTTTGCCTTTTGGCCAGGGTTCCTTTTTTAACACAAAATAAATCACATATAATGTTCCGCCTAAAAATTGTCTAATAGTCGCCAATTGCAGACCCGGCATATGCTTAACGCCTTCTTTTGAAGCTAACCAGGTTGTTCCCCAAAAAAAGCTTACCCAGCACAAAGCTATAATTGGTAGCCCGATAGAGTCTATTCTTGCCAATATGGCGGTTTTTATTCTTGTTTTCACTTTGTTTCACTTAGTGTCACAAAATTCCAAAAACTATTTCAAACAGCAGGTAAAAAGGCAAAATATATTCATGAAAGTTTTAGTTGGTTTCAATGAAATATTTGCAATTAAAAACTTACGATTGATTATTGTTTAATTTTAACATAATGTTAGAGATAATAGCAATATGTTTGTATTTCAGACAAAAGAATATATAAATATGAAAAAAGTGATTACTAAACGTTTATTTTATGCTATTTCTGCAACGCTCACTATAGTTGCAGTACAAGCTCAAAATACCGTACCGAAGGAACCCGGTATCAATGTTTCCAATATGAAAAAAGAGATCAGTCCCAAAGATAATTTCTTTCAGTATGTAAATGGTACATGGTTGGATAAAACAGAGATTCCAAGTGATCGTACAACTTGGGGCAGTTTTAATGAATTAGTAAAAAAAACAGACAAGGATGCAATGGAAATTTTGAAAAGTGCTTCAAAAAATCCAAAGTATAAATCGAACACAGATCAAGGCAAGGCAGTAAATTTGTTTGCAACAGTTTTAGATACTGCAGGAAGAAACAAAAGAGGAATTGATCCATTGAAACCGTATTTGAAAAAGATCGATGCCATTAAAAATGTAGCTGATCTTCAAAAGTATTTAGTAGAAATGGAGCCTCAGGGCGGAAATGACTTTTTTAAGATTTACATTGGAGCGGATGAAAAAAACAGTTCTAAAAATTCTGTAACTCTGGCAGTAAGCCGATTAGGTTTGTCTGATAAAGATTATTACACTTCAGAAGATAAAGATTCTAAAGAAAAACGTGCTAAATATGAACTTCACTTAGCAAGAATGATGCAGTTTATCGGAGAATCTCCAGAAAAAGCGAAACAAAGCTCAACAGAAATTATAGCATTAGAAACAGCTTTGTCAACTCCAAGATTAGACCGCGTCGAAAGCAGGGACAGTCGTCTGCAATACAATCCGATGACGGTGGCTGATCTTCAAAAATTGACTCCGGCTATTAAATGGGATGCTTATTTTACCGGACTTGGTCTTGCAAAGCTTGATACGGTGGTGGTTTCGGAAACCCGTTATATGAAAGCACTTCAAAATATTTATACAGAAAACAAAGTGCCACAATGGAAAGCGTATTTGAAATGGACTTTGTTAAACAGATCAACATTTCATTTGACAACCGATATCGAAACGGCAAACTTTGATTTTTACAGTAAAACACTAAGAGGGGCTCTGAAACAATTGCCTAGAGAAGAGACTGCCTTACAAATTGTAAATCGTAGTATTGGTGAAGCTCTTGGTAAATTATATGTAGAAAAGGTATTTCCTGCAGAAGCAAAAACAAAAGCAACAGATATGATTCACAATATAATTCTGGCTTACCAGAACCGTATTAATAATTTATCATGGATGTCAGGCGCCACAAAATTGAAAGCGATTGAAAAACTGAATAAGATTACTATAAAAGTTGGTTATCCGGATAAGTGGAAAGATTACTCTGCTTTAGAAATTAAAAGCGTTGCCGAAGGGGGAAGCTACTTTGAGAATGCAAGAAATCTGGCAAAATGGAATTTTAATAAAGGTCTTGAAAAATTAAATAAACCAGTTGATAAGTCAGAATGGGGAATGTCTCCTCAAACCGTGAATGCTTATTACAACCCTTCTTATAATGAAATTGTTTTCCCGGCTGCTATTTTGCAACCTCCTTTTTACAACTATCAGGCAGATGAAGCAGTGAATTATGGTGGAATAGGTGCTGTAATTGGTCACGAAATTTCACACGGCTTTGATGATTCAGGTGCTCGATATAATGCAGATGGAAACCTTATTGACTGGTGGACGGCTGAAGATTTAAAACAATTTACAGCATTAGGAACTGCTCTTGCAGATCAGTATAGTGCTTTAGAGCCATTGCCTGGAATTCACGTTGATGGTAAATTTACTTTAGGAGAAAATATTGGTGATTTAGGCGGAATTAATGCTGCTTATGATGGTTTACAGTTGTATTTAAAGAAAAATGGTAATCCGGGATTAATTGACGGTTTTACTCCAGAGCAACGTTTTTTTATCTCATGGGCCACTGTCTGGAGAACGAAAACCAGAGATGAGGCAATTAAAAATCAGGTTAAAACAGATCCGCACTCACCGGGAATGTACAGAGCATATGTGCCAATTCAGAATGTAGATGCTTTTTACGATGCTTTCGAAATTAAAAAAGGAGACAAAATGTACGTTGAACCAGAAAAGAGAGTAAAAATCTGGTAGATATAGCATAGCAAAACGGCGCAGAATTTAGATTCAGCGCCATTTTTTATTTATTGATGATTATTTCAAATGACTGTAAATATAGCTTTCAACTGCTTTTAGTTCCTCATCAGACATTGCCTTTGTCACAGGAAAATTGGTTTTCATGACAGCAAACTGACTTGGATCCACGATTGGTTCGCCATTCCCTTTCAAAAAAGTAACGATGTCTGCATTTTTATCTTTATAGGTTTTTGCTATTTCCTTGATACTTGGACCTATTATTTTTTGGTCTGGCTGATGACAGGATGTGCAATTTCCTTTTCCTTCAAAAATTTCTTTTCCTAATTCTTCAGGTGATTTGGTTGCTGCAGTTTCTCCTTCAGAATAAGTTTCTTTTGTAGTTTCAGTCGGTTTTTCAAAAGGTTCCTGACTTTCTTTTTTACAAGCTAAAAAAGCAAAAGCAGCTAATAAAAATATAGTTTTTTTCATGTTTATTTATTTAAGATAATGGCAGCTTCTTTAGCAAAATAAGTTGAGATAATATTAGCCCCGGCACGCTTAATGCAATAAAGTTGCTCTATCATGATTTTGTCATGATCCAGCCACCCTTTTTCTGCTGCGGCCTTTACCATAGCGTACTCACCAGATACCTGATAAACTGCAACCGGTACATGAACGGCATTTTTTACCTCACGAACGATGTCCAGATAAGCCATTCCGGGTTTTACCATTACGATGTCAGCACCCTCTTCAACATCCAATAATGCCTCACGAATTCCTTCAATTCTATTGGCATAATCCATTTGATAAGTCTTTTTGTCTTTAGGTATATTTTGAGAATCAACCGGAGCAGAATCCAGCGCATCACGAAATGGCCCGTAAAATGCAGAAGCATATTTGGCACTGTAACTCATAATACCAACATTGTGATGACCGTTTTCTTCGAGGGCTTTTCTGATAGCCAAAACTCTTCCGTCCATCATGTCGCTTGGTGCTACAAAATCGGCTCCGGCTTCAGCATGGCTTAAACTCATTCGGGTTAAAGCATCCACTGTAGCATCATTAATTAACTGTCCGTTTTCTATGATTCCATCATGTCCATAAATCGAATAAGGATCTAAAGCGACATCCGGCATAACAATCATTTCAGGTACTGCATCTTTGATGGCACGAATGGTTTGCTGCATCAGCCCGTCTTTGTTCCAGGCTTCAACACCTTTGTTGTCTTTTAGATGGTCGCTTACTTTTACATAAATATTTACCGCTTTAATTCCTAAATTCCATGCTTCTTTAATTTCTTTTATGGTATTATCCAATGAATGACGGTAAATTCCCGGCATCGACGGAATGGCGACTTTTACATCTTTTCCTTCGGCAATAAACATCGGAAGCATAAAATCATTTGGACTTAAAGTAGTTTCACGAACTAAAGAACGAATAGATTCATTAGCTCTTAAACGGCGGTTTCTTTGTAGTGGGAACATAGATGTTTTTTATAAATTTTACGTTGAATATTCCGGCTGAAAGCTTTAAATATTCATTTCAAAACCTGAATTAAAATAAGTGAAGCAAAGTTACAGAAAAAACGACCAAATAAAGAGCCAGTAATGAGTTAGAATTCGTTAATATTATCTAAATTCGTATTGTTTTTTTAATTCCTTTTAAGAATCTTCTTATGGAATTTTTCAAAATTTAACTTTCCCAAATGAAGAAATTATTTGCTTTTTGCTGCTGTTTGCTCTTATCCAGTTGTTTCGAAATAACAGAAAGAATCAAACACCATGACGACCAAAGTGGCGAGTATACCTTAATGGTCGACTTTTCGCAGTCTTGGTTAAAAACAAAATCAGCCATCTGGCTGGAAGAAGTAGATGGTGTTAAAATTCCGAACGAACAGGAAATCACTCAGAAACTGGATGACTTTAAATCAAAAGTGTCAAAAATAGGAGGAATTTCAAATGTTATTACAAAAACCAATTTTGACAAATATATTTTTATCATTAAATTAGATTATAAAACACTGAAAGCACTAAATGAAGTCGTAAATACTTTAAACAAGCAAAAGAATCAGATTCATTTTACAGGAGATTCAAAGAGTTTTGAAAGAATCGCCTCGTATCCAATTCCTGAGAAACTAATTAAGGATGAAAAGAAGAAAGAAGATCTGGAAAAAGCCAGCATTGTATCTATTTACACTTTTGACCGGGACATTTCAGCAACATCTAACGGAAACAGCAAAATTTCTAAAAATAAAAAGACGGTTTTTTTAAAACAAAGCATGTACAGCGTTCTTAAAAAATCAGCACTGATGAACAATACTATTAAATTAAATCAATAATCATTATACTTTCTCATGAAACAGTTTTTTACGTTATTCATTTTATTCACATTTTGTTTTGCTTACAGTCAGACACTTTCCAAAAAACAGGATTATTTTGTTCAGTTTAATGGCGGTCAGCTTTCAAAAAAAGTAAGCGTTGCTGAGGTTCTGAATCATTCTCTTTTAAAGAATGGGAAAATGAAACTGAATGCCAATCAATATGCAGATCTTATTAAATTAGACCAGAAAATAACAGTTCACGGCAATTATTCAGACAGTATTCCATATTATCAGGTTACAATTCCGATAAAAAGCAGAAACGATATTAAAACTTTTTTAATTCAGAAGGATAAAGAAAGTGACTCGATTGAGAAGCCTCTTATTGAAGATTTTGGTCAGTATTCTGTATACAATTCGGGTGACAAAAAAACGACTATCGCATGGAATGACAATCATTTGGTGATTTTTGGATTAACTAAAAGATACTCTTACAATGATTATGCTGTAACAACTGCGGTTGATAGTGTTGCAGTTGTTAGCGATTCTTCTGCAGTTATTATGGAACAGCCTTATGAGCCTGCCGTAGATACAGCTTACACAGCTTATTCTGATGATTATTATGCTAATTACCAAAAAGAACAAACCGCTTTTGACAGCATTCAGTCAATCAGTCAGAACAGATTTATAAAAATGCTTTTTGAAAATGGATTTACAGTTCCGGCCTCAGATAAAGTTCATGAAAATGCCGATATTTCATGTTGGTTTGATTACGGGTCTGCAATGAGTAGTTTTAATACAGCTTATGCTGCTTTGGCAAGGTTTACGACCTATAATAAGTTTCTTCAGAATCAAAAAAATATCGGAAATTTTGTAAAAGGAATCAATGTTGATTTTTATTTTGATAATGATAACGCACGTGTTGAAGAAATTGTCGAATATTCAAAGTCCATGGCTGATATAGCAGGCAAAATCTGTAACCGAAAAGTCAATAAAAATATCTTTAATTATTTTCCTGCCCAAAAGCCACTTGGTTATATGACGTACCATTTTAATACAAAGGAAATACTGAATAATTTCCCGGCTTTTAGCGCCGAAATTTTCACTAATCCTTATATTTTGAAAGAGGATATTAGTGTTGCCACAGATTTAATCTCGACTATTATCGATGAAGAAGCTACCGCAACTCTTTTTGATGGTGATTTGAGCATGTTTCTTTACGATGTTGTAGAAAGAGAAGTCACTACAAAAACATACGAATATGACGAAAATTATGAGTCAAAAGAAGTAGAGAAAACAATAAAAAAAACAGTTCCGCTATTTTCAGTAATTTTTACTTCGACCCATCCAACATTTGCTGATAAACTGATACAATTAGGCGTTCGCAAAAACGGATTGACCCCAAAAGGGAATTACTACGAAATAAAAGGAACTCAGGAATATGGGAATTTGTTTATTTTTAAGGACAAGGATGTGGTGATTATTGGAAACAGTATTGATCATATTTTCCCGAAAGAGAATTCATTCTCAAAAGAAGTTAAAAAAGAACTGAAACAAAATTATTTTGCTTCCCAGGTGAGCATGGATAAATTAGTAACAGCATATTCTAATTCCAGTGAAGCAAAACCATCTGATATGAAAAGCCTCAATCTACTGGCACAACAGTTTACAGATGTTACCTTATATTCTGGAAAAAAACTGGTAGATAACAAACTGAAATTTGAGTTAAAACTAAATTCGTCAAAAGGAGATAAAAATATCATTTTGCAGACCTTAGATATGATTGAAGAATTAAGTACGAAATAATTTAGAAAAAGAAAGAGGCTGTCCGAAAAGTCGAAGCTAGTCTCTGAGATTGCATAAATAAAATTCGTCTCAAATAGGAGTCCAAATATTGTAAAAAAGAGGCTGTTCATTTTCGGACAGCCTCTTTTTTATGTTTTGAAGGTAATCAAATCCAGTCTGCAGGATTCTCTAATACTTTTATCAGTTTCTCTTCTTCACTTCCTGCTTCAGGATGATGATTGTAAACCCATTGCACATGAGGAGGAAGGCTCATCAGAATACTTTCGATTCTTCCGTTGGTTTTTAATCCAAATAATGTGCCCTTGTCTTGAACCAGATTAAACTCCACATAACGACCCCGGCGGATTTCCTGCCAGTTTCTGTTTTCCGGAGTGTAAGAAAGATTCTTTCTTCTTTCTACAATTGGTACATACGCTTCCAGGAAACTGTTTCCAACTTCAGTTACGAAATCGTACCAGTTTTCCATTGACATTGACTCATTTGCCTTGCAATAATCAAAGAATAAACCGCCAAGACCGCGGGCTTCATTTCGGTGTGCATTCCAAAAATATGAATCACACTGTTTTTTATATTTCGGATAAAACTCCGGATTGTGTTTGTCGCAAGCCGTTTTACAGGTTTTATGAAAGTGTTTCGCATCTTCTTCAAACAAATAATAAGGCGTTAAATCCTGTCCGCCACCAAACCATTGCTGAATCACATTTCCTGATTCATCGTACATTTCAAAATAACGCCAGTTGGCATGAACCGTTGGAACCATTGGGTTTTTTGGGTGAATCACCAGACTTAATCCACAAGCAAAGAAATCGGCTTCGCCAACGCCAAACATTTTTTGCATGGTTTCAGGCAATTTCCCATGAACGGCTGAAATATTGACACCGCCTTTTTCAAAAACTGCTCCGTTTTCAATAACACGTGTTCTTCCGCCACCCCCTTCAGGACGTTTCCATAAATCCTCACGGAATTTTGTGGTTTCGTCAACGGCTTCTAATCCTGCTACAATTTGGTCTTGTAATTGTTGTATGTATGCGTAAAATTTGTCTTTCATTGTCATTATTTTTTGGCTTTCGCCGAAGCAATTTTCGAATTTATCCCAAAAGAAAAGACTTTGCTTTCTGATTGGATATATTGATAAACAGCCAAAGCCTTATCTTCAAAATTGTAGTTTTCAACTTTTGAAAAATCTATTAAAAAATCTGCAAACTGTTCTAATTGTTCCCAGTCAAAATGAAGATGCATCAATAATTCGATTAAATCTTCATTGGAATGATCAACTAAGGTTTCAATGTTTAGCGCGAATTCTTTTAATTGATTTTCAATATTCGTTTTATCTAAATCATTCAAAGGCTGAGGTACAAAAACAAGAGTACGCAATGTTTTTAGAACATTGTCGATTCTGATTTTTTCTTCGTCTCTTAAACCTTTGTTGAGCATGATTTTCTCTTATTTCTTTATCTTGCAAGGTTTTCAAAACCTTGTAGGTATCTTTATGTGTTTTTATCTGAATTCATTTCCAATTAGCTCTTCAAGGTTTCGAAGACCTTAGAATAAAAGCTGTGATTACTCAAAAGTATACGTCTCATTTATAAGGTCATTCTTTTGATTGTGATAAAAAATGAAGTTCTCCAAATCTCCAAATAAATTTATAATCTCATTCCTTTCTATTTTTGTCTCTTTATCAGATAAATAGGTCTGATAGGATGAAAATTGGAAACTTTTGAAATCTAAATCAAAATGATGTTTAGGATTCAAATGAATATAAACAATCAATTGTTTTAAATAAGTTTCGTCTTTTAATTTTATTCTTTTGAAATGTTTTTTAAATAAACTTCTAGTTCTGTTAACTTGCTTATTGAAAGCTTTTGCATATGAATTAAACAAGTTTGAAAATGCCTGAGTAACCTCTTTTTCTTCTGAATTAAGTCGAATAACTAAATGAAAATGATTATTCATTAAACAATATGCAAAAATTGAAATTTTATCTTTGGAATATTTAGCTAACTGTTTTAAGAAATAAAGCTTGTTAGTGTCATTTTCAAAAATGGTTGTTCCGTTTATTCCTCTGTTATATATATGATAATAACAATCTTTTTCTAAAACTTCTAATTTCATATTGATATTGCTTATCCTGCGACGTTTTCAATATAGATAATTTAGTTTATACCTACAAGGTTTTGGAAACCTTGCAGGAATGGACACGGAATACTTTCAACTTATTTACTGTCCGTATTCCTTAACCGCATCAATAAACGCTTTGGCATGATCTACAGGAATATTTGGTAAAATTCCGTGACCTAAATTTACGATATATTTATCTTTTCCGAATTCGTCGATCATTTCATGAACCATTTTTTTGATGGTTGGAATTGGAGAAAGCAATCTTGACGGATCAAAGTTTCCTTGTAACGTAATGTTTCCTCCAGATAAATAACGCGCATTCCTTGCCGAACAAGTCCAGTCTACACCTAATGCAGAAGCTTTACTTTTACCCATTTCATTTAGTGCAAACCAGCATCCTTTTCCGAAAACAATAACTGGAGTAATTTCAGCTAAAGCATCAACAATCTGGTTGATGTATTTCCATGAGAATTCCTGATAATCAACCGGAGACAACATTCCTCCCCAGGAATCAAAAATCTGAACGGCATTCACTCCCGATTTTACTTTTTCTTTCAAATATAAAATCGTTGTGTCTGTAATTTTTTGCAATAAAGTATGTGCTGCAACCGGGTTTGAAAAGCAGAAACCTTTTGCAGTGTCAAAACTCTTAGAACCTTTTCCTTCAACAGCATAACAGAAAATGGTCCATGGTGAACCTGCAAAACCAATAAGCGGAACCTCATCGTTCAGCATTTCTTTGGTTAATTTAACTGCATCAAAAACATATCCTAAAGTTTCGTTTACATCCGGTACATAGACCTGATTGACCTGTTCTATGGTGCGAATTGGATCCGGAATAATTGGACCCAAATTGTCTTTCAATTCCACATGAATTCCCATTGCGCGGGGAACAACCAAAATATCTGAGAATAAAATGGCAGCATCAGGAGCAATCCTACGAATAGGCTGAACTGTAATTTCTGCAGCCAGTTCAGGAGTTTCGCAACGGGTAAAGAAATCATATTTATCACGAAGGGCTCTGAATTCCGGCAAATATCTTCCTGCCTGACGCATCATCCATACAGGTGGACGCTGAACGGTTTCTCCTTTTAATGCTTTTAAAAATAGGTCGTTTTTTAACATCTCTTATTTCTTTATCCTGCAAGGTTTCCAAAACCTTGTAGGTATTGTTTTTAATTAATATATACACCTGCAAGGTTTTGGAAACCTTGCAGGAATTTGGTTTGTTACTTATATTCCTGAATTACATTTTCGATCACATCTTCAATTGTAGGCTGATCTGCGACGATGATGTTTTTAGTAATTTTTGATAAAGCATCTGCGGTTGTATCACCAATGCAGAAACAGATTTGTTTATTTATGGAATTGTCTTTCAGATAACTCTTAACACCAGAAGGACTGAAAAACAATACTGCTTCAGGATTTCCTTTTATTTTTTGCGGCTGCAATGTTGTGTCGTAAACCTGAATTTCATTGAATTTAATTCCGTTTTCTTTTAAAGCTTCAGGCAAAGTATCTCTTCTAAGATTCCCGCTGAAAAAGGTATAACTCTCACTACTGTAAATCAAAGTGATAATTTCTGCCAAATCTGAAGCGTAACCTGTATAGGCAACAACGTTGAAGCCGTTATCTGTCAATAAGGTTTTGGTCTTAAGTCCAACGCAATACACGTTTTTCTTTTTGAGTTCTTCCGATTTTGGATGTGATAAAACGCTATGAACGGCATTCTGACTTGTAAAAATCAGGCTTTCGTTGAGGTCTTTTAATTCAAAAGGTTTGTTTTCGGTTTTGATGAAATCGGCTTCGATTACTTCAATACCATATTTCATCAATTCCTGCTTATGAAGAGGCGATAATATTTTAGTTGATAGTATTTGAACTTGGTTTGCCATTATTTTTTCAGAGAATCTTTAATGGTTTGCATCAATTCCGTTCCGCCATTATTCAAAATCTCCTGAGCCGAGTTAAAACCTAATTTTTTCCATTCTGAGATATCAACTGTTTTATCGATTTCCAGTTTTTGTTTCCCATCAATAGAAAGTAAAACGCCTTGAAAATGCAAAGCGTCTTCATCTTCATTATAGGTAACCAAAGACCCGATTGGCGCTGTACATCCGCCTTCAAGTGTTCTTAAAAACTGACGTTCTATATAAGTACAAATCTCAGTTTCAATATGATTTAATTGCGAAAGTGCATCAAGCGTATAATTGTCATTTTCCATTGCCACAACCAGCATCGCTCCCTGCGCTGGTGCGGGAATCATCCAGTCGAGATTGATAACGTTTTCCGGTTTTAGGTTAATGCGTTCCAAACCTGCAGCTGCAAAAACAGCTCCGTCCCAGTCGTTATCCTGAAGTTTCTGCATCCGCGTATTTACGTTTCCGCGTAAATCAACAACCGTATGATTTGGATATTTATTGAACCATTGTGCCTGGCGACGCAGACTTCCGGTTGCAATAGTACTTGGATTGGCGAAATCAGGATTTCCTTTGTGTACCAAAATATCCAATACATTTGCTCTTTCCAAAACAGCTGCCTGAACGATTCCTTTTGGTAAAGCTGTCGGAACATCTTTCATAGAATGTACGGCAATATCAATATCACCATTGATCATAGCAATATCTAAGGTTTTTGTAAAAATTCCGGTAATTCCGAGTTCGTAGAGGGGTTTGTCGAGAATAATATCTCCTTGTGATTTTACGGCAATAATTTCAGTTTTGTAGCCTAAATCGTTTAACTTTTTTTCAACGGTGTGCGCTTGCCAAAGTGCGAGTTCACTATCGCGCGTTCCTATTCTAATAACTTTTTGAGCCATATTTTTTTGGATCCTTAAAAGTAAGGAACATTCTGTTTAACTATTTATGAAAGGTTGATTTTATATTTTTCTTCAACTGCAGAAGGAATGTTTTTTGGTGCAAGCTGTCCAATCTGGAATACTTTCTCAATGAACTCAATACTATCATCAATTGAGGTGTTCTCGTCTTTTAAGTGACTGGCAAACTGGCTGGTGATTTTTTGAATAATTCTGGAACTAATCAATTCAGCCTGTTCTTCATCAAAATTCAGCATTTTCTTTCTTTGAAAAGCAAGTTCTCCGGAAACAATATCGTTTAGTTTAGCTTTTAATGCATGAATAGTTGGGGCGTATTTGCGGCCGTTCACCCAGGTGTTCAATTCTAATTTCATATCCTCGATTATAGCTTCGGCAGCGGGAATATGCTGTTTTCTTCTTTCGAGTGTATCATCAGTCATCTGTGACAAATAATCCAGATGAATTAAAGTTACACCCGGTGTTTGTTCTACATCAGGATTTACATTTCTCGGAATAGATAAATCCAGTATCAGTAACGGTTTTTTTAAGTTGAGTAATGTTTTGTCGATAGTTGGGTTTTTTGCACCTGTTGCTACAACCAAAACATCGGCTTGTTGTATTTCTTCCTGCAGATTAGCGTAGTCTTTTACAATAACATTTAGTTTTCCCGCTAGTATTTCAGCTTTGTTTTTGGTTCTGTTGATAAGGGTAATATGGCCATTTTTAGTATGTTTTACTAAATTTTCGCAGGTATTGCGCCCTATTTTTCCAGTTCCGAAAAGCAGAATGTTTTTGTTTCCGATGTCTTCTACGTTTTTGATGATATATTGAACTGATGCAAATGAAACTGATGTTGCACCAGAAGAAATTTCAGTATCTGTTTTGACTTTTTTGCTTGCCTGAATAACGCTGTTGACAAGACGGTCAATAAAAGTATTAATTAACCCCTCAGCTTTACTAAGGTTAAAAGCAATTTTAATTTGACTGATAATCTCAAAATCACCAAGGATTTGGCTGTCTAAACCTGTCCCCACACGAAACATGTGGTTTATGGCTTCCTGATTTTTGTAGATATAGGCAACTTCGCGAAATTCCTCTACAGAACCATTACTGTTATCGCAAAGTAATTTGATTAATTCGTACGGATGATTCGCAAAACCATAAATTTCGGTTCTGTTACAAGTCGAGGTAACAATTAATGATTCTATTCCTTCGGCTTTAGCCTGAGCCAGCAAATCAGATTGTGCCTTAGTGTCTAAACTAAATTTCCCTCTAATGGTAGCGTCTGCTTTTTTATAACTTAAACCTAAAGCGTAAAAAGTGGTGGTTCTGGACATGTTAAAATTTTCCATATTATACTTTCCTTAAAAAGTTCAACAAAATTATTACTAACTATTTTATAAAAACAACGCTAGAGGTACTTTTTATATCGCTATGGAATAAATTGATTCATTTTGGCTATTCTAATTAGGATTTATTGCCTTTTATAATGATATCAAGGATTCAACAATTTGTTATGTATATTTATTCTAAATAACAGCCTGGCTTTTGTTTTAAATATTGTACGAAAAAATATCGCTATGAGTTCAAATAAATGTTTTTGTGATTATATATTATTTACTTTCATAAATACTATAAAGTCTAAAGATAAAAAAACAGCTTCATGAAAGAAAACCCTACCTTTTTAATAGGATAGGGTTTTTATGAAATCAATTATTTCTGAACAATTGGTGTTCTCAATGATTCTAATACAGCTACAATATCGGTGTAAAGTTCTGTATTTGAAGCAACACCATTAGCATTAGCTGCAGCACCAACATATCCTTCGAATTTTGTATATTCTGCATTACTGGCTTTTGTTCCCATACGTTTATTGACTGCCGGATCATGTGCAGCCACCATGTTTAAGCCTGAATAAGTATTCACAGCATTAGTACCGCCTGTATTAAAGGAGAAGAAATTAGTAAGATTGTCTGATAATTTAGCAATATTGGTAGCCTGCGTATCACC
The DNA here is from genome assembly GCF_003202435.1 of Flavobacterium cheongpyeongense. GTDB lineage: Bacteria > Bacteroidota > Bacteroidia > Flavobacteriales > Flavobacteriaceae > Flavobacterium > Flavobacterium cheongpyeongense. Next base: position 46,181 of record NZ_QJHK01000013.1, read on the forward strand.
TGTTTCTGCTAAAAGAGGGGCAAAGTGTGCCTGTAAATTACCAGATGCATTTGACTGAATGTCGGCTACAATTAATCCTATAGTAGAGTTTACAACTTTGCGGAAACTTAAACGTCCCTGTTCAATCATTTGTCCTTGGTTATCGGGATCTGAAACCATTGTAGTTCCGCCTAAACGAGTATAAATAGTCGCTTTTACTGGAGCAGGATCATCATCATTGCTGCAGGAAATTAAAGTTGCCGATGCCATTATCAGAACACTAAGTGTAATTTTAGAAAAATTTTTCATAATAAAATATTTAAAGGGTTAATTAAAAAACTGATTTATTTTTTGAGATAATTTATAGCTCCTACTATTTTGATTTACCGGACAAACTTCTTTGTTCGCTAAGTGAGCCGGTAAAATATAACGTTTGGCTTCGTAAGGTCTTTTACTCATTAATTCATTATATACTTTTTCGGAATTTGTGATTTTATTGTTATGGAAATAAACAACCACATTTCTTTTAACGATAATAGAATCTGATGTCAGTCCTTTGATTAATCGCAAATCAGAGCATATTTGTCTGGCCTCAACAGAATCTATGTCTGTTTTAAAATCAATTCGGCTTACCTGTAAATTTGGATTTTCATAAACTCCAGGTTTGGCAGTAATAATGTGAAAAAGCAAAATGCCTAAAAATAATACGGTAATTAGCAATGCTGTTCGAAATATCTTTTTTATTTTTTTGTTGATTTTCATATCTGTGTTTTTAAAATGATTAGATTTTAAAGATGATATACGAGTGTTTTTTTCGGACGGTTTTGTTTTTATATAAGAAACATACTAATTTAGAATTGTTATGAATAACTTAAGGTGTTGTTTTTATGGAGTAAGTATTCCGGTAAAGTTTGCTGTTAGAATACTCTGGAGAGATTGAATCCAAAACGGATAATTGATTTTTATTAAGTGAATTTGCAGATCTGTTCAGGTGTGTCGCATAATCAATATTCAGATCGAATCTATTTTGAAATAATGCACCAAAACAATAAAGATTTTATAAATTTAGAAGCAAGTAAACGATAAACCGTTAAAAAGATTTAATTTTGAAAGGCCAATTATTCGTTTTAATTAACTAGAATAGTAACTTGAAAAAGTAAATCAAAAATGGAGGAAGAAATAAAAATTGAAGAGGATTTTACACTTATCCGTTTTCAAAACGATGGTTCAGAACCTTTTTTTGCACAGCGTGAAGTAGGTAGTGGTTTGATACAGTTTCATTTCGGGCTAAAAGGCAATGCTAAATTCCTTTTCAATCAGGGCAATTATGCTTTAGAATTAAAAGAAGAAAAGTCTTTGCTTTTATACAATCCGCAAAAAGAATTACCACTGAATTTAGAATTAACTCCTAATTCATGGGTAATCTCGGTTATTGTTTCCATCAAAAAATTCCACGCACTCTTTTCTGCCGAGGCGGATTATATTACTTTCTTAAGCGCTGATAATAAAGATAAAAAGTATTACAACGAAGCAAATATCAGTCCGTCAATGGCGATTGTACTGAGCCAGTTGTTTCATTATAATCTTCATCCATCCATCAAAAACCTGTATTATAAAGGAAAGGGATACGAATTACTGAGTCTGTATTTTAACAGAACCGAAGACCCAAATGCTGAGCAATGTCCTTTTTTGATTGATGAGGATAATGTTCTGAAAATCCGAAAAGCAAAAGAAATCGTAATTGCTAATATGGCAGAGCCGCCAGGATTACAAGAATTAGCAGATCAGATTGGTTTGAATCTGAAGAAACTGAAAATGGGTTTCAAGCAAATTTATGGCGACACGGTTTACGGATTTCTGTTTGATTACAAAATGGATTTTGCCCGAAAACTATTAGACAGCGGTTCTTATAACGTAAACGAGGTAGGATTGAAAATCGGCTATAGCACTGGAAGTCATTTTATAGCGGCATTCAAAAAAAAATTTGGTACAACGCCGAAAAAGTATTTGATGTCGATTAATGCGAATGTGTAATTTATAAACTACGAATTTTTCAATTGAAATTTGCTTTAATCTGTGTAAATCTGCGTGAAAAATTTCTCGAATTAGTTAAAATCAATTTTGAATATTCAACCATAATTAAAAAGTAACAATTATCATATTTCACAAAAGCAGCAAGTACTACTTTTGCCGAAATTTTTAAAAGCAAATAAAAGCTTAAAGCAATAAAAAAAATATAAATGAAAGGCGTATTATTAGTAAACTTAGGTTCTCCGGAAAGTCCAACACCAAAAGATGTAAAACCGTATTTAGATGAATTTTTAATGGATAAATACGTAATCGATGTTCCGTATTTATTAAGAGCATTATTAGTTCGTGGCATTATTCTGAGAAAAAGACCCGAAGAATCCGCACACGCTTACGCAAAAATCTGGTGGGACGAAGGTTCACCTTTGGTAGTTCTTTCTGAAAGAATGCAGAAAAAAGTACAGCCTTTGGTAAATGTGCCAGTTGCATTAGCAATGCGCTATGGAAGTATGACCATCGAAAAAGGACTTCAGGAATTACATGATAAAGGTGTTACCGAAGTATTACTTTTTCCTTTGTATCCGCAATATGCAATGGCTTCAACCTTGACAATTTTAGTTAAAGCTGAAGAAATTCGTAAAAAGAAATTTCCGGAAATGACTTTTACCGATGTCCCTGCGTTTTACAACAAACCGGATTATATTAAAAATCTTGCCGATTCAATCAAAAAGCATTTAGTTGGATTTGATTATGATCACTTGTTGTTTTCATACCACGGAATCCCGGAACGTCATATCCGTAAAACAGATGTAACCAAATCGCACTGTAAAATCGATGGTTCCTGCTGTAACACGCCATCTCCGGCACATGATTTTTGTTACCGTCACCAATGTTACGAAACCACAAAGCAGGTCATTAAACTATTAGGGCTTCCGGAAGATAAATACAGTCTGACATTCCAGTCGCGTTTGGCGGGCGATAAATGGCTTGAGCCTTACACCGACGTAGAAATTGATAAAATGCCGGCAAAAGGAATCAAGAAATTAGCGGTTGTAACACCAGCATTCGTTTCAGATTGTTTAGAGACTTTAGAGGAAATCGCCATGCGTGCCAAAGAAGATTTTGAAGCCAATGGAGGAGAAGAGTTTTTGGCAATTCCGTGTCTGAATGATGATGACGAATGGTGTGAAACCGTCGGGAACTGGATTAATGAGTGGGCTGAGAGAAAATAGAAGAAAGAGCAAAGAAAAAAGATTTAAATGGAATATTATAACTACATAAAATCACTGCATCTCATTTTTGTAATTACCTGGTTTGCAGGATTGTTTTATATTGTGCGTCTGTTTGTGTATCAAATCGAAGCCAGTGAAAAACCATCTCCTGAAAAGGAAATTCTGCAGGCGCAATACAAAATTATGGCTTACCGTTTGTGGTACATTATTACATGGCCATCGGCGGTTTTGGCGAGTATTTTTGCTTTTTGGATGCTGTTTTTCACGGATTTAGGAAATGCGTGGCTCAAAATGCCCTGGATGCACATTAAATTAGGTTTCGTTTTTCTATTGTATCTGTATCATTTAAAATGCCATCAGATTTTTAAACAATTACAAAATAATGAGGTGAAATATTCCAGTAATTATATGCGTTTATGGAATGAAGGCGCCACTATTATACTATTTGCTATTGTTTTTTTAGTAGTTTTAAAAAGTGCCTTCAACTGGATCTTCGGCGTAGTCGGAATCATTTTATTCTCCGTTTTACTTATGTTAGGCTTTAAATTTTATAAACGAATTAGAGAAAAAAAATAGTTTTTTTAGTTTCAGGTTTCAAGTTGAAAAATGTAACGTAACCTGAAACCTGAAACAAATAAAACAAAAGTAATGCTGAACAACTTCAAAATGTCAATGCTATCACTGCGAATCAGGATTTTCCTGTCGATGATTGTATTGATTGTTGTGGCATCATTTTTACTGGCTTCCATTTCTATTATTCAGTTTAAGAATGAAGCCAAAGAATACCATCAGGAACGTCTTGAACGAAAGGAAAATGCTGTTAAGGAACACATCAATTATGTACTGGCAACGACAACGTATCCTTTAAAAACAGCCAATCTGGATTTAATTTTTAAAGACAAAATTCACGAATTAGCCCAGATTCACAAAATCGAAATCAATATTTATAGTCTCAAAGGAAAATTATTAAAATCCTCGAAAGAATCTTTTGCCGTTGATAAAGTCGCAGCTCCAATTCCTGATTTTATTTTAAAACTGGTTCGCTCTTCTATCGAAAAGCGTTTTGTCGACATCAAAACGATTGATGGAGTAAAAAACAGATCTTCTTATAGTTTAATCAAAGACGAAAAATTCAAACCACTCGGAATACTGAATCTGCCTTATCTGGAAGACGATGGCTATTACGATAACGAATTGAATACTTTTCTGATTCGTCTGAGTCAGGTTTATTCTTTTATGCTGATTGTGGCTTTCGCATTAGCATATTTCCTTTCAACCTATATTACAAAATCACTAAAAACCATTTCAGATCGTTTGGAAGAAACCAATCTCGACCAGAAAAACGAAAAAATTGTTTTAGAAGCCAATAGCAAGGAAGTCAACTTCCTGATCAAAGCCTATAACGGAATGGTTGATAAACTGGAAACCAGTGCCATCAAACTGGCACAAAGCGAACGTGAAGAAGCATGGCGGGAAATGGCAAAACAAGTGGCACACGAAATTAAAAACCCGCTTACGCCTATGCGTTTGACGGTGCAGAGTTTTCAACGAAAGTTTGATCCGAATGATCCTGATGTTAAACAAAAAATGAATGATTATTCTGAAACCTTAATTCAGCAGATTGATACGATGACTTCTGTAGCTTCCGCATTTTCTAACTTTGCTTCCATGCCGGCGCAGCAAAATGAAACCTTAAATGTTGTTGAGGTTGTAGAATTGGCACTTGATATTTTTAACGAAGATTATATTGTTTTTGAAAGTGATGAGCAAGAAATTATCTCAAAAATGGATCGTACACAATTGATTCGTGTCATTACCAATTTAGTAAAAAATGCAACACAGGCAATTCCGGAAAGTCAATTGCAAAAATCAATTCTGGTCACAGTAAAAAGGATCGATGATAACGTGGAGATAGCTGTAAATGACAACGGAATCGGGATCCAGAAACAAGATACAGGTCGGGTATTTGAACCTAAATTCACCACTAAAACAAGTGGAATGGGACTTGGTCTTGGAATTATAAAAAACATCATCGAAAATTACAAAGGAACAATTACCTTTGAGTCAGCTTACGGAAAAGGAACCACTTTTAAGGTCTCTTTGCCCATTACAAATTCTTAAAATACGGCGTTATGAACTACGAAAATATTTTAATCTCTATTGAAGATAAAGTCGCAACAATTACAATCAACAGACCCGAAAAACTGAATGCCTTGAATAAAGCGACTATCAGCGACCTTAGTAAAGCATTTAAATTATTAGGTAAAAATGACGATGTCAGGGTTATCATTCTAACCGGAAGCGGTGAAAAAGCTTTTGTTGCAGGAGCTGACATTTCAGAATTTGCCAATTACACAATTGCAGAAGGAGCTGAATTAGCAGCTGAAGGTCAGGAATCTTTATTCGATTATATCGAAAGTCTGAAAAAGCCTGTAATTGCTTCCGTAAACGGCTTTGCATTGGGTGGCGGACTCGAGCTTGCTATGGCCTGTCATTTTCGGATTGCTTCGGTTAATGCCAAAATGGGATTGCCGGAAGTAAGCTTAGGATTAATTCCGGGTTACGGAGGAACACAACGCCTTCCGCAATTAATTGGAAAAGGCCGTGCAATGGAAATGATCATGACGGCATCAATGATCTCTGCAGAAGAAGCACTTCAATATGGTTTGGTAAATCATGTAGTGCCACAGACAGAACTTTTATCGTTTACAAACGTAATTGCGCACAAAATTATTAAAAATGCCCCTTTTGCAATCAACAAAGCAATAAAAGCAATCAATGCTAATTTTGCAGACGGCAAAAATGGTTTTGAATATGAAATAAAAGCGTTCGGAAAATGCTTTGGCACTCAGGATTTTAAAGAAGGAACAAGTGCATTTTTAGAAAAACGAAAAGCTGTATTTACAGGAAAATAGGCTATTCCACAAATTAGCACAAAGATTTCACAGAGGACACACCAAAAAAAATAAAACGAAGCTTTGTGTAAACTTTGCGAAATCTTTATGCAACTTTGCGAAACAATTATCTAAAACAATTATTATGTACGAACCAATATTTGCTCTTTTTTGCGAGCGTGCCAAAGAAAGCATACAAGCCGGAACCTTTGCCAAACTTACTCTGGCCAAAACTATCGGGGATACAGAAATCAAAAACATCTATTTCAGATTGGTGCTGAATGAAGATGATACCCTTTCAATTTCACTAACAACCCGTTACAAAACAGAAGAAACAGAGAGCATCCATACATTAGATGAAGCTTTACTGATTTTAGGAACGTATATCAAAAAACCATTTTTGACCGCTTTGCTTTTTACAACAGATAATGACATAACGTTCAAAGTAAACAAAAAGAACGCCGGAAGTATAATCGAACAGCCGCCAACATTCAAAAACGTATCACCGGTAATGCTGGAGATGATTGAGAAAGGGATTGTTTAAATCTTAGCTATAAGTTTTTGAACAAGAAAACTATCTATTATAAAAGGCAATATTATTGTTCCCGTAAAAATAATTAGTGTCGGAATTATGTCGATTTTGTGTTTGGGTGTTTTCGAAAATTCGGGTTCTCTTAAGAAAATAGGATAATAGACATCTCGTATAATCTTATAAAGAAACAAGAAGATGAATGTTGTTTGAGATCCGAAATAAGCTAGTTTTTGTAAAGAAGAATTTTTGTTATAAAAGAAGTACGCTCCAATTATTAATAAAGCTAATCCAAAAACGAACAGTTTTAATAAAAAATCAGGTTTGTGTAATTGATCTTGTTTAAAAATGATTAAAAATAATGGGATTTGGAAAATTATATAAAATAGTAAATCAAAATTCATAACAAGATTTAATTATACAAGCTTCACAAACAAATTAGAAGCAATTTTATTCGAAATAGACAATTCTTTGTTGTCAATTTTAATTTTTACCGATAAATCGAAAGATTCCTTTGATAAGAATTCAATTTTAGAACCTAACGCAATTCCTTGTTTGTCAAGATATTTCAGGAACTCTGAAGAAGTGTCTTTTACACCTACACAGATACCGGTCTGGTGATCTGATAATTCAGAAAGTAAATATTTTTCAATTTTAATAATCCGGCCGTTGGCATCCGGAATTGGATCTCCATGCGGATCCTCCGTAGGGTTACCCAGAAAATCATCCAGACGGTTAATCAACTGCTCAGATTTGATGTGCTCCAGCTGTTCTGCGATTTCATGAACTTCGTCCCAGCTGAAATTTAGTTTTTCGACTAAAAAAACTTCCCATAAACGATGTTTTCTAACAATCATTTTTGCGGATAGTTTTCCGTTCTCTGTCAATGAAACTCCCTGGTATTTTTTGTAGTTCACCAAATCTTTCTCTGACAGTTTTTTTAGCATATCTGTTACTGATGAAGCTTTTGTTTCCATCATTTCAGCAATTGCATTTGTACTTACTTCTGTTTCAAGTGAAGCAGTCAGATGGTATATGGCTTTAAGGTAGTTTTCTTCTGAAAAGGTCATTATTTTAAGGTTCAGAGGTGCAAAGTTACAAAGGTACAGAGGAAAAATTTTGCCCCTTTGTTCCTCAGAGCCTTTGCAACTCTATTTAACAATCAACAAAGGTATCGAAATTTTATGTCTCAATTTGTCTACGGTTGTACCAAATAAAATATCTTTTAATCCAGTGTGGCCGTGGGTTCCCATTACTAAAATATCAAAATTGCCTTTGTTTATGATTTTCGGAATTACTTTGTTTGGTTTTCCAAAACCAAGTTCGGTTTTGATGCTGAAGCCTTTTTGTGTCAGCATTTCTTTGTATTCTAATAAAAGCTTTTCGTCAATAGTAGTTTCATGATCGTGAACATCAATACCATACATTAAGGCACCAACAGTTTCTACAACATGAATCAGGGTGTATTCGGTTTGCAGACCGCCTAATTCAAAAGCTTTGTTGAGTGCCGTTTCATCAGCATTCGAAAAATCTACAGAAATAGCAATGTTTTTAATACGCTGACTTTCTTTTGGTGTAAACCGCAGCTGCAGATTGTGTGGCGAATGATTTAATGTTTTCGTTTTGGCTTTCGTAATAAAGGGATTAAAAACAATGTAAAGTAATAAAGCCAGAAAGCCAAAAGCCAGTGGTACAACCGTTAACCAGAGTATTATTGGATTCTCAGAACTTTCAAGCCAGGAGCTAATCTCATCATAAACCAATTTTGCATTTAGCGAAACAATAATTGTAGCGATGATCCATGAAACAATCTGAGTAAGTTTAGAGATATGAAAACCGTTCATCTTCGACTTATCACTCACAAAATGAATTAGCGGAATAATGGCAAACCCCAGTTGTAAACTCAAGATCACCTGACTTAAAATCAGTAATTTTCCGGTTATGCTTTCGCCATAAATCAGAATCACGATTACTGCGGGAATTATGGCAATCAAACGCGTTATGATTCGGCGCACCCAGGGCTGAATTCTGAAATGCAGATAACCTTCCATTACAATTTGTCCTGCCAGTGTTCCGGTTACGGTTGAACTTTGCCCTGCGGCGATCAAGGCAATCGCAAATAAAGCCGGAGCCCATTTTGTTCCTAAAAGCGGTTCCAGAAATTGGTGTGCATCCTGGATTTCGGCAACCTCGAACATCCCGTTTCGATGGAACGTTGAAGCAGCCAGAATCAAAATGGCAGCATTTACAAAAAAGGCAAGATTTAAGGCAATTGTCGAATCGATGAAATTGTATTTCAAAGCCTGTTTGATACCTGCAGGAGTCCGGTCGAATTTTCGGGTCTGTACCAAAGAAGAGTGAAGGTAAAGATTGTGCGGCATCACTGTTGCACCAATAATTCCGATAGCAATATACAAAGCAGCCGAATTTGGAATCGAAGGAATCAGTCCTTCTAAAACCTTATGCATCTCAGGTTCGGCAAAAATCATTTCGAAAATAAAGGAAAAACCAATAATTGCAACAAGTGCAATAATAAAGGCTTCCATTTTCCGAATTCCTTTGTTGATAAGGAATAAGAGTAAAAAAGTATCCAGAACGGTGATCAAAACGGCTTCAAGAAGCGGAATTCCGAAAAGTAAATTTATTCCGATTGCCATACCGAGAACTTCTGCCAAATCACAGGCGGCAATGGCAATTTCGGCCAAAAAATACAATACATAATTGATGTATTTAGAATACGTTTCTCTTGAGGCCTGTGCAAGATCCCGCTGCGTTACGATTCCAAGGCGTGCACTTAAACTCTGTAAAAGCAAAGCCATAAGGTTACTCATTAGCAAAACCCACACAAGAGTATACCCAAACTGGCTTCCACCAGCAATATCGGTGGCCCAGTTTCCCGGATCCATATAGCCAACACTTACGAGATAAGCCGGGCCTAAAAAGGCCAGAATTTTTCTAAACCCCTTTTTTTTATGTTCGGTTGCGACTGATTGGTTTACTTCTTCTAATGATTTTGTCATTGCTAAAATATTGATTTTCCAAATATATAGAAAAATTATATTAGAGCAACAATATTTTTAGCCTTGTCTAAAAGTTAAATGTCAGAATTCAAACATTTAGGACATAAACCAGATAAGGTAAAATTGATTTCTTTCACTTTATAGTTATGTGGCATAATATAACTTGGCTTAACATTTTCAAGGCAGGTAATTTCATTACAGTTTTCACAGCTAAAATGAGCGTGATTGTGAATGTGTACGCGCTGATGGGAATGATTGCATTTTGCATATTTTACAGTCCCGTCAAGATTAGAAATTTTATGTATTATATCATCATTCATCAACCGGTCAAGGATTCTGTAAATCGTTACCCGATCACAAACATCATTTAATTGTTTTTGTATTTCGGTATGTGACAAGGCTGTTTTAGATTTCTCAAAAATCTCTAAAATCGCTGTTTTTGCTGGAGTATTACGTGTGGTTTTCATTATTTTTTTAAAATTAAAAATAAAGCAACAATGTTGCGATTGTGTAAAATGCGTATATTTGCAATAAAGTTGCGTTAACAAATGTATTAAAAATGAAAAAAATTACGACTAACTTTTATGATTTTTTAGGAATTTCCAGTGCGGCAATCTGCTTAGTTCATTGTTTGATTTTTCCAATGCTGAGCATTCTTCCTTTAGGTTTAAATCACAATCCTTTTATCGATTTGGTTTTTGCCGTTTTTGGAACATTTGCCGTTTCAAAGATTATTCAAAAATCAAATATATTAATTTCTGCGGTCTTAACTGTTTCAATGGTTTTAATTTGGTTAAGCATTTTGACGGAATTATTTCTGGATATCCATTTACACCTGATTTATTTTGGAGGAATTGGAATGATTAGCGGACATTTATTGAATTACAAATTATACAACAAACAGAATCATTAAAAATTGCATTTATGGAACAGAAGAATTTTGAAGTGATTATCATTGGAGGCAGTTACAGTGGATTGTCTGCAGCAATGAGTTTAGGGCGTTCTTTACGTCAGGTTTTAGTTATTGATAGTGGCTTGCCCTGCAACATACAAACACCGCATTCTCATAATTTTATCACGAATGATGGTGAAACTCCGGCCGCCATTGCAGCTAAAGCCAGATTACAAGTCAGCTTTTACAAAACGGTTCAGTTTTACAATGGACTTGCCATTGATGCAGTTAAAACACAAAATAGTTTCGAAATTAAAACAGAATCCGGTGAACTCTTTACTTCAAAAAAGTTATTATTCGCAACGGGAGTGAAAGATTTGCTTCCGCAGATTAAAGGTTTTGCAGTATGTTGGGGAATCTCGGTTTTACATTGTCCTTATTGTCACGGATATGAAGTCAAAAGTGAAAAAACAGCTATTGTTGCCAATGGTGAAATGGGTTTTGAATATGCAAAACTGATTTTGAACTGGACTAAGAACCTTACGTTATGTACGAACGGAAAATCTACATTAACTTCAGAACAAATACAAATTCTTAAAAATCATGGCGTTTTGGTTTTAGAAAATGAGATAGATTCTTTCGAACATAATACCGGATATATTTCAAATATTGTTTTCAAAAACGGAGAAAAGATTGCTGTAAAAGCCGTTTATGCAAGACCCCCATTTGAGCAGCATTGTCCGTTACCACAAACTTTAGGCTGCGAAGTTAACGAGCAAGGATTGATAAAAGTCGATTTTATGCAAAAGACATCAGTTTGTGGTATTTATGCAAGTGGTGATGCTACAACTCAAATGCGTTCTGTGGCTTTAGCGGTTTCTTCAGGATCTTTTGCAGGAGCGACAATAAACAAAGAACTTATTGGCGAGAAGTTTTAATACTCTTTTTTGACGGATTGAAATTGAAATGTTTTAAAAAAACTATTTCATAATAATTATTTATCAAATTTAATTTTTAGATTTGTCTAAATTTAATTTTATAACAATGAAATATTTATTTTCGGTATTGTTTTTTATTTCAGCGAAAGCCACATTTTCCCAAACTATTTCCGGAAAACTCACTTCTGATAATCCTGTAGCAGAGATTAATATCAGATTAATAAATACTGATTTTAAAGCGCAAACAGATAGCTTAGGTAATTATAGAATAGAAAATGTGCCAAAGGGAAACTATAAAATTCAGGTAACTTCGACTGGATTGAAAACCATAACCCAAAAAATTTCTGTTAATAATGAAGCTGTAATTCTTGATTTCGAATTAAAAGAAGATCAAAATGAACTGAATGAAGTGGTCGTCTCGGGAACTTTAAAACCGGTAAAACGATTAGAAAGTGCTGTTCCGGTTGAGGTTTATTCTCCAGCTTTCTTTAGGAAAAACCCAACACCAAGTATTTATGATGCACTTCAAAATATCAATGGAGTTCGTCCGCAGCTCAATTGCGGGGTTTGCAATACGGGAGATATTCATATAAATGGTCTGGAAGGACCGTACACTTTAGTTTTAATTGATGGAATGCCTATTGTCAGCAGTCTTTCGACAGTTTACGGATTATCCGGAATACCGAATTCTCTGGTCGAACGAATTGAAATCGTAAAAGGCCCGGCATCTTCTCTGTATGGAAGTGAAGCAGTTGGAGGACTAATTAACATTATCACCAAAAATCCAACAAACGCTCCTGTCTTTTCTGCTGATTATTTTACGACTTCTTATTTCGAAAGTAATCTTGATTTAGGAATGAAGTTCAATGCCGGAAAAAAAGCCACAGCAATTGTAGGCTTAAATTATTTTAATTACGATCAGGTAACGGATAAGGATCACGATAATTTTACCGATGTGACGCTTTCTGAACGAATTTCTGTTTTTAATAAATGGAGTTTTACCAGAGAAAATAATCGATTATTTACCGTGGCATTGCGTGGAATGTATGAAGACCGGTGGGGTGGGGATGTTCGCTGGGAGAAAAAATATCGGGGAGGAGACGAAATCTACGGCGAAAGTATTTACACCAAAAGAGCCGAATTGATAGGAAGTTATCAATTGCCTTTTGAAGAAAAACTGATGCTTTCGTTCTCAGGAAATGTACATTATCAGGACAGCCGTTACGGAACAACTTCGTATATCGCCAATCAGAAAATTGGTTTTTTACAATTGACCTGGGATAAAAAAATCGGCAAAAATGATTTATTGGCCGGAATTGCAAGCCGATATACTTATTACGACGATAATACAACAGCAACAAAAGATGCCGAAAGCACATGGTTGCCGGGGATTTTTGTTCAGGATGAAATTACGTTTTCACCTAAAAGTCAGGTTTTATTGGGAATGCGTTACGATTATAATTCGATTCATGGTTCAATTTTTACCCCAAGATTCGCTTACCGATTTAAGGCAAATGAAAATACGATTTTAAGATTAAACGCAGGAACCGGTTTTCGTGTGGTGAATCTTTTTACAGAAGACCATGCTGCATTAACGGGTTCCAGGGATGTTGTGATTGCAAATGATTTAAAACCGGAGGAATCGGTTAATGTGAATTTAAATTATATTCAGAAAATTAATTTTGGCAACGGAACTTTTATGGGAGTTGAAACTACGGCGTTCTACACCCGTTTCAGCAATAAAATAATTTCGGATTATGAAACGGATGCCAATAAAATCATCTACGACAACATTGAGGGTTACGCCATCAGTCAGGGAATCAGTACCAATGTCGATTTGAATTTTCCGTCGGGTCTGAAATTTATCCTGGGTGCGACATTTTTGGATAACAAAAATGTGCAAAACAGAATTTCGGAAAGACCTTTTCTAACAGAGAATTTTACAGGTACCTGGACTGTTTCCTATAAAATTCAACCGTGGAATCTAGCTGTAGACTATACCGGAAATGTATACAGTCCGATGAAACTGCCTTTATTGAGCGAAACCGATCCCAGAAGTCCTGATTCTCCCTGGTACAGCATTCAGAATATTCAGTTTACCTATTCAGGCTGGAAGAATTTTGAAGTTTACGGCGGAATCAAGAATCTTTTAAATTTCACACCAAAACAGAATAATCCGTTTTTGATTGCAGGAGCTGATGATCCTTTCGATAAAAATCCTGACGGACTGCCTTTTGATACGACTTATGTGTACGGCCAGAATCAGACCATTCGAGGATTTTGGGGATTGCGATATACGTTTAGATAAATTTTTTACATCGGATTTTACACAATCTTGTCATTCCGTAGAAATCTCAAGGCACTAAATAATCATTGTGTAGAGATTCCTGCGGAAAGACAAAATAATTCAATAATAAAGTGAGGTATTTAAGTTTTTAAAATCTTTTTAATCCTTTAATCTCTGTAGTAAAAAAAAGGAACAATGAAAAAACTAGCGTTACTTATTTTCTTTTTCGGAATTACTTCAGCCGGATTTTCCCAGTTCAAAAGTCATGCTTTTGAAGAAATTGATCGTTTACAGAAAATTCAAAAGCGAAAAACAATCGTTTTTATCCATACAGATTGGTGTCAGTTTTGTCAGAGAATGAAGAGCACAACTTTCAAAAATCAGCAAATTATGCAAAAACTGATTTCGGATTTTTATTTTGTTGATTTTAATGCTGAGGAAAAACGCAACATACAATTTAATAATCAGATCTTTAAATATCAGCCAACAGGCAATAATGTCGGGATTCATGAACTGGCCCTACAGTTAGGAACCATGAATAAACAAATTGTTTATCCGGTTTTATGTGTTTTAAATGATAAAAATGAAATCATTCTCCAGTGTAATAACTACTTAAACCCACAGGATTTTAAATTGCTTTTGGAAAAATTGAAAGAATAAATTTTCTTATTTTTGAGCATGGATTCCTCTCAAATCAAACACTTCGATTACATCTTCACCGGTACAGGTTTATCAGCTTTGATGACTGTTTACAAAATGATACAATCTCAAAAATTCACAGATAAATCGGTTTTGCTGCTGGATGAAAATTCAAAAAAAACAAATGACAGAACCTGGTGTTTTTGGTCTGAAAAAGAAACAATCTGGAATCCCGTTATTTTAAAAAAATGGGATTCGGCATTATTTGCTAATGAAGATTTCAGACGTAATCTGGGCTTAGAACCATATCAATACAATCAAATCCGGGCTGTAGATTTTTATAATTTCGTTTTTGAAGTACTTTCTAAACAAGACAATATTACTTTTCTAAAGGAAAAAGTTACCGATATCAACGAACTCGAAACACACGTTTATGTCGGAACTGAAGAAAACCGATTTACTTGCAATTATTTATTCAATAGTATTTACACAAAAGCTTTCGTCGAAAACCAAACGGGATATCCGGTTCTACAACAACATTTTACAGGCTGGTTTGTAAAATCAGCAAATGAAATTTTCAATCCGGAACAGGCAACTTTTATGGATTTTTCAGTAGAGCAGAAAGGCAATACAAGGTTTATGTATGTTTTGCCTACATCCAAAACCGAAGCTTTGGTAGAATATACTTTGTTTTCAGAAAAATTGCTTGCGAAAGAAGACTATGAAAAAGAGATTGAAATTTATCTGAAAAAACTCGGTGTAAGCCAATATAAAATTCAGGAAAAAGAGCATGGAAGTATCCCAATGACCTGTTTTCCTTTTTGGAAAAGAAACACAAAACGTGTCCTCAACATCGGAACTGCCGGAGGATGGACAAAGGCGAGTACGGGTTATACCTTTAAAAATTCAGATAAAAAGTCATCAAAATTAGTTGCCTATCTTCAAAATGAAAACCCAAAAATGGCTGCCTTTCATAAAAAAAGCAAATTTTGGTTTTACGATTTATTGCTTTTGGATATCCTCTACCGCCACAATGAATTGGGGAGTTCCATTTTTTCATCCTTATTCAAAAAAGGAAATCCGGCTTTGATTTTTAAGTTCTTAGACGAAGAAACCAGTTTGATTGAAGATCTTAAAGTAATTTTAAAATGCCCAAAAAAACCATTCATAAAAGCATTGTTTACGGTTTTGATGAAATGAAAAAACATTTTTGCATATCTGTTTTTGACTTTCGACTTTATAACTTTCAAACTTTTGACTTTCATCAATCCAACTATAACAAAACTTTATACTTCAAATTAACTAGTTGCGGCTAAACTTTGTAACTTTGCATTTCAAAAGTAAAATTTAAAAATAAAAAATATGTATCCAGAAGAAATGGTAAAACCAATGCAGGCTGAATTAACAGTTGCTGGTTTTCAAGATTTACATAGTGCAGAGGCTGTAGATAATGCGATCAAAGCTGAAGGTACCACATTAGTAGTTGTAAATTCTGTTTGCGGTTGTGCAGCAAGAAATGCACGTCCGGGAGCAAAAATGAGTTTAGAAGGCGCTAAAAAACCAGATCACTTAATCACTGTTTTCGCAGGTGTTGACAAAGAAGCGGTTGATGCTGCAAGACAGCACATGTTTCCTTTCCCTCCATCATCGCCTTCTATGGCTTTGTTCAAAAACGGAGAATTGGTACACATGTTAGAGCGTCACCATATCGAAGGAC
Organism: Flavobacterium cheongpyeongense; assembly: GCF_003202435.1. GTDB lineage: Bacteria > Bacteroidota > Bacteroidia > Flavobacteriales > Flavobacteriaceae > Flavobacterium > Flavobacterium cheongpyeongense. The sequence continues at coordinate 62,336 of NZ_QJHK01000013.1, forward strand.
GTCCTGCTGAAATGATAGCGGAAAATTTACAGGATGCGTTTAACGAATTCTGTTAATTCTTAAGATTTAAATTATATCAAGACTGTCTATTCATTTAGGCAGTCTTTTTTATTTGAAGCCAATCCGGCTGTACACTATATCTTTTGTGCCGAACCCCGGCACAAAAGGATGCCGTTTCCATCCGGGCTAAAAAATCAGAACCTTGAGAGCTTACGTTTTAACCAGTAAACTTAGTATTTAAGAACCTTTGCTACTTAGGACCTTTTTCATAACTTTGCCGCTCAAAATAATTTCTCAACTTAAACTGTTTATAGCATGCAACTGTACAACACCTTAAGCGCAGAAGAAAGAGCCATCATGATCGATGATGCCGGTAAACAACGACTCACGTTGTCTTTCTATGCGTATGCCAAAATTCAAGACCCCAAAAAATTTCGTGACGATTTATTTATAGCCTGGAATAAGCTCGATGCTTTAGGCCGAATTTACGTTGCCACCGAAGGAATAAATGCTCAAATGAGTATTCCCGAAGAAAATCTCGAAGCTTTTAGGGCTACTCTTGAAGTTTATGATTTCATGAAGGGCATAAGGCTGAACGAAGCTGTAGAACATGACGACCATTCGTTTTTAAAACTGACTATTAAAGTTCGGGATAAAATTGTGGCCGACGGTTTAAATGACGAAACTTTTGATGTTACTAATAAAGGAATTCACTTGAAAGCCGCAGCATTCAACGAAATTCTGGAAGACCCAAATACCATTGTAGTCGATTTTAGAAATCACTACGAAAGTGAAGTTGGACACTTTAAAGGCGCTATCACTCCCGATGTTGAAACTTTCAGGGAAAGTTTACCCATAATCAACGAACAACTTCAAAACCATAAAGAAGATAAAAACCTGGTCATGTATTGCACCGGCGGAATTCGTTGTGAGAAAGCAAGTGCGTACTTTAAACATCAGGGATTTAAAAACGTTTACCAGCTAGAAGGCGGAATCATCAACTACGCTAAACAGCTAAAAGAAGAAGGCCTCGAAAGCAAATTCATAGGCAAAAACTTTGTATTTGATAACCGTCTTGGCGAAAGAATAACAGATGACATTATCTCGCAATGCCACCAATGCGGAAAACCTTGCGACAATCATACCAATTGCGAAAACGACGGCTGTCATTTATTGTTTATTCAATGTGATGAATGTAAGGCAGCTATGCAAAACTGCTGTTCTGCAGAATGTCTTGAAGTGGTAAACATGCCTTTGGTAGATCAGGTCAGGTTAAGAGCAGGAAAACAGGTTGGGAACAAGGTTTTCAGAAAAGGAAAATCAGAGAATTTAAAATTCAAACATTCAGGAGAGTTACCTGATGCTGCTTTAGCTTCTGCAGAAAAGCCAATTGATATCCGTCAAAAGGTAAAAGTGAAAAAAGTATTACTGGGCAAAGCCGAACATTACTACGTAAAAGCACAAGTTGGACAATTTACCGTTGAAAACCACGAATTGAACAGCGGTGATAAAATCTTAATTTCAGGTCCCACAACAGGGGATCAGGAATTGGTTTTAGAAAAGTTAATTGTAAATGGAGCAGAAACTTCATCTGCTACTATTGGCGATAAAGTCACTTTCGAAGTTCCGTTCAGAATCCGGTTGTCAGATAAAATATATAAGATTTTAGGATAATTTAGCATGGCATTGAATAATAAAATTGAGCTTATGGCTCCCGCCGGGAGTTTTGAGTCACTTCAGGCTGCGCTTGATAACGGTGCAGATTCTATTTATTTTGGTGTAGAACAACTGAACATGCGCGCAAGATCGACCGTTAATTTTACCATTGAAGACTTAAAAGAAATTGCCCTTCGCTGCGAAACAAAAGGCGTTCGAAGCTATCTTACTTTAAACACTATTATTTACGATCATGATTTATCAGTTGTAAAAACATTGCTGAACAAAGCCAAAGAAGCGAATATTACGGCTGTAATTGCATCAGATCAGGCGGTGATTGCAATAGCAAGGGCAATCGGGATAGAAGTTCATATTTCGACTCAATTGAATATTACCAATATCGAAACCATCAGATTCTACAGTTTGTTTGCTGATACAATGGTTTTGAGCCGTGAATTAAGTTTACGCCAGGTAAAAAAAATCACAGAACAAATTGAGAAAGAACAAATCAAAGGACCAAACGGCAAATTGGTCGAAATAGAAATCTTCGGTCACGGTGCTTTGTGTATGGCAGTTTCGGGAAAATGTTATCTGAGTTTACATTCTCATAATTCATCTGCCAACCGCGGTGCGTGCAAACAAAATTGCCGAAAAAAATACACTGTTATCGATCAGGAAACGGGTTTTGAAATCGAATTGGACAACGAATACATGATGTCGCCAAAAGATTTGTGCACAGTAGATTTCTTAGATCAGGTTATCGATTCGGGAATTCAGGTTTTAAAACTGGAAGGACGAGGCCGTGCCCCGGAATATGTGGCAACAGTGACCAAAACCTATCGTGAAGCAATTGATGCCTATTATGATGGTAGTTTTTCGAAAGAAAAAATGGCTGTTTGGATGGAAGATTTAAATACCGTTTACAATCGAGGATTCTGGTCAGGTTATTATTTGGGTCAGGAATTAGGCGAATGGAGCGATCTTCCGGGATCAGCAGCAACACAAAAGAAAGTATATGTAGGTAAAGGAATTCACTTTTTCCCAAAAGCCGAAATTGGGCAGTTCAGGATTGAAGCTTACGATATAAAAGTGGGTGATAAAATCTTAGTAACCGGACCTAGTACAGGAGCTCAGGAAATGATTATCGACGAAATGTTTGTCAATGATACAGCAGCAGAAAAAGCAACAAAAGGAGACGATTGTACTTTAAAACTGCCTTTCAGAATCCGGATGTCTGATAAATTATATAAAATTGTCGAAGCCTGATGGTGATTATTACTTTACAAAGAGATAAATGTATTGGCTGTAATTATTGTGTCGAAATGGATCCTGTTCATTTTCAGATGTCAAAAAAAGATGGAAAATCGGTCTTACTTCATTCGCAGAACGCAAAAGGATTTTTTACGTTGAAATCTCCAAATCATACAATTGTAGAAAGCTGTGAACTGGCCGCTAAAGCCTGTCCTGTAAAAATTATTTCGGTGAAGGAGACGTAACGCTGCATTGATACCTTTGAATACCAATATACTTTTAAGCACCCGCACCCATAGTGTTTAGCTAAAAATGGATAGAGCATTACTTATATCAGGCAACTTCTGTTTATATTTGTCAGACTTCATTTCACAACACTGTTTATGACCATTGACTAATACCTTCAAAATATACATTCGGCATATCAAAGAGGAAACGCTGCAGAACATATTTATCGTGGCGATTTAAAACAGCTTATAGAAAGTATGGCAAGTGTGTTACGGTAACCAATTAACCCAAGCGCCAGCAATGCGGGGCACCGGATTAACCAACCGGTTAATAAAACCAATTGATGCAATAGAAATCGAATAATCATGAACGACGATTTAAAAAAGTTTATATTATACACAGCACCAAGCGGAGAAATTCGAGTTGATGTTTTGCTTCAAAATGAATCGGTTTGGTTGACTCAAAAAGCAATAGCGGATTTGTTTGGAGTTCAAAGACCAGCAATTACAAAACATTTAGGTAATATTTTTGAGACGGGAGAATTGGAAAAAAAAAATGGTTAGTTCCATTTTGGAACATACCACTCAACATGGCGCAATTAAAGACAAAATTCAAAAAAAGAAACAAAATATTATAACCTAGACGCCATAATTTCAGTTGGCTATCGAGTAAATTCTACTAAAGCCACCCAATTCAGGATTTAGGCAACCCAAACCTTAAAAGAATATATTGTAAAAGGTTTTGTGTTGGACGACAATTGTTTAAAACAAGGTCAGGCTATTTTTTGTAAAGATTATTTCAAGGAATTACTGCAAAGGGTTCGTTCAATCCGGGCGAGCGAAAGAAGAATTTACCAGCAGGTAACCGATATTTTTGCTGAATGCAGTATTGATTATGACAGCAATTCTGAAGTAACTAAAAATTTCTATGCTATCGTTCAAAACAAATTTCATTTTGCGATAACTGGAAAAACGGCTGCTTAAATCATTTTCAAAACGGCTGATGCCAAAAAAGAAAATATGGGATTGACTACCTGGAAAACAGTCCAAACGGATGGGTTTGAAAATCGGATGTAGTGGTTGCTAAAAATATTTACATGAAAAAGAAATCAAACAACTGGAACGTACTGTAACAGGTTACTTCGATTATATAGAGGGTCTATTGAACGCGAGAATACGTTTACTATGGAGCAATTGGCAGCGAGTGTCAACAAATTCCTAACTTTTAATGATTATAAAATTCTCGAAGGAAAAGGGAAAATCTCTAAATTACAAGCAGATAAAAGGGCAGTTATTGAATATGAAGTTTTCAATAAGACCCAAAAAATAATTTCAGACTTTGATAAGGAAATCAAAAAAAGTAGTGGACAGACTGTCAGCTAAAATAAATTAGTTCTGAGGAACATTAAAAACCTATTTTGTGTCAAACAGAATAGGTTTTTATATTTAACACCCCTTTAGTTTTAATCCATAAAACGCAAACTAAAAAAAATACTATCTTTACCGATCAAACGTTTATGAACTTAAGTTGCACTTTTGCAACACTACATATAGAATTATGGCATGTACAAGTTGTTCAACCTCTGATGGTGGCGCACCAAAGGGTTGTAAAAATAATGGGACTTGCGGTACCGACAGCTGCAATAAATTAACGGTTTTTGACTGGCTCGCGAACATGAGTCCGTCTAATGGAGAGGCAATTTTTGATTGTGTTGAGGTACGTTTTAAAAACGGACGCAAGGAATTCTTTAGAAATTCAGAGAAATTAACTTTAAGTATTGGTGATATTGTAGCAACTGTTGCTTCACCAGGACATGATATCGGAATTGTTACTTTGACAGGCGAATTGGTAAAAATTCAAATGAAGAAAAAAGGGGTAAATCCGGATAGTAACGAAATTCCTAAAATTTACAGAAAAGCATCTCAAAAAGATATTGATATTTGGTCTGTGGCTCGTGATCGAGAGGAACCGATGAAAGTTCGTGCTCGTGAACTGGCAATTCAGCACAAACTGGAAATGAAAATTTCGGATATCGAGTTTCAGGGAGACGGATCAAAGGCAACATTTTACTACACAGCAAACGATCGTGTCGATTTTAGAATGCTGATTAAGGATTTTGCAAAAGAATTCAGTACAAGGGTCGAAATGAAACAGGTTGGTTTCCGTCAGGAAGCGGCACGCCTGGGCGGAATCGGTTCTTGCGGACGTGAACTTTGCTGTTCAACCTGGCTGACAGACTTTAGAAGTGTCAACACATCGGCAGCACGTTACCAGCAATTGTCTCTTAATCCGCAAAAATTAGCCGGACAATGCGGAAAATTGAAATGTTGTCTCAACTATGAATTAGACACTTACATGGATGCGTTGAAGGATTTTCCGGATTACGATACTAAATTAGTAACCGAAAAAGGAGATGCCATCTGTCAGAAACAAGATATTTTTAAAGGATTGATGTGGTTTGCCTATACCAACAATTTTGCTAACTGGCATGTTTTAAAAATCGATCAGGTTAAAGAAATCATTGCTGAAAACAAACAGAAAAACAAAGTTTCTTCATTGGAAGATTTCGCTATCGAAGTAATTTTAGAACCAGAAAAAGACTTCAATAACGCCATGGGTCAGGAAAGTTTGACGCGTTTTGACCAGCCAAAAAAGAAGAAAAAACCAAACCGAAAACGCAAACAAAATGCTGAAACGGCTGTTGCAGCTGCGCCAGTAAAGCCTCAGCAGACAAACAACAACAAACCCACAGGAGGCAACCAAAATAAACCAAACAATCAGAATAAACCAAACAATCAAAATAACCAGAACAAACCAAATAATAATAAAAAACCAAATCATTCGAATAAACCCAGAACGAACGATAATAAACCAGCTGAACCTAGAAAACCTATAATTATTACTAAAAATGAGCATAAAAAATAGCGGAATTCTTTTTTTGGCAGCTATACTCCTTTTTTCATGTGATAAAAAAAGAGTATTTGATGAGTACAAATCTGTTGGAAGTGCGTGGCATAAAGACAGTATTGTAACCTTCGATTTGCCAGTCTTAGACTCCACAAAACGATACAATTTATTTGTAAATTTGAGGGACAACAATAATTATCCTTTCAATAATTTATTTTTAATAGTGGCCATTGAAATGCCAAACGGATTTACAAAAGTAGATACCCTTGAATATCAAATGGCAAATCCGGACGGAACACTTTTAGGAAACGGATTTACGGATATTAAAGAAAGCAAATTGTATTTGAAAGAAAATGTCAGATTTAGAGGCAAGTACAAAGTGCACATCAAACAGGCTGTGAGGCAATCAGGGAAAATTCCGGGAGTTCAGGAATTAGAAGGTATTACAGATGTAGGTTTTAGAATAGAACAAAAAGATTAGAAAAAGTTATGGCTATCAAAAAAAACAATCAATCAAACAGCACGAAAGATATTAAATATTACCAAAAGAAATTTTGGAGAATTTTTGCATACAGTTTATTAGGTATTCTGGCCTTCTTTTTATTTGCTTCATGGGGAATTTTTGGTTCAATGCCTTCCTTTGAAGATTTAGAAAATCCGGATTCTAATTTAGCTACCGAAATTATTTCTTCTGATGGAGTTGTAATTGGTAAATACTTTAAAACCAACAGGTCACAGCTGAAATATTCTGACCTTCCCAAAAATCTTGTAGACGCCTTAGTTGCAACTGAAGATGCCCGTTTTTATGAACACTCCGGTATTGATGGCCGCGGGACTTTACGTGCTGTTTTTTCTTTGGGAACCAATGGAGGAGCCAGTACCCTGACACAGCAGTTAGCCAAACAATTATTTCATCGTGGCGGATCTACCTTTTTGCCTTTTAGAATAGTACAAAAAGTAAAAGAATGGATCATTGCCATTCGTCTGGAAAGACAATATACTAAGAATGAAATACTGGCGATGTACTGTAATGTGTATGATTTCGGGAATTACGCTGTTGGGGTAAGTTCGGCAGCTCAGACGTATTTTTCCAAAGATCCAAAAGACCTGACTATAGACGAATCGGCAATTTTAGTTGGAATGTTTAATAATTCCTCCCTTTACAATCCTTTGCGAAATCCTGAGGGAGTTAAAAACCGTCGTGATGTAGTACTGGGCCAGATGGTAAAAGCCAAGATGATTACTGAGTCTCAAAAAGAAAAATACAAGGCATTACCGATAGCTTTAAAATTTAAATTAGAAAGCCACCGTGAGGGAATGGCAACTTATTTCAGGGAATTTCTTCGGGATTACATGAAGAAATGGATGGCAGATAACAAAAAACCGGACGGATCTGATTATGATATTTATAAAGATGGTCTGAAAATATACACGACAATCGATTCAAGAATGCAGGGGTATGCAGAAGAAGCGGTTGCTGAACACATGAAAAATTTGCAGCAGCAGTTTTTTATTGATATGAAAAACAATAAAAATGCACCTTTTGTAAATATTACCCAAGCTGAAACAGACAGGATCATGATGCAGGCGATGAAAAATTCTGTTCGTTGGGCTCAGATGAAAGAAATGGACAAAAGCGAAGATGATATTATTGCTTCATTCAAAGTAAAAACAAAAATGACAGTCTTTACCTGGAAAGGAGAGCGTGATACGGTTATGACACCAATGGATTCCATTCGTTATTACAAGCATTTTTTACAGTCGGGTTTAATGGCAATGGAACCGCAAACAGGAGCAATTAAAGCTTGGGTCGGCGGAATCAATTATAAATATTTTCAATACGACCACGTAGGACAGGGAGCAAGACAGGTAGGTTCTACATTTAAACCATTTGTTTACGCAACAGCTATTGAGCAATTGAATATGTCTCCTTGTGATTCCATTTTAGACGGACCATTCATGATTCATAAAGGGCGGCATCATGTAACAGAAGACTGGGAACCAAGAAACTCAAACCACACTTACCGCGGGATGGTGACTTTAAAACAGGCTTTAGCCGGTTCCATCAATACAGTTTCTGCAAAATTAATAGACAGAACTGGTCCTGAAGCCGTTGTAGAACTGACACGAAAATTAGGTGTTAAAACAGAAATTCCCGTACAGCCTTCAATTGCCTTGGGAGCTGTTGATATTACAGTAGAAGATATGGTGGCAGCCTACAGCACATTTGCGAATCAGGGTGTGTATGTAAAACCACAATTTTTGAGCCGAATTGAAAACAAAAGCGGAGAGGTTATTTATGAGCCAATTCCGGAATCGCATGATGTTTTAAATAAAGACATTGCTTTTGCTGTAATCAAATTGCTTCAGGGTGTGACAGAAACTGGTTCAGGCGCACGTTTACGTACGCAGGGCGGTGGAAGTGGCGACAACCGCTGGACAGGTTATCCATATATGTTTACAAATCCAATTGCAGGTAAAACAGGAACAACACAAAACCAGTCTGACGGTTGGTTCATGGGTATGGTTCCAAATTTAGTTACGGGCGTCTGGGTTGGTTGCGAAGACCGTTCGGCACGTTTTAAAAGTTTGACTTACGGCCAGGGAGCAACTGCTGCATTGCCAGTTTGGGCTTACTTTATGAAAAAATGTTATGCTGATCCTGATCTTAAGGTTTCAAAATCAGAGTTTGAGCGTCCGGAAAATCTTTCTATAAAAGTGGATTGTTATAGCCGACCAGCCGCTGTTGTAAAAGACACAACCCAGACAGAACAGAATACAGAGGAGTTTGAGCTGTAATTAGATTATCTCATAATATTAAATATCCTTTTAAGTCTTTTGAAATCCGAAAGATCTAAAGGGATATTTTTTTTGTAGCTGTTTTTTATTTTTATGAAATAGCTATTTTTATAACCATAAAATCGTATTTTTAATAAAATAATAAGATTATAAAGTCAGTTTGTTATGATAACAAAAAAAGTTAAAAATGTTGAGGAGGCTGTTCAGGATATCGCATCTGGAATGACTCTGATGTTTGGCGGTTTCGGTTTGTGCGGAATTCCAGAAAATACGATTGCGGCTTTAGTTAAAACCCAGGTATCGGATTTGATCTGTATTTCTAATAATGCAGGGGTTGATGATTTTGGTTTAGGTTTGCTTCTTCAGAAAAAACAAATCAAAAAAATGATTTCTTCATACGTTGGTGAAAATGCCGAGTTCGAGCGTCAGATGCTTTCGGGTGAATTAGAAGTCGAACTCACACCTCAGGGAACTCTGGCAGAAAAATGTCGGGCTGCGCAAGCCGGAATTCCCGCATTTTTTACTCCGGCAGGCTACGGGACCGAAGTTGCCGAAGGAAAAGAAGTTCGGGAGTTCAACGGAAAAATGCATATTATGGAAGAAGCTTTCAAAGCAGATTTTGCCATCGTCAAAGCATGGAGAGGGGATGAGGCTGGAAATCTTATCTTCAAAGGAACGGCAAGAAATTTTAATGCCTGTATGGCGGGCGCAGCAAAAATTACGATTGCTGAAGTCGAAGAGCTGGTTCCTGTTGGTACCTTAGATCCAAATCAGATTCATATTCCGGGAATTATGGTACAGCGTATTTTTCAGGGAGAAAAGTTTGAGAAAAGAATTGAACAGCGAACTGTAAGGCAAAGAGCGTAATTAGATAATTTGTCAATTAGATAATTAATGTTGATTTCGTGAAACGGAGCATTATCTAATTATCAAATTTTTTAATTGGCACATTCAATAAATTGACACATTAAGAAAATATGTTAACAAAAGAAGATATAGCAAAGCGAATTGCAAAAGAAGTAAAAGACCGATATTTTGTTAATCTCGGAATCGGAATTCCAACTTTGGTTGCGAATTATGTCCGGGATGATATTTCGGTTGAATTTCAAAGTGAAAACGGTGTTTTGGGAATGGGACCTTTTCCTTTTGCAGGAGAAGAAGATGCAGACATTATCAATGCAGGAAAACAGACTATTACCACACTTCCCGGAGCGAGTTTTTTTGATTCGGCTTTTAGTTTCGGAATGATACGCAGCCAGAAAGTAGATTTAACGATTCTGGGCGCGATGGAAGTTTCTGAAAACGGAGACATAGCCAACTGGAAAATTCCTGACAAAATGGTAAAAGGAATGGGAGGTGCGATGGATTTGGTGGCTTCAGCCGAAAATATTATAGTTGCCATGATGCATGTCAACAAAGCAGGAGAATCCAAAATACTTAAAAAATGTACTTTGCCATTGACTGGTGTAGGCTGTGTTAAAAAAATAGTTACGGAACTGGCAGTTCTCGAAGTAACCGCAAAGGGTTTTAAGCTCTTAGAACGTGCACCAGGAGTTTCTGTAGAGCATATCATAGCTTCAACAGAAGCTGAATTAATTATAGAGGGAGAAATTCCGGAGATGGATATAAGATGATTTCTTTTTTTTGAACTTATCAAAAGCTGGCTTAAACGCTGGCTTTTTTTGTAGTATAAATTTAAAAAATGGCCTGTTTTATTTTTAAAAGGAGTTAATAAAGCCTGTTTTACAACGTTTTGTGATTCAATAATATGTTAATTTTAGTATATATTTTTGTAAAATCTTTACAAATTGTTAAATAAAAGTGCGTTTAAGGAAAAAAGTGTTGTATTTCATCGATTAAAAGCAAATTTCATCGATTAAATAACAAAATTAAAATACTTTTGCCATAAATCAAAGTATTTACTTACAGTAAATATTTTTGTTTTTTTAATCCATTACCAATTTTAAACCCCTTTTATTATGGAAAAAAAATTACCAAAAATTGTCACTACGACAGTTGTTATGCTCACATTTTCTTTAACTGCATTTTCCCAGGTAACTGACAAACGCGTAAGTCAGAAAAATTTATCTGAAAACGGACTTCCTGGCTTAATTACCTTTAGTGAACAATCTACTTACAAAGGCTCTGATTTTAATGCCGTCTTTAAGGAGCAATTAGGTTTAAAAGACAATCAGTCTTTTGCAAAAATTAAAACAGAATCAGACCAGGAAGGTTATGTGCATGAAAAGTTTCAACTATACGAGCAAGGAATCAAAGTAGAATTTGCAAACTATACATTACATTCAAAAAACGGTAAGCTGGCTTCAATGAATGGTGAGTTTTACAATATCACAAATGCAGTTACAATGCCTAAACTTTCGGCACAGGAAGCTTTTAACAAAGCCGTTCTCTACACAGATGCCAAGCAATATCTTTGGGATTCTCCAGAAGATGCGGCAGCTATGAATTATGAGAAACCTAAAGGAGAGTTGGTTTTTTTGCCTGATATGGAAGCTCAGGGAACAGAAAGAACTACAGATAAAGTTAATTTAGCATATAAATTTGATATTTATGCGACAAACCCATTAAGTCGTGGTGATTTATATATAGATGCCATAACCGGAAAAGTATTGTTTTATAATGCAACTATAAAACATCTTGGCGAGTACGGCCACGGAAATTCAAAATCTGTAAATGTGGCTTCTAAAAAAGAGAATTCGAATTTAAAGGCGATAGTTGCGGCAAATGCAGCAACCCGTTACAGCGGTACCCAAACAATTCAGACGACACTAAGCGGGTCTTCATATATTTTGCTTGACGGAACCCGTGGAAATGGAATTCAGACTTATAATTCAGCCAGAACAGCAACGTATCCAACTACAAATTTTACGGATACTGATAATAACTGGACTGCCACTGAATATAATAATACAAACAAAGACAATGGGGCACTCGATGCTCATTGGGGAGCCGAAATGACATACGATTATTGGTCGGCTGTACATGGAAGAAACAGTTATGATAATGCCGGTGCCAAAATTAAAAGTTATGTGCATTATAATTTAATCGCAGCCGGATATTCTAGCAATAATAATGCTTTCTGGAACGGAAGTGTTATGACTTATGGTGACGGAAGCGGAACAGGAGGGTTTGATATCTTAACTTCAATGGATGTTGCCGGACATGAAATAGGTCATGCTGTTTGTACGTATACTGCAAATTTAGCATATCAAAAAGAATCGGGAGCGATGAATGAAGCTTTTTCTGATATTTGGGGAGCCTGTATCGAATATCGTGCAGCACCTACAAAATCTACCTGGTTAATTGGTGAAGATATAGAAAGAAGATCAGGTCATGCAGCTTTACGTTCTATGAGTGATCCAAACTCTGAAGGTCAGCCGGATACTTATGGCGGAACCAATTGGGTAAACGTAAACTGTACGCCAACAAGCAGTAATGATTATTGTGGGGTTCATACAAACTCAGGGGTATTAAATCACTGGTTTTATATCCTGTCTATAGGTAAATCAGGTACAAATGATCTTGGAAATGCCTATAATGTTACCGGAATAACAATTGACAAAGCGGCAAAAATTGCTTACCGTTTAGAAAGTGTTTATTTAACTTCCAATTCAACGTATGCGAATGCCAGAACTTCTGGAATACAGTCAGCTATTGATTTATACGGAGCAGGTTCTGCTGAAGTTATTGCAACAACAAATGCATTTTATGCAGTGGGTGTTGGAGCAGCTTATTCTGGTGGATCAAGTGATATAACTGCGCCTTCCGCACCAACAGCTTTAGCAGCTTCTGGTACAACTGCTACAACTACTAATTTATCCTGGACAGCATCAACAGATAATGTAGCAGTAACAGGATATGATATTTACCAAGGAACAACTTTAAAAGGTTCGTCTACAACTACAACTTATGCTGTTACAGGTTTAACCGCTTCAACTGCTTATACGTTTTCTGTAAAAGCCAAAGATGCAGCTGGAAATATTTCTGCATCAAGCAGTACAGTAAATGTTACTACACTTGCGGGTACAGTAACATATTGTACATCAAAAGGAAATGATGCAACAGACGAAAGAATTGGTAAAGTTGTTTTTGGTACTATTAGCAATACTTCTACTGCAACAACCGGTTATGAAAACTTCACATCAGTTTCTACTAATGCCAGCAGAGGAACCGCGTATACTATTACGATTACACCAACATGGGCATCTTCAGTATACAGTGAAGGTTATGCTGTGTTTATTGATTATAATAAAGATGGTGATTTTACTGATTCCGGCGAAACAGTTTGGACAAAAGCAGCTTCGACAACTACTCCGGTTACAGGCTCAATTACAATTCCTGCAACAGCGACTTTAGGAACCACAACAATGAGAATTTCTATGAAATACAACGGAATTCCAACAGCCTGTGAGTCTTTTTCCTATGGACAAGTTGAAGACTATTCGATAAACATTACCGCTGCAGGAACTGTAGTTGTTAATGAATTAATTGCTGACACAGATAAAGCAAGTCCTGAAATAACTTTATATCCAAATCCAGTTGAAAATGAACTGAATATTTCATCATTTGAGGAAAAGGGTTCTGAGTTTACAATTACAAATGCATTAGGTCAGCTGGTGAGTTCAGGTCAGTTTTCTGAAGGATCAATTGATGTAAGCAAATTAAGTGCAGGAATCTATTTTATTGAATTGAATATTGGTCAAAAAAGAGTAATCAAAAAGTTCATAAAAAAATAATTTTATTCTTTATAGTATAATATAAATTAATAAAACCGCCTGATAGGGCGGTTTTTCTATATAATATCTTTAGAAAATTAGTTTCTCACTTTATAAATTCTCAAAAAAATCATTTCCTTTATCATCGGTAATAATAAAAGCAGGGAAATCTTTTACGGTAATTTTTCGAACAGCTTCCATTCCTAATTCTTCAAAATCAACCACTTCAACTTTAAGGATATTGTCCTGAGCTAAAATAGCGGCCGGACCTCCGATAGATCCTAAATAGAATCCACCGTATTTGTTGCAGGCATCCGTCACTTGTTTGGTACGGTTTCCTTTAGCCAGCATAATCATACTGCCACCATGTTTTTGGAATTCATCCACATAAACGTCCATACGTCCGGCAGTTGTTGGGCCAAAACTTCCGGAAGCCATTCCCTCAGGAGTTTTAGCAGGACCTGCATAATAAACCGGGTGATTTTTAAAGTAGTCCGGCATTGGTTTTCCGGCGTCTAATAATTCTTTGATTTTTGCGTGTGCGATATCACGGGCTACAATAACAGTTCCGTTTAGTTTCAAACGGGTTTTGATTGGGTATTGTGATAATTTGGCTAAAATATCGGCCATTGGCTGATCTAAATCAATTTCAACCGGAGCTTCTAAATGTGGTGCTGTTTCCGGTAAAAATTGTTTTGGATTCGTTTCTAACTGTTCAAGGAAGATTCCGTCTTTCGTGATTTTTCCTTTAATATTTCTGTCTGCAGAGCAAGAAACACCTAATCCTACCGGGCAGGAAGCTGCGTGACGTGGTAAACGGATTACACGAACATCATGTGTAAAATATTTTCCTCCAAACTGAGCTCCAATTTCACTTTCCTGACAGATTTTCTGAACACGTTCTTCCCACTCTAAATCACGAAACGCCTGACCGGCCATGTTTCCTGAAGTAGGCAAATTATCAAAGTAGCCTGCAGATGCTTTTTTTACGGTTGCTAAATTTGCTTCGGCAGAGGTTCCTCCAATCACCAAAGCCAAATGGTAAGGTGGACAGGCAGATGTTCCTAAGTCTTTGATTTTAGCACGAATGAAAGCGTCAAGGGATTTGTCGTTTAATAACGATTTTGTTTGTTGATATAAGTAGGTTTTGTTCGCAGATCCGCCACCTTTTGCCATAAATAAGAATTCGTAAGAAGCCCCTTTTTTCGCATAAATATCGATTTGTGCCGGAAGATTTGATCCTGAATTTTTTTCTTCAAACATCGAAATCGGTACAATCTGAGAATATCTTAAATTACGTTTCTGGTACGTATTGAAAATTCCTTTGCTCAGCCATTCTGCATCATCTACTCCGGTAAAAATATTTTCACCTTTTTTGGCCATTACAATTGCAGTTCCGGTATCCTGGCAGCTTGGCAACTGACCTTCAGCAGCAACAGAAGCATTTTGAAGTAAATTATAAGCTACAAAACGATCATTATCCGTTGCCTCCGGATCGTTCAGAATGTTTCTTAGTTTTTGCAAATGTGTCGTTCTCAACATAAACGAAACATCTGTTAAAGCTTCTTCAGCTAATAATTCCAATCCTTTTGGATCAACAGTAAGAATTTCGCGTTCTCCAAATTTTTCAACTTTTACAAAATCTGAAGAAATTTTGCGGTATTGTGTTTCATCTTTTAAAATAGGATAGGGATCCTGGTATATAAAATCAATCATTTCTTTGTTTTTGACAAAGTTAAAAATTATTTACCTAAGAAAGAATTTGAATTATATACGTTTAGCAACTTTATTGTTGATTATGAAACTCATTAAATTCTATAAAGTTTGCGAATATTATATGATCCGTTCCTACTGAACTTATTGAAACGTTCAAATCTGTTTTCAATGGATTAAAATCCGTCGCTACAATACATATCATTCCTACGGAATTTTTGAACTCTGAATGTTTACATCAAATTAAAAAAACCAACTAGCCACAAAAATAGCCGTAATTACACAAATCAAATCCACTAATAACATCGTTCCCAACGCATAACGGGTATTCTTGATATTCACAGAACCAAAGTAAACCGCAATCACATAAAACGTACTTTCGGCGCTGCATTGAAAAATACTGCTCAGTCTTGCTGTTAAGGAATCAGCTCCAAAAGTATTCATGGAATCAATTAAAAATCCGCGTGATCCGGCAGAGCTAAACGGACGTAACATGGCTACAGGTAAGGCGTTAGTAATTTCTTTACTGACTCCCATATTCGAAAAGACAAATGCAATTCCATCACTGATAATTTCAAATAATCCGCTGTTTCTGAATAAGGAAATTGCTACCAGCATTCCCATAACATAAGGGAAAATCGTAACTCCGGTTTTAACTCCGTTATTTGCCCCGACAACAAACGATTCAAAAACTGTTGTATTGGCTTCAGTAAATTTCTTTTCATGGATGAAAGAAAAAAGTAAAGTAAAGGCAATAATAGCAATTAATATTAATGCAGAAAGATTAGAAGTAAAAAGGTTCTTTCCTATCAAATCTAAGTGATTCACATACATTAACAATCCAATGATTGCAGCAATCAACATGATTAAAGCGATAACCAAAGAAGCACTTTTGAAATTGATTTTTTGTTTAACACCCACAATTAAAAAAGCAGCAATTGTACCAATGAAAGAAGTTATGATACACGGTAGCATCACATCGGCCGGATTGCTGGCATTGGCAGCTGCACGATAGCCAATAATCGAAGTTGCAATTAAAGTTAAACCGGAAGCATGAAGGCACATAAACATAATTTGTGCATCGCTCGCCCTGTCTTTATCGGGATTTATTTCCTGAAGACTTTCCATGGCTTTTAATCCAAAAGGAGTCGCAGCCGAATCCAGTCCTAAGAAATTGGCAGCGAAGTTCAGCGTCATATACGAAATGGAAGGGTGGTTTTTTGGAATACTCGGAAACACTTTTACAAATACCGGGCTTAGGCCTTTTGCTAATTTTCCTGATGCTCCTGAAATAATCAGAAGTTCCATCAATCCGCAGAAAAAAGCCAGATAAGCGATAAGAGGCAAGATTAAATCAACAAGCGTGTTTTTACAAGTTGGCAATAAACCATCCGATTTTTGAACACCGCTGTATATTTTTACCGTTTTATTTTTATAAACATACGTGGTGTCGGCATTAAGCGTATCACGATCGATAATCATCGTTTGATCCGGAGCGTTTTTGATGCTGTCTTTTATAAAAGCAGGAAGCTGTTCAGCATATTTCTCTGAAACCAGAATAGGATCGTCTTTTTTACCATTCAAAACATAATCAATGGTATAATTATTTTGTGAAAAAAGGCTGATGACAATAAAGACAATCGAAGAAATAAAAATCGCTAACCAAAATCTGCTTAATACCATAATTGTAATTTTTTGTAAATGTAATAAATCAATTGCAATGACAATTGCAAAAGTCAATTTCGTAGTTAACACGAAATTAATTTAATTTGAATTTGTCTTTAAAATTTACGAGAGAAAATAAAATAAATCATTAAAATTAGTGTATTCAATCACAATTTTTGTTTCTAAGTACTTTTAAAAAGATGTAATCCCTTCAAAAAGAACTGCTTTTTTATGATTCTCGGTTGTATTAAAAAAGTCTGTTTTGATTTTGGCATGCTCTTTTTTTGATTGTTCTTTTTCAGATACCCGTGGCTTTTCCGTTTTTAGAAAACGCTTTGGGTTGATGTTCCAATAAAATAGGAGCTTCACAATTTCCTAAGGAGAAACATGCCGGTGATGTAAAACTTCCTGATGGTATTTATTTGGTTTTAAATCATATAAGTTATTGAAGTTCATTTCAATTTTGCGAGACTCAGAGCCTTTGTAACTTTGCAGCCCAAAAAACTATACATGAATAATTTCTTCTTCAATCAATAAATCTTCCCTGCGCAAACGAAGAAAAATCTGTGCTACGGCTATTGTATCTTTTTCGCAATAGGTTACAATTCTGTCTATGTCTTTTTCTACGTAATACACCTGTGCTACCTGACTGCCATCAATATCGCCTTTTGGTGAGGGAACTCCGAGGATTTTGGTCAGTAATTTTAAAGAAGTAAAGTGTTTGTAATCACCAAACTTCCATAATTCCAACGTATCCAGATGTGGAATTTCCCATGGCTTTTTGCCGAATAAATTCAGTTTGTCCGGAATTGCAATTTGGTTGATAATCATTCGGCGTGCGAGAAACGGAATATCAAATTCCTTGGCATTGTGCCCACACAAAAGATGTTGTGGCTGATTGAAATGATTGTTCAGAAGATTATTAAAGTCTTTCAGGATCTTTTTTTCTTCTCCAAAAAAAGAAGTTACCCTGAAATTCCGAATATCACTTTTGATGGTAAAATACCCAACTGAAATACAGATAATCTTTCCAAACTCAGCCCAAATTCCGGCACGGTCATAAAATTCTTCAGGAGTAAAATCGTCTTTACGCTGATATTGCGTTTTTAAATCCCAAAGTGACTGCATTTCTGCGTCAAGCGAATTGAAATTCTCTTCTTCAGGAACAGTTTCTATATCGAGAAATAAAATGTTGTTGAGGTTTATTTTTTCAATCATTTTCTTTAAACACGGATTACACTAATTAACACCAATTTTTTGGTAAAAACATTACACCAAATCTACCATTTTGTAAATATAAAGCTATAAATTAATTTGTAAAAATCTGTGAAATTTGTGTTTTAAAATAAACTTTGTTGTACAGAAGGACTTTCGTGCTCCAAAAGCCATTTTTTGCGCCATATTTCTCCTGCATAACCCGTAAGAGATCCGTTTGTACCAATAACCCGATGACACGGAATCACAATCCAAAGCGGATTTTTACCATTTGCCGCTGCTACAGCCCGAATTGCTTTTACATCGCCAAGCTTTTTAGTCTGATCCATATAACTTACTGTTTTTCCATACGGAATTTCCAATAAGGCTTTCCAGACTTTCTGTTGAAATTCGGTTCCTTTTGGATTTAGTTTTAAGTCAAAATCGGTTCTTTTGCCTTCGAAATATTCGTTTAACTGCGAAACAGCTTCACTCAGAACTTCAGGAATGGTTTTTGAGACTTCACTTGTTCCAACATCGGAAACAGAAATTACTGAAATACCGTTTTTATCACCAATAATTTTGGTGATACCGAGAGGCGAATTGATATAAGCTGTTTCCATAGTTCTTGGTTTTAACCGCAAAAGACACAAGGTTTTCGCAAAGTTCGCTAATATTTTGCTTAATAATTTTCCAGCTTAAATTGATAATCCAAAACGGTTTCAATTTTTGCGCTTAAAATAACCTTTTTACTATTAGATTTCCCAGCACTAAACTTCGGTAAAATCAGGTTTTGTTCCACTGCTTTTTGCGTGTAATAATCTTCTCTAGTTGGATGAAATGGTGCAACAGCATTAAAAACGTCATTCCATTTAGATTGGTCTATGATTTCTTCAATGATGCTGATGCAATCGTTTTGATGAATCAGATTTACAGGAGCATCTGCATTTGCTAAGTTTTCTTTTCCTGACAAAGAAGTCACAGGATGACGATCTTCTCCAATTAATCCGCCGAAACGCAGAATAGTGGTTTTGAAGTTTTGATTTTCTTGAAGAAGCTTTTCAGCTAAAACCAATTGTTTTCCGCTTTCAGTATCTGGATTCGGTTTAGTTTCTTCAGTTACAGAATCATTATTATCACCATAAACGGATGTTGAACTTACAAAAAGCACTTTCTTAACCGTCGATTTTTCTATAAAAGGAATGAGATTTTTGATTTTTTCGACAAAAATTTTTTTTTCAGAATTGGGATTGACAGTCCGCAATTTTGGTGGGATATTGATAATCAGGATTTCGCTTTCCGCTAAAAAGTCATTGATGCTTTCAGAAACACTTTCGCTTTCAAGCGCAACCAAAAACGGATTTATACCAGCTTCTTTTAAGATAGAAAGTTTGTTTTCTGAAGTAGTGGAACCGTTTATTGAATTTCCTTTTTCGATTAGTCTTTTTGCTAGCGGTAAGCCCAACCAGCCACAGCCAAGTATGCTTATTTTTGTCATTTTTTTGAGATTAAGGATAAAGAAGCTTTTTTCTTTCTCGCAGATTATTTTTTTAATCAGCGAAAATCAGCTTAGATCTTTTTAAATCTGCATAAAACACTAAAAAACTTTACGTTTTTGCGAGATTAATATTTTACAAAGTTAAAGTAAATCGGACTTTGTCTTTTCTCTTTGCACCAATTCTGTTGTAAAATTTAATGGCTCTGGCATTGAACTCTGGTGTTTGCCATTGCATATTGACACAGTTGTTTGTAGTTGCAATTTCTTTTAATTTTTCGATTAGTACTTCTCCTATTCCGAAACCTCTGGCTTCTGCTTCAAGAAACAAACAATCCATATATAAAAATGTAGCGGCATCCCAGGTTGAAAAATCAAAAGTGTAGGATACATAACCAATGATTGTTTCTTTTATGGCTACGACCAGACAGAATAATTTCGGATTTTTACCAAAAAGAGCATTTTTCAGACTTTGTTTTTTTCCCTCTGTGGAAAATTCGGCTTTCTCAAATTCAGCATGTTGTTGGCATAGCATGATTAACTTAGGTAAATCAGCTATTTCGCAGTTTCTTATTGAATATTCCATTGCAGGTTAATTTCGGTTTGCAGGAAGTGAATAAAATGATTGAAATAATCAGGATAATTTTCATTGGCTCGTGTAGCGATAAAGTGTTTTCTTTTCAAACCATTTTTAGTCACTTTAATGGCTTTTATTGAACTCGACTTCAAATGAGGCTGAACGGCCCATTTTGCCATTGACATTACGCCCATATCGGCTTTTACCATTTCCAGAGAGGCTTCTGTCAAAGGCATTGGCGTGATTTTCTTTGGAGTCACTTTGGCTGGAGCCAAAAGAAACTGATGAATGGTAACGGTTTCCATCGGCAATGAATGAATAATCAGGTGTTCATTGATGAAATCTTCTGCAATGACATATTTTTTATCTGCCCAGGAATGATTTTCAGATACGACCATCATTACTTCGTCCTGAAAAAGTTCGGTGTATTTTATATTACTGTTTTTAATAGGATCACTTATAATGGCAATATCAATTGTATTGTCCAGAAGTTTCTGCAAAGGAATATGAGTCGCTTCGATTACAATTTTCAATTCAACATTTGGATATAAAAGATGGAATTGTTTTAAAACTGAAGGAAGCCAGTGATAACTCGAGAAACATTCGGTGCTGATTCTGATTTCGCCATGTTCTCCAAAAATCATTTGTTTGATCTGGGTTTCAGTTTCTGAGAGTTTGTTCAGGATTTCATTGGCGAGTTCATAAATTTTTTCGCCGGCTTTTGTCAAAACCAGTTTTTTGTTGGTTCTTAAAAAAATGGCGGTGCCCAACTGATATTCTGCTTCTTTGAGCTGATGACTCAGGGCAGATTGTGTTAGATGAAGTTTGTCGATCGCTTTTGTAATGCTGCCTTCTTCAACTATTGCTTTTATCAATTTTAAGTGACGTATTTCCATTTTGATAGTATTGATACACAAAGAAACAAAATTTCAGACTGGCTTTTCTATGAAAAAAAATAATGTGATTCATGAATTCTTTTCGTTTTTATGGAATTAAATGTTCAGCTACTTTTGAAAAAACGAAAACTAAATAAACAATGGAAGATCAGATTAAATTTTATGAAAATAAACTGGCGTTCGAAATGGATCCCTCAGATTTATTTGAAGCAATGAACAAAGGAGAAAAAATAATTGCACTTGATGCCAGGAAACCTTTTGGATTTGAGGCAGAACATATTCCGAACGCGATTAATATTTCGCATCGTGAAATGAATTTAGAAACCACGCAGCATTTAGATAAGGCTGTTTTATACGTAACTTATTGCGACGGAATTGGTTGCAATGCTTCGACAAAAGGCGCATTAAACATGAGCCGTTTGGGATTCAGGGTAAAAGAATTAATTGGCGGAATAGCGTGGTGGAAATTTGATGGATATGCAACGGAAGGAACGCAAGGAAATAAAGGCGGACTGAAAATTGAATGTGCGTGTTAAATAAAAAGGCAGACTATTTTGATAAGTCTGCCCTAATTTTTTTAGATATTACTGTTGGTGGTTTATTACTTCTTTTTTAATTTTCATTACAGGCTTTAAACTGTCTTTTGCAACAGCTAAATGATGAATAACCGGATCATTTTCAACTGGTTTTATTTGAGGAACGTATCTTTTTATTTTTTGTTGAATCAAAATAGCATCATTTAAAACAAAAGGAGTTGGCATCATCCAGTTGCTTCTTGGTTTAATATCAAACAACGGATTAGTCATTAAATCGAAAGAGCTTTCGATTAAATCCATGTCAAAAATAGTTGATTTATTAATAATGAATTCCAAGACAAGAGGCTCGTTTTGTACGACATAATAACATAAAATTTTGCTGTCTTTTCTTTCCAGAAGATTTCCTTTTTGTCCTGAAGTCGAAACACCATTGGCTTTAAAATTATAAAAACTCATTTTTGGATTGGCGTAGATATCGTAACGATTGACTTTTCGATTTGGAGTAATTTTTATTTTCAGGTATCTTTTGCTTCCGATAAGGCTGTCTCTTAAAAATGAAATCGTTGGTCTTGGAAGATCAACTTTAGGGGCAATATCGCTGTAGGTAAAAGCAGTATTGTATTTGCTCGCTATTGGCAGGTTGTTTAAACCAACCGCTTTCTGATTTATATTTCCAAGATAGTTTCTGGTCCAGTCGTCCAGATTGGTGTCGTAAGTTGTCCAGACAGCAGAATCGGTATCGGCATTATAAACATATAACAAACTGTTTGATTTTGCTTTTCCGGGTTCGTAAGCGGAATGATAACCTGCATAAACAAAAAAGCTGATAGAAATGGCGAAAAAAAGCATCGTCCAGATTCCTTTTTTAGCGAATGATCCAAATAAAGGCAGCAATAATCCGAAAAGCAAAACGGTAAGAATGGCACTTCCGTAAAGGATCTTTAAACCTAAACCAATCGGAAACATCACAATAAAAGGAGCGATAATTGCCAGTGCGGGAATGCAGAATAATAAATTTAAACCAACGCTGAAATGGTTGGTAAATATAAAAATCCCAAATAGAATGATTCCGAAAAAAACCGGAATAATCAAAAATCCTGCACCTGTTAAATGATTGGCTAATATCAAATTGATGATGATCCAGAGTAGCAGTGGAGCTACGTAATGGTTCATTGTTACTTTTTCTTCTGAAAAATGGTGATAAAAAGCAAAACAGATGGCAATACTTAGTGTCACAAATGCACCGATATAAGCATGTCCGTTATATGTAAATCCATTCAGCAAATCCGAATATTGCGGATAAACCTGCAAAATTATTTTCCATCCCAAAAAAGTAACAAGACCTGTAATAATCGTTGAACCTAATAAAGGTACAAATCCTCTGAAAATTTCTCTGAAAGAAATAACACGCTTTGCTTTCCCTACGAAAATAAATAATATCAGTAGCCCCAAAGCGATGATGCTCATAGGGAAAACCCATGAAAAGGGATAATTTATAAAGAACCCGAACGGAACGCTAAAATAAACATTGTCCTGAGTAGTATGAGTAGAGTTTAAATCAATATTGGAGAAGTATTTTAAAAGCGGCATCAAATAAGAACCCTGATGTGCCAATGTGGTTTTGTTTAAATGCTGGATGTCGTCTTGCTGGGTGTGATAGTTGTAATGACCATCGATAAAGGCAAAGTTGAAACCCTGAATATTTCCCTGTTCTCTAAAAACTGTTAAGTCAGTGTCATTTGGGAGCATTTTATAAATGCTGTACATCAACGAATTTGAAACCGGATACTTTGTTTTGGCATTACTAAATTCTTGTACAAGTGCCTGATTTCCCTGATTGGTTTCCATCAGCATATAGCTTGGACCCGATGAACCTCTTGCTTCAAAATTCAGGACTAAACCAACATCTTTGGACCATGGGTGCTGATTCACAAATAGGTCAGCACCGTTTAAACCTAATTCTTCGGCATCTGAGAAAAGGATAATGATGTCGTTTTTGTGCTTTTCATTGGCATATAAAAAAGCACGGACACCTTCAAGAATAGTGGCTACTCCTGAGGCATCATCGCTTGCTCCTTTAGAAAAAGAATGCGGGGCGCTGTCATAGTGCGAAAGTAATAAAAGGGCTTTTGAACTGGAAGTTCCTTTTTTGCGGGCCAGGATATTTTTGGATTTAACCAAAAGACCTTTATTATTAAGGGTAAACCCTTCCTGAATACTGGTTTCCAAACCTATTCGGTTTAATTCCAGTATAAGGTAATTAGCAACTAATTCATGATTTGTAGAGCCAACAAAATGGGGCTTTTGGGCTATAATCTGAACCTGGTTTAGGGCTCGTTCTGTTGAGAATTCGGCAAGGGCTTCTTCATCTTTCGAGATATACTGGGGCATCATAGAGGCAAAGATGATGGCCAGAATTCCTAAGACTCCTAAAAAAGCCAGAATTGAAGTAGGTTTTTTTTTCATAGTGTGGTATTAAATTTCTTTTTTTACGAGCATAAAATAATCATTGTCCAAAGACCGATATCCCTGATCGTACAGGAAATAGTAGGTATTGCCTGTTTTGGTTTGCAAAATATTGGTAAAAAAATCAAAATCAAAGCCCTTATTGAGCATTTTTTCTCTTGTTGCCTTAGATTTTCCTTCCGAATTTAATTCACACAAAATACGGTAATTTTTACGCAACTTGTTGTTTACATTCCGCATAAAATTAGTACTGTCCTTGTTTATTTTATTGTTATAGGCATTACGGCAACTATCTGAGCAAAACTTTTTGTCTTCCCGGCCTACAATTTTTTCTGAGCATTCAAGGCATGTTTTCATTATTTAGTTTTTAAGTTGAAAATAGGGCAACTTGATTTGTTTTATTTTTGACCGAATTATGGTTTTGTATTATTAACACGGGTTCCTGCTTTGGTCTATACTTCTTCACTACGTTGCGAGGATACCGTCTCAAAAACAGTTCGCTGAACTCCAGTAAAATAGAATTAAGTGAAGTATTCAGGGCTAATTATACTGTATGGTTTTTCAAATTTTTTTCATCAGTTCAAGTGATTTTATAAAATAGTGATAGCATTTTTTATGAAATTCTATCCAGAATTTTTATGTAAACAAGACTTTTGGATACATTTTTGGCTAATGAATTTTTATTTTCAAAAGAAATATATCAGCCAAAACACTCGAACTAACATTTAGTTGTTTTCGGATCATTTTTTCTTAAAATCTACTAATTATTTTTCATCAACAATGAGGGACAAAGCTGAGCCTTCTACTTCACCATCGAACTTTTTAGTTGTTTGTATTCGTCAAATTCTAAATTTCGTAATTCTACTTTGTTGATTTGTGTTTTCATTTTGTGTGGTTTTGTTCTGCTACTATAATTTATTAGGATTTAGATTAAGTTCTTTTTTTGGAGTTACTAATTATCAGAAAAACAAAACCAACTTCACATTAAGAGGATTGACCAAATCTTTGTAGCTGTTAATCAACGGTCATTATTATCTCTTCAATTGCTGAATCGGTTTTTATATTTTTTCCACTTTCAGTAAATTTATAAAGATAGGGTTGATCAGATATTTTTGTAATATAATTTTTCTCAATTAATAAATTTAAGTATCTCATAATTTCAATTTTAGGAGTAGAGGTTATTTTTGAAACTTCATAAATATGTATTCCTATATTTTCAATTGGTTCATTACATTCATTAGATTCCAACCATAATTGTTTAAAAAGCGTTTTCATGGTTTTGAATCTTAATTTATCTGATTCTAAATATTCAATTATTTCGTATGCTTCTAATATGAATTTTTTAAATTTTTCTTTTGATGGCAAGAAAAACCAGCTCTTCTTAGGTTTTTTGATAATATGATTGTAAAGAAGTTGAATTTTAAAATCTTTTACCTGATTAGGTAATTTACTTAATATTTCATTTTTGGAGATTTCTCCACTAAGATATTTTCGAGCTAAATTGGCTGCGTATTTTCTTTCAGAGATTTGTTGGTTGTTGTCCATCTTTAAATGTTGCCTAACTCAAATATACTAAATTATTTTCCATTTACAAACGTTTACAAACAGTTACAACCGAAAGTAAATAGTTTACAACCGACTAATTTTTGAAACCCGCTACATCTTTGCACTGTTGAATTTGACGAATGAATTCAATTTTATATAAACCTTAAAAATAGTATACGCAATGAAAAACAAAGTACAATTAATCGGTAACGTAGGGAATGATCCTGAAATCAAAACATTAGAAAGCGGAAGAAAATTAGCGCATTTAAGCATCGCCACTAACGACAAGTACACTAACGATAAAGGTGAAAAAGTAGAGCAAACCGAATGGCACCGGGTTACTGCCTGGGGGAAAACAGCCGAAATTATCGAAAAATATGTGGTGAAAGGAAAGGAAGTCGCCGTTGAAGGAAAACTGACACACAGAAGCTACGATGATAAAAACGGAGAAAAACGTTATGTTACGGAAATTGTAGTAAACGAAATTTTGCTGCTTAGCAAATAAGATTTTTATTTGTTGGTTGCACCCGACAGGCTTTAAAAACCTGTCGGTTTTTTCTATTTAGGTAATAGTTTTATAAAACTGAAGCGCCATTGTTATCCGTTGTAAGTACTTCACTCATATAATCAAAAAAGGGTCTCATGTTTTTGAATGCTTCCAAAGCCTCTTCTAAGAAAACAGGACTTAATACTTCATCATCTGTAAAATGTTTAATTACCAAAAATTGTTTGAAACGAAGCAGATCAATTGCCGGATGATCTACATCGAAACCTTTTGGTTTTGTTTTGAGCTGTTCACCTTGTAAAGTGCCAAAATTGCTGACGAAAGATTTCGAATTTAAAATCTTCTGAAAGGTTTCCGGATCCTGTGCAAATTCGGTTCTGATGCGTTTTAAATCAGCTGCATTTGGTCCCCAAAAACCACCTGCAAAAAAACTGTTTCCTTTTTCCAAATGAAAATAATAACCACCGCGTCTTGCTGCAGTTGCACGAGTATAACTTCCTCCCCAAAAGGTCTTAAAGGGAGTTTTATCTTTAGAAAAACGAATATCACGATATATTCTGTACACACTTTTTTTGCCAGAAGTAGTTTCCAAAACATCCGTTTTAGAAAGTTCCTGAAGCAATGCATCTGCAAAAGATTCAATATGATTTAATTCAGTGAGGTATTTTGGTTTATTGGCTTCAAACCAGGGTTTGTTATTGTTTTCTTTAAGCAGCTGTAAAAAATCAAGAGCAGATTTGGGAATAATGATTTGGTTTTCCATATAAATTTGAGTCTTTAAAAATCAGAAGTTAACCGCAATTTAAAACTAAAAAACCCACCAGAAAAATCGGGTGGGTTTTGTTATATATAGTTAGGCTGTTTTCTTGAATAAATCAAACATAGGACAGCGTGAACAGCGTTTTTTTTCGCTCTTTTTATATTTCTCACAACAAGACGATTTACAATTTTCAACCTTCTTGAGTTTGTCCAGGATAGCTGCGTTTTTATTTTTCTTTTTATCCTTTTTTTTGTCCTTGTCCTTTTCTTTCTTGCCCACTTTTGTTCTGAATTAAAAACAGGAACAAATATAAAAAGAAAATATTATTTTTATATATTCTAAATAAATTTTAACTTTTTTATTTTGGATTAATTGCTATTGAGCTGGTAACGGTTAACTGCTGAATATCACGGTCAAACAAGTAAAGTCCGCCCTTATCATCACCAATTAAGTTGATTTTATCCAGAATAGATTTAGCTGTGGCCTCTTCCTCGATTTGTTCAGAAACATACCATTGTAAAAAGTTATGTGTTGCGTAATCTTTCTCTTCAAAAGTAATGTGAACCAGTTCGTTGATGGATTCCGAAACAAAAATTTCGTGGTTGTAAAGCGTTTCAAACATTTCTTTGAATGTTGAATAACTTGTTTTTGGTGCTTTAAGGTCGGTAATCTGAGCATGTCCTCCGCGCTCATTTACATATTTTATCAATTTGAGCATGTGCGCACGCTCTTCATCTGATTGGGTGTACATAAATTGGGCGATTCCCTCTAATCCATGTACTTCAGCCCAGCAAGCCATAGAAAGATAAGTTTGCGAAGATTCTGCTTCTATGCGGATTTGCTTGTTTAAAGCCGTTTCAATATTTTTTGATAGCATAATGTGTGTCTTTTTTATAAAAATAATGAAAATAAGTTATAACTTTTCTGGTAAACTGGAAAAACATGAATGCATTTGGATTAATCTTTTCTAAATTTAATCTTGCTAAATTCGGCAGGATGAGATAACAATGCCTTGTTCATAATTGGATTTCCGGGATTGTCATTTATAAAGCCATCTGTAAATTTACGCATGATAAATTGTCTGGAAGCGGTGTCGTAATAGCTTAAAATGTAGTAATCTTTAAGTTTAAGCGTGTTTTGAAGTATTATGTTTTTATTAGTGTTCAGATAATAATAGAGATTATCAATGGCCAGAGGCTCAGCTTGTTTTTGGTTTACAAATTCTAAATCAGCATTGAGCATAGCATCAAAATAAACCATTTTATTGGAGTACTCCGAATAGCCGCCAAAGTCATTATCAAAAAAATCAGCCAGTGCATTACTCTGTATATAGTCAAAACCTGAAACCTGATATTCTGCAAATCCCCCAAAGGTTATTAAGGTGTTATTCTTGTTTTTAAAAGCTGTTATTCCGGAGTTTAATACAGATAGCTGTTTTAGGAATTTTTCTGTTGTTTTTATTTCCTGAGGTTTTTTTGCGTTTATCTGTAAAAAGAAAGGAGAGTTTTTAAATTCAATTGAATCTTTTTTTGAAACAGCCACACTTTTAAGCGTTTTACCTGAATCAAAATCTTTGATCTCAAGTAATAGCTCTTCTTTGCCCGACTTGATTTGCAATACTTTATTTTCGTAAAAGAAAGAATTGGAAGATTTAGATGGGTTTTTACTTATAGGCTGATTAAAATTTTTCTCCGTAACATCAGTAGTAATGAGGTTGAGATCTAAAATCTGTGTTTTTTTCAAAGCGTAATCAAATACCAAAAGGATATGATTGTCTGATACATACATTTTGGTTTTGTTAATGGTTTTATCCAAAGGAGTAAAATAGTCAGTATCCATTTTTTCAATAGGATAATATCGAATAATGGTATTGAAAGCTACATTTTGTCCTTTTTCATTTTCGAATTGAATTGTAGATAAATCAAACATTTTTATTATGCATTTTCCGTCATTGAATTCATAAAGTAACAGATGCGGTTGTTTTGCTTCTTTAGTCAGAATGTAAAAAAGATTGTTTTTCTGGTAAGTCGTAATAATGTATTCAGTGTTTGAAGGCAAATCAAAATTTAAAGCTCTGGAAGTTTTCGTTTCCATGAAATATTTAATAATTCGGAGGTTTCTTAAATTACTTGTTGACCAATAAAGAAGCGGGTTTCCGTCATCGCTAATACTATGTCCAATTAAAGATCTGTTTTCTGTCATTTTGATTGAATCAGTAAATTGATCTTTGAGGAAAAGCGATTTATTGTATTTTAAAATATTAATGTATTTATCATCTGCGGCAAAAACATAAATATCTTTTGTTTTTACGTCTACTATATTCAGAATCTGACCATTTTCTAAAGGTTCATTTAAATTTAATGCAAAAGAGTTTAATACTGTTTGGCTTAGCAGGACAGTATTATAAAACACGCACAAAAGAAGTAGTAGTTTTTTCATGTGTTTTGCTGCTCAAAAATTGTTCCGTTTATTTTCCTATTGATTCATGAGTTCCTGAAAAAGATCCACGAATTTCCCTAGATGAATTCCATCCATTAATCCGTGATGAACATGTACAGACATAGGCATTGTTTTTTTACCATTGTCTAAGGTAATCATTTTTCCAAAAGAAATTTTAGGACAGCTGTCCGGATACGAATAACTGCGTGCATGTGAAAGCGAAGTAAAATTGAGCCACGGAATTGCCGAAAAATGAATTAAATTATCATCATCAAACGATCTTGTAAAAAGTCCGGTAGTATTTTGAATCCGGTCAATTTCTGCATAAGCATTCTTTTCAAAAATCCTGAAAACAGGATTATATTCCATTAATGAAAATCCGAAACTGCCATCTTTTCGGCCAATAGTTGCTGAAGCATCAATTCGGTCGTTAATGTAAATCTTGTTTTCTGAAATTCGGTATCTAAAATTCTCTATTGAATTCACTGCTGCTAAAGTTTTGTACAGGTAAAAGATGAAAAAAGAAGTTTTTTGGTTTTTAGCGGTTTGACAGGCTTTTGTACAATCTATTTCGACTGTTGCGCCAAAAAATGGTTCATCCATTTTGTTAAAATGCTCAAAATGCTCTTTTCGGTTCCAGTTTTCTAAGTCTAAAAGGGTTTTCATTATAATAACTTGTGAACTACTTCTGTAATTTTTTCAAAAGTGCTAAAATGTTCATGTTCAACTTTGTGATTGATTTTTTCATGTTCCCAGGTCGTGTGAAACGGAATATGAACGGCATAACCGCCAATGCCGAGTACGGGTAAAACATCTGATTTTAAGGAGTTTCCAATCATTAAAAATTCATGAGCCTGAATATCTAAACGTCCAAGCAGTTTTTCATAATCGATTTCCTGTTTGTCTGACATTACTTCGATATGATGAAAATAATGTCCTAAACCAGAGCGATGCAATTTGCTGTGCTGATCTTTCAGATCGCCTTTTGTGGCTACGACCAGTTTGTATTTTCCGTGTAAAGACTGAAGGGTTTCCTCGATTCCGTCCAGAAGTTCGATTGGTTTTTCGAGTAATTCTTTTCCATATTGAATAATTTTTTCAATGACTTCAACCGGAATTGTATTGTTCGAGATATTCATGGCGGCCTCAATCATCGAGAGGATGTAACCTTTTATTCCGTATCCGTATAAAGGCAGGTTACCGATTTCAATCTTAAACAACTCCTGCGAAATGCCCTGATGCGAAAGATAATCTTCCATCAGCGCACAAAATTTATGCTCAGTTTCCTGAAAATAAGGTTCGTTTACAAACAAAGTATCATCAGCATCGAATGCGATTACTTTTAAATTAGGGATTTTATTTTTATGTAACATAAAATATTTTGTTTCAGGTTTTGTTTGTTTCAGGTTTTGCCATGACAGAGCAAATATCTATTTTAATTTTCGCCATAAATTGATTGGATTTAAAAGATTTTAATCTGTTTGATCTGCAAAATCAGCAAGAAATTTAATTATAAGAAAACAATCTCTTTAAAGCAATTGTTTTGTTATAAAACGTGATGCGGATTCCGAAAAGCAAAATAATCCCGCCGAAAACCATTTGTAAAGTTATTTGTTCTTCTAAAAACAACCAAGCTAATATTGAAGTAATTATTGCCTGGCTCAGCAAACTTAACGAAACCCTTGTAGCACGCATGTGTTGTGTTGCATAACTGACCGATAGCCAGGCACACAATTGACAAATTACTGCCTGAAGAATTAATACAAACCAGCCAGTATTCGAAAACCCGGTAAAAGGTTGATTTAAAGAATAACAAAGGATTCCCAAATACATACTTGAGGCAATTAAACTAATCGTCATAAAGGATAAAACATCAACTTGCGAAAGGACATTTTTACTGACCAAAAGATAAATCGCATATAAAATTCCGGAGAGTACGGCAAATAGAAAAGCCTGATTAAAATTTAAATCCATAAAAAAACTGAAACCAACCAAAGTGATCATTCCGAATAACGAAACGACAGTTCCAATCCAGAAATTGGTTGCAGGTCTTACTTTCAAAAAGAAGAAAGAACCAATACCAACCCAAAGCGGAGATAAATTGGTCAATAAGGAAGCTTGTGTTGCACTCGAATCCTGAATAGCAATATTCCAAACGGCAACATCAGAAGAAAATAAAATGCCACAAAGTGCTGCTAAAAGTGTAAATTTTAATGTTGGAAGTTTAAAGTTTTTGCTCAGAAGCACATAAGGCAAGAGCAAAGTCACAGCAAAAAACATTCTGTAAAATGCCGAAATTAATCCCGGAGCTAATTGGAGTTTTACCAAGATAGGGAAGATGGAAATGCAAAGTATTCCGCAGATTAAGGCTAATCTTGGTTTTGTGAGTTTCATTTTGTTCTTTATTTATCGAATGCAAAATTAGCATTTTGAAACGTTTTTAGACAAAAAATCCCAAATTGGGAAATCGGGAGTTTTAGGTTAATCTGTGAATTTTCTAATGACATATTCTTTTGTTTTGTTATCGTAATATCCCAGATAATAAGCATCTGTTTTGAATAAAGTCTGTGATGAAATATCCGTATTTTTCTCCAGAAAGGTGCTGATTTTTTCAAAAGCTAATGGTTGTAATTTTCCTTTAACATGATTTCCATGACCATCAAACAATCCTTCAATTTTAATCAATTTTCGATCAGAATAAGGGTATAAAACTTCTGTTTTTGGATTCAAAACTGCATCAATTTGATCTGTTGATTGCGCTAAATCAGAAACACCGCCAAAAGTAATCAATGTGTTCGGGACAGTTTGATAACAAGAAAGACCAAGATGCATATTATTTGCTTTAAGGATAAACAAGTTACTGTTGGGTAAAGTTCTTTTACTTCTAAAATTGCCTCCTCCTTCATAAATCTCTGAATTCTTAAATTTAATCGGAATGGTTGTATTGGCAAAGTATTCTTTTATAAGGTTGTCTTCTAAATCTTTTATTGTAAAATAAAAACTGCCTGATGAGGTTTTTATCTGATACAGTTTATTGTCAAAATAAAAAGAGTTTGAATTTAAAAATGTTCGATTGCCAACCAAATAGGGTTTTTTTACCATCTTTTCGGTAGCAGTAAAATTGTTTAAATCAATTAAAATAACCTGTGTAAAATCGATGTTGGTGTCCACCGTTATTACAATTTGTTTATTATTTAAATAACATTTTCTTTTCTTGGCTGCTTTTGTTAATGATGTATGATTTTCGATAGTGATATTCTCTAAAGAAAAAGGTGATTCAAAAGGGAGTAAGTTTTCGGCAAAAACCTCATACAAATCTGATTTTTTATAATCTGATGTAAAAAAATGAAATCCTTCTGAAGGAATTATCTTCTCTGTATAAATGCCTTCTTTGTCAAAAACATACAGTTTGAAGGTATTACTGTTTTTTAAAACGGCCAGAATATAAAATTTTTCATTTTCGCTGAATTTTTGTATAACTTTTTCGTTTTTTAAAATTAGGTTATATTCATTTGTCGTGGTTTTATGATTGTTAAAATCGTACAATTGGACAAATATATTTTCATCATTATTAGAAGACCAATATAACCTCGTACCCGTATTGCTGCTATTGTAGCCAATCACATTCGTAGTTGTTGTATTTGGTTTGTTGGCAGAAATACTATCTATAATTTGCATCTTTTCATTAAGATTTATTGCTTTTACTTTTTCAGTATCGCTTACAAATAATGTAACTGTATTTTTTTCATCGTCAATAATTTGAAAGACATCACGATTTTTCTTTGGCTCCAGGGGTACAGAATTGACAAGTTCCTGAGCTGAAACTGTTATGCCTCCTAGTAATAAAAAGATTAAAAAAGTTGTATTTTTCATGGTATTATTGGTTTTAACCGTTTTAATTTTAATTAAGCAAAATAGAAACTTAACATTTTGATATTTTTTTCAGGGATGATATATGCTAATCTTCAAATTTTCTAATAATAAATTGTTTTGCGTCTTTTTTTCATAACTACCTGGATAATAAAGTTCGTTGATTAAGAAGTACGCTTTATTATTCTATTTTTTTGAGAGCGTTATTGTCTTATCAGAATTGAATATTTTTGCTATTAATCTGGTTAAAAACAAAACTGTTTTTAAAAGCAAAAACGTGAATCAATTAATCTCTTAACCGATTCACGCAATTTATATGATGTATACGTTTTAGTTCACTGTCGCACCATTCGGAGCATCAGCATCAGGATTGATAAAAACCAATTTCCCTTCGGCATTTGTTGTCATTAAAATCATTCCCTGGCTTTCTACGCCGCGTAAAGCTCTTGGAGCTAAGTTGGCTAAAACAGAAACTCTTTTCCCGATGATTTCTTCCGGAGTAAAGCTTTCTGCAATTCCGGAAACAATGGTACGAACGTCGATTCCGGTATCCACTTTTAGCACTAAAAGTTTGTTTGCTTTTGGCATTTTTTCAGCCTCCAGAATAGTTCCTACACGAATGTCCATTTTAGCAAAATCCTCAAACTGAATCAAATCTTTTTGTGGTTCCGGCTGTTTGCTTTCGGCAAGATTAGCGGTTTTTGTTGCTTCCAATTTATCTATTTGTTTTTGTATTTCTTCGTCTTCTATTTTTGCGAAAAGCAATTCTGCCTCACCAATTTTATGTCCAGCCGGAATCAAATCGGAATGCTGAGCAATATCATTCCAACCCAACGTTTTATCAATAATAATGTCTTTTGCATCTGGGTTTTTCTCTTTTAGAAACTTGCTGAATCCTTCAAAATGTTCTTTCAGATCACTTAATTTAAGAATTCCTGAAAGCTTAGAAGCTGTAAATGGTAAAAACGGTTCAGCCAAAACGCTCAGAGCAGCAGCAATCTGTAAGGCCACATACATTTGGGTTTTTACCCGCTCCGGATTGTCTTTCATTACTTTCCAGGGCTCTTCATCTGCCAGATATTTATTTCCTAAACGGGCAACATTCATCAATTCGCCCAAAGCTTCACGGAATCTGTAACGTTCTACTGAACTTGAGATCACAGCCGGATAGGCTTTTAATTCAGCTAAAGTATTTTCATCAACTTCGGATAATTCATTTGGCGTTGGAATAACACCATCGTAATATTTGTTGGTTAAAACCACCACACGGTTAATGAAATTCCCAAAAATGGCAACCAATTCATTATTGTTTCTCGCCTGAAAATCTTTCCAGGTAAAGTCGTTATCTTTTGTTTCAGGAGCATTTGCTGTCAATGCATAACGCAAAACATCTTGTTTTTCAGGAAATTCATCCAAATATTCGTGTAACCAGACTGCCCAGTTTTTAGAAGTCGAAAGTTTGTTTCCTTCCAGATTCAAAAACTCATTTGCAGGCACATTGTCCGGCAAAATATAACTTCCTTCTGCTTTTAACATCGCCGGGAAAATAATACAGTGAAAAACAATATTGTCTTTACCAATAAAGTGAACCAGTTTGGTATCCTGATCTTTCCAATAAGGTTCCCAGTCTTTTCCTTCGCGAGCCGCCCATTCTTTTGTAGAAGAGATATATCCGATAGGCGCATCAAACCAAACATATAATTTTTTTCCTTCGGCACCTTCCACCGGGACATCGATTCCCCAATCAAGGTCACGCGTTACTGCACGAGGTTCAAGTCCGCCGTCAACCCATGATTTTACCTGTCCGTAAACATTAGGTTTCCAGTCGTTTTTATGTCCGACTAAAATCCATTCCTGTAAAAATTCAGTATAACGGTCTAAAGGTAAAAACCAGTGTTTTGTCGATTTTAAAATTGGGGTTTCTCCTGTTATCGTTGATTTTGGATTGATCAAATCGGTAGCATTGAGTGTAGATCCGCATTTTTCGCATTGATCGCCGTAAGCTTCCGGATTATCACATCTCGGACAGGTCCCTACTACAAAACGATCCGCTAAAAATTGGTCAGCTTTTGCATCATACAATTGTTCTGTAACTTCTTCGATAAAATCACCATTTTTGTATAATTTTCTAAAGAATTCCTGAGCCGTATCATGATGAATTTTTGCCGAAGTCCTGGAATAGTTATTAAATGATATTCCGAAATCAGCAAACGATTTACGAATAATGCCATCATATTTGTCAATAACTTCTTGTGGTGTCACTCCTTCTTTTTTGGCTTTCATCGAAATGGCAACACCATGTTCGTCGCTTCCGCAAATAAAAGCAACGTCTTTTCCCTGCAAACGAAGGTATCTCGAATAAATATCTGCAGGTACATAAACTCCTGCCAAATGCCCAATATGTATAGGACCATTCGTATAAGGTAATGCCGCTGTGATTGTATATCTTTTTGGATTCTGAATCATTGTATGAATTTTATTGGGTGCAAAAATAAGCAATAGAATTGAGAATTTGTTATTTCACCGAGAATCGCTGAGTTTTTAATCCCAAAGTCGCAGAGTTGCAAAGCTTTTTAAATTAATGCCACAGATAAGCGATTAAAAAATGATTTTTTCTTCAACTAAAATTCACTTAACGAAACTGCAATTAGTGATTGCGTAAAGTAATTGGCTGATAATCCTAATTTATTTGAAATAATTTCCAAACTCAACGGGCATTTTACTTAATGGTTTTATTTTGATATTTTTATAGTAAACTTCACAGGCTTCACTTTGCAATTGTATTTTTCCTTCGGTTAAAGGCATAAATTTTTCACCATCAAAATAACGGGAATTTTGTAAAACCATGACTACTTTTTTGTTAATTATATGAAGACTTTTTCCTTTAAAACAAACCAATTCTATTTCTGTCCAGCCGTTATTAGCTGTTTCAGCTCTCATTTTTCGCATGCAAAATCCCGTATTTTCAGTATGCGTTCCAAACGGAATAAATGGTTGTCCTTCATCTGCTACGGCATTCATTCCTCCTTCGGGGAGATAGGCTTTGATATCAATTGCTGAATTAGCAATGTTCCAATAATCGCCAAAATGGCCTTCCATTATTTGAAACTCTTGTGATAACATCCAGGCCCGCCAGTAATCTACGCCCGCTTTCCCCTGCGAATGATATAACACACCAGCATCCATGAGTTTATTCGTTCTGGGTTCCCATTTTTTATTTCCAAATCTAACTTTTAGTTTAAGGTGATAGTTCTTGAAATTTTCTTTGGTGAACACGCAGCCATAATATTCGCCTGAGACTTTAAGTACATTTTCATCGTTTTCCCGAATCACCATAAACATATTGTTTACATTCTTATTATAACCAATAGGTGGTATTTCGTTTCCATTAACATCCGTTGGGATTTTACCGGAGTATCCGTTCTGGTGTTTATAACTTAGATACATGTCCCATTTACTGAGGTTGTGGTCTAATAAATTTATCCAGCCATCTTCGAATGAGTTTGTTGCTGTAGTTGCAGAAGTCAGGCTAAAAAGAAAGGAAAAAGCTATCAGAATGGAGTGTTTTTTCATAAGTGGTTTGATAATTAAGATAAAATGATTTCTCAAATCTACAAAATAATGTCTCAGTTATAATGTCTTATTAATTCAAAATCAGGTACCATTCTTGTATTTTATCTTTCTGAAATACTATAAGCATTGTGATCCGTTTTTTTAATTAAAAGATAATTTGCAAGAATAAAAAACGGTGAACCTAATCATCAGTAACCTTGAAATTTATCTAAAGTTTAAAAACTTACTTTTAAATAGAACCAGTTTAAACAATCACTACAGGTAAAATTTTCAAAATATATTTCGCAATCTTTACCATTCAAAAACAACAACAAAACAATTTTATGAGCAAGACAAAACTTATCATTAATAAAAATGGATCAATTAAAATCGAAGGTGATTTTGAAATCATGGATTCAGAAGGAACTCTTTACGGACTGCAAGGAAGATCAGCATTAGGGCTTTGCCGTTGCGGATTATCAAATAACAAACCTTTTTGCGATGGTGGGCACAGAAATAATTTCGAACATGATTCTGTAGCGTTTGATTTACCGCCCATGAAGACAAATTAGTTTTTTGTTTTTTAAATACAGAAGCCACATTTTTTTAGGATGTGGTTTTTTTGTTTACAGTATTTGAATTGTTATTTTTCGTTGAAGATTACTTTTTTATTAGATTCTGGAATTTTAACAATATGAAAAGGCTGCGTCATTACTAATGTATCATCTCCTTTTTATTAGTTTATAAACTTCTCCAGTTTTCTTTAAACATAAAGTTCCCCTTTCATGGTTATCACAGAAGAACCGCCAACCAAAATATCATTTTCCCTTATCATGACTTCAATAACAGAAGGCTGATTTAATTTTACGCCCTGTAAAATCTTGTATTCTGTGTTTAGTTTTGCCTGTTTTTTAGAAGTCAAAAAACCAATTAACGGACCGGCGGCAGTTCCGGTAGCAGGATCTTCATAAATTCCGATTACAGGATTGAAGAATCTGGCTTCGGCAATGTTGCCTTCCTTTTGATTTGAAATAGTAAAGCAGTAAAATCCTTCGGATTGATATTCTTTTGAGATTTCGATTAAAAGCTTGTGATCAGGAACAATGCTGTTTAAGATCTGACTGTTTTTTATCGGAACCATGATATGAGCGACCTCCGTTTTTACAATTGTCGGGACAAAATCATTGCTGTCTAAATCTTCCATTTTTAAGCCAAGAGCCACAGCCAGTTTATAAGTTGGGATTTCCTTTTTGATAACAGCTGTTTTTTGATGCATTTGCACAACAGGATCGTAAGTAACCGAATCGAAATTTACCGTTAATGCAATCGGTGATTGTTTCATGATTACAAATTTGCTGTTTTCCTGTTGCTCCTCAAAGATGGGCATTTTTTTGAGCAAAGCACCACATACTGCACCCAGTAAATTATGACCGGCACCATCTATTTCGATTCCGGTTGGGGTAAACGAACGAACATTTAATGCTTTTTGTTCCTTTGAATAATAAACAAATGAAGTTTCAGAATAACCAAATTCCTTAGAAATATCCTTATAGGTTTGAAGTGCTAAATCGCCATCAGTAAAAACAACAGATAATGGATTTCCTTTGTAACTTTTATTTGAGAATACATCTAAAACATAATATTCTAATACTTTTCTGTCTGTCATACTTTCCTATCTTAGACTTTCAAACCTTTTTAGAGGGAATAAAATTACGGTTTATTCTTGTATTTCACTTATAAGATTAACCTTCCATGCGTTATTTTAGTATTACTTTATGATTAAAAGTTCGCTTTTCTAATTAAAGTATTCTTTTTTGTTCAGCACTTACGCTTATTGTTTTTTTAAGTCTCGAAATTCGGGTTTTTTCCTGTTTGGCACTCATAATCAAGTGGATCACGACTTTTTGTAAGATGGTGCCTGTTTGTCAAAAAATTCCCAGGCAGGTTTATTGGTTTTGAATTGTTTTTCAAATTCGGGATCGAGGATATAAGCTTCTTTTTCGTGTGAATAAATTCGGGAACGTTCTCCAGATCTGAATTCGAAAGCTTTTAGACCGGCTTCAGTCATGAGTCCTGCTTTTGTAAGCTGTTCAACTTTTTTGATATTAATCGCACTCCAGATGCTGGATTTCTTTCTCGGTGTAAACCGAATCGTATAACTTTCATCGTCAATAGTTTTTCGAATACCATCTATCCAGCCAAAACAAAGTGCCTGATCTACAGATTCTGACCAGGATATCGTTGGTTTTTTGCAGCTTACTTTATAAAAACCAACCAATAATTCGGTTTCGGTTTGGTGATGCTTTTCCAGCCATGCTCTGAAATTTTCCTGGGTTGGGAAGAAGGTTGGTCTCATTTTTTATATTTCGTAATAATGTCTTTTATTACCTCTGACGTAAGTTCAAAACCATTTAAGATAGGATAACCTTCCCAACGAACAATGCCATCCGGATCTATTAAGATGCAATGAGGAATTCCTTGAACTTCCAATTTATTGTACATTGTTCTTCCGGTATCTATGGCACTGTAATATTCTATTTTAGGAGTCTCGAGGGCATTTATAGCTTCTTTTGATTCATCGCTGATTCCGATTACCACCAGCTCATTCTCGAATTCTTTTTTGAAGCGGTTTAATTCAGGTATGGCTATTTTGCACGGACCGCACCAGGTTGCCCAAAAATCAATCAGAATAAATTTTCCTTTTGTTTCAGGTTGGTCCGAAATCCATTTTTCTACATCTAGTTTAGGTGCTTTTTGATTAATAATTGATTTAGCCCAAAGTCTTTTTTGTTGTGCCAATGTATTTAAGACCATTAAACAGGTTAATACGAGTATCGTTTTTTTCATGCGGTTTGTGATATTTTGGTTTAGTAATGTTTTTTATATCTTGTTCTTTCTTATTGTTAATCAAGGAAGCTAAATCAAAACAACTGATAATTGATATTTTTTCATTTAAGTTTTATTTTTTATAATATTTTCGTGTAAACTAATAATGGTTTAGCAAAGATTCTTTTAATTGATTTTCAAATTCTTTTACTGTAATATTTTTTTGGATTTAAGGCTAAAATACTCTTTTTTAATGTTGAAAATTTGACACAAAACCAATTTTCTTACGAAAACGAGATTGCGTTAGGGATAGAGGCGGTATCCTTTTGCCGGCGAAGTAAGGCAAAAGATAAAGCCGAAAGCCCGCCCCGGAGGGTAACGCCCAAAAAATAATTATTATTCAGTTTCTTATATTTGCAGACGAAATTAATGATAAGCAAAGAAATCATGGCAAAAGGACCTGAAAAAAACACCAAAAACAAGGCTTTGCATACCAAATTGCTAAACCGGAAAAAGGCAAAACTTCAGGAGGAGAAAAAAGAACGTGCATTACGTTTGAAAGCCTTAGTAGCAAAAATGAATGAAAGGAAGAGCAGCGATGGTGATGCTATATAAATTAGATTGTATTTCTTTTCTGTTTTATTTTAACTGAAATTTACAATCAATCCCAAAACAAATCAAAATGGAAGAATTCGGTAGAATAATAGTTTCAGAAACGGCAATGAAAAGTGAAAATCTTCAGGATGTCATTCACTCAAATATTTCGGTAATCAATTTAATGCGCGAAGAAGGTGTCGATGACGAGTTCATTCACGAAGATGCGTTGATGAGTTATTATCTGGATTATTACTGGTCACAATATGCCGAAGGAAATTTTGCCCAATTTGTTTATAAATCTGGCTGGAATAAAGAACTGAACGAATTAATCGAAGAAGGCCTCGCATTAATTGGTGCCGAAAAACATTTGGAATTGTTTCAGAATCAGGCTAAAAGAGTTAAATTGCTGAGTAGCGTTAAAATTGATAAATTCTTAAAGGGCAAATTCGAAGGAGTAAACCCAACAAGAGATTTGCTTAATAGTGATACTTTTTTCGAATTAGATGAAAACTTAGTTGAACTCAATGCAGCGTTTTTAAAAAACCATCCTGATTTTGAAGTGCTTCCGGTAGATGAGATATTTTCAGTTTTAGAAGAATTTATAGGGCATGAAATCAAGAAAGCCTGATTAATTACCAATTTTTCAAACCATAAATTTTGCGATTCTGCAGGATAGTTGACTTTATAAAATTGCTTTGAATATCCCGGAGCATTTAGCGAATCTTTGCACAATAAGTTCATTTTTTGGATTTTATGTAAAAATCTTTGTAAGAAAATTTTATATTTGGATGCTCCCAAATACTAAAATCAACTATGAAAATTAAAACCTGCACCATTCTCATCGGGATCTTTATGTTTTTTAGCTCCTGTGATAAGAATAAAAAACCAGCCATTGATGAAAAAGAACCAGATTTATCAGAGCAGGTTCAGCCTGAAAATCTAAAATATAAACCAGTCAAAAAACTTCTTTTTAAAGACAATGATGCGATACTACTATCTGAAGAATTGGATTTGAAACTCTTAAAAAGAGCAGTCGTA
Source organism: Flavobacterium cheongpyeongense (assembly GCF_003202435.1). Lineage (GTDB taxonomy): Bacteria > Bacteroidota > Bacteroidia > Flavobacteriales > Flavobacteriaceae > Flavobacterium > Flavobacterium cheongpyeongense. The sequence continues at coordinate 103,587 of NZ_QJHK01000013.1, forward strand.
AATCTAAATATCAGGTATTCTGATTTAAGAATCAACGAAACAACTTCTGTTAGTTATAATGATGAAATTGCTTTTTTTGTCATTACTTATTTAGTTAAAACAGAAGAGCCGGAAAAGCCAAATACAGGAGAGGATAACCCGGGTGATTATTTCGAAAGAAAATACCTTTTTGTCAATAAAGAAGACGGGAAAATCATTGCTCAGGAAACAGATTTTAATCTGAGTTACAATGAAAATGAAGGAATGCATTTCTCTAAGACCTATATCCTTAAAGACCTAATTCAGTTAAACGAAAATATTACAGGAGTTGCATTTTATACCGAAGAAGCTTCCGGAAGCCGTGTAAGTTTATATTCTCAGCAAAAATTTACAGTAATTGCCTTAATAAATGATAAAATTAAAAAGTTGTTGTATGAATATCCTATTCGGAAAACGCAAGGAGATTCAAACGGTGGAGGCTCTTTTGAATTGGAAACATTAGAAACAGGATTAATAATTTCTGATACAGAAACAAATGGTTTTTTAGATTTAATTGTATCAAAAAATTTTTCATACGAAGCGGCTGTAGAAGCAGATGAAGAAAAAGGTACAGATGAACAAAGTACCACTAAAGTCAAAAAAGAATCTGAAAGGATAAAATATAACGGAAAAATGTATGTGTTTAAAAAAGATGACCGATACAGGTTTCTGGATTATGATTAAAATTTCTGAAGCTTTGTAAACTAAAAATCGTATAAGACGAAATGCTTTTATCCTTACATAAGATTAATTTGCTTTTGGGGAAAAACATTTGCGAATCTCTGTGCAACATTAATCCAATTTTGCGTAACATTTTTCTGATTACATTTTCCTCTAAAACTTTGTCGTAATCTTAGGAAACATTTCCTTAAATTTGCTTCCGTTATAAAAAATACAATAGTATAAAAACCAAACTATGTTACAAATCGCATTTATTAGAGAAAATCAGGAAAAAGTAATCAAGGCTTTAGCAAAACGAAATATCGATGCTAAAAGCGTTGTAGAAGAAGTGGTGCAACTAGACGAAAACCGTCGTGCAGCTCAGGCAGAATTAGACAACACTTTATCCGAATCTAATAAATTGTCCAAAGACATAGGAGAATTAATGAAGGCAGGTGAGAAAGCAAAAGCGGCTATCTTAAAAGAAAAAACGGTTTCATTAAAAGAAAAAAGCAAAGAATTAGGCGAAAAAGCAGAAGCTTTGGCAACTGAATTAACTCATAAATTATACACCCTGCCCAACCTTCCGGCTGACATTGTCCCTGAAGGGAAAACGCCCGAGGAAAATGTAAACGTTTTTCAGGAAGGAGATATTCCGGTTTTACATGAAGGTGCTCAGCCTCACTGGGAACTGGTAAAAAAATACGATATTATCGATTTTGAACTGGGTGTAAAAATTACAGGTGCAGGTTTTCCGGTTTACAAAGGAAAAGGAGCCAGATTGCAGCGTGCATTAATCAATTATTTTCTGGATAAAAATACAGCAGCAGGTTATCATGAAGTTCAGGTGCCACATTTAGTAAACGAGGCTTCAGGTTATGGAACAGGTCAGTTGCCGGATAAAGAAGGTCAAATGTATCATTCAACAATTGATGATTTATATTTGATTCCGACAGCAGAGGTTCCTGTAACAAACTTATTCCGCGATGTTATCCTAAACGAAAGTGACCTTCCGGTTTTACATACGGCTTATACACCATGTTTCCGTCGTGAAGCCGGGTCTTATGGAGCGCACGTGCGTGGATTAAACCGTTTGCACCAATTTGATAAAGTAGAAATTGTACGTGTTGAACATCCTGAAAAGTCATACGAAGCACTTGATGGAATGGTAGAACATGTAAAAGATATTTTAAAAGAATTAAAACTTCCATATAGAGTTTTACGTCTTTGCGGAGGTGATATGGGTTTTACATCGGCTTTAACCTATGATTTTGAAGTGTTTTCTACAGCTCAGGATCGCTGGTTAGAGATTAGTTCTGTATCTAACTTCGAGACTTTTCAGGCGAACCGTTTAAAATTGCGTTTTAGAGACAAAGATGGTAAAAACCAATTGGCTCATACATTAAACGGTAGCTCACTGGCTCTGCCAAGAGTTTTGGCCGGAATCATAGAAAATTACCAAACGCCGGAAGGAATCGTAATCCCAGAAGTTTTACGTCCTTACTGCGGATTTGATATTATAAATTAAAAAAGTTTACAGTCGCAGTATCCAGTCACAGTTGAAAAACTGAAAACGTTGACTGCGACTGAATACTATTCAAATAGACTACGACTAAAAAGAGACTGAAATATGAAAAAAGCCTTTATCTATATCGTTTTGTTGTGGTCTTCCTTTTCATTTTCCCAAAATGAGCAACTTGCTCAATATTACTATGATAAAGGCGATTTTGAAAAAGCCAAGATCAGTTACGAACAGCTTTTAAATGCTTCACCATCTAATACCCAGTATTTTTTAAGAACAGTAGAGTGTTATCAGCAGCTCCAGCAATTTACCAATGCTGAAAAAGCGATTCAGGAACGATATAACAGATACAAACAAGGTGTTTTTTTGGTTGAACTGGGGTATAATTTTCAGTTGCAGAAAAACGAATCAAAAGCCAAATCTTACTACGATCAGGCAATTGGGAAAATTAAAACGAATCCGAATGATGTTTACGGAATTGCAAATTCATTCGAGAAGAAGGTATTGTTGGAATATGCTTTGAAAGCCTATCAGACAGCCATTACAATTCAGCCCAATTACAATTTTAATTTTCAAATTGGAATGCTGTATGGACAGCTGGGGAAAACAGATCTGATGATTGACCTCTTATTGACAGAATCTTTTAAAAACCCTCAAAACACCAATTTAATACAGACACAGTTGTCCCGTTTCATGAATGGTGAAAACGACAGTACTGCTTTTAAGGATGCTATGCGAAAAGCCTTAATACTGAAAACGCAGCAAGATCAGGATGTTTTCTGGAATCATTATCTGAGTTGGTTTTATGTACAGCAAAAAGAATTCGGAAAAGCTTTTATTCAGGAAAAAGCCATCTACAAACGTGAACCTGAATCTTTAATCAGTATTGTAAATCTGAGTCAGTTTGCAATGAATGAAAATGACACCGATACAGCTTCTGAAATATTAAATTTCATTTTGCTGAATACAAGAGATCAGGATTTACTGATCCGGACTAATGCCAGCTTGATGCAGATTAAAATTGATAAAGCATCTGAAGCAGCGTATCCTGCGATACGTACTGAGCTGGAATATTTACTTGGAACATATGGAATTTCTCCTTTTACCTTATCTTTGCAAATCATTCAGGCACATTTTCTGGCTTTTAATTTAAAAAAGACAGAAGAAGGTAGGGCGGTCATAAAAAAAGCTTTGGAACTCAATTTAAACGAATATCAAAAAGCAGATGCCAAAATGGAGTTGGGTGATATTTTGCTTTTGGAAGAAAAATTCAATCAGGCGCTAATTTACTATTCCCAGATTCAGCTGGATTTAAAAAATGATGTTATGTCGCATGAAGCAAGTTTGAAGGCAGCCAAAACGAGCTATTTTAAAACCGATTTTGAGTGGGCTTTAAAGCAGTTCAAAGAATTAAAGTCAGCCAATACGCAATTGATTGCCAATGATGCACTTGAATATTTTTTACTGATTAACGATAATACCGTTGCTGATTCGACACAAACAGCATTAAAACAATTTGCAAAAGGTGATTTTTTAATTTATCAGAATAAAAAACCTGAAGCGATTGTACAGTTTCAGAACATTTTAAAGTCTTTCAAAGGGCAGGAAATTGAGGCTGTAACAATGTTGCGTTTGGGCAAAATTTACGAAAGTCAGAAAGATTATAATTTGGCTTTAAGCCAATACCAGCAAGTGATTGACCATCATAGTGACGGAATTTATGTAGATGAGGCATTGTTTTTCTCCGCAGAAATTTATAACGACGAATTAAAAGATGCTGAAAAGGCAAAACCCTTATATGAAAAAGTAATTTTCAATCATCAGGACAGTATTTATTTTGTTGATGCGAGAAAAAAATACCGACAGTTGAGGGGAGATACAAATTTATAGTTCGGTTTAAACGTTTATTCCGTTAAACGTTTAACCGAATAAACGTTTAAACAAAAAAGCATGATAATATACAACGTTACCACCAATATACACGAAAGCGTTCATGACCAATGGTTAAAATGGATGCAGGAAAAACACATCCCGGAAATTCTGGCTACAAACAAATTTTCTTCGGCACGAATTGTAAAAGTTTTAATTGAAGAAGAAATGGGTGGAATTACCTATTCGGTTCAATACACTACAAACAGCAAAGCAACTTTAGAACAATATTATCTGGAGGATGCACCAAAATTTCGTCAGGAAGCTTTAGAGTTGTTTGCTGATAAAATGCTTTCTTTCAGAACAGAATTGGAAGTTATTTCGGAGCATTTATCTTAGTATCAGTCTCAATTTTCAGTTTTAATAATGGAAGATAGAGAATAAAATTACTAAATTTTTCACCTTTGACCCTTTTGGGCAAAAAAAATAAAAATAAAGCTCTGCTTCTTAGTGCCTTCGCAGCAAAATGAATACTTTTGCGCCCTCGTGGCAAAACAAGTAAGAAAATGGAAAAAGTAAAAGCCAAAAAACATTTAGGACAACATTTCCTTAAAGACGAAAGTATTGCAAAAGCGATTGCAGATACTTTGAGCTTAAAAGGATACGATGAGGTTTTAGAAATAGGACCGGGGATGGGTGTGCTTACTAAATATTTGCTTGAAAAACCAATTAACACACACGTAATTGAGATAGATGGTGAATCTGTAGTGTATTTGGGTGAAAACTATCCAAAATTAAAAGATAAAATTATCTCTCAGGATTTCCTGAAATACAATATCAACGAAGTTTACGAAAACAAGCAGTTTGCCATTATCGGAAACTTTCCTTATAATATTTCGACACAGATCGTTTTCAGGACTTTAGAGTTTAAACATCAGATCCCAGAGTTTTCGGGAATGTTTCAAAAAGAAGTTGCAGAACGAATCTGCGAGAAAAAAGGCTCAAAAGCTTACGGAATCTTATCCGTTTTGGCTCAGGCTTTCTATGATACTGAGTATTTGTTTACTGTTGACGAAAATGTTTTTATTCCTCCGCCCAAGGTGAAATCGGGTGTGATGAAAATGACCCGAAAGGAAGATTATAGTCTTCCATGTGGCGAGAAGTTATTTTTTACAGTTGTAAAAACGGCTTTTCAGCAAAGACGAAAAACATTACGTAACAGTTTGAAAACATTAAATTTATCAGATAATTTGCGGGAAGACACTATCTTTGATCTTCGACCAGAGCAACTTAGCGTTGATGAATTTATTTTTTTGACTCAAAAAATAGAAGCCGATGGAGTTCAAAGTTAGCAAAGAATTAATTCACCAATTAGAAGAGCACATTGTTCAGAAAAACGACAAAGAACTTGAAGTTTTATTGAACGATCTGCATCACGCCGATATTGCTGAAATCCTCGATGAACTGGATTTTGACGATGCAACCTATATTTTTAAGGTTTTAGATAGTGATAAAACCGCTGAAATTCTTCTTGAATTAGAAGATGATCTGCGTGAAAATATCCTAAGCAGGCTTTCGCCAAAAGAAATTGCCGAGGAGCTTGATGAACTCGAAACCAATGATGCCGCAGATATTATTGCCGAACTTTCACAGGAAATCAAAGCAGAGGTAATTTCGGAATTAATTGACGTTGAGCACGCAAAGGACATTGTTGACTTATTGCGTTACGACGAAAATTCTGCCGGTGGTTTGATGGGAAAAGAACTGGTAAAAGTCAATGAGAACTGGAATGTACTGACTTGCGTAAAAGAAATGCGTATTCAGGCCGAAAATGTGTCCAGAGTACACTCTATTTATGTAGTTGATGACGAGAACCGCTTAAAAGGAAGATTGTCACTCAAAGATTTACTGACCACTTCGACCAAAACCCAGATTGGGGATATTTATATCAGAAAATTAAATTTTGTAAATGTAGATACCGAAGATGTCGAGGTAGCGCGTATCATGCAAAAATATGACCTGGAAGCAATTCCGGTTGTAGATGAATTGGGTCGTCTTGTTGGGAGGATCACAATTGATGATATCGTAGATGTAATCAAGGATGAAGCCGATAAAGATTATCAAATGGCTGCCGGTATTACGCAGGACGTAGAATCAAATGATAGTGTTCTTGAACTTACAAAAGCACGTTTGCCCTGGCTTTTAATAGGGATGGTGATTGAAATTATTGCTTCATTTGTATTGAAAGGCAATGAAGGTCTTTTTCAAAAATATTCGACACTCTTTATTTTTGTGCCTTTATTATCAGCTACTGCTGGAAATATTGGGGTTCAGGCATCGGCAATCGTGGTTCAGGGTTTGGCAAATGGAACGCTAAAAGAATTCAGCAGAGGATATTTTACCAAAGAAATTACGGTTTCAATGATTTCAGGAACCATTATTTCATTGCTTTTATTAGGATTTCATTCTATCATGTATCAACAATATTTGGTAGGATTTGCCATTTCAATTTCGATGATTGTGGTCATTTTATTTGCCGCAACATTAGGAACTTTGGTACCGCTTTTTCTTCATAAAAACAAAATAGATCCTGCAATAGCAACCGGACCTTTTATCACAACAACCAATGACGTTTTTGGAATTATGCTCTATTTTGGAGTAGCCAGAATCATTTTAGGATTTTAGATTTTTTCCACAAATTGATGTATTATCGTGATTATAGATTTATAAAATCGACGTAATTTGTGACCGAAAAAACATGCTATTAATAAGCCAACTAATTAGTAATGAAAGTACATATCATAGGAGGAGGAAACCTTGGTGTTTCTATTGCCCTGGGAATTGCTAAATTCTCACAAAGCCACAAAGTAACTGTAACGAGAAGAAATACGGACAGTATTCAATATTTAACAGAATTTGGAATTGCAGTTTCATCTGACAATAAACACAATATTGAGGAAGCAGATGTAATTATTTTAACGATTAAACCGTATCAGGTTGATACTGTTTTAGCCGAGATTTTACCTGTTATTCAGGGAAGAACGATCGCATCTGCAGTAAGCGGATTGTCACTGGAGATGCTTCAGTCAAAAACAAATAATCAATATCCCGTTGTTAGGATTATGCCCAATATCGCGGCACAATTTGGCGAATCGGCAACTTGTATTTCTTTTCCTGAAAAAGACAGGGAGAAAGCTTTGCCAATTGTCGATTTATTTCAGGATTTAGGAACAGCTCCGGTAATTGATGAGAAATTAATGGATGCAGCAACTGTTTTAGGTGCCTGCGGAACAGCTTATGCTTTAAGATATATTCGTGCTTCAATGCAGGCTGGAATCGAAATCGGGTTTGATTCCCAGACTGCTCTTGCAATTGCAGCACAGACAGTTAAAGGAGCGGCCAAAATGCTGTTAGAAGAAAGAGTGCATCCGGAACAATTAATTGATCGTGTAACGACTCCGCAGGGTTGTACTATTGTTGGTCTGAATGAAATGGAGCATAATGGTTTCAGTTCGTCATTAATTAAAGGAATCAAAACTTCTTTGAAACAGATAAAAGGATAATTTTTAAAAGAAATTCCGATATAAAAAATTCCAAATTCTAAACTAAACGTTTGAATTTGGAATTTTGTTTTTAGGTGGAGATTTACTCTTCACGAGTATAAACTGTATTTTTGTAATCAAATTAAAAAACAATGAGTATAAAGATTTTACATATCGACAGCAACCACCCCATTCTTTGGCAGCAATTGGAAGAAGCAGGTTTTGAAAATCATGCCGATTTTACCTCTTCAAAAGAGGAAATCGAATCCAAAATTGAGAATTATAACGGAATTGTAATTCGGAGCCGTTTTAAAATCGATAAACAGTTTATAGACAAAGCGGTCAACCTTCAGTTTATTGCCCGAGTAGGAGCAGGTCTTGAAAGCATAGATTGTGATTATGCTTTAGATAAAGATATTAACCTTATTGCGGCTCCGGAAGGTAATTGCAATGCTGTTGCAGAACATACATTAGGCATGATTTTGTCTCTTTTTAATAAACTAAATCAGGCAGATAGCGAAATCCGTTCCGGAGCATGGAACAGAGAAAGTAATCGTGGTCATGAACTCGACGGTAAAACGGTTGGGATTATTGGATATGGAAACATGGGGAAAGCCTTTGCAAAAAAACTACGTGGTTTTGATGTTGAGGTCTTGTGCTATGATATTGCTGATAATAAAGGAGATGAAAACGCAAGACAGGTTTCGTTGCGGGAACTAAAACAAAAAACAGATGTTTTAAGTTTGCATATTCCCTGGACTCCGGAAACAGACAAAATGATCGACCTGAATTTTATAAATGCATTTGCAAAGCCATTTTGGATTATAAACACATCTCGTGGCAAAAATATCGTCACAGCAGATTTAGTTGAAGCTATGAAGTTTGGAAAGGTTTTAGGTGCTGGTCTGGATGTTTTGGAATATGAAAAATTATCTTTCGAAACCCTTTTTCAGGATAAAAATACTCCGGAAGCTTTTCAGTACCTCTTAGACGGTAAAAAAGTGATTCTGACTCCACACATTGCGGGATGGACATTTGAAAGTCATGAACGTCTGGCGCAGGTAATTGTAGATAAAATAAAAGCGTTGTATTTAAAATAATTTCAGATTTAGACCTAGGTTTTAATAACAGGTTTTTTCTGTAAAATTAATTTACAGAATTAGTTTTTCAAGTTATTTTTTTTTAATATTGTTGTTAAATTTAACAAAATTTTAAATAGGGAGTAACCGAAAATCCAAAGAGTAGGAACAATTAATTGATTTTATTATGATTGAATGGTACAAAAAAGTGGTTTTTGAAAACTATGCAAATTTTAATGGTCGTGCCAGAAGAAGTGAATATTGGTACTTCGTATTAGCTCAAATTTTAATTATTTTCGGAGTTATAGCTATAGGGTCGTTTATAGGAACTTTTTTCAATAGTAGTGAGGATGGTTTTCTTATAGCATTTGGTATTGTTGGAATTTATTTGTTGGCAATTTTAATACCGTATTTGGCATTAATTGTGAGAAGGATGCATGATATTGGTAAAAGTGGATGGTTTTATCTTGTTCGTTTTATCCCTGTTATTGGAGGTATATGGATACTTGTTTTATTATGTACTGAAGGTAACTATGGAGAAAATAACTATGGTTTAGATCCTAAAGAAGAGTTTGACGAAATCAACGAAATTGGAAGTAAAGAAGCATAATTAATTAATTTATATTTAAAAAATGGAAACAACAAAACCAGAAGAACATTGGAATAATCCTCCAGTTCGTAGAGAAGAAAATAAAAAAGTTTTAGCAGGTGTCCTTGGTATTGTATTAGGAGGATTTGGTGTGCATAAATTCGTTTTAGGCTATACTCAGGAAGGAATAATCCAATTAATAGTAACTTTAGTTACTTGTGGAATGGGAAGTCTAATTGGTTTTGTGGAAGGAATCATTTACCTGACAAAAACAGACGAAGATTTCTATCAAACCTACCAGGTTGGTAAAAAAGGCTGGTTTTAAAAACATAAAACCCCAATTCTAAAGAGTTGGGGTTTGTCTTTTTATATAAATATTTTAACTAATATCTTCTTTCTCTGCTAACTTGCGTTCCAGTTCTATCTGAAACTCTTCGATAACCGGTTTCATGGTGCTTTCCGGTATATCTGCAATCCTGATGTACATTAATCCGTCTACGGCGTTATTAAACAGTGGATCAACGTTAAAAGCGACTACCCGCGCATTTTGCTTGATGTATTTTTTTATTAAAACCGGCAAGCGTAGATTACCCGGTTCTAACTCATCGATAATTTTGTCGAATTTGTTCAGGTCTGATTCAGCTTCGTCAAAAATAAAATCTTTATCAGCGTCTTTCAGTTTTACTTTATAAGCCTTTTTTGGGTGAATGTATTGCGCAATATACGGATCATAATAGTTCGACTTCATAAACTCAATCATTAACGATTTTGAGAAGTCAGAGAACTGGTTACTGATACTTACACCACCGAGCAAATATTTGTGTTCAGGATAACGTAACGTTGTATGGATGATTCCTTTCCATAACAAGAAAAGAGGCATTGGTTTTTGCTGATAATCTTTGATGATAAAAGCACGTCCCATTTCGATTGATTTGTGCATCATATCATGCAACTCCGGTTCAAATCTAAAAAGATCATTCAGATAAAAACCTTCTATTCCGTATTTTAGGTAAATTTCAGAACCTAAGCCCATGCGGTAGGCACCTGCAATTTTTTTAGTATCCTCATCCCACAAAAACATGTGATGATAATATTGGTCAAATTGGTCTAAGTCAATAGATTCATTGGTTCCTTCTCCCACTTCACGAAATGTAATTTCACGTAAACGCCCAATTTCATGCAGGATATTCGGAATTGTTTTCGCTCTAGCAAAAAATACCTCATAGTTTTTACTCTGCAATAAACGACAATCACTATTTCTTAAAGCCTGTACTTCATCAATCATTTCTGATTCGTTTGCCGCAGTAACGATTTTTTTAGGGGCTTTCGGAATTTTCAAATTGGCAGGATCCAGTAATTTATGTTCTTTTTCAAAAGGATTGGCCAACATATAGGTTTTCTTTCTTAAAAATTCAGAGTATTCTTCAAAAGATTCGATTTCGTTTTGCTCGTTTACTGAAATGGGTTTACCAATACGAACCTTAATCACGCGGTCTTTTTGCGTAAGAAGCTCTGATGGTAATTTTGCAGTCCGCAAAGTATCGTCTATTTTAGAAAGCCAATAAAATAATTGACTGTTTTTGGCATGAAAATAAATAGGAACAACCGGAACTTTTGCTTTTCTGATCAGTTTCAAAGCACCTTCTTCCCAAGGTTTATCGACAACTAATTTTCCATCCCTGTAAGTGGAGACCTCACCGGCAGGGAAAATTCCTAATGGTTTTCCATCGCTTAAATGACGCAAAGTTTCTTTGATTCCCACCACACTTGATTTAGCATCCTTATGATTTTCAAAAGGATTTACCGGCATGATGTATTTTTTTAACGGAACAATTCTGTGTAACAGAAAGTTGGCAATAATTTTGAAGTTTGGTTCTCTCTCAAGCATTAATTTCAAGAGTAAAATTCCATCAATTCCTCCAAGCGGGTGGTTTGAAATAGTAATATAGGCACCGTCTTTTGGTAAACGCTTTAAATCTTCTTCAGGAATTTCAAACTTAATTTGTAATTCGTCCAGAATCCCGTTTAAAAAAGGCACGTCTTCCAGATGTTTGTTGTGATCGTAAATTTTATTAAGGGTCGATATCTTAAGAACCTTCATAAGAATCCAGCCAGAAAAAGTACCGAAAACTCCGTACTTCTCAACATTTATTGCCTTTGCAACTTCTTTCGCGGTAACTAAACCCATCTACTATTTTTAATTTATTAGAACAGCGAACAAAGATAACAAAAAACTCTACTTTTACTGTTTGTTATGCAAACTTTCCGCATTTTTATTACTTTTGAGAATCTAAAAAAATCGAATGAAAATTATTTCTTATAATGTAAACGGAATACGCGCCGCTATTTCAAAAGGCTTTATTAACTGGCTTCAGCAGGCGAATCCTGATGTAATTTGTCTGCAGGAAATTAAGGCTACTCAGGAACAAATTCCAACCGAAGATATTACGGCTGCAGGTTATCCGTACCAATATTACTATCCCGCAACCAAAAAAGGATATAGCGGTGTAGCCATTTTGTCCAAAATAGAACCTAATAAGGTTGTTTATGGAACCGGAATACACCACATGGATTTCGAAGGCAGAAATCTTCGTGCCGATTTTGATGATGTATCGGTAATGAGTTTGTACCTTCCATCCGGAACTAACATTGAAAGATTAGATCATAAATTTATGTTTATGGATGATTTTCAGGTTTATGTAAATGAATTAAGGGTCACAATCCCTAACATCATTATTTGTGGAGATTACAATATTTGCCATGAAGCAATCGACATTCACGATCCCGTTCGCAACAAAACCGTATCCGGATTTTTGCCTCAGGAACGAGCCTGGCTCGACGGATTTATGAAGTCGGGTTTTATCGACAGTTTCCGTCATTTCAACAAAGATCCCCATCATTATACCTGGTGGAGTTACCGTGCCGGAGCCAGAGGAAATAACAAAGGCTGGCGTATCGATTATAACCTGGTAAGCCAACCGCTGGAACACAGATTAAAACGAGCTTTGATACTTCCTGATGCAATACATTCAGACCATTGTCCGGTTTTAGTTGAGATTGAGTAATTCTGGTATTGTTATTGCTGGCAAAGCAAAGTTGTAACTCTAAAAGTTGTCATGATTTCTGAGGAGCTATTTACTGCTTTTCATTGCAATCTTTGTGTTTTTAAAGAAAAAACACAAAGGATTTCCATTGCAATCAGGGCTAGGGCATAACGGTAAGAAGAATTTTAAAATGAATTATAACCTATAATTATTTAAATACCATACACAAAATGATTAAAAAAGCCTCACTGGGATTGCTGATTTTAGCAGTTTCGACCTCTTGTGTTTCCAAAAAAATATACAACGATTTGGAAACAAAATATTCCGATTTAAAAAAAGAAAATCGTTCTATTGCTGATGAAAATGCAGATTTAAAAACTGCAAAAAACCAGTTAGAATTGGATCGTGATAAACTTACTAAAGATTTAGCGAGTACAAAGGATGATCTTGCAAAACAAAAAGCTGATCTGGCTGCAGAACAAAAAAAGTACAAAGTACTTCAGGATTCGTATAATGCTCTTGAAAAAAACAGCAATGATGCCTTGGAGAAAAACATGAACAAAAATCGTGATTTGCTGGCTGAATTAGAAGCAAAATCAAAAAAACTGGCTGAAGAACAAGCCCGTTTAGATAAAACTGCAAGCCGTTTGAATGAACTTGAAGCAATGATTGCCGCAAAAGAAGCTGCAATGAGAAAGCTGAAAGAAACCTTGTCTAAAGCCCTGAACGGTTTTGAAGGCAAAGGTCTTACAGTAGAACAGAAAAACGGAAAAGTATATGTTTCTATGGAAAACAAATTGCTTTTCAATTCAGGAAGCTGGGCTGTTGGTTCAGAAGGTAGAAAAGCAGTTGTAGAATTAGGAAAAGTATTGGGCGACAATCCGGATCTTTCTGTCTTGATTGAAGGACACACAGATGATGACCCATATGCAGGTTCCGGACCAATCGCAAACAACTGGGATTTATCTACCAAAAGAGCAACTGCAATCGTAGCAATTTTGAGCGAAAATGACAAAATCAATAAGCAAAAATTAACAGCTGCAGGGCGTAGCGAATTTTCTCCCTTAGCAAGTAATGCCACTCCTGAGGGAAAAGCTAAAAACCGTAGAATCGAAATCATCTTAACGCCAAGATTAGATGAAATCGCTGATATGTTAAACAGCATCAACTAAGCTGATTTTTATAACTTTTAAAAGGCTCAGAGTTTTTAAAACTTTGAGCCTTTTTTTATTGATATGATTTTATAAATTATGCTTTTTCAATTAAAATACTCACAGCATTTCCTCCAAAACCTACTGCATTAATGAGTACTTTTTTTATAGTTTTCGTCTGATTTTGAGCTTTCGCAAAAGGAACATTGATAAACTTATCGTGCTGTATCATCAAAAGCGCTAATTCTAAACTTAAAATTCCTGAAGCTCCAAAAGTGTGACCGATTTTCCATTTATTTGTAGTAAGTAATGGTAAGTTTTCTCCAAAAACTTTTTCAATCGCACGTAGTTCCGTTAAATCGCCTTTTATGGTTCCTGGAGCGTGCATAACAATGATGTCAATATCCTCTAATTTTTCTTCTTTTAAAGCCATTTTCATCGATTTTTGAAAACAGTCTGCTTCTGCAGAAATCGAAATGTTGTGTTCAAGGATTTCGGTGGCATAGCCAACACCCGTGATGTATGCGATTGCATTTTCTTTTTCTCCTGCTTCCAGACAACAAACACCTGCAGCTTCGCCTAAAATCATGGTGTTTTGTGTTTTTTCGAAATCAAATGCCAGATTGGGCCACGAGTCTTTTGTCTGGTCAATACGTGAATATATTTTTAAAGCGCGCATTTGAGCAATCGTAAAATCGGTAAGAGGAGCTTCACTTCCTCCGACTAAAAACTTATCTGCCATTCCTGATTTGAGCCATGCAACCCCATTTAAAATCGAATGAAGCGCAGTAGAACAAGTAATAGAATGCGAAATTTCAGGGCCGGTACTTTGTAAATCATGAGCAATCCAGGAAGATATATTTCCTAAAGTGGTGGTAGGCGAGGCGAGAGTCTGCGCTTTTCCGGTTTCGACATATTCTTTATAATGTTTTTCGAATAAATCGGTTGCCCCGCGGGAAGATCCTATGTTGATTCCGAACGTATCTCCTGATTTCCAGCCAGCTTGTTTAACAGCCTTTCTGGAAGCTGCCAAAGCAAATAGAACAGAATCATCCAAAAATTTATATTTAGGATCTGATTCCCGTACTTCAGCTATAATTTGTTTGGAGTCAGCTTCAAGTGCTGCTACAGAAGTTTCCTGCTGATCTAAGAATTGCTGCGAAAAGCAATGCTGATCGTTAAGGTATTTTTTCCAGACTTCTTCAGCATTATTTCCTAATGGAGAGATAGATGAAAACGCTGTTATGGAGATTTTAGTATTCAAAGTTTTTTATTTAACCGCAAAGTTCGCAAAAGTTTTGGCAAAGTTCGCAGGGTTTAAAATAAATTAAAACATATAAGTGATATAAGTTCATTTAAGCAGGCTGCTTATATTTTCTTATAAAACTTATATGGTGAAAAGCTACACCATTTCAATAGCTTCTTCAATTGTAGCATATACCTTTTGAAGCTGATCGTCAGTCATGATGTAAGGGGGTAAGATATAAACGATGTTTCCCACAGGGCGCAAAATAACTCCTTTGTCAATAAAGAAATTATACAATTTGGTGCGCATAGAGCCATAATAACTTTCCTCAGAATCTGATTTTATTTCAACTGCGAAAATAACGCCTAATGTTCTGGCTGTAATTACTTTTGGGTTGCTTTCGATTTTCTTCTGAAATTCTAAATGACTTTTATTGATTCTGTTAATATTAACCTGCATTTCTTCGGTTTGAAGTAAATCGATACTGGCCAAAGCAGCCGCACAACCCGTTGGATTTGCGGTAAACGTATGTCCATGAAATAAAGCTTTATTAATGTCATCATCATAAAAAGCATCAAAAATATCCTGAGTAAAAGTCGTAATTGCCATAGGGATTGTTCCTCCAGTTAAGGCTTTAGACAAACAAATCATGTCTGGATCTGCATCAACATAATCCATTGCAAATGTTTTTCCGGTTTTACCAAAACCTGTCATTACTTCGTCTGCAATAGTCAGTACATTGTTTTTTTTGCAAATTTTGATTAATTCTGCTAAAGCTTCCGGTTCATACATAACCATTCCTGCAGCTCCCTGTACCAAAGGCTCAAATATAAATCCGGCGCAATTGTGATTCTGAATTACGTTTTCTAAGGCATCAAAACTACCTTGTTCCCGGCCTTTTACCGGAACAGGGATTCTTACAACATCAATGAACATTCCCTGAAATGCCTGCGTATAGAAAGAAATTCCGCTTGCTGCCATTGCTGCAAAAGTATCTCCGTGAAAAGCATTTTCAAAAGCAATTATGGTAGTTCTTTTTTCACCTTTATTGAAGAAATATTGTAAAGCTACTTTTATGGCTACTTCAACAGCTGTTGATCCATTATCAGAAAAGAAAATTTTCTGCTGATTCTTAGGCAGGATTTCCATCAGTTTTTCGGCCACTTTTATGGCTGGTTCATGAGTAAAACCGCCAAAAAGAACGTGTTCCAGGGTCGTCAATTGTTTGTAAATCGCGTCAGCAATAAATTTGTTGCTGTGCCCAAACGGATTTACCCACCATGACGCAATCGCATCGATATATTCTTTATTGTTCTCGTCCCAAAGCAAGGCGCCTTCACCTTTTGAAATTGCTATTGGGATTTGAGAAGTTTTGTGCTGGGTATAAGGATGCCAAAGATATTGGCTGTCTTTTTCTGTTAAAGTCATAATGGTGAAATGTTTTTTGTTAGATGTGAGATGAAAGCATTTTACTTTTTACAAAACACATTTTACATTTTTAATAGATTTTCCCGAAACAAATCGGCATATTCTTTAATTACATTTTGGTCAAAAAACGGCTCTTCATCAATTCTTCCGATGCATTTTATTCCGGTTTTATTCAGAATCAAACTTTCAGTCGATTTGTTTTCGTTTCCGCTAAAGATAATTCCGGAAATTTCAAAACCTCTATTTTGAATTGCTTCAATGGTCAATAAGGTATGATTAATGCTTCCAAGATAATGTCTTGAAACTATAACGATTTTATAATCTGACTGAATTAAATCTGCAATCGTGTCTTTTTCGTTTAACGGTACAAAAATTCCTCCTGCGCCTTCAATAACCAAATGATTTTCTGTTTTTGGTTCCTGAATTTGTTCTAAATCGATTGTGATTTGATCTATTTTTGCTGCCAGATGAGGACTCGCAGGGGTGTGTAACTCATAAGCATTTGGATAGAACTCAGATTTGAAATTTGAAATTCGGGATTTTACTTTATGAGTATCTGAATTATCAAGGTCTCCAGCCTGAATTGGTTTCCAGTAATCTGCTTCTAAAGCTTCCACAATAATGGAAGAAGCAATTGTTTTACCTACATCTGTGGAAATCCCGGTTACGAATAGTTTCATTTCTTTGTTTTTAATGGAGTACAAAAATACCAATAAAAACAAAGCCCATCATTATGATAGGAATGTGTTTTATTCTTCTTTTAATTCGTCTATGACTTTTCTGATTTCTTTGGCATATTTTCCGTAAAATTTATGAACCCACCATTCTAAAATAACACCCATAAAAAGCATGCTAAAAACCACAATTGAAAACAATGCTATCAATTGATAATTAGTAAATTCTTTTGAGATAAACCCCGGAATTTTAGAGAATTCAAAATAAAGAAAACTTATCAGATACAGAATTAAAAATGGCGTTAAGGCAAATCCAAAGGTTTTATACAACTCCATATTTAACCTTATATCGAAATAAGTTTCGTATAAATTGTCTTTTGTTTTTAAGGTAATTGAGCTTAATCTTTTGTAAAAAACATAAAACTTAAATAAATAATAGGCACATACCGCCACATAAAAACTAAAAAGCAGGTAATATAAAGTCGTCATTTTTTCAGGAAAACTGTACATCAAAGGGACAAACCCTACCAAAACAATTGAAAAAACTTGATAAATAAATTCATTTTTCAAATTTTTTCTGATTCTGTCTAATGGCGTATTTACGGATTGTATTTTTTCCAGGTTGTTTGGAAGAACCACATTATCTGTCTTTTCGTTATTCCATGCATTTTGTATGTCGTTAAAGTCCATATCCCTGATTTTTAATTATTTCTTTTAATTTTTCTTTTGCCCTGTTTAATTTTACTCTGGCATTCCCCTCAGAGATTCCCATATTTTGGGAAATTTCTTTATGAGAGAACCCTTCTAACTGATAGAAAATAATCGCTTTGTCAATTTTTTCAAGTTTCTGAACTGCTTTATAAAAATGATCCAACTGGCTTTCTTTTATATGTGCATCACCTTCGTCATCCTTAATGTTTTCTGAAACAATTTCATATTTATCAACTTTACGTTTCTCTTTTTTTAAGAAAACGATGGCCGTGTTTACCGCCACGCGATACATCCAGGTCGAAAACTGGCTTTCGTTTCGAAACGTATCGTACGATTTCCAAAGCTGGCAAACAATCTCCTGAAATAAATCCTGCTGATCGTCAGGTTTATCCATGTACATTTTGGAAATTTTGTACATAATTCCCTTGTGATTTTCTATCAGATTTAAAAACGTTTGTTCTTTTTCTTTCAAGACGGTTTTAGTTCATTACTGGTTTAACTGTATATCCTGCTTTTCTCAATAAATTGATTATTCCTAAATCTCCATCCAAATGCGCTGATCCTACAGCGATAAATGTACTTTCATTTTTGATTAGCTCAGGGATTGTTTTTAGCCAATTTTGATTTCTGTTGTCCAGAATCGTTTTTTTGGTTTCTTCAGTTATTATTTTTTTATCAGTAGTAATATTATATAAGGCAGTTATGTTTTCCTCTTTGTATTGTGCAACTAATTTATCGGTTTCTTCCTTGCTTAATTCTTCCAGTATTTTAATCATTTCCGTATCAGAATAGGCATTCTCAAACATATTCATTTGCTCTTTTACTGTTTCTAATCCGGCAATCTTAAGTTTTCGTTGTTTAGCCGTTTCAATAAAACTCATTTCGTAAAATTTCAGGTCATTACAACCAAAACTTTTCATACTTATTAAACTCATTACGGTAAATAAACTAAAACTATCAACTTGCTGAATGGTCATTCCGGCTTTTTTTTGCAGAATATTATCTAATTTTAATAAGTCTTGCGCATTTAGTGTTTTGCTAAGTGGTTGTTTGCCCATTGCCATTTGCTGCAAATCTGTCATTTGTTTTGGATCGGACAGGTCGATTTCCAAAATTAATTTACTCGAAGATTCAAAGGCTTTTTTTGCTTTTTCAGAAAGAAAATAATCTGTTGAGCAAATCATATGGATAGTGCCGTATAAATAGGAAGGTTTTGATAGTCCGTTTCCTGAAACTTCCCATAAAAGTGAATTTTCTAATTTTGGAGATTTTGTCTGTGCGTGAGTTGCAGTACTTAAAATAATTGTGATTCCTATTACTGCTGATTTGATTAAATTTTTCATGATTTTGATTGATTAAAGTTAGGATTAATTGATTGATTGATTGAAACTCCTTTTTGTTATTTACTGGATTTCTTTTTCTGTGAGGAAGATATATAATTTAGAAATAAAAATCCTATGATAAACAATAGCAGCAGGCTAAGAAGTTTTATGAAAAAATGAGTTATCATGCCAATTGCAAGTCCTATTGAAGCAAACAGGATACAATTTAAAATGTTTTCTTTTAATGAAGTAAATTGTGATTTCATAATTGTTTTGATTATGACTCGTAAGTAATCGAATATTCAAAACGTTACAAAAGTTTTTATTTTTTTTAGAAAGTGACTAATAATCGATTATGGATGTCTTTTTAAATTTCACAGAGATACACAAACTAAAACGCAGAGATTCACGAAATTATTCTTTGTTGATCTTTTTAAAGTTTTGAGGAATGAAACTAAAAAACAAAATCCCTAAGAAGTTCCAAAACCTGATTGATTTCTTCTTCTGAATTATAACTGTGAATACAAAAACGCAGGCGTTCCTGACCTTCCGGAACTGTTGGCGAAAGTATGGGTTTTACATCAAAACCTTTATCCTGTAATTGTCGGGCTATACGTTTTACATTTTCATTTCCGGGAACAATGGCAGATTGAATCGCTGATTTGCTTCTGACAAAAATCGGTTTTAAACCTAGTAAATTTTTGTGTTGATTAAAGAATACAATATTTTGGCGCAGTTTTTCAATTGTTTCTTTTTCAATTTCTAAATGCTGATAAGCCACTAAGATTGTAGATACAGAATGTGGTGACAAGCCTGTAGTGTAAATAAAACTTCGGGCGAAATTTACAAGATATTCTTTTAGTTCATAAGTTCCTAAAACCACTGCGCCGTGGCACCCTAATCCTTTTCCGAAAGTCATGATTCGGGCAAAAATTCTATTATGCAAGTTTAATGATTGGATCAAACCTTCACCTTTTTCGCCAAAAACGCCTAGAGTGTGGGCTTCATCAACAATCAAATAACAATTATACTTTTCTGATAGTTCTACCAATTCTTCGAGATTTGGAGTGTCACCATCCATAGAAAAAACAGTTTCGGTGACTATATAGATATTGGTGTCCGGAAATTTTAAGATTAATCGCTCTAAATCCTCAAAATCGTTGTGGTTAAATTTATAAGATTTGGCATTTGACATAGAAATCCCATCCCGAATTGAAGCATGGCTTAATTCATCATACAAAATAATATCATTTCGCTGCGGTACGGCGCTAAAAAAACCAACATTGGTATCGTAACCCGAATTAAAAATTAAAGCCGATTCAGCATTATGAAATTCAGCAATAAAAGTTTCAGCAATTTGATAAAGAGAATGATTTCCCGAAATTAATCGCGAACCCGTAGCGCCATTTTGAATAATCACATTCTCGATTAAATAATGATGAGCCAATTTGAAAATAGCTTCAGATCCTGAAAATCCGATATAGTCGTTTGAAGAAAAATCAATAAGGGTATTAAAACTTGGCAATTGTCTTAATGCATTATTTTGCTTTCGGGTTTCAAGCTTTTGAGTAAGATTTTCGGGTAATTTCATAAAAACAAAGTTATGAATTTCAGATAACTTTTCTGCTAATTCTGGTTTTAACCCAGATGGAAGCGGTATCCTTTGTCTGCCTCCTTTTGACAGACAAAGATATAGCTGGACAGGAGCGAAGCGAATAAACGAAGTAATAGCTCTGAAAACAAAAAAAGCCAAACATTGCTGTCTGGCTTTTTAATTTAGTTACAATTGTCTTAGTCAGCTAAAACAATTATTTTATTGTCTTTCATTTCGATAGTACCTGACACAATATTTAAAGTATAAGTCTGGTCATTTACTTTCGTGAATTTATCAGCAACTTCTTTTGAAAAACCGAAGCTTGAAGCCACAATTTTAATAGTTCCTTTTTCTAAAATAGAAACAATAGGAGCGTGATTGTTCAATATTTGAAAGCTCCCATCAACTCCAGGTAATGTAACCGATGTTACTTCTCCTGAAAATAATTTTGCTTCTGGTGATACTATTTCTAAAATCATCTTTTTTTAGTTTACAGTCTCAGTTATAAGTCTCAGTACTGAATACTGCGACTGAATACTGAAAACTAGATTTATGCTTCAGCCAACATTTTTTCTCCGGCCTCAATAGCATCCTGTATAGAACCTTTCAAGTTGAAAGCAGCTTCAGGAAGGTGATCTAACTCACCATCGATAATCATGTTGAATCCTTTGATAGTATCTTTAATATCTACTAAAACTCCCGGAATACCAGTAAATTGCTCTGCCACGTGGAATGGCTGAGACAAGAAACGCTGAACACGACGAGCTCTTGATACTGAAAGTTTGTCTTCTTCTGATAACTCTTCCATACCTAAGATTGCGATGATATCCTGAAGTTGTTTGTATTTTTGAAGAATCTCTTTTACTCTTTGTGCGCAGTCGTAGTGCTCGTTTCCTAAAATTTGAGGAGTCAAAATTCTTGAAGTAGAATCTAACGGGTCAACCGCTGGATAAATACCTAACTCAGCAATTTTACGAGACAATACTGTTGTAGCATCTAAGTGAGCAAACGTTGTTGCCGGTGCCGGGTCTGTTAAGTCATCCGCAGGAACGTAAACAGCCTGTACAGATGTAATAGATCCTTTGTTTGTAGAAGTAATACGCTCTTGCATCGCACCCATCTCTGTTGCTAATGTTGGCTGGTATCCTACTGCAGATGGCATACGACCTAAAAGTGCTGATACCTCAGAACCTGCTTGTGTAAAACGGAAGATGTTATCAACGAAAAACAATACGTCTTTACCCTGATCTGTTCCTGCTCCATCACGGAAATACTCAGCGATGGACAATCCTGAAAGTGCTACACGTGCACGAGCTCCAGGTGGCTCATTCATTTGTCCGAAAACGAAAGTAGCTTTAGACTCTCTCATTCCTGGCATATCTACTTTAGATAAATCCCATCCTCCATTTTCCATAGAGTGCATGAAATCCTCACCGTATTTAATAATTCCTGACTCTAACATCTCACGAAGCAAGTCATTTCCTTCACGTGTTCTTTCACCAACTCCAGCGAATACTGAAAGTCCACCGTGACCTTTTGCAATATTGTTGATCAATTCCTGAATCAATACAGTTTTACCAACACCGGCACCACCAAACAATCCAATTTTACCCCCTTTTGCATAAGGCTCGATCAAATCGATTACTTTGATACCTGTAAATAAAACTTCAGATGAAGTTGATAAATCTTCAAATTTAGGAGCTTGTCTATGGATAGGTAAACCATTTTCTCCAGTTTTAGGTAATTCACCTAAACCATCAATTGCATCTCCAACAACATTAAATAATCTTCCATATACATCAGGACCGATTGGCATTTGGATTGGATTTCCTGTGCCAACTACTTCATATCCTCTTGACAAACCGTCTGTTGAGTCCATAGAGATTGTACGCACCGTGTTTTCACCAATGTGAGATTGTACTTCTAGAACTAACAATGTTCCGTCTTTTTTCGTGATTTCTAATGAATCATAAATTTTTGGAAGTTCAACATCCTTGCCGTTGAAAACTACGTCAACTACTGGTCCAATGATTTGAGCAACTTTTCCTATTACTTTTGACATTACTTATGTGTTTATTAAATAGCTATTTAGGTTTATCGAAAATACCTCTTTTTTCAGAGCGCAAAGATAAATTTTTAAAATATAAAATCAATATTTTTTTTATAAAAAATACGTGGTTTTTTGTTATACTCTTAAAACGGGTCATTCAAATATCTAATAATATAAAATTTAGTATTAATAAAAAAACCACTACGTTATAGAACGAGTGGCTTTTTTTACTAAAAAAAGTGGCTTTACTATAGCGTTTTAGGAAATAAAATTTGATAATTTCCTAAATTAACTGCTTTTATATTAGAACCATATTTTAGGTTTATGGCTTCAATGAATTTATTAGCAATTAATGCATATCCTCTTGGCGAAGGATGAACACCGTCTAAAGAAAAAGCTCCTCCTGTTACAAATGTAGATGTCAATGTATAGTTATCTGAAACAATTCCATTTGGTTTTCCTAATTCTTCCATTATAGATTTAGCATCAACAAGTGCTAAGTTATTGGTTTCCGAGGCTGTTTTAATGGTTAAATTGTAAGCTGTGGTAGCCGTTTCAATCTCAGAGACTTCACTAGGTAATAAAACATATCGGTCAGGTAAAGGAAAAGTTATTCCTAATTGGGATAAAGACGGTGAAGGAGAAGCAATTCCGTCAATTGCTACTGATGGAGTTTTTCCTATTCTGGCAGAAGCACTTAAACAAATTAAATCTGTTGGTAAAGTCTGTCTTGCTTTGCCGAAAACCTGACCTAGTACAGTAGCAGTAGTAGCATCTAATCCTCCTCCCATTAAGACAGCTTTTAAACTTGCTGACAAATCGGTTAAATTTTCATCTACCATAATCATTGGGTTGTTTCCGGTTGAAGATAAGAGTTTTATTCTGTCACCTTGTCCTAAATAGGCTAATGCGTTATGTATTGGACCGTATAATTGAGCATTCAAAGTGTTTACAAGGTTAACTCCGCTAACAGTCAAATTAGCCTGAGTTAATTGATTGTACTTGATTACATAAAAATAAGGCAGGGTAGTTATGACTGGTAAATTGGCTATAACACCTTTTCTGCCTCCAGTTGTAAGCTGTGCGATTAATGTTTTGTAAGTCGCATCAAATGTTGCAGCAGGTGTCAAAGGATTCACAGTTGGATCTCCACCTGATGTTGCATAACCTAATTCATCATTTCCTCCTATCCACAGAGAAAAGAAAGTAGGGTTTTGACTTATTGCATCAGCCAAAACTGTTGTTGTTGGACTTGATGCAAAACGTGCAAAATACGGATTTGCAGTTCCCGCCGCTACACCTGCAGGATTACCATAGCCTGGCGCTAACAAATGGAAGCTTTTGGCCCCGGGAACTCCTAAGTTAGTAAACGTTCCCGAAAGGTGTGTTGTAACTTCTGTTGTTGGTGTGCCTACAACAGAAACAGGAGTGCTGGTGGTAGTATCAAAATATAAGCGTGATCCGGTGATTACATTTCCTCCTAATAACAATCCACCGATATTGTCATTTGTAAATGGGGTTGTAAAAGTGCCTCCTCCAACAGTGGCAAACTGTTGTGCTAAAATATTCGGATATGCGCCTTCCTGACCTTTAATGAATAGAGCATTATCACTAAAACCTGCAGCAAAAGAATCACCTAATGCGACATATTTTGAGAAATCTGCGGTGCCTGAAGTTAAAGGTAGTCCGTCTGATGAGTTTGTGTCTTTTATTGTGTCGTCATCGCTATTACAAGCTGCAAAGGTTAAAGAAACCAACAACAGCCATTTGAAATTTTTTATCATAATTCGTATATTTTGAAATTATTGTTTTGCTGAATTTTTAGCAAGTAAATAATGTGTTGATTACTCATTTTAATTATGGGTTGATTGTCCAGGATGCAAAATATTGCTGACCAATTAATCCTGCGCCAATTACCTGTGTATATTCTTTTCCTCCTATGTTGGATGCGCCTAATTTAAAAGTCGATTTTAATTTTGGCATTGCATAATTAATCTGTGCATCGATTACTGTGGCAGATTCAATTGTTCCGTCTGCAAAAGTCGATTGCCATTCATATTCGCTATTCCATCTTGCGCTGACATTAAAACCGAAATTTTTAAATAATTTTTCGTTTCCGATAGAGGCTTTAAATCTGTGTTTTGGAGTGTTAAAACCAGCTTCAAAACTAGGGTCTTTTGACTGGTCAAAATCAAATTGAGCGTAATTATAGTTTAATCCTAACTCAAAATCTGCGATTATTTTTTTAGACAAACCTACTCCAAATCCTAATGAATGAATTTCTACATTAGAATTTGTATATATTTGATACGCTCTGTATTCTCCATTTATCAGTCCACGTACAGATTGAAATCCTCGGTCAGCTGTTCCTCCGGCTAGATTAGGGCTGTCCTGAGCTGTTCCGTAATAAGTAGAAACGACATTAAGGTTGCCTATAAAATCATTGTAAATGTTGTAATACCCGTTAAGATCTATTGAAATATCTTCAAAAATGGAACGGTATCCCAATTCAAAAGCTTTTACTTGCTCTGGTTTTACGTAATTAGCTCTTGTTTTCTTTAACAAGGCTGCCGCAGCGGTTGGATTAGTTCCAGCTAATGCGCTAAACGCTTCAACTGAACTTGCAAGATAGGAGTTGTTGTAAGCATCTTCTCCTGTCATAATTTTTGTTGAGTTATTGTCGTTATAGCTTTGACCTTCTGTACTTAAAGTAAAAGTTTCGCGAAATCTTGTGAGGTTATCAGGAGCGGATCCTATCAATACTGCTCGACCAATATTAAATCCAATATATTGATCCTGCGTGGTAGGATTTCTAAAACCGGTTTGGAAAGAGGCTCTGAAGTTGTGATTTTTCTTTTCACCTCCTGAATATACAAGAGATAATCTTGGCGAATAATTCCCATCAAAGTTTTTGGATTTATCATAACGAATAGAGCCTGTAAACTTTAATCTGTCATCGAGAAATCTTTTTGTTAATTGTGTGTAAACACCATATTCGTTATAGTTGATTGGTCCATCTGCATCGGTGTATATTCTTCCATGAGAATTTAATTCGTACAGTCTGTAAGATCCTCCTACCTGAATTTCGGCAATTTTGATAAGGTCTTTAAAGTTGTAATTTGCATCAGAATGGTAAATTTTGGAGTTATCTACCAATTTTGATCCCGAAAGGACACTTTCATCTTCAATCACCTGATTGAAAGCGTTTTGAAATTCTGTTGTTCCTGGTAAAAAGCGCCCTGTATCAGCGGTTGCTCTTGCAGTAGCGTGAGCCTGTTGAGGTGTCATGCCTCCTAAAGTCCCCTGTATGTATGCGCCTGCATATTGCCCAAACCAAGTGTTGTCATCTTTCCATTTTCTGTTTACGTTTATTCCTGTAAAAACCATATCATATGAGTGCCCTCCATCTTCTGTTGTCATATATCCTCTTAAGAAAAAGTTTTTTCCTTTAAATTCTAATTTATGCTGCTGCATAAAAAAATCGTTTAAGTAATATCTGTTGGCTCCCTGATAAACAGCGTTCCCAAAACCAAATTTACTTTGCCAGATAATTTCTAGTCTTTCGTCTCCAAAAGGTCTTCCATGAAAAGAAAAATCAATTTTAGTGTTACCAGCTTTGTTGTTTGTAAGGTCAATTTCATTATATCCTGTTCTGCTCACATTACTGTTTGGTAAAAGATTTACCGCTCCAGCGGGTATTATACCAAGTGCCGCTAATCTTTGCCCGACCCCTTTAATGTTTGTAGTGGCTTCATCTCCATAAACGTTTACACCGTCATAATTTGGATTTGTTCTGTCGATTCCGGCAATTGTTTTGTCATTGTAATCAGTTGCATACCAATCTGTAGCCTGCATATATGTGAAATTGGCTTTAGCAGCAAAATATTTATTAAATGCGTGTGCGAATCTTATCCCGAAATCATAATAATTATTTGTTCCGGCAGCATCTTGTGAAGTCATTCCGTATTTAAAATAAGTCGAAACTCCTTGATTTGTAAATGGACTTTTGCTGTTCATAAACAGGATTCCGTTAAAAGCATTAGCTCCGTATAAGGCTGAAGAAGCTCCAGGTAGTAATTCAACACTCTGAACATCAATTTCTGATACTCCAATCATATTTCCTAAAACGAAATTTAATAGCGGTGATGAATTGTCCATTCCGTCAACTAATTGAAGGAAACGAGTATTGGCTACTGTTGCAAATCCTCTTGTATTAATTGATTTAAAAGACATACTGCTCGTATTCATTTGTACTTCTTTTAAATTTTCGAGACCATCATAAAATGATGGGGAGGCAGTTTTTTTAATATCCTTAATACCCATTCTTTCGATAGTTACAGGAGATTCTAATACACGTTCTGCTGTTCTGGATGCTGAAACTACTATTTCATCCAATTTGGTCTCTTCCTCTTTTAAAACTACACTTACATTTTGATTTGCAGATGTAATGTTGACCGTTCTGGTTTCGAAGCCTACAGCAGATATTTTGATCGTAAAAGGAGGTTTTGATGCTGTACTCAATTTAAATGTGCCGTCAAAATCGGTAGAAGCCCCACTTGAACTTCCAACTACATTAACATTAGCTCCGGGAATAGATTGTTTGTTGCTGTCTGTTACAGAGCCTGTAACTATATTTTGCGAAAAAGTTAATCCGCTGATAAACAACATAATTAGTAAATACGCTCTCATCTTTAGTTTTTTGGTTAGTTTATATAGCCAAAATACGAATAATTTTGATATTAATAAAAAAACGTTAAAAAAAATTAATATTTATCATATTTTAATCGTTTATCTTAACTATTCTACAGGGCGATTTATTAAATTTAAATCAAGAAAGGTGTGTGATTGGAACAAAATAGTATGCATACATAATAATTTTAAGAAAAAAACTGCATTTATCTTAAAAATTCAATAAATAGTGAAAAAAATTACCAATAAAAAAGCGGGATGTAAATCCCGCTTTGAATATTATGATTATTATATGTTTTATTCTACTGTAACCGATTTAGCAAGATTACGCGGCTGGTCAACATTACAACCTCTCATTACAGCAATGTGATAAGACAAAAGCTGTAAAGGGATTGTAGTAATTAATGGAGACAACGCATCTGAAGTTTCCGGAATTTCAATTACATAATCAGCTAATTCACGAACCTGAGTATCGCCTTTGGTAACAACGGCAATGATTTTACCGCTTCTGGATTTTATTTCCTGAATGTTACTAACAATTTTATCGTAATGGCCTTGTTTCGGGGCGATAACAATAACGGGCATTTGCTCATCAATTAAAGCTATTGGACCATGTTTCATTTCTGCAGCAGGATATCCTTCTGCATGAATATAAGATATTTCTTTTAATTTTAATGCACCTTCTAGGGCTACAGGAAAATTATAACCGCGTCCCAGATACAAACAGTTAGGAGCATCTTTAAAAGCTGCTGCAATTTCTTTGGCTCTTTCGTTTGTGTCGAGGGCTTCTGCCACTTTTTCAGGAATTATTTCCAATTCTTGTAAAAAGGTGTGGAAGTCTGTGTTTGAAAGAGTTCCTTTCGCTTTTCCTAATCTTAAAGCGATCATAGTCAAAACTGTAATCTGGGTAGTGAAAGCTTTAGTAGAAGCTACTCCAATTTCAGGTCCTGCATGGGTGTAAGCACCGGCATGACTTTCTCTTGAAATTGATGATCCCACAACATTACAGACTCCAAATACAAAAGCGCCATTTTCTTTTGCTAATTTAATAGCGGCCATTGTATCAGCAGTTTCTCCTGACTGGGAAATAGCAATAACAACATCGTTATGATTAATGATAGGATTCCTGTATCTAAATTCTGAAGCATATTCTACTTCAACAGGAATACGTGTGAATTCCTCAAAAATATATTCTGCCACCAAGCCAGCGTGCCATGACGTTCCACATGCAACGATAATAATCCTGTTTGCATTCAGGAATTTCTCAATATTGTCTTCAACACCCGCCATTTGTACAATTCCTTCATTTGCATGAAGTCTTCCTCTATAGGTGTCTTTGATGACGCTTGGCTGTTCATAAATCTCTTTCAGCATGAAATGATCGTAGCCTCCTTTTTCGATTTGCTCCAAATTCATCTGAAGTTCCTGAATATAAGGATCAACTAATGAATCATCTTTTATTTTTCTTATTTTAAGAGGCTTATGTAATCTGATATTAGCCATTTCACCATCTTCCAGATAAATAGCATTTGATGTGTATTCTATAAATGGCGAAGCGTCAGAAGCAATAAAAAATTCATTTTCACCAACACCAATAGCTAAAGGACTTCCTAATCTCGCTGCGACAATTTCGTTAGGGTTTTTTTTGTCAAAGACAGCTATTGCGTAGGCACCTACTACTTGATTTAAAGCGATTTGAACTGCTTTTCCAAGCTTTATATTTTCATTTTTTTGAACTTCCTCAATAAGATTTACTAAAACTTCAGTATCTGTATCCGATTTAAAAGCATATCCTCGTTTGATCAACTCTTCTTTAAGTGGAGCGTAGTTTTCAATAATTCCATTGTGAATAATAACTAATTCTCCTGAATTTGAAAGATGTGGATGAGAGTTTACATCGTTAGGTACTCCGTGAGTTGCCCAACGGGTGTGACCAATTCCAATAGATCCGTTAATTGTGAAATCTGCTTTTGCTTTTTCCTCAAGATCCGAAACTTTCCCTTTGGTTTTGCAAACTTTAATATTTTCCTGATCGTATAACATTACGCCGGCACTATCATATCCTCTGTATTCGAGGCGCTTTAATCCTTTGATAACAATAGGATAAGCCTCTCTGTGACCTATATATCCAACAATTCCACACATATGTTATTTTTTTAATTTGGTTTCGTGTAGTAAATTTCAAGCTTTAATCTCTTAGCATCATCCTCAGGAAGATTGCTTCCGTACAATACTGTCCCTAAAGGGCTCATTACTGATGCTGTCGGAACTTCAGTTATAAAGCTTTCATCATTAATTTTAGGCAAAAGTTTAGTTTTATCCAGCTTAGATGATGCAGTTATATTGATGTCTTCAGTAACCACTAAGCCAAGTTTTACATTGGCAACATCAGCGTTTTTAATCATATTTCGGATATGATTTGTAATTCTTATTTTGTAAGTTGTACCTCTCTTACTTGTTGCATCTAAATTTATCATACCGTTAAAGACAACTCTAGATTTTTTAGGGTCACCATTAAGACTTGTAGTACGGTCTACAGTATAATCAGTAAGGACAGTATTATTGGTTAAATCATATAAATAGATTCTGCCAGGTTCAGGTGCAACAGTTTTTGGGTCAGTTCCAATTAAGCTTGCCATTTTTTGCGAATCAATAGTAAATACTAAATTAGCTTCATTAGCCAGCCATCTTTTAGAGGTAACATTGTTTCTGATTTCGTCTAATTCATCAGGTACACTATTTGGAGTATTTTCCCAATCTCCATTGTCCTTGTATCTTCCTAAGTCAGTTTTGTCAAAAAGTTCAATAACTGCCATTGATCCCTGACCTCCTTTTAAATATAATCTTTCGTCTGGCGTAACATCGTTTTCTGTAGCACTTGTGTAATAAGCATCAGATGCAGGACCGCTTCTTTCTTCTTTTAAAAGGCTTGTCGTATTTCCTGTTAAATTTAGAACCAAAGTCTTTGATTCCATTGTGTCAGCAGCATCAGTTGTTGAAGCAGTTTTGGCTTTATAAAAGATGTTTATTTTTCCCTCACTGAATTTTATCATTGCCATACTGGTTGTAATGCTTTCAGTTGATTTTTCTACTTTGAAGTAAAGTCCTCTAAAATAGTTTTTAAACACATCATCTGAAGCTAACTTGCTTGCTGGTGCATCAAATATTTTAGTTTTAAAAAAGTTTTTATCCAAATGCAGGCGCATTTCAGGTTTAATTCTTTTAATAACTTCTGCAGCAGTTTCTGTTTTTGGAGTTGTTTCTTTTATTTCTTTTGAATTAAAAAAGAATCCATTGTTTTCAGCAGAATTTGCTGAATTGTTTAATCTCGCTCCAAATACGCTAGTGTTAGTAGTAGCTTGTGTTTCGAAATCACTATTTCTGTCTGTATTGTAAAATTTACTTACATCATAATTGTTGGCATTGTAATTATTTAGGTAAATTCCTGATTCGTATACGCTTAGCTTTATTTTTCCGGTTTCAAGACCATAGATAGAATCCAATTCATAAATTGTTTCTCCTTTATCTGTAATAGATTTGGCAGTGCTAAAATAAGGTATATTTAAAGTAACACTATCAATTACAACTCCTTCTCCAAGAGTTGGGGCATAAGATGACAAAGCTACCTGAGTATTAAAATTGGCTGTAGTTAATCCAAAAACAGGATTATCATAAATACCCAATGCATTTATAGGTAAATTATTAGAAGCTACAGGAGTTACTTTTTGATTAAAAGCTGTAACACTATAATCTTCTGCTTCCAGATCAAAATTATTATCACCGATTAAATCATCACCAATGGAGTTGAAATCTTTATCACAGGAATAAAATACAGCAACTGCTGCTATTAAAAGAATTTTCTTAAAAAAAGAAGTATTGTACATGTTTTGTAATAATGTTAAAATTTAAAGCCCCATAGTTCTGTAGAAATTTGTATACGCTTCTGCGAATGCATCTTTCGTGGCGAAAGGTAAAAAAGGTTTTCCTGAAGATTCTATAAATTTTGTTAAACTTGGAGATACGTTTTCAGAAGCAATGATAACTGCATCAGAATGTAAAATGCTTGCTTTTAGAATATTTTCGTAATTTGGAGTTTCTAAATCTGCGATGTTCTCATGTGGGACACCATCAAATTTTACTTTGTTGATCATTTCTAAATCCAGATTTTCATCAAAAGACTGTCCGTAAACTGAGGTCACAATTTTAGTTTCAGAAAATAAAGCTTCATTTTTATAATAATGTTTCATATATATGGGCAGCATAGCAGCCAGCCAGCCATGTACGTGAATGATATCCGGAACCCAGTTTAATTTTTTTACTGTTTCAACCACACCTTTTGCAAAGAATATTGCTCTTTCATCATTGTCAGGATACAAAACACCTTCTTCATCAGCAAAAGTTGCTTTTCTTTTAAAATATTCATCGTTATCAATAAAATAGACCTGAATTCTTTCTTTCGGAATTGATGCTACTTTAATAATCAAAGGCATATCTAAGTCGTTCACTACCAAATTCATCCCTGAAAGTCTGATTACTTCGTGTAACTGATGTCTTCTTTCGTTTATGTTTCCATATCTTGGCATGAAAATTCTTATTTGTCCCCCCTGATCATTTATCATTTTGGGAACATCGTAAGACATTAAAGAAACCTCATTTTCAGCCAAATAAGGCACGACTTCAGATGATACATATAATATCCTCTTCTCTTTCATAATAGTATTTTACTTAATTTTTGGTAATAAAAACGTTGCAAAATTACAAAATTTTATGCAGTTTCTAACTAATATATTATGTTTGCACTAAATTTTAATAATACTGCCATGCATATTTTCTACGGAAAAGTAGCCCTGATAGCCTATTTAAAAACTATCAAAACAACAAATTCGACTATAGGGTTTGTACCAACGATGGGCGCTTTACACCAAGGGCATCTGGCTTTAATGCAACGTTCGCTTAAAGAAAATGATGATACAGTTGTGAGTATATTTGTGAATCCTACACAATTTAATAATAAAGAGGATCTCGAAAAATATCCCCGTACACTTGAAGAGGATGTCAAAAAGATGCGTGGTTTAAGTGATAAAATAATTTTATATGCTCCATCAGTAGATGATATTTATGAAGGAAAAACAATGTCACAATCCTTTGATTTTGATGGGTTAGAAAATCAAATGGAAGGAAAATTCCGACCAGGGCATTTTAATGGTGTCGGAACTATTGTCAAAAGGTTGTTTGAAATTGTTTCGCCAACAAATGCTTATTTTGGGGAGAAAGATTTTCAGCAGTTACAGATCGTAAAAAAAATGGTCGAAAAGAATCATCTGCCGGTTCATGTAGTGGGCTGTCCTATTTTTAGAGAGGAAAACCAATTAGCAATGAGTTCCAGAAATGAACGTTTGACTCCTGAAGAGCGAAAAGAAGCGGCTATTATTTATAAAACCTTAACTGAGGCTAAAGAAGTATTCTGTACAAAAGGGCCTCAGGAAACCATCGAATTTGTAGAAAATTCTTTTAAAGACAATGAAAGATTTGACCTCGAATATTTTGTAATTGCTGATGAATCGACATTATTACCAATAGAGCATAAAATTAATGACAAAAAATACCGTGCATTTATAGCGGTATTTGTTAATTCTATAAGGCTGATTGATACCATTTCATTAAATTAATTTACCTTTGCAACATGCAAATTCAAGTTATAAAATCAAAAATTCATCGTGTTAAAGTAACCGGAGCCGATTTAAATTATATTGGCAGTATCACTATCGATGAAACTTTACTGGACGCCTCAAATATTATTGAAGGTGAAAAAGTATCTATTGTAAATATCAATAACGGAGAACGTTTTGAAACTTATGCTATTAAAGGTGAGAGAAATTCTGGCGAAATTACCCTGAATGGACCCGCAGCCAGAAAAGTACAAAAAGACGATATTATTATCATTATTTCATATGCAACTCTGGAATTTGAAGAAGCAAAAACCTTCAAACCGTGGATCGTTTTTCCTAATGAAAATGATAATTCGCTAACCTAAATTTCTTAAGTTTTATTTATGCTTAATTGTTTGTCAAATTCATTTTGAACAAGCTGTTTTCTTTTGTCTTAAATTTCTTTTCTTTTTAAAAACTCTCTTTAACAAAAAAGCAAATAAAGTACTATATTGCCATCTCATTTTTTAATACTTTTTAATTCTCCCCAATCATGAAAAAAGTTTGTTTATATTTTGCTTTATTAATCTCTGTTGTTGCTTTTGCACAAAAGACATTCGACAATATTAAATCGGAAAAACTTGGTACCGATAGAAGAATAACGATTGGTCTTCCTGCTTCTTATGAAACCAATCCGTCTAAAAAATATCCCGTTTTATATCTATTGGATGGTGATTATTTATTTGATGCTTTTTCAGGTGCAATAAATTATGGTGTTTATTGGGATGATTTACCTGAAATGATTATAATAGGAATCCATCAGAATCATGATGGAGAACGCTATGATGATTCTATGATTGACCAAAATGTAGGAGTACCATTTGAAAAAGGGGAAGAATTTTTTGAGTTTATCGGAGGAGAATTACTTCCATATATTGAAAAAAAATACCGAACCACACCCTTTAAAATTATTGCAGGACATGATATAACGGCAAGTTTTGCGAACTTTTTTTTATATAAAGACAGGCCGCTTTTTAACGGATATATTTGTTTAAGCCCTGAGCTTGCACCAAAAATGGAGATTCGTATAGCTGAGAAATTCGCTCAGGTAAAAGAACCTTTTTTTTATTATTTGTCAGCAGGTGAAGGAGATATAAAAAAGATTAAAGAACCAATTGAAAAATTAGACAGCAATATTAAAATTGCCAATAATCCGTTGGTAAACTACAAATATGATGTGTTTAAAAATGCAACCCATTATACAGAAGTTTTGTATTCGATTCCAAATGCCTTATATCATATTTTTGAAGTTTATAAGCCTATTAATTCTGCTGAATTTAAAGACAAAATCGCTGTGCTGAAATCGGGATATGCAGATTATCTTGATAATAAATACAACATCATGTCAGAAGTTTTAGGAGTTGATATTCCGGTTAGGATGAATGACTTTAAAGTTATTGAGGATGTTATCCTTAAAAATAATGCTTACGACGAATTAGCAAAATTAGCAGAAATTGCAAATGTTGATTATCCATTGGCAATGTTGGGTGAATATGAGTTAGGTCTGATGCATGAAAAAATGGGAGAACCAAAAAGAGCCTCAAAAAGATATCAGAATGCTTCACAAATGCAGCCAATTGGTGAGTTGACAAAAGATTTGATGTACGAGAAAATTGATGAAATGAATACGCTTGCAAAAAAAACAAAATAATGTCTAAAGTAAAAACTTCCTTCTTTTGTCAAAATTGCGGAACACAATATTCCAAATGGCAGGGGCAGTGCAATGCCTGCAAAGAATGGAATACTATTGCTGAGGAAATTATTCAGAAGCAGGAAAAAGTCGCCTGGAAAAGTGAACCCTCTTCGGCAGGAAAAGCACCAAGACCATTAAAAATTACTGAAATTGATTCGGCTCAGGAAATCCGGATGGATACTACTGACAGCGAATTGAACCGTGTTCTTGGTGGAGGAATTGTTCCCGGATCTTTAACGCTTTTGGGTGGGGAGCCCGGAATTGGTAAAAGTACCCTTTTGCTCCAGATTTCATTAAAATTACCTTATAAAACTTTGTATGTCTCCGGTGAAGAAAGTCAGAAGCAGATAAAAATGCGTGCCGAAAGAATTACGCCAAGCAGTGAAAATTGTTATATTCTGACGGAAACCAAAACGCAAAATATATTCAAACAGATTGAAGCTATTCAGCCTGAGATTGTTATTATCGATTCGATTCAGACCCTTCATACCGATTATATTGAATCGACAGCCGGAAGTATATCTCAAATCAGGGAAACTACTGCCGAATTAATCAAATTTGCAAAAGAAACCAATATTCCGGTTATTTTGATCGGGCATATTACCAAAGACGGAAATATCGCCGGACCAAAAATTCTGGAACATATGGTGGATACCGTTTTACAATTTGAAGGCGATCGAAATCATGTTTACCGAATTTTACGTTCTTTAAAAAATCGTTTTGGTTCAACTGCAGAACTTGGAATTTACGAAATGTTAGGAAGCGGTTTGAGGGAAGTAAGCAATCCGTCAGAAATCCTAATCTCGCATAAGGATGAAGAGATGTCCGGTACAGCTATTGCTACTACGATGGAAGGTATGCGACCACTGATGATTGAAATACAATCGCTGGTGAGTACAGCTGTTTACGGAACTCCGCAGCGAAGTACAACGGGTTATAATGCTAAAAGGCTAAATATGATTTTGGCTGTCCTTGAAAAAAGAGCCGGTTTTAGATTAGGTGCAAAAGATGTTTTCTTAAACGTGACTGGTGGAATTTCGGTAGATGACCCTGCGATTGATTTGGCTGTCGTGGCTGCCATTTTATCATCAAATGAAGATATTCCGGTAACAAAAGGTTTCTGTTTTGCCGGTGAAGTTGGTCTTTCTGGTGAAATTCGTCCAGTAAATCGTGTCGATCAAAGAATTCAAGAAGCTGAAAAATTAGGCTTCAACACAATCTTCGTATCGAAATACAATAAAATTGCCTTAAAAAATACTGGAATCAAAATTGAACTCGTAGCCAAAATTGAAGACGTGGCCAGTATTCTGTTTGGCTAATTTTTTATAAAACTTGCTCATGAAATTTCCGAAACAAAAAATATTCAAAGCCTTAAGAATACTTACAGTACTAATTATACTGATTTGTATTGCGCTATACTCTTTTCGTAACTCACTTTTAAAACAAGCTATTGCTAAAGTCACTCATAAAATGGCGGTTGATTACAATAGTGATTTTTTAATAAAGGAAGCATCTTTTGATGGTTTGTCAGGAATTAAATTAACGGATATTAGTCTGGTACCTAAAAATGCCGACACTCTTTTTCACATTAAAAAAGTAGAAACTACTATCAGCCTGAGTAATTTGCTAATTGGTGATGTTCAGCTTGGAACTTTAAAAATTAATGACGGCTATATTCAACTGGTTAAAAAAGGAAAAATTAGAAATTTTGATGCTTTTTTAAAAAAGAATGATACTGAAGAAACATCAGATGAAAAACGTAAATATGCTGACGTTGCTTACGGTATTATTACAAAACTATTGAATCTGGTTCCGACCGATATGAAATTGGAAAACCTGAATTTTAAAATTGATGATAATGGAAAAAAAGCCACTATTGCAATTAATAAATTGGTTTTAGAAAATAAACAGCTCATGACAAATCTGCATGTTAAAAGCAGGAATTTTGACCAGCGCTGGAATATCAAAGGATTTGCTGATCCCAGAAATAAAAAGGCTGATATTCGGTTTTTTAATCTGGATACCGGTGCCATCAGGGTTCCTTATCTAGATCAACGTTACAACTTAAAAGCAAGCTTTGATTCGATACGCTTAAATGTGGCAAACATTGACAAAGACGGTAGTGAATTGCATATTGACGGTTATACTTCTATTGCCAATTTAAAAATTAACCATCCCAAAATTGCCAGTAAAGATGTTGTAATTAAAAATGCCCGTTTTGATTATCGATTTCTATTAGGTTCTGATTTTATTTCTATTGACAGCACTTCAACCATGCAGCTGAATAAAATAAAAGTAAAACCTTATGTTTCTTATAATACTGAATCAGATACCGTTTATACTTTGAAAGTTGATATTCCAAAAATGACGGCGCAGGATTTTATCGTTTCATTGCCTGATGGATTGTTTACCCATTTTCAGGGAATGGAAGCGACCGGAAAATTTGATTATAAACTGGATTTTAAATTCAATAAAAACAAACCTCATACTTTAGTTTTTGACAGTAAACTCAATAAGGAGAACCTGAGAATTACCAAATACGGAGAAGCAAATCTTACAAAGTTAAACGGAGAATTTGTATATCGTGCCATTATTCAGAATGTGTTGCAACGCCCTGTTTTTGTTGGAAGTGCAAATCCGAATTATACACCTCTGGATCAGATTTCGCCTTATTTGCAAAAGTGTGTATTGACTACTGAAGATCCGTCATTTTTTTCGCATCGCGGCTTTATCAATGAAGCATTTAAACAGTCAATTCTAAAAAACATACGTACCAAAAAATTCTCTCGTGGTGCCAGTACCATTAGCATGCAATTGATTAAAAATGTTTTCCTGACACGTGAGAAGACGCTTTCGCGAAAGCTGGAAGAAATTTTGTTGGTTTATATTCTTGAAAATAACCGCATTGTAAGCAAGGAAAGAATGCTGGAAGTATATTTCAACATTATCGAATGGGGACCAAATGTATACGGAATCGGAGAAGCAAGTCAATTCTATTTCCAGAAAAGTCCCGCAGATCTTAGCGTAGATGAATGTTTGTACTTGGCCACTATTATTCCGAAGCCCCGAAAATTCATGTATCAGTTTAATGATGAAGGAAACTTAAAAGATTATGCATTGCAGAATCAAAAATTCTTAAAGAACTTAATGTTTCGCCGCGGCCTTTTAATTCCGGAAGATACACTGGGGCAATTGCCGGTTTATATTTCCGGAAATGCACGTTCTTTAATCAAGATTAAAGTCCCGGATTCGACTGTAGTTCCGGTTGATTCTTTGTCATTGGGGGATGAGTTTGATTTGTAGAACATGAGAAAACGTAACTATCTATCTAAAAGAATTGGAGCAGCTCTGATCGATTTACTTTTGTTTGCATTAATATTTAAGGCTGTGGAACCATTTTTATTTTATGACCACAGTCGTGATCCAAGAAATACTGATAATAACGGTTACTTTTTTTTAGTATTTTATTTGGTATATCTTTCTCAGGACATTTTTATGAATAAAACTATTGGAAAACATATATTCAAATTAGAAATGACGTTTGATAACGTGCAAGAACCTAATGGTTATAAAAAATATTTTAGAATAATAATAAGACGGATTTTTGATTTATTTGAATTAGTCTGTCCTTTTATTTTTTTACTCTCCATTATTTTAACAAAGAATAACCAAAAACTAGGAGATATAATTTCAAAAATAATTATCAAACCAAAAACAATAGAATAATGATATACTGCTTATTTAGCGTAATTTCAAGGCAAATCCAATTCTATTTAAAATTTTTCAAAAATTCTTCTTTATAAGTCGGAGAAACTTCAATTTCAGAACCATCGTTAAGGGTAATAATTCCACCTTTATTATACGATTTCACACAATTCATATTGATGATATGCGATTTGTGAACGCGAATAAAAGGCAAAGGCAAAATTTCTGAAAAGTGTTTTAAAAATCGGCAGACCATTTTTTTGTTCCCATTATTCAAATACAAATCGGTGAAATTTCCGTTTCCGCGGAGGCGAACGATTTCTTCCATTTTAACAACTTCGAATCCTTCTAATGTTGGCAGAATGACCTGTTGTTTTTCGGGTTTGGATTCATGAAAATTGGCAACAATAATTTTATTTCTGTTGAAGATTTCATGATTCATAATTTGATGATGCACCTTATTTACAGCCACAATTAATTCTTCAATAGAAATGGGTTTCAGTAAATAATAAGCAGCACTTTGGTTTAGGGCTTTTAAGGAATATTCAGAAAAAGCGGTTACAAATATGGTTTCGAATTGTAAATCTTTACAAGCTTCCAAAACATCAAAAGCATTTCCAAAAGGCATTTCGACATCCAGAAAAACCAATTGTGGCTTTATCTCATGCAAAAGCGGAACAGCTTCATTAATATTCTGCGCTTCTCCCACAACTTCAACCTGAGGGCAATACTTGCTTAGATAATTTTTGAGTACTTCGCGTGCTGCGAGTTCGTCTTCTACAATTACACTTTTTATTTTTTGAAAAGTCATCATATCTTATCAATTAACGGAAAAATAATTTCAACTATGGTTCCGGATTCCGGCAATTCTTTCTCTCTTATGGTAAAACAAATGTTTTTTTTGTACAATTGATTCAGCAAACCGATTCGTTCTTTTGTATTATTCAGTCCTCTTGACTCGTGTGCTTTTTGGTTGCTTGTTTTGAGTTCCCGGCTTTGGGTTAAACCAATTCCATTGTCCTCAATAGCTACAATTACTTTTTCGTTATTGTATTGAAATCGGAGATGTAAAAATCCTTTTTTATCAAGATAACGCAGGCCATGCCAAATTGCATTTTCTAAATGTGGCTGAATAATCATATTGGGTACAAAAACAGTTTCAGTATCAAGATCTTTATCAACCGTAATTTCAAAATCAAATTTATCCTGAAAACGCAAATGTTCCAGATCCAGATATTTTTGTAATTGGGCTACTTCTTTATCCAGAATGATGAAATCCTTATTAGAATTTTCCATCATATCCCGCATCAAAGTAGAATACGAAGTGAGGTATTTATTGGCTTCGAGTTCCTTGTTTTCAGATATGAACTGATTGACACTGTTGAGACTATTAAAAATAAAGTGCGGATTCATTTCACGGCGTAAGGACTGCAAAGCGATTTCCTTGTTCTTTGTTTTGATGGAATAAAGTGATTTTACAATAAAAAGGAACAAAAGCAAAAGCAATAAGATCGATCCTAAAAGAAAATAATTAAAGGTGTTTTTCTTTGTGATTAATTCATCTTTAAGTGATTTTTCTTTTTCTAATTGCCTAATTTTACCTTCTGTAACCTGGAATTTTTTAGTGTTGATTAAGGTCGTGTCTGATTGGATTAACTGATCGAAATTTTTAAGAAACCCTTCATAAAGCGCCATGCTTTCTTTTTCATTTCCTTCAGCTTTGTAATATTTTACCAGTTCAGATAATGTTTTTTTTGCTTCCGCTGAATTTCCTTTATTGTAGGCGAGATCATAAGCTTCTTTTAAAGATAAAAGTGCTTTTTTGGGTTCTTCTTTCTTAAAATAAAGCGAAGCCAATGACTGTAATTGCTTTATTTGGGTATTAAAATCCTGTCTGGTTACCGCTTCTGTCAGAAGTTTTTCATTGATATCAATTGCTTTCTCGAACTGATTATCTGATGCATACACATTTGCTATTTCATTTTTTAGATTGATAACGGCTTCGGGTTTGTCTTTTGCATAAGCAATTGCTTTTTTATAACTTTCTATTGCAACTTTTTTATCTTTTAATTCTAATGAATTT
Source organism: Flavobacterium cheongpyeongense (assembly GCF_003202435.1). Classification (GTDB taxonomy): domain Bacteria; phylum Bacteroidota; class Bacteroidia; order Flavobacteriales; family Flavobacteriaceae; genus Flavobacterium; species Flavobacterium cheongpyeongense. The sequence continues at coordinate 143,964 of NZ_QJHK01000013.1, forward strand.
TGGGCTTTCTGAACATAAGCTTCTGTAACTTCATTACCTTTCTTTTCCTTTTTAAGCAATTCAATATTAGAGTCTACATAATTAGTCTGCCCCGCAGGATTGGCGTTGTTACGTAACCGATTTGCATCGTTTAAATTGATCTTTTCTTCAGAGACGTCTTTTGCCAATGAACCTGCGACTTCATAGTTTTTAATAGCTGAGTCAAAATTTTTCTGATTCTCCTGTACTTTGGCAAGGCTTCGTGTCACACGTGTTTTATCTTCGGTGAGTTTAAGCTTTGTATAGCTTATCAATGCTTTCTTATAGTATTCCTCGGCCTTGGCATTATTGCCTTTATCCTGAAATTCATTGGCCAGAGTTTCATAGTTTTTGGCAATTTGTCCTTCATCGTTTACATCCAGGGACTTTTCCAAATTTTTTACCGCTTTGCTCATTTTTGAGACCCGGACCGCTTTCTTTTTAGAAATAGAATCTTGTGCCGCTATTCTAACAGAAAATAACAGAAATAAAAATATAGAAAAGATACCTACTAATGATAAACGTTTCATGGTACTACAAGTTTTGCTGTGCTATGTAAAGTGTTTTTTTAATCTGTATGAGGCTGATATGCTTTGCAACTAAAAACCTTCCGATAATAATGTAAAGTAAAGTATTTTATGTTCCGTTTACAACTTGTTTCACCAAGTCAGAATACTGTTTTACCATTTGTCTAAAAAATGTGTTTTTTATGTTTATAAGTTTGATCTGTAATCATCCAATTAAAACTTATAATTATGAAATCAAATTTATTTATCACAGCACTTTTGGCAATTCTAATCAGCTTTGTAAGTTGTAATTCATCAAACGCAAATCCAAAAAAGAATGACCGAATTAAAAAACCGGCTGCAACAGAAAACGCAAAAATACAAGTTGCCCTTTTATTGGATACTTCCAGCAGTATGGACGGATTAATCGATCAGGCCAAATCGAGGCTTTGGAATATTGTCAATACTTTGACGACATTGAAATACGATGGAAAAACACCTGATATTGAAATTGCTTTGTATGAATATGGTAATGATGGTTTATCGCAGCAATCTAATTATATCCGACAAATTACGCCACTTTCGACTGATTTGGATCTGATATCCGAAAAATTATTTGCTTTAAGAACCAATGGGGGAAGTGAATATTGCGGAGCCGTAATTCAGGATGCTACGAAACAATTAAAATGGGCGTATAAAGACAGTAATATGAAGCTTATTTACATAGCCGGAAACGAAGATTTTAATCAGGGCGGAATCAATTATAAAGAAGCGATCAGTGATGCTTTAAAGCATGATATTTATGTAAATACCATTTTTTGTGGTGACAAAACCGAAGGAATTAATACACACTGGAAAGACGGGGCTGATCATGGAAAAGGAAAATATTTTAATATTGATTCGAACGCATCCGTAAGATACATCGCTACTCCGTATGATGATGAAATTTCAAAATGTGATGAAAGAATCAACAAAACTTACATTAACTATGGCTCAAAAGGACATGAGAAGAAAATGAACCAAAATATTCAGGATCAGAATGCAAAAAAAGTTTCGGCAGCTAATTATACAGAACGCGCTGTGAGCAAATCAAAAGCGGTTTATAAAAACGAAAGTTGGGATCTGGTAGATAAAGTAAAAGATGATGCAGGGGCTATTTCTAAAATGAGGAAAGAAGAACTGCCTGCAGAATTACAAAACAAATCGGCAGAAGAATTAAAAACTTTCGTGGCTCAAAAATCAAAGGAAAGAGAAACCATCCAAAAAGAAATTGCGGTATTGGCTAAAAAACGTCAGGAGTATATCGAGGCTGAGTCTAAGAAAAGTAAAAAACAGGATGATCTGGGCAATGCCATCAATACATCGATACTTGGTTTTGCAAAGGTGAAAGGCTATGTGGTTGAAAAATAACAACTGTTCAAAAATCAATTGGTAAAATATGACAAAAAATGTTTTCATCTTGCTTTTGATTGGAATTTTTAGCGTGAGTTTTGCATGCAGAAATAACAACGCAAAGTCTTTAAAAACTATAAAGTCAAAACCGGTTTATTCTTATGAAGAAAAGTTAAAAAGGGAGATAACTGAGATTCGGAGATTTTTTGGGGAATCTTCTAAATATAATTCAGATGTAGCTTTCTTTTTAGATATGAAGATAGAATCAGGAAAAAACCGGTTTTTTATTTACGATTTAAAATCAAACAGAATAACCGGAAAAGGTTTGGTGGCTCATGGCTCCGGGTCAGAAACAGGAATTCCGGGAAAACTAGCTTTTAGTAATGTAAAGAATTCTAACTCCAGTTCTTTAGGAAAATATGCAATTGGAGGTTCATACTCAGGAAGATTTGGAAAAGCTTATAAATTGTACGGTTTGGATGTAACAAACAGTAATGCTTTTGACCGAAACATAGTGCTGCACCAATATGTTGCTGTTCCCTTTGAAGAACAACCATACCCTATATGTAACAGTCTGGGCTGCCCAATGGTAAATGAAAAGTTTTTTGGAGTTATTGAAAAACTCATTGATAACTCAAAAAAGAAAATCATTCTGGTTATTTATTATTAAGCAGATTCTAAAAATAAATCCCGATGACTGATGGCTATCGGGATTTTATGTTTTCTAAAAAATTTGATTTATGGTGCAGGATCAGGAATCATAGTCTGAACTTCATCAATCTCAGCCAAGATTTCTTTTGAAAGTGTTACGTCAACAGTTGCAATATTTTCTTTTAACTGATCTAATGTTGTAGCACCAATAATCGCACTGGTTAAAAAAGGCTGTTGCAATACAAACCCTAAAGCCAGTTCAGTCAAAGTCAATCCGTGTTTATGGGCAATTTCCTGATATAAACGTGTTGCTTTGGTGCTTTCTTCACTATTATAACGTTTGTATTGCGGAAAAAGATTGATTCTGGCATTTGGGTGAGGTTCTCCGGTTAAGAACTTGCCCGATAAAACTCCAAAAGCCAATGGAGAGTAAGCTAACAATCCTACATTTTCATGAATGGAAACTTCTGCAGAACCAACTTCAAAAAGGCGGTTTAATAAATTATACGGATTTTGGATGGTTTTGATTCTGGGTAAATTTTGATATTTACTTTCTTCCAGAAAACGCATCATTCCCCAGGCATTTTCGTTTGAAACTCCCAAATGTTTTAGTTTACCTTCTTTAATCAAAACATCAAAAGTTTCAAGGACTTCCCTGAAATTATCTTCCCAGGCTTCATCCTGGACTTTAAATCCGCGTTGACCGAAGCAATTGGTTTTTCGTTCCGGCCAGTGTAACTGATACAAATCAATATAATCCGTCTGAAGTCTTTTTAAGCTGTTTTCTAAAGCATATTTGACGCTTGCGGGAGAAAAATCGCCCTTTTCGCGCATATAGGTAAAATTTGGATTTGGGCCAGCAATCTTTGAAGCTAAAACTACTTTATCACGATTTCCTGTTTTTTTGAACCAGGTACCGATAATTTTCTCAGTGCTTCCATAAGTTTCTTCTCGGGCAGGAACGGAGTACATTTCGGCAGTATCAAAAAAGTTGACTCCTTTTTCAAGAGCATAATCCATTTGATAATGCCCTTCGGCTTCAGCGTTTTGTTCTCCATAAGTCATAGTCCCAAGGCAGATTTTGCTCACTTTTATATTGGTGTTGGGCAGCGTAGTGTATTTCATATTTTGTGGCATTGCAATATTTTCTCAAAGATACAACCGTATTTCTTAAATGATAAAGTTACAAAAGTTAAAAAGTGCTTTAGTTTTCATCAAAAATGCAAGATATTGATTCAGCGAAATTTAATTTTTGTCTCTCTTTTTTAAAACATTTGGTACTGAAAATCAGATGTTTTATGTTTTTAAGAGTAGTAATTAACTTGTTATATATGGGCTGGTACATGGTTTTTATTGTAGGTAAATACTTCTGATACTTACTTTTTTCATTCTAAAATAGGTCGCTCATCGACTAATAATGTTTTTCATCTAAAAGGTATGAAATTTCATAAAAAACCTGATTTTACTGGCTATTTTTGCACCTATCCTATTGGAAATTGATTGGAAGAATTAAAATCCGTCCTACGGTTTTTTACGTAGGTAAGAATAAATTAATTTTGTAAGATGATATTCTGTTTCAATGCCCTATAAATTCATAGGACTATTGCAAAAAAACAGAAAAGTCTTGTCATAAAGAAATGCTTTTATAAGAATTAATGATGTTTATTATGAAGAAAATTTTACTTATTCTCCTTTTTACTGTTTTTTACACAAATGCAAATGCTCAATGCTCAATCACATCAACCACTAATGCATCAGCTCTTACTTGTGGCACTTCGCCTTTATCTTCATGTGGAGGAATTTTATATATTGGCAATGGGACAAATGCTATGAGTTTGAATATGAATCAAAATTTAGATCTTGAGTGTTTAGGTGCGATTCAACTTATAGTGAGAAATAATGCTACTTTAGATTTTTCAGGAGGTAATTATGATTTAAAATTAGCTTCAGGTTCTTCTGTTGTATTTCAAACAGGTTCAAATATTTATAGTGGTGGAGGTTGTAGTGCATCTGACAGAATTTATATAGGAGGATCGGTTGTGGCAAATTGTAATGGTAGCGGTAGTACACCTTCATTCTCTCAAATAGTTAACAATGGAGGCATTAATCAGGCAGGAATTTTGTCAGGTAATCAATATATATGTACTTATGGTACGAATACAACAACTTTTACTTCTACATTCACCGGAGGAACCTGGTCTACTAGTAATTCTTCAATAGCTACTGTAAATTCTTCGTCAGGTGTTGTAACCGCAGTAGCTGTAGGGACTGCAACAATAACTTATACCAAATCTGGTGTAACAGCTACCCGAATTGTGTATGTTGCTAATGGGCCATCTGCAAATGCAGTTGTAACGGGGCCAACTACCCTGTGTCAGGCTACAATAGCTAATTATACGGCAAGTGCGGTTTCAGGGGCATCGTCTTATACATGGTCTTATGGAGGTTCTGGTGCAACTATTACCCCAGCTACTGATGGGCTTTCGGCCAGTATTTCTTTTAGCTCGGCAGCAACTTCAGGAAATCTTAAAGTGACTACTACAAATCGCTGCGGTAGTGCTGGAGGAGGAAATGAAATTTGGATTACGATTAATCCAATAATTACTGCTATTCCCGTGGCGACCTCTATAAGTGGCAATTTACAATGTGATTATGCTGAGCCAAGATGGAACACAGTATCTAATGCAACTGGATATTATTTAGATATTGCCACCGACAGTGGATTTACGAATTTTGTTACAGGCTATAATAATTTTTTTGTTTCGGGTAACAATTCCAGTAGTCCGGCATATAATCTTCCGGCAGGAGTTTTATACTATAGAGTTAGGGCATACAACAGCTGTACAACAACTGCAAATTCTAATACTGTAAGTTTTCAGACAACAGCACCGCTTGGAGGCTCGGTTGCACCGGCACAGACTATTTGCTCAGGAAATTCTGCAACATCAAATCTTACATTGAGTGGTTATTCAACCACAAATACAGCAATAGTTAAATGGCAAAAAGCCAGTGATCTGGGATTTACTTCTAATGTATCCAATATTTCTGAAACAACCAATGTTTTGTCTATCGCTAAAATAGGTGTTTTAACTTCAAGTACTTATTTTAGGGCACTTGTTCAAAATCAATTTGGATCATGGTGTATGACTTATTCTACACCTGTATTAATAACAGTCAACAATACAATTTCAACGGCTTCATCAACCCCAACGGTTTGTATTAATACAGTATTAACTCCAATAACTCATACAGTGATTGGTTTTACAGGTATAGGAACTGTAACTGGTTTGCCAGCTGGAGTAACTTCATCTTTATCGGGCAATACATTAACCATTAGTGGTACTCCTACAGCTTCGGGAACTTTTAGTTATACTATTCAATTAACTGGGGGGAGCTGTGGAGGCGGTACAGGAAATGCTACGGGAGTTATAACGGTAAGACCGGTTTTTACATCAGGAACTATAAGTAATACAGGAGAAACAATTTGCAGTAATACCATTCCGGCGTTAACAATAGGCAGTACTACTGCTGCAAGTGGTGGAAACAATACAATTACTTATCAGTGGCAATATAGTACAGATAATAGTTTTGCAACAGGAGTAACCACTGTTAATAGTAATACGGCAACTTATAACCCCACACAAACTTTAACACAAACGACTTATTATCGTCGTCAGGCAAGAGATGGAAGCTGTAATACTGCATTTACAAGTTCAGCAAATATCTGGACTGTAACTGTTTCAGCAAATACGTTTTCAGTAGCCCCAACAGGAATCACCGGAACAACGACAATTTGTAATGGAAATTCTACTATGCTTACAGTAAATGGAGGCTCAGCAGGAGTAGGAGCAACAGTACAATGGTTTACAGGTTCTTGCGGAGGTACATCTATAGGGACTGGAAACAGCATTACGGTTTCACCAACATCGAATACAACTTATTATGTGAGATATAGCGGGACTTGTAATACAACTACTTGTGCTTCAGTCACAGTCACAGTAAGCCCTAGACCAACACCAACATTTACAACACCTGCCGTGGCTCAAACTTGTGCAGATGTACACATGACTTATGCTACTCAGACTGGACAATCTAATTACGTGTGGGCTGTTTCAGGTGTGTTAAATACAGATTACAAACTTATTGCAAGAGGTACCGGTACAGATTATGATATTGTAATCGAATGGTTAACAAGTGGGACTAAAACGGTTACAGTTAATTATAATAATTCAAATGGCTGTAATGGAGCCTCGGCAGCAACTTATACAACTCAGGTAACAGCAATTGACAGAGGACAGGTAAACGGAGGAAGAGAAGATTTGTGCAAAAGTGATCCACTTCCAACATTAACGTTGCATAGTATTTCAGGAAATACAATTCCTTATACTGTTGATCCTTCATTGGTTGTAAAATGGCAGTATAACGATGATATTAATAATTCAGCAGCTACCTGGTTTGATATTCCGGATCCGCAAAATGTTGTTAATAATGTAACTTATACGCCTCAGGCATTTCCGGGAGCTTTTAGAACTTACAGAGTTGTATTGCAAAACGGATCCTGTACAAAAGAGTCTATAGAAACCAGAATTGCAATAGTTGCTTTTAATGCTCCAACTTTTGGAACAATAACCTATCCAACTTGTACAGTTGCTACTGGTAGTGTGGTTTTAAATAATTTACCATCAGGAAACTGGACATTATATCGTAACGGAACTCTTGTAACAACAGGATCAGGAACTAGCTATACTCTTTTAGGTGTCGCAGCAGGTACTTATACGTTTACAGTTAAGGAAGGGAATTGTACTTCTGATGCTTCTGCAATATTAAACATGAGTCAGGTGGCCAATACCTGGGATGGTACAAAGTGGTCCAAAACGGGTGATACTACATTGCCAACTGCCGGAGACAAAATCGTTTTTGAAGGTAATTATACTGTAACAAATGATATAACGGGATGCAGCTGTACGGTAAATTCTGGAAATGTAATTGTAAATTCTGGAAAAACCTTAACGATTAAAAATGAGGTAAATGTTAATGGAGGAACTTTAACATTTGAAAATAATGCAAGTTTACTACAAGATGTTAATACAACAGCAAACAACAACTCGGGTTCTATCACTTACAAGCGTTCCTCACAGGCTATGAAGCGTTACGATTTTACCTATTGGTCCTCACCTGTAGAGAACCAAACGTTATCTAATTTGTCACCTAATACCCGTTGGGACAAATACCTTTCTTATACAGGAGCTGTTTGGAAAGAAGAGTTGAGTTCAGGTGTAATGCAGCCAGGTATCGGTTATATCATTCGTGTTCCTGAACCGAATGTATTATACCCTAACGGAGAGTTTTGGAATACGGCGAGCTATGTTCAGAATCTTTCATTTACCGGTAAACCCAACAATGGAAACATTACCAGCAGCCAGTATATGGATAAAGATAAATATTACCTGATTGGAAACCCTTATCCTTCGGCTATAAATGCAGATGATTTTTTGTATGGTAATGCCAATAATAGTAATATCTTAGGCGGAACAGTGTATTTCTGGACGCACAATACGGCTATTAAATTAGTCAATTCTAAATATGCTTATGTTTCAG
>NZ_QJHK01000014.1 GCF_003202435.1 Flavobacterium cheongpyeongense
TTCTATTATTTTTATATTTGCTTCTACCATTGGGTTTGTTTTTTTGTCAATTACAAAGAACCTAATTTAGGTTCGTAACCCAATGGTTTTTATCTATTTATGTCTTAACTTAATGACATTGGGATAGCAGCCCTGTAGAAATAATTTTTAGCTCAATACAATTAAATCGAATTATTACATTGCTATTTCAAAATAAAGTATAACTTTGCAATACAAAGTACTTTAATTATGAATCAAAAGCACCAGGAAGATTTAGCACACATTCGTTCTATGATGGAACGCTCTTCAAGATTTATATCCCTAAGCGGACTCTCAGGAGTTTTTGCAGGTTTGTCAGCTTTACTGGGAGGGTTATATGTCTATCAGTTGTTTAAAGCCAACGGGATGGATTATTTAAATGACGAACACAGATTATATTCGATCAGTCTGGTTTCAGAATTATTTTGGACCGCAATTATAATTTTAATTTGTGCATTCGCATTCGGAGCTTTTTTTACCATAAGAAAAAGCCGAAAATACAATCTGCCAATCTGGACTTCTGTGACAAAAAAAATGCTGTTCAATCTTGCGGTTCCCCTAACGACCGGAGGGATATTTTGTCTGGCTTTGATTTATCACGGTTATTTTGGTCTCGTAGCTCCATGTACTTTGATTTTTTATGGTCTTGCCGTTATAAATGCCGAGAAGTACACTTTTTCAGATATAAAATATTTAGGTTTTTGTGAGTTAATTTTAGGATGCATTTCTATTTTTTATATTGGATATGGTTTGATATTTTGGATCATAGGTTTTGGTATTTTGCATATCTTGTACGGACTAATCATGTTCAAAAAATACAAATAAACCAATGGGAATCATTGATAAACTAAATAAAGATTTTGAAAGCCGTGTCAGATTAGGAATCATGTCCGTTCTGATGGTGAATGAATGGGTAGATTTTACCGAAATGAAGACTTTGTTGAATATCACAGACGGTAATTTGGCAAGTCATTCCTCTGCACTGGAAAAAGCTGAATATATTGAAGTAAAAAAGGAGTTTGTGGGTAAAAAACCAAAAACATCGTATCAGGTTACACCGCTTGGACGAGCTGCGTTCAAAGAACATTTGTCGTATCTCGAAAAATTAATGAAATCGTAAGCACTATATTTTTTTACCTAAAAACTTTGAATTACAAAGTACTTTTTAAATATTGAAAGTATGAAATTGTCCCGATGTTCATGAAAACAACTGAATAATGGCAATATCATATTTGACCACTAATAAATAAATTCAACAAATATGAAAAAACTACATTTTATCTTAGTCAGCAGCTTACTGTTTACGCTGCTTTTTTACAAACAGGAATTAGGGGTGAACCTTGGGCTTTTCGGCTTAGCACTAACTATCTTGATCTGTTATTTCTTTCAGGATTGGTTCACCGGCAGGTCGCATTTAATTTTGGTAGTTACCTCCATACTCTCCTGTTGTGCTTTTGCCTGGTATGGAGATTTTGCCTCATTTTGGGCACTGATATTGTCGATTGTTTTTTTACAATTCAAAACACAGGAACCAAAACTCAAACTTTTACAAGTGTTTCCGTTACTGTTTTTAAACGGAATTGCTTCATTGGGACGTATTCTTATGTTTAGTCAGTACCTTCCGAAAAGAACAGTGAATAACGGTTTTGTCAAAAAAATGATCGCCTATTTTATTATTCCTTTTCTATTTTTGGGACTATTTTTTATCGTTTATTCTTTCGGAAGTGATCATTTTTCATCTTTGTTTACCGATTATGAGTTAGATCTTGATCTTTGGCAGCTGCTCGTAATTAGTGGTTTGGGGTTCTATATTTCATTCAGTTTTTGGAATTACTGGATTCCTGAAGTGTGTTATGAAAAAAATGAGCTGTTGGATAATGATTTTAAAGAGAACGTTAAGACCCAAAACGAAAGTTCTTTTTCTTTTTTAGACATTGATTTCGAAAGAAAAAGTGGTGAGATTACATTAGTGCTTTTAAACGTATTGCTTTTGGTTTTTATCGCTACTTATAATTACGAACAGTTTTTTGAAGTTGTCAAAAAAACAAACCTGAGTTCCGATACGCACGAAAGGGTAAATGCTGTTGTTTTCTCAATCCTCATGGCAGTTGGTATTATCTTGTTTTACTTCAAAGGCGGGTTCAATTTTGACGCAAAAGCTTCCAGTCTTAAAAAACTGTCTAAAATCTGGATTGTCCTCAATGGGGTTCTGATATTGAGTACAATTATAAAAAATTCAGAATATGTTGCATCTTTCGGATTAACATACAAACGCCTTGGAGTGTATGCATTTCTGATTTTAGTAACAATTGGTTTGGTTTATGCATTTCTGAAAATTACGAAACAAAAAACAAATGCCTATCTTTTTAATCAGATGATTTGGTATGCCTACGGAACAGTATTAGTATGCAGTTTTGTCAATTGGGGAAATCTGATAACCAATTATAATATCTCGGTAAAGAAAGGAGTAGAACCAGTTTTTTTGAGTGATTTGAATTTTAATGATGAAAGCCGCCGTGAATACTTTTTACAAAATAAAATTAAGGAGAGCAAGACTGAGTTAAACAGAGAAAATAATATTTTAATTTATCAGGAAAAGACTTTTTTATCAAAAGCTTTGTATTATGAGTTTTTGAAAAATAGTAAATAAGCAATGTAATCCCATTCAATTTTGAATGGGATTTTTTTTGTAACAGAAATGATTTTTTTTAGAGAACACATAAAAAGTTATTAAGAATATCTTTGTTATATTTGGTTTTGAAATATCTGGCACTACATTTTTTGTTACTAATATTAAAAGTAGTTTAGAAACAGAATTATGTTTGTTTATTAGGAAATAGAATGTATAAATATGAGAAAAAAATTTCCCCACTTTCATCAATATGATTTTATGGATTGTGGTCCAACCAGCCTTAAAATGGTTTGTAAGTTTTATGGCAAAAATGTTGATCTGGCTTATTTAAGGGAAATTTCTTTTATAAATGGACAGGGTACTACTTTTGCAGGTTTAGTAGATGCTGCAGAAAAATTGGGGCTCGCTACTATGGGACTGAGTGTAACATTTAATGATCTCGCAGAAGAACTGCCTTTACCCTGCATTGTACACTGGCGCCAAAGACATTATGCAGTAGTCTATAAAATTACAGACAATAAAGTTGTAGTAGGTGATCCTGCAAACTTTGATTTGATTACCTATTCTAAAAAAGACTTTTTAAAAGGATGGCTTTCTTCTAAAAATATAAATGAAGATTCAGAGGGATTGTTATTGACATTAGAACCAACTCCTCTTTTTTATGAGAATGATCATAATAGCGGAATAAAGCCCAATCTTCTTTCTTTTTTAAATAAATATTTCAAACCTCACCGAAAGTATATTGCTCAGGTTTTATCAGGCTTATTTTTTGGCACAATTTTACAATTAATATTTCCATTTCTAACACAACAAATTGTTGATACTGGTATTAATACCCGAAATATTAATTTTATTTATTTGATATTAATTGCTCAAATAGTTTTATTTATTTCACAGTCTGCACTCAATATCACGCGTAACTGGATTGTGTTGCACGTAACGAGCCGTATGAATTTGCGAATGTTGTCTGATTTTATTATCAAGTTAATGAAACTTCCAATCATATATTTTGACAGCAGGGCAACCGGGGATATTCTTCAAAGGATTAATGACAATAACAGAATTCAGACATTTTTATCTACAACAACTCTGGATGTTTTGTTTTCTACATTAACCCTTGTAGTATTTAGCTTTATACTGGCCTATTTTAACTTATTCTTATTTATAGTTTTTATCATTGGATCTTCATTTTATATCGCCTGGATATTATTGTTTATGAAGCGAAGGGCAGAGATGGATTTTCGTTATTTTGACCAAGCTGCCAGTAATCAAAATACAACGATACAACTAATAGACGGAATGCAGGAAATTAAACTTAACGGTTCCGAAAAAAGACGTCGTTGGGATTGGGAAGCATTACAAACCAGACTTTTTAAGTTAAATATCAAGAATTTGGTTCTGACCCAGACTCAAAATGAAGGAGGCCAGTTTATTGACCAGATAAAAAATATCATAATCAGTTTTATTGCCGCTAAAGCTGTAATTGATGGAGAAATGACATTAGGTACCATGCTGTCTGTGCAATATATAATTGGACAAATGAATGTGCCAATTAATAATTTTTTAGGGTTTATTCGAAATTATCAGGATGCAAAATTAAGCCTGTTGAGACTTTCTGAAATACATAATAAAGCAGATGAAGAGCCTTTAGAAACAGATTTTATAAATGAATTTGCAGGGGACAAAACCATGAAAATTGAGAATTTGAATTTTCGTTATGGCAGTTCTGCTTCAGAAATGGTTTTAAAAAATATCAATATGACACTGCCTGAAGGAAAAGTTACCGCAATAGTAGGATCCAGTGGCAGCGGAAAAACTACTCTTCTCAAACTTTTATTGAAATTTAATGAGCCAACGAGTGGTTCAATCTATGTTGGGAATACTAATTTAAAGAGTTTCGGATTTAATTTTTGGAGAGCAAATTGTGGAGCAGTAATGCAGGACGGATATATTTTTGCAGATTCAATTTCCAGAAATATAAGCGAATCGGATATTAATGGATTGATTGACAGAAAGAAATTAAGAAAGGCTTCTGAAGTTGCAAATATAGCTGAGTTTATAGAAGAATTACCCAACGGTTATAAAACCAAAATTGGTTCCAGTGGAATTGGAATCAGTGGTGGACAAAAACAAAGAATATTAATTGCCAGGGCAGTTTATAAAAATCCCGAATACATTTTCTTTGATGAGGCAACTTCTTCTTTAGATGCCAATAATGAAACTATAATTATGCGAAATCTGGAAGAATTTTTTAAAAACGGATCAAAGGAGAATAAGACAGTTGTAGTAATTGCACACCGTTTAAGCACTGTAAAAAAAGCAGATCAGATTATAGTGCTTAATAAAGGAGAAATTGTCGAAAGAGGCAATCATAATGAATTAGTCCAGAAAAAAGGATATTATTTTGGATTAGTAAAAAATCAGCTGGAGTTAGGAGATTAAAATTTAATAAGATATGTCGAAAACGGAGAAAATAGATATCGAAAGTGAAGTTGTCAGAGATTATTTGGAGCAAATACCAAGTGGGTTAGTCCGTTGGGGAAGTTTTGTAATATGTGCTGTGTTATTGGCATTATTTGTAATGAGCTGTCTTTTGCAATATCCGTCAATAGTACGGGCAGAATTTAAACTTAATGCCCTTATTGTTCCCAAACCTGTAATTATAAAAATAAATGGAAGAATAGAGAAGATCTTTGTAAAGGAAAATCAGAAAGTAGTAGCCAATCAGGTTTTAGGATACATTGAAAGTACAGCCAAATATGAAGAGGTAATGGTACTCGATAATGAACTGAATAAAATGGTGGAATTTATTAAGCTTCATGATTTAGTTGATTTGAATCGAATTCGTTTGAGAGACTACCAGAATCTGGGCGAAATACAAAGCAGTTATCAAAACTTTCAACAGGTTTATGTGCAGACTTCTGCCTTGTTCAGCGATAAATATTACAAACAAATTCAGGGACTTTTAAAGATCGATATAAAAGAACTGGGTGTTTTGTCACAAAATTTAAAAGTTCAGAAACAAATTCTTTATCAGGATTTAAAACTTCAGGAAAAAGAATATCAAATGAATAAAACATTGCACAAAAGTAGTGTAATAGCAGATGCCGATTTATTTAGGGAAGAAAGTAAAATGCTCTCTAAAAAAGAACCAATAAACGAAATAGAAACAGAATTAATAAACAATACCGTTTTAATCAGGACCAAAGAAAAAGAAATATTAGACCTGACCAAACTAGCGACACAGCAAAAAGAAATTTTTAAGCAATCACTTAATACGTTGCGGAGTGTAATAGCAGGATGGAAGAACCGCTATGTATTGCATGCCCCAAATAATGGGGAAATAAATTTTACGACTCTCATACAGGAAAAAACAACTTTAAAAGCCAATAGTGAAGTAATGTATGTTTCCAGTCCCGAAAACAAGTACAAAGGAGAAATTAAAATTCCACAGGATAATTTTGGAAAAGTGAAGATTGGGCAGACCGTTTTAATTAAGTTTAAAGGCTATCCGTATGAAGAGTACGGTATGGTGGAAGGTAAAATAGAAACCATAGCAAAAATTCCTTCAAACGATGAGTCTCATTTTTATGCAGCCATAAATTTGTTAAATAATGGAAAAACGACAAACGGTAAGAGCTTAAGTTTTAGAAATGGAATGCAGGCTTCTGCTGAGATTATAACAGAGAACATGACGTTAGCCCAAAGAATATTCTATAGTTTTAGAAAAAACCTGATATTTTAATTAAATAATTTATAGAATGTAATAAAAAAACTACGGTTGTAAATCTTTATTTATTACATTTAACCATTAGGTATCAGAAACCATTTGTCATCCTGAGCGGAGTCGAAGGCTTTTACTTAAAAAGGTCCTCGGTTAAGTTATATAAAATGCCATATATCTCCAAGTGGCATAAAATAAGCTGGAGTATTAACTTAAAAAAAACAATAATTATGAAAACACTAAAATCGATTACATCAAAAGCGAAAATTCAGGCAAAAACAACTAAAGTTTTCAAACCGCTAACTGCACAACAATTAGAGTCAGTTATTGGTGGGCCAGAAACTTCGAGAGGTACGGAAACGACTGTTCAGGATACTTAATAATTTAAAAACATCAATTTATGAAAGTACTACAATCAATTACAGTAAAGTCGAAAACTCAGGAAAAAGCACCTAAAGTTTTCAAACCACTAACAGCACAACAATTGGAGTCAGTTATTGGTGGACCAGTAACTTCAAGAGGTACGGAAACGACTGTTCAGATAGGATAACTTAATTAAAACATCAATTATGAAAACACTAAAATCGATTACATCAAAAACGAAAACTCAGGCAAAACCAGCTAAAGTTTTCAAACCCCTAACAGCGCAACAATTAGAATCAGTTATTGGTGGGCCAGAAACTTCGAGAGGTACGGAAACGACTGTTCAGATAGGATAACTTAATTAAAACATCACTTATAAAAACACTAAAATCTATTTCATCAAAAAGTAAAATTCAGCAAAAACCAGTTAAAGTTTTCAACCCCCTAACAGCGCAACAATTAGAGTCAGTTATTGGAGGACTGGAAACTTCAAGAGGAACAGAGACGGTTGTTGCAATAATATAATCTTTTAAAGATAGTAAATATGAAAACAAAAATCCTACTCGATCCAAGAGTAGGATTTTTTTTATGAAATATTTTTTTTTAAGATTATAAAATTTATTTAACGATAAAATGTTGTGATTTGACGTTTAATATGTGGGCAAACAAAACTTATTAAGAAATACTTTGTTATATTTGGTTTCTGGAAATATACTCATTACCTCAGTTAAAACGAGGCTTAATAGTGAATTTCAAATGTAAAATATTAATTAATCTAAACCAAAAAAATTAGTACCATGGAAAAAACTACTCTTCATTCTCCAATTGAAAAAATTTATCCACCTGGAAAAAAAATTGATGAAACAGGAAAACTCCTTAAAGTTGGAACTGTAACTTTTCCTAATAACCAAGAGAAGATTCCTTTTTCTCCTGTAGTCCAGGCTTTTAAGTCTAGTGATAATAAAAATCTTCATATCAATGCAGTTGTTTTTGTCACTTCTTTTGGCCCTGCTAATAACGAGTTAAATTTTGAAATCTATCAAAATCAGTATGTTGATCTAGATGGAAAGCTTCAGGTACAATTTTTTATATGTTATGATTTATTAGATGATCCAGGAACTGTATTTGATATTTATGAAATTAGTTTTGATGCTAATAAAAAACCATTTGGGAAACATTTATTCACAGATGTTAATACAATTCAAACTTTTCTTTGGGACATAGATCCTGACACTTCGAGAGGAACAGAAACTACTGTACAACATAATTAGAATGAAATTTTAATCGAATAGACAATGATTAATTTTTTTTTTATTACTATAATTTTTACATTAAATACATTTTTCCTTTTTTCTCAGGAAATATCAGAAAACGATTTAATGCGATTTGAGATTAAAAAAAAAGTAATAAAATATCATAAGCAAATTAATTTTAATAAAGCTCAGCATTTCTTTTTCAAAAAGGAATGGGATTCTACTTTAGTTTATTCAATGAAACAACTCAGTAATAGAAATACTCTTGAGTTATCTAATTATTGTCATTATTTTAGAGCAATAAGTTTTTTTGAAAAAAAAATTATTAAAGAGGCGAAAAAAGAGTTTAATTTGATTTCTTCTAATTTTAAATTTTATTATAAGGTAAATTTCTCATTAGGAGAAATTGCTTTAGAGCAAAGAGAGTTTGATATAGCATTATCGCATTTTAATGCAATTGAATATCTAAATAAAGATTTTTATGATTTTAAAAAAAGTACAGTATTTCACAACTTAGGACTATGTTATTTACACCTTGCAAAATATGATAAATCTGAAGAGTATTTGTTTAAAAGCGCGAAATTGCAAGAAATAGAAAAAGATACGTTATTGTTTATAAGTTCTTACATGGATATTGCGAATTTATATTACATTCAGTACAAAGATAATCAGGCAATACCTTATTTTGAGAAAGCGTATAATTTATCAAAAAAGATAAAATCCTTTGATTTAAAAAGAGCAGCAGCCAAAAATATGGCAGCTGTTGAAGAAAACAGAAAGAATTTTCAAGCTGCACTAATATACAGAAAAGAATATGAAGCATGGAAAGACTCCTTAAGCGATCAAAATAAAGTCTGGGCAATTGCAGATCTTGAAAAGAAGTTTGCTGTAAAACAAAAGCAAAAAGAAGTCAATGTTCTCGCAGCAGAGAATAAAGCAAAAATAGCCGAAAGAAATGGGTTTCTCATTTCTTCGGTTTTATTGTTTGTGCTGTTGGGTACCGGAGTTTATTTTTACAGACAAAAAATTAAAAACAATAAAATCATCTTGGCGCAGAAAAATGAACTCGATGAACTTAATGCTACCAAAGACAAATTGTTTTCGATCGTCAGCCATGATTTGCGATCTTCTGTAAATGCCTTAAAAGTTAGTAATGGTATGTTATTAGAGAATCTGGAGAATAAAAATTATGCAGAACTCGATGTTTTGCTGCATAAAAACAGCTCTATTGCCGGAGGAGCTTATAATTTGCTGGATAACCTGCTTAACTGGGCCTTATTACAAACCCAACAGGCCTATTTTTTTCAGGAATCCTTGCATCTGGCTACGATTGTACAGCATGTAGAATACAATTACAAACCCTTGATGTTAAACAAAAACATCGATTTTAAAAACGATGTTGCCACATCAGATCATGTTTTTGCTGATCTGGATTCGCTCAAGATAATTATTCGGAATTTTTTAGACAACGCGATTAAATTCTCTAAAGAAAACGGAACGATCTCTATTTACAGTCGTCCTTCATCAGAGGAGTTTTGCTATTTAGTGATCGAAGATACCGGATTGGGAATGAACGAAGCAACCAGAAAGGAATTATTAAAAGAAACCATTTTGCTTTCAAAAAAGCAAAACGATGATATAATAGGAACGGGATTAGGAATGCAGTTATGCAAAAGCCTGATTCGTAAAAATGAAGGAAAACTCGATATAGAGAGTGAACAACAGGTAGGAACAAAGATCATCATAGCATTGCCAAAGTTTAAAAATAATGGATAATATAAATGTACTTATTGTCGAAGACACCCCTGCAGAAAGCGATGCACTCGTAAAAGTGCTTTCTGAAAATAATTATAATATTGTAGGTGTTGCCCGGACGCATCAGGAAGCACTAACATTGTTTTACCAAAATACAATTGACATTGTGATTATCGATGTTTTTCTGGACGGGAAACCGGACGGAATTACCTTTGCAGAAACGATTAACATCGTACCCAATGGATTAAAACCTTTTGTTTTTTTAACGAGTTCCAAAGACCGCCAGATTTTTGAAAGGGCTAAACTTACAAAACCTTTTAGCTTTTTATTAAAACCTTTTAATGAACTTGAGATTCTGTACGCACTCGAAATGGCTGTAGAGAAATTTTATGAGCAGACCAATGCATTTCATAGTGAGGATCAAAATACGGTAATAAGCAGCGATTCGCTTTTTATTAAAAAAAACAAAGTTTTAAAGAAAGTTCAAATCAAGGATATTCTGTACATAGAAGTTGAAGACCGTTATTGCAATATTGTTACTGACACAGATAAATTTGTTATTTTGATATCTTTAACCAAAATTATTCAGTTGTTGGATCCTGCTAAGTTTTGTCAGACACACCGCAATTATATCGTTAACCTGAGTAAGATTGAGCAAATAAATGTAAATGATAATCTTATTGTTTTGAAAGGGAACCACAAAGTAACGCTAAGTGATAAGTACAAAGACTTCGTAAAAAACTTTAGAATATTAAAATAAAATTTACTTCTGTTGTATTTTAAATACATATCTTTTATAAGTATGTGATTATCATTTTTTATATAAAAAGATGCTTTGTAGAAATTCAGTCAAGTATCTTTTTTTTGCTCTAATTTAGCTGTGTTAAAAGATGAATTGGTTTTAGTCAATAAATCAACACTGTTGCTTGGCTGAAGTGTTTTATATCTAAAAAAATATAACCCTCCTGATAAAACCCAACATCATTAAGTTAAGGATTTCTTACTGGATTTTTATAAATCTAGCTTTCTCATTCTATGATTTATCCAATTTACTTGCATTTAATCATAGAATGAGAGAAAAACAAAGCTTAACTTAATGGCATGGGATAAAGCGAGAGTCAACTCTAATAATCAAACTCAGGTTATAAGAATCAATAATCGCCTTTTTTCTTGAATCGTGGGTCGTATTTCGAAATGTATTCGGTTCTGCGTTTAGGAGCTTCTGTTTTGGGCAAACTGGCTTCTTCAGTTTTGCTGGAGGGCTCGATTAACTGATTGAGTTCTTTGATCTCAGCATCGGTTAAATCACGATAACGGCCAACCGGGACATCTAATGAAATATTGATAATCCGGATGCGTTTCAAAGCTGTTACTTCGTACCCTAAATATTCAGACATTCTGCGGATCTGACGGTTTAAACCTTGTGTTAAAATAATTTTGAAAGTGTATTTACTGATTTGTTCTACTTTACATTTTCGGGTCACGGTATCGAGAATCGGAACGCCATTTCCCATGCGTTGAATAAAACGTTCTGTAATAGGTTTATTTACGGTTACAGTATATTCTTTTTCGTGGTTGTTTCTGGCACGTAAAATTTTGTTGACAATGTCGCCGTCATTGGTCATGAAAATTAATCCTTCACTGGCTTTATCCAGTCTTCCAATCGGGAAAATGCGTTTTGGATAATTGATATAATCAACAATATTGTTTCGAACTTCAAGATTGGTAGTACATTCAATTCCAACAGGTTTGTTGAAAGCCAGATACACCATTTTTTCGTGTTTTTCCACGATTAATTTTCCGTCTATTCGCACTTCATCAAGGGGTGAAACTTTGGTTCCCATTTCAGGCACGACACCGTTTATGGTCACGCGTCCTTCTTCGATGAGTTTATCAGCTTCACGGCGGGAACAATAACCGGTTTCTCCAATGAATTTATTAAGGCGTTTTAGAGTCTCTTCCATAGTGCAAAAGTAGTCATAATTTTAGATTTAAGACTTTAGATTTCAGATTTTAGATTTTTTGAAAAAAAACTCAGAACCTTGGTAACTCAGAATCTCACAAACTCACTTTCGAACCTATTTTTTGCTAAATAAAAAATCGATTACTTTCTGGTATAATTCGTCATCGTGCATGCCATGCCCTAAACCATTGGTTTCGATAAACTGACTGTTTTTCCAATTACGGGCAATTTTTTTGCCTTCTTCAAAAGAAACAACATCATCAGAAGTATCATGTGCCACTAAACCCGGGATATTGAATTCTGAAGCAAATTTTTGCCCTGAAAAATCTTCGAGTTTAAAATTGAAATGGGTTAAAAAACGATTTTCTAAAAGCGAAAACATCCTGGTGTTTAGACTCAGCATCGAAACATAATTGTCAATCAGAGTCTTTAAATCAGAAGGAGCGCCCAAAATGACCATTTTATTGATACTTGTATTGGGGAACAAATATTGGTGATAAACACAGGCCGCACCGCCAATAGAATGACCAATAATAATATCAGGCCGATATTTTTCGACTGCTTTATTGATGAATTCTGCATAAAGTGGGACATTAAATTCTTTACCGCTGCTTTGTCCATGCGCAGGGGCGTCGATAGCAATAATCGTACTTCCGGATTTTTGAAGATGTGGTAAGGTCTTTTGCCAGCGTGAAGCATTGCTTTCCCAGCCATGAACGAGTAAAATTTTGGTTTCATTACCTTTCCAGATATAGGTCTGAAAATGATGCTCATTATGATGGAAGGTTTCGGTTTCAGTATTTTGTAAAATTTCAGGTAAACTTTCTTTTAGCAGTCTGCCGTCCCGTGGCTGACTGAAAAGTGCATATGAAAGTTCGACGGCTTTTTGCGGATGTACATAACTCAGGAAATTAATATATTGTCCAACCGATTTTAATGTAATAAAACGAATTCCTTTTTTAAGTCCCAAAACGTAATTTTTTTAAGGTAAAGAATGATGGTGAAACCTGTTAAAAAAGGTTTGCCACAGTTTAAGAGGATCAAAGATTTAAAACACTCAAATATTTTGAGATGAAATCCTTGATAAATCTTTTAAACTACGGCAAAAATAAGGATAAAAAAAAGTCCCGATGTTTATCGGAACCATTTTATTTAGATTTTAGCGAACAATTGTTCCATTTTTTCTTTCTCTTCTTCAGCTAGTGCACTGTCAACTAAGATTCTTCCTGAATGTTCATCAGTGATGATTTTTTTTCTGGAAGCAATTTCGACCTGTGTCTGTGGAGGAATTGTGAAGAATGATCCGGCAGAAGCTCCTCTTTCGATGGATACTACAGCTAAACCATTACGGACACTGCTTCTGATCCTGTTGTAAGCAGCTAATAATCTTTCTTCGATTTGCTCAGAAAACTCAGCAGATTTCTCTGTCAAGAAAATTTCTTCTTTCTGAGTTTCAGCCATAATGGCGTCCAATTCAGATTTTTTATGCTTCAGGTGATTGCTTTTAGCTTCTAATTTTTCTTTTAGATTAGAGATAACTTCTTTCTTGTGTTCGATAGAAGCTTTCATTTCTTTGATCTGCTTTTCAGCTAGTTGAATTTCCAATTCCTGAAATTCTACCTCTTTGGTCAAAGAATTAAATTCTCTGTTATTGCGAACTGATTCTTGTTGTTTTGTGTATTTTTTGATAACCTCTTTGTGTTCTTCAATAGCATTTTTCTTAGTTTTAATAAGATCCTCAACTACTTCAAGTTCACTTTTAAGTTTTTCTGAACGAGTGCTTAAACCTGCAACTTCATCTTCTAAATCTTCAACCTCTAATGGAAGTTCCCCTCTTACGTTTCTGATTTCGTCAATTCTCGAGTCAATAAGCTGTAAATCGTATATTGCTCTTAACTTGTCCTCAACACTTAATTCTTTCGTATTCGCCATATTCTATAAGTACTTAACTGGATTTGTATTTTCTTCTGATAAAATGATGGCAAAATTAAGGATTTTTTTCCTAAGATAATCAACAATATAATTTTTTGTATACCGTTCGCTCTCAAAATGACCAATATCGGCTAAAAGCAAACGATTTTCGGCTTCATAAAACTGGTGGTATTTTAAATCGGCTGTCAAAAAAGCATCTGCTCCTGCCTGAATAGCATTTTTGATAGCAAAACTTCCTGATCCTCCCAACACGGCAACTTTCTTTATTTTTTTTCCTGTAAGAGCTGAATGACGTATACCATCGGCAATCATTTTGTCTTTTACGAAATGTAAAAAGTCTTTTTCGCCCATTTCATTTTCTAGTTCTCCAATCATTCCCAGACCAATATTTTGATGCGAATTTTGTAAATCATAAATTTCATAGGCAACTTCTTCATAAATATGATTCGAGAAAAGGGCTTTTAAAATTCTCGATTGCAAATGTTTTTCAAAAATAACTTCAATTTTTATCTCGGTTCCGGTATGCAATTTCCCTCTTTCTCCAATTACCGGATTACTGTCTTCATTTCCCTGAAACGTAAAAAAGCCTTCAGAATTGAAGCTGCAGTTGTCATAATTTCCAATTGTGCCCGCACCGGCTTCAAACATGGCATTTCGAACTTTGTCGGAATTATCAGGAGTGGTGTAAGTAACTAATTTTTGAAGGAAATTCTGCTTCGGAATCAAAACTTTTGTATTAGCTAAGCCTAAAGTATCACTAAAGATTTTGTTTACTCCCCGGGAATGATTGTCCAGTGCAGTGTGAACAGCATAAATAGCAATGTCGTTTTTGATTGCTTTTAAAATGGCACGTTCAACATAATTCTTACCGGTTATTTTCTTGATTCCCGAGAATAATATCGGATGAAAACAAACAACCAGATTGCAGTTTTTGGCAATGGCTTCTTCGATTACAGTTTCTAAAGCATCGTGGCAAACCAAAACACCGGTGTTTTCTGCGTCTGAATTTCCGACTAAAAGCCCCACATTGTCAAAATCTTCGGCGTAAGACAAGGGAGCCATTTCTTCAAGAACTTCTATTATATTTTTGATTTTCATTTTTTATTTTTGTTTCAGGTTTTAGATTTCCTGTGTTGTATACTTGAATCCTGAAACAAATTAACGAAAAAAATTATACTTTCGTAAAATGAATGTACTTCGAAAAATACTCTTTCCATTTGCCATTTTATACGGATTCATTACTACAATTCGGAATTTTCTTTTTGATAAAGGAATTCTGAAATCTACTTCATTTGATATTCCTGTAATAGCAGTTGGAAATCTTAGTGTAGGCGGAACGGGCAAAACTCCTCAGATTGAATATCTCATCCGGTTATTATCTGACAAATATAAGATTGCAACTTTAAGCCGTGGTTACAAGCGCAAATCCGAAGGTTTTGTTCTGGCGGATTCAACCTCAAATGCCGAAATTTTAGGAGATGAACCTTTTCAGTTTTATCAAAAATTTCCCAATATTCAGGTCGCAGTTGATGCCAATCGAACGAATGGGATTATTCAGCTACTTTCGCAAACAACAAAGCCGGAAATTATTTTATTAGATGATGCTTATCAACATCGGAAAGTTAAAGCAGGTTTTTATATTTTACTGACTGCATTCGATGATTTGTATTCAGATGATTTTATGCTTCCAACAGGAAATTTGCGGGAGAGCAGGAGCGGAGCTAAAAGAGCCAATATTGTTGTAGTTACAAAATGTCCAAAGAACCTGTCTGATGAAAAACAGCAAGGAATTCGTTTGAAATTAAAATTAAAATATGGGCAACAGATTTTTTTTACTTTTATAGATTATGAAGATACAGTTTACGGGAGCCAAGATGAAAGAGTCGAGGTCAAAGATGTTAAATCAGAAGCGAAATTACTTTTGGCCGGGATTGCAAAACCGAAACCTTTTTTTGATTTTCTAAAGAATGAAAAGGATGAATGTTTGACTTTTCCTGATCACCATCATTTTTCTGAAAATGATTTAAATGAAATTCAAAGGAAAGCTCAAAATAAAAAAATCATTACAACTGAAAAAGATTACGTTCGTTTAAAAGATGCCGGAGTGATTTCGAAGTTGTATTATTTGCCCATAAAAAGTACTTTTATTAATTATCAGCAAAATTTTGATACTACTGTTCTGGAGTATGTAAAAAGGCAATTTGTTTAATCGAAAAACCTGGCAATAGTGTCGAAAAATAACTCAGGAATAAAAGGTTTTGTACTGACTCATTCATTCTAAAAGATAAAAACTGATCCCGGTTTTCGTAAAACGAAATAGCTGTAAGGGCAATGATTGGTGTTGTGTTGCTGTTGTGCCGTGCCTATTCGTTATTGTATAAAAGGTTATTGGCATCTCGTTTGGTTTGTAGATGCAAAAGTGTTTGGGAAAATCTTATAAAAACAAAAGGTTTTATGCTGCAATACTCTTTTTAACGGAACCTTATGTTTTTTTTATCAGCAATATTAAATCGATTAGTCTTGATGAATAGCCTATTTCATTATCGTACCAGCCAACCACTTTTACCATTTTATCAATGACAGAAGTTAGTAGTGAATCGAATAAACAGGAATGTGTATTGCCTATTACGTCTACTGATACGATTGGGTCTTCTGTGTAATCTAATATGTTTTTTAAATATGTTTTTGATGCATTCTCAAAAGCATTATTAATTTCTTCAATAGTCACGGCTCGTTTTACATTGAACGTAATATCTGTTAAAGACCCGTCAGGAACCGGGACACGAATACCACAGCCACCAATTTTTTGATGTAGGTTAGGGAATATTTTTGTAAGTGCTTTAGCTGCTCCTGTTGTTGTCGGAACAATGGACTGGCTGGCTCCCCTCGCTCTTCTTAAATCTTTATGAGGCTGATCGTGTAAACTCTGGTCAGTTGTATAAGAATGAATTGTTGTAATATAAGCCTGTTCGATACCACACAATTCATCAATTATTTTTATCATTGGAGCTGCATTGTTTGTCGTGCAGCTTGCATTCGAAACAATTTTTTCGTTCCCGTCTAAGATCCCTTCATTTACTCCTAAAACAACAGTTTTTATGGTGTCTACTTCAGACGGAGCTGAAAGTATTACTCTTTTTGCTCCGGCTTCAATATGTTTATTTAATTCTTCATGGGTTTTATATTTTCCGGTAGATTCAATTACAAAATCAATATTGTGGTTTTTCCAGTCTAAATTCGAAATCTCTTTTTCGTGAAAAAATAAATACTGTTTTTTATCCACGATTATACTTTTTTCATCATGAGAAACGACAAAAGGCAGAACCCCATGTATGCTGTCGTATTTTATTAAATGCGACATTGTTTTGTTATCTGCAATATCATTAATTGCAACGACTTCAATTTCAGGGTGGTTTATAAGTAATCGAAATAAATTTCTTCCAATTCTTCCAAAACCATTTATAGCAATTCTAGTTTTCAATTTTTAATCTGTTACTTCGTTTGATCGGTTAAACAAATTAAATATTAACCGAATAAGCTTTTTATAATATATGTTTTTGTGCTTTGTAAGATGAACGAACCAGAGGTCCGCTTTCTACATGACGAAATCCAAGTTCAAGGCCAAATTTTTCATATCTGGCAAATTGCTCAGGAGTAATAAACTCTTTTACGGGTAAATGTTTTTTACTTGGCTGTAAATATTGACCGATAGTTACTACATCAACATTTGCATTGCGTAAATCAGTCATGGTTTGAAAAACTTCTTCTTCTGTTTCACCAAGTCCTAACATGATTCCGGATTTGGTTCTGTTGATTCCCTTTTCTTTTAAGTAACGTAGGACCTCTAAGCTGCGGTCATATTTTGCCTGAATACGGACTTCCCGGGTCAGTCTGCGAACTGTTTCCATGTTGTGGGAAACAACTTCCGGATTCGCTTCTACAATTCGGTCCAGATTTCTTTCGATTCCCTGAAAATCAGGAATTAGGGTTTCGAGAGTTGTGTTAGGGTTCATTCTGCGGATTGCTTTTACAGTTTCTATCCAGATAATAGAACCTCCGTCTTTCAAATCATCTCTGTCAACACTGGTAATTACGGCATGCTTGATGTTCATTATTTTGATAGATCGGGCCACTTTTTCAGGTTCGTCCCAGTCTACAGTTTCGGGTCTTCCGGTTTTTACACCGCAAAAGCCACAAGAACGGGTGCATACATTTCCTAAAATCATAAAAGTTGCTGTGCCTTCTCCCCAGCATTCTCCCATGTTTGGGCAACTTCCTGAGGTGCAGATAGTGTTTAGGCTATATTTGTCTACCAAACCACGAAGTTCAGTATATTTTTGACCAATTGGAAGCTTCACTTTTAACCATTTAGGCTTTCCGGCTGGTATATTTTCTATTGCGGTTTCCATACATTAAAATTGAATTACAAATATACGTAAAGTTGTAGAAGTTAAGATACTGTCTAATTATTATCTTATCGATTTTATTGGTTAATTATCTGTAATTTGTTAATTTTATACGATAAATTAACTACTAATTTTAATAATGTATTGATTTAGTGGTTCTTTTAACTGTTAAAAGAAAAAAAATATAAAACAGTTTATATTTTTTAGTTCTAAGTATATTTGTGCTGTTAATTTAAATCTAAAATAAGAATGAAAAATAAATTTATAGTTTTAGGAATTTTGTTTGCTTCTTTTGGGGTGTGTCAAATGAATGCACAAATTAATTTAGGAGAAAAGGCAATTGGGGCACTTCAAAAAGGAGTAACCAGTTTTACTTTGACGAATGCTGATGCTGCAAAATTATCTAAAGAAGCGGTTGATAAAATGGATGCTGAGCACGAAGTGGCTGGTCCAAATGATGGGTATACTTTACGATTAAACAGGCTTTTTGGGAAACATACTGCTGGTGAAGGTTATACCCTAAATTATAAAGTTTATAAATTAAAAGAGGTTAATGCGTTTGCTACTGCTGATGGAAGTGTGAGAGTATATTCAGGTTTAATGGATATTATGGATGATAACGAATTATTGGCGGTAATTGGTCACGAAATTGGCCATGTTGCCAATAATGACTCGAGGGATGCCATGCGGGCTGCTTATCAAAAAGAAGCCCTGATAGATGGGGTTTCATCTCAGTCTGCTACTGTTTCAACTGTCACAGACAGTCAGTTAGGAAAAATAGGAAGTGCTATGATTGATAGTAAGCATAGTCGTAAACAAGAAGCCGAAGCTGATTTGTTCTCTTATGATTTTATGAAAAAAAACGGTTATAATGTGAATGCTGAAGAATCTGCATTCAGGATTTTGGCCAAAATGAGTGAAGGTACTGAGGCATCATTCTTAGATAAGATGATGAGTTCGCATCCGGATTCAAAACAAAGAGCAGAAGATGCTAAAAAAAGAGCTGAGAAAGATGGGGTTTATAAAGCTTATGTACAGCAAAAAATTGTAAATACAGTACCGGCTGCAAAAGCAAAGACGAAAAAAAAGACTACGACAAAAAAGAAATAAGAGTCTCGAAATAAGTAACAGGTCCGATAAATCTTCTGAGATTTATCGGGCTTTTTCTTTAGCCTAAAACGTGATGTGCCAACACTTTTTGAACTTCATATACATTTACCGATTTGTTAAATTGTTTTACAATGCTCGGTTGCAGTTCACTTGAAACCCAGATTTTTAATTCGGCATCAAGTTCAAAAGTCCCGGCAGTTTCAACACTAAATCGGGTAATGCTTTTGTATGAAATTGATTTGTATTCCGTTTTACTGCCTGTTATACCTTGTACGTCAACTAAAATTAATCTTTTATTGGTGAATATAAAAGTGTCCCTGATTAATTTAAAGCCCATTTCGATTTCTTCATGGTCAGTTAAAAGTTGCCCGTATTTTTTAAGTAAATCATCCTGGCTTACTGAACCTGCGTTTCCAAGGATAGCTGAAAATATTCCCATTTTTTTTAGTTTTTAAAATTAATACATAGTGTTTTAAACAGTTGTAAAAGTAATTAAAATATACATAACATATTTTCAGTCATTGAGCTATTAAGTCAATTGGGTATTTTGACTACAGATGATTTTAAAGCAAATAAGGCATAAAAAAAGCAGAACTTAAATTCTGCTTTTTTGTATTATTATTCCATTTCTGTTTTTATCGTTATCGGAAGATTGTATGCTGTTCGCACTGGTTTTCCTTCCAGTATTCCTGGAGTCCATTTTGTTTTTAATGATTTCAGAACACGTATAGCTTCTTTGCCTAATCCATAACCGGGATCGTTTTTTACTGTAATATCAGTCATTGAGCCGTCTTTTTCAATTACAAAAGAAACATATACTCTCAATGTTTTTTCAGCATCCAGTTCAGGTCTGTTAAAATTATTTCCAACGTAAGTGTAAAATTTACTCATTCCGCCTGGGAATTCAGGCATTTTGTCTAAAACAGCTGTGCTGACTACGGTATTTCCATTATCTGTTGTCCCTGGTTGGGTTCCTGCTCCGTTTCCATTTCCTGAAACGGGCATTGCATTAATGGCCGTACCTGTTCCTGTAGATGTGTGGTCTACAACTGGAACATTTTCTATGTTTGGGGCAATATTTTCTACAGCATCCTGAGTAGTTGAAACAACAGGATTTATTAATTGACTTGCATCAGTTACCTCTTTCATAGCTTGTTGTTCCTGTACTGGTGGTGCTATTGGTTCGTCTGTTTTTGGCTGCACAATTGTTGGGTCCATATTTACCGGAATTAATGGGTCATCAAAAATTCTAGGTGGTGCGATTACTGGATCGCCAGACCTGAATTTGTTGATTACAACAGAGGTAGTTCCTATTGTAGCAATCACTAGCAGTGCCGTAAAAAGTGCGGTAACTGTTGTTTTGGTATTCTCCTGACGTAATTGGTACGCGCCGTACTCTTTGTTTTTGTTTTCGAAAACAAGATCAGTCCATTTGGTTTCGTAAAGGCTTAATTTAGACATAGTAATTAGATTTAAAAGGTTAAGTAACATTAAATCATAAGCATAACAGGTTTTTAGTTTGACTAATAACGAAAACAAAGAACGTTTGGTATGTGAAATGTTTGGTTTTTTAAGAATAAAACTATTGATGTCCTATTCTTTTATTAAAGATAGTAAATTATCGATTACGTTCGATAATTTCTGCTAATAATTTTTTAGCACGAAGGAGTTTTACTTTTACATTGCTTAAAGGCTCATTGATTTTGAGTGCAATTTCCTGATACGTCATTTCCTGAAAATAACGCAACTGAATCACTTCCTGATAGTGAGGTTTTAATTCTTTGATGCATAAAAGCAAACGGGATAAATTTTGTTCTTTAATCAGTGCATCTTCTGCAGAGGGAGTCGGATCGGCAATGTTGTATGCCTGCTGATCCTCATTGTCAGTGATCTCTATAAAAAGATTGGATTTCTTTTTACGGAGTAAATCAATGTAAACGTTTTTTGCAATGCTGATTAGCCAGGTGTTGAATTGAAATTCAGGGTTATAAGTTGCTATTTTATCGAAAGCTTTTGAGAAAGTTTCAATAGTAATGTCCTCTGCTACAGTTTCATTTTCTGTACGTTTTAGCATGAATCCGTACACTTTGTTCCAGTAAAAATCTAATAAAAAAGTGAAGGCGATTTGATCGCCTTTTTTTGCTTTTTCTATTTTAGAATTTATTTCCAATTTGCTGGTTTTGAAAAAATATTAGTTATAAAGATATTGATTTGCGTGAATATAAGTATAATTTCTATAACAGGAAACCAAACTTTCAAATCATTTTCTTTTAATTTTCCGGCAGAAAATCCAATTACAATCCATGCTATCGTATATCGGGTTGCCAATAATGCCAATACAGTAATCCATTGATATTGAAAAGTCAGTAATAGAATAACTAATAAAAAGAATAATAATTGTGAGCTATAAAAAAGACCTAATTGAATTTTATCAAAAAACTTATAGTAATTTGCCGTAGCGACGTGCCTTCTTTTTTGGGTAAACCATTCTTTATATGTTTCTTTTGGTTTTGAATAAGTGAAACTTTCAGGCATGTATGCAACTGTAGTGTTTGTTTTGTTTGCCGCCTGGTTTACAAATAAATCATCGTCACCAGAACGGATCTGGATATGCTCAATAAAGCCATTTACATTAAAAAACTCTTCTTTTTTGTAGGCTAAATTTCTTCCTACTCCCATGTATGGAAGTCCTATTTTTGCCCATGAAAAATATTGCATTGCTGTAAGAACCGTTTCAAAACGAATAATTTTATTCAGTAAGGAACGTTCTGTTTTTTCATAACCTCCGTATCCTAAAACGATAGTTTTATTCATTGTAAATTGAGAAGTCATGGCAGTAATCCATTCTGTTGAAGCAGGATGACAATCAGCATCGGTAAATAACAAATATTCTTTTGTAGAAGCTTTTATACCTAATGTTAAGGCATATTTTTTATTCCCCCAAAAAGCTTCGTTGTTTTTTACTTTAACTAGTCGAATGTTTGAATATTTTTCTTCAAATTGTTCAAAAACTTCTAAGGTTTCATCATTTGATGCATCATCAATTAAAACAATTTCAAAATCAGGATAATTCTGTTCTGCCAGTAATGGAATATACTTTTTTACATTTTCTTCTTCGTTTTTTGCGCAGACAATTACTGAAACCGGAAGTTTTTTTTGCGTAATAGTTTGGGGTTTACCGAAGGCGAACTTTCCAAAAATCCCTAAGTAGTAAAATATTTGTATAAATACAACAGCAATAAAGAAGTAAAGTGAAAATATAAGCATTTGATTTTATGGTCTTTTAATTTCTGAATCTTGCGAGCGCAAATGTACTTATGAATTCGTAATTTTCAATGGTTAAAACCGATTTACTTTCGGCATTTTGACATTTCTTTCGCAACGGCAATAGCCTGAGGGTTTTCGGTTTTCTCTAATTCCGAAATTATGTTTTTATAATTATGATCATCACGGTTTTGTGACAGTTTTTTTGTGGCCTCAATTTCATCTATTTCAATCTCAAAACCAAAAATTCCTCTTGCTTCGCGCATCGTTTTTGCAGATAAGTTTTCTATGCGAACAGGGTTTTCTGAATTTGCTTCATATTTATCAACTAATTTTTTAAGCTGTTCTATTGAAGTTGCTTCATCTACAATTTTAATTCTTCCGTAAACATGCACAGCTATATAATTCCAGGTTGGTACATTTTCATGATCGTACCAGGAAGACGAGATATAGGAATGTGGACCGGTAAACACAACCAAAACCTGATCGTTTTCTGCAAATCCCTGTGCCTGCGGATTTAGTTTTGAAAGATGTCCCTGCAGAATTTCTTTTCCGACAGCGTTTACCTCAAGTTCTATCGGAATATGGGTTGCGCATAATCTCCCATTTGTCTGATTAATCAAAATTCCAAAACTGTTTTCTTTTAAAAAAGTTCTGATTTCTTCCTTATTTTCGTTTTTGTATAAATCTGGTGTGTACATTTGTTTGATTTTTTTATATCAAAGATTTTCCAAAACAAACCGCTTCAGATCGATTTACATATTTTCCGTAATTTGGAATTACTTTATATCCTTGTTTTTGATAAAATTGCACAGCTTCATTGTTTTTTAAACGTGTCTCTAAAACTAAATTTCTAAAACCAATATCTTTAGCTTTTTCTTCGAGATAACTCAAAATAGTCTGCCCGATTTTCCTTCGCGGAAATTTTGCATACATTCGTTTTATTTCTGCCGTATTTTCATTAATTGCTCTAAAGGCTCCGCAGCCTACAATTTCATTATTTAAAGAAGCAACAACAAATAGAAATTTTGGATTGTTGTTTTGCCAGTCTGTGAAAGAGTTTTTCCCGTCGCTCCCAAAACGTTTAAATAAATCTGCTGATAATTCTTCTGTAATGCCAAGAGCCTTTTTGTCGTTTGGATCAACTGGAAGTATAGAAAGAATATTGGTCATGTTTAAATTCGTTATTTTTAAGAATGAGTTTTGCAGGAAAAAGTTAGATCACATTCACTTCAGCTTCAATATGAATACCAAAAGTTTCAAAAACCGTTTTTTGAACCTGTTTTGAAACTGCCAAAATTTCCTGTCCGGTCGCATTTCCATAATTTACTAAAACCAAAGCCTGATTTTTGTGAACCCCGGCATCGCCAAAACGTTTTCCTTTAAAACCGGCTTGTTCAATCAGCCATCCGGCCGGAACTTTTACTTCTGTTTCTGAAACTTCATAAAATTTCATTTCCGGGAATTTTTTGTGGATTTTCTCGAAATCAGATTTTAATAAAATTGGGTTTTTAAAGAAACTTCCGCTATTTCCTAATTCTTTCGGATCCGGTAATTTGCTTTGTCTGATAGTGATTACGGCGTTGCTGACGTCTTTTAAAGTTGGTTGGGTAATGTTGTTTTTTGACAATTCAGCCAAAATATCACCATAAGATGTATTGATTTTATGATTGTGTTTTGTTAATTTATAAACAACCGAAGTAATAATATATTGATCCTTTACTTCATGTTTAAAGATGCTTTCGCGATATCCAAAATTACATTCAGCGTTTGTGAAAGTTTTCATTTCCTGAGATTCAATGTTGATAGCTTCACAAGAAACAAATGTATCTTTAATTTCGGTTCCGTAAGCACCAATATTCTGAACCGGAGTGGTACCCACGTTTCCCGGAATCAGGGACATGTTTTCTAATCCACCAAAATTATTGTCAATTGTATACAGTACGAAATCGTGCCATACTTCACCTGCCTGACTTTCTATCCATACAAAATCATTATCTTCTTTAATTATTTCTTTGCCTTTTAAATCGATATGAATGACTAAAGCATCAATATCTTTAGTTAAA
Organism: Flavobacterium cheongpyeongense; assembly: GCF_003202435.1. Lineage (GTDB taxonomy): Bacteria > Bacteroidota > Bacteroidia > Flavobacteriales > Flavobacteriaceae > Flavobacterium > Flavobacterium cheongpyeongense. The sequence goes on from NZ_QJHK01000014.1 coordinate 24,487, forward strand.
AGCATATTGCTGCCGCCTCCTAAAATGAATTTTTTTTCGTTTTTGTTTGCTGACAAAACCCTTTTCAATTCCTCAACAGAATGAACTGCAATAAATTGTCTGGCTTTGGCTTCAATGCCAAAAGTATTATAGTTTTTTAAAGAAAAATTGGATTGGATTTCCATGTTTAAAAAGGCTTTTGATATGAGTCCAAAAGTATGAATTATAATTTTTTATTTCATCGGCAAATATGCAAAGTTTGCACAAAGTTCGATAAGCTTTGCGATCATAGTATAAATTTTAGCGAATCTTGCGGTTAAATGTCTCTGATACTCAGTAAATCATGATATTTATCCGCAATTACCTTCATATTAATATCATAATTAGCATTTTCCTCAACAAATTTTCTGTTTTGAAGAATAGCCTGATTTCGGGATTCAGCATTTTCAAAAGACCAGATTAGTTCTTCTGCCAGCATTTTGATATTATCAATTTCAATTAATTCTCCGTTTTTACGATGTGTGATCCAGCTTTGATTCCCGGGAATATCTGAAACAACGGGGTAACAATTGCAAGCCATCGCTTCAAATAAAGAAGCAGAAACGCCTTCGGTAATCGGCATGCTGATGTAGATATTTGATTGCTGTAATAGTTTAGGAAGTTCTGTATTTGGAATACGTCCTGTAAAAATCACTTTATTCTCAATCTGGAGTGCTGTGGCTAAATCTTTTAAGTGTTGTAATCTTGTTCCGTCACCAACAATAGTCAGAGAAAAATCAATCCCTTTTTGGTTCAAAATTCCAAAAGCTTTTAAAATCGAATCATGTCGGTATTCAGGCTGAAGTGAGCGTGTAACAATGGCTTCAATTTTACCCGAATTATTTGTCGAAGGAGTAAAAAGCGATAAGTCAATTCCCTTTGGTAAAACCATAACTTTGTTCATGTCAACGCCAATTTCTCTCATCGAAATTGTCATGACCGGTCCCCATGCATGAATTAAATCCGCTTTTTTGAAAGCATATTTTTGAATGATTTTCTTAAAGGGATATAAAACAGAACCTTCCGGCCATAAATCTGTTCTTCCTTGTTGGGCAATGGCAATAGTTTCAGATCCGGATAAAGCGGCAAGAAAACCATAACTGGTCGTTCTTTCAGCAATTACCATGTCCGGTTTTTCTTGCCTGATGATTTTACGGATAGTAATAGGAGAGAAGAGATACTCTGCTATGCGTTTGAAACGATTCAGTTTAGAATTGTTAGGCGTTTTAAGTTCCCACGTGATAATTTCAAAATCACCAAATTCTTTCAGACCTTTCATCCACGTAATTGCATCAGCGCGATACGATTCTCCAAGAAAAAGTATTTTTCTTTTTTTCATTCTATATATTAAAAATTTGTCACGAATTTCACCAATTTAAGCGAATTAATTTGATTAAATCTGAGGATTTTTTTGCTACAGATTAATAAAGAGTAAAAGAATTTTACTGTATAGAAATAATCTGCGAGAATCTGTGAAAAACCAAATTAAAATTCGTCAGTGTCTAATGCACGGTTAATGAATTCGTTTAATGGTTTTAAAGCGATTAACTTTTTACTCATTTTAGAAACGAAGTCATTTTGTGTAACCTCAGAAATGTCAAACTTTTGAGATGTCGTAAAACTTTTCAGCTTTAAAAAGGCAATTGCCGGATGGTCTTTTTCGTAACCTTTGGGCATGCTTTTAAGCGAATTGTTTTCGTTTACGTCAAAATTGCCGAATTCTTTTTTGAAGTTTTTTTCGGCTAAAATGGCTTCTAAGTCTTCATGAAAAAAGGCGATTTCTTTGCGTACTTTTTTTAACTGATCCGCATCAGGCGAATAAAATCCGCCGGCAATAAAACTGGCGTCTTTTTCAATATGTACATAATACCCGGAACGATTTGCCCCTTTTGCACCAGACGATAGCCAGACACCCAAATGTGCTTTATAAGGCGATTTGTCTTTAGAAAAACGAATATCACGATTGATCCTGAATGTACAATCTTTAATTTCCAATAGTTCCAAAGAAGGATCCAGCGGTTTCATAGCATCCAGAAAATCACTTACCAGTTGGTGGTAATCTTTCTTGAAGATTTCGTAGCGTTTTTTATTATCCTGAAACCAGTCACGGTTGTTGTTCTTTTTTAAATCGTCTAAAAATTGCAATGATTCTTTTGTTAGCATGATCGGTTTTTTATTGCAGTTGTTTCTTTAACTTTTAAATTCTTTATAAAATTACAAATTAAATATTTTATAACTCTGATGTGTCGATTTGACAATTTTTTCGGTACGTTCCGGATGTGTATCTGAAATAAAAAGCTGACCAAAAGTTTCGCTGTTAACCATTTCGATAATTTTAGCAACACGGCTTTCATCTAATTTATCAAAAATATCATCAAAAAGCAGCAATGGTTTTACACCGCTTTGTTTTTTTAGAAATTCGAATTGAGCCAGTTTTAAAGCAATCAAAAATGATTTTTGCTGGCCTTGTGATCCGAATTTTTTTATCGGGTGCTGATCGATTTCAAACGATAAATCATCTTTGTGGATGCCGACACTTGTGTAGTGCAGCGCACGATCCTTATTGATGTTTTCCTGTAAAAGAATCAAGAGATCTTTATCAAACAAATGACTTTCATAAACCAATTGAACTGATTCTTCGGAGCCTGTTATTGCTTGATGGTGTGTATTAAATATAGGTATAAATTGTTCCAGAAAATCTTTTCGTTTTTCAAAAATCGATTGTCCAAAACTATTCAGTTGTTCATTATATATAGATAAGGTGTCATTGTCAAAAACATGATTCAGTGCAAAATATTTCAGTAAAGCATTACGCTGCACAATTATTTTCTGATACTGAATAAGCTGATGCAGATAATTAGAATCTAATTGCGAAATAACGCTGTCCATGAATTTACGGCGGGTTTCGCTTCCTTCGACAATCAGGTCCCTGTCGGCTGGTGAAATAATAACCAGCGGAATAAATCCGATATGATCAGAGAATTTATCGTAAGCCTTTCCGTTTCTTTTCAAAACCTTCTTTTGTCCTTTTTTTAAACTGCATACAATTTGTTCTGTTCTTTCATTTTTTTCAAGTTCGGCATCAATGACAAAAAACTCTTCTCCGTGTTTGATATTCTGAATCGCCAATGGATTAAAATAGCTTTTTCCGTAAGCCAAATGGTAAATGGCATCCAGTACATTGGTTTTTCCAATTCCGTTTTTGCCTACAAAACAATTAATCTTGATGTCGAAATCAAAACTGGCTTCGGAGAAATTTTTATAATTGAATAAAGAAATTTTGTTTAAATGCATTTTTAAGGAAATGTAAAATAAATTTTAGTGTTTTGGAACAGCAAAAATTTGAGGGTGCAAATTATCGAAAATTATCGATATAAAAGGCTTTTGAAGCTTTTCTGAATGATTTATTTTGCTACTGAATCGAAAGGAGTTACGATTGTTCAAATTATTTTTTTTTAAATAGTGATAAAATTGATTTTTTTGATGTCAATTTCAATAAAAATTTTATTTTTGCCGTTCACTAAATTATTTTTAAATGGCAACTTACAATAAAAGAGGATATAAGACACCAAAAGAGAAAGAGGTAAAAGAAGTTAATGAAGAACAAGAGGTAATTATTGACGAAAAAGACAGTACAACTGCCGGTGTTTTCTCGAAATTAGACGAAACTGCTTCAAGAACTGAAGACTGGGTGGCTAAAAATCAAAAAATAATTATTGGTTTAGTGGCTGGGATTGCGGTATTAACTATTGGATATTTGGCTTACCAAAAATTTATTGAAGCTCCTAAACAAGATGAGGCTGCAAATGAAATGTTTGTTGCACAGCAAAATTTCCAAAAAGCAACTGATGGCGTAGCAAGTGATTCATTATACAAATTGGCGTTAAATGGTTCTGAAGGTAAATTCGGATTCGTAAAAATCGCTGACGAATATTCTGGGACTGATGCAGGAAACTTAGCAAATTACTATGCAGGTATGGCTTATTTGAATACAGGGAAATTTGATGAGGCTATTAAATATTTAGGCGAGTTTAAATCCGAAGATATGATTTTAAGTGCTTTGGCAAAAGGCGCTATTGGAGATGCTTATTCTCAAAAAAATAATCAAAAAGAAGCTTTAGACTATTATGTAAAGGCTGCTGAATCTAACAAAAACGATTTTACAACACCTCGTTTCTTATTAAAAGCAGGAAAAACAGCTTTGGCTTTGGGTCAAAAAGAAGATGCTTTGAAGTATTTTACAGATATAAAAGAAAACTTCGATGCAACTCCGGAAGCTGCTTCTGTTGATGTATTGATTGGATTAGCGCAATAATTTTATTTTTAGAGTTCAGATTAGTTTTTAGATTTGTATTTTTACCATCTAAATTAAAAATCTAAAATCTTAAATATAAAAGATGGCAACCGAAAATAAAAATTTATCAGAATACGATAAAAACACAATCCCAAATGCGAAAGATTTTCGATTTGGGATTGTTGTTTCTGAGTGGAACGACACTATTACAGAAGGACTTTATAATGGTGCTTTTGAAGCATTGACAGATTGTGAAGTTCCTGCACAACAAATTGTCCGCTGGAATGTTCCGGGTAGTTTTGAGCTGATTTATGGTGCAAAGAAAATGCTGCAAACACAAAATGTTGATGCAGTTATTGTAATTGGATGTGTGATTCAGGGGCAAACAAAACATTTTGATTTTGTATGCGAAGGCGTTACACAGGGAATCAAAGATCTGAATGTTCAGACCGATATTCCGGTTATATTTTGTGTTTTGACAGATAATACGATACAGCAGTCGATTGACAGGAGTGGAGGGGTTCACGGTAATAAAGGAACTGAGGCTGCAATAGCGGCAATAAAAATGGCCTATATTCGCCAGCAGGCTTCAATAACCCATACTTTTAATCAACCTTTATTGGCTTCAGGAGCGATTCAGATTGAAGAGATACCTGTAAAAATAGAGAATGAATAAAACAACAATTGTTTTGAAATATTTAAAGCCTATACTGTAAAATAGTATAGGTTTTTTGTTTTTTTATGACTCATGAAATTCTAAAAGCCCATAGAAATTCATTAAATTTGTACACTTTGGTTTGAAAAATTTAAACCTTAACCTTTAAATAGTTTTTTCTTAATGTCGAGTATTATTCAATTACTTCCAGATCATGTTGCCAATCAGATTGCTGCCGGTGAGGTGGTTCAAAGACCTGCTTCAGTCGTAAAAGAGTTGCTTGAAAATGCTGTTGATGCTGGGGCAACCGACATTAAATTGATTATTAAAGATGCCGGAAAGTCATTGGTTCAGGTTATTGATAATGGTAAAGGAATGAGTGTTACAGATGCCCGTTTGTGCTTTGAACGTCATGCAACCTCAAAAATTCGTCAGGCCGAAGATTTATTTTCATTATGTACTAAAGGTTTCCGTGGAGAAGCTTTAGCTTCGATCGCAGCAATTGCACATATGGAAATGAAGACCAGGCAAGACCAGGAAGAACTGGGTACACATATTATTATTGAAGGAAGTAAGTTTATTTCGCAGGAAGTAGCGGTTTTACCAAAAGGGACTTCTTTTGCGGTTAAAAATTTATTTTTTAATATTCCTGCCAGACGTAATTTCCTGAAATCAGATACGGTAGAATTTCGTCACGTAATGGATGAATTTCAGCGTGTAGCATTGGCACATCCCAATATTCATTTTGTTTTTTATCACAATGGAAGCGAAATGTACAATTTGCCAGCAGCAGGTTATCGTCAGCGAATAGTGGGTATCATGTCTGGAAAAACCAATGAAAAATTGGTTCCGGTAAATGAAGATACCGAAATTATAAACGTTCAGGGGTTTGTCTGCAAGCCTGAATTCGCAAAGAAAAGCAGGGGTGAACAGTTCTTTTTTGTAAACGATCGTTTTATAAAAAGCGGTTATCTGCATCATGCAGTTATGGCAGCTTACGAGGGACTTTTAAAAGAGGGCGCGCAGCCGAGTTATTTTTTGTACTTACAAGTGCCGCCAAACACAATCGATATCAACATCCATCCCACAAAAACCGAAATAAAATTTGATGATGAGCAGGCTTTATATGCTATTTTAAGAGCTGCTATAAAACACAGTTTGGGGCAGTTTAATGTAGCACCTGTCCTGGATTTTGATCGCGATGCCAATTTGGATACGCCTTATCATTATAAAGATTTAGCAGCCGAAACACCAACTATTCAGGTAGATGGAACTTTTAATCCGTTTACCGATGATAAAACAAATCAGCATTATTCAAAAGTAACTTCCGGATCTGGGTCAGGTTCCGGTTTTAGTTCAGGATCGAATTCATATTCCGGATATTCTAAAAGAGTAGAGCCCTCAGCAAGCTGGGAGAGTTTATATGTTGGTTTAGAAACAGAAAGCATCGAGAGTTCGCCTTTTAGTTTTGAAAATGAAGAAGTGACATCTTCCTTGTTTAACGATGATGAAGTCGAACAGGTGAGTCAAAAAACATATCAGATACACAAAAAATACATCGTTTCACCAATAAAATCAGGAATGGTGATTGTGGATCAGCAACGGGCTCATCAGCGTATTTTATACGAACAGTTTTTACTAAATATGACAGTAAATCAGGCGGCAAGCCAGCAATTGTTATTCCCGTTGAACTTGTTTTATTCTTCAGATGAAATGACCTTAATCGAAGAGCTAAAAGCCTCACTTGAAACAACAGGTTTTGTTTTTGAAGATGCGCAGACAGATCATATTGTTATTTCCGGAATACCGGTTAATATTACCGAAAGCGAAGTTTCTATAGTAATTGAACAATTATTAAGTGATCTGCAAGACGGAATTCCGGCCAGTAGTTACAGTCAAAATGATACCATTGCCAAATCGATGGCCAAAAGTTTAGCGGTTAAAACCGGATCGTATTTAACCGAAAAAGAGCAGGACAATCTGGTAAACGGATTGTTTGCCTGTAAAGATCCAAATATTTCACCTTTTCAAAAACCTACTTTCATCACTATGCGGGTGGAAGATATAGATAAAAAGTTTGCTTTATGATGAATATGACTCCAGTTGTCAAACAACTGATTATTATTAATGTTATCTTTTTTATAGGTTCCCAGCTTGTACCTATTTCATATGAATATTTAGCTATGTTCTTTCCTGAAAGCCCTAATTTTATGCTATGGCAGCCTGTTACACATATGTTTATGCATGGAGATATATTGCACATTATATCTAATATGTTTGTACTCATTTCTTTTGGTTCTACATTAGAGATGGCTTTCGGACCTAAAAAAATCTTGTTTTTTTATATTTCCTGTGGATTAGGTGCAGTTTTATTTGATACTGCAATAAAATATTATATGTTTCAGGATGGATTGAATTCTTTAATAACAGCAGGATTTTCAAAATCAAATGTATTGAATCTTTTAAGTGAAGGGAAGATAGATGAAAGATGGCAGGATATATTAACGGCTACGGAATATAGAAATTTTACGGGATCTTATTTTGGTGCTTCTCTGGGGGCTTCAGGGGCAACATATGGTTTGATGATTGCATTCGCTTTTATGTTTCCAAATGTAGAATTAGGTTTGATCTTTATTCCAATTCCAATTAAGGCCAAATATTTTGTTTTAGGTATTTTAACGATTGATTTAGTTTTAGGATTGAAAAACAATTCTTTATTTGGAGGCGGTAGTGGTCACTTAATTGGACATTTTGCACATCTTGGTGGAGCGTTGACAGGCTATTTAATGATGTTATACTGGAAAAAAAATCAGTTTAATAATAATCGTTGGAATTAATTTTTAACTTTAGATAATTAATAATAAAAACAAAAAGAAGCTTTTATGAATATTCTTGATGATTTGAAATTGCAGTATAAAATAGGAGGTGTTTCTCTACGTTTAATTTATTGGAATATTGCTTGTTTCTTGATTTCATTAGTGTTTTTTTATCAATATTCTGGCGGAGGATTTGATTATCCAAACTGGTTGGAATTATCATCTGATCAGAATGTTTTTCTATTTAAGCCCTGGACATTTCTAACCTATGCTTTTTTTCACTCTACCTTTTTGCATTTATTGTTTAATATGATGGTTTTAAACTTTGCAAGCCAGTTGTTTTTGACTTTTTTTACTCAAAAACAGTATTTAGGAGTGTATGTTTTAGGTGCTGTTTTTTCTGGAATTGCTTTTGCATTAAGTTTTTATTTTCTAAATATTTCAGCTTCTATTGTAGGAGCTTCTGCTGCAATTATGGCAATTTTAGTTGCTGCAACAACATACCAGCCATTGATGAATGTTCGTTTACTATTGATTGGGAATGTGAAATTGTGGCATATTACAGGTGTAATCCTTATCCTGGATTTGATGCAATTACGCTTAGATAATACAGGCGGTCATATTTCACATTTGGCAGGTGCTTTTTTTGGATTTATTTATATTAAATTACTTCAAAACGGAACAGATTTAAGCATCATAGTTTCTAAAATATTAGATTTTTTCGCCAATTTATTTAAAAAATCACCTTCAACCCCATTTAAAAAAGTTCATAAAAATTATAAAAAACCTACAGAAAAAGCGACATCAAAAATTGTTACGAAAGACAAAACGCAACAACAAATTGATGAAATTTTAGATAAAATTAGTCAGTCTGGTTATGATTGTCTGACAAAAGAAGAAAAAGAGTTTCTATTTAAAGCTGGAAAATAATCTTTTAGCATAATAATATGAAAAACCTTTCGTGGTTTAATAAAATAATGTTCTTTTTGAATATAGTGCTGACTGTCCTTACATTTAGTGTCTATGTTTTGCCATTTCTTGCACCCAAGAGCTTTCCTCTTTTATCGGTGCTTACGCTATTTATGCCGGCTTTTTTTGTTGCAAACGGATTGTTCTTTATGTATTGGGCAATTCAGTTTAAAAAACGTCTTATTTTATCTGGTTTGGTCTTACTGATGGGAATTACATTTATTAATAAGTTCTACAAATTTTCAGGTAAAGAATATATTAGGGACGAAAAAGATTTCTCAGTAATGAGTTATAATGTGCGTCTTTTTAATGTTTTTAAATGGCTGGACCGTGATGATATTCCATCTAATATAAAAGCTTTCATTGATGAAAGAGACCCTGATATTTTATGTGTTCAGGAATATTCAAATTCAGCACATCTGGATTTAAAAGTATATCCACACCGTTATATTTTTATTGACGGAAATCAAATTAAAACAGGACAGGCTATTTTTTCAAAATTTCCAATTATAAATGAGGGGAATATTATTTTTCCGAAATCAGATAATAATGTTATTTATGCGGATATAAAAAGAGGAAAGGATGTTATTCGTGTCTATAATATGCACCTGCAGTCTATTAAAATATCACCGGATGTTGATAAGATTTCAAATGATATCGATAATGTAAACCAACGCAAATCACAACAAATTTATGCCAGGATTAGTAAAGGATTCAGACAGCAGCAAGAGCAGGCAGAAATTTTTAAAGAGAATATTAAAGAATGTAAAAATCCAATTATCATTTGTGGAGATATGAATAATAGCCCTTTTTCGTATGTTTACAGAAATATAAAAGGAAAATTAAAAGATACTTTTGAGGAAGCCGGAGAAGGTTTTGGTGCTACCTATAAATTTCGCTATTATCCTGCCAGAATTGATTATATTTTTACCGATCCTAAAATTAAGGTAAAGCAATTTGAAAGTTTTTCTGATTTTGAAAACTCAGATCATTTTCCAATCATGACAAGAATTTCAATGGAATGAATTATATAAAATCACATCTGAATAAAAAGATGTTAGACTATTTTTTGAGTCTTTAAATAATCCATTGCAAATTTACCTTCATTAAAAAGTAAATCCAATACACTTAAATTATTGATGAAGCCATGTTTGTCGCCAAAAACCTGAGGATATTTTTCGAATGAATTGGTGTCTTTCTTTCCATTTGCCAAATATCTGAAATCAAAAACGTTTTCAGCTTCATGAAAATATTCAGAAGTAATATTGAATTCTAATTTCATACGAAGACATTTGGTAACGGTTTCTAAAACTTCCATATTGAGATCCATTAAATAAATATGCTTTTTTTCGAATATAGGAAGAATGTCATCTTCGAAAAATTCAAAGAATGGAGAACTTCTGTAAGCTGCTTCTAAAGACTTGAAATGTTGCTTTTGCCAGTCGAATTCATTCTCAATTAAAACGTCTTTTGTTTTTTGGTGTGCTGTTTTAGAGTGTTTTACCGGAATATTTAAAAGTTGAATTCCGTTTGGACTGTAGATATAGGTACGGTTTCTATTAGTCTGTTTCTGAAAATTATCTTCCATTTCAAAAGTGATATTTTCAGATTGAGCCATAACTGCAAAATGGCTTATTGACGGAAAATAAGTAGGAAGTAATAAGGAATTCATGTTTTTGTTTTTTGTTTAAAATTGTTTCAGGTTTCAAGTTTTAGGTTTGACGAACTTGAAACTTGAAACCTGACTCAAGAGCTTGCTCGAACAGGCGAAGCAAACAAAAATAACTTATTTAATTATGCTTTGTTTTCTTTTCTTTTTTTCCAAAAATATTCTCCAATAAAGAATGCTGCTAAAGCAATCAGGAAGTATTTGAAATAGGATTGTGGCTGTCCTTCGCCATCTACAGTAGTAAAAACTCTGTCCCAACGAATTTTATTGATCCCTTTTCCATTGGTGTCCCAGCTCATCCAGATAAAAACAGGTTTGCCAACAATGTGATTTTCGGGAACATATCCCCAATAACGACTGTCTTCAGAGTTATGGCGGTTGTCGCCCATCATCCAATAATAGTTTTGTTTAAAAGTATAAGTGGTTGCAGGTTTTCCGTTTATTAAAAATTTTGAACCATCAAGTTGCAATGTGTTTCCTTCGTAAGTAGTGATGATGTCTTTGTAAAAAGGTAAAGATTCGTTTGTAAGCGAAACTGTTTTTCCTGCCTCAGGAATATAAATCGGGCCAAAATTATCCTGATTCCATTTGTTGATATGCGGGAAAATTGCATTTTCATTTCCTTTAGCGATTTGTCTTTTTACATTAGTTACTCCCGGAGTGTTTTTTAAACGTTCAGCACTTGCCTCTGTTAAAGCTGCAAAATACAAAGTGTCCCTTTTGGCATCATCTTTAAAGCCCATAACATCAACAAGATTCACGTTCAGTTCTTTTAGTAGAGGTTCGAAATCGATTGGCGTTTTACCATCTAATGCTACTGCATAAGAATATTGTGGTTTTGCTCTTTCAGGAAGGATTAGTTTTTTATTGTTGATATAAACAAAACCGTCTTTTATAGACAAACTATCTCCTGGAACACCCACGCAGCGTTTTACATAATTAGATTTCTTGTCGATTGGTTTTATAACGCCAGGTCTTCCTTTTGGTTCAAAGAAATAATGTACGGTATCAACCGGCCAGTTAAAAACAACAATGTCGTTTCGTTTTATTTTTTCTAAAGCAGGCAATCTTAAATAGGGTAATTGTGGCCAGCTCAAATATGATTTTTTCTTAGTTAATGGAATAGAATCATGTACCATTGGCAGTGCGACTGTGGTCATAGGAACTCTTGGTCCATAGTTTACTTTGCTTACAAATAAAAAGTCTCCGATTAGCAGGGATTTCTCTAATGATGAAGTTGGAATTGTAAAGGGCTGTACAACATAGGTGTGTACAAGTGTTGCTACAATTATAGCAAAGAGCAATGAGCTTACGGTGTCTGCGGTTCTGTTTTCAGGAGTTAATTTTCTGTCAGCATTATGTTCTAATTTTTGAGTATAGTTGACATAATAAATGTAAAACCCTAAAGTAAAAATCCCTAAAACAGTATCTAAAGTTGATTTTTTTCCAAACGTTCTTAAGGTTTCAACCCAAATAACAGGAAACATAATCAGATTGATAATCGGTATGAAAAGTAATACTGTCCACCAGGTTGGACGACCAATAATTTTCATCAGAACAATCGAATTATAAAGAGGAATTGCAGCTTCCCACGATTTTCTGCCTGCAGCCTCATATAGTTTCCAGGTTCCCAAAAAATGGATTACTTGTACGGCTAAGAAAAAAACAAACCAAAGATAAAGTGTCATAATTTTATATTTTAGTTCTGAAATTTCAGAATATTACTTTTTTTAATTATTTGGATTCCAGATTCAAAACGTCTTTCATGGTATAGATTCCTTTTTTGCCGGCTAACCATTCGGCAGCAATAACAGCTCCTAAAGCAAAACCTTCACGATTATGTGCGGTGTGTTTTAATTCGATGCTGTCAACTGTCGAATCATACGTTACAGTATGGGTTCCGGGAACATCACCGATTCTTTTGGATTTGATATGAATTTCTTTTGGCTGTGGATCTTCCATTGTCCATTTTGCGTAAGTACTGTTTTCAATTACTCCTTTTGCTAAAGAAATTGCTGTTCCGCTTGGGGCATCTAATTTTTGAGTATGGTGAATTTCTTCCATTGATACTTTATAAGAATCAAACTGAGCCATGATTTTGGCCAAATATTCATTCAGTTCAAAGAAAATATTGACACCCAGACTAAAGTTTGAACTTGAGATAAAACCACCTTGTTTTTCATTGCAAAGAGCTTCCATTTCGTCATAATGTTCCAGCCATCCTGTTGTTCCTGATACTACCGGAACATTGGCATGAAAGCAACTTGAAATATTAGATACAGCTGCAGTAGGGACACTGAAATCTATAGCCACATCGGCTGTTGAAAGTCCGTCATAAGTATTGAATTCATCTTTTTTCAAGACAATTTCGTGGCCTCTTTCCAGAGCAATTCTTTCGATTACCTGACCCATTTTTCCGTATCCTAAAAGTGCAATTTTCATTTTTTTTGTATATTTTTTTAATTTAAATAGAAATAAAAAGCTATTTAAAAGTTGTAATTAAAAGTTAGTCCGACATTTGGTTTAAAAGTTACATCAGAAGGGTAAATTTCCGGACGAAGCGATAATCTTTCATTGACGTTAAATTGAATCAGAGCAGCATCAACATTGGCATCAATAATGTTTAAGATATAGAATCCAACAACAAATAAAGCAGATAAATCACGATTACGCTGATAAAATTTTTGGCCGGCAATAAGCCTGTCGTCGCTCAGAAAATCGAAATCGCCACTTTCCGGGCTATAACCTTCAAGTCTTCGTTTGTATTCGTCACGATATTGATGGTATTTTTTATTATTGTCTAGGTAAAAATACATGCTGGTACCGATAGCGCCATACACCAAAGGGATTTTCCAGTATTTTTTATTGTATGCTTGTCCTAAACCGGGTAAAATGGCAGAATAAAAGGCAGCCTTTGCTGGTGTAAGCGGATCTATTTCCTGCAACTTAGTAGTGTCTTTAGTGACTAAAACCGTTTCTTCTTTTGCCTGAGCAAAAAGAGAGACGGTTCCTAAGAGAAAGAACAATAGACTTATGGGGATAATTTTATTCACTATCCGTTTATTAATTTTATAATTCTGTTAAAGTCGGCTTCTGAATTAAACGGAATGGTAATTTTTCCTTTTCCGTTGCCTGTCACCTTTACATCAACTTTCGCTCCAAAATAATCATTAAAAGTGTTTTTTTGGGTTTCTTCAACTACAAATGAAGAAGCTGCTTTAGGTTTTCCTTCGGCTTTTGGTTTTAGGCTTTCATGATAGTTTTTTACCAAAGTTTCTGTTTCGCGAACCGATAAGTTTTGACTTACTATTTTTTGGTAAATATCAGTCTGGATATCTAAATCTTCGATATTGATAATTGCTCTTCCGTGACCCATACTAATAAAACCGTCACGAATACCGGTTTGGATAATCGGATCTAATTTTAAAAGGCGTAAGTAGTTGGCAATAGTAGAACGTTTTTTTCCTACACGTTCGCTCATTTGCTCCTGAGTTAACTGAATTTCATCAATCAGACGCTGGTAAGAAAGAGCGATTTCAATAGGATCTAAATCATGCCGTTGAATATTTTCAACCAAAGCCATTACTAATGATTCGTTATCATTAGCAATACGGATGTAAGCAGGCACATGTGTTAAGCCAACCAAGGTGGAAGCACGTAAACGACGCTCTCCTGAAATTAACTGGTATTTATTGAAGTCTAATTTCCGAACAGTAATAGGTTGAATCACACCAAGTTCTTTAATAGAAGTGGCTAATTCACGTAATGATTCTTCGTTGAAATTGCTTCTTGGCTGAAAAGGATTTATTTCGATAGCACTTATTTCAAGCTCAATGATGTTTCCAACAACTTTGTCAGCATTTTTATCTTCTACTGATGTAATATCATTTTCCGGATCTTTTAATAATGCTGATAATCCTCTTCCTAAGGCTTGTTTTTTAATTGCTTTTGTCATAAAAACTATTTGCTGTTTTTCTTTATAATTTCCTGAGCCAGATTAATGTAATTTACAGCTCCTTTGCTGGTAGCGTCATAATTTATGATGCTTTCTCCAAAACTTGGTGCTTCACTTAATTTTACATTTCGCTGGATAACGGTTTCGAATACCATGTCGTTAAAATGTTTTTGAACCTCTTCAACAACCTGATTTGATAAACGTAATCTCGAGTCGTACATGGTTAGTAATAGACCTTCAATGTCCAAATCGGGATTGTGGATTTTTTGAATACTTTTTATGGTATTCAAAAGTTTTCCTAATCCTTCGAGTGCAAAATATTCGCACTGGATTGGAATAACCACAGAATCTGCAGCCGTCAAAGCATTTAAAGTTAACAACCCAAGAGATGGCGCACAATCGATAATGATAAAATCATATTCTTCTTTTGCTTCTTCTAATGCTTTTTTAAGCATATACTCCCGGTTTTCTTTGTCAACCAATTCAATCTCGATTGCAACAAGGTCGATGTGAGCAGGTATCACGTCAACATTTGGAGCTGTACATTTTAAAATGGCTTCTTTTGGTGTTACAGTATGTTCCAGAATTTGATAAGTTCCAATTTCTACTGATTCTACATCAATTCCAAGGCCAGATGTAGCATTGGCTTGAGGATCAGCGTCGATCAATAATACTTTTTTCTCTAAAACACCTAATGAGGCAGCAAGATTTACCGATGTAGTAGTCTTTCCAACGCCTCCTTTTTGATTAGCAATAGCAATGATTTTGCCCATTTATTTTCTAAATTTTGAACCGTAAAAATACAATTATTTATGGTTTTTGAAAATCTATTTTGTTAACATTTGCGAAATGTCCTGCAGCCTTTGTTTTGTGCGTGTTTTAAAACCATTTATACAAAATTAACTAGAGTAGATTCTTTCATTTTAATTGTTTTTTTTCATAAAACAGCGTTTGGATTTTAAATTTGTTCAGCAATCTTAAATAATTTGGTTATTCTTTTTTCTATTAATTTTTTCTTATTTTATAAATTGTTTTGGATAACCCAAAAATAGTTCTATATTTGCACCCGCTTACGGGGTGTAGCGTAGCCCGGTTATCGCGCCTGCTTTGGGAGCAGGAGGCCGCAGGTTCGAATCCTGCCACCCCGACTAAAGAGCCTTTCAAAGGCAGTCAAAACCCCTTAAATCATATGATTTAAGGGGTTTTTCTTTTTATTTTCAACTCCAAGATATTCAAGTTATGTGGGATCATTCGCAAAAGTTAGGCCTTCAGTAACAATAATTTAGGGATTAGAATTAATTCCAAATTATAAGGATCTATTAAATAAAAAAGTATTGATCAACTCATTTTTAAATTGCAGGGTATAATTTCGTGTGTTTTTTCTTTTAATTACTACAGAAAGATCAAAGGATTCAAAGATTCCATGATTAAATCATACAGAAGTTACAATTCTTCAGTATATAGAAACCTGGCTTACGCTATACCATAAAGATAATATCAATGACTAAAAGCAGGTGTCAACTCCAAAAATGAAATCAAGAATAAAAACCATAATGCAGCATTCACGTTAAATTAGTGCGTTTTTTCAAAATGATACTGGAGTTTATAAAACCACATTATTATTGACTACAAATTATTTTAGCGGCAGACTTGGCTAATTTAATTGGTAACGAATTTTTTGTCCCTTTGCTTCGCAGAATTGCCCCTTCAAATAACATCATAATCTGAATAGCCAGCGATTCACTTTCTTTAATTTTTGCCTCAGATAGATACTTTTCAATGAGCCCCTTTAAGGCATTTGTGTGGACATCACAAGCTGCTTCTATTTCTACTGCCTTGTGCGCATATTCTGTTTTTGCATTCATTGCAAAGCAGCCATAAAGATTGCCGGCATCTACCAGCTTTGCAAGAAAGTCAAAAATGAGTAAAGCCTTATCAACTGGTTGGTCTAATGTAGATTTTTCTATATAATCTGCTATTGCTCTATACATGATTTCGTGGTAATAATTAACGGCAGCAATAATGAGTCCCTCTTTTGATGTGAAGTGTTTGTAAAGTGTTCGTTTGGATATACCAGTACTATCAACGATGGCATCTACACCGGTGGCGTGAAAACCGTTCTTGTAGAAAATGTCATAAGCGCTTTTAATCATTTCGTCCCTTTTCTGGGATTTTGAAACTTGATTTATTTTTTTTTCCATAAATAAAATATTCTATTGCAAATGTAAACCAAACTGTTTACATTTGCAATAAGTAAACTGATCTGTTTACATTTTGTAAACCTGAATCTAAGAATAGAGATATATAATTTAAAAATTTTCAAAATGAAAGAAAACAATAAAATGGGGACTGCGGTAGTAACAGGTGCATCATCAGGTTTAGGTGCGGTATTTGCCGAAAGGCTGGCAAAACGTGGTTATGATTTAAAATTAGTAGCGCGTCGTAAGGATAGATTGGATTCACTTGCTGAAAAACTGGAAAGTAATTATGGAATTAAGGTAACTAACTTAGTTGCAGATTTAGGCCTGGATACAGATTTAGAAAAAGTGGCTGAAGACTTAAGAAATGACAAGAGCATAACATTGCTTATTAACAACGCAGGTACTTCTACACTTACCTCGGTTACTAAGACTAGCGTGTTGAAACAAAAGGAGATGGTAAATGTAAATATAACTGCATTAATGTTGTTATCGAATGCTATTCTACCGCAGTTTTTAGAGAAAAACGAAGGAACTTTAATTAATATAGCTTCAGTACTTGGATTTTATTCCTTGCCGATAAGTGCTGTTTATAGTGGCACAAAAGGTTTTGTAGTTCAGTATACCAAAGGGTTGCAGGAAGAAGTAAAAGGAACAAATATTCATGTTCAGTTGGTAAATCCTGCAACTACTGCAACCGAAATATGGGAGGTTGGCGGCATCCCGCTATCTGCATTGGAACAGTCAACGATTATGAAAACTGAAGATTGTGTTGATGCCATTCTTGCTGGACTAGATAAAGGTGAATTAATCACACATCCGTCTGTAAACGATCAAAACCTAATTGATGCTTATGAAGATGCCCGCCTAAAATTAATGCAAGGTTCACAAACGAGCCAGCCTGCGGAACGATACACCAAAAATTAGGAATTTAGACCTTTGCTTATTGGGGCTAAAAAAATATTCTTAAACAAATTTTAAATAAAAATGAAAACAATAATTTTAAACGAAGCAGGCAGTATTGATAATCTACAATATATAGAAACCTCAAAGCCAACAATTAAAAGTGACGAAGTATTAGTAAAAACAATTTCATTAAGTGTCAACCCTGTTGACTATAAAGTAAGATCAAACGATGGAGCGCTGAATTGGATTCTTGGTGCAGACAGACCTGCAATTATTGGTTGGGATTTGTCAGGAACGGTAGAAGAAGTAGGAGCTGATGTAACTGGTTTTAAAATTGGTGATGACGTTTTCGGAATGGCAAATTTCCCAGGAAAAGGGAATGCTTATGCCGAATTTGTTGCTGTTCCATCAGCACATTTAACTTTAAAACCTGCAACTATTTCTCATCAGGAAGCGGCTTCGGCTACACTTGCTGCACTTACGGCCTGGCAGGCTTTAGTAGAAAAGGGCAATGTAAAAAAAGGAGACAAAGTCTTAATTCATGCAGCATCGGGTGGTGTTGGACACTATGCCACACAAATTGCGAAACATTTTGGGGCTTATGTGATAGGAATATCATCGGCGAAAAACAAAGAATTTATTTTACAAAATGGAGCAGATCAACATATAGATTATACAACAGAAAATTTTCAAGAAACAGTTTCAGATGTTGATTTTGTGTTAGATACTCTTGGAGGCGATACGATTTTAAAATCTTTAGATGTTATAAAACAAGGCGGAACAATTGTTTCAATTGCATCTAGCAATCTTTCTGCGGAAGAACTTGAAAAAGCAAAATCAAAAGAGGTGGATTTATCATTCTTGCTTGTACAGTCATCGGGTGAAAACATGCTGCAGCTTGCACAGCTATTAGAAAAAGGTATCATTAAATCTCACGTTTCTAAAATATTTACTTTTGACCAAATGCGAGAGGCACATTTGTATTTAGAAAAAGGCAGAACTGTTGGTAAAATTGTAGTCAATCTTTAAGAGCAGCTACAAAATAAATAATTATAATATTTTTTCGCATATATCTTTACAATGGTTTTTAATACAAATAATAGAAACCAAAATGGATATATGCGAAATTTTTAAAATTAAAAAATGAAACAGCTGATCAATATTTTAGTAGTACTGGCAATTCTTCCTTTATTGGTTTTAGGTACAGTAAATGTATTTGCTCCCTCAAATACTTTTGAACTGTACGGCATTAAGCCATTAGGCATAATGACTTACAGTACCTTTAGAGGAGCCATTGGCGGTATGCTCATCGGAGGCGGGTTGATAATGCTTATTGGGGCTAATCACCAAAAATAAAACCTGGTATCAAGCATCCTTGTTATTAATAAGCGTAATATTGATCTGCAGAATTATCAGTGTAATATTTGACGGTTACACAAATGATTTATTGCCGGCAGGCATAACCGAACTTTACATTATCATAGTAATGTATTTTGCATCAAAACAACTAGATCATCCTAAAAATTAAGCTCAATGAGATTGATCTGTTATAATAAAAGCTGTCAAAAAGAGGTATTGCATAAAACTTAAGTCGTTATTACAAAAATGATAACCATAATTAAGAGCAATATAGAATTATATAAGAATGCAGAGGTAGTAATTTCAATGGTGCTCAAAGAAAAAGAGCATGCAAAATATTGCACGCTCTTTCATTTATACACTATATATTTTACTCTGCCAAAAATCCAGTTTAAAAAACAATATTTGACTGCTGTATGCAGCAAACTTAACTATTAAAGTTTACCGCAGCTTAGCACTTATCAAACTACTTTATCTTAACAACAACTTTTCCTTTTGACCTTCCAGTTTCAACGTAAGACAATGCTTCATTAGTTTGCTCAAAGGGAAACACTTTATCAATAACAGGCTTAATGATTCCTGCTTCGATAAGCTTTGTGATTTCTCCTAATTGATTGCCTTCCGCTCTCATAAATAAGAATTTAAAAGACACATTTAATTTCTTTGCTTTTTTCCTGGCACTGGAACTTAACAATTTTGTTACTAACTTTAAATACCAAGGCAAACCGATTTCTTTTGCAAACTCTGGTGTTGGTGGTCCTACTAACGAAATTAATTGACCACCTTTTTTTAAGATACCTAATGATTGTTCTAACACTATCTTTTCCCGGTTACTGTGCAATACTACATCATAGTCTTTGAGTAGATTAGAAAATTCTTGTGTTTTATAATCAATCACCAAATCAGCACCAAGGCTTTTTACCAAATCAATATTTTTTGTACTTGTAGTTGTTGCAACATAAGCCCCCAAATGTTTCGCCAATTGAATGGCAAATGTACCAACACCACCCGAACCAGCTTGTATAAAAACTTTCTGCCCTTTTTTTACATTCGCAATTTCAACTAATGCCTGCCAGGCAGTTAAACCAACTAATGGAATAGAACCAGCCTCTTCCATTGATAGATTTTTTGGTTTCAAAGCTAAATCGCTTACATTGACAGCAATGTATTGCGCAAAAGTGCCTATTCTGTAATCGCCTACTCTTGAATAGACTTCATCACCAATTTTAAATTTCTTTACACCCGAGCCTACTTTAACCACAGTCCCAGCCATATCATGCCCATTTATGATTGGGGTTTTATAAGGCAAAAAGATTTTAAACTCTCCATGTTTTATCATTGAATCCAGGAGATTAACACCTGCTGCGTGAATTTGAACCAGAACTTCATTTTCTTTTGCAATTGGTTCTGCTACTTGGGTAAGTTTTAATTTTTCTTTCTTACTGTATTTTTCTACTATAAATGCTTTCATTATTATAATTTGATTTTTATTTAGTCAAAAATGGTATTGCTTTTTTAAGAAATTCTTCTTGGTATTGAAAAATACCGCCATGCCCTGAATTTGGATAAATTACAATTTCAGAATTAGGAAAACGATTTGCCAAATCATACGAATTAGGCGTTGGCACCATTCTGTCATTATCACCATTGACTACCAATACAGGATGTTTGAAAACACTCAAATCTGCAGGCTTGTCATTTCCCCACATTTTAATGGCTTTAAGTTGTTTACTTAACACACTTAATTTTACTTTCTCATCACGTTTTTCAGTTCTTTCTTTTAGACGTTTTAGAAAATCGCGCGCCGCTTCTTTACCTATTTTGTTTTGAGTAAAAAATAAATAAAATTTAGGATCTCTGAATGTTAACAGGCCTTTTAAAATATCCTTGTACGTTAAACCAGCCACATCACTAATCCCCTTGCCTCCTCTGGGACCTGTGCCTGCAAGAATAATTTTACGAGCCAAAGCCGGTTCTTGCAAAAGTAATTCCTGGGTAATAAAACCACCCATAGAAAATGCCACAATATCCACTTGTCTGTATCCCAAAGCATGAATAAAGCCAATGGCATCTTTTGCCATATTAGCAATACTTGTTCCTTGTTCTCCTGTTGTTGCACCAACACCGCGATAATCAAAAGAAATAATATGGCGCTCTGTCGCAATGGCATCCATAATTCTAGGGTCGCAATTGTCAAGGTTTGCTGTTAAGTGATTAAAATATATAACAGGAATATCTCCTTCCTTACCATAAGACCGATAAGCAAATTTTATTCCGTTAGCTTCAATAAACCGGGTGGGTACCGTAGCATAAGTGTAGTTTACACTTTGTGAATCTGATGCAGTCATAATTTCATAATTGTTTGATTGTGAAATATTTGCTTGTGAAAATAGATTACTAATATAACCTATTAACATAAAAAATACAATTAAATACTTTTTCATTTTAATCAGTAATTGTATTGTTAATGAAAGTATTAATATAGTCAGTAGCCAATTCCGGGTATTGGTAATGCGGGGCATGACCGGCAGCGTTAAAAATAATGTGCTGCAGCGTTGGTGCTTTTTTCAATAATGGAAACCAGTTTTCTACTGCAAACGAAATGTCATTGTCGCCTGAAATTGCCAATACAGGGGTCTTCAGTGTTTGATAGCCTTCCCTAAAATTATCTTTATCTTCTGCCAATTGCGTTGTAGCTGCAAAATAGCGTTGGAGTGTTTCAGGCTTAGCCGGTACCTTTGATTCGTCATATCTTTGAGCAATACGTTGTAAAGATGCTATTCCGGCTGCACTGCTTTTTTCTGATGTTGGCTCGAAAAACAAGGTAATAATATCTTCGGGAGTATAGGTAGGCTGCAATGCTTTTTCTAAAAATAATGGCGAAAGAGGGGCGTCGTTTTTTCCCATTGGATTGCTGCCAATTACAATAGTACCTAAAACTCTTTCTGGATAAAGGAAAGTAGCGTATTGAGCTATCAAACCACCATAGGACCAGCCTCCAACAAAATAGTTATCGAAATTTAGGTAGTTTGCTATTTTTGTTACCTGAGATGCAACTTCGTGCAAATCAATTGGCAGTTCCCCTTCCGAATAGCCAATACCCGAATAGTCAAAAGTAACTACGGTATTATTTTTGGCTAATAAATCAAGAAAAAGGGGATCCCAGGTATCAAGAGTCCCTCTAAAACGATTGGCTAAAATTAGTGGTGTCCCATTACCAATTTTACGATAAGCAATTTGTTTTTGGTCAATATTCGCATATTGTGTTCCTGTAGTTAATGCGTTGTTTGTCATTTTATTTATTTTATGGTTTTTAAATACCCTTTTCTCATTTCGTCCGTACCTTCTTTAACATCTGCAAAAATGGTTGTCTGTGTTTTTAAGCCGCAAAATTCAAAAATACCCTCCTGAATAATTCGCAATTGCGATTTGTTCATTCCAGTTGCCTCATAGACTGCCGCTGGCGTATTGGTACTGATATATACTTGCGCAGTTTTATTTACCAGTAAGCCCACGGGACCGTTTTCTGTAAAATTGAATGCGTAGCCATGCAGGAAAACTCTATCTATAAAACCTTTCAGGATAGCTGGCATCTGTGCCCACCACATAGGATAAACAATGGTTAAATGGTCGGCCCATGTAATCAATTCTTGATATTTTTTAGTGTCTTCAGGAATTATACCGCCCATCAGCAGATGCTCAACATCGGGCATATCTAGAATAGGGTTGAATTTTTCGGCATACAAATCAATAATTTTGACTTCTTCGCCTCTGGCAATCGCCTTTTTTTCTACTTCATCTACAATTGCTTTTGTAAAGCTGGCTGGATTCAAATGTGTGTAAATAATAAGATTTTTCATTTTTTATTTATTTTAATGGTTATTTGTTTTATTAATTTATTCTTAATGGTAATTTTCAATTAGAAATAGGTATCCTTTTCCCGATATGCATCCAAATAATATTTTCGAGTTCGGTTTTATGGTTTTCTTTTAAAATTTGTTCTGGATAAAATATGGGTTCATCGCTAAGGTCAAAAGTGCCATAGTGCATAGGAATCCATTTTTTTAATTTGAGGTCTTTAAATGCTTTTACAGCATCATCGGGTCAGTATGTAGGTTTATATCATCACCAAATCAATTGGTATATAAACCCCTTTTTAGTTAAAGGGTTGCCATACCAATCGGGTTTAGTAAAAGCTAAATTTTTATTGTGTTTTTTTAATAACATCATGGTAAACTTTAAGATAAATTTGAATTTTGCAAATCTGTAATTGCACTAATAATTTATTTTTCGGTTGTCTTTAAATGCTTTACTGCAAAGAATAAGGCTATTACATTGAAGATTTCAGTAAGCAGCAACGGTATCAATTCGTTTATCCAGCCATCCAAAATTATACTGACAATTCTGGAGGAGAGAATTACTGAAATGATTAATAAGGCAGCTTGGAACCAAGTTTTGTTTGTAGTAATTAAGCCCAAAATCATAATTAATGCAATACTGACAAGCGTACCGCCAACATCACCTCTAAATGTACTGTAAGTCAATATTCCTGTTGGATTAATACCAAATTTTTCAAAAGTATTTGCAGGTGCAAATACGCTTGTGGCCCCCATTACAAGCAGCGGAATAAGCCCAATTATGACGAAAAATTTTATCGCTTTTTTCATTTTTTTTCAGTGAAATAATAATTATTACCTTGTTTATCTTATGTAATTACTGTTTTTATTGCAATTACATTTATGCGTTATTCAATTGTTTCAAAACTGTCTTTTCTAACATGCCATAAGCAAAGAGTTGTAAAGTAACTAACACAGACAAACCTTTGCCTACCAGATTTCTAAATTTAGGTTTATCTGTTTCAACTACTTTTAGCACTTTGTCAGCAACCAGTTTAGCGTCTTCACCTTGTTGTACAATAAAATCTGCGTATCTTTCCGTTTTTGCTCTTAAAGAATTGTAATCTTCAATTTTGTTTATGGAAGTAGATGCATTTTCCATAATATTTGTTTTGAAAGAACCCGGTTCAATCATAGCCACACTAATATTAAACTCGGTTAATTCATAACGCAGGGATTTGTAATAGCCCTCCAAAGCATGTTTGGATGCCGCATAATATGAGGTACTTGGAAATGCCACAAGCCCAACGATAGAACCAACGGTAATGATTTTGCCTGATTTTTGTTTTCTAAAATGAGGCAAAACGGCATTGGTAACTTTTATAGTTCCCCAAAAATTAGTTTCAAATTGCTTTCTGCCTAACTCAATCGGAATCTCTTCAGCAAGACCATTTACCAAAAATCCAGCATTATTGATCAGAATATCCAGCTGACCTATTTCATTAAAAATTCTTTCTGGTAAAGTGTTTATTGATTGGTCTGAATCAAGGTCTAATCCGATTACTTTGAATGGTACTGTTGACTGAATTTTTTCGGGATTTCGACTTGTCCCAATTACGTTGTAACCTTTTCTGTGAAGCTCTTTTGCGATAAGTAAACCAAAGCCGGAAGAAGCTCCTGTTATTAAAATATTCTTACTCATTTTTATTTGTTTTAAAATTTATATTGTAATTTTGCTTGCATATTGCAAGTGCAAATATATAAACAACTTTCAAAACGCAAGTTAAATTTTTAAAATATTTTTAATTTATTTTATGGAAACAAGTAAAAAAAGGTCTGAATGTCCATTGAGCTGCTCATTGGATGTGTTTGGAGACAAATGGTCTTTGCTCATTATCAGGGATCTGATATTTTATAAAAAAGGCACCTACAATGACTTTTTAAAATCGGAAGAAGGTATTGCCACCAATATTTTAGCATCAAGGTTAAAGGCATTAGAAGAAAACGGCATTATTGAGAAATCAGCACATCCCGAGAGCAAGGCAAAAATTTTGTACAGATTGAGTAAAAAAGGAATCGATTTATTACCTATAATCGTGGAAATTTACATTTGGTCGGACAAGTATTTTTCAATGCCATTAGAGATAAAGCAGATCATTAAAGAGGCCAAAAAAGACAAAGATAAATTTGTCAAACAGATAACAAAAGAGCTGAAATCACAATAATTAGGGTAAAATCATCAATCAAAAGACAGTAGAAATAAAAACTTAAGGCAGACAAACACATCCAAAAACGATGCATTTAGTTTTAACAGACTCCATCGAGAAAAAGTGCTTGAGTTAATGGATTCGCTATTCTTATTTTGGAATAATAAAAACTGATTAATCGAATTCTGTTTTCCAATAATAATGACTTACTTTTGCATCATCAATAATACAACTATATATTTTTATGTCAGATACAATCGAAAAAATTAAATGTCTTATTATAGGTTCTGGTCCTGCAGGTTATACTGCGGCAATTTATGCCGCCAGAGCAAACATGAATCCTGTTTTATATCAGGGAATGCAGCCTGGGGGTCAGTTAACAACGACTAATGAAGTAGAAAATTTTCCGGGTTATGTTGATGGGGTGACGGGGCCTGAAATGATGATTCAATTACAGGAACAATCAAAGCGTTTTGGAGCTGATATCCGTGACGGCTGGGCTACAAAAGTTGATTTTTCAGGAGATATTCATAAAGTCTGGATTAACGATAAGATAGAACTGCATTGTGAAACGGTTATTATTTCTACAGGTGCCTCAGCTAAATATTTAGGATTACCATCTGAACAGCATTATCTTCAAATGGGTGGTGGAGTTTCTGCCTGTGCGGTTTGCGATGGGTTTTTCTACCGGAATCAGGAAGTAGTAATTGTTGGTGCAGGGGATTCGGCTTGTGAAGAGGCACATTACTTATCAAAACTTTGTAAGAAAGTAACCATGTTGGTAAGAAGCGAAAAATTCAGAGCTTCAAAAATCATGGAAGAACGCGTTCGTAAAACTGAAAATATTGAGATTTTACTAAATCACGACACTGTTGAAGTTTTGGGGGATGGAAATGTAGTGCATGCTATTAAAGCTTTAAACAAAACAACTACAGAAGTTATTGAAATTCCTGCAACAGGATTTTTCGTAGCAATAGGTCACAAACCCAATACAGATATTTTTAAAGATTATATAACTCTTGATGAAACAGGATATATTGTTAATACTCCTGGGACATC
The DNA here is from genome assembly GCF_003202435.1 of Flavobacterium cheongpyeongense. Classification (GTDB taxonomy): domain Bacteria; phylum Bacteroidota; class Bacteroidia; order Flavobacteriales; family Flavobacteriaceae; genus Flavobacterium; species Flavobacterium cheongpyeongense. Next base: position 50,428 of record NZ_QJHK01000014.1, read on the forward strand.
AAAAACAAATGTAGATGGGGTTTTTGTAGCGGGAGATGCAGCAGACCATGTGTATCGTCAGGCTATTACAGCAGCTGGTACAGGTTGTATGGCGGCGCTTGATGCAGAACGTTATTTGGCTGCTAACGAATAAAGATTTAGTTTCAGGTTTTCTTTGTTTGAAGTTTCAAGTTGTTGGAATGTAAATCTTAGAAGTCTATAAAATAAAAAAATCCATTCGTACTTTCGAATGGGTTTTTTTATTTGTAGAAACCAGAACCAGAAACTTTACTTAATCTTCTTAATCAGTCTGGCTTCTTCGCTAAAACGGCTAAGTTCAATTTTTGGTTTTCCCAATAAAAAAACTTCAGCTTTGTCACCAATCGCAAGTGAAATAGATGTTTCAGCCAATATAGTTCCTGTTGAATTGTTTTCAGCTGTAAAATTAGCTTCTTTAACCGTAAATTTTGTTCCCGTAAAAGTCGAATTGTTATCGATCCGGATACTGCCTTTTTCAGCAACACCTTCAATGGTTGCAGTTGCTTTTTGGTATAAATCACATTTGAATTTAATTGCAGATACTAAAGATTTTATAGATGAATTTTTACTTAATTGTAAAGTGGCTTCTTCAGATTTTAAATTGATTTCCGATTTTGATTTATCATCTGCCACTAAACTGAATTTTTTTGCATTCACATTTAGGAGTAATTTGGAATAATCAAAACTGTTAAATGTAATATCATCCAATTGCAGTTCCTGAATAGCATAGACCACAGACTCATTTTTAGAAATTACCTTTGTTAATGATTTTGTGTAGGTTATACGTACAGCTAGTTTTTTGAAAATTGAAGATTCTTTAGAGGTGTACAAACGAAGCGTTTTTTCTCGTAAATCCATTCCGATAATGTCGTGTAAATTATCATCAGCCTCGATTTTTATCTCGTTTTTTTCACCTCGTTCCAAATAAACTTCAATATTATCATCTACTTCCAAGGCATCAAAATCACCAACTTCTTTTATGGATGTTGTTACGATTTTAGAGCCTTTAATTTTTTCTTTCTTTTGAGCAAAAGTTAGTGTTGTAACTAATAATAATAAGAATAGGATTTTATTTTTTTTCATTAATTCTAGATTTTGATTTTCACAAATATAAAAAAATCATCCACTTTTGATGAATGATTTCTTTTATATTTAACACTTCGATATATGTTATCCCTGACTGATGCTTCCTCCTGAATTTTCAGATTTTTCGATTGTTTTTGGAGATGAGTCATAATTAATGCTTGCTCCGCTGGCCGCATCTGCTTTCAATCGCAGAATAGGGTGTACATTTACACTTGCTCCGCTTGCAGCTTCTGCTTCAACTTCATTTGCCAGTAATTCCTCTGCATTAATACTGGAACCGCTTGCAGCTGATGTTTTAATTTTTAATGCCTTGCCTTTTATATTTATGGTACTTCCGCTTCCTGAATCACAAGTGATATTGTCAGATTCTATATTAACATCTATTGTTGATGCACTTGATGCTTCCAGATTTATATTTTGTCCTGTAATTACATTTTTGCCGTATACAGATGACGCACTCGAAGCTTCTAATTTGTCAATAACGGGCATTTTTACAGTAACCTTTTTAGTAACATTGTTAAATGAACTGAATTTGCACGAAATGATCAGAGTTCCATTTTCAACTTTTGTTGTAATTTCTTTTTGGATATTATCGTCTGCTTCAACAATAATTTCAGTAGAATCAGATTGTTCAATCACTAGGTCAATGGCGTTGCTTACAGATACATTTTTAAAATCACCCTCAACAATTCTTTTTTCGGTTGTAACATTTCCACTGCCTTCTATAGCGTTTATATTAAAGTTACATGAGGCAAATAATAATGCGGTAATGGTCGCAATAATGAATTTTGTAATATGAATGATTATTTTTATCATGACTTAGTTTATTTTAATTATGACTCCGTTTTTATCAGTGGTTAGCTTTCCGTTTGTTTTTTTTCCGTTTAATACTTCTTTTCCGTTTATTTTTACCGAAACTTCATTTATGGTATCAGTATCGTTTTCATAATCAGTATCGTTTTCATAATCGTTGTCATCTTCATCGGAAGGACAATTCAGGCATTTTATTTTAGAACCTTCTACTTTGTAATTATAATTGCCGCTAAAGTGTAAGTTGAAAAAATCATCTTCAGAGTCGTCATAGTCCTGTATTGATCCATCCGGTTTAAATAATTGTCCTTCTGGCAGGTATAAATAAACATCAACTTCCTGACCTCTGAATTTATTTTTAACATCTGTAAGAAAATAATTATCCAAAATTAAGTAATTTCCTTTAATCTTAATGTTATAATTGATTTTTTCTGCTCTTTTTTTTGCATTTGTAAACGAATTGCCTCTGGCGCTCTTTTCTATTTGCAGATAAGGAGCCGCTTCGTCTGTGTGCAGCACATGTAAGCGAACATCATTTGAATAAATTAACGCATTATTCGCAGAGTCCTGTACAAACTCAAAGTCTCTGTGGTGATGATCCAGGTCTTTTGCATAATAATCATTATATCTGAATTTTACATAAAGAGTGTCTTTTGGAGTAATATTGATTACCTTTTTCTCTACCGTTTTATTATCATACGATATTTCAGTTGCTTGTTTGATTCCAATGCTAATTGCAATAGCAATAGCAATGATCCAAATCGCCAACAAAGTATATTTGGCTATGTTTCCTATTGTTTTGGTGTTTGGTGCTAATAATTTGAACCCCAAAAGCGTCATAAAGAAAAACGGAATTCCGACAGCAAAAAACATCAATAACCCAAAAGACCAGATTGGATATTCAGTAAAGTTCCCGGCCTCAACGAAGTTTTGCCATGGGAAATCAATAAAAACATTTGTGCCTAATGTAAATACACCAATTAACAGCATAATTAGAATAGAAATCCCGGCCATTATTAAAATCACTCCTAAAAACTTAGCAAAGATTTTAAAAACCGTCATGATAAAGTCTCCAAATGAACTACTTATTCTCTCAGCTCCCGACTTTACCTGGTTTCCCATTTTGTCATAATCAGCATTTTTAAATTTATCTGATAAAGAATCAATTTCTTCTCGAACTTTTTTTTCGATGTTCGAAATCGTAACCGGCTCACCCGTCATTTCGAGTTTCTCTGAGGTTGTTATGGCCTCAGGAGTTACGATCCATAATACAAAATAGGCCAGGATTCCGGTTCCAAAACCTGCAAAAACAAATATTAAAAACACAATTTTAATCCAGACAGCTTCAATTCCGAAATAATGTCCTAAACCGGTAGCAACTCCACCAATCATCCCTTTTTCTTTATCGCGGTATAATTTTTTGCTTCTGCTGTTGCGATTATTGTTAAATGATTGATTTGATTTTTGTTCGTCTTCAATAATGTAGTCTTCCGGCTGTCCCATTACCGCAATCACTTCGTCAACATCTTTCAGTCCCACAACATGTTTTTCGCTTTTTTGTTTTTCTGTTAATAATTCAGAAACACGCATTTCAATATCTTTAATAATTTCATCTTGTCCTGATGAGTTGTTTAACGATCTTTTTATTGCGTCAAAATAGCGTGTTAATTTTAAGTATGCATCTTCATCGATGTGAAAAAACATTCCGCCTAAGTTAATATTTACTGTTTTGTTCATGATTATTGATTTTGATTGGTGATTAGTTTTACAGCATCTGATAATTCTGTCCAGGTACCGTTTAATTCGTTTAAAAATGTTTGCCCTATTTCGGTTAATCCATAATATTTTCTTGGTGGGCCTGAGGTCGATTCTTCCCAGCGATAATTAAGCAAACCGTCATTTTTCAGTCGGGTTAACAGCGGATAAACAGTTCCCTCAACAACTAATAATTTTGCGTTTTTCAAAGTGTCTAATATTTCAGAGGTGTAGGCATCTTTTTCTTTTAATACAGATAAGATGCAAAACTCAAGAACACCTTTGCGCATCTGTGCTTTTGTGTTTTCAATGTTCATAATTTCATGTTGTTTTTTTTAGATTGAACAATTCGTTTTTTGATTGATGATGATTGATTGATGATTGATTGATGATTGATTGATGATTGATTGATGATTGATTGATGATTGATTGATGATTTTTTAAGGAGCAGTTTCCTGCTATCCGCTTTATCTTTTATGGCGAACCCCGCCACAAAAGGATGCCGCTTCTATCAGGGCTAGGACTCCGGTATTCATAATAACTTTTAATCTTTTATGTCACACTGAACGAAGTCGAAGTGCTACTTGATAAAAGGAATGGTTAGCGGATATTTGTAAAATTCACCGTTTGAGGCTTTTATCGTAGCATAAATGATAAGAAAGAATTCAACAAATTTTAAAACCCCAAAAAGGAATACGGCAGTTGCTCCAATGCTTAAGAGGCCTATGTTGCCTTCAAAATTAAAATTCCTGATTACAAAATGTTCGTTGTGAAAAAATGCTTCCAACGGAATATTTTGCAGGACAACAGTAATGAAAATCGGTATTGCGATCAAGGCCAAAATTAAGGTATAAAGCAATAAACTCAATTGAAAATTCAAAGCCTGCTTTCCGTGATAGTTTGCAAATTCTGACTTGTCTTTGTAACCCGACCAGATAATAATTGGAAATATATAGTTCCCAAACGGAATAATGTACTGGCTTAATGTGCTTAAATGTGTGAATGCCGCAGTATTCTTTTCTGAAGTGTTTTCCATGATGAGTGGTGTTGATGTTTCCATGATTAAAAGTATATAGTAATTTCTTATGCAAATATATGGTTAAAAAACAGTATCTTGTTTTACATAGTACCAAATATTAACACAAAATTAACAAAATTAAAACTGAAAATTATTGATTAGATTGTTGAATAATAGCTCAGTAACCCAGATTTACTGGTGTTGTAAGCATTAGTAAATAATTTATTGTGCGCGCATAGTTTTTTTGTATTTTTACGTAAAAAATAAAATTTATGGCACTTTCGGTATCAAAATTCAACAAGTTCGTTTTTTTTAAACTGCCATCAGCATTCATTTGCGGTGTCAGGGTAAAAACGATAGACGAGACAAGCTGCACTGTTACAGTGAAGCACAGATGGATTAATCAGAATCCGTTTAACTCTATGTATTTTGCGGTTCAGGCTATGGCAGCCGAATTAACAACAGGAGCATTGGTGATTTCGCAGATTCAACAAAGCGGTAGAAAAATATCAATGCTGGTAGCCAATAACAAAGGAAACTTTACCAAAAAAGCCACAGGAAGAATTACGTTCGTCTGCAACGACGGACATTTAATCGCTGAAGCTATTCAACAAACTATCGCAACAGGCGAGGGACAGACTTTCTGGATGAAATCTATAGGAACAAACGAAGAAGGAGTTCAGGTTTCTGAAATGGATTTTGAATGGAGTGTACGTTTGAAATAGTTTTTAATTCAATTCCGGATTATACAAAAAAAGACCCCGATTGAGGTCTTTTTAAAATTTTGCTTATTTCTTTTTACAGCAAGACTTTTTCTCATCTGCTGATTTTTTACAGCACGATTCTTTTTTTGCTTTTTCTTTTGCAGCTGCAGGTTTAGTTTCCTGGGCCTGAAGACTAATTGTAAATAATGCGATTGTTAAAACGGTAAATAACTTTTTCATTTTTATTAAGGTTTAATTGTTTTTTGTTAATTCATGTTTGTTCAAAGATAATAAGATTTAATTTTGATTATTTTTAAAAGTTGTTAATGTTTTATAATAATATGTCATTGAAAAGGAAATGAGAAACTAAAATCTAATAATTCAAATTTACCCCAAACCCAATTCCCATATCACTATCATAGTGCGTCGTGATTCCGAAGTTTCTGGCCACAATATATTTCAAACCTCCCATATATTCTTTATCCGTATTCCACATCAGGCTCATTCGTAAACGTCTCGCAAGCGGAATATCTTTTCGTTCAAATTGCAAACGAACATTTCCATCCGTATACACTTCAACTTGTGCTTTTACCAGCATTGGCAACGTATATTCAAGACCGGCACTAAAAACCGAACGATTGTCTTTGGTATTACTTTGTCCAAAAAGATTTTCTTCATGCTCGTCCATTCCCATTTTTCGGTAACGCCAGTCAAAACCGATAAAAGGCATTAACCATTGATTTTTTCCTATATATCTTCCAATATGTGTTTCGGTTTCGTAGCCGTGATGATCGTTATAACCCAATCTCCATTCTGTGCCAATGCTCCAGCGCGTGTTGCTGAACATCGTTTCGCCGTCATTTCCGTTTGTGGCAAAATCATTTTCACCCATAAAATGAAACATTCTGTCATCCATTTTGAGCATTTTATAAGCCATTTCCGAATGATTAATTGATGGATTTGGTGCCGAATTTTCATAACTAAAAACTCTTCCCATTCCCGCCATCATGTGATATAAAATATGACAGTGAAAAAACCAGTCGCCATCTGCATTTGCCTGAAATTCAATTGTATCGGTTTCCATTGGCATAATATCAATTACATTTTTTAGTGGAGCATAATCCTCTTGTTCGTTCAGAACTCTGAAATCATGTCCGTGCAGGTGCATCGGGTGGCGCATCATAGATCCGTTGTATAATACTATCCGAACGTTTTCTCCTTTTTTAATTAAGATTTTATCCGTTTCAGAAACTACTTTATTGTCGAGACTCCAAATATAGCGGTTCATGTTTCCTGACAATTCAAAACGAAGTTCTTTGACAGGCGCATCTTTTGGAAGATTGGTTTTGAAAGGAGATTTCAGCATTCCATAATTTAAGGTAACAATTTCCGGAGTTTCGGTACTGTCATTTTCCATTTTAATTCCTTCCAGATTATCATTCGAATGATTTGGTGCTGGTTTTGTGTTTTCATCTTCGCCTGAAATTTCAGGATACATTACCGTATTCATATCCATTTTATTCAAAGACATATTCATGCCCATATCGTTCATTTTGCCATTCATTTTCATCATATTGTTCATCATTTTCATTCCTTCAAAATATTTTAATTTCGAAAGATGTGCAACTGGCTGCTTAACGCCATCACCTAAAAATAAAGAAGCTGAACCAGTTCTGTCTTCTGCAGTAGCCAGAAAAGCAAAAGATTTATTGTCTTCGGGAATCGTAATTACAGCATCATACGTTTCAGAAACTGCAATAATCAAACGGTCAACTTCTACAGGTTCTACATCGTTCCCGTCACTGGCTACAACAGTAATTTTTCCTCCGCCATAAGTCAGCCAGAAATAACTTGAAGCACCTCCATTGGCAATTCGTAATCGAACTTTCGAACCCGGTTTAAAATCAGAAAGTTGCTGCTCATTTTTACCATTAATTAGAAACTTTTCATAATAAACATCGCTGACATCCATCGCATTCATTCGTTTCCATTCATTGGTCACTTTAGTCGAAAAATGTTTTTGTTTTATGGCTTCGGCATAACTTTGAGTGGTTCCTTTTTTGATAGCAAACCAATCATTAGCATTATGAAGCATTCGCTGAATATTCTCTGGTTTTATATCAGTCCATTCGCTCAGAATAATCGGAATAGCAGGCAAATCGTCAATTCCTTTTCGAATAGTCGGATCACCACTTTTTTTATTGATGATAAAAAGTCCGTATAAACCAATTTGTTCCTGCAAACCCGAATGGCTGTGATACCAATAGGTTCCGTTCTGAATAATCGGAAATGAATATTTATGAGTTGTTCCGGGTTCAATTGGCATTTGCGTCAGATAAGGAACACCATCTTCTTTATTTGGAAGAAATAATCCGTGCCAATGCATCGAAGTTGTCTCTTTTTTTAATTCGTTGTGTACATAAATTTCTGCAACATCGCCTTCAGTAAAAGTTAAAGTTGGCATCGGAATTTGTCCGTTAACCGAAATCGCACGTTTTTCTTTCCCCGAAAAATAGACAATCGTATCCCGAACGTGCAAATCGTAACGCACTATTTTTTGCGCTTTTAGCTGAAAAGCAATAAAAGAGAAAAGAAGAAGATGTTTGACTTTCATGATAACTTATAATTTTAGATTTCGAAGTCTCAACGCATTTAAAATAACCGAAACAGAACTCAAACTCATCGCCACAGCTGCTAACATCGGCGAAAGCAGAATTCCGAAAAACGGATATAAAATTCCTGCTGCAATTGGAACTCCTAAAGTATTATAAATAAAGGCAAAGAATAAATTTTGTTTGATGTTAGACATTACAGCATGGCTAAGGCTTTTCGCTTTTACAATTCCGTTTAAATCGCCTTTTACTAAAGTAATTTTAGCACTTTCAATCGCAACATCAGTTCCGGTTCCCATCGCAATTCCGATATTGGATTGCGCTAAAGCAGGTGCATCGTTGATTCCGTCACCTGCCATGGCAACAATTTTACCTTCGGCTTGCAATCGCTGAATTTCTTTTAGTTTATCTTCGGGAAGACAATCTGCTTTAAACGAACTTAAATGCAAATGATCGGCAACGGCTTTGGCAGTATTGCTGTTATCGCCCGTCATCATAATTACCTCAACACCCTGATCGATTAAATCTTTGATTGCTTTTACGCTGTTTTCTTTTATGGCATCTGTAATAGTTACATACCCCAAAACAATTTTATCTACAGAAATATAAGAAACCGTTTTACCCAGATTTTGCTCGGCAATAATCTTGTTTTCAATATCCTCAGTGATCGAAGCGCCAACCTGATTCATTAGTTTTTTATTTCCTAAAGCCACTTTTGAGTTGTTGACAGTTCCTATAACTCCTTTTCCTGCAATAGCTTCAAAGTCCGCAACTTCGAGTGTCGTTTGATTTTTAGCTTTAGCAAAATTAACTACTGCTTGTGCCAAAGGATGTTCGCTGTGTTGGTTTAGTGAAGCAATATTTTGCAATAAAACATTTTCATCATTATTAACAGCATAGATTTTTTCTACAGATGGTTTTCCTTCGGTAAGTGTTCCTGTTTTATCAGTAATAAAAACATCAATTTTATTCATGTTCTCGAGTGCTTCGGCATTTTTTATCAGGATACCGAATTGTGCTCCTTTGCCCACACCAACCATTACTGACATTGGAGTTGCTAATCCTAAAGCACACGGACAGGCAATAATTAAAACGGCAATAGCATTAATTAATCCGTAAACATAGGCGGGTTCCGGACCAAATTTTGCCCAGGCAAAAAAGGTAATAATTGATATGATAACAACCGTTGGGACAAAATATTTTGCCACTCGATCTGCTAATTTCTGAATTGGAGCTCTGGAACGGCTTGCATCATTGACCATTTGTATAATTTGCGAAAGCAAGGTTTCTGAGCCTACTTTTTCAGCAATCATTACAAATGATTTTGTTCCGTTTATCGTTCCCGCAATAACATTATCTCCCGTTTTTTTATCAACCGGAATGGGTTCTCCGGTAATCATTGCTTCATCAATACTACTTTCTCCAGTAGTAATTTTTCCGTCAACAGGGATTTTTTCTCCTGGTTTTACACGTAATAAATCACCTTTTTTAATATTATGGATTGAAATTACTTTATCATTTCCGTTTTCGACCAAAGTGGCTTCGGTTGGAGCTAATTTTAATAATTCTTTTATGGCTCCATTAGTTTGCCCGTGTGCTTTAGCTTCCAATAGTTGTCCTAATAAAACTAAGGTTATAATGACTGTTGCAGCTTCAAAATACAGCTGAATGGTTCCGTGATGTGATTTAAATTCGGCTGGGAAAATACCTGGAAAGAACATTCCGGCAATACTAAAGAGAAAAGCAACGCTGGTTCCAAGTCCGATTAATGTAAACATATTCAAATTCCAGGTTGCAATCGATTTGAAAGCGCGTACAAAAAATATCCATCCGGCATAAAATAAAACTGGAATTGAAAACAGAAACTGAACCCAATTCCATTTTTGAACAGATATTATAGTGTAAAGAGGATTATTCGGAATCATTTCTGACATCGAAATAATAAAGATTGGAAGGGTAAATAATGTGGCAATCTTCATTTTCTTTAGTAAATCAATGTAGGTTTTGTTTTCTTCAGATTCAGAAGCTTTCATCGGAACCAAATCCATTCCACAAATTGGACAATCTCCGGGTTCGTTCGAAACGATTTCAGGATGCATTGGACAAGTAAATTGTGTATTGCTTATGGCAACCTGGGGGACTAAATCCATTCCGCAAACTGGGCAATCTCCAGGTTTATCATAAGTTTTATCGCCTTCGCAATGCATTGGGCAATAAAAAACACCTGTTGTATTATGTGGTAAAGCAGTTGTTTTTTTAGGACTGTGTTCCGAATGTTCTTTTTTGGATGAACAGCAAGAGTTGACTGCTCCTGAGTTTTCAGCAGTTTTCATCTCAATCGAATAGTTTCCCGCAGCAGATAAAATTTCCTGAAATTTCCCGGTTGCAATATGTTTCTCCATTGTGATTGTTGCAGTCGGTGGATCTAAAGTTACTTCTGCCCGAATGCCTTCGATTGTATTTAAAGTTTTTTCGACTTTGATTCGACATCCGTTGCAGGACATTCCTGAAATTATATATTGATGAGTCATTGTATTGGTTTTTAAGTAGTACAATGCAAATTTCCGAAGTAATCTTCACTTCTGGTTGTATAATTTTGAGAATGATTTGTAAGATTTACTAAGATTGGGTTTTTTAACCACAAATTACACAAAGTTTTTTTTGATATGCTAGATTGGTAAAAGCGTAAGGTTCGCAAAGTTTTTTTACAAAACTTTGCGAACCTATTGTAATTCTTAGTATGCTTTACAGTTAAAAAAAACTACAAATCCTCGATCTGAATGCGTTTTTTATCTTTAGATTGTTTGAAAGAAGTAGGAGTACATCCGGTAATTTTTTTAAACTGATTACTCAAATGTGCTACATTGCTGTAATTTAGAATATCGGCAATTTCACTTAATGAAAGCTCGTTATAAATCAATAACTCTTTTACTTTTTCAATTTTCTGACTGATGAAATATTTTTCAATCGTCGTGTTTTCAATTTCAGAAAATAAATTACTCAATAAATTATAATCCTGATTAAGATTTTCCGCCAGATAATCAGATAAATTGGTTTTTAGTTCATTGTTTCTATGATGAACCAATTCTATGATGAGGTTTTTGATTCTCTCGACAGTTTTTGTTTTTTTATCGTCAATTAAATCAAAACCTAAAACCTGCAAATTTTGCAAGAGCATCTCTTTTTGGTTATCGCTGATTTCTTCCTTTAATTCCACTTCACCTAATTCAACAGCAATAGTATGAAGTCCGAGTTTTTCCAACTCAGACTTCACCATCATTATACATCTGCTGCACACCATATTTTTGATGTAAAGCTTCATCTTTTATTTGATCGTTTCTACCACATTACCACAAGACAGCATCGAAGAACCGTAGTACGGATTTTGAACTGCTTTTTCTTTACTTAACCAGTCAGCATCTGCCATTGGACAATATTGTTTGTAAACAGGCTGTTCCGGTTTTGAAATTTTTATTAAATCGTAAGTACTTTTAGATAAAGATTTGAAAGTTTCGCGTTGCTTCTTAAGATCTGTAGTTCCTGAAATACTTTTGGCATCGGCAGTTAATTTTTTGACTACTTTCATCCAGGCTACATGTTCGGTACTATTTAGTTTATCCATTTTTACTGCTTCAATTGCAGTCAGTAAGTCTTTAGTTTTTGCCGAAGTCAATTTGCTGTCACTTTTAATAAGCGCGTCTTTTATAGCAAAATAATTATCAAAAACAGGTTGCAGCTGACTTGAGCTTATGATGTCTTCTGAAATGAGCAGAGATTTTATTTCGTTTGCCGAAATGGTGTTTAGAGATAATAGTATTGTGAATGCTGTCAAGACAGCTGTGATTGCATTTTTCATTTTCGTATGTTTTTTAATTCTTTAATTTTATTGTTTTAGTTTCGCAAAGAGGCGAAAGTGCAAAGTTGTTTTCTTTTGTGTGAGAATATTTTTTGCAAAAAGCACATTTATGGCTGTCACAAATACCATTATTTTATTTTTGGGCGAAGCCAGATAAAAGCAAAACCATCAGAGACGTTAGTTTCATTATAATAGGAAACATTGTTTTTTAAGGAGAAATTAAATGCATCATTCTTTAAATCAAAAGTATTTGAATTTAAAATACTGAATTGCAAAGTTGAGTTATGGCAGCCTGAATTACAGCATTTTCCGCTGGAGTTGTGTTTTCCTTTTTTTGAATCCTTTACGCAGCATTTTTTGGAGCAGCTACTTTTTTCATTAGAAAGAATATTCTTTGAATAGCTATTGCTGCAAGCATGATTAACACTTGGAATCAAAAAGAAACCAAGAATCAGAATCAATACTATGCAAGCTTTTTTTGTCAAGGATACTGTTTTTAGAAATACAAATCTAACTAAAAATATCGGGGTAAATTAGTTTTTAAGATTTCGATAACTACAGTTCTTTAAATGGGTTGGTTTTATGTTTATATGCTTTTTAAAGTAATTTGATGAATGAATTTCGTCAGCAAAGCAAATTTGTGTGTAATTTTAATTAGGTTACAGGTCATTTATGAAATCGTTTTTTCGTTTAGTGTCGTTGATGTAATCGATTGAATTTTTTGCAATAATTTTATTCTATTAAAAACATAAAAGAGTATTTCTTAGTTTTTGAAGAAATAAATTGAATATATGGTATTTTAAAAGAGATTATTTTTTTATATGTAATTTTTTTTAAGATTATTTTGTGAAATTTAATTTTTTATATAGATTTTTTTTTTATGTTTGTGTAATCGATTACACGTTGCTTTTTTAATTTTTAAAAATATCCATTTTCCTTTTGTTTTCAGGGGTTACGGAAATAAAATCAAAATTGGAGTTTAACTAAAAATTATATTTTTAGAATATTTTAAGTAGTAAAGTGTGATTTTAAAAACCATAAATAAACTTTATAAACAATTAATCACAAACTAAACAGTAAACTATGAATTTTAAAGAGTTATTTAATAAAAGGACAAATTGTTATCTGGCAATTGTTTTCTTATTGTGTTTGCTAACCAGTAATAAGGTTAGTGCACAGGATTTAACAATTGAAGGTGTTGTAAAAGATGCTTCAGGTCTGACCTTGCCAGGTGTAAACGTTTTAGAAAAAGGCACAAAAAATGGGGTTTCTACAGATTTTGATGGAAAATACAAATTGAAACTTTCAAGTTCAAAGGCAAGTGTTGAGTTTTCGTTTATAGGTTTTACGACTCAGACTGTTGCTGTAGCGGGAAAAAAAACGATTAATATTGTTTTGGCAGAAGAAGCAAATGCTTTAAATGAGGTTGTTGTTGTTGGATATGGAACTGTAAAGAAATCAGATTTAACCGGAGCCGTGTCAACAATTTCAGGTAATGATTTGAAAAAAGTTCCTGTAGCCAATGTTGCTGAAGCTTTAACAGGTAGAATTGCCGGTGTACAAGTAATGTCAGCAGAAGGATCTCCTGATGCCGATATACAAATTAGAGTTCGTGGAGGAGGTTCTCTTACTCAGAGTAATCAACCATTAATTATAGTAGATGGATTTCCTGTGAATAGTATGAATGATATTTCTTCATCTGATATTGAGTCGATGACGGTTTTAAAAGATGCCTCTTCTACTGCAATTTACGGATCTCGTGGGGCAAATGGGGTAATATTAATTACAACCAAAAGTGGTAGAGATGGAAAAATAGCAGTGAGTTTTAATGCATTTTATGGTATGAAAACTATGGCGAATGAAATCGATGTTTTATCTCCGGATGATTACACTAAATGGCAATATGAGTATGCTTTACTTTCACAAACAGGTACAAAAGTGGATTCTAATCCGGAATCATATACTAAGTATTTTGGAAACTGGCAAGATCAGGATATGTACAAAGGTCTGAAAGGAGACAATTGGCAAAAACAAATTTTTGGTCGTACAGGTGAGGTACAAAGTCGTGATTTAGGAATTAGAGGAGGAAATGACAAATTGAATTATAACTTTAATTATGCTCGTTTTGATGAAAAAGCGATTATGTTAGGTTCAAATTACAAAAGAAATAACTTGTCTTTGGCATTAAAAAGTAAAATAACAGATAAAGTTGATATAGGATTTACTGTACGTTATTCTGATACCGAGATTAACGGTGGTGGAGTAAATGAGCAAAATGAAAAATCTTCATCAGATTCACGTATGCGTACCATTGTTGGTTATGCACCACTTCCGGTGGCAGGTTTAACTTCGTCAGAAGATTCAACGGGTGACGGTACAGATGTATTGATTAATCCTTTAACATCTATTTATGATAATGATCGTGAGCAATTCCGTAAAAACTTTAACATGTTAGGGAGTTTTGGATGGGAGATTGTCGATAATTTAAAATTGAAAGTTGATTTAGGTTTGGATAATTTTAATAATCAAGATTATCGTTTTTACGGAAACTCTACATATTATGTAAACAATTCACCAACCGCAATCTTACAAGGAATGCCAGCTTTGATTATGAGTGATTCTAAAGAAACACGTTTTAGAAACGCCAATACTTTAAATTATGATTTCAAAAAAATAATGGGTGAAGACCATCATTTGTCTGCTCTTGTGGGGGAAGAAAGTATTACGAATACTAAAAACACAGTTACAACTACTATTCACGGATTTCCAATATTTTTTGATTTAGAACAGGCAAAAAATTTAACAACACAAGGAACACCACAGTCTGTAGATAATTATTACGATCCTGAAGATAAATTGTTCTCATTCTTTGGGCGTGTGAATTATGATTATAAAAATCGCTATTTATTAACAGGTACGTTTCGTGCTGATGGATCAAGTAAATTTTTGAAACAGAATCGTTGGGGGTATTTTCCTGCAACAGCAGCAGCATGGAAAATTTCAGAAGAAAATTTCTTGAAAGACATTTCCTGGTTAGATCTTCTTAAATTGAGAGCAAGTTATGGTGAAGCAGGTAATAATCAGATCCCTGTTGGTCAACAAATTCAGATTTTTCAATCTACATCAACAACATGGATTAATGGAGTGACTAGTATATGGGCTCCTTCAAAAACAATGCCTAATCCTGATTTGAAATGGGAAACAACAGTGACTAGAAACTTTGGTTTGGATTTTGGATTTTTCAAAAATCGATTAAATGGTACTTTAGACTATTATAATAATACAACAAGTGATTTGTTAATAAATTTCCCGCTTTTTGGAGCAGGGTATGATACTCAGTTCCGTAATATGGGGGAAACTCAAAATAGAGGGTTTGAAGCAACTTTAAATGTTATAGCTATCGAAAGAGCTAAATACGGATTGAGTTTTTCATTCAATATGGGGATAAACAAAAACCGTATTAACTCATTAGGTGTTATGGATGACTTTGGACAGGCTACAGGTTGGGCTTCTTCGCAAATCGGAAATGATTATTTAGTGGCGGTTGGCTCTTCGTTGGGAACTATGTATGGATATAAAAATGATGGACGTTATGAGGTTTCTGATTTTGATTGGGATGGAACAAAATATACTTTAAAAAGTACTGTAGCGAATGCGAGTACTATTGTAGGAACTGTTCAGCCAGGTTATATGAAATTGAAAGACATTACCGGAGATGGTAAAGTGGATGCAAGTGATCAGACGGTTATTGGAAATGTAAACCCTAAAAGTACAGGTGGTTTTGTTGTCAACGGGAATGCTTATGGATTTGATTTAATGGCTGCTTTCAACTGGAGTATTGGTAATGAAGTATATAACGCTGATAAAATTGAATTTACGACAGCTCCTACGGGTTCAGGTGGGCAATACAAAAATTTAAATGCTATAATGGCAGACGGAAAAAGATGGACCAATTTAGATCCGGTTTCAGGTCAATTAGTGACAGATCCAACTGCATTAACGGCTTTGAATGCTAACACTACAATGTGGTCTCCATATATGGCTCGTCAGGTATTCAGTGATTGGGCAGTTGAAGACGCATCGTTTTTAAGATTAAATACATTGACATTAGGGTACACAACTCCTGAATCGTTAGTCTCTAAAATAGGAATTTCTAAATTGAGATTCTATTTGACAGGAAGTAATGTTTTTGTATGGACTAAATATTCAGGTTCTGATCCTGAGGTTTCAACAAAAAGAAAAAACCCACTTACACCTGGAGTTGATTCAAGTCCTTATCCAAGAAGCAGGCAAGTCATTTTTGGGATGAATCTTAATTTCTAATTTTAAATTACTACAAAATGAAACATAAAATAATAGTAGCAGGATTAATTATCTCTGGTTTATTTAGTTCTTGCGAACAATTTGAAGAGGGTTATTTAGAGACGCCTGCCTCATCATCATTAGAAGCATCTGTAATTTTTTCTACAGCAGGACTTGCTAAAGGAGCTGTTGATGGTATAAAAGTACCATTTGCTGAAACTAACTCTTATAGAGGACGTTTTTTACCATATTATGGATTAAATACTGATGTTGAATGGTATAATACTTCACAAAGTGCTGGAGATAAGGCTGATTTGGTCGTGTATGATGCTAAGCCTAATAACACAGAGATGAATACGTCTAATAATGCATATTCAATGATGTTCCAGGGAATTGAACGTGCTAATATTTGTATAAGTGGAATACGTCAGTATGGAAATCCTTTAGCGGGTTCAGAAATGGGGCAGTTATTAGGAGAGGCTTTGACTTTAAGAGCTATTTATTATGCTGATTTAATTAAAGCATGGGGAGATGTTCCTTATCGTTTTGCACCAATGACTAATGCAACTATATATTTGGCTAAGACAAACCGTGATGATATTTATAAACAACTGATAGCAGATTTAGGAGAAGCATCTACGCTGGTTGCCTGGCCAAATCAAACGGCTTATACCAGTACTGTAGAACACGTAAATAAAGCTTTTGTAAAAGCTTTTAGAGCTCGTTTGGCAATGGCGGCAAGTGGATACCAATTATATCCTGGTTCATTTGGTGGTGTTAGAAGAAGCACAGATCCGGAACTTTCGGTTGATAAAATGTATGCATTGGCATTAAAAGAATGCCGTGAAGTTATTCAGAGTGGTTCAGCAAAATTAGAACCAACTTTTGAAGGGTTATGGAAAAAATACAATCAGGAAATTACTACAGCTGGTGGAGAATCTCTTTGGGAACTTCCTTTTGCTGATGGACGTGGTCGTATGCTATTTACGTTTGCAGTAAAACATACTACAAATGATCAATTCCATGCAAATGGGGCAAACCGTGGAGGAGTTGCTGGACCATTACCATTTGTTTTTTACGATTATGATCAGACAGATTTACGTAGAGATGTTACTTGTGTGCCTTATAAATGGGGAACAGCAGTTAATAACATCGCTAAACAAGAGTTAAGTACTTTGGATACTTGGAGTTTTGGTAAATATCGTTATGAGTGGATGAGCCGTTTTGTGACTTCTACCAATGATGATGGTGTAAATAAAATGTACATGCGTTATGCAGAAGTGCTTTTGATTGCTGCTGAAGCTGCTAATGAATTAGAAGGGCCTGCAGCTGCTGCTCCCTATTTAAAAGAAATTAGAAAAAGAGCATTTCCTGCTGCCGCACAAGCTATAAAAGTAGATGCTTATGTAAACGCTTTGACAGATAAACAAGCTATGTTTAATGCTATTGTTGAAGAAAATAAATATGAGTTTACAGGAGAAATGGAGCGTAAACAAGCATTGGTTCGATGGAATTTACTTAAAGTTAAATTGGACGAAGCAAAAGCTAAAATGACCGATTTAAAAGCACGTACAGGATCATATGCTGATGTGCCATCTACTTTGTATTATAAATATGCAGCAGATAATGTTTCATTAGTTGTATATGGTTTGAATCGTGGTGAAAATGTAAATCCAGGGGCCGATTATACTTCTGCAACATGGACTAAATTAGAAGATACTAAAATTGCCTCTCTTTATAAAGCAGGAGTTGATCCTGATATGAGACAGTTCTGGCCAATTTGGCAAGTGTTTATTGATGGTAGTAATAATATGTTGTGGAACGATTACGGATATTAATAGCTAATTAGAAAAAATATAAATCATAAGCATTATAATTATGAAAGTAAAATATATAATAAAAGGTCTGGTTGTTGCTTTTTTAGTAGTGGCTCTTGCGACAAGTTGTGATAGTTACAACGACGCATTATTAGACGGAATAGGAAACACAAGGGAATTTTCGCCTGTTGGTGTTACGGCAAAAGTCAGAAATCAAACATCAGTTGAATTGACTTGGACTGCAAATGCATCAGTTGATCATTATGTGGTTGAGTTTAGTGCAGATGACCCAAACTTTACTACTATTTTTAAAACTGTAGAAGTTACCGGAGCTCAATTACCTGTTACTGTAGCTTTAGAAGGTGAAACCCTTTATTCAATTAGAGTTAAGGCTGTTAGTGCAGATGGATTAGAAGAGTCTAAATGGACTGTTACTACTGCGAATACATTATCAGAGCAACTGTTCTTAGCAATACAGGATGGAGATGTAACTTCTAAAGAAGCTACTTTAAGATGGGTGGCCGGAAGTAATGTAACACAAATCACATTGAGTCCTGGTGCTATTACTCATACTGTCACTGCTGAAGAAAAAGCTGCTGGTATCGCGACCATTAGTGGTTTGAGTTCTGAGACTTCGTATCAGGCAGATTTGTTTAATGGAACTAAACGTAGAGGAGCGATTAACTTTACTACTGGAATTGACATAGGAGATGGTATTTTGGTAAAAACTACCGATGATTTAGCGACAGTTGTTGCAAATGCTCCTTCTGGTTCGATTTTGGTTTTCGAACCGGGTGATTACACTTTGCAGCCTTTGGCTTTAAATCTTGATAAATCTTTAACTTTTAGAGGGTTAAGGAGTTATGATAAACCAAAATTAAAAGTTGGTTTCATAGTGAAAACAGGTTTGGCAAATTTAAGTTTGATTGATTTAGATTTAACAGGTGATGCAGCGTATTCTGATGTTATTAAGTTTGATAATGCACTAACTTGTAATGATATCTTAATTAGTGGCTGTTCAATCAATAATTACACTCGTTCTTTGATTACTGTAAATAGTTTAGCAGTTAAAATGAACTCATTTACTGTAGAAAACTCTGTAATTTCTAAAGGAACAACTACTAGTGGGGATTTCATAGATATTAGATCTGGTTTTGTAGCTTCATTGGTTTTAAAAAACAGTACATTTAATGATTGTGTTAATGCACGTGATTTTATCAGAGAGGATAATGGTACTTCAAATACTTTTACAGGGACAGGTTTGACTTCAAATATTTCTGTTGAAAACTGCACACTTTATTTACCAAGAATGACCGCTTCTAATAGAATTTTATACGTTCGTCTTGCAAGTAATGCAACAGTTATGACTAAGAATTTGTTTATTGATACCCCTGCAATTTATTCAAATCAGACAACTACATCAATTCCAACTTTTGTTAATAATAATTATTACAATTCAGCAGCTTTATTTAGTTCAGGAACAAGATTGGATAATTCAGGAACACATACGACTTTAGACCCACAAGTTACAAGTGCTACCGGCGGTGATTTCACAGTTAAGAATCAAACATTGATTGATAATAAAATAGGAGATCCACGTTGGATTAAATAATTTTATTAAAAACTGTTAATACTAAAAGGCATGCTGAATTTAAAAGTTTACGCATGCCTTTTTTAGTAAAATTCAATCTTGTTAATTTAATTTTAAATGAAAATGAAAATAATATTCAGGCTTATATTGTTATTTGCTATGATTTCATGTCAGAAAGACGATGATACCAATACTGAAGTTTCTGATGTGCTTGTTCAAAAAATTGAGATTACCGGTAATGATATTACATATGGAATTAATGGGCAAATGACGGCTAAAGTTACACCTGACAATGCGACTGATAGATCGGTTTCATGGAAAGTATCAGATATTGCTATTGCTGAAATATCTTCAACGGGTTTGATTACAGCTAAAAAAACGGAACTATTACTGTAACTGCTACATCTTTAGATAAAAGTGCTGTAACATCTAGTAGAATAATTAATATTACGGGTTTTTCAACTGTTCCTGTGGCTGATTACGAAGTTTCGACAGTTATCGAATTAAATACGGCTCTTGGAAAAGTTAAAGCGGGTGAAACTATTGTTTTGAACGGGGGGACTTATACGATGACTTCAAAGATTACCATAGCAACATCAGGAACTTCAGATAAGATTATAACGCTTAAAGCTAAAGATGGATCTGCAAGACCAAAATTAGATTTTTCTGTTATGACTGAAAATTCGGCGAATCAGGGCATTGTTCTAAGTGCGGATTATTGGCATATTAAAGGGATTGATATTTATAAAGCCGGAGATAACGGAATGCAGGTTAAAGGAAGTAACAATACAATTGAGTTTATGACTTTTTCAGAATGTGCTGATTCAGGTTTGCAACTGGACAACGGTGCAGCCAATAATACAATTCTTAATTGTGACTCCTATTTCAATGCCGATTCATCTCTTGAAAATGCTGATGGTTTTGCCTGTAAATTAAATGTCGGAACAGGTAATAAATTTATTGGTTGCAGAGCCTGGCAAAATCTGGATGATGGATGGGATGGCTATTTAAGGGGAACTGATAATATTTCGACAACGTATCAAAATTGTTGGGCAGTGAAGAATGGTTATCTCAAAGATGGAAATAAAGGAGCCGGAGACGGTAACGGTTTTAAAACCGGAGGCAGTGATGACAAATTATTAAAACACAATGCAAAATATACCAACTGCATAGCAGCAGGAAATGTAGCTGATGGTTTTGATCATAACAGTAACAGAGGAGAAGTGACCATTTATAACTGTTCTGCTTATGATAACGGCAGAAATTATTCTTTTAGTGGCTCCAATCCTTTAGCGAAACTGATTATTAAAAACAGTAATGTGATAGGTGCTTACGGAACTACCCTTGCTGATATTGCTGATATTACCAATAACAGCTGGCAAAACGGAATAACAGTGACGGCAGATGATTTTACCAGTATTGATTATGCTCAGTTATTAGCAGCTAGAAAAGCAGATGGCAGTTTGCCGGATGTTACTTTCTTTCATCTAAAAGCAGATAGTGATATGATTAATAAAGGAGTAGATGTCGGCTTGCCTTTTAAAGGAACTTTGCCTGACTTAGGAGTTTTTGAATTTTAGAATCTGAAAGATCTTTTTAATAGAAGTTGAGACCACAAAAAAATAATCCGTTTGTTAAATTAGTTTACCATAATGCACCTGCGGATTCAATATTAACAATATAAACAAGTAACCGGTTAGACAAAGAACCATTCAAACAATTTTACTAAATAACCAATTTTTTAACTTATGAAAACAAAATTACAATTGCTTTTTTTAGCGATACTATTTTCTGTATCGTTTACTCATGCCCAGAAAACAGATGTTTGGGATTTTGGAGGCGCAGTATTAGACGCTAATTTGTACAACAATATGCTAACACCAACTATTATCAATAGCAATTTTTATGTCTATGGTGGTTTGGTTGTACAGGGAACCGCAAGTACTAACAATGTATTGACCAATGCTAATACAAACCCTATTAATCTTACCGGAGGTCTTACTTTTAAACCCAATACAAACGATAGGTTGTATACCAATGATTTAACAGTAACTCGCTATGCAACCGGAAATTTGGGTGTAAGTGGTTTGCCAGAATACACAGCTCGTATTTTTTGTAATGGAAATGCTAGTTCAACAGTTCGTTTTTTTACGATGGCTTTAAACGAGGATGACGAAGTAACTTTTGTAGCAAGAGTTGACAATGCAGCGGCTAATTTGAATGTTGTTAATACCACAACTAATGCCCAAACCGTAAATATTCCGCTTACTACCAGTACTACTGCAGTTACCGAAGCTAAGTTTATGGCAAATGCAGCTGGATCATTTAAAATCTCTAGTTTTGATAATTCAACAGCCAGGGCGAGTTATTACAGAGTTTTAAGAAAACCAGCGAGCTATTCAGCCGTAACAGGAACCATGGACGAAACAGCAGCAGCAGGTATTCCGGCTGGATATTCGGTTCGTTTTACTTATCCAAACGGTAAAACCAAAGATGCTCTTGTAACATCAGGTACTTATTCAATTTCGTTACCAATAGGTTATACCTATAAAATGAGTTTAGTAGGTGCTAATGGTTATATTATTTCAAGCGGGGAAAATATGACTGTTACTGCTGCAGCAACTACTCAAAACATTTCTATTGTTAAAGTAGATTTATACACTGTTTCAGGAAACATAACCGGATTAAGTGCCTCTGATTTAACAAAAGTAGTTTTGAACTATACTACAACAGGTAAAATTTACATTCCTGTTCCTGTAATAAATACTACGACTGGAGCATATAGTGTAGATTTAGAAGCTAACACAACATACACAATTAGTGCAACAGGTGTAAATGATTCCGAGATTTTGGCCAATACCATTACAGTTGCCGCAACAACAACATCAGATGTTGCTTTTACAGCCAAGCCTTTGTACAGCGTTACAATAAACACTACAGGACTAAATGCTACCCAAATTGGTTTGCTAGGTCTGAAATTTACAAACCTAAATGAGGCTGGATATGTGTATAATTTTGCTCCCAACGCTCCGGTTTCATTACGTTCAGGTACGTATAGTATTGATTATTCTGGTTTAGATAATCACCAAGTTGAATTGGGTTTAACTTCAAATTTAAAAATTGCTGGAGCAGCAACTTCAAAAACATTAGCGTTTAAACCTGCTACGGTTTGGTCTTTTGACGATAGAGTTGTAACCAATGCCTCTACAGGTTACAAAGGGATTTTATTTGGTGGAACAGCCAATTCTTTTGCCAGTCGTTCGCCTCAGGCAGATTTAACAGCTAAAACAGGAGGAACCATACAAATACCTGTAAAAGTGGGAGATAAAATAACCGTTTCTCATTATTTTGCAGCCAACTTTTCTATAGACGGAGGCACAGCAATTGTAAATACATCAGGAAGTACTGCTAGTGTTGTAAACACAGAATATACTTATCCGGGAGCTGCGGATGGTTATGTTACCATAACACTTTTAGGTACTGCATTGACTTCTTACTTTACAGAAATAAAAATAGGCGGAAGCATTCCTTATACATCACCTATTACAGTTGGTGCCGGAAAAAATTATGCAACAATTAATGACGCATTAACGGCTGCCGGTAAAATGGTTCGCCCTAGTAACGAACGAGTAGTTATTGCGGTAGATCCAGGAAATTATGAAGAGATGTTGGATATCACTATACCAAACATTACAATCAAAAATGCTTCGGTTACACCTAGTATAGCTTTAGCTAACAAAGGGGTAGATATCGATCCACAAGCGGTTCGTATTACTTCTTACTATGGTTTAGGATATGATTATTATAGTATGAAAAACAATCAAAAATGGGACGCTGACATTTTGAGAGTAAACAAAGAAAATGGTTCGCAACCTTATGCAAATGCAAGTGGAACCACTAATAACTCTTATTGGAATGCTACCCTTATTGTGAGCGCCAATGGTTTTGAAGCTGAAAATGTTATTATAGAAAACTCATTCAACCAATATATTTCGGCAAAAGAAGCCAATGATGTTTTGGTAGAAGTTGTAGGTTTAACCAAAGGTACAAGACCAACAAATTACGGTAACACAGCTGTTCAAAACCGATCTTTTGTAGAAAGAGCGGCTGCAATTGCCATCAAAAACGGAATTGATAAAACAGTTTTAAACAATTGTAGAGTAGTGGGGCGTCAGGATAGTTTCTTTGGTGGTACTACCGCCAGAGTTGCCGTTTACAAAGGTGTAATGATGGGGGCTGTAGATTATATGTTTGGTGGTATGAATGCCACTTTCTATAAAACTCAATTGGCTATGAATGTGAGTGATACGTCCGGAGATGCTTCTTATTTGACAGCACCACAACAAGCCACCGGAAGAGGGTATTTGTTTTATGAATGTACAGTTACCTCTGCTATTCCTAATGTAGAAACAGCCTCTGTTTACCGAGCTAAACCAGGTTTCTTTGGTCGTCCATGGGCGGCAACTACATCAGAAGCTGTTTTTTACAACACAACTATTGAAACTTCAGATTATCCAGGAAATGTTGGTGAATCTTTAATAACCCCTATTGCTTGGAATAGTTCTTTGTCTGGTACTTCGCCTAAAATGTATGAGTACGGAACAATAGAGAATTCAGGAGTAAATAATCAGACAGCACGTGCCTCATGGGCTACTACATTGACAGTGCCAACCTTAACAGACGGTACGGCTATTACTACCTTTAATTTCACTAAAGGTACTGATGGTTGGGATCCTTTTCCACAATTAATTTCTAATGAAAGTTTAGGTGTAAAAAACAATACACCAACTTCTGCTGTTAATGCATTTGGATATAAAAACAGAATTGCTATCTCAAATGTTAAATCAGAAACTACTGTGGTTATTTACAGTATTTCAGGAGCTAAAGTAAAAACATTTAAAACGAATCAGGATACTGATTTTGAATTCCAAAATGGTGTTTGGATTGTAGTCATTAAAGCAGCAGATGGTCAAAAATCTGTGAAAGTTATTACACATTAATTTTTAGATTTACATATTAATATAAAACATTTAGAAAAGCAGGTTCCTTAAATTTTTTAGAACCTGCTTTTTTGCTATAGTGTTTTTATATTTTATGTTCTAATGGTGCTTATAATCAGTTGTATATGTGAAAAATAAATGCTTGTAAATTTCATAAATAACAAAAAAAAACATAATTTTAAGCAATCGATTACAATTATGATTACTAAACTATTAAAACCATAAATTATGAAAAGAAAATTACTTTATTACACTTCAATTTTATTTTTTTCAGCATTTTCTGTTAATGCACAAACTAAATCTTGGACTTTTGACGACACCTCTGTTTGGCCTGTAACAGGTGTAGCCAGTGGAGGGCCAGCAGTAGTTAGAGATTTGTTAGGTTGTGTTCCAATTACAGGTACTTCTACAAATTATTTTGCAGCTCAAGCTTCTACTAGTATTGCGTACTCCGATGCTACATCATACACAAGTATTGTGAAAACAGGAGGTGGTGGTGCAGCCACTAATAATATGCCAACGGTAAGATATTTTTATTTTGATGTTGATGGTGCAGCTACTGTAAAAGTTTGGTTTCAACATGGAAGTAACGCCGCTTCTGCAAATCGTACATTGTTTTTAACAAATGGAACAGTAGAAATAACAAAAACCAATGTTGCAGGAGCTGCTAAAGGGATTCTTGAAGGTACTTCAACAGGAGCAGGTAGGTTGTATCTATATGCAGACAACGGTATGTATATTAGCAAAATTGAAGTTACAGGTGCAAATGTAACAACTCCATCTCTTAGTGTTAATGATTTCAAAGCTGACGCAGCATCAAACGTTTATACAAACGGTAAACTAGTTTTTGTATCCAATGTAAAATCAGATACTCAGATTGATGTTTACGGAATCAGCGGAGTTTTAGTTAAATCATTTAAAACAGGTTCAGATACAAGTTTTAACTTAAATACAGGTATTTATATCGTGAAATCTAAATCTGCAGAAGGAACTAAATCAGTAAAAGTATTGGTTAACTAATACCCATTTCAAAAAATACTAAAAGAGAATATTCAGAAATGGATATTCTTTTTTTTTTGTCAAACGTTAGAATTTTGATTCCTCTACCGCAATATCAACACTTAGGCTTTGAATTATTAAGTATAGGTCAGTTTGTTCGAAGGGATTTCCCTGTATGGTTCTTTATTTCTGACATACTATTCTAATTGGTTGATATGGATAAGGTCATTTCAAAATGGATTCCATGTATCTTTTAAAGGCCTCTGTTTATAAATAAGTTTAAGAACACGAACATCTGGTGTATAAAAACTTAAATAAAAAAGCGACCTATAAAATAAAAAAAAATAATTTTATTACTTTTATTTCTATTTAACTTAAAACTAAGGAATATCATAACAATAAAAAAAATTGCAGAATTAGCCAATGTTTCTCCAGGAACAGTTGACAGGATTATTCATAAGCGCGGTCAGGTATCGCAAGAGAATATAGATAAAGTAAATGCCATTATCAAAAAACATGGATTTAAACGAAATATTTTTGCTAGCAATTTAGCTTCAAATAAAAAATGTAAAATTGCTGTTTTTTTACCAAAGTATGAGAAACTGGAATACTGGGAGAGTCAGCTAAACGGAGTAAAAAAGGCTGCCGAAGATTTTGGGAAATTTGGTGTCGAATTGCATTATTTTCTTTATGCTTTCGATAGCATATCATTTCAGGAAATGACTGCTAAGGTGCTTGAATTTGAATGTGACGGGATGCTTTTTTCACCTATTTTTCATGAAGAATCTATTGTTTTTCTGGATGGATACAAAAAGAAAAACAAACCCGTTGTAATGATCGACTCTGATATTAAAGATAAAATAGATCATTATTATATTGGTCAGGATGCTTTTAAAAGTGGCTATTTGGCAGGACGTCTTATTAGTTTTGCAGTAAAAAATGACCGAAATGTACTTATTGTCAAAATTGCCAAAGAAATAGACAGTACTTCTGTTTATTTGCAGCGAATCAAAGGATTTTATACTTTTTTTGAAGAACATTCTGAACTGACTAATTTTAGTTTTTCCGAAATTACAATCAAAGATCCTGATGTTAATCTGCTTAATCTGGAGATGTTTAAAAATATCAGCAGTGTATTTGTCCCAAATTCCCGCGCTTATATTGTAGCTCAATTTTTAGAGAAACAAAACATAAAAGGCATAAGAATAATAGGTTACGATCTCCTGAAGGAAAATATAAAATACCTAAACTCTGGAATACTTGATTTTTTAATAAATCAAAAACCGGAAGAACAAGGGTATATGGGGGTAAACTACCTCTATAAAAAAATCATCTTGCAGGAAAGTTCGGAAGATACGGCTCATTTTATACCACTAGATATAATTTTAAAGGAAAATTATATGTGACTTAAAATAATAGTTAATTAGTTCTTGACTTCGGTTTGTTATTTCAACCAGATCAATGCTATTTCTTCAGATCAAAATCATCAGCAGCAGAAATCTGGTCTAATATATTTGTTTGATTTGGCGAGATATAGTTTTTTATTTCGGGGGCGTTTTCTTTCTTAAAAAGAAGATCTAATGCGTTATATAGTTTTAATAAAACATCTCTGTCTTTTTTTTCAATTTCTAAAGCAGTATTAAAATTAAAAACATAATTATTCGAATTGCGTACCTCTACTTTTATCGTTTTTGATGTGATTTTAAATTTAACTATATCCATATTTTTGTAATTTGCCTTGTGAAATTGCAAAGTTATTGTAATTTATAATAGATCTTCAAAAAAATAGAATTAACTAATTAAAAACTAAGATTGATTTAGAATCTAGTTTTATTAATTTATTTTCCTGATAATAGAATTAAAAAAATAAAGAATCAGTTTAGAGGAGTGAAAAATATAGGTTTTTTTATTCAGATTATCCAATCTTTTTGCTTAATCCCCCAAGATATTTTTAAATAAAAATAAAAAATTAAGTATTTGATTTTTAATGTTTTGATAATATCTAGGACGAAAGTTGAACCCGTGACCTCAGGATTATGAAAATTGAAATTTCATTATTTTTTATTTTTAAATTAGTAAACGTTATGCATCTTGATTCTATAAATCCAAAAAATTACATACGACAGCGAACATAATACTAAATGCATTTATTGTAAAACTGAACTTTCAATTCAAAAAAATGATCAGATTTTAGATGTTTGTTTAAATGATATTAGACGTCGCTTTAATAGACGTAGAATAAGCATGGAGAATATTCATGGAAGTTTTGAAAAAAAATATTTCAGAATTATTTCGGACTTGAACTATGAGGGCACAATTTTAGGAAGTTGTTTAGTTTGTGGATGGTGGAAAATTTTAGAAAGCTATTGGATAGGCGCTAAGTGGCAAATGTGGGATGTTTTTTTGGTTTAAATGGATGTTTAAAAGACTTAGATTACAATAAATCAGATTTGCCCTTGTCTGAAGTGAGAAATTATTTAGTGAGAAATTATGAAAATAGGTTTAATGTAAATCCAAGATTTTTTGAAGAATTAGTTGCAGATGTTTATAGGGACTTTGGTTATCAGGCAATTTGTACTGGATATTCAAATGATGGCGGAATAGATGTTATTTTGGTAAAAGATGATTTAACTGTAGGTATACAAGTTAAAAGATCAAAGAATAAAATTAAGTTAGAACAGATAGGATCTTTGTTGGATTCGTTAATGATAAACGAATATAAAGCCGGAATGTTTGTATGTGCTTCTGATTTTCAGATAGGCGTATATACTATAGCGGAACGATTTTCTATAGAATTTATAAATGGGAATAGATTTTATGATCAGTTAAGGGAAGCTCAAATAATAAGAAATCAATTATCTAATATTGATGTGAGCAACATTAAAAATCGGTACTATGACGATTGTTATCTAATGAATAGTTTGTAGATTATATATTAAAATGGTGTTCTTTAACCTGAGGTCTGATTTTGTAATAATCACATTATTAGTAATATGGTGTTGTGTCTTTGAAATAAAAAACCCTTAAACAATTGATGCTTAAGGGTTTGTTCTTGTAGCGAGGACGGGAGTTGAACCCGTGACCTCAGGGTTATGAATCCTGCGCTCTAACCAACTGAGCTACCTCGCCTGGACTGCAATAAAAAAGAGTTCCTCATTGCGGGTGCAAATATAAAAATTATATTAGAGCTGACAAGCATAAAATGAAGAAAAAAAAATATTTTTAAAAAACCTTTTTTTTTGAACAGATATTCTTATATTTCCAAAAAATTAAATGTTGCACATGGATTCAAAAATACGTTACGAAATCGAGTTTCCGATCAATTCTTCGCCGCAATTATTGTATCAATATATATCAACGCCTTCAGGTTTGTCTGAATGGTTTGCTGACAATGTAAATTCAAGAGGTGAATTTTTTACTTTTATCTGGAATGATTCGCAGGAAAAAGCACGTCTGGCATCTAAAAAGACAGGCGAAAAAGTAAAATTTAAGTGGGTTGATGATGCAAGCAAGGACACGGATTATTTCTTTGAGCTACATATATTGGTTGATGAATTAACTAAAGATGTATCACTAATGGTTATTGACTTTGCCGAAAAAGAAGAAATAGGAGAGGCTAAACAATTGTGGGAGAATCAAATCTCAGATCTGAAACATCTTATAGGGTCTGTTTAGTAAAAGTCTATTTTATGCCTTATATTTGCCCTGAACAAAATTCAGGGTTTTTTTATGATTAATTTTAACGGGGATATAATAGGGCAAGACGAAAATATATTAACTCAAAACCGTGCTTTTTTGTATGGAGATGGTGTTTTTGAAACACTAAAAGTAATAAACGGTAAAATTTTGTTTTTAGAAGATCATTATTTCAGGTTAATGGCTTCGATGCGTGTTGTAAGGATGGAAATTCCAATGAACTTTACAATGGAATATTTTGAAGAACAAATTTTAGATTTAATAAAGAAAAAAGGAATCTCAGCTTCTGCCAGAGCAAGAATAACTGTTTTTAGGAACGATGGAGGATTATATTTGCCAAAAACAAATCTGGTTTCCTATTTAATTCATGCAACCTCTCTTGAAAATACTTCTTATGTTGTAAATATTGCCCCATACGAAGTAGATTTATACAAAGACTTCTATGTAACAAAACAATTATTGTCGTCGATTAAAACGACTAATAAATTGATTAATGTTACAGGAAGTATTTTTGCAAACGAAAATAGTTTGGACAATTGTATTTTAATTAATGATAGTAAGAATGTAGTAGAGATGTTGCAAGGGAATTTATTTCTGGTCACAGGAAAAAAGCTAATAACCCCACCAATTTCTGAAGGCTGCCTGAATGGAGTTATGCGTAAGCAAATTTTAGCTTTAGCAAAGAAAACAGAAGGTATAGAAGTGCTGGAAGAAATAATATCGCCATTTGATCTTCAAAAAGCAGATGAATTATTTCTGACAAATGTGATCACAGGGATACAATCTGTAACAAAGTACAGAAAAAAAGAATTTACAAATGCTATGGCTCATTTATTAGTGCAAAAGCTAAATGAATCCATATCTGAAAATTAATTCAGATATGGATTCTCAGGTGCATTTGACCAAATAAGGTAATCCCCTCCAAGTTCTATAATTTGCTCTTTCCAGAAATGAGTGGTAGATTTTCCGATAATTTTATTTTTATAGCTATTATCTGTGATAATCCATGAATTTCCCTGCATTTCATTCTCAAGTTGATTTTCATCCCAACCTGTGTAACCTAAGAAAAAGCGAATATTGTTCTTATGAATAGATCCGTCATTTATTAAGTCTTTAGTAGATTCGAAATCACCACCCCAATAAATACCATTAGAAATCTCAACACTGTTTGGGATTAAATCAGGAATATTGTGAATGAAATAAAGATTGTCCTGTTCTACAGGGCCTCCATTGTATATTTTGAAATTTGCATCAATTTCAGGAATTAAGTCATTAATAGTGTATTTTAACGGCTTATTAATGATAAAACCTATTGATCCTTCTTTGTTGTGGTCTGCTAATAAAATTACCGATCTATTAAATGATAAATCTCCAATTATAGAAGGCTCGGCAATAAGCAGGTGTCCTTTTTTTAATTTTTCTGAAATCATACGGTTACAATTTTTATTAAATTTAATAATAAAATATTTAAAAACCCAATAAAATCGTTAAACTGTACAAAAAAACCCTCAAATTTGAGGGTTTTAATTATATAATAAGTTTAGAGAACTTTCTTACTTAGTTCACTGCACCCTCTAATTCAGCTCCAGCTTTGAATTTTACAACATTCTTAGCAGCGATTTTTATAGTTTTTCCAGTTTGTGGATTTCTACCGTCTCTTGCAGCTCTTGCAGATACTGACCAAGATCCAAATCCTACTAATGAAATTCTACCTCCTTTTTTTAAAGTAGTACCTACATTACCTAAAAAAGACTCTAAGGCTAATTTCGCCGCAGCTTTTGTAATTCCTGCATCAGCAGCGATAGCATCGATTAATTCTGATTTGTTCATAATAATTAGTTATTAATTGTTGGTTAAAAAAATTGTTAATACACAAATTTAGCAGGAAATCCTTTCCTTGCAAGTGTTTTCTCTAAATTTAGTAAAAATTGTTAATAACTTCGTTTTTTTGTTCATAAAACAAGTTGTTTTACGACCAATCATAGTTATAACCCCCTGTTTTTATTGGTGTTAATAGACTTTTGCATCATCAGAAAAAGTGAAGCCATTTAATAATTCAGCCATCTGCATTCTCTTTTTTCCGGGTAATTGTAAACTCAATAATTGTAAAAAACCATCCTGTATTGCAACTTTTAGTTCTTTTTTACTCGAAATCAGCTTGCCAATTTCGTAAGAGTGTTCTTCTGAAATCAGTTTTGCTTCATATATTTTGATGCTTAATGCTTCATTCTTATCTTTTAAAAAACACCAGGAAGAAGGGTATGGACTTAAACCGCGAATCAGATTATTGATTTCTCTTCCGGATTTCGTCCAGTCAATTTTGCAGTTTTCTTTGTTTAGTTTGTATGCGGTTTTGATCTCTTCATTATCTTCCTGAATGGTAGTGCTTACATTACCGCTTTCAATTACTTTTAAAGTTTCAATCACTGTACCGCTTCCAGACAGCATTAACCGGTCATGTAATTGTCCCGCATTTTCTTCCGGATCAATAGCAATTTCCGAATTTAAAATCATAGCTCCGGTGTCAATTTTATCATCAATAAAAAAGGTAGTAACCCCAGTTTTAGTTTCTCCATTGATAATCGCCCAGTTTATCGGTGCAGCACCACGATAATTTGGCAGTAATGAAGCGTGAAGATTAAAGGTTCCTAAATCGGGCATCTCCCAAACTACTTTTGGCAGCATTCTAAAGGCAACTACAATTTGCAAATTAGCATTCAGTGCTTTTAATTCGGCTAAAAAAGCTTCATCTTTTAAGTTTGTCGGTTGCAATAAAGTAAGTTTTCTTGCGAGAGCATATTCTTTAACTGCCGAATATTTTATTTTTTGTCCGCGTCCCGCAGGTTTGTCTGCTGTCGTGATCACGCCCACAACATCGTAATTATTTTTAATAATGGTATCCAGGATGCCAACAGCAAATTCCGGAGTTCCCATGAATATAATTCTCAATTTTTCCATTATGATTTTAAAGTATATTTGTTATTCGCTAATATGGTAATATGATTGTTCTCTAACAGTTCCTGAAGCACCAAAATTATATCATGGGCATCGAGTTGTATCTGAATCTGTATTTCTCTCGAAGTCAAAGCGGCCGATTTTAATAAATGCAGAATTTTATCAGCAATCGAATCGGCTTCAGTAATTTTTCCTTTTTGTGAAATACAGTAGGAGCAGATGCCACAATTTTGCATGGTTTCTTCTCCAAAATAATCTAAAACCAATCTGTTTTTACAGGTTTTATTTTCCTTTATATAATATAGGACAGACATCAGCTGTTCTTTTTTTAGAAGGTTCTGTTTTTCAAGATATTTCGAAACTCTGTTTATGGTGAGTTCATCTTCGCGCACTTCGTTGAATAAGATAGTGGCATCATTATTTTTTGACTTGTATTCTATAATTTCTTTTTCTTTCAGTTTTTCCAAAACCGCCAAAACCTGTTCTTCTGTATGATGTGATTTTTTTGCTATAAGCGAAAGATTAAAAGGTGTTTTCATTTCATAAACCCCCGGATAGGTTCTTAGAATTGCCAGAATGATTTCTTCGTCGTTTGGATTCAGACTCATATAACGAATGATCTCTTTCGACTCGATTAAAAACTGCATGGTAATCTTCTCTGAAAATTCCTGAGACAGGGTAATAATTCCCTGCTGATTTAAAAACTGCAGAGAATTATAGGTTTTTAAAGTAGGGAAGTCGTATTTGTTGCAAAAGTGATTGAGTTTAAAGGAAAAAGAATCATCTAAACCTTCGCCATAAGCAATCTGAAAATAATTGCAAAGTTTCACGTACATTGTTTTTAGAAACTTTTTGTCTGGCAGGACGCTCAAAAACTGCTGCTCTGTCTGATTGGCATCTGAATTATTGAATAGCAAAACAGAAAAAGCTTTTTCACCATTTCGTCCGGCCCTTCCGGATTCCTGATAGTAATTTTCCAGATTTTCAGGTAACTGTGTATGAATGACTGTTTTTACGTTGTCTTTGTCAATCCCCATTCCAAAAGCATTTGTAGCAACAATAACCTGCGCTTGTTCAGACATCCACAATTGCATATTTTTGTCTTTTTCTTTAGCCGAAAGTCCGCCATGGTAATAAGTTGCCCGAAATCCTAAAGATTGTAACTGCGTCGCTATATTTAAACACGATTTTCTATTTCGTACATATATAATAGAAGGCTGTGGATTTTTCTTTAAAATTTGCTCGACACGATACAGTTTGTCTTCGACTTCAAAAACCATATAGGCAATATTTTTTCTTTCAAATGATTGTTGAAAAAGTATTGGTTCTTTCAAACCTAATTCGGTTTTAATATCTTCAATAACTCTGGGAGTTGCCGTAGCGGTCAAAGCTAAAAAAGGAATTTTAGGGAAGTATTTTTTAAGTTCTGAAATCTTTAGATAAGCCGGACGAAAATCATGTCCCCACTGCGAAACACAATGAGCCTCATCAATTGCAATTAAATTGATGGGAAGATTTTTAATGCGCTCCAAAATCCAGTCAGACTGTAAACGTTCAGGT
This sequence comes from Flavobacterium cheongpyeongense, assembly GCF_003202435.1. Classification (GTDB taxonomy): domain Bacteria; phylum Bacteroidota; class Bacteroidia; order Flavobacteriales; family Flavobacteriaceae; genus Flavobacterium; species Flavobacterium cheongpyeongense. The sequence goes on from NZ_QJHK01000014.1 coordinate 84,207, forward strand.
GAGAGGTATAGAAATTTATAATTTCCGTATTGGCAATTGTCGAGGAGGTCGATGATTTCTTCTGTGTGAATTCCACCTGTCAGCGCAATCGCTTTAATATCGCGCTTTTGCAAATTTACCACCTGGTCTTTCATCAGGGCGATCAAAGGCGAAACGACAAGGCAAATTCCTTCCTGCATCATGGCCGGAACCTGAAAGCAAATTGATTTCCCTCCCCCGGTAGGCAGCAATGCAAAAGTGTCCTGACCTTTTAAAACCGAATCAATAATTTCTTTTTGCAGCGGTCGGAAACCGGTATGTTTCCAGTATTTTAAAAGAATATCATGTGCTTCCTGCATGGCCAAAGTATTAAAGTTAAAAATTTAGAAATCAGTTTCTAGTTTTGCAACTTTAAACCCGCCGCTAAATTTTGTCTAATATATAAAGAATTCTGTTTTCAACCGTGTCTTTCGGGACTTCAATTAAATCGTAACCGTATTTTTGATACGTTTCAACCAGGTGCTTTTGGATCGTTAATGCCTGTTCGAAATTTTCGTAGCGCTCAGTGTCACTTTCGTAAATTTCTTCCCAAGGCGGTAAAATAAAAGTTTTGGAATATTTGTAGTCCTCGCAAGCCTTAGTGAAAAAATCCGGATATTCGTCTCCAATATAATCCATGTAAGCCACTACATCAGGAATTCCCCGGTCAATAAAAACGACAGAATCAGACTCCTGTGACGCTTTTTTAAATTGCTGTATACGTCCTTCAAGCAACATTTCGCTAAACAATAAAGGCTGTTCCAAAAACAATTGTTCGACACCTCTTTTTTGGGCTTCGAGCGTAACCTCTCTTGAGATTTCAGGGTAACAGCAATAGCCACGAGCTACTAATTCGTTTATGAGTGTAGATTTTCCTGTGCCAGGACCGCCAAGGAGAACTATGATTTCTTTTTGCACTTTCGTAAAAATAAAGCGCAAATTTACCTAAAGTTATTCGTAATTAAAAAGAATATTTATCAGAAACGGATGATTCCGCATTTTTGGAAGCATCGTTCCTGCTTTCGGCTATATCTTTTATAGCGAACCCCGCTATAAAAGGATATCGCCTCCATCAGGGTTATAGCGGGAAGATGGTTTTGTTTTTGGAATTATTTCAATTATTCACTATTAAGTTAAATTGTAATTAGATCCCAAAAAAATACACCGATTAATATCTTTTTTCAATATAAAAAATCTAAAATCAAAAACGTATATTTGCGTTTATTTTTAATTACGAATGGAGAACGACAAAGAAAAAAACATCGCCGAATTTTACGAAAGATTAAAAGTCGAGCTTGATAACTCAAATACCTGGCCGGCAGAATATTTGTATAAATTCATTGTGCCTTCTATAGCAGATAATGTGGAGCAGGTCGAAAAAGCTTTTGACAGGATGGGGGCGGTTATCAAAACAACAAAATCTAAAACAGGTAAATTTACCAGTGTTTCTATAGATGTAACGATGAATAGCGCTGATGAAGTAATTAGCAAATACAAAGAAGTTTCTACAATAGAAGGTATAGTTTCATTATAACATGGTCGAAAAATATAAAAAAGAAGTCGCGAATGACGTTGTTTTTAACTTAGAATATAATTCTGAAAGACAGCGTTTACTTATTCCGGAATATGGTCGTCATTTGCAAAAACTGATTGATCAGGCCACTATCATCGAAGATGTCGAAACACGCAATAAAGCAGCAAAATACATCATTCAGGTAATGGGAAGTCTTAATCCGCACTTGCGTGATGTCCCGGATTTTCAGCATAAATTATGGGATCAGCTTTTTATTATGTCTGATTTTAAATTAGATGTAGAGTCGCCATATCCGATTCCGTCACGAGATGTTTTGCAGTTAAAACCGGATATTTTACAGTATCCGCAAAATTTCCCGAAATACAGGTTTTACGGTAATAATATCAAATATATGATAGATGTTGCCAATAAATGGGAGGATGGCGAAATGAAAAATGCATTGGTTCTCGTGATTGCAAATCACATGAAAAAGTCATATCTGAGCTGGAACAAAGACACTGTAAAAGATGATGTCATCTTTGAACATTTATTTGAATTGTCAGATGGAAAAATCAACTTACTGCAAAGTACAGAAGAGCTTTTAAATACAACTGACTTATTGCGTACCAATAAACGTATTTCCAATAAAATTACGCCCCCGGGTCAGCCAAAAATCCAAAGCAATAAAAACAATAAAGGACCAGGAAAATCAAAACCTTTTCAAAAAAATAATAATCAGAAATAAAAGTTGCAGAGACTAAGCTGCTAAGCTTTTCTTTGAGGGAGAAAAAAACTTAGGGTCTTAGAATCTTAGTAACTCAGAACCTAAAAGTGAAATATGGGAGTATTTAAAATCGAAGGAGGAATTCCTTTAAAAGGAGAAATCACTCCGCAAGGAGCAAAAAATGAGGCATTACAAATTTTATGTGCCGTGCTTCTAACGGGAGATAAAGTAACAATTAATAATATTCCCGATATTATAGATATCAACAAATTAATCACTTTGTTGGGTAATTTAGGAGTAAAAATTCAACGTAATGGAGCGGGATCGATTACATTTCAGGCTGATGAGGTGAATGTTGGATATTTAGAAACAGAAGCTTTCAAAAAAGAGGGTGGAGCGCTTCGTGGTTCTATTATGATTGTTGGGCCGCTTTTGGCACGTTTCGGAAAAGGATATATTCCAAAACCGGGTGGTGATAAAATCGGACGTCGCAGATTAGATACGCATTTTGAAGGGTTCATCAACCTTGGAGCAAAATTCAGATACAACAGAGAGGATCACTTTTACGGAGTAGAAACCCCTGAAGAAGGATTACAAGGAACAGATATGCTTTTAGACGAGGCATCTGTAACCGGAACCGCCAATATTGTAATGGCTGCTGTTTTAGCAAAAGGAAAAACTACTGTTTACAATGCAGCCTGTGAGCCTTACTTACAACAATTGTGTAAAATGTTAAACACTATGGGGGCTAAGATCACAGGAGTTGGATCTAATTTATTGACTATTGAAGGTGTTGAAAGCCTTTCAGGCTGTGAGCACAGAATTCTTCCTGACATGATTGAAATTGGTTCCTGGATTGGTCTTGCAGCGATGACAAAAAGCGAAATCACCATCAAAAATGTAAGCTGGGAAAACTTAGGTTTAATTCCGAATACTTTTAGAAAACTGGGAATCACAATCGAAAAACGCAACGATGATATTTATATTCCTGCACATAAAGACGGATATGAAGTAAAAACAGATATCGATGGTTCTATTTTAACCATTGCCGATGCACCATGGCCAGGATTTACGCCTGACTTGTTGAGTATCGTTTTAGTTGTCGCAACACAGGCAAAAGGAGATGTTTTAATTCACCAGAAAATGTTTGAAAGCCGTTTGTTTTTCGTGGATAAATTAATCGATATGGGAGCAAAAATTATGTTATGTGATCCGCATAGAGCGGTGGTTATGGGGCATAATTTTGAATCTCAGCTAAAAGCAACTACAATGTCATCGCCAGATATTCGTGCGGGTATTTCATTATTAATAGCAGCCCTTTCGGCAAAAGGTATAAGTACGATTCAAAATATAGAGCAAATTGACCGTGGATACGAACGTATCGATGAGCGTTTAAGAGCAATTGGAGCAAAAATCGTGAGAGAGAAAATGTTTTAAGCACCCGGGAAATAACGAATTGATCAGGCAATTTTACTAGTTAGACGAAGGTTTAGATGCTGTTTTATTGAACTAATTCTAAAAAAAGTTTAAATCGTGAAATTTTGGAGAAGAAAAATAAATGTCTTTAAATGACAAATGAACAAAAAGCTGTAAAAGCTACTTATTTTAGTATAGCCGGAAATACCTGCCTCGCCCTTGTAAAAGGATTGGCAGGTTTTTTTGGCAATTCTTATGCCCTGATTGCAGACGCAATAGAATCAACCACAGATATATTTTCGTCTTGTCTGGTGCTGTTTGGAATAAAATATTCAAACAAACCTGCAGACGAAAACCATCCATACGGTCATGGCCGCGCAGAGCCTCTCATTACCTTTTTGGTTGTGGGATTCCTTATTACTTCTGCCACGATTATTGGTTACGAAAGTATTGCAAATATAGGTACTTCACATGATTTGCCTAAATCCTGGACTTTATATATTTTAGGAGCAATCATTATCTGGAAAGAATATTCATTTCGGTTGGTAATGAAACGCAGTAAACAAACCAACAGTTCAGCTTTAGCAGCAGATGCATGGCATCATCGTAGTGATGCTATCACATCAGTGGCAGCCTTCATCGGGATTTCGATTGCACTGCTTATGGGAAAAGGGTGCGAATCAGCAGATGATTGGGCGGCACTTTTTGCTGCTTTTTTTATCTTATACAACAGCTATAAAATTTTCAGGCCGGCTCTGGGTGAGATCATGGATGAACATCTTAACGATGATTTAGTCGAAATAATTCGTGTTAAGGCTTTGACAGTTAAAGGTATTTTAGGAACCGAAAAATGCTTTATTCGTAAAGCCGGGATGAAATATCACGTTGATCTGCATGCTATAGTTTCGGCAAAAATTTCAGTAAAGGAGGGACATGATTTGGCACATCAATTAAAAGATACACTAAGAGAGCAAATTCCTGAACTTGGACATGTTTTGATACATGTTGAGCCAGATGAATATTACTGATTTAAATGCGTTTCTCTGGTATAAAAAATCCGTTTATTCGTAAGAGTAAGCGGTTTTTTTTATGGGCGTTGCCTACGGCCGGGCTATCCGCTAAATTCCCGATTAACAAAAACTACGGCCGAAAAGCCTTGTTTTTCTAAATCGGGAGATACCGCTTCTATCCCTAACGTAAACTCAGGTAAAAAGAAGTATTGAGTATTTTGTCACTTCGACGGTGGAGAAGTCACTGAGGGAGAGCTATTCGATATTCATTGATTCAAAATGATGATTTAAAAAGTCGAATTCAGGATTAAAGACCTGAATTAAAGATAGTTTTTTATCTCTTCGCCATTTTTTTATTTCTTTCTCTCTGGAAATAGCTTCTTGGACCCAGACAAACTTTTTGTAATAAATTAGAAATTAAATACCGTATTTGAAGCAAAAGTTTTAGTTCCGGTTTCTAAATTTTCTTTGTGTTGTTGAAGCCTAATTTTTAAATTATTAGTTACTCTAATATAAAAAGTAGAACGGTTCTTATTGGTTAAGATGTAGACATAGCAAGTATGAAAACCTTCTTGCGGATTAAGAATGAATTGAGTTTTTAATTAATTTTGTTCAGTTTGAAGAACATCAAGTCACATTACGATCTCAAATTAGCAGTGTTTCTCTCCTTTAGTCATTTCTCCTTCGTCGAAATGACAATATTGTAGATCTTCAGGGTCAGGCTATTCCAAAACATTCAAAACTTTTAGTCCAAACACAACACCATTTTGCTGTATTCCACCCTCATAAGAATGTACATAATCAACTCTGAATAATTTAAATTTACCAAAAATGGCTGTCCTTACTTTTCGGACAGCCTCTTTTAATTTTCATTTAATTTACTATAAATTATTGATTATGTGCAAATGTTAAATAAATTATTGAACCACACAACACATCTGATACTTTTACATTATCAATTATTAGGTAATAAAGCTGGCTGTTGTAATGAAATAATTTCTATATCCTCACAACTAAATCCTATACTGCCATTTTCATAATCTTCAATGTAAAAGTTTATATTCTCTAAACCGTGATCAGAAGCATTAATAATATCAAACCCTGATACAAAATGTAATCCATTGCCAATAAAATTTAATTTCATATTATTTACATTTTTAAACTCAAAAGTTGCTTCAACAAAATCTTTCGTCAGATCTGGCCACTTAGTCATCTCATTTCTAATTTGAAAATATAAAACTATTTTCAAATTATTTTTAGACCAATTCATTTCTTTTATAAAAGCAATATCTGATGGTTCCCAATCACTGTAAAAATCTCTAATACTTTCTATTTTGTTAATTTGTTTCATAATTTTAAAAAAAAGTTAAATACTGATTCTTTTCCATGAGCAAACCCCATACCAAATTCATATTGGTGTAAATGTGGCATGGAATGATTACCTGGTCTCATATGAGTTGAATAATCAACTCTAAAAATTTGACGCCCATAATTATCAAATATAACCCGTGAAGCCTCCGTTCTTCCTGTACGACCGCTCACTCTAAACCAATCGATTCTTGTTGCTCCAGGGCTAATCTGTTTTGGTGCATAATTTGACCAGTATTTAGAATAACGAGCCGCTTCATCAGCTTCCATCATTGCGCCATAGCCTCCAGTTTTCACAGCCTTTGTAGCCTTAAGTTCGGATAACGCAACCTTTGCCTCACCAATTGAGGATAAAGATGAAACAGCTCCAATTAACCCCCAAACAGCTTCGTCGGTATTAGTTGCTGATCCATTAAGATTTCTCATACTGAAATCCCCCACGCTTCTTCCCATAAAATACTGACCAGTAGTATTGAACCCATTAAAGAATTCATAGATAAACCTTTCACCAACTTTCCCTTGAGATAGATAGGTCCAGTTAAACCCAAAACTACTATGTTGAGTTGGCATTTGTATATTAGCATATGTACTCAAATTAGGAGGTGGTCCGTCTCCGCCTCCAAAGCCAAAAAACTTTCCTATATCTCTCCCAAGAGATTCTATATTTTTACCTACATAGTTAGCTGCTTCTTGTAAATTGCGACCCGTAAATCTACCGATTTCTCCCGCATTTCTTCTAAACCATTCTACATTTTGCTTATCTTTAAAAAAGTTAGCTAAAGATCTATAAACACCTCCTTCTATTTGTTGTGTTGTGATTGGTGTCTGAACATCTTCTTCTTCTTCTTCTTTAGTAGGTGTAATGTAATATTGTTTTGAGCATACTTCGGAGAGCAAGGGCGGTATTATTATCCAAAGAGATAATCATACAATATGTTTTTATCTAAACTAATGTCTTTTTTAAGTGGTGTCATGATAAAGATGTATCCTTCATTTTCAACCGTGTAGAACAACACATTTGCATTCAAACTTTTTAATCCATAATATTCTATTTTGCTATATATTACTTTTGTGTCTTCGCTATTGATTTTTATAACGTATTTATTAAAATTCAGATCAAAGCTTTTGATGGTATCATTATTTACTTGGTAGTTTACCTCTTTATCCGAAAAAAAATCAATTCGATTAATTTTATGGGCATCTTTAAATACTTCTGTACTCAAATTAACTTCGTATAATCCTTCGTCAATAGTAGAAAAATAGCCGGATGTAGGATAGTTATTTGATTGATGATGATTAAAAGTATAATTCTTAGAAATATTTTTAAGTTTTATTACTATTAACGAATACTTAGACTGAATTTCAAATTGTGAAACAATAGAATCGTTCTTTATTGTATAGCTGCCAATACAAACATTGTCTTTCTTGAAGGGTAGCAAGTTTTTTATTTTTATACTTTTGTTTGGAACAAAATTCATTTCATTCATTAAATTCATTTCATTTTTAATTATTTGTTTTTTGCAACCTAAAAAAAGGACAACCAATAATATGACACAGATAATTCTCATAGATTTTTTTTTAAAGTGAAGTTATTTAATTTTTATAATTAAAATGCAAGGTTATAAATAATTACTGCCGCTTCTTCTATTTCTGTTTCTTCTGCCAAAAGAGGTATCGTCTCTGGTTGAAAAATACTCAACACAAATTTACCTATTAGCAAGGCAGTCTCACCGCCAGGTCTAAAAGCAGCATCAAAGCCTCCACTTCTTCCATTTTTGCCCCTAATATTGTAGTGATAACCTACTCCATCTTTACCGAAACTAAATCCTGTTGAAACATGATCATCAGAAGGTACCATAAAATCTTAATCTATAATCCTTTGGTCTGTAATTTAGATTGTACCGTCCTAAATTAAACCTAAATTCCGCATTAGAAAATAATTATTAAATTGAACTTTAAAATCCTAATGCTTGGCATTAGAAAATCAGTACCATGGAATTTGATATATCCTACACCAGTAAAGAGATTACGCCATGGGGCGGAATGGTCTTCTTAAAACAAATGTTGCAGAAAATTGGATTTAGAGAACATATTTCTAAATGCGAAGATTTACCACAGCCTAAATCCAACAGAGGTCATAAAGTCACTACGATAATTGAGGCATTTATCACCAGTGTTTGGTGCGGAGCAAATCGTTTTATGCACACCGAAGTTACTCGTCATGATATTGCTTTGGGGAAGATGTTCGATTGGAAAGAAATCCCTGAGCAGGATACTTACAAAAGATTTTTCAGCAAATTCAACCAAGCCACCAATCATAATGTGAGTAATCATTTTTACTCGTGGATTTTTGATAATTTCAAATTCGATAATTTTACCTTAGATATTAATTCTTCTGTAATGACACGCTATGGCAAACAGGAAGGAGCAAAAAAAGGATACAATCCGGCCAAAAGAGGAGGAGTTTCGCATCATCCCTTGATTGCTTTTATTGACGATGTAAAACGGGTTGCCAATATGTGGCTTCGAAGCGGCGATACTTCTTCTTCAAATAATTTTTTATCTTTTCTAGAAGATACTTTGTCTAAATTGAAAAACAAAACAGTAGGTTTTATAAGGCTTGACAGCGGCTTTGACTTTTGCAATGATTGCCTATAACCTTATGGCACTTTTTAGAACTTTTATCCTCCAGGAGAAAACACAAAAAACATTAGCAACATTGAGATACAGAACTTTTGCCATTGGAGCCTATTTTGAAAAACAAAACGACAAATTGGTATTAAAAATTGCTCTCAACAAAAAACGAAGGGCATGGTTTAGCGGTCTTTGGAATTATTCGAAAATTTAAATTATCCTTTTGAAATCCCTACTGCGTAATTTGAATTTAAAAAATATAAACCATAAAAACATCAGTTACACAATCCGGTTGCATAACATTAAAACATTTTGGGATGTGATTTATCAAAAGATCGAAAATGACAAAATGAGGTTTTTTGAAAAAGGGATGTTTAATCCAAAACATTCAAAACTTTTAGTCCAAACACAACACCATTTTGCTGTATTCCACCCTGATAAGAATGTACATAATCAACCCTGAATAATTTAAATTTACCAAAGCCTAAATTGTCTAAACCAACAGTAAATTCAGAATAGGGATTTCTGTCCGGAATTGCCAAAGAATGAAATCCAATATTCATCGTTGATTTTAATAAATTCAATAACGGAATCTTATTCATGATAAATCCGGTATCATTGTGTTCTAAATGCATTTCAAAATAACGGTCATTTGTACTGTTTGTGTAGTAAGGCATTAAGTTAAAAACATTCAGATAACGGTCAGCGGTTCCTATGTGCGTTTGGTTTCCGTTAAAATGTTTGAAATCCATGAAAGCAATATTTTCTGCATTAAAGAACTTTCCAGCTTTAAAAGTCATGCCGAGGAGACCTTTGTTTCCTAATGATAAATCGTATAGTACAGAGGTACCGATTTTCTCAAATTCGTATTTTTTTTCGCTGGCGGCAAAGGCTTTTTCAAATGCTAAAAATACAGTTGGATATTTTTCATTTTTAATATTATATCTTCCATCAGGTCTTGAAATATATTTATTCCCGAAATTGATTCTGGCATTCAATGCGCTTTTAAACAAATGATGCGAGGCAAAAGCGGGATTGCTAAAATCATCCGGAGCTAAAGGATTGTTTGAAGAATAAATGTCATCTTTTTTAAAGAAAGAATAATCAGTTGTGTTAAAGAGCGGTTTTCGCTGTTCGTAAGCAATTTTAGCATTCAGGTTTATTCCGTTTGCAACATCCTGACCGTAGTTAATCTGAGCGAATTCCAGGTTGTACAGCTTTATATAATTGTTTCTAAAAAACAACGAACTTATTGAATTAACAAATTTGGTAATAGGTGCGGCTCCGTTAAACTGAGCGGTTTTTGTTCCGCCTGAAACCCAGATTGAAGCATAATTGATAGTGTTAAAACGATGGTTCAATTCTGCCGTTACACGTAAACGTTCGTCTGAAAAACCGTAATTTAAGGTTGTACTTACAGAAGTGCTTTTCCCATTCTCGTCATTCCATTTTTTAAAAGAAAAACCGGAATCTAAATTGAACCCCTGAACAGTATTAAAACTTAAAGAACTTACGTTTAACAGACCTTTATAGTCAAATGAATATTTTTTGAATGTGTTTTTGTAATCGTAGCCCATCAAAATATCCCAAATCTTAAACGTATTGTTTTTGGTATCAATCGAATCGGTATATTTTCTGGATTTTCGAATAGTCAGTAGGCTGTCTTTTTTAGTGTAATCATTGCTTTCTTCAATTGTCAGCGGAATTGGGCGGATTTCGTTCCAAAAAGCATTGTCTTTTTGATTCGCATTGGCTTCAAAAGCTACAATTTCATTACTAAAGGTTTTTTTCTCAAACGAATTCGGGAATTCATAATTCGAATAAATATAATTGAAATTTCCGGAGAATTTAATCCCGAAAATACCGGCATTGAACGAAAGTGTCTGTGCATTTTTAGACCAGATTTTATTTTTTGCATTATAGCTGAAACTTTGTTTTAAGGTCATGGTTTCAGTAAATTCATTTTTCATTCGGTATCCCTTAATGTCTAAATCTATGGCATAAAGTGCAAAACTATCATCGACAATATAAATGTAACCTTCAAAAACAGGTTCCTTATCACGTTTTGGTGTTACTTTAATTTTATTGACTTGTTGCTTGTTGTCATCATAAAAAGTACCCTCAAGTTTGTATTTGTAGTAATTGAAAGCATTGTCTGCAATAGGAGAAATGAGTTTTACATCAAAATCTAAAGTGTTGTCATAAAAATCATAAGTTGATAAGGCAGCGGTATTATAGCTGTATCCTCTGTTGTTTCCGGAGATTTTAGAAGCAATGATTTTCTCTTTTAATTTATCCGGTTTTTCAAAAGTGATTTTCGAAATAGTCTCCGATAAATATAAAATTCCGGTTCCGGTTGAATCAAGATTAGAAGACATATCTTCGCCCAAATCTACTTTTTGTCCCAAAATTTTCTTCGGAAGATCTTTGACTTTAAACATTCCTTTCGAATAAAAATCAGCGGTATAACGTGCCGTTTTTGCTGAGTTTTCCTTTTTGTTTGCAATGGCACTTTTTATGATGGCATTTGCAGGATTGTTTTTTGGGTCAATAATAACTTCATTTAATGCAAGACTTTCTTCCTGCATTTTAACATCAAGGGTTACTGTTTCGGATCCAGAAGAAACAGCTATTTTTTGTGTTTTAAAACCCAGATACTGAAATACAATCTTGTTTTTTCCAACTTCTTTTACACTGAGTTGGTATTTACCCTGTTCGTTTGAAGTTGTACCTGAATACGTGTTTTCTTCAAAAATTGAAACAAAAGGCAGTGGATTTCCCTTTTCATCGGTTATCGTTCCCTTAATTTGGGCAAAGCTTGAAATTGAAAAAAATAAAAAGGCGAATAAGATATAGTTTTTCATGAGCGTTTTTTCTCTCACAAAAATAAAATAACTTATAAGTGTGGCTATTAATAATTTGTTAAATAGTGAATTAAAAAAAGGACTGAATCGCCAGTTCGTAGCTTTTTAATCCAAAACCTAAAATAACGCCTTTTGCATTTCCGGATAAATACGATTGATGTCTGAAGCTTTCGCGCGCGTAGGTATTCGAAATATGAACTTCAATTACCGGAGTTGTTACTGCTTTCATGGCATCGCCAAGACCAATTGAAGTGTGGGTATAAGCACCTGCATTCAAAATAATCCCGTCATAAGTAAAACCAACTTCCTGAATTTTCCCAATCAGTTCACCTTCAATATTACTTTGGTAATAGGAAAGTTCCACATTTGGAAATTTGCGTTCCAATATTTCAAAATAATCTTCAAAAGTTTGGCTTCCGTAGACTTCAGGTTCTCTTTTTCCTAAAAGATTCAAATTGGGTCCGTTGATAATAGCGATTTTCATAAATAATTCGATTTAATTAAGGTGGCTTGAATCCATTTTACATTTTACAGAAACCCTCTCACGCAGTTTGTAAAAATAAAAAAAACCGTCCTGATTATTAGAACGGTTTTTATAAAAATATGTGATATTCTTTTAGAACATAAATCCTGCAGACAATTGTATTGTTGAATTTTTAACATCCGCATTTTTTGACGCTTCTGTTAACCCTAAGCCGTAACGCCCCTGAACAAAAAGATTTTTTGTAATTTTAAAACCCAATCCGGCATTAACACCAAATTCGAAGGTTTCTGCATCTCCCAGTTCTACATTGTCTTTTTCACTTAATAAAAAGGAAGCTTGCGGACCAACTTCGAGGCTAAAAGAATCGGTTAAATAAAATTTAGCCATTACTGGTATAGATAAGTAACCTAATTCATTTTTAAACTCAGTTATTGCATTTTTATAGCTTGCTCCCTGTGTTGAATACAAAAGCTCAGGCTGAACAGCAAATCTGTCTAATAGTTTGATTTCTGCAACAAGCCCTGCATGATAACTCGTAATCCCATCTTTGTTGAAGTTTTCTCCATCAAATGTTGCATCCCCGGTTTGATTTGCAAAGTTAACCCCCGCTTTCACCCCGATTTTTAATAATTGTGCCTGAATCGTTGCTGAGGTGGCGATAAACAAAACCACCGCTAAAAAAACTTTTTTCATAATGTTAAAATTTAAGATTTGATTGTACAAAGTAATGCAAATAAAAACTCAAAAGGATTATAATTATTGTTTGTTTGCGTTTCAAAATTTCCATTTTTCATTCACTCAATTAATGAAAAATACATTCATTCATCTTAAAAAGAAAGAATTTTACTAATAATATTAATATTTTTTATCTAACTGTTTTTAGTGATATTTAAAAATGTAATCGTTTGACTTTAAGTTTTTTGTTTATTTTAACAGGATTTTTTAAACTAAATTAATGAATTATTTAATATTAATATTTGGTTTGTTGATCTTTATTAACATAGCTTTGCGCCACTAAATAATCATTAATTTATCAAAAAAAAATGAAAAAAATTATTTTATCAGCCATCGCAGTTATGGCTTTTGGATTTGCTAATGCACAAGAACAAACAGCAAAAGGAAAATGGTTAATTGAAGCTAACACAGGTTTCGGAAATGGTGTTGGAAGTACTCAATTTGGTTTAGTTTCATCTGATGGTACTACAGAATGGAATATTGGAGCAGAAGGTGGTTACTTTGTAGCTGATAATTTAGCTGTGAAGTTAGGTTTAGGTTACGGAGACGATGGAGAAGATTTTAGCACTTTTGCTTACAAAGTAGGTGCTAAATATTATATCGCAAACAAATTCCCAGTTGAACTTTCTTATAACGGAGTAGATAATAAAGATTGGGATGAAAATCCTTCTTACGTTGGAATTCAAGGTGGATATGCTATCTTTTTAGGATCAAATGTTTCTATTGAGCCAGGTGTTCGTTATAATCATTCATTAAATGATGATTATTTTGAAAGTGCTTTCCAATTCAATGTTGGATTTGCTTTACACTTCTAATAAAAGAAAATATTTATATTTTAAAACCTTCCCTAATCCGGAAGGTTTTTTTATGCTCAAAAATTACGTTCCTTTGTAGATATGAAATGGAATACCTATATAAAAGATTATCAGTCGTATTTGCGAATTGAAAGAGGTCTCTCTAAAAATACAATCGAAAATTACAGTTTTGATATTGAACGGTTGTGTCTTTTTTTAGAAGCTAATCGAATAGAGGTTTCACCAATAAAAATTTCGGACGAAACGGTTCAGGAATTTATTTATTCCGTTTCAAAAGAAGTGAATCCACGATCGCAGGCAAGAATTATTTCCGGATTAAAAAGTTTTTTTAATTATCTGGTTTTCGAAGATTACAGGAATGATAATCCAATGGAATTAATAGAAGCACCTAAAACAGGTAGAAAATTGCCCGATACATTGTCTGTGGAAGAAATTGATAATCTGATTGCGGCCATTGATTTAAGTTCAAACGAAGGAGAAAGAAACAAGGCAATGCTGGAAACTTTATACGGTTGCGGACTTCGTGTTTCGGAACTGGTGTCGTTAAAGATTTCAGACTTGTTTTTTGAGGAAGGCTTTATAAAAATTACCGGAAAAGGGAATAAAGAGCGTTTTGTTCCTATTGGTCATTCAACTCAAAAATACATTGAAATTTATCAAAAAGGGGTTCGGGTTCATTTAAAAATAAAAAAGGGTCATGAAGATACCTTGTTTTTAAACCGTCGTGGAAATCAGCTTACACGTGCCATGATTTTTACTATTATTAAGGATTTGGCTGTAAAAATAGGGCTGAACAAAAATATCAGCCCCCATACTTTGAGGCATTCCTTTGCAACACATTTATTAGAAAACGGAGCCGATCTGCGTTCGATTCAATTAATGCTCGGACATGAGTCAATAACAACCACCGAAATTTATGTTCATTTAGACCGGAGTTTCTTAAAAGAGGTAATGCATACTTTTCATCCCAGAAGATAATTTTTTTTATAAAATTTCGTTATTAATAGTAGCTTTCTTTAAAAAAAAAAGAATACCTTTTAACTAGGATTAGTTCTTGTAAAAGAAATCTTTTTGCGCTCAAATTTTTAGTGAATATACAACCTACAAAAAGAATTATGGTTTTTGATTTATATGAAAATGAAGATTGTAATAAGGTAAACGTTTTTTATAAAAAGTTGTTTGCCGAAATTCCCGATTTGATTTTTCAGATTACCATCGATGTTGATAATAATTATTCGTTTCCGTTGTTTAGCAAATCAATTGAAGAGATATTCGAATTAAATTCGGATGATTTCTCAAATGATATCAAATCAGCTATTGCCGAAAGAGTACATCCCTCAGACCGTGATTTATTTTTTCAGTCGTTTCTAAAGGCAAAAAAACAAATTTCAAGATGGGAAGCTGAATTTAGAGGAATATTGCCTGAAAAAGGGCTGAGATGGTTTAGAATTTCCGCTAAATCTGAATTGTCTGATGATGGTAACATTAACTTTTTTGGGCATCTCTCCGATATTACAGATTTAAAAGATAAAGAGTTGAGGTTGCGAATTTCTGAAGAACGATTTCAATTTGCCTTAGAAGCTTCTACAACCGGGATTTGGGATTGGAATATGTCTACCAATAAAGTCTTTTATTCTTCGTTGTCTTTAAAAATTTTAGAACTTGAATCGGCAGATGTATTTGATGATCCCGAACTTTGGGATCAGATTGTTCATCCAGATGACTTGCCAAAGTATTATTCGGATATTCAGGATCATTTTGATAATAAAATTCCCTATTATGAAAATTATCATCGGGTATTGACCTCCGGAGGAAATTACAAATGGATTTTGGACAGGGGAAAAGTAATTGAACGGGATGAAGACGGAAAACCTTTGCGGGTTATAGGAACCCATACCGATGTTTCGACTCAAAAAGAAAGAGAATTGGAACTCATAAAAACAATGAAATTATATAGTGAGCAAAATAGTCGTTTACTGAATTTTTCTCACATAGTTTCGCATAATTTAAGTACTCAGGCAGGCAATATAAAGGCAATCCTTGATTTTATGGATGTTGATGAGAAAAAAGAAACAATTAAAGAGATGTTGGTACACCTTAAGACGGTTTCGAATGATTTGAATAATACAATTTTGAATTTAAATCAAATTGTTCAGATTCAGAGCAATATGGATGTCCTTATTAAGCCATTAAATTTGGTGGAATACATTAATAAAACGATTTCAGCTATTAAGGATTTTAATTCCGAAACAAAGACCAGCATCATAAATAATGTGCCTGAATATGTAATGATAAATTTCAATCCGGCTTATCTCGAAAGTGTTCTGCTTAATTTTGTAACTAATGCGATAAGGTATTCGCATCCGGACAGGACTCCTTTGATTGTATTTGATTATGTCTTAGAAGGAGAGGGACATAAAGCATTAAAAATTACAGACAATGGTCTCGGAATTGATTTGGCTATATATGGTGATTTGTTATTCGGAATGTATAAAACGTTTCATAAACATAAAGACGCCAGGGGTATTGGGCTGTATATTACCAAAAATCAGATAGAAGCCATGAACGGAAAAGTTTTTGTTGAAAGTGAAGTTGGAGTAGGGACTACGTTTAAAATAGTCTTTGATGATGAACTGTAATTAAAGTAAAAATCAGAAATAAAAAAAACTTCTCAGCGATGAGAAGTTTTTTTGTGAATATAATTTTGTTGATTTATTTTGCAATATTTACTGCTCTCGTTTCACGAATAACAGTCACTTTTACCTGACCAGGATAAGTCATTTCAGTCTGTATTTTTTGTGAAATTTCGAAAGACAGATTAGCTGCATTATCATCAGAAACTTTTTCGCTTTCTACAATTACACGAAGTTCTCTACCAGCCTGAATTGCATAGGCATTTTTAACACCGCTGAACCCGTAAGCTACCTCTTCAAGATCTTTCAGACGCTGAATGTATGAATCCAGTACCTGACGTCTTGCTCCGGGTCTTGCACCTGAAATAGCATCACAAACCTGAATAATCGGAGATAGTAATGATTTCATTTCAATCTCATCGTGGTGGGCTCCAATAGCGTTGCAAACTTCTTCTTTTTCGCCATATTTTTCAGCCCATTGCATTCCTAATAAAGCGTGAGGTAAATCACTTTCAGTATCCGGAACTTTACCAATATCATGAAGTAAACCTGCTCTTTTTGCTAACTTTACATTCAGGCCTAATTCTGCCGCCATGATGCCGCAAAGTTTAGAAACTTCTCTGGAGTGCTGTAATAGGTTTTGTCCGTAAGAAGAACGGTATTTCATTCTTCCGACAACTTTGATTAATTCAGGGTGTAAACCGTGAATTCCTAAATCGATAACCGTACGTTTACCAACCTCGATAATTTCGTCATCAATTTGTTTGGCAGTTTTAGCAACAACTTCTTCAATTCTTGCCGGGTGAATACGTCCGTCAGTTACTAGTTTGTGTAATGATAGACGTGCAATTTCCCTGCGAACAGGATCGAAACAGGAAAGAATAATAGCTTCAGGCGTATCATCAACAATGATTTCTACTCCTGTTGCAGCTTCTAATGCACGGATGTTGCGTCCTTCACGACCAATAATTCGACCTTTTACATCATCAGATTCAATATTGAAAACGGAAACGCAATTCTCAACGGCTTCTTCTGTTCCAACTCTTTGTATAGTATTGATGATTATTTTCTTAGCCTCTTGTTGTGCAGTAAGTTTGGCTTCCTCAATAGTTTCCTGAATATGGGACATAGCTTTACTCTTGGCTTCAGCTTTTAATCCCTCTACTAATTGTTCTTTTGCTTCTTCTGCAGAAAGTCCAGAAATTACTTCTAATTGTTGTAGTTGGCTTTTGTGTAATCGGTCTACTTCAGCTTGTTTTTTGTCTAAGACGTCGATTTTGTTATTGTATTCGGCAGTTTTAGCTTCAAAATCATCATTTACTTTTTTGGCTTTAGATAATTCATTTGAAACCTGAGATTCTTTATCGCGAACTCTTTTTTCTACTTCGGCTACTTTTTTATCTCTCGATAAAATTACCTGCTCATGCTCTGCTTTTAATTCAATGAATTTTTCTTTTGCCTGAAGAATTTTGTCTTTTTTAATATTTTCCGCCTCTAAATTGGCATCCTTTAAAATGGAAGCAGCTTCTTTTTTTGCGTTTTTGATTAAATTAGAAATATTACTTTTTTCGATAATTTTAGCTATAGCAAAACCTGCCGCAATACCTACAATACCTGAAATAATGATTGTTATGATGTCCATGTTTGTTAAAATTTATATATAAAAAGCCTACATTAATTGCTTGAATAAACTCGTAAAGACAAGTTTTGAGCTAACTCACTGTTCAAGTTTCCAAGCCGGGGCATGGCATACTATAGTAGCGACGATTTGCTCATTCTAAATTGTTAGTGTTGAGTTTACCAATTGTGAACTAATGTAGGCAGTATCTTAGTTGATGTAAAGAACGTTTAATTTTCGAGATATTGATCTAAAAGCGAATTTAATCTTTTAATCCCTTTGATGGTTTCTTCTCCATCAATGGCGTTGTCAATTTGTTTTTGTTCTACCTGTGACGCAAATTGCAGGGCACACATAGCCAGTACATCTTGTTTGTCGCGAACGGCGTAATTTTCTTCGAATTGCTTAATCATAGCATCAATTTTTTTGGAAGCACTTCTAAGTCCTTCTTCCTGAGCAGGTTCTACCGTTAATGGGTAAACCCTGTCTGCAATTGATATTTTAATTTTAAGCTTTCCGTTCATGTTTACTAATCTGATAGTTGTGCAATACAGTAATCAATTTCGCGAATTAGTGAATTTATTTTAAGCTTTGTCTCTCTCTTGTTATTGTCGCTGCCGAGCAACGAATTGGCTATCTTAAGTGTTTCGTATTGTTTCTTCAAAGCTTCAATTTCTTCAGATTGTTTCTGGATAATTTGTGCAGCTTTGTTTAGTTCAAATCGTAAATCCTGATTGTTTTTTTCTAAAGCTTTTGATTTCACAAAAAGCTTTTCGATCTTATATTCAAGAGTATCAATTATTTCAGCAATTACACTCATTATAAATCCAATTCATTACTTAATCCTACAAAGTTAGTATTCCTTTTTATTAATGCAATTTTTTATCGATTTTTTTACATTAAAAATAAGCAAATTAATGAAATTCAGGGAATTGTATTTTTGCCCGTTTTATCTTCTGTTTTCCTTCCTTAAATTTTTTATCTTAGCCAAAATGTTACCTATGAGATTTTTTTCGTTTTTTTTATTCTTTTGCAATTTTATTTTTGCCCAAACCCAATATCCTAAAGATTATTTTCGCCCGCCTCTTGATATTCCGATGCAGCTTTCGGGAAATTTTGGAGAATTGAGGTCTAATCATTTCCATGCCGGGTTCGACTTGAAAACCAATCAAAGAGAAGGTCTTACTGTTTATGCTGTAGCGGATGGCTATGTGTCCCGAATAAAAATTTCGACTTTCGGCAACGGAAAATGTATTTATATCACACATCCAAATGGGTATACAACTGTTTACGGGCATTTACAAACTGCTGTCGGTCCAATTCAGGAATACATTCAGAAAACACATTACAGTAAAAAGTCTTTTGAGATCGAAATGTTCCCAAAACCGGATGAACTTCCTGTTACAAAAGGTCAAATTATAGCACTTTCAGGAAATACGGGTTCTTCTGAAGGACCGCACCTGCATTTTGAATTTCGTGATACAAAAACTGAATTTGTTATAAATCCCATGTTTTTTGGATTTGATCAATATGTGAAAGATAATAAGAAACCCTCCATTTCTGGTTTATTTGTTTATCCGATGGATAGTACAACAGTAAATCAATCAAAGCAGCCTGTGTTGCTTAATCTTTCACTTCAAGAAGATGGAACTTATCTGGCAGGCAAAGTAAAAGCGAACGGGAAAATAGGTTTCGGAATTAATGCTTTTGATTTTGATGATGTTTCGGAGAATAGAAACGGAGTCTTTAATGTTACCGGTTTTTTAAACGGTGATCCGAAATACAGTTATCAGTTCAATACCTATTCTTTTGATGAAATGCGTTTTATCAATGCTTTTATCGATTATCCAAGGTACAAAAAAACAGGGCAGCGTATACAAAAGTTATTCATGAAAACGCCTTTTGCACTTAGCATCATAAAAACGGATTCGCTTAACGGAATAATTCCGGTTGAACCTAATTTAGCTTCTGCTTACAGAATTGAAGTCTCGGACTATTTTGGAAATTTGAATTCGGTTACGGTTCCAATTGAATATGATTCGGAAGCACCGCTTATTAATGCTGAGCCCATAATTTCAAACTATTTTGTCGAACATAATAAAGATTCGAATTTTGAAAAAGATAACATGTCCGTATTTTTTCCTTCCGGGACTTTTTATGAAGATTTTAATTTAAATTTTGATGTAAAAAACAATCGAATTTTCATCCATGAAGATATTGTACCGGTGCATTCTAATTTCACAATTACTATAAAAGACAGTACATATTCAGAAAGCCTAAGAGATAAGGTTTTTATTGCAAGGCTTGGCGGAAACAGCAAAAGTTACAATCCTACAACCCGAAAAGAGGATGTTTTTACTGCAAAATCAAAGATCTTGGGTCAATATGGTTTAGTTTTAGATACTGTGGCTCCGGTTATAAAAATCAACAAGCCTATTCAGGATAAATGGATTACCGGAGTCAAAAATATTCAGTTCACGATTGGTGATGCTTTGTCGGGAATTAAATCGTATAACGGTTATTTGAACGGAAACTGGATTTTATTTGAATATGATAACAAGACAAGAAAGATAACACACATTTTTGATGATCAATTGCTAGCTGAAGGTGCCAACGATTTAAAAATTGAAGTAGTTGATAATGTGGGGAATTCTGCTATCTTTGAAACTCATTTTTTTAGAAGTCAACAAAAATAAAATCTAAGCTTTTGAATCACTTTAAATTAATAATTGTTTTCCTTTTTTTATGGATTGGTTATGCTTCATCTGCCCAAAGTGCCCGCGTAAAAGGAGTTATTTTAGATAGTGGAAATCATCCGGTTGCCGACGTAAATGTTACTGCAGGGGATAAAACTGCAAAATCGGATACTAAAGGGCGTTTTGATATTTTCGTACCATCAAATAAAAAGGTTGTTTTGATTTTTACGCACATTTCTTTAAAAATGATGACGTTGTCTGTAAATCTTAAACCTTACGAAACTTTTGTTTTTAACCCGGTGATGAACAATTCTGAAGAACAGATGGGGGAAGTTTTTGTTTCATCAAAAAATAAAAAACGTGTTCAGGGTATTACAGTTATTGATCCTGCTACCATAAAAAAAATACCCGGGACAAATGCCGGAATAGAAAATGTTCTTAAGACATTGCCGGGAGTAAATTCAAACAACGAGCTGAGTACACAATATGCAGTTCGTGGAGGAAATTATGATGAAAATCTGGTCTATGTAAACGAAATCGAAGTTTACCGACCATTTTTAATTCGTTCCGGTCAGCAGGAAGGATTGAGTTTTACCAATACAGATTTAGTACAAAATGTAGATTTCTCGGCAGGAGGATTTCAGGCAAAATTTGGAGATAAACTTTCTTCGGTATTAGATATTACGTATCGAAAACCTACCGAGTTTGGAGCATCACTGGAAGCCAGTTTTCTTGGTGGAAGTTTTTCTGTTGATGCCGTTTCTAAAAACAAAAAATGGTCTGCCGTAACGGGTGTTCGCTATCGCAATAATAGTTTACTGGTCAATAGTCAGGATACACAGACCAATTATACGCCAACATTTGCAGACCTTCAGACAAATATAAATTACGATATTTCTCAAAAATGGCAATTGAGTTTTTTAGGCAATATTTCGCAAAATAAATATTTATATCGTCCCTTAACACGAGAAACAAAATTTGGAACCATTGATCAGCCTATGGCTCTTGCTGTTTTTTATGAAGGTCAGGAAAAAGATCAGTACGATACCTATTTTGGAGCGATAAAAACAACTTATAAGTCCTCGTCAAGCCTTACTTTCAAATTGATTGGATCTTTATTTCATACTATTGAACAGGAACATTTTGATATTTTGGCACAATACCGATTAGGAAATGTTGATGAAGATGGGAATAGAAACCCTGATGATGTCGATTTTACAAGAGGAATTGGAACCCAGCTCAACCATGCCCGAAATGATTTGGATGCTTTAATTGCGAACATCGAACTGAAAGGTTTCAAAGAATGGAAGCATAATAACCAGGTAGAGTTTGGTTTGAAATATACAAGAGAATCGATACGTGACAGAATTGTAGAGTGGGAGGTGATTGATTCGGCAGGATTTTCATTAAATCCGCCTATTTTAGATTTGCCGAAAAACAATCAGCCATACGAACCTTATACCGGACCACTTTTGCCTTATCAAAATATTCGGGCTACAAATTTTAATGACATAAGCCGATATTCCGTTTACGCGCAATGGAATAATAAGTCAGATCTTGGATCGAGTCAGGTTTGGTACACTATTGGTGCCCGTTTTCAAAGCTGGCAGGTTTCCGGTGCAGATGTTGAAGGTAAAAATCAGGCTGTTTTTAGTCCGCGAGCGCAATTTGCCTTAAAGCCGGATTGGGAGATGGATATGATTTTCAGGGTTTCGGGAGGATTGTATCATCAGCCACCATTTTATCGGGAGCTCCGGGATTCGAATGGAGAAGTTGATCCAAATGTAAAAGCACAGCAATCGATCCATTTTGTTATAAGCAATGATTATAATTTTAAAATGTGGAACCGCCCTTTTAAATGGGTTACAGAGGTTTATTATAAATCACTTTCAGACGTAAATACCTATTCAATAGATAATGTGAGGATTCGTTATGTTGCAGATAATAATGCCAAAGCATTTGCACAGGGATTGGATTTCAGGTTAAATGGTGAATTTGTACCGGGAACAGAATCCTGGATTAGTTTCGGCTATCTGAAAACAGAAGAAAACTACGGAAGCAAAGGCTATATCGCCCGACCAACCGACCAAAGACTGAAATTTGCCATGTTGTTTCAGGATTATATGCCAAACATTCCAAGTATAAAATTGTATCTGAATTTAGTTTACAATACTGGTTTGCCTGGAGGTTCACCATCTTATTCAGATCCTTATCTGTACCAAAACAGGTTAAATGATTACAGAAGAGCCGATGTTGGTTTTGCGAAGGTATTTATAGACCAGAACAATATTGCAAAAGCGGGTTGGCTTAAAGCTTTTAAGGAATTATCGTTAGGAGTGGAAATATTCAATATTTTTAATAACCAAAATGCTATAACGAATACATGGGTGCGTGATGCTTATTCAAAAAATCAATATGCCATTCCAAATTATATGACTTCTAGGGTTTTTAATATAAAACTGAATGCGAGACTGTAATGAACGAACAGACAAGAAGGAAAAAGATTTTTTATGTTCCGGGAATGATTTCTCTGGTTTTGATTCCATTAATATGTATAATTTACTTTTTTAAAACAGACTCTTTTAAAGTTTATGGTGTAATTCAATTGGGTATACCAAACAAAGGGGATTTTGAAAAATATAAAGTTCCAACTCTCAGAAATTATAAGGTTTTTAATTTTAGTAAAAGTGAGTTTTGTGAAAGAAAGAATCTTAACGAGATGAAATTATATCTTAGAAAATTGATAGCAAATAAGGATACTATTAACGGAATTAAAGTGCACTATGATTCCAAAACAGATTATGATGTTTTTATCAGGACTATTGATTTCAATTTCTTTAGGCTATTTCGGAATTGTATTTATCAACATTTTTGCCTTAGTAAAATTCAATAAAAACCAATATTACAATCAAAAATAGTATATTTGATAATCGAATATAATTGATGCAGATGAAAAAATATTTAAAATATATAGCCTTAGTAATTATTGGATCTTTAGCGAGCTGTAAAGAAGAAGTTCAAAAACCAAAAGTGACTTATGATACATCTAATAAAACAAGTACTTTAACTAAAACAGATTCAACGCAAATTGAAATAGCTGATTTGCCTATCCAAATGGAAGGTACAGATTATTTGATTCATCCTGTCGGAGATTTAAGAGTTTTTGAAAAAGGAACAAAGGTACGGTATGGATCATCGAGTGTAAATGATGTCAGTTTTACTATTTCTAATTTAGGCGAATTTGAGATTACAGGTTATCTGCAAAATTTGAAATTTCAAAAGACCGATTCAGATTCTATTAGACCGTTATCTGATAAACCGATTTTAATTTTAACAGCGACTTATTTAAAAACAATTGCTGATAAAACACAAAACAAAATCATGGTTTATACCCTTACAGACTCTGATACCAATAAAGACGGTAAGATTGATACCAGTGATATTAAGACACTTTATTTAAGCAGTATCAGCGGAGAGAATTTTACAAAAATATCGGCTGATCTTCAGGAATTAGTAGATTGGAATTTAATTGAGTCTAAAAATCGTTTGTATTTTAGAACTATAGAAGACACCAACCAAAATGGCCAATTCGATAAAAATGATGTTTTGCATTACAATTATATAGATTTAGGTTTAAAAAATTGGGAAGTGAAAAATTATAAACCTATTTAAGGTTCTAAGATTTTGTCAACAGATAAAATGATTTTCCTGCTGTGGACGGAAAGGAAAACCGTGTAGAAATTTTTAAAATTCTATACGGTTTTCTTTATTCTAAAAAAGAGGAATCTTTTCTAATCCTCTAATATATTGTTGGAAAAAACGTGAGGATTAAAAAATCAGATCAAAATATCACTTTCTAAATCTGATTTTTCTATTTCTAATCCAAAACCTAAACGCTCTACCAGTTCAATTACGAGTTTTTTATACCAGTTCTCCGACTTGGGATGAATGTATATCTTTTCAATTAATTCATTAACGTCAATGTTTATTTTTAATCCTTCATTTAGTTTCAAATTGCTTTGGGAAGTATCTGTAATAATGCGGACTTCACGTTCATATTGAAAACTTTTTCGTTTGAACAAAAACGGAAAAAATAAATCATCAAACGGAATGTATTCTTTTTTATAGTCGATATAATTTACTTCACCAATATACTGATCAAAATTGTTCTCAGGATTTACTGCCCTTTGAAGCCTTCCAATCGTTGACTGGATTGCTAATCCTTCACTGTTTTGTGTAAAAATCTGCCACATGGCATACGATTCATATTCGTTAATGTGCCAGCTGCTGACGGCTACTTTTTCACGATGTGTTTTGTAGTAATTTAAAAATTCAGGATTGTCAATAGCCAGCTTTTTGATTTCTTCAAACGTTGGTTCGCTAAAAGTGCCTTCATACTGATCTTCAAACTTATCAGAGCGTGACATGAATAATTTTTTCGAAAGCAATAAATCAAGAAATTTAGATAAGTCAAGGTATTTCC
Organism: Flavobacterium cheongpyeongense; assembly: GCF_003202435.1. Lineage (GTDB taxonomy): Bacteria > Bacteroidota > Bacteroidia > Flavobacteriales > Flavobacteriaceae > Flavobacterium > Flavobacterium cheongpyeongense. The sequence goes on from NZ_QJHK01000014.1 coordinate 109,218, forward strand.
AAACGATGGTGTCAGGATTATCGGGGAGTTTAATATTTGGGTTGTTAAGATACATTTTGAGAGAATTAAATGATTTATTCTGTAACGAACCTAAAGTTATAAAAATAAAAACAGATTAAGGAAACTGGACTTGGTTTTAATATTTCCTTAATCTGTATGAATGTCTGCTGTTAGAACAATTGAATCTTAAGATTCAAACGACTGCATAGTTACAAGCTTATTATAAGTTCCGTTTTGTGCAATTAATTCATCGTGAGTTCCCTGTTCTACAATTTTTCCTTTTTGCATTACTACAATTATATCCGCTTTTTGTATTGTAGAAAGACGGTGTGCAATCACAATCGAAGTTCTGTTCTGCATCATGTTCTCAAGGGCAACCTGAACAAATTTTTCGCTTTCGGTATCTAATGCTGATGTTGCTTCGTCCAGAATCATAATTGGAGGATTTTTAAGTACTGCTCGTGCAATCGATAAGCGTTGTTTTTGGCCTCCTGATAATTTATTTCCGCTGTCGCCAATGTTAGTATAGATTCCCAAAGGCAATTCTTTTACAAATTCAAAAGCGTTTGCGATTTTTAAAGCTTCAATAATTTCATCATCTGTTGCGTCTAATTTTCCTAAGGCAATATTAGCTTTAATGGTGTCATTAAATAAAATACTGTCCTGAGTAACCAATCCCATTAATCCTCGAAGAGATTGCAGATTCATGTCTTTTATATTTACTCCGTCAATAGAAATTGTACCGTTGGTCACATCATAAAAACGGGTTAGTAAATTTGCAATTGTGCTTTTTCCGCTTCCGGATTGTCCCACCAGTGCAACAGTCTGACCTTTTTTAATCTGAAGTGAAAAGTCTTTTAAAACCGTTTCATTTTCATATTTAAAATTAATATTCTGAACACTTATGTTGTTGTCAAAAGATGTTTTTTCAATAGCATTTTCTTTAGAAGTGATAGTGTTTTCCTGTTCAAGAATTTCCAGTACACGGTCAGCTGCTGCATTACCTCTTTTTACGGCGTAAGAGGCTTTTGAAATTGATTTAGCGGGTGTAAGAATGTTATAAGCCAGTCCCATATAGGCAATAAATGATGCTCCGTTTAATGTTTTCTCTATTAAAACCATTTGACCTCCATACCATAATAAGATTGCAATAACCATAATTCCCATAAACTCACTCGCAGGTGAAGCCAGGTTTTGACGATTTCCAATGCTATTTGATAATTTAAAATAACGTTCTGTTGAATTTTGAAATACAGTATTAAAGTAGTTCTCAGAATTGTAACCTTTTACCACTTTCAACCCGCCAATGGTTTCTTCAATAGTTGATAAAAAAGTTCCTTGTTCCTGTTGTGCTTTTCCTGATTTTTTTTTCAGTTGTTTACCAATTAAAGAAATAATGTATCCGGAAATAGGAATAAAAACAAAAACAAAAAGTGTTAGTTTCGTACTAATGGCAAACATCATTCCAATCGTAAAAACAATGGTTAAAGGTTCTTTTACGATAAGTTCTAAAATGGCCAAAAAAGAAGTTTGAACTTCATTAACATCTGCTGATATTCTTGAAATCACATCACCTTTTCGCTTTTCTGAAAAAAAGGCTAAAGGTAATTCCAGTGTTTTTTTATACATAGTATTACGCATGTCTCTTAATATTCCATTACGTAAAAAAGTAATGAAAAACATGGCTAAATAATCGAACAGGTTTTTCAATAAAAAGATAGAGATTATCACAGTAACCATGATTGAAAGCGTATAACCAACACCAAAAGTATCTGTAGTATTGGTAATAAAATAGCTTAAATAATTTTCACCATATTTTTTAAGTTCCCAAATACCTGTGTAAATAGGTTTAGTAGTATTTCTTTTGGTTTGGTCAAATAAAACCTGAATCATCGGAATTAAAGACACAAAAGAAAGGGTACTAAAAAGTGCATACAAAACATTAAAAAAGATGTTTAAGTAAGCATATTTTTTATACGGATATAAAAAAGGAAGTATTTTTTTGAAATTACTCATTTAGGTGTTTTTTTACCATTAAAACCCGATAGCTTGTTTAAACATATCGGGTTTTGAAAAAATGGATATAATTTATTAATTCAATTGCATATCTGCAATGATATTTTGTATTTTTTGGTCTAAGAAACTTTCGGCAGCATCAAAATCTTCAACCGATTCTAATTCAGCATTTACACTAATGTAGAATTTAATTTTTGGTTCAGTACCGCTTGGTCTTGCGCAAATTTTAGAACCGTCTTCTGTATAATAAATCAAGACGTTTGATTTTGGCATGTCCATTGTGGATTCTTCACCTGTCAATAAATTCAAAGCAATAGACGACTGATAATCTTCGACCATTATGACACGTTGGTCATTGATTTCTTTCAATGGATTTTCTCTTAAATTAATCATCATCTGATTGATTTCTTCCAAACCTTCGATTCCTTTTTTAGTCAGTGAAACCAAAAATTCTTTATAAAAACCATTTTCAACATACAATTGCAAAAGTTCTTTGTAAACAGAGCTTCCGGCAGCTTTTGCCTGAGCCGCAACTTCACAAATTAATAAGGTTGCAGCTACGGCATCCTTATCTCTTACAGCATCACCTACCATAAAGCCAAAACTTTCTTCACCACCGCCAATAAATTGAAGTTCAGGAAAATCTTTAATCATTTTAGCAATCCATTTAAAGCCGGTCAGACCAACTTTGCATTCAACGCCATAACGTGTTGCCAGTTCCATAATCATTGGTGTTGAAACAATAGTAGACCCAACGAATTGTTTTCCATTGATTTTGCCAGCTTTTTTCCATTGTTTTAAAAGGAAAGAAGTCATCAAAACCATTGTCTGGTTTCCGTTAAGCAAAATCATTTTGCCTTCGTTATTACGAACAGCTACACCTAAACGGTCACAGTCAGGATCAGTTCCTACTACAATATCAGAATTGGTTTTGTCTGCCAATGCCAACGCCATAGTCAATGCTTCCGGCTCTTCAGGATTAGGGGATTTTACAGTAGGGAAATTTCCATCTGGCACAGCCTGTTCAGGAACAATATGTACATTTTTATAACCAGCCTCTGATAAAGTATCGGGAACTGATTTTATTGAAGTGCCGTGTAATGAAGTAAAAACAATATGCAGATTATCCTTTGCTTCAGCCGGAGTATTAAAACTTGCGTTTTCAATAGACGATTTTACAAAAGCCTTATCTATTTCTGTATCAATATAGGTAATCAGACTTTCGTCAGCATTAAATTTAATTTTGTCGTAGGTTAAACTTTCAATTACCTCAATAATTGCAGCATCTTCCGGAGGGACAATTTGTCCTCCGTCTTCCCAATATACTTTATATCCGTTGTATTCTGGCGGATTATGAGAAGCTGTCAAAACAATTCCGCATTGGCATCCTAAGTATTTAAGAGCAAATGACAATTCTGGTGTCGGTCGTAAATCTGAAAACAAATAAACCTGAATTCCGTTGGCAGAGAAAACATCGGCAACAACCTTAGCCAAAGTATTACTATTATGACGACAATCATAAGCAATAACTACTTTTACTGGTTGATTTGGAAAAGCTTCATGCAAATAATCTGAAAGTCCCTGCGTGTTTTTTCCAAGCGTATATTTGTTGATTCGGTTGTTACCAATTCCCATAACGCCACGCATTCCTCCAGTTCCAAATTCCAGATTTTTATAAAAACTTTCTTCAAGTTCTTTAGGCGATGTAGTCATTAATTCCTTAACCGCAGCTTGTGTTTCGTTATCAAATGTGGGTGTTAGCCATTCGTTTACGGCGCTTAAAATAGTAGGTGCTATATTCATGTAAATGTTTTTTTAATGTTTAAAATAAAGATAGGAATTTTTCAGGAGCTAATCCTGCTGTACACTATATCTTTTGTAGTCTCGTTACAAACGAGACCACAAAAGGATGCCGTTCCCATCAGGGCTAGTGCTTTACGTTAAAAATTAACCTCCCGCGATACTTTATAACGGACTTCATTGTTTTTGGTTCGCAAAATAATTTCGCCTAAGAAACCTGCTAAAAACAGCTGAGTTCCCAAAATCATAGTTGTCAAAGCAATATAAAACCACGGATTATTTGTAACCAGAGTATATTTCATTCCGGTGTACAGATGGTATAGTTTTGAAACACCAATGTATCCCGCAGCTAAAAATCCAATGATAAACATAAAAGAACCAATGGCACCAAATAAGTGCATCGGTCTTTTTCCGAATCTCGATAGAAACCAAATCGTAATCAAATCAAGGAATCCGTTTATAAAACGTTCCATTCCAAACTTGGTTTCACCGTATTTTCTGGCCTGATGAATTACCACTTTTTCACCAATTTTGCCGAATCCGGCATTTTTAGCCAAAACCGGAATATAGCGGTGCATTTCGCCTGAAACTTCAACGTTTTTTACGACTACATTTCTATAAGCTTTTAAGCCGCAGTTAAAATCATTTAATTCAACTCCCGAGGTTTTTCTGGCAGCCCAGTTAAATAATTTTGAAGGCAGGTTTTTTGCTACAACAGAGTCGTATCTTTTTTTCTTCCAGCCAGAAACCAAATCATATTTTTCTTTGGTTATCATATCATACAATCCCGGAATTTCATCCGGACTGTCCTGTAAATCGGCATCCATCGTAATAATAACATCACCTTGAGCCTTTGCAAACCCTGCATGCAAAGCCTGTGATTTACCAAAGTTTTTCATAAAACGAATTCCTTTTACATTCTGGTTTTCGTTAGAAAAACTTTCGATAATATTCCACGAATCATCTGTACTTCCATCATCTACAAAAATGATTTCATAAGAGTAATTGTTAGATTGCATCACTTTAATAATCCACGAATAGAGTTCTTTTAGTGATTCCTCTTCGTTGAGAAGCGGTATAAGTATAGATAAATTCATTTATATTTTTATTCTTGTGTAGTTTTGCTTTTAAAAAATGCTGCGAAAATTAATCCGAAAATGCAGCTGATAACAATCGCAAAAACAGATCCTTTAAGTAATTCAATAGTTGAGTACGGATTGCTTAATTTCATTTTATCAATAGTTCCATTAATGACGGAAGCTGGTGATCCAAATTTCTGCATCATATTTACCGTATATTTAATCATTAATTCGCTTAAAGTATCTTTTGCAGAGGGGTCGATAACATTAAATAAAAGAACATTGAAAGAAGTAGAAATCAAAATCCCGATTACTGCTGCTATAAAATAAGTAGTAAAAGCATCTTTAAAAGAGAAAACGCCATTTAATTCTTTTTTTGTTTTCGAAAGCAGAATGATAGATATTGTTATGCTTATTGCGATACCGATTAGTCCCATCCACCATGCAGTAAATAAGTTTAAATCAATCGAATATATTGTTGCAGTAATTAAAGTCGATGCAATTCCAATCATTACACCATAAGTAATCCCGTTTTTCTTTATAACTTCATTAATCATATTTTCTATATGTTTTAAAATTAATCCACAAATATAGCAATTCCCAATATATTCAGTAGAAAAAAGCTTTTTGAATTTAACTAAAAAAAAGTCTGTTAAAGATTTGATTATTAAAAAAGAATTGTAAATTTGCACACTCAAAAATAATTAAATTTTTAAACAAAAAGAGTATTGGTTCTTTACACCTTTTTCTAACCATGAAAAAGCTTCAAAATGAAAATGCTCCAAAACAATAAATAAAAAGAAAGATGAAAAAAGGAATCCACCCTGAAAATTACAGATTAGTTGCATTTAAAGATATGTCAAATGATGATGTTTTTATCACTAAATCTACTGCAGATACAAAAGAAACAATTGAAGTTGACGGAGTTGAGTATCCAGTTGTAAAAATGGAGATTTCAAGAACATCCCACCCTTTTTATACTGGTAAATCTAAACTTATTGATACGGCAGGACGTATTGACAAGTTCAAAACCAAATATGCAAAACACGCTAAAAAATAATAGCTGTTTTTCTTCATACAAAGCCTTCCAATCCGGGAGGCTTTTTTTATATTAACTGCAAAGAACACTAAGAACTAGTGCAGGTTCGTAAAGTTGTATAGGAACCTTGCTACTTAACACTTCTGTTAAATGCTGCGTTAAAGGCTTTGCTGTTAAGAATATACTATAACAATGATAGTATAAAGACACAAATAAAATATTTGTAACTTTGATCCTGATAACCAAATCAGGATTTTAACAAGTACCAAATTTATTATTTATGAATTACATTCTTTTTGACGGTCCCGTTAGAAATGCTTTACTGCCTTTTACTTTTACCAGACCCGTGGCTGATATTTTAATAGGAATCATGACGATTCGTCAAAAATGGGAATCACGTTTGGGTTCAACCATTACTACAATTACCGAAGAATATTTGTCTTCAAAATTTCCGATGGTGGAAATGGAGGAAAATGTGATGATAAATGCAGCATATTTACCCAATGAGACGCTTGCTGAAATGATTTCTGATTTAAAGGAAAATCAGGCCATTTTTAAAGGCGATGATGTAATCGCTTTTTTTACTACCGAAAATCAGGAAGAAGTGGATTTTGATTCGTATGAAATTATTCAGTACAATGATGATTGTTTAACAGTGGAGCATACCTGGGATATTTTCTCTAAAAATGATGCCGCAATCCGTGCCGATTTTGAGTATTTGACTGAAGATCGGAAATCACAGCCAATTCCCCAAAGTGTAAACGTTATTGCACCGGAAAACATATTTATTGAAGAAGGAGCAAAATTAGAGTTTGTCACTCTTAATGCTTCTACTGGTCCTATATATATAGGTAAGAATAGCGAAATTATGGAAGGAACCGTAATTCGTGGCCCTTTTGCTCTATGCGAGAATGCACAAGTTAAACTGAATGCGAAAATTTATGGGGCTACAACGGTTGGACCCGGATCGAGAATAGGAGGGGAAGTTAAAAACGCTGTCCTCTTTGCAAATTCAAACAAAGGACATGATGGTTTTTTAGGTGATTCTGTTTTAGGTGAATGGTGTAATATTGGTGCCGATTCGAATAATTCAAACCTGAAAAACAACTATGAGGAAGTGAAGTTGTGGAGTTACGAAACAGAAGGTTTTGCTAAAACCGGACTTCAGTTTTGTGGCTTGATGATGGGAGATCACAGTAAATGCGGTATCAATACGATGTTTAATACCGGAACAGTGGTAGGGGTGAGCGCCAATATTTTTGGAAGTGGTTTTCCCCGTAATTTTGTTCCAAGTTTTTCCTGGGGCGGAGCTGCTGGTTTTACGACTTATATTACTAAAAAAGCTTTTGAAACTGCCAAACTGGTGATGGGAAGAAGAAATATTGCGTTCGATGAAACAGAAGCAGCAATCTTAGAACATGTTTTTGAAGAAACTAAAAAATGGAGAAAAGATTGATTAATCACATAATAAAAAGATTGGTAATTAGATGATTTTACGAAACCTGATAGTTAACCTGTCGGGTTTTGTTTTGTTTGGAGTTAAGAAATGATCTAATTGCACATTTTCTAATTCTTGAAATTATCTAATTATCTAATTGCCACATTCTCTAATTAAATCTATCTTTGCACCACGAAAAAAATGGGTAGTCAGATAAAGGATTAACCGATTAAACAAATTCACAAAAAGTAATGATTACAGTTAACGATATTTCGGTTCAGTTTGGTGGAACTACACTTTTTAGCGATGTTTCTTTTGCTATTAATGAAAATGATAAAATTGCCCTTATGGGTAAAAATGGTGCCGGAAAATCGACACTTTTAAAGATAATTGCAGGTCAAAGCAAACCTTCTACAGGAAATATTTCAGCTCCAAAAGAGGCGGTTATTGCTTATCTTCCTCAACATTTGCTTACAGAAGACGGTGCCACAGTTATGGAGGAAGCGTCAAAAGCTTTTGGTGAAATTTTCAGCATGAAAGCCGAAATCGATGAAATCAACGAGCAATTAACAATTCGTACGGATTATGAAAGTGATGCTTACATGAAATTGATCGAAAGAGTTTCTGACTTAAGTGAGAAATTCTATGCAATTGAAGAAGTAAACTACGAAGCTGAGGTAGAGAAAATATTAGTTGGTTTAGGTTTTGAAAGGGAAGATTTTGCACGTCAGACTTCAGAATTTTCAGGAGGATGGAGAATGCGAATTGAACTTGCTAAAATTTTATTAAGAAAACCGGATTTGATTCTTTTAGATGAGCCTACCAACCACATGGATATCGAAAGTATTCAATGGCTTGAGGAATTCCTTATTAATCAGGCAAAAGCAGTTGTGGTGATTTCACATGACAGGGCATTTGTGGATAATATTACAAACCGAACTATTGAAGTTACAATGGGAAGGATTTACGATTACAAAGCCAAATATTCTCATTATTTAGAATTAAGAAAAGACCGTCGTGTTCATCAGCAAAAAGCATATGATGAACAACAAAAAATGATTGCTGATAATCGTGCTTTTATTGATCGTTTTAAAGGAACGTTTTCTAAAACAGATGCCGTTCAGTCCCGTGTAAAAATGTTGGAAAAGTTAGAAATTGTTCAGGTTGATGAGGTAGACACTTCGGCTTTGCGTTTAAAATTCCCACCGGCAGCACGTTCTGGACAATATCCTGTTATTGTTAAAGAAATGTCTAAATCTTATGGAGATCATGTGGTTTTTAAAGACGCAAACATTGTAATCGAGCGTGGTCAGAAAGTTGCTTTTGTAGGAAAAAATGGAGAAGGAAAATCAACCATGATTAAAGCGATAATGAAAGAAATCGGTGTTGATTCCGGAAGTGTCGAAATTGGACATAATTCTCAAATTGGATATTTTGCTCAAAATCAGGCAGCACTTTTAGATGAAAATGCTACTATTTTTGAAACTATTGATAGTATTGCAGTTGGAGATATCAGAACGCAGATCAAAAATATTTTGGGAGCCTTTATGTTTCAGGGTGACGATATTACCAAAAAAGTAAAAGTACTTTCGGGGGGAGAAAAAACACGTTTGGCGATGATTAAATTATTACTGGAACCTGTAAACCTGTTGATTCTGGATGAGCCTTCGAATCACTTGGATATGAAAACTAAAGACATCATTAAAGATGCTTTACGTGATTTTGACGGAACATTAATCTTGGTTTCTCACGACCGAGATTTCCTTGACGGATTAGCAACTAAAGTTTTTGAATTCGGTAATAAACGCGTGAAAGAACATTTTGAAGATGTTGCAGGTTTCTTAGCTCATAAAAAAATGGATTCTATGCGAGAAATCGAAAAGTAATATTCGTATTCGTTTTTCTTTTGTATAAAAATGCCCCAGACAGTCTGACTTTTTGGGGCATTTTTTATGTTTTTCGCTTTTTAAAATTCTTTAGGACTTTCTATAAACATTTCTCTTCCAAAGCGACGCATTGCTTTTGAATCTGTGAAATAAGGAAGTCTTTGACCTTTCTCAGTTTGTATTCTTTTTCCGGTTGAACCTGTAATTTTCGAGATTGCAATATTTAGTAAAGGCTCAGATGCATTACCCAAAATCCCATAGCTGCTTACATATTCTTCTTGCGCAAAAGTAGGTGTTAATCCACTTGTATAATCTCCAAAATTTTGAGCATTCGTAATTTTAAATACTAAAGGCTGCATCGCATATTTATGAGTAGGATTTACTTTTATTTTTGTTAGGGTCTCTGAATCATAAACTGTAAAAGAACCAACATTTTTGCCTACAGTTGTTTCTCCAATTTGCACTACATTGATATACGGCTTCAAACCATTTATAACCAATTCACTGGCTGAAGCTGTGCTTTCAGTCGTTATAATATAAACCGTATTTAAATTTAAACTATTTAGTGTGGCTTCGCTATTTGTTTTGTCGGTAAATCTTTCATTTAATGATTCTAATTCATCGCTGGTTAAGCCAGTCATTTGTTTGGTGTTATATTGTCTTTTAGAAAACACCTGTCCGTTAAATTGCCCTGTAATCATACTTGCCAATAACGTTGCAGAACGAACAGAACCTCCGCCATTATACCTTAAATCCAGAACCAGGTCTGTAACACCGCCTGTTTTAAGTTGTGCAAAAGCCTGATTTAGCTCATCATCATATTCTGCATAAAAACCATTATACATTAAATAGCCTATTTTGTGGCTTCCAGAAGTAATTACTTTATTGACTAAAATTGGATTTTCTTCTAAAATAGTTTTTGTCAATGCGACTGATTTCCCATTTGAGACTATAGCGCCATTGCTGTTAAACTCAGCTAAATTTAAAGTATAGCTATCTGAATCCAATAACAACTTTTCGTAATTTGAAACTGTAAGCTGTGTTCCGTTAACTTTTGTGAACAAATCGCCACGTTTAATATCTTTTTTTGAAGCGTCTGAGTTAGGAATGATATATCGAATATATCCTACCAAATTGTCTGACCCTTTTTCTATGTAGCTCAGCCTGAAATCAATACCTGGGTTTTTTGTAATTCCGTTTAATTCCTGTTCTAAAACAGTATAGTCATCTACAATCCAGCTAAAACGATCGATTGCGTCCCCATTCGGATATTTGCTCTCCGGTTTGTTTAATAAATCCTCAAATAAATCTTCCGGTTTTGAATATCCTTTCAAAAAAGAATCAAAATCCTCCTGACTAGCAAAACGGTTATCTGCTAAATCAGGAACATCGTCCTGCCATAAATAAACTTCATTCAATCCTGTCCAGATAAAATTATTTATTTCTAATTTTTGTAAGGCACTGTACGTTTGCTTGTCAACATCATCCTTATCATCACAAGATTGCAAACTAAATGCAACTAAAAAAAAGTAAACGAGGCTTCTTAATATATTTTTCATAAAATAGGGGTTTCAATATAGTATAAACGTAAAAATAGTACCTTTAGTTTTAACTATAAAAAAAATATAGTTTTTTTACTTGCCTTGTAACAAAAATAATACTGTCTCGTCTTGACTATATAAGCTAACCAACCATTTTTGATTCATAAAATGACTGACAGTAAAATTTTCAAAGCATTGATTAATAATATATGAATTACATATAGCAAATCAAAACAAAAAACCAGATATGAACCAGGTCGTATTTATAGAATTAATAAATCCTTTTAAAGACAAAGTTTTTCGTCTGGCAAAAAGATTATTGACAAGTACAGAAGAAGCCGAAGATGCAACTCAGGAAGTAATGGTGAAATTATGGAACAAAAAAGACAATTTAGACACATATAATAATATTGAAGCTGTGGCGATGACCATGACAAAAAATTATTGTCTGGATCAGTTGAAATCTAAAAGAGCTGATAATCTTAAAATTGTACATAATAATTTTACAGACAGACAGCCTCAGTTAGATAAAAAATTAGAGGATGCTGACAGTCTGGAATGGGTGGGGAAAATAATCGGTCAATTACCGGAACAATTACAGATATTAATCCAGTTGCGCGATGTTGAGCAATATGAATTTGAAGAAATTGCAAAAATTGTCAACATGAACGAAACGGCTATTAGGGTAGCACTTTCAAGAGCACGAAAAAAAATACGGGAATCAATGATTAATACACACAGTTATGGAATTAAATAAAATAGAAAATAGACTAGAAAAATACTTTCAGGGAGAAACTTCTGTTGCTGAAGAAAACGAATTAAAAGCATATTTTTCTTCGCCAAATGTTGCGCAGCATTTAAAGCAATATCAGTCGATTTTTGGATATTTTTCTCAGGAAAAAGAACAAAAAATGACGCAGGAGATTCCACTACAAACTAAAAAACGAAATGTGACGTGGTTATCAATTGTGGCTTCAATTGTATTTTTACTGGGAATCGGGAGCTTTTATTATTTGAGTAACAATAGTACAAATGCTGTCGTGGCAAAATCAGAATTAGGGACATACAATAATCCTGAGGAAGCTTTTGTTGCAACGCAAAAAGCTTTGGCTTTATTGTCAAACAATGTGAATGCAGGTATAGAAAGCGTACATTATATTAAAGAGTACGAGCAATCTAAAAATAAAATTTTTAAACAATAAACTTAATTTAACACAATATGAAAAATTTCATTATAACAGTAGTTTTAGCTTTTTTTACGCATGTTTTTTATGCGCAAAATGCATTTGATAAATTTGATGGTCAGGATGATGTAACGTCGGTAATTGTCAATAAAAAAATGTTTGACATCATGAGTAAGGTCAAAGTGGATGCTTCTGATAAAGAAACCCAGCAATACATGAACCTCATTAAAAAGCTGGATAATTTAAAAGTGTTCACTACGAAAAATCCAAAAATTGAAGCAGAGATGAAGCTTTCTGCTGATAAATACATTAAAACTGCCAGTTTAGAAGAATTGATGCGTATTAGTGAAAGTGGTAAAAATGTAAAAATATACGTTAAATCCGGCGCCAGTGATACCAAAATAAAAGAATTGTTTATGTTTATTGATGGAGCTAAAAATGAAGATACTGTTTTGCTGTCTTTAACCGGAAACTTTGATTTAAATGAAATATCGGTACTAACTGATAAAATGCAGCTTCCGGGCGGGGCAGATTTGAAAAAAGCTTCAAAAACCAAAAAATAAAATGAAAACGAATATCTTTATATCTGCCTTTTTGGTATTATTGACTTTGGTAAGTTGTGATTCTGAGCCCTCATTGCAAAAGTATTTTGTGGAAAATACCGAAAAAAAAGATTTTATCTCACTAGATGTTTCGCCTACTATTTTAAATGTAGATAAAGCAAAATTATCCCTGAAACAATCCGAAGCTTTAAACTCTTTCGAGAAAATGAATATTTTGGCTTTTAAGGCAAATGATAAAAATCAGGCGCAATTTGAAACAGAGAGAGCTAAGGTAAAAGCAATTTTAGAAAATCCTAAATATCAGGAATTGATGAAGGTTGGTTCTGGTAAAGATGGTGCTTCTGTAAGTTTTGTAGGGAATGATGATAACATAGAAGAATTTGTGATTTTTGCAAACAGGAAAGAAAATGGTTTTGCGGTTGTTCGTGTTTTAGGAAAAAATATGAATCCGAATAATATTATGACTTTAATGTCTGTTCTGAAGCAATCAAAAATCGATATGGAACAATTAAAACCGTTACAGCAGTTAGTTAAATAATGTATCTTAGTGAAAACAAAAGAGGCTGTCCGAAAAGTAAAATGAATTGTTGTATTTCTTTGTTTCAATGGTAGTTTAGTGAAAAAAATGTCTTCTAAAAGAGTTTTTACTGATATATAGTTAATAAAAAACCCTGAAAATTATTAATAATTTTCAGGGTTTTACTTTTCGGACACCCTCTTTTTATACCTGTATTTGAAATTACTTGCTCAAATACATTTTTCTTCTGGAGTACAATTCGTAGAACTGATCATCTTTTAAGTCGTCAATAAACAGGATACTTTCTCCTGTAGATTTCATTTCAGGCCCTAATGCTTTGTTTACATTTTTAAATTTGCTGAAAGAGAAAACCGGCTGTTTGATGGCATATCCATTTAATTTTGGATTGAAATCAAAATCAGTTACTTTCTTTTCTCCCAACATTACCTTGGTGGCGTAGTTCACATAAGGCTCTCCATAAGCTTTAGCAATAAACGGAACCGTTCTGGAAGCCCTTGGGTTTGCCTCAATAATATAAACTGTGTCGTCTTTTATTGCAAACTGAATATTGATTAAGCCTACTGTTTTTAAAGCTCGGGCTATTTTTTCGGTATGGTCTTTAATTTGCTGCATTACAAATTCTCCTAAGTTAAAAGGAGGTAAGGTTGCATTACTGTCTCCAGAGTGTACTCCACAAGGTTCAATATGCTCCATTATTCCAATGATGTAAACATTTCCGTCAGCGTCACAAATGGCATCAGCTTCAGCTTCAATTGCTCCGGCTAAATAATGATCTAACAATAGTTTATTTCCGGGAATTGATTTCAATAAATTGATAACATGCTCTTCTAGTTCTTTTTTATTGATTACAATCTTCATTCCCTGACCTCCTAATACATAAGACGGACGTATCAATAATGGGAAGTCTAAAGTATCCGCAAGGGCAGAAGCCTCATCAGCGGTTTCTGCAATTCCAAATTTAGGGAAAGGAATATGTAATTCTGTTAACAGGTCTGAGAATCTTCCTCTGTCTTCGGCTAAATCAAGCGCATCAAAACTGGTTCCGATGATTTTCACACCGTATTTAGATAATTTTTCAGCAAGTTTTAGAGCCGTCTGACCACCCAACTGAACAATTACACCTTCTGGTTTTTCATGTTGAATGATGTCGTAGATATGTTCCCAGAAAACCGGTTCAAAATATAATTTATCTGCAGTGTCAAAATCTGTAGAAACTGTTTCAGGGTTACAGTTGATCATGATAGTTTCGTAACCACATTCTTTTGCAGCAAGTACACCGTGTACACAAGAGTAATCAAATTCAATTCCCTGTCCGATTCTGTTTGGTCCGGAACCTAAAACAATGATTTTCTTTTTATCGGTTACAATGCTTTCGTTATCTACATAACGTTCTCCGTTTGCTTTTTCTATTTCAGCCTCAAATGTCGAGTAGTAATATGGTGTTTGTGCTTTAAATTCTGCGGCACAAGTATCAACCAGTTTAAAAACACGATTGATTTTCTGATCCATACGCAAAGTATGTACTTCGCTTTCCAGACAGTTCATCATGTGCGCAATTTGTCTGTCGGCAAAACCTTTTTGTTTTGCTTCAAGCAGTAAATCTTTTGGAAGATTGGAAACTTTATAATTTGAAATTTCTTTCTCCAGTGTATAAAGCTCTTCGTATTGTTTTAAGAACCACATATCAATTTTTGTGATTTCATGAATGCGGCTCAAGGGAATTCCCATTGCAATTGCATCATAAATTACAAAAACACGATCCCAGCTGGCAAAAGTCAGTTTCTCGATAATTTGTTCGTAATTGGTGTATCCTTTTCCGTCGGCACCTAAACCATTTCGTTTAATTTCTAGTGATTGTGTTGCTTTGTGTAAAGCTTCCTGGAACGAACGTCCAATTCCCATTACTTCTCCAACAGATTTCATCTGAAGGCCTAAAGTTCTGTCGGCACCTTCGAATTTATCAAAGTTCCAACGTGGTATTTTTACAATTACATAATCTAAAGTCGGTTCAAATAAAGCCGAAGTTGATTTTGTAATCTGGTTTTGTAACTCATCTAAGTTGTATCCTAAGGCGAGTTTAGAAGCAATTTTTGCAATCGGATACCCAGTTGCTTTCGATGCTAAAGCAGAGGAACGAGACACACGAGGATTGATTTCGATGGCTACAATATCTTCTTTTTCGTCAGGTGAAACCGCAAACTGTACGTTACATCCTCCGGCAAAGTTCCCAATACTGCGCATCATTAAGATTGCGTAATCACGTAATTTTTGGAAAGTGGTATCAGATAATGTCATTGCAGGAGCAACTGTAATCGAATCTCCGGTATGAATTCCCATTGGATCCATATTTTCGATTGAACAGATAATCACAACATTATCGTTTTTATCCCTCAAAAGTTCCAATTCATATTCTTTCCATCCTAGTAAAGCTTTGTCAATCAGTACTTCGTGAATTGGAGACATTTCTAATCCGTAGGTTAGTTTTTCATCAAATTCTTCTTTAGTGTGTACAAAAGCAGCTCCGGTTCCTCCAAGTGTAAATGAAGGACGGATTACTAACGGGAACCCAAACTCCTGAGCAATTTCTTTACCTTCAAGGAAAGATGTTGCCGTTTTGGCTGGTGCAGTGGGTACATTTATTTTTTGAAGTAATTGTTTGAATTGTTCCCTGTCTTCGGTAATGTTAATAGCATTGACATCAACACCAATCATTCGTACTCCGAAATCCTGCCAGATTCCTTTTTCATCAGCTTCCAGGCATAAATTCAAAGCTGTTTGTCCTCCCATTGTTGGTAAAACAGCATCAATTTGCGGATGTTCCTTTAGAATTTCAATAATCGATTTTGTAGTTAGTGGTTTCAAATAAATATGATCGGCCATACTTGGGTCGGTCATAATTGTTGCTGGATTCGAGTTTATCAAGATAACTTCAATTCCTTCTTCACGAATAGAACGGGCAGATTGAGATCCTGCATAGTCGAATTCGCAAGCTTGACCAATAACGATAGGTCCTGAACCTATTATTAAAACGGATTTTATTGATGTGTCTTTAGGCATTTTGTATGTATTGTGTAGTTGTTTTTGGTATTCAAAAACATTCGTAGTACTTTAAAAACTAGAATGTTAAATTTTTTTAATGACAAGGTATAAAAAAAG
Organism: Flavobacterium cheongpyeongense; assembly: GCF_003202435.1. Lineage (GTDB taxonomy): Bacteria > Bacteroidota > Bacteroidia > Flavobacteriales > Flavobacteriaceae > Flavobacterium > Flavobacterium cheongpyeongense. The sequence goes on from NZ_QJHK01000014.1 coordinate 125,458, forward strand.
GCGATACTAAAAAAGTAATCGCCTTATGTATGTTTATACAAACATTATTTTTTGTGTCTAGGCTCGCTAGAAACAGTCAATTTATGTCTTCCTTTAGCTCTTCTACGTGCTAGAACTTTTCTTCCATTCGCAGAAGCCATTCTGTCCATAAATCCGTGCTTATTTCTTCTTTTTCTTTTCGATGGTTGAAATGTTCTTTTGCTCATTGCTTTGTATCTTTAAAAATGGTGTCTAATATCTCTTTTCTGATTTTGAATATCGTTATTCGAAAACCGAGTGCAAATATACAAAGACTTTTTTTTCTGGCAAGTACTTTAATAAAAATATTTTTAATTCATTTTACTATATTTGCAATCACAAATATACATCTATTATGTTTCATAAAAATATTAAACTTATCTTGGCCGGACTTCTTGTAGTCGCTGGCATTTGGCAATTTACAGACAGCAATATCGGGAATGGAATTTTTCTTATTTTGCTGACTGCAATTCCTGTTTTTTTTTACTTTAAAAATGAATTTATCCTTTTGGCTTTCCTTAAATTAAGAAAACAAGACTTCGAGGGCGCTAAAAAATGGCTGGCATACATTAAAAACCCAGAAACTGCTTTAGTAAGAAAGCAACAAGGATACTTTAATTATCTTCACGGAATTATGTTATCTCAGACAAATATCAACCAGGCCGAGAAACATTTCAAAAAAGCAATTGAACTTGGTTTGTCTATGGATATGGATCTGGCTGTAGCTAAATTAAACCTTGCCGGAGTTGCCATGTCACGCAGAAGAAAATTAGAAGCTACTAATTTATTAAACGAAGCTAAGAAATTAGACAAACAAGGCATGCTGAAAGAGCAAATTGCAATGATGAAAGAGCAAATGAAGAAAATCTAAAAATTTTCTGAAATTTCAATATTTTAAATCCCAAATTCCAATTAGGCATTTGGGATTTTTTTGTTTTATAATTTCAAATGGAATTTAATTTGAAGCTATTTCCTGCTCTCCTTCCAATCTTTTATGACGAACCCAGGCACAAAAGGATTTTCCCTCCCATCTGGGCTAGAAATTTAGGCACCATAAACCTTTTATCATCCTATTTGTCAGGCTGAGCGAAGTCGAAGCCTTTTTGAATCTCAAAGCCTTCGACTTCGCTCAGGGTGACAATAGTACTAAACATTATTTTACTGCTCCAATATTAGCGAAGGTAAATTCTCATTCAGCCATTTGTATTTATTGAGAATCATAATATGAGTCCCTCCCTTTACAACAATACAGCTATTGATATATTTTATAGGAAAAACATCATCCTGATCACCATGGATATGGATTACTTTCTCATCGATTTTGCTTCTGTTCCAACAAATCACAGATTCTACTGCCCATTGCAAATAATTCAGGTCACGAACTGCTAAAAATTTCTCATATAACTTAATACGTTTGTTTACTTTTTCTCCAAAAGAATATTTTGCTAGATTCTCAATATTCAAAATAAGTTTCATCGGAATCAGTTTGTAAGCTTTAGTAGTTTTTCCGATTTTCATTCTCCTTGGGAATTCAGTGTTGCTTCTAACACTCGAAATAATAATCACTTTTCGGGTTTCAATATGCCTTGCCATTTCCTGAACCAAAATCCCTCCAAAGGAAACTCCTATTAAGACAGGATTTTCATGTTTGATTTTTTTTGTGATTCGGAGGGCATAATCCGACAATGACTCTTTAGGATTTGGAATTTCCCATTCCAGCAGGCACGTTTCAAAAACATTTTCATCAAGATTGATTCTTTCAAAAATGGCCGGACTTGCCGCAAGACCAGGCATAAAATATACAGGTATTTTGCTCATTTGTTCAAAAAGGAATTATAATTACATTGCAATTTCAATCTAAAATTACTTTTTTTTACCAATATGCACATCAAATCTTACACCTTAAATTTTGTATTTAAACAAATAAATATAAAAAGAGGAACAACTAATTTGAAAATGTGTTTTTAAAAATAATTTTATATTGAAAATCAAATGATTACCTTTGTGTTCCAAATCAACCGCGTTTAAAAATAACTTTAAATATTTTAAACAGAGCAATAGCCCCAGTTCTATATTTTATTTAATCTATTACAAATACTACAAATTATGGAAGCTACTATTGAAGTCAAAGACAACACTTTTGCAAGACAATTTGAGACTACAGTCACTGAAGGATTACTTTCTGTTGAATATTCATTTCAGGAAAAGAAAATTTTTCTAACCAAAATCAATACGCCGGAAGGATACGATAATCAGGCTGTAATTGATGTTTTGCTTAAGAATATTATGGAACTGAGTATAGAAAAAAAAATCAGGGTTGTTCCAATCCATCCAAAAATTGCTGCTTTTTTCAAGAAAAACCCAAAATACAAAGAATTGCTTCCGCCAGGAATAAGGATTTAGAATGCTTTTTCTTAGTTATAGTCATCCACCAGTAGTCATAAAAAAGGCTCTCAGAATGAAAGCCTTTTTTTCCAAAAACAATTCTAAGAAACAAAATTAACTAATTGATAATTATTTTTTTAACCACTTTTTTGTCCTTAACACATACCTCGAACAAATATACCCCGGGAGTTATATCTGAAACGATAATAGTGTAGTGATTTGCTTTAGGAAGGATTTTTATAATTTTTCCGGTTATATCAAAAATGATAATGCTGCTTTCCTCGTTGCTATTTAAATAAATAATATCTGAAGCTGGATTTGGATACAACGCAACAGAATCAATATTAAACTCTTTACTTCCTAACGTTGCTGATTTTTGATTAATTACGCCCACTCCATTCAAATCAAATCCTCCAGAGGGAAAAGGAGTTGAGTAAGGTTCGTTAATTATATTTCCTCTACTATCATAAGATGCATACAAGGCATTAATAGTGCCAATCACATCAATTATTCTGACATGTGTAATATTGTCTTTGTCTAACAAAGCGTTATCCGGAATGTCTGATAAATCAAAAGGAGTTCCAAAATTAGCACGGTATTTTCCGGCCAGGTTATTAATGTATCTGCAATCAAGTGTTCCAAAGCCTCCTACCTGTGTTGCTGTTTGCGTTTCGCTGTGTGAAGGAAACCTGAAAAAATTAGCTCCGTCTGAGCTCACTTCGACAAAAGCCAGTTCTAAAAAAGTATCCGAAAAACCGTTTTCAAAAACAGCAAAATCATATCCAGATCCATTTGTAATAGGTGTGTCAAAAGTTAAGGTAGCACTGCCGCCATCGCCCAGGCTAACAATGCTGGATCCGGAGGTTCCCCCTTTCATTCCGTCTGATGGGGTACCGGCAGTAGCTAAAGGACTATTTGAAATTGCAATATCCTGAGGCCCTCTTACTACTGTAATTCCGGTTGCCCAATTTATAAATACAGGGCTATTTTTAGCTATTGCTGTAGTTCCTGTCTGACCTGCAGCAGGAGCATAACTTTGTGCTGAAATTAATGATGATGTAAGTAATATGGTAAAAAGTAATTTTTTTATCATAATCGTTTTTTAATTTAAATGCCCTTACAATTTTGTTGATAAGGGCATTTTTTTGTTTTAGTCGTTAAAGTAAAAACCGTTTGATCCTATGCCTGTGGTTAATTCTTTTAAAAATGTTCCGTTTAAATTATAAATATAAGCTTGACCATCTTTTGTAAAAACTCCATCAGCAATGTAAATGCGGTTATCATTTACTGCAAATCCATATACATAACCAGCCGGAGAAGTAACAATTGGCGTGGTTGAAGCCGCTGTTGCATTATCATTGATTGCATAAACTGAGCTTCCGACAGTATAATAAATTTTGTCATCTTCAATATCCATAAAACCAGCTCCATCTAGGGTTTCAGGGAAAGTAATTTTAGAAACCGATTTATCAGATAATTTCACTTTTACAATCTCGCTTCTGCTTCCGTATGGACCTCTTAAAATATACAAAATGCCGTCTTCTTCCTCTATAGAATCAGCATTTGATCCAATAGTTACTGGAGTTTCTAATGATTTAGTAGCAATATTTACAATCAGTAATTTGTCACTATTGTTCGGGTCTGTAATATATAATTTACCGTTCTCTTCTATAATTCTGTTCCCTGTTCCATTTAATGGTATTGGAGTTTCTGCTTTATTTGTTTTCAAATTAATTACCGCCACAAAATCATCTGTATTACCTTCAGTATCCCAAGCGCCTCCCCAAGCATATTCATTTGCATTGGTTACATATGCTTTTCCATTTTTTACAACACCATATCTTGGGTTAACGAGACCGCTATCAATTTTGTCAACTAGTTTAAAGGTATATCTGTTTACCACATTAATTACATTAGAACCTCCTGAGATAATGTAAGCATTGTCACCATTAAAAAAGATGTTTTGCAGATAGCCACCAGGTATGTCGTTGTTATTAGCCGGACCATATACATCTTTTTCAAAAGTGATTAAATCATTACTTAAAAAAGATACCGTACCTTCGGCCTGAGATCCTTCGTTTAGTATGAAAAAACCATTGTCATAAACACCTTCCGGCTTATTAGATTCTTCTTCATCATTAGAACACGAGATGAACAGTGACGCACTAAGTGCTATTAAAAATAATTTACTAAACTTCATTATATTAAAATTTTAAGATTAAATACATATTAAAATTGCGACCTGGCATAGGTCTGTTTTCCAGACTTTCGTAAGCTTCATTAAATAAATTCAATACCTGAAAACCTAATTTGAAAGATTCTAAAAATCTAAAATCATAATCGATTCCGATGTTTGATACCGTATAATCGTTTATAATTTCCTCCGGATTATTATCAGCTCTGGTATAAACAAATCCATTATATAAAAATTGATAATAGGCTGAAATTTTATTCCTGGAATACGAAATTCCTGCAGTAGCTTTGTCAAAGGGAACAAAAAAGAGTTGTTTTTTTGTGTCACTATTCTCAGAAATTGTATGGGCATACGTAGCATTAACAGTAAAAATGTTTTTCCCAACCTGTTTTTTCCAGCTAAATAAAGTTTCTGCTCCGTAACTGTTTACTTTATCGGTGTTTTGTGGGGACCAGATACCATTTTTACCCGGAATCCATTGTAATAAGTCTTTTATTTTGATGTAATAAAAATTCTGGGTTAATGTAATATTGCTGAATGTAAACACGTTTCCAACTTCTGCCTGATAGGAACTTTCAGGTTTTAAATCGCGATTTCCACCTTCTTCCCAATATAAATCATTGAAGGTTGGAATTCTAAAATTGCGGGATAAATTCAACTTTAAAAGGTATAACTTTCCAAATTGATAAGAGGAACCCAACGAGAATAAGACGGGTGATTTGTAATTATCCGTAAATTCTTTTCGAAGGCCAAATTCGTTTTTCCAGCTGGCAGAAATATCCTGTTTTACCAATAGAGATGCAGCATTAATTTCTCTGGTATTAGTTCCAAAACCGCTTCCTGTTCCTGTGGTTTTACTATAATCTAAAACTCCGTTTATCTGGGTAGCTTTAAAAAAGGTATAACCAATATCAGCTTTAGCAATTAAGCTTTCGGTTTTTCCATATGTATAATTATTGGTTGTGTTATCAGCGTAGTATTGGTAATTTTCAAAAATATAGGCTGTTTTGAAGTTTGTATTTAGTTTTCCAAAATTACCTTCATATTCTAATAAATTGCGATTGAAACCATTGACGTATTTACTAGGAGTTTCAGTTTCTGTGACTAAAGAAGTGTTTCTGTCTGTATTTGATGTTTGACTGTATAGTTTAAGAGTGTTTTTTGAATTTAGTTTGTAGCCCAAATTTGCATTCATCGTAAAAATAGTATACTCACCGTTCCGGTTCCAGCGCTGTTCGCCTTTCCAGTTGTATTTATTCACATATTTATAATCGTTTGTTGAACTGTTATTAGAAAAACCAATTTGTGCGCTCCATTTTTTATTGGAAATAGTAGTTTTATAGTTAATACCAATCGTGTTAAAACTTCCGTAGTCCAGTTTTAAATTATTCTCAAAACAATTATAAAATTCCAAATCGTTATTCAAATGTACTGTTCCGCCAATTGCTCCGCTGCCGTAAATTACGCTTCCACCACCTGCTTTTACACTCACCGAATTATAATCGGAGCCAGAAATGGTATTAAAATCAGTACTGCCGTTCATTTGCGAATTGATGTTGATTCCGTTCCAGATTACAGCCGTCTGTGATGAGGTTGTCCCTCTGAGCGAAACAGTAGAAAGCATGCCGCGTCCGTACTCTTTAAAATAAAGCGTTGAATTGAAGTTTAATAAATCGGTTAATAAAGCTTCATTTTTATTGATAATCGAATCACTCAGTCTTTGAACGGATTGGGTATTCGAAAAGTTTTTAAGATTTTTGTCTGAAACAATAACCTCTTTCAGTTTGGTAATAGTGTCCTGTTGCGCCAAAATAATCTGGCACAAAAGCAAAAAGCAAAAAGCAAAACGTTTTTTTAAAGTCATAATTTCTACACTCTTTTTCCCGAGAGTTCGATATTTGTTAATAAGGCAGGTCTCCTGGCTTGCGTCTTGTTGTTTACCTTCCCATCACGCAGCCGTGACAGTGGTTTTGTAGATAACAACAAGCATTCTTTTAAAAAGAACTAAGCTTACAGTTGCGGGTACAGCTCAAGAATTTGATTTTAAAGTATTTAAAATCAGTCACTTGATTCCCTTTTAATGTGTTTTTTAATCAAAAACACAACCTTAATCGGGTGCAAAGATAAAGTTAAAAAAGTGTAAAATTCAAATTTGTTTTACTTTTTAAAACACTTGATAAAGAAAAGAGGCCTTAAAAATTGATTTTGATGACCTCTCCAAAGTCTGCTTTATTCTGAAAAGCATCTTTTAAAGGTAGTGATGAATGATAGCACAAAAGGCTTCTGATGATGCCAGCATGCGTTACGATGATAATCGGTAAATGGGACTTTTTTGATTTAATTTCGGATAAGAAATCGCCAACCCTTTCGTGTAATTCCACAAAAGATTCTCCGTTTGAAGCACGGATATTAACAAAATTTTCCATCCACGGATTGAGTTGCTCCGGCGGAATTTCATTCCACGTTTTCAATTCCCAATCGCCAAAATGCATTTCTTTCAAGCGATTATCTTCCTGGTAAGAAATCGTATTTATATTTTTTTGAATGTATTTCGCCAAAATCACACATCGTTTTAAAGGACTTGAAAAGATTAAAGCTTCTGAAGGCAATTGCGACACAATATTTTCAAAAATGAAATCAAAAGGTTCTGCAATTTCTACATCAGATTGTCCGTAGCAAATTCCTTTCTCGCAGATCGTTTCAGTATGACGGACTAAATAAATTTCCATAAAAAGAGAGTGCTTAAATAAAAAACAACTTCACAAACTTGCTGAGTGGCACCCAGACAATCACCGGTATAACCATTAATCCATTTTTGAAAATAACGAACTAAAAAATAACGTGTTAAGAAAACCGGAATCAAAGCAAAAAGTATTTTATAATCAAAATAGGAGAGCACAAATAGAGGGAGTAACCCGAAGAAAAAGGAACCAAAAACTTCCTTCCAGGTATGATTTTTTGCAATGGGCTTACTTTTACTGGTGGCGTCTTCCCGAGAATATTCATGTGTGAAAATGATGCTGATGGCAGCCAGGCGACTCAAAGAATGTGCAGAAATAAACAACAGAATAATCAAAAGATTGTGATTTGAAAAAAGCAAAATGGATTCAGAAAGCAATTTGAATTTTAATAAAAAAAGCATCACCAATCCAATCGCCCCATAAGCACCAATAGCACTGTCTTTCATGATTATCAGAATTTTTTCTTTGGTCCAGCCTCCGCCAAAACCATCGCAGACATCAGCAAAACCATCTTCATGAAAAGCCCCAGTTGTTAGGATTGAAGTTATAATGGCAAAAATTACCGCTATTTCAATGGATAGGAAAAGAGAAAAAATATAATAAGAAATAAAAGAAATGCTTCCTACAATCCACCCAATTAAAGGAAAATATCGTGTAGCCTTGTTTAAATAATCAGGATGATGATCAATGTTTTTTGGGCAGGGAATCCGGGTGTAGAACATTAGACATGTAAAGAAAATATGTAGTTCCTTTTTCATTAAAAGATTTGATTTTTATATTTTGATTGAAATTGAATTTTGCAATTGCTTTTATTTCCTGCTCACTCCGGCACTTTCAAAACTCGCCATTTCATTCAAAAAAGCTTCGGCAGATTTCAAAAGAGGAAAAGCAATGGCACAGCCTGTTCCTTCGCCTAGGCGCAAATCTAAATTTAAAATTGGTTTTACCTGCAAATAATCCAATAATTTTTGATGCGCCTTTTCGGCAGAGCAATGGCAAAAAACCGCATTTTTATGAATTTCAGGATGTATTCTTGAAGCAATTAAAAAGGCAACGCTGCAAATAAAACCGTCAACCAGAATAATCATATTGTTTTCGAAAGCCGTTAACATTCCACTTGCTATTTGAACGATTTCAAATCCTCCAAAATAACTGAGTTGCGTCATTAATTCGGCTGATCCGGAATAATTTTTAATAGCATTTTTAAGCAGATTTTGTTTCTGAAGTAATTTTTCGTCAGCAACTCCGGTTCCTTTTCCCACACATTCTTCAATAGTAAAACCGGTTAAAATACTCATAAGTACTGATGCTGTTGAAGTGTTTCCGATTCCCATTTCGCCAAAACCAATACAGTTAGAGCCTGTTTTGGCAATAGTTTCGACAATTGATTTTCCTTTTTCAAAACACAAATGCAATTCGGTATCGCTCATTGCGGGTGCGTGCAAAAAAGATTGGGTTCCCTTAGCAATTTTAGCATTGATTAATCGGGCGTTCGTAGGAAAATCATAATTGACACCCGAATCTACAATTGATAATTTAATAGCATGCTGTTTACAAAAAACATTAATCGCTGCACCTCCTTCCAGAAAATTAGTAACCATTTGCCTGGTGACATCCTGAGGATAAGCACTGACACCATGATTTGCAATGCCATGATCAGCTGCGAAAACGACTATATTTGGATTTTTTATTTTTGGATTTAAAGTTTCAAAAACGGTTCCTATTTGAAAAGCCAGCGTTTCTAAAGTCCCCAAAGCGCCAACAGGTTTGGTTTTAGCATCTATTTTTTCCTGTAAAAGTCTGCAGAAAACTGCTTTGTCATCGGGTTCCGGTTGATGTTTTACTACAAGATGTGCAACCTGATTTTGGGTTATGTGCTTAATTTCTGTGCAATCAGGGGCTTCCGGTTTTTGTTTCCAGTTCAATTGCTGTAACATCGGTTGATTATCATAATTAGTAGCCGGTTTTCCAATGCAGAAATAGCCCAGAGGCTCAATGTTTTCAGGTAAATCCAGTATTTTTTTAAACTGGTAATAATTCAAAATCGAAACCCAGCCCATTCCGTAACCTTGTTCTGTCAGCGAAAGCCAAATGTTTTGCGCCGCACAAACCGAACTGAATTTTACCGCTTCATTGCTGCCAACAGTCCCAATCGTAAACTGATTCAGCACCGACCGGTCGTACCCAATGATAAGTCCGATTGGGGCTTCTTCAATTGCTTCCAGTTTCAGGGATTTGTAATGTTCTTTTTGTTCCGGGTTATCTGTTAATTCTTCGGCCTTTTTATTATAATCCAAAAACAACTCTTTAACAGCCTTTTTTACTTCTGCCGATTTGATGAGATAATACCGTGTCGCATCCGTTAATCCAACCGATGGCGCCCAATGTCCGGCCTGCAAAGCTTTTTCAATAACCTCATCTGGAACATTATCGGCTGTAAAATGTCGGGTATCGCGTCGGGATTTTAAAATATTATCTAAATAACTCATCTTTAAAAATCAATTACAATTACAAAAATCAATATCAATTTTAATCTTTAAACGTAGTAAAGATACTGTACCTATATTCAAATTTGAAATTTCAAGGTTTAGATTTTTTTAATTGATATTAATATTGAATTTTTATTAGCCTTTTATTTTAACCGGGATTCCTGAAACCATCAAAACTACTTCATCAGCTTTAGAGGCCAGAAACTGGTTCATCCAGCCTTGTAATTCCGTAAATTTTCTACCAATGTGAGTGTCGGCATGAACCCCCATCCCAATTTCGTTGGTCACAATAATTAAAGTAGCATTTTCCTGATTTGCTATTGAAAGAAATTCCTTTTTGGCTTCCTCCAGACTTAATGTTACATCATTTTTAGTGTCTACAAAAAAATTGGTCAGCCAGAGTGTTACGCAGTCAATTAAAGCAACTCTTCCGCTAAAATCAATTTGACTTAAATGCTTTTCTTTTTCTATATTGGTCCATCGCTCGTCACGTTCCTGTTGGTGCCGGTCAATCCGGTTTTGAAAATCATTGTCCCATTTTCGGGCGGTTGCCACATAAACAGGTGAAGCTGAGAGTTGTAAAGCGAGGTTTTGGGCGTAGCTGCTTTTTCCGGACCTTTCGCCTCCGGTAATTAAATAGATCATTCTTTTTAAATGTGAATTATGAGTTCTAAGGTATAAATAATTTGGGCGTTACCTTCGGTCGGGCTATCCATTTTATCTTTTATTTTTTAAAGAAAAAAATAAAAGGATACCATTCCTATCCCTAACGCTTATTTAGAAGTAACAATTAATAAGGGCAATGACGACAGTCATTTCCACAACATGTACCTCTTTTTAGATGGAACCAGGTTTTAAAAACATAATTGCCGTTTTCGATGTAGTAGTCAATATCTTCAATAAGCGTTTCTGTTTTGGGCAAAGATATTGCTTTATTTTTAAGTGCTTTTTTGGGTGTAAGCGTTTCAATGTAAGCATCAATTTTATCACTACATGCTTCTTTAAAACATTCAGGACAAAGACAGTCTCCTGCTTCTGAAAGATTAAAAATGGGAGGGAAATCATTGCACCAGCAGGTGTTTTCTGCAGAAATATCTCCACAGTTAAAAGAAGATTCACAACCTGAACAAACTTTTATTTTTATATTATTCATAAAATAGGTAAAAAAATGGCTTGTTTAAATTTGTAAGAATAAAGATAAACAAAAAAATATAAATTAGGTTACCTTTGTCGCATTGATTAAGGTCAGGAAGAAACAAACAATTATAATGCCACACCCTTTAAAATATATAACCTGCATATGAAACATTTATTTTCTAAACTTATTTTTATCATGTCTTTCTTTCTTCTTGCCGGATGCAAAAAAAAAGAAAACGTAGAATTTATTGCTGCAAAAGTTCCTCAAAACAGCATTGAATATGCCTCGGGGCTCTCTATCGTAAAACATGAAGGTTATTCAGTAGTAAGAGTTTCAAATCCCTGGCCGGAAGCTAATAAAAATTTCACCTATATTTTAAAAGAAAAAGATGCAGAAGTACCGGATAGTTTACAGGATTATACCACTATTAAAGTACCGTTGGAATCTCTTGTAGTGACATCAACAACCAATATTCCGTTTCTTGAAATGCTGGATGTTGAAGGCAAACTCACAGGTTTTCCTCATACAGATTATATTTCTTCCAAAAAAACCAGGGCATTAATTGATAAAGGAGAAGTTAAAAATGTGGGTCAGAATGAAAAATTGAATATCGAACAATTAATCGATTTAGCACCGGATCTGATTGTGACTTTTGGAGTAGACAATAACAACCCTATGCTGGAAAATCTGAAAAAGAGTGGTTTAAATGTTTTAATTCAGGCCGATTGGATGGAGCAGTCACCACTTGGAAAAGCAGAATGGATAAAACTTTACGGTGCCTTGTTTGGTAAAGAAGATAAAGCAAAAGAATTGTTTGATAAAATTGTTACAAGTTATAATCAGGCACTGAAATTGGTGGCTCAAAAACCAGTAATCTCAACCGTTTTATACGGTTCAATGTACGAAGATGTCTGGTATGTAGCCAAAGGAAACAGCTGGGTTGCCCAATTTATGAAAGATGCACGCGCTAATTATCTATGGTCAGATTTAAAAGGAACAGGCAGCAAAGGGCTGTCGTATGAAAAGGTACTGGATATAGCTCAAAAGGCAAATGTGTGGATTGTATCAGGATCATTTACAACCTTAGACGAATTACAGAAAGCCAATCCCCATTACAATGAATTTGATGCGTTTAAAAATAAAACGGTCTATTGTTTAGAAACCAAGTTAGGCGCTACCGGAGGAACTGTTTATTATGAATTATCCCCAAGCCGACCGGATTTGGTGTTAAAAGATTATATCAAAATTTTTCATCCGGATTTGTTGCCAGGTTACGAATTTACTTTTGCATTAAAACTGAATTAAATTGACGAACAAAAAACGAAATACTATTTTATTTTTCATTTTGGCTTTGGGCCTCATATTAATGTTTTTTGTAAGCATTAGTCTGGGTTCAGTAAACATTCCGTTTCAAGATGTTTATACAAGTTTGACAGGAGGTGAGGCCAGTAAATCGACCTGGGAGTATATCATTATCAATTACCGGTTGCCAAAAGCCATTACAGCAGTTCTTGTCGGAACCGGTCTTTCCATAAGTGGTTTATTAATGCAGACTTTATTCCGAAATCCACTTGCAGGACCTTATGTTCTGGGTTTAAGTTCAGGGGCAAGTTTAGGAGTGGCGTTTGTAATTTTGGGGGCGGGTTTCCTGCCTTCTTTTTTAAAATTTATCATCTTGTCATCTTACGGAATTGTTTTGGCCTCAACTTTAGGGAGTACGTTGGTTTTATTATTGGTTTTATTGGTTTCTCAAAAATTGCGGGATACCATGGCAATCCTGATTGTTGGATTAATGTTTGGGAGTTTTACTACTGCAATTGTTAGTGTTTTAACGTATTTCAGTACTGCTGAACAACTCCAGAAATTTACCTTTTGGTCATTAGGAAATCTTGGTAACCTTTCCTGGGAATCCATTTGTGTATTAGCTTTTTCGGTATGTTTTGGTTTGGTTTTAAGTGCGGGTAGTATTAAGCCTTTAAATGCTTTATTATTAGGCGAAAACTATGCAAAAAGCATGGGTCTGAATTTAAATAAAGCACGATTAATCATCATTTTTGCAACCAGCATTTTATCAGGAAGCATAACGGCATTTGCTGGCCCAATTGCTTTTATTGGATTAGCGGTGCCACACATTGCAAAATTGATTTTTCAAACCAGTAATCACACGGTTTTATATTGGAGTACATTGCTTTTTGGATCTATTATCGTATTGTTTTGTGATGTAGTTTCACAAATGCCGGGTTTTGATGTTACTTTGCCAATCAATGCAATTACATCTATAATTGGGGCGCCGGTTGTGATTTGGTTGCTGGTTCGGAAAAGAAATTTTCAGTAATTATTTCAGGCAGGGAAAACTCAGAAGCTTAAAAAATGAAAAACATTCTATCAACTTCAAATTTAAATATTGGATATAAATCTAAAAAAGGTGTTACAACTATTGCTGAAAATTTAAATTTAAATCTAACCTCAGGTAAACTCATTTCATTAATAGGGGCAAACGGAATCGGTAAATCGACTTTATTGCGAACTATTACCGGAATCCAAAAGCCATTGTCAGGAAATGTTTTTCTGAATGATAAAAGTATTTCCGTGTACAAACCATTAGATTTAGCACAAAACCTCAGTTTGGTCTTAACCGAAAAACTACCCCCAAGCAATCTTTCTGTATTTGAACTGGTTGCTTTGGGGCGACAGCCTTATACGAATTGGGTTGGGACTTTAACCAGAAAAGATATGGAGAAAGTACATGAGGCAATGCGCCTTACTCAAATCGCACATCTGGCTTCAAAAAAACATTTTCAAATTAGTGACGGACAATTACAAAAGGTTTTAATTGCGAGGGCTTTGGCGCAGGATACACCGCTGATTATTCTGGATGAACCTACAACTCATCTTGATTTGCTGCATAAAGTTTCGTTATTTAAGTTGCTCAAAAAGCTAACCGAAGAAACTCAAAAATGCATTTTGTTTTCGACGCATGATATCGATTTGGCGATTCAGTTAAGCGACGAAATGATTATTATGACACCGGAAATGGTCGTGCAGGACGATCCCTGTAATTTGATTGCGAAAGGTAGTTTTGATACCTTATTCAAAGACGAAAATATTGTTTTTGATGCTGAAAAAGGAAAGTTTATTGTGACTTAGAGAATATTATTTTCTTTCTTAAATCTATTTCTTTGAATAGTAAGAACTATGTTTAATTCACTTATGTCTGTACTTAATCCAGCAAGATCAAATTTCATTATCTGACTTGGTTCAATAATTTGATAGGTGAAGTATGAGGTGTCATTATCTCTATTATCATGATAGTCATAAACAGCTTTTTCGTTTTCAATATTACTCCACGGAATTAATGAATTATTTCTATATTGGATACCTTTAGAGTTAATTCTAAACTGTATTTCGTCAATTCTTTTTATTGATTTGATAAGTAAAGGGATTTGAAAAACAAAAAGACAAAACATTAATGAAACTCCAAGAAGTTGGTTTTGCATATAGAAATAAATAAACCCAACAAAACTTCCAACAAGAAGCAATAGACTCATAAAAATAGTGCCTCTTGTATGATAAATTAGGAATTCTTTAGAATAACTAAGGTTATTTTCGTCAATAAGTGGTCTCATAACTATTTATTTATTCCAATCTGCCTCTTAGCTTCCCCAACCACAAAAGCCACAGAATTCGCAATATTAAAACTTCGGATTAATTTGGACATCGGAATCGTTAAATGATTTTCAAAACGGGCTAAAACTTCCTTGCTTAAACCAACACTTTCTTTACCAAAAACCAGCCAGTCTCCATCCTGAAATTGGGTTTCCAAATAGGATTTTTCGGCATGAGAACTCATCAAAAAAACACGTGATTTGTCTGGGATTTGCTGCATCCATTCTTCTATATTTTGATATTCGGTAACATCAAGATGTACCCAGTAATCCAATCCTGAACGCTTTAAGTTTTTATCGTTAATTACAAAACCAAAAGGATGAATTAAATGCAGTCTGCTTCCTGTGCCTACACACAAGCGGCCTATGTTTCCGGTATTATTGGGTATTTCCGGTTCTACAAGAACAACGTTTAACATTATCGTTTATTTGTTTAATCATTTATTAGAGAATTATCTAACTCTCAAATTGATTCATTATCTAATTTAAAATCGGGAACTTCTAAAACTTCACCAGCTTTTAAGTTTTGCAAATATACATTTCCTATCCGTACACGTACCAAACGCAAAGTAGGAAAGCCAACCGCAGCTGTCATTTTTCTGACCTGACGAAACTTTCCCTCATTAATTGTTATCGAAGCCCACGAAGTTGGTCCATGGCGTTCATCCCTGATTTTTTTGGCCCGTGGTCCGAAATCCGGAATTTGAGAAACGATAAAAGCTTTACAAGGTTTCGTTTTATATTTTCCTCCGTCAAAACCTATTTCGACTCCTTTTTGCAATTGTTCAATCGCTTCAGGGGTAATAATGCCATCAACCTGAACAAAATATTCCTTGTCTACTTTTTTGCTCCTGATTTGTTCGCTTACTTTTCCGTCTGTAGTCAGTAAAAGTAACCCTTCAGAATCTTCATCTAGCCTGCCGATAGCCATAGTACCTTCCGGAAAATCATGCAGTTCACCCAAAAGCTTTTTCTTCCTTTTTAATTCATAAATAAACTGACTCAGATAGCCGTACGGTTTAAAAAGAAGAAAGTGTCGATGCATATTTTATTTTTTGCAAAGATAGTTTTGTTTATCATCATTAAAAAACAAATATTCTATAAACCCAAAGCTATGTTAAATGACTTATTTTTTGGTTTCAGAATCCGTAATATTATAATAGAAACTTTAAAGTGTAAAATCATGAAAACGAATTATTTAGGTGCTAAAAAGATAAATGGAGCGCAAAAAAATATAGAGGAATCAAAAGGCAAAAATGTTTCGCATGATTCGGAATTGAAAGAATCAAAATTAAACAAAGAAATAGTAACAGATGCCGAGGGGAATAAAAAACTTTTGGACAGAGCAAGAAATGTAAATCAAGAAATAGAAAAAGTTCCGAATAAAGTTGTAACCGAAAATCCCAATTCAAACCGTGGGGTTTTAACAGAAGAGGAAGCAAATAAGACAGTAGAAAATAAAGACAGGAATTCGGATATAACACCCAATCGTTACCCGAATTCTAATCCCGAAAGTCATGAAGACAGAGGAAATATGAAATTGGATGAGGAAAACTAAAAATACCTTGAGTGCTGTTTTTTTACAGGTTTAAACTTACTTTTAGGAGTCTTGGTATTAAAAAACAGATTTTGTTTAGATAATAATATTATCATAGCAATTGGATTATGATTGAGAATAATTTAAAGAGTTTGTTGCTTTTTGCTTTATTGATGTGAAATGTTTATAAGTTTAAAGTATTTAAGTTTATAGTTTTATAATATTCGCTTAACTTTAAAGGTGATAAATTTGAATTCTAAAAACACTATTTTAAAACGTATGAAAAACAATTACGCTACACGCCATTTTATGGCTTTTTTAAGTTTTTTTTGTTGCTTTTCTTTAAGTTTAGAAGCACAGACAATGCCAACGCCAGTGGTATCATTACCATATACACAAAACTTTGATGCCTTACCAGCGAATTCTACAGATTATATATTAGGTTTTCAGGGCTGGACAGCAGCAACATCTCCAGGATCTGTTTTTAATACAAATGGGACATTGGTTGGAGACCGATCATTAACAGCTAGTAGTTCAGCAAGCACAACGAGTGGAAACATACATAATTATAATGGTAAAATTGGTTTTCTCAATACGGGTTCTTTAGATTTGACAATAGGTTTTGCTTTTAATGCAACAGGACAGTCCGCAATAATGGTACAGTACGATGCCATGACGATCCGTAATCCTTATGACGGAAGTAATATTCGTATTAACGAAATGGTGCTGCAATACCGGGTAGGTACTACAGCGGTTTTTACATCATTATTAGAAACTGCTTATAGAAATAATACTACTACACAAACGGGATCAGGAATAACAACGCCACAAAATTCACAAACCATAAAGGTTACTTTGCCGGCAGAATGTAATAATCAGCCTGTTGTTCAGATGAGATGGATTTCAAGACAAGTCTCCGGCAGTGGATCCCGACCTTCTTTTGCAGTTGATAATATAGATATAAGAAGTGATGTTTATGCTCCGGATAATGTAGCTGGTTATCCAAAAGAAAATAATATCCTGAGTGAAAGTTTTGATTTTGTGAATAAAATAAACGAAGTTGGAAAAACGTATTATGTGCTATTGCCGGGAGTAAGCGCAACACCATCAGTTGCTCAAATAAAAGCAGGTCAGGATGCAACCGGAACTACAGCTCTGCAATCAGGTTATTTAGATATTACAGATGCTTCTCAGGAATATATAAAAAGTTTTCAAGGATTAAACCTGAATACTGCTTATGCTGTTTTTTCTGTTTCTGAAGACTTGTATGGAAATGTCCAGAATGTGATAAACAAGCTTGACGTTACAACTTCAAGCGTGTCTGTTCCAGCTTTATCAACCTCAGTTTCTTCTCTGGACTTAGGGTTTTCTGAAACAAATTATAGTTCTGAAAGTTTAAGTTATCAAATTCAGGGAGCAAATCTTACGGATAATGTTGCTGTAACTGCTTCAGCTAATTTTACAGTTTCTAAAGACAATAGCACTTTTGGTTCTTCTTTGTTCTTTAATGTATCTGATTTTGCAGCAAATGCAACACCAACAGTTTATGTAAAGTTTACTCCAAATGCAACGACTACTTTTTCGGGTCAAATAACACATGAGTCAACTGGTGCAGCAAGTAAAATAGTTGCCCTTACCGGAACAGGAATTAATCCATATGTGCAAGATTTTAATGACGTCAATGTTTTGACTAATAGCGGATGGATACAGTATAATACAGCGGGTAGCGTCAATAAATGGACGCATACAACGACTGCAAGAAATGTGAATACCGGAACAGGTGCAGTCCTTATGAATGGCTATTCGGATAGCGGAGCAAGTAAAGACTGGTTGATTTCACCAAAATTACGTTTGGATAATTTTAGTCAATTCCCATTGCTGTCTTTTTATTCCCGTAAATTTTATGCAGGTTCAGAGTTAAAATTAATGGTTTCTACAGATTATGACGGCAAAAGTAATCCGGAAACAGCAACCTGGGTAGCATTAAATGGTAAATTTCCAACCGTAACAGGAGCTTACACAGTATCGCAATATATAGATTTAAGCGGATTTAAAACCAGTAATACTTACTTAGCTTGGGTATATGAAACTACGGCAGGAGGAAGCAATAATGCTGCAGAATGGTCTTTAGATGACGTAGCAATTACAGATGAGGCGGGATATGTAGATTCGAAACCTGTATTAGATTTTGGTGATGTAAGTCAGAATGCTGTTTCTGAGAGTCAGTCTTTTGGTTTTAAGGCAGAAGGTTATGGTAATATTGCACTTACAGCTCCAGCAGATTATCAATTGTCATTGGATAATAGTTCGTTTCAATCAAGTATTGTAGTTAATGCTACGGATGCCGCAAACAACAAAACAATTTATGTACGTTTTACGCCTACTGTAAAAGCATTGACTATTTCCGGTGCATTGACTGTTACAGGTACTTCATTAAATAAACAAATTGGATTACTGTCAGGTTCTTCAATTCCAAAAGCGGATACTTTCGATGTTGTAACGTACAATCTGGAGTTTTTTGGATCTGATGTAAAAGGAACTGATAATGTAGAATTTGGTCCAACAGATGATGCCCTGCAAATTGAGAATGTAGCGAAAGTAATGAATAAACTAAATGCGGATGTTTATGTAGTTCAGGAAGTATCCGATGATCCGTCAATTGATGAATTGATTAAACAAATAAATATCAACGGAAAAACATTCGATAAAACGATTTCAACCTCATGGTCGTATTCATTTAATGCAGCTGATCCGAATTTCCCTCCTCAAAAACTGGTGGTACTTTATAATACACAAACGACAACTGTAAAAAAGACTCGTGTAATGTTCAAAAAACTGTATGATGAAGTACGTGCTAATACAGTAACTTTATCGGGTTATCCGGGCGGAAATGATGACAGTTTTTTCTCTTCAGGGCGTTTACCATATCTGGTACAAATAGAAACTAATATTGGCGGTGTTACAAAAGAAATCAATCTGATTGATCTTCATGCACGCGCCAACAGCGGATCTGATATATCCAAATACAATATGCGTAAATACGATGCCCAATTATTAAAAGACAGTCTGGATGTTCATTATCCAAATTCTAATCTGATTATTTTAGGAGATTATAATGATGATGTGAAAGCCTCTGTTGTTACTCCAAATCCTTCCTCTTACGAAGCATTTGTTACCGATACCAGTAATTACAATGCACTTACTTTGGGTATTAGTCAGGCGGGTGCTTATAGTTTTTTAAGTTCTGGCGGGTTTTTAGATCACATTATCATTTCTAATGAATTGACAGATGAATATATTCCCAATTCTATTGCTGTATATGATCCGCGTACAGACATTGCCAATTATACAACTACAACTTCTGATCACGGACCTGTTATTGCCCGTTTTGTACTGAAAGAAGATAATCTGGGTACCATAGATTTCGGAACAAAAAATGCATTTTCAGTAAAGGCATTCCCAAATCCTGCAACAGATATTTTGAATATTTCTGTGAAAAGCAATATAGATAAGAATCTGAAATTCAGAATCTATGATCTTAACGGACGTTTGGTAAACAATCCGTCGAATGTTACAGCTGGTCAGGATACAACAACAACAACATCAATTCCGGTAAGCCATTTACAAAAAGGAATTTATATTTATACTTTGACAGAAAATAATAAAGTAGTGTATAAAGGAAAGATTATAAAATAATAAAACGATAAATAATAAAACTAAAACAGGCAGTTCGATTGAGCTGCCTGTTTTTTTAATCTGTCTTATTGAAACAATTCTTTAAATTTCAGTTTAATAGTTACCTTATTGGTCAGTTCTAAAAAATAATCCAATTGCCACTCTTGTGTTTTTTGAGCCTGTTTGCTCGTAGTAACATCCCACGGCGGATAAACTCTCGTAGCTCTTTTGCCTTCTTTAGTTGCCGTAGAGAAAATTC
Organism: Flavobacterium cheongpyeongense; assembly: GCF_003202435.1. Lineage (GTDB taxonomy): Bacteria > Bacteroidota > Bacteroidia > Flavobacteriales > Flavobacteriaceae > Flavobacterium > Flavobacterium cheongpyeongense. The sequence goes on from NZ_QJHK01000014.1 coordinate 145,559, forward strand.
CTTTCTGTAACAAAACAGCTTTCGGAAAAATAAATTGTCCAAAACTATTTTCTTTTCGAACGCTAATAATGACAAAATCTATTGTGTCCGAAAAGTCAAAGGGCTCAATGATCCCTGATATATTACGTTTCCATAAAGTGACAAACTGACCAGTTTTGGTTGGTGTAATTTTAGCCTCTCTATAACAGATGTACTTTTTATTAATAGTAAAACGATAAGCACTATACTCGGCACTTTCTTTTTCTGGAATTGGCTGTGTACAATCTAAATTGCAACCATCACAGACTAATTTTTTAGCCAGGATTAAATCATGAGGTAATTGTGGATCAGTCCAATCCTGAAGTGTCATAATTGAATGGTAATGATTAAAATGAGACATTCAAACCAAAATTAAAAGCCCATTGAAATTGATTAAAAGTCTGATTGTTCAATGGATTGATGTAATAGTTCATGCCCGGCTCAACAAAAACATGTGTTTTTTTGTATAAACGATATTGTAGGGTACTGCTTAGCAAAGTCCCATAAACAAAGTCACTGGCATTTAAATTATCGCCTATTGAATCTCCGTTTAAGGTTATGTTGTTTGAAATTAATTTTCCTACAAAACCACCCGTATTTAAACTTATACTGGTTTTATTTTTGCTAAAAACGGCATAAGAAACTTCAAGGGGCATCTCAATATATTTTAAACTCTGTTCGATATTTCCGTTTTCCATATTGTCGCTTTTTAAAGCATTTTGGGTACTTTTTGTAACAAAAACATAACTCGAATTGGTTGTTATTTTTGGTGCAACTACAGTTGAACTTTGCATTAAATAGTCGCTTATTGTGGGATATGAAGCAACTTCAGAGTTATTGAAATAAGAAACATTAGCAATACTCTGACCTAATTCGTTAATTTTCAAACCAGAACTTACGGCCCATTTTTTATTGAGTTTGTAATTTGTCTTTATTCCGTATGAATTCGTTTGTTTGGATTCATTAACATTTCCTAAAGTTTTTTGTTTGCTATAATTTTCAGAATTTGCAACTCCTGCAAAAACTTCCAATGACCATTTTTCAGCAGTAGGGACTGCTTTATTTTCTTTGTCTTTTTCGGTTTTAACTTCTACAAGACCTTTTTCTAAATTTTGCAATTCTACTAATTGAAGAGAATCTTGTTTGCTCAATGTACTGATTGATATTGAATTGTTTTTTGGGTCATTCGCTGCAACAATTGTTGTGGTGATTTCTGTTTTATCCGAAACCTCTTTTTTGATATTTTGTTTATTATCTGAAATTAAATTTGAAGAGTTTATGGCAATAGTGACATTGTTTTTTGAGGTTAATTTATCTTCAAAAATAGAGTTTGGTACCTTATTATCAGAAGAATTGAAAGAATGCTGATTTCCAGTAATAAATGTTTTTTCAGCCACAGTCTGGTTTTGATTTCTTTTTTCAGATTGCAGTACCTTATTATCAGAAGAATTGAAAGAATGCTGACTTCCAGTAATAAATGTTTTTTCAGCCACAGTCTGGTTTTGATTTCTTTTTTCAGATTGCAGTACCTTATTATCAGAAGAATTGAAAGAATGCTGATTTCCAGTAATAAATGTTTTTTCAGCTACAGTCTGGTTTTGATTTCTTTTTTCAGATTGCAGTACCTTATTATCAGAAGAATTGAAAGAATGCTGA
>NZ_QJHK01000015.1 GCF_003202435.1 Flavobacterium cheongpyeongense
AGTTTTGTTTTAGGATAAACCGTTCTCAATTTAAAACAAGTATTTTTCATAAATCCATAGAAAGAATGGTAAATGCAAAACCGATATATCAAAAAAATATAAAACAGATATTAAGTGCATAACTCAAAAAAAGAAATTTGGTTTATAATAAGTTTAAAACGTTCTTTGACATAAAACATCAAATCTTAAACATCTCAAACCACAACTGAAAGGTATGGCATCCTCCCAACAGGGATGCAGTACCTTTCAGTTGTGGTTTGATTAAAGATTAGAAAACACGATATTGATCATGTAGATTACATCCAGCAATCAAATGTTGTGGTTTGATTAAAGATTAGAAAACACGATATTTTTGTTAACAATGCCCTCTTTCCCTTCCCGGTTGTGGTTTGATTAAAGATTAGAAAACACGATATTTCTTTCTTTTTTTTCTAACTTTTCTATCCAGTTGTGGTTTGATTAAAGATTAGAAAACACGATATTTTTTGTTAACAATGCCCTCTTTCCCTCCCGGTTGTGGTTTGATTAAAGATTAGAAAACACGATATTTCATTACAAATTCAGCCGCTTGCTCCCACAGGTTGTGGTTTGATTAAAGATTAGAAAACACGATATTAATGTGACATAAAAAAGCCCTGAATTACAGGTTGTGGTTTGATTAAAGATTAGAAAACACGATATTTTCTATTAGTCGTAAAACTTTCTAAGACCAGTTGTGGTTTGATTAAAGATTAGAAAACACGATATTTGCTAGTCGGGCTAAAATGAAAGATGAATGGTTGTGGTTTGATTAAAGATTAGAAAACACGATATTACTGGCAAAAAAGCAATTGCGTATCGAAGAGTTGTGGTTTGATTAAAGATTAGAAAACACGATATTTTCGTTCATTTTTGGTTTTGGTTTGAATTGGTTGTGGTTTGATTAAAGATTAGAAAACACGATATTAACTTAAAAAACAAACAGAATTAATGCGTCGTTGTGGTTTGATTAAAGATTAGAAAACACGATATTAGTTGGTTTCTTACCTTCTGATTTTCATTAGATTAAGGGTGGATATCGTATATAAAAATGCCTCTTTATTGGTTTGATAATCCAATATTGAGGCATTTTTTTGTTTGTAATAGATTGAATTTCAATAATTTTATGATGAATATAATGAGGTTCGGCGATAGGGACAGGTCGCAACCTGTCCGTACTCGATGCATGGATTTTTAGTTCAGGGATAATTTATATTTCGTTGCGATATGTGTTCAGGATGGTCGTTTTGTTTTTTTTGCGGTGGCGGGGACAGGTCGCAACCTGTCCGTACTCGATGCATGGATTTTTATTCCGGGGATAATTTATATTTCTTTGCGATATGTGTTCAGGATGGTCGTTTTGTTTTTTTTGCGGTGGCGGGGACAGGTCACGACCTGTCCGTACTTGAATGCATGGATTTTTAGTTCAGGGATAATTTATATTTCGTTGCGATATGTGTTCAGGATGGTCGTTTTGTGTTTTGGGGCGGCGGGGACAGGTTGCGACCTGTCCGCACAGGTGTTAGGCAATAAATAAAATATAAGGTTATGAAAAGCAGAAAAAGAAATCGAATGCAGGGATTTGATTATTCCAGCGATAATTTATATTTCGTCACGATATGTGTTCAGGATAGGTTGTGTTGTTTGGGGTCGGCAGGTACAAGTTGCGACCTGTCTGTAGATAATTCCAATGAATTAAATAAAAAATTGGAATTAAATGAATTTGGAAAAATTGTTCAGGATAGAATATTATGGTTAGCAGAACAATATCAATATGTTGCGATTCACAATTATGTTGTAATGCCTAATCATGTTCATGCAATTATTGAAATAGATAGCAGGAAATTATTGCCGACAAGTCGCGACTTGACGGTACTCGACTTGTCTGTGCGGGATGAAGAAATTAAAATAAAATCATTATCAAGTTTGATAGGCGCATTTAAAACGACATCTTCTAAAATGATTCATCAAGCAGGTTTTTTAAATTTTGCATGGCAGCGTTCGTTTCATGATCATATTATTCGGAATGAAAAAGCATATTTTAACATTAGCAATTATATTGATACTAATCCGGAAAAATGGATGGTTGATACTTTTTTTGAAAAACATTAGAATAATTCTAATTGTGTAGGCTGAGGTGCTGAGGGCATAGCTGCTTTTCCCCAAAAATTCAAAATATTGCCAAATTGTTTGTCGGTTATGCGAAGTACACTTACTTTTCCCAGAGGAGGCAGTAGTTTGTGAATTCGCTTTTCATGCACATCTGCGCTTTCGCTGCTGGCGCAGTGGCGTACATAAACAGAATACTGCATCATTGAAAATCCATCTTTCAATAAGTTGTTTCTAAAACCGGATGCATTTCGCCTGTCTTTTTTTGTTTCTGTGGGCAAATCAAAGAAAACGAATAACCACATTATTCGATATCCGTTGAGCTCCATAAGGAAGGATATTTAATTTTTTTTCGACTTCCTGTAAAACATTGCTGAAGAGAGCTGGCTGTTTTTTGCAAGGCTGTCATTAAAGGGCTTTTTTCATCTTTAAAATAAACGGTTCGGGTTAATATTTCTAATAATTCGGTTTTAATAGCGGTGTTTAGTTCCTGCTCTTCAAAGCGCTGCATGATTTCAAAGACTTTTTCATCAACAATTGGGCGAAACGGCTCCATAATGTCATCGGCAAGTGCAAAAGCATTGTATTTACTTTTATGGTGAATTCCTAATGTATTCAGCAGGCCACTTCCGGAGAGTGCCCTGGCTGTTGCGGCCCTTAAAATGGCATAGCCGTAATTCAGGAAATTATTAGGATAGTCACCATATCGTTCCCTTTTAATGCCATCAAATTCTAAATGGGGCTGAGGAAAATATTTCCAGTATTGCTGTGCTGCAACCCCTTCCATATTTGTAGAATCCCCACTTAATACTTTACCGGCCAGAAATGCAAAGCTGTTTTTAGAATCGGTTATTTTTTCGAGCAGAAATCCCTGGTTCCTGATTTTTTCAATTATCGTTTGCTGCCATAGCTGTTTTTTTAAAGGTAAAGAAGCTTCGATTTGATTTTTGAATATTTCCTGTTGGATATGATGGCTGTTCAGGTTTAAAAGCATTCCGTTAGGAAGATGGTTTTTTCCGCAGATGACAATAGCAGTGTTGTTCTCAACAAGTAAATTCATAGCTGGAATGCTAAGGTAAATTTCATTATGATCAAGTACAAGAAAACCAATATCCTCAATAGGGATAGAACTCTCCCTGATTTCTGATTTTAGCACTAGCTGATTGTATTTTGCCGTTATGGAAAATTTGTTTTCAATTAAGATAGTTTTCTTTAGCATAAATTTAATTTCAAATGATGAATAACTTTTTTCTGCTTAACAAGTTTTTGAATTATTTGCCCTAAAGTTCGACTTTAAATGAAAGTCGTTTTTACGGTTTTCCATAATCTGAAAAATTAGCCTTCACTATTTAAACGAATACGATTTAGAACGCAGAACGATGAAGCTGTTTACTTAAATCTTACAATTCATTGCTGTATTTATTATATAAATCAACGTGATTGTAAAAGGGTAAAAAATGACAAATATTTGAAAGTGATTCAGAAAGATTATACCAATTATAATTATTTAACAGTTCGAAAAATTTCTCGTATAATGCCAGTATAATATGAAACAGGTTAGTTTTTATCAGGCTATATGAGGTACATATCGGTAGTATTTAAAGTTAGAATAGTCCAAAAAAAACAGCCTTCAAATCAATAAATTTGAAGGCTGTAAATCATTTTTTTTGAAGACTATTTTTTATTTAGTTCTGAGTCATTAAGGACTAAAGATTTATTATTTATCTATTTGAATAATCCGGGTTACGATATTGTTTTTGATTTCATTTTTTTCATCTGGCTGAGAGCCTCCAATGGCAAGTTTTATCTTACCTGAATATTGCTTTATTTCACCTTCTGTAGTAATTGACGATAAGTCTTCAGGAGAAAGTGTAAAGGTAATTGTTTTGCTTTCGCCGGATTTTAAGTTAATCCTTTCAAATCCTTTGAGACTTTTTAAGGGAGCTTTTATAGATAGATCCAGATTAATTAGGTATAATTGGGCTACTTCTTCCCCTTCAGTTTTACCGGTATTGGTTATTCTTACCGAGACCGAGACAGGCTGTCCTTTTTTTACCTTAGAGGAAACTTTTAGCTGATCGTATTTAAATGTCGTATAGCTGAGCCCATAACCAAAGCCATAAAGCGGACTGCTTTTAAAATAGCGGTATGTTTTATTGTCCATGCTATAATCAATAAAAGAGGGCAAGTCTGAATCGCTTTTATAAAATGTCACAGGCAGTCTTCCTGCAGGATTGTAATCTCCAAAAAGAATATCAGCTACTGCAGTTCCTGCTGCCTGGCCACCATACCATGCATTGAGTATTGCCGGAATATTTTCAGCTTCCCACGGAATGGCTATTGCACTACCGGTCATCATAACAAAAACCACTGGTCTTGCAGAAGTTTTCAGCGCTTTCATTAAATCAGTCTGGATTTTTGGAAGAAGTATCGAAGTACGGTCACCACCACTGAAGCCGGGAAAATTCACCGGCATTTCTTCGCCTTCCAGTTGTGGAGATATGCCACCCACATAGATAAAGGCATCCGCATCTTTATGACTATCGATGATCTTCTGAAAATCGGTTTTTTCAAAATTACCGGCATTTAATGCGATGTTGGCTTTTCCTTCACCCTGCCAATATTCCAAAACTAATTTATAAACAGTATTTTTTTTGGTAATTAATTTAAAAGTTTTTTCTCCCCAGCGATTCCTTTGCCAGGCATTTACAACCTCCTTATCATCTATTAAAAAACGGTATCCGTCATCTGCACTGACTTCGAAGGTAATAGAGCCATCCTGTTCTGCTGTAAAATTGGTGGTATAACGTGCAGAAAAGTTATTTCCTTTAATATTTTTTACCACCACTTCGCCTTCCTGCCAGAAGTTATTTATTTCTGATTCTGTTCGTACTGCTTCGGGCTGTCCGGAGAGGTCTTTATTATTGTAATATTCAGCTTTAAATCCCTGTTTTCCATCATAAGTGTATTGATTTTTGAGATTCTGATACACTAACAAAGTATCGTTGGTAAAGTTGATGGCTCTTTCATAAATGACTTCTGTATTGGCTCCAACCTTTTCCTTTATGCCTTGCAGAACCGTTGTTAGTTTGCTTGGAGTTCCGTTATAGTTTCCTAAAATGGATATGGAGTTGGCTGCGTTAGGTCCCAGGACTACAATTTTTTTTAAGTTTTTGTCCAGCGGCAGTATGTTCTTTTCATTTCGAAGTAAAACCATTGATTGTCTTGCCATTTTTAAGGCATGCATTTGATGTTCAGGGTTTTCTAATGCTGATTCCGGAGTCTGTGCATATTTTACCATTTGAGCAGGATCAAACATCCCCAGTCTGAAACGGATCATAAAAAGGCGTTTTACAGAAACGTCAATTTGTTGCTCACTTATTTTTCCGTTTTTTACAGCCTGAATCAGAGCCTTGTAGGCATCAGTACCACAGTCAATATCTGTACCGTGAAAAACAGCATCTGCCGAGGCAGATTCAGCATCGGGATGTGTTTTATGATTCTTAAAAAAATCATCGATTGCCCAGCAGTCAGAGGTTACATAACCAGTGAATTTCCATTGATTTCTTAAAATATCGGTCATCAAAATATCACTGGCACAGCATGGCTGTGTTCTAAAGGCATTATAAGCGCACATAACACCGGCTACTTTAGAGTCGGTTACTAATTTTTTAAATGCTGGAAGATAGGTATCCCAAAGTTCATAAGGGGTGACATCAACATCAAAAGTATGGCGCAGAGATTCAGGCCCGCTGTGTACGGCATAGTGTTTTGCACATGCAGCGGCTTTTAGGTATTTAGGGTCATCTCCCTGCAGGCCTTTAACAAACGAATCACCCAGAATACTTGTTAGATAGGGGTCTTCACCATAAGTTTCCTGTCCGCGTCCCCAGCGCGGGTCGCGAAAAATATTGATGTTTGGTGTCCAGTAGGTGAGTCCCAGGTACCGTTCATTGGTACGGCCTGATGAAACGGCTTTGTTATAAATGGCTCTTCCTTCCAGTGCTGAATAGTCGGCCATTTTAAAAAGTGAGTTTTTATCAAAGGTAGCCGCCATTGCTATTGCCTGGGGATATACAGTGGTTTTAAAAGGAGTCCGTGCTACTCCGTGTAACGTTTCATTCCACCAGTCATATGCCGGTATTTCGAGCCTTGGAATTGCCGGAGTTGAATTAAGCATCTGGGATACTTTTTCTTCTAATGTCAATTGGCTTACCAGATCATTTACACGTTCTTCAAAACCTAATTGAGGATTTTGAAATAAGAATTTATCTTTTTTATGCTGGCCTGAACTATGGTATGAAACAATCAGTATGAATAGAAATATGATTTTTGTGATTCTCATGAGCTTACATTTTGTTTTGATACCTAATTTCTTTGAGGCGTCAATTAAACAACCGATTGTGTAAAGGAATGGCTTTTTTTTCAAAATTAAAAAATATATTTGATGAGGTGTTTTAAAAAAGATAATGAATTATCATTTAAAAACGATTCCCTATACATTTTTTTGTTCCGTTTCCCTTCGAAAATACTCGAAATGATCGCTTTTGAATAATTTTACCGAACGAGTAGAACAGGCTGGATTTTAGAATAAGTTGTGTAATTTCCTAAATAAATACAGAATTAATTGGTGTAACATTTAAATAAGTACATTTACAAAGATTAGTACTTTAATTCATGGAAGAGTACAGACAGGTAACCATTTATGATATTGCTAAAAAACGGAATCTTGCAGTCTTAACAATTTCACGAGCCTAAAAAGAGTATCATAGTATTAGCGATAAGACGATTAAAAAAGTAAAGCAGACTGCGCAAGAAATGGGTTTTATACCTAATACATTGGCAGCTGGGCTGAGGGGGAATGTTACAAAAACCATTGGAGTTTTAATTCCAACAGTTACGCAGCCATTTTTATTGTCTTTAATCTGCGGTATTGAGATTGCTGCTCAAAAATCGGATTATTCAGTCATGATTATGCAATTCTTGCGGTAAGTGCGGTTCAGACTGCAAAAAAAGAGGAATTAAAGTACCTGAACAATTTGCAGTAATAGGTTTTAATAATCATCCTATCTCAGAAATAATTGAGCCAAATATTTCTACTATCACGCATCCTGCTGCGTAAATGGGCAAAGCTGCAGCCAAATAAATTATCAAAAATTTAAAAACAGTTAAGGAAGAGGATGCTAAAGAAATTACATTTTTAAATACTCAGGTAGTCATACGTGAGTCCTCCAGAAAAATCTAATGCTACCCAATTCCTGCACCGGTTAATATATCCTGCTTTTTTATTGCAGACCGAATTACTTTTTGAGATTTATAAAGCTATTTTTTGTTATCAATAATTGAAATTACTTGTAAAAGGTATTTTTTATTTTTTTATTCCTAATTTTTTGTATTTTAGCACAACCGATTGCGAAAAACTAAATATTTTTAATAATACATTTTTTTAGTATTTATTTTGTCAAAAAAGTATATTTAAGCAGTGTTTGTATTGTTGTATTAATTTATAAAAATAGCAGAAAGAAAATGCCACATATAAAAAAGATTTTTTTTAGGTTCATTGTATTGTTTTTTTTTGTTTGCTGTCCCTTATTTGCACAAAAGGATTATAAATTATGGTTGCAATATGAAAAGAAAACAGATTCACCAATAATTTCGGACTATCTGTCAAATATTAAAGGAATAATAGCTTTAGAAAATACGGCAACATCAAAAATCGCTCAAAATGAATTACAGATTGCTTTGAACGCTATGTTGGGGAGTCAGTTTCAGGTTACAGTAAAACCAGAGGGGAACCATAAAATAATTTTAGGATCAAAATTGGTATTAACTCCCGAAATTCAAAAAGCAATTGGTTCTGATTTTGAACGGATAAATGAAGAAGGTTATATTATAAAATCTGTTTCCATAAAAAATAATAAGCATATTGTCATTACAGGCAAAAAGGATATTGGTGTTTTATATGGAGTTTACAGCTTTCTAAGACTGGTTCAAATGAATAAATCGATCAAGAATCTTCATCTGATAGATGCTCCGAAAACCAATATCAGGATTTTAAATCACTGGGATAATTTAGACCGTACAGTAGAACGTGGTTATGCCGGATTTTCGTTATGGAATTGGCAAAAACTCCCTGATTTTATTGACCCGCGTTATATTGATTATGCCAGGGCCAATGCGTCAATTGGAATTAATGGAACTGTTTTGACAAATGTAAATGCAAATGCATTAATCTTAACGCCTCAATATTTAGAAAAAGTTGAAGCTTTAGCGAACGTATTCAGGCCTTACGGAATTAAAGTCTATTTAACCGCCCGTTTCTCGGCACCAATTGAAATAGGCGGATTAAAAACAGCTGATCCAAAAGATCTGGATGTGATGAATTGGTGGAAAAATAAAGCAAAAGAGATTTATAAAAGAATTCCGGATTTTGGAGGTTTTCTGGTAAAAGCAAATTCTGAGGGGCAGCCCGGGCCACAAAATTACGGAAGGGATCATGTTGACGGGGCAAATATGCTAGCAGATGCTGTGGCACCATTTGGAGGGGTAATTATGTGGAGGGCATTTGTCTATTCTGAACATGATGCCAATGACCGTGCAAAACAGGCTTACGCCGAATTTGTCCCGTACGACGGAAAATTCAGGGATAATGTAATTGTTCAGGTAAAAAATGGTGCTATCGATTTTCAGCCTCGTGAACCCTTCCATCCCATTTTTGGAGCTATGCCAAAAACGCCTTTGATGATAGAGTTTCAAATTACGCAGGAATATTTAGGGTTTAGTACCCATTTGGTTTTTCTTCCGAAATTATTTCAGGAAGTTTTAGAATCAGATACCTTTCAAAAAGAAAAAGGAACAACGGTTGCTAAAATAATTGACGGTTCTTTGAGCAATAGTAAACTGACAGGAATTGCCGGAGTTTCAAATATAGGAAATGATGTAAACTGGACAGGACATCCATTTGCACAGGCGAACTGGTATGGCTTTGGAAGACAGGCATGGAATCCGGATTTAGATGCTGAAGTTATTGCAGATGAATGGCTCAGATGTACATTTTCCAACGATGAAAAATTCATAAAGCCTGTTGCTGCAATGATGATAAAATCGCGTGAAGCCGTTGTCAATTATATGACACCTCTTGGCTTACATCATATTATGGATACGGGGCATCATTATGGTCCGGGGCCCTGGGTGTCTGATTTGTCAAGACCAGAATGGAATCCGGTTTATTATCACAAGGCAGATAAAAACGGAATTGGTTTTGACCGTTCTAAAACCGGTACAAATGCCACGGCACAGTATGCTCCAGAAGTAGAAAAACTATTTGACAATTTAGAAACCTGTCCTGAAAACTATTTGTTATGGTTTCATCATGTTTCGTGGGATTATAAATTAAAAAACGGACAAACGCTTTGGAATAGTCTGGCTTTTAAATATCAGGAGGGCGTTGATCAGGTAAAAGAAATGCAGGATACCTGGAATAAAACAGGAAAATATGTAGACAAAGAACGTTTCAAAGAAGTTCAGATGTTGTTAGATATTCAATATAAAGAAGCAAAATGGTGGAGGGACGCATGTTTGCTTTATTTTCAGCAATATTCAGGAAAAGAATTGCCGGTTGGAGTAGAGAATGCAAGCCACTCTTTAGATTACTTCAAATCATTAAAATTTCCTTTTGCTCCGGGAAATTAAAGGTTCACATTAAAATAAGAATATAAAACAGACTTGTAACGAAGTAGCGTTATGCAACACAAAGATTTTTTAATACCTAAGTAGAAAACTATAATCAGTCAAATGATTTAAACTAAACTATCAACTTTAAAACCATACAAATGAAATTAATTAATTGCTATTTATTGCTTTTGCCTCTAATGATTTTGAGTAGCTGTAATGCACAAAAGGGAAAAAATGCTATTTCGTTAAAAGACAGCTATAAAAAGGATTTTTATATCGGAACCGCTTTAGATACCAATCAAATTGCAGGGAAAAACAGCAAAGAAGATTTTTTAATCAAAAAGGAATTTAATGCTATAACGGCAGAAAATATAATGAAGTCAATGTATATGCATCCTGTAAAAGGCAAATATGATTTTACTTTTTCAGATAAATTTGTTGCTTATGGAGAGAAGCATAAAATGTTTATTCACGGACACACGTTAATCTGGCACAGTCAGTTGGCTCCATGGATAGCTGAAATTAAAGATAGTACAGAAATGAAGGCTCTTATGAAAGACCATATTACGACAATTGTTTCTAAATATAAAGGAAGAATTAATTCGTGGGATGTAGTCAATGAAGCTTTGAACGAAGACGGTACATTAAGAAAATCAGTTTTTCTGAACACACTTGGAGAACAGTATCTTATTGACGCTTTTAAATTGGCAGCAGCTGCAGATCCAAAAGCAGATTTGTATTATAACGATTACAATAATGAAGAACCTGCCAAGAGAGAAGGAAATATTAATATGATAAAAAAAATAAAAGCCGCAGGTGGAAAAATCGACGGAGTGGGAATTCAGGCACACTGGCGGTTAGACAGTCCTTCTATTGAGGTGATTGAGGAGAGTATTTTGGCGTATGCAGCTTTGGGTTTAAAAGTTGCTTTTACAGAATTAGATATTACGGTGTTGCCGAATCCCTGGGACTTAAAAGGTGCTGATGTCAATCAAAATTTTGAAGGGAGTGCACAAATGAATCCATATCCGGAACAGCTTCCGGAATCAGTTCAGGTTAAGCTTACTGAGCGCTATGCGTCAATTTTTAAATTGTTCTTAAAACATAAAGATAAAATCAGCCGTGTAACCTTTTGGGGCGTTCATGACGGACAATCATGGCTAAATAACTGGCCAATAAAAGGAAGAACTAATTACCCTTTGCTATTTGATAAAGACTTAAAACCTAAAAAAGCGTATCAAAGTGTATTGAAATTAAAGGAAACAAAAAAATAATCTTTTAGGGATTATTGGGTCTCAGATCCGGATTTATAATGCTAAAGATTAAGAAAAGCAGCTTTTAAATGGCCCTATATGATTTTATAAATTAGTTTAAGGTTTTAAAAAAGAGGCTGTCCAAAAAGTAAAAACCAGAAAATTACTCATAATTTTCTGGTTTTTTATGACCTGTATTTCAGCAAAAACGCTATGACAACACAATTTTTATTACATTCTCATCGAAATAAAGAAATGTAACAATTGATTTTACTTTTGGAGAGTTTCGTAAAACAAACTGCTGTACTTTTTGCAGAGTTTACTGTACTGTAACAGCCAAAGTACTCACGATATTTTTAGCTGATGTTGCGGTATAAAGTTTAAATTCACCTGATTCAATTTTCCAGCTTGAAGTTTTCTCATCATAAAAAGCCAGGTCTTTTACTTTTACTTTTAAATCAATTGTTTTTTGTTCTCCAGGATTCAGGAATATTTTATCAAAGGCTTTTAATTCTTTTTTGGGTCTCAAAACAGAAGGATTTGTTTGACCGGCATACAATTGGACTACTTCAGCACCAATAGTTTTCCCTGTGTTTTTAATGTTGAATTTGACTACTATTTCGTCATCAGCGCTATAGTTTTTTTTGTCAGTAGCTACATTTGAAATTTCGAATGAAGTATAAGAAAGTCCATAACCAAAAGGATACTGTGGCTCAATTTCTTTAGTATCAAACCAGCGATAACCAACCAAAATATCTTCCTCATAATTCACTTTCAAATCATGTCCCGGATAAGCACCTAATGCATGGGCAGGTGACTGGCTTAAAGTAACCGGAATAGTAAAAGGCAGTTTTCCTGACGGAAATTCTTTACCGCTTAATACATCTATAACAGCATTACCGGCTTCCATTCCGCCATACCCTCCCCAGACTATTGCAGGCACACGAGATTCAATCCCGGCAAGTTCAAGTGGAGAACCTGCAATAATAACCACGATCGTTTTAGGATTTGCTTTGGCTACTTCCTGGATTAAAGTTTCCTGACCGTACGGTAAACGCATGTGTAGTCTGTCAAATGATTCTGAATCAAAATCATGGTTAAGGCCAGCAAAAACAATGGCAATATCTGATTTTTTAGCTTGCTCCACAGCTTCGTTAATTAATTTCCAGTCTGTTTTGTCTGTATTTAATTGTCCGGCACTGCTTCTTTCTACAACATGAGATTGTTTTTCATACCCTTGTGCAAAATTGATCTGCATTGATTTTCCGTATTTATTGGTCATAGCCTGAAGCGGTGTTATCTCATATAAAGTTTTGATTTCTGAACTAAATCCGCCACCACAATGGGTACGGGTCGCATTATCACCAATAATAGCTACAGATTTTATGGAGTTCATGTTTAACGGTAAAATCTGCTTTTCGTTTTTCAGTAAAACAACGGCTTCTACCGCAGATCGGTATGCTGCCTGCTGGTGTGCTTTTGTATTCAAAGAACCTGTTATACGTGTTGCAGGATCCAAAACTTTCGTTTTAATCATGACTCTGAGGATGTTTGCTACTTTTTCATTAACTATACCTTCTTTTATACGTCCTTCTTTTACTGCTTTAATCAAAGGATCAGCAAAATACCAGTCGTTGTAGTTCTCTTTTTCTGTTCCCATTTCTAAGTCCAGGCCAGCCAAAGCTGCTTTTTCAGTACTGTGAACAGCATCCCAGTCAGACATGTAAACCCCTTTGAAATTAAATTCATTTCGCAAAATTGTTCGTCCAAGATACTTGTTTTCAGTACAATATTCGCCTCTGAATTTATTATAAGCCCCCATAATTCCTAATGCTCCGGCATCGACGATTGACGATTTAAAACCTGGTAAATATATTTCACGTAACGCTCTTTCGCTCATATTTACATCAACAACAAAACGGTTTTCTTCCTGATTATTGGCTACAAAATGTTTCACACAGGCAGCAACATCCTGAGTTTGCAAAGCCTGAATATAATGGATAGAAAGCTGCGAAATAAGAAATGGATCTTCACTTAAATATTCGAAATTTCGCCCGCAAAGCGGAGAACGAATAATATTGATTCCCGGCCCAAGCAAAACATCTTTTTTGCGAAAACGGGCTTCTTCTCCCAAAACGATACCGCGCTGTCTGGCCAATTCTAAATTCCAGCTTGCTGCCATAGCTGTTCCCGTAGGAAAACAGGTAGAAGAATCATTGGTTTGTCCTGTATATTTCCAGTCATGTCTGTTCATTTCTGCCCTGACTCCGTGCGGACCATCAGAGAGCGCCCATTCCGGAATTCCAAGATGTTTTATTGCTGATGTGTAAAATTTGGAATTCCCATGCAGCATACCGACTTTTTCTTTCAAAGTCATTTTCTTAATCAACTGCTGAATTCTTTTTTCGGTCGCAGTATCAGTTTGCGAAAAAGAACTTTGAAAAAATACTAAAAACAAAACAATAGCCATAAATCGTAATCCCATCTTATATGTTTTAGAAAACCTTTTGGTTAAGTTAAATAATATGATTTTTATTGAAAATGGTAATAAACCCCATCAAAAGTTTTCAAAAATAGAGGAATGACAAGCAATAGGAATCATACAAATCGAGCATTTTATATAATAAATGAAGCAGACTTGAAGGAAAAAAAGCTAATTTTTTAAAGCTTGATAAAAAATCCATCCCGGGCCTTGTTTACGGTAAATATTTTACGTCATATCTGATGAGTTTTTTGTGTTTTTAAGGATTAGGCACCATCAAATGATTGGTCGAAATTTCCCCGCTTGGTATCGGCCAGATATAGTTACTGCTGGTTGGCAAGACCAAAGGAGCTGTACCTATAGATCCTTTTTTTGCGGGTAAGGTCTGTACTTTTCTTTGTAAATCCATTAATCGGAACCCTTCTCCTAAAAGTTCAATATCTCTTTCTTTTTGAATGGTTGTAATAAGGGCTTCTTTTGTTGCCATCTCATTTTCCGGAAAAACATAACCCGGATCTGCACGATTTCTTACCGCTTTCAGCAAGGCCTTTGATGTTTCTAAATCATTTATATGGGCTGCTGCTTCGGCATAATTCAGTAGTATTTCTGCATAGCGTATTACAGGCACATAATCTCTGAAGGGGGCCGTTGTAACACTGAATTTTTTTAGTACTTTTTGATTAGCCGCACTGGTTCCAATAAGAGCTGAACGGGCATCAGTACCGGAATTGAATGCCGGATCACTAACAATTCCTGCAGCTGCTAAAAAGATAATGGGCTGTGCTAAATAATTATAAGCCAAAGAATATTGGGCAGAAGGTGTTTCAGTTGTAGAATTTGCAAAAGGAATAGAGAAAACGGCTTCTGTCCCTGTATAATTTCCTCCAAAAATAGCAGTATAATTAGTTTCTAATTTTTGGGTTAAAGTTCCTTCTGTATATTGAAAAGGCAGGGTAGGAGAAACGATTTTTTTAGATTCTGCTATCACCCTTTCAAAGTTATTCTGAACCAATAAAACCCTTGTTTTTAAGGCAATTGCTGTACACTTTTTTGCTCTGGAGGTATTGAGTAGTGGAGTGGTATAGCTCACAGGTAAATCTGTTTCGGCTTCATCTAAATCTTTCAGGATTTGAGTGTACACCATTTCGACAGAACTTCTGGCCAAATCATTATTTCCCGAAGTTGTAACCGGTGTTAAACGCAAAGGCAAACCTAAAGAATTTTTGTCCTGATTATAGGGCTTGGCATAGGTTTGAATCAAACTGAAATAGCAAAAAGCGCGAACAAATTTGGCTTCGGCAATATAGTTTTTGGCCTGTTCTTTTGAAATCACCGTGGTTTCATTCATTTTGCTGATTAGAATATTTGAAGCATTAATAGCTGCATATCCAACTGCCCAGACATTGTTTACAAAATCATTTGTGGAGGCCACATTTTGATTCCACACAGCAGAACCAGTTGCCGCATTTCCGTCATTCTGACCAAACTGATCGGCTCGCTGTTCATTAAAAACAATGAATCGTCCACCATAGAAACTTTGATTTTGCAATTGCTTGTATAAATTATTCGTCTGAGCCAAAATTTTAGCCGGTGTGCTAAACGCAATTGATTCGGGAATACTGGTTTCAGGCTCAGTGTCTAATAAATCGTCATTGCAGGCTGAGGTAAATATTAGAATAGCCCAGCTGATTAAAATATATTTTTTCATTTTTTTTATTTTTGATTAAAATCCAATATTAAGACCTAGAGTATAGACCTGGGCATTAGGCGGGACGTTTTGATCCTTTCCGGAATTAATAGAGTTTCCGTTGATGGAAACCTCAGGGTCGGAGCCTCTGTATTTGGTAAAAGTGTACAAATTGTTTCCTTGTAAATACACATAAACAGAGCTAAATGTGTTTTTTAGAAAGGAAGCTTCAAGAGGTACAGTATAGCCTAAAGAAATATTTTTAAGTTTTACAAAAGAACCATCTTCTACTTTTGAAGTACTTGAAAATGAAAAGCCTGCCGAAACATTATCGCCATAATAAAGCTTTTGTACATCAGTAATCTGACCGGGAGTTGTCCATCTGTTCTTAATAAATTCGCCATTGTTAAAATAACGCTGATCTGAATTGGTGGCCCGTGTTCCATTGTAGAGTTTATTTCCCTGGGCAAAAGTCAGGTTCACAGCTAAAACAAAATTTTTATAACTGAAAGTGTTGTTGAATCCCCCAAATAGTTTTGGCAATGAAGGTCCCTGTATTACCCCATCTTTATAATTGTCTATTGCCGGAGCAGCATTGCCGTCGAGATACGTCCATTTGGGAGAACCAATATGATTGTACTGCACTTCTTTGCCTTGGCTGTTGATAAAAATCATTTGACCGTTTTCCGGATTTACACCTTTATTGGGCACTGCAAAAACAGATCCGATAGAATAGCCCACCCGTGTCATATTTTGTACTCCAAATACACTGGGTACAAATACATCACTCGCTAGTGAAGTGACTTTATTTTTAAGAGTGGAAAGATTTAAATTAACATTCCAATTAAAATTTCCCGTAGTAACAGCAAGTGCATTAATCCCGATTTCATATCCCGTGTTGTACATCCCGCCAACATTTTCGTTGATATAATTATTTGGAATTCCGGCTGAAAGTGCCTGAGGTGTTTTCAGGATCAAATCCCTGATTTTATTATTGTAATAATCAAACTCAACCGAAATACGATTGTTTAACATGGCGAAATTTAATCCTAAATCGAGTTTCGAACTCGTTTCCCATTTTAGATCAGGATTGGCAGTTTGAGAATATCCCAAAGTTGGAGCACCGCCATAAGTAGATGAACTGTAAGTCCCGATAGCAGGATAGTTTCCTATTTCGCTGTTTCCTACAATGCCATAACTGGCCCTGAGTTTTAAGTTATTCAGAAAACCTTTTAATTTTGAACCATTAAAAAAGGATTCTTCCATCAGGTTCCAGCTTACAGAGCCTCCACCAAAATTGCCGTATTTATTTCCTTCAGATAATGCTGATAAACCATCAATCCTGTAATTTAAAGTCAGGAAATATTTGTTTTTATAATTGTAGTTTAAGTTGGTAAAATAAGATATCAGGGCATTTTCTGAAAGATCGTTTCCTATAGGTGAAATATTAGCATAACTTCCCTGATAATTTTTATAATAGGTGTCTGTTACATTACTTTGAGAGGCTCCCCAACTCTCCAAGGTGGTTTTAATTCTTTCATAACCAGCCAGAATCATGAAATTGTGGTTTTCATTAAAAGAATTTTTATATGAAATAGTATTTGCCCAATCAGTTCTTGATAAATCGGTCGCTATGTTGGTTGCCACACCGTTGTAAGATGCTCCTCCTCCGTGAATTGGATTTAAAAACAACTTGTTTTCAAGTCCGATAGTATTCAAACCAAAACTGGTTCTGAAAGTTACCTTTTTAGCAATATCAAATTCTGCATATACATTCCCTAAAAGTGATTTGCTAATAGAAGTAGTCAAATCTAGCTCCTGGACCATTGCCAAATTGTAGGCATTAATGGTACCAATGATAGACGGGATATTGGCACCATAGCCAACACTGATTCCATTTTGTATACTATAAGATCCATCCGGATTGTAAACGGGTACATTGGGAGGCAAAACATACGTCATCCTTCCTAAAGGTTCATTGGTAATATACTCTGTGTTATAAGTTGAGGAAGACAGGGTGTTACCTGCAACAGCACCGGTATTTGGACCTGCATTTTTTGCATTGCTGTAAGAAAGATTAACTCCGGCCCTAATAAACTTATTCAGTTCATGACTGATGTTTAGCCGTGTCATGTAATTTTGAAAGGTGTTGTTTTTTATAAAACTGTTTTGGTTGGTATAGTCTAAGGAGAAATAATACTGTGTTGTTTCATTGGCTCCCGAAATATTAATATTGTGATTGCTGGAATACCCTGGTTCATAAGCTACATCATACCAATTTGTATTTACGGTACTTCCGTCAGCATTTTTAGAAAGAAAAAAACCGGGTGCTTTGCCTGCATTGACCAGTGCTTCATTTTTTATCATGGTATAATCTTCGGCATTTAATAATTTAGGCAAATTATAGGGTGTGCTTCTACTGAACCAACTGTTGTAATTAAATCTGGTTTTGCCTTTTTTACCTTTTTTGGTAGTAATTACCATGACGCCATTTGCAGCTCTGGAGCCATATATGGCAGAAGCAGAGGCGTCTTTAAGGACATCGACAGAAGCAATATCATTCGGATTGATTGCTGATAGCGGGTTATTACCAACAAATCCACCCAGAGATCCGGTAAAAACAGCGACACCATCTACCACAATTAAAGGAAAAAGTCCCGAAGTAATGGTATTTAAGCCCCGAACCCGTATTACAGGTGTATTGTTTAATACGCTTGTAGATTGGATCACATCGATTCCGGTTCCCTGACCACCTAATAACTGATCGAAGCTGGTAGAAGGTCTGTTTTGTAATTGTTTTGCTGAAATTGTGGAAACGGAACCTGAAAACTCCGTTTTTTTTTGAGACAAATATCCGCTCGAAATCAGGACTTCATCTAATTGATTAGAGTCTTTTAGCAGTTTTACTTTTAATATATCAAAAGAACGTATCACAATTTCCTGTGCAGCATATCCGATATAATTTATTTTTACTGTAAATGGTAATTTTTGATTTTGAAGAACAAATTCCCCATCTTCATTGGTAATAGTCTCTTCAGTTTCTGACTGAACTGTTGCACCAATTAATGGTATATTGTCTTTTGCATCCACAATTTTTCCTTTCAGATTTTGCTGCTGCGCATAGAGTTGTGCTGTAAGCAAAAAGAGAAAACAGAGTGTTAATTTTAAATGTTTTTCTAATAACATATCTCTAAGTATTGGTTTTAAAATTTAAATTCAGAAGTAGCTGGCTAACTTATAAGGATAGCTATCTGAAAGCATCTTATTATTATTTTATAATTTGATGGTTGCCGGTTTGAAGGTTTGCTGCGAATTTTTGCTGCTCTTTTTTCAAACACATTGCCGTATAATAATCTTTATTGTATTTTCCGGAGATGACAAGCGCTCCCGCAACCAAAACAAGATTTTTGATAATGTATTGACCAGTCAGCGTAGGTTCGTAAGGAAAAATCTCAAAACAACTGGATTGCAGTATGAAAATAGGAGTTAGCGTTGCTGTCATGTGTAGTAAAAGCAGTAATATAGTTTTCGGAATCCATTTTCTGATAAGCAAACCTAATCCTATAAAGACTTCACAAACTCCGAGTATTGGAATGAAAAATTCGGGTTTAAACCAAAAAACGGTTTTCTCTACTAAATCACCAGCCGGGCTGATTCCGAATATCTTCAGGACTCCAAACCAAATGTAAATTATAGATAGTGCTATGCGCATTAAACTGACACCGTGTTTTCCTATTTTATCACTTAATAAGAAATAGAAAAAGTTAAAAGTAGTTTTCATATCATGGTTTAATTAGGCGTAATTACTTTTATTTTTTTTCCTGAATGAAAGCGGTAAGAATATCCCAAATTAACTGAATAATCTGCAAAAGCTGCATCCCCCTGAACATGAACATATTTGGAAGGATCAGTAATAACCGAATTTTGTAAATTTTGGCTAGCAATATCTGCAGCACTCTGAATACGGTTTTTTACAATATTATAAGGAATAAACAAGCTAAAATTATGTTTGTTAATATGGTAAGAAAAACCGTATTCTATTGCTATGACATATCCGGGGCGACGATAAGCCACTTGTCCTCCAAAAGCATCATAAGCAGGAATACCTTCAATTCTGCCGGCAAGCGAAACATTAAAATTTTCTTTTTTGTCTACCCCTGCTGATACACCAGCCCTTGCGAAATATTGGTCAGGGCTGGCATAAATCTCATAACCCTCTAAACCTGCTTTTGGAGCCGATTTAAATGTACCATTTGATTCTTTAGGGCTAAATAAATAATATCCGTTGGCAAATCCGTACAGGCGTCCTGTCAGTTGTCTGAATATTTGTGCTTCTGCTGAAACTCCAACTCCGCCATCACCGGGCTGAATTGCCTGGTCCATTACCACGCTTTTTGTTGTTCCATCAGCCTGGGGCGCATCATCCATCTTATCATGGCTTCCTGTATTTAATTTTAATCCCAATCCCAGCATTAAATTACCTTTATGGGCTGTTTTTGGATCAAAAAACCAGTAGTTTACACTTAGCCTCGCATCTGCAAAACCTTGTGCAAATACGCTATATCGAAGGGTGTCTTTTACAGGGATTGTTTGCCTTAGGATCTGAGAGCGCTCATTATGTACATAAGGAAAAGTAGCATTTATCTGGATTCTGTTGGTCAATCCGTACGAAAAATTGAAATCTACCGCATGCGAATAAATATTTACGGCATTTCCTCTCTCTACACCGTTCTCGTCATGACCTCCGCCAGAAGTCTGACGTTCTAATTGTTCTTCTTTACCAACAAAGTGTCTCCAGGAATGAAAATAACGGTAATTCGTCCCTACCTGAAATTCACCTTTGTTCAGATTATAAGAACTGGCAGAATTCATATAAAGTCCTCCCATTTGACGAACAGCTACGCAACCCTGAGCAGTAAGTTTTTGTATATGAAAAGCGATTGAAATAAATGTTATAAAAATAAACGCAGTATATAATGATGGTATTTTTTTCATGATTTTGATTGTTTTAATCCTAAAAATGAAACTTTCCGGCTGGATTTGTTTTTCAGAAGATGATTCAATGATTGGAATAAAAATAATGGCTAAATTTTAGAGAAAACAATTCCTGACAAGATCATTATTTGATCTTGTCAGTATTGTTTTAATGTACATTTGCAATTGAAGAAAGTTTATAAGAGATTAGAAAACCGATATTTTACTCCAATTTAGACAACAACAATTTTCATAACAGGTTTATATTAAACTGTTAATTAATTCTGATGCTTTGCAAAAATGAATTGTTTTTAGTGACCAAAAGATAGTTTTTCTCTTTTACCTTAATTCTCTCCATGTTTTTAACATCTCCGGGAGTGAAAAATCCACTTTGTACAGCTGTAACAGGTATAAAAGCACCTTTACCGTTTCCTTTTAAAAACAATCCGTGTCCGGCATCATTTCTAGGAGTCTCTACCTCAGAATTGAACATATTGCCTGTAATTAATGCATCAAGTTTGCCATCCTTATCATAATCATCGACCATTATTTGATTGATACAGCTAAGCTGCGCTTCAATAGGTAGTTGGTGAATGACAAATTTGCCTTTTTTGTTTTCTAAATAAATGCTGGCAAATGATTTGACCTTATAATGCAAGGCTTCTTCGAGAGATTTTTCTGTATATACATCAACCAGAGTAGCCTGTGAAAAACTTTCGTAGTCCTTGAATTTCTTTTTAATGTTCGGGATTTGCTGCGACGAACAGCCACGGCCACGCACAGGATACTGCTTACCATCATTATAATAACTCAACACGATATCCTTGTGTTTGTCATTATCAAAATCTTTTACAAAAATATCAAAAGTTTCATCCGGGGTTGCCTGGTATTTATAATTTAAACCGTTATTTCCAACAATGTAATCCATGTCACCATCCTTGTCAAAATCACCCTGCTGAATGCTCCACCACCAGCCGGTAGTGTCATCATTGAGCCCCATTTTTTTTGTTACTTCTTTAAAACCTGATTTGGTATTTTGAAAAATGCGTATTGGCATCCATTCACCAACGACAATAATATCGTCTAATGTATCATTATTAAAATCGGTAACTACAGCACTTGTTGCCATGCCTAAATTAACGAACTCTTTGGGTGCGTTTTTAGAAACTTCAAATTTAGGCTGCGTTGGAGTGCCTGTGTTGTGTAACAAATAAGTTGTGGTTGGTGAAGGATATTGGCCCGGAACCTGTCTTCCTAATACCAAAAGATCTTGTTTTCCATCTTTATCGTAGTCAATAGCATACACTCTTGAACCACTGATCAGCATGGTTGGCAGTACTCCTTTTGGAGCTTTGGTAAAATCTCCTTTTCCGTTATTGAGGTATAATCGATCTTGTAATTTTGAATCGTTTATCAAAAATTCATAACCGCCGCTTACTACATATAAGTCATTATCGCCGTCATTATCTGCATCAAAAATCAATGCACCTGTATCTTCACTGAATTTATCTTCTTCAAGTGCCTGAATTTTCTTTTCTGCAAAACCTTTTGAAGTTTGTAAAAATATTTTTCCGGGATAAGTAGCAGAACCTCCAATGAAATAATCATCAAGGCCATCTTTATTTAAATCACCTACAGTAATAGTTGGTCCAAAAGTAGACATTTTATGAGGCAGCAAGACCTGATCTTTAAAATCATCGTATTTGTTTTCTTCATGTTTAAAAACAGGAAATACTCCATTTTCATTTGTAAATAATGGCGTTTTGGTCATTGTTTTTGCTGCTGTTTCCTCTTTAGCATCCAGTTCTTTAAAAACAAGTGTCTGGTTTACTTTTACATTATATAGTTTCTGTATTTTGCCGTTAGTCCAGACTACCTTTACTTCGGCGATAAGTTTGTCTCTTGCAAGCCCAAAATGCAATTCTGGTGCCACAGCTGACTGAAATCCCCTTGTTAAAGTCAGCTCTTGCATTTGAGTTCCTTTTTTTGTTTTTATATAAACACGATTCCCTAATCCAAAAGTGTTTTTTGAATTTCCTTTAAATTTTACTTTGATGTAATTATTGATTTTAGAACTTGAATTTTCAAAAACAGAGGCATAATCATCGATATTGTTTATCACCAGGTCTAAATCGCCATCGTTATCTAAATCGCTATAGGCAACACCATTTGAGAATCCTTTATATTCAATTCCCCATTTTTTGTTCACCTGCTCAAAATTTAGGTTTCCTTTATTTTGAAACATAAAGTTATCAATTTTCTCAGAGGGGATTTCCTGGGATATTTTTAGTAAATCTTTGGGTTCTAAATTTTGTCTTTCTACTTTATGAAAGAAATCATTATTGTTGATTTCTCTTCGGGTTCCGTTGCTTACAAACAAATCTTTATTTCCGTCATTATCAAAATCAGCAAATAAAGGCCCCCAGCTCCAGTCAGTTGATGAAGTTCCTGTAATACGGGATATGTTTCCAAAATGGGGTATTCCGTTTTCATTAACTCCTGTATTTAGCTGCATGCAATTGTGCATATATTGGTAATTAAATCCCGCATCCACAACATCCCAAAAAAGTTGTGGATTCATACTTGACATATTTGCTTTTTTACGACGGTTGTCTTTGGCATCCATATCAACCTGAAAAAAATCTAAGTTACCATCATTGTTAAAATCAGAAATATCAGCTCCCATTCCGTAGAAAGAGTTATGCGCTGTAGCCTGCTTTACAACTTCTTTAAAAGTGCCATCCTGATTATTGATGTACATGAAATCTGGTGAGTTGAAATCATTTGAAACATATATGTCAGGCCAGCTGTCATTGTTAAGATCCCCAATTGTGGCGCTTAATGACAAACCATAAGCTTTTACGCCCGCTTCTTCAGTAACATTAGTAAATTTATTGCCATCGTTTCGATACAAATGCCCCGATTCTTCGTCTTTGACATGGTTCATCATTTGTACATAAGCGAAGGTTGGTGAGCTGAATTTTGTAGGGGGATAATTTGCTACGAATAAATCCAGATCGCCATCTTTATCATAATCAAAAAAGGTACCCTGAACACTATTTCCAATATCATCAATACCATATTCTTTTGCTTTTTCAGTAAAAGTGCTATTACCATTATTGATATACAATTCATTGTTTTTGGGGCCAAATTTTCCTCCTACACTACAATAAATATCAAGAAAGCCATCCCCATTTACATCTGCCATAGTGACTCCGGTGTACCAACGGTTATCACCTTCAATACCAGCCTTTTTGGTAATATCTTCAAATTTTAGTTTTCCCTTATTTAAATACAACTTATTGGAGACCTGATTTCCTGTAAAAAAGATATCTGGCAGTCCATCATTATTAATGTCACCTGTAGCAACGCCTCCGCCCATATATATATAAGAGTAAGTGAAGTAATTAAGAGAATCATTTTCGGTAAGATTATTGCTAAAATCAACACCCGTATCAGTATGTTTTAAGGCCGAAAATAGAACTCCATCACCATCTTCTTTTTTAGAACAACTGCTTAATGCCAGAATACAAATTGCAATTAGTATATATTTTTTCATTTTTTAAATTTTAGAACCTATTTATTTATAATTTGCATTTCCTATATGGATATTGTAAAACTTCCAAACTTCATGAGCTACGTTTCTTCCCAGTTTAAGCCCTTCTATATTGTCTGATTGAATATGATATCCTCCCATTACTCTTGAAATTCCGGCCATATTAGCCGTTTCTGTAAACGTTGGGAATCTCAAAATAACAGGTTTTCCTATATTATCTGGTTCTGTCAGTGCACCCGGAGAACTCCAGGTTGCTGATTCTCCAAAAGTATCACTTCCTGTCCATAATTTTAAAGCTTCGCCACAACCGCCACTAATGGTACTGTGTCCGGAAACATAACCAGGAAACGCAGGGCATAAAAATATATCTGGTGAATAAGGTCTCCAGTCTTGTCCTTTCATTTCTATATTTCCAAAACCAGGTCCGCCCCAGGCTTTAATATTTTGATCTTTGTAGTAGTAGTGAACTAAGGCATAAGGACGTGCAAAATCATAAAACATTTTGGCATCCCAACAGGCTATAAAACAATCCATAGCAGTTACCTGATTATAAAAGAACATTTTTACATCCTGATCTAAAGTGTGGTTATCACGTCTGGATACATCCTGGGCAAATTTTAGCCAATGCCCGGCCTGCTGAACTGATTTTGGACCATCACGCATAAACTCTACCAATGCTTTTTGTTCGTTGGTTAGGTTATATTGTAAATCAATTAGTTCTTTGACTTCATCTTTAAGTTGTTGTGAATCTAATGAAGGAGGTGGCACAGGACGAAACTGGTCTCCTGATTGTAAACCTAGAGGTTTTACTTTGTTCCAAAATGGAGTAGAACAGGCAGGGGCAAATTTACCGCCTTTTCCATCAGAAAAATATTTTGGCTGCCAATGAATTACATCAATCATTTCGTCCGGAGAATTGACCGGATTATAATTTACATAGTTAAAATAAGGTGTCCCGTTTGAGCCTTCTTCTTCTCCATACTGATTTGCTCCATCGTGTTTTCTCGCTTCAATTACAGCTTTTGCAGCTAAATTTCCTATTCCTGCTGGTGTTTTGGGATCTAATGATTTATCGTTAGGATCCAAACCTAATTCAATCATATAAGCTACAAATTTTTCTTTGTCTGAAAAATAATATTCACATAATGCATTATAGGCAGCGTAACTAATAGCAATCTCTTTGTTTTTAAGTGTCTGTTCTTTAATAGGTCTTCTTTCTGTATTTTTTAAATATACAGGAATTGCTTTTTGGTCATAACGACTCCAGGCATCAAAAACAGCAACAAAGGTCAGTCCTAAAAAACGGGAAGTCACTGTTGGTCTTGGCTTGAATATTTCAGTATCATTTGCAGTAGCAAGAAGTGATACTTGTGACCACTTATAAACAATATTATTGATTCCTACTGGCTCATTTGTAGTCTTATATTGGGTTTGTGAATATAGATTCATATTTAAAATACTTAAAAAAAGTACTTTAAACAGTGCTAAATAAACTTTCATATTTATATTGTTACATGGTTTTTTTATAGCTGATAGTTTTTTCAATTAGAATAATTGAAAGAAAGTGTTAATTTTTTCTTTGACAGTTTTGTCATTAGTGGATGACCAGTGTCATAAAAAACCCGAAGTACGATTTTTTTAAGAAAAAGTTAATGCTATACCATGTCTGGAGGAGGATAGTTGGTATTGAAATGTCCTGAAAGTAAATCGCTTTTAGGTACACACGCAATTGAAGTAACGCAATCTGCTATTTTTGAGTTAAGTATTACCTCAATAGTTGGATTGTCAATATAATCTTTAATAAAGGATTTTAATGTTTTTTTAGTTGGATTTTCTTTATTTGTACTTTCACCAAATAAATTACTATCAACCAGTCTTTTCAAGCCAGTATCTAAGTTTTCTTTGTGCGAGTTTTTAATACAATATAATTTTAAAACATTATTTTGTATTCTGTTTTTAAAAACATGATATACAATATGGTTGATGATAACATCTTCATTTACTTCTTCAAATCCAGAATCAACAATATAGGCATAAGGGTTTATTTTTATTTCAAAAATTTCAAACTTAGAATCAGTAGTATTTTCTATTGCATTTACCCAGGATTGCTCTTTCTGATCATTAACCACAAGATATATTCCTAAAACATTGTAAAAGAATGTTAGGATTAAAACAAGGGTGGCTATTTTTTTTAAGTGCTTCAAAGGTATTATCGAAATAAATGGCTACTTACCAAGTGTTGTTATTAAACAGAATTGCTGTTTTCTTAAATGGGTATGTCAAAAAAGTGACTTGATAAGCAAGTAAGTTGGAAAAAAGGTAAAACAGCACACAAAAGTGTGCTGTTACCCCCAAAAAAACTAACTTACTAACCAAACATTATTTTTTATGTTTTTTAATAATTTGGATTTTGTTGCCCAACGATATTAGAATTCGATGAAGCTTCTCTGTCCGGTATTGGCCATAATTCATTTTTACCGGCTGTAAAACCTGTTCCGGCTAATTCTGTTGAGGCAATTCCCCAACGTATAATATCATCAAAACGAACTTGTTCTCCTGCTAATTCTACTTTACGTTCGTGTACAATAGCATTAAATACGGCCGTTTTATTAGCTGCAATTGTAGTTGTTAAACCAGCTCTTGATCTGACTTCTGTTATAAGGGCAATTGCAGCTGGGAAATCTGGTGCACTTTTTAATGCTAAGCACTCTGCTTTCATCAATAGAACATCAGCATAGCGCATCACTTTAAAATTGATTCCCGAATCCGTATTTTCCTGATCGCGGTGGTAATAATTTTGGTATTTTTTCCAGCCAGCAGCCCGGTTATTACTAAATGCAGCCGGCATCGTTTTTGTCCCATTACTGTAACTGTCTCCGGGACTGTAAAAACTACCTGCATAACGCTTATCACCAGCTTCAAAAGAATTTAGTAATTGAGTCGAAGGATAAACATTAAACCAATCCAGAACACCATATTCCTGCCCTCTAAAGGTATGTTCTGCCAGACCTTCTCCAGAAGTTGCAGCTCCCCATCTGGACGCATCTGTTGTATAAGCCGCAGTAAACTCAATTTCAAAAATAGATTCTACACCATGCTCATTCTCTTCAGTAAAATTATCAAAGTAATTAGGCTCTAAAGTAAATCCGGTAACATTGTTAAATGCTACTAATGCTTCATCGTATTTTTTTTCATACAACAACACTTTTCCTAAATATGCAAAAGCAGCTTCTTTTGTCGCTCTTCCTTTATCTTCAGTGGATTTTCCCAAAAGATTTTTTGAAGCGAAATCCAAATCTTCTTCGATTAATTTATAAACATCTGCTTTAGGACTTCTTCCTTTACCAACAGATTCTGTTTTGTCATATAGCGGAATATCTCCAAAACGACATACTAAAAGAAAATAATAATATGCTCTCAGGAATCGGGCTTCTGCAATGAATTTATTCTTTCTTACCTGACTTAGTTGGGATTCAAGAATTGCATTAATTTTATCTTGATTTTGAATTATAAAATTGGCTTTTGCAATACCGGAATAGCAGGAACCCCAATAAGTTTCTATAATATCACTACTGGAATCAAAAGTAAAATTGAGGAATAAACGTTTGTTTTGTTCTAACTGGCTATTTCCTTCATTGTCCTGCGCCATATTATCCAGCGAAAAGAAGCTATGTCTTACATAAAGCCCTTGTGTTTGCAGATTACTGTACGCTGCATTAACTGCTGATTGTATTTGAAGTTCATTTGTAAAGTAAGTATCAGGAGCCAACTCATTTGGATTTGTCAAATCTAGATCTCTTGTGTCGCATGAATTTATCGAAATAATTCCGGCTATCACTATTGATATATATAATATTTTTTTCATGTTTTATATTAAATTAGAATGAAACTTCAAGTCCCAAAATAACTGATTTTGGTTGTGGATATCTACCTAAATCGATTCCTGCATCGAATCCGGTTCCTGCAATTTCAGGATCTAAACCAGAATATTTAGTCCAGGTAACTAAATTCTGTGCACTTGCATATAATCTTAGTTTAGAAACATATTTATCAAGCGCAGTTCCTTTAAAAGTATATCCCAATGTGATGTTCTTTAATCTCGTAAACGAACCATCTTCAACATATCGATCACTAACAGCTGTGTTTTGAGGTGCCCCCAGTGCTCTGGGTAATGTAGCATCTGGATTGCTTACCGCTCCGTTTGAGCCAATTACCGCTCTGTCTAAAACTGCTGTACTTGAATTAAATAAGCGAGTCATCCCTTGTAAGTCAAAAATACTGGCATTAAATATTTTGCTTCCTTTAGAACCGCTGATGAAGCAATTGAAATCAAAATTTTTATATGCTGCTGACAAATTCAAACCATAAGTAAAATCAGGAAACTGATTTCCAATGTTTGTTCTGTCATCTGATGTGATATCACCATCACCATTCAAATCCTTGAATCTAATATCTCCGGGTTTTACCGCTGTTTGACCTGGATTTTTTGTAAATACCGCATTTACTTCTGCCTGATTTTGATAAATACCATCAGTAACAAGTCCATACATATAAAATAATGGATCACCAACGGTTAGTCTCGACATTTGAGCTAGTCCTGCTCTTGGAACGACACCTGCTATTACAGATGTTACTCCAGGTGCTAAAGCCACTACTTCATTTTTACTGGTCCCAAAATTTAGATTAGCAGACCAGGTAAATTCACCTTTTCTATCGTTATAACCTAAACTTAATTCCCATCCTGAGGTATTTACTGCAGCAATATTTTCATATCTGTTATCATTAAGTATCCCTAACGAAGTAGGTACCGGAACATTAAACAAGATATCTTTAGCTGTATTATTAAAATATTCAATAGTACCTGTGAATTTGTCATCAAATAAGCCAAAATCCAAACCAATATTCCTACCTAATTTAGACTCCCATTTTAAATCTGGATTTGCAGCTCTGCCTAAAGAAGTTCCCACTACAGATACGCCATTAACTACATAATAATAATTTGAAGGAAGCGATGCGCTATATTGGTAATCAGCAAAATTATCATTACCCGTAGTTCCAATACTACCTCTTAGTTTCAAGGTACTAAAACCAGTGTCGCTCATAAATGCTTCTTTGGATATATTCCAACCTACAGCCACTGAGTAGAAATTACCCCAACGATTGTTAGGTCCAAAACGTGAGGAACCATCACGTCTTCCTGAAACTGCAAGTAAATATTTATCATCATAATCATAGTTGATACGTGCAACATAACCTAATTTATTTGTCTTATAACTTAGAGTTGTAGAAGGACTATTATTAAGTTGATCTACGTCATTTGTAATATTATTTGTACCACTGGCTACTGATGTTCCTCTTTGATTTTCATTTTTTTCGATCAAAAGAATAGCATCAATATTGTGTTTGTTAGCTATAGTGGTTTTATAAGACAAACTGTTATCAAATACAATTGTTTGATTATTTGCTCCATTTCTGTTTATTGTTGCAAATGACTGACCGGTATAAGATCCGTCTCTAAAAGAAGGAACGAAAGAACGTCCTTCAAGATTTGAATAATCCAAAGAAACCTGAGATCTGAATTTTAATCCTTTAATGATTTCGTATTCAGCATAAATATTACCTAATATAGATATCGTTTTATCATAAGCATATCCTAAGTTTTGGATACGAACTGGATTTTCTGCATCCTGGCCATCAATAGCAGACGGGCCTTGATAACCTCCTAAGTTATCTGCATTATAAATGGGCAAATAAGGAGCTGCTTTGATTGCGTGTTCAAGTAATGTTCTTCCTGTTCCTGTTCGCTCAGCATTTCTTTTGCTAAAAGAAACCCCAATATTACTACCTAACTCTAATTTCCCTATTTTTTGACTGTTGTTGGCTCTAAATGAATAACGTTCAAAACCAGTATTAATAACTGCTCCATCTTGTTTTAAAATTTCAGCAGAGTAACGGCTTGAGGAGGTTTCTGTTCCATTTGAAAAGCTCAAATTATAATCTTGCATTAGACCTGTTTGAAAAATTTCATCCTGGTAATCTACCGTCTGATTTCCAAAAGATGCAGCACGTGCAGCAATATCAACACCTAGTTCACTAGCGAACTTAACATATTGTTCTGTATTTAAAACATCATATCTTTTGGTAATGGTTTGAAAACCGGTATAAGTATTGAAGTTAAGTTGACCTGCACCTTTTTTACCTTTTTTAGTAGTTACTACAATTACTCCATTAAATGCTTGTGAACCATACAACGCTGTGGTAGATGCGTCCTTCAGGACAGACATACTTTCAATATCATTAGGGCTTAGTCCTGATAAATTACTGGCTGTTACACCATCAATTACATACAAAGGTGCGTTGTTGTTTAATGTGCCTAATCCACGAATTAATACTGTAGGGTTGCTACCTGGAGAACCTCCTGCTATAACAGTGACACCCGCCGCCCTGCCTTGTAAGGCAGACTCTGCATTCGTTATTGGTACGGCGACGATATCTTTTGAATTTACAGTAGAAATTGCTCCTGTCACTTTATCTTTCTTTTGAGAACCGTATGCAATAACAACTTCATTTAAGGTTTGTGTAGATTCTGCTAATTTAATATTAATCACGGTCTGGTCTCCAACAGTGATCGTTTGTGAAGTCAGTCCAACGTAAGAATAGGTAATTTTGTCTGTTGCATTAACTCCTTGTAAAGCATAATTTCCATCAAAGTCTGTTGATGCACTATTATTAGTTCCTTGTACATTAATACTGGCACCCGGCAACGGAACCCCTGAAGGATCAGTTACCACTCCCTTTATGGTTTTTGATTGTGCCATTACATTTTGAGTGCTAATTATCAGCAATGCGATTATTGCAAATTTTATTTTTAACATCATAGTTAATTGGTTTTGTTTAGTTAAATAATCGTTTGGTTGTAAAATTTGTTGTTGTATTGAATACTATTTAGATTTTAAATTTTAGAAATCAGTAAGAGTTGTGTTCTTGATCCTATTTTCAAATCCTGTTTTATTGTTTATCTTTTTGATTTAAATAGTATTCAATAAATGAATTGGTTTTTAGTTCATGTATAATTTTTTTTAAAGAATGGTTAATAATGATTTGAGTTTGTTTAATATTGTTAATCCAAAAATAGACCTTAACATAAATTTCACATATTAAAAATGATGCAAAAACTATCAATTTTGTAGCATGTTGATTACAAAACTGCCATATTCAGTGTTTTGAGGCAATTTTTAAAAGAAAATATAAATCTGATATTATCAATATTGATCTGTATTTTTTTCACTATTTAAAAAAATAATCAGTATTAGTATGGATTGTGTAATTGTAGGAAATTGATTTGAAAGAAGTAAAAAACAAAAAATCAACTTGATCTTATTTGTTGTTTTTTGATAATTAAAGAAGTTTTAATTTTTTATTAAGAAAAAAATAAAGACGGTATAAACCGTCTTTATGCATGCTTTATGAACCTATTTTTTTATTATTGTGTGTAGGCAGTTGGCCGTATTTTTCTTTATAGCATTTTGTAAAATAGGAGGGAGAGCTAAAACCTACCTTAAAGCTAATTTCGGTTATATTATCATTGCCAAGTTCTATTAATTCTTTTGCCTTTTCTAAGCGGACATTTCGTATAAATTCATTTACAGAGACCCCTGTTAGGGTTTTAATTTTTCTATACAACTGGCTTCTGCTCAAAAAAACTTTCGAAGCCAAAACTTCAACACTTAATTCAGTTTCATTAATGTTCTCATTTACGTAAGTCAGGATGTTTTTTATGAATTCATTATCTAAAGTGGTGGTTTTTTCTTTTGCTTTTGGCGTTATTCCGTTATAGAATTTATTAAACATAATTTGCCTGCTGTTAATTAATTGCGTCAGGCTGGATCTTAAAATATCCATATCAAAAGGTTTGCTCAAATACATGTCTGCACCAGAATCAATCCCTTCTAATTTATCTTTAATTAAGGCTTTTGCAGATAACATCATAAGCGGAATGTGACTGGTTTTTAAATCGGCTTTAATGTTTTTGCACAATTCTAAACCACTCATGACAGGCATAATTACATCTGTTAAAATCAGATCCGGGAGTTTTTGCAAAGCTAATTCGAAACCAACCTGACCATTTTCAGCGACTAAAACTTTATATTCTTTTTTGAGTTCATTTTTTAAATAATTTCGCAGTTCTACATTGTCTTCGACAATTAAAATGGTATAAATCCGATCTTGTTGTTCCTGATGATCCTGTGATTGATTCTCTTTTTTTTCAATTATGGGCGTGTAACTTATTTTTTTCTCCTTTTTAAATTCCTCAAGCAATATTTCGTTTTCATTAAAAAAATTCTTTCCAACCGGGAAAACCAGTTTAAAAGTCGTGCCTACTCCCAATTCACTATCTACTTCTATGATTCCTTTATGTAATTCCACAAATCCGCGAACTACTTCCAATCCTATTCCGGTACTTCCATAATAGGCTTTGTTTAAGTTGTTAACCTGATAAAAACGATCAAATATTCTCTTAATATCTTTTTTGTCAAGTCCTGCTCCGGTATCTTCAATCATAATCTCAAAAGAGGGATAATTGTCGGTCGAATTTATCAGCGGAAAGTTTAAAAATTCCTCGTTCACCACTATTTTTACCTTTATTTGACCATTGTCGGGAGTAACTTTAAAAGCATTTGAAATTACATTAAAAATAATTTTTTCAAACATTTTAGGGTCAATCCAGTCTTTTAAAGAGGTTTTGTCAGACTCAAACTGCAGATCAATACCTCGGCTGATTGCTTCTTCATAAAAATAACTGACTATTTCTTTTGTAAAACTTATCACTTCGATTAGTTGCAGTTTAATGGTCATTTTGTTAAACTGCAATTGATTAAAATCCATTAACTCATTGATTAATCTAGAAAGTCTGTCCGAACTTTTTTGAATAGTTTTCAATTTATTCAGCACGCTATCTGGTAATTCAGGGCTGTTATTCTTAAGTATATCACCCAATGGATTTAAAATTAAAGTAAGCGGTGTCCTGAATTCATGTGAGATATTGGTAAAAAACTGTAATTTTTTATTATTTAATTTTTCAATCTGTATGGCTTTTTTCTGTTCAAATTCTATCATTTGTTTTTGTTTAAAACGATTTTGATAGTATTGATTGGTAAAATGAACTCCAGCAAACAGCAATAAAAAATAGAATACGTAAGCAAAAGATGTTTTCCACCAGGGAGGTAAGATCTCAATTTTTAATTCTAATGGTTTTTGACTCCAAACGCCATTTTTTTCTGATGCTTTAATCTTGAAAACATAATTGCCCGGAGCTAAGTTTGTATAAGTGGCTGAGCGTTTATTGCCCACATAATTCCACGAATCTTCAAATCCCTCTAAATAATAAGCAAATTCATTTCTGGCAGGAAAAGAATAATTAATAGCAATGAAATCAATTGTAAATACCGACTGATCATGTTTTAGGATTATTTTTTTTGTCTCTGCTATTGTTTTTATTAAGGGGGAATTTTTTTCAAGTGGCCCTACTGATTTATTAAAAATCTTTAAATCTGTCAGGTAAATTGGGAGTTGTTTTTTACTTTTAACTAAACTCGCCGGATTAAAATAATTTACACCTTCATAACTTCCAAAATAAAGAAATCCGTTTTTATCTTTTAGAACAGAATTGTTATTAAAATCATTTCCTAATAAACCATCATATGTGGAATAATTGATTGAGATTTTCTTTTCTAAATCAAGTTTAGTTATTCCCTTCTTTCCACTTAACCAGATACAACCGTCATTAGATTCCACAATAGAAGAAATTGATTTTTCATGAAGTCCTTTAAAGTTGATATACCATTTTAGTACATCTGTTTTCTTATTGTAGCTAAATAATCCTGCACCATCAGTACCAATCCAGATTTCTTTGTTATTGGTCTGATATAAAGTGTTAATGGTATGTGTACTTTTATGGTTTTTAAGTTTTTCAGACATTTTATCCCGAAAAGATGTCACCGAAAAAGAAACAAAATCAGTTGTACTAATTTTGTACAAACCTGTAAGTGAACCAACCCAAACAGCATCATCAGAATCTACCAGGACCTTTCGGATATCCAAATTTGTTAAGCCATTTGTATGAAATGGTTTAGAGTTGCAATGGTGAAACTGGCCGTCTGAAGGAGTATAATAATGCAGACCTTTTGCAAAAGTGCCAATCCAGATCACGCCTCTGGAGTCCTGAGCAATACTCATAATATTGTCTGAGGTCAGATTTTGGGTGTTTTTTGTATTGTAATTAATAAATTTTTTGCTTCCTTTTTTTAAAACAAAAATGCCCTCATTCCAACTCGATAACCATATATTCTGATTTTTATCAATAAATACATTTGTTATATTATCAATGGTTAAACCAGAATAAAAGTTGGTGTCTGATTTGGTAATATGTTTAAAAAGTTTAGTTTTAGGATCGTAAACATCAACTCCTCCGCCTTCCATGGAAATCCATAGCTGACCTTCATTGTCTTTAGCGATGCCGGTAACACAGCTGGTTTGCAAGGATTGCGCATTTCCGGGCAGGCTCTCTATAATGTTTACCTTACTGTTTATCTTGTCAAAAATGCCTAAGCCTTTGTTATAATAACCCAGCCAAATTCTTTTCTCTTTGTCTAAAAATAAAGACCATACTGAATTAGAGCTTAAACTTCGATTATTGAATTTGCTGTTAGTGTATTTTTTTTGAACAATACCCTGATCGTTTACAATAATTAACCCATCATTTTCTGTCGCGCAAAGTATTGTTTTGGAATCTGTTGCTAATATGGACATAATTCTCTTTTCGGTAATAGGATAAGAGACAGCCTGTTTGATCTTAGCATCTAAGTTTAATTTGACAAGACCTTTATATCCGTTGCCAATCCATAAATTTTGTTTACTGTCAATAAACATCGAAACGATATTTCCGGATAGCAGTTGATCGTCCTGACTGATTACTTTTTTCACCTTATTTTTTATAGGGTCTATCACTCTTAAGCCGAAATTAGTACCTACATAAACAGATCCTTCATTATCCTTGACTAAGGAATTGATAAGGCAGTTCTTTGAGTTTGGCATATCAAGTTTAATAGGTGTAATTTTTCGGGATTCTTTATTAAGCCGTAATAGACCGCCATTAAATGTTCCTAAAAAAAGATTTCCATTATTATCTTCAATAATACTTTTGACTGATATTACCGCTTCTTTTCCTGTTTTCTTTTGAAGATCAATATTTTCAAATGTATTCAAATCCCGGTTATAGATGCACAATCCTTCATCTGTACCCACCCACAATCGGTTGTGTGAATCTACATAAACGACATAGATCAAGTTACTGTTAATAGAATTGTTTACTTTGGAATTTTGTTCGTAAGCAATATAATTTACGCCATCGAATTTATAAAGTCCTGCTCCGTTTGTTCCTAGCCAAATGACTCCGGATCGATCCTGCGCAATGGTATAAATGCCACTTTTTGATGTTTCTTTACTGACGAGTCTAAATTGATAGTTTTCAAATGTATTTTGAGAAAACAAACAATTTATTGTAAATAATAAGATGGCACAGATTCTAAAACATTTTTTTTGGGACATTTATATAATGTTTAGTGAAATTAAAATTAGAATTAAATATACTATTTTAATTGAAAAACAGCTATTTATTTTTAACAAATCAATTTTGTTTATGTTTTAAGTGTAAGATTTGTTGTATACTAAATTAGAGATGAGGTAGTTGTGTCCTGCCTTTTTTGATAGGACATGCATAAAAAGTTAGTTCTGTCTTCTCTTTCTTAAATCTTTTTCAATCTCAATTTCCATACTTTTATCTATCACATAAAAGAATAATAGAACAGCACTTATGATGAATATCAAACCGGGATATATGCTTATGGATAACTTAATACCCTCTAACGCTGCCGGTACCTGATTTACTTCTTCAGCTACATAACCATATTTAGATAGAAAAGCAGCACCTAAGGCACCACCGATACTTATCCCTATTTTGATTCCGAAAATCATTGCCGAAAAAACAGTAGCAGTAGCTCTTCGATTGTTTTTCCATTCGCTGTAATCAGCCACATCAGCAAACATAGCCCATAATAAAGGAATGGTTACTCCGTAAATGAATCCATGTGCTAATTGAGTCAGGAAAACCATCACAATAGCTGTTTTGCTGTAAAAATTAAAAAGTAATAAGCTTATAGCCGATAAAAAAATAAAAGAGATATAAATATTTCTTTTACCAAAGGAATCTGCGAGTGATTTTGAAAACATGATTCCAAAAATCATAAATATAATTCCTCCTGCATTGAAAAGACTAAATGCAGATGTAGAAACGTCTCTTGGCCACTGAAAATTGGTTAATCCCATTGATGTTAATGAACTATTCAGTTTACCAATAAATGACGTAAAACCTATGTGATCCAAAAAAACAGTTTGGGCAGCCGGATCTAAATAATATTTAAAGTAAAAAACATACATTCCGCCTTTTAAAGATAAGGTTATAAATACCAAAACAGTGACAAGTATCATAACGATCCATGGTCCATTTTTAGACAGGTCTGTAAAATCCTGCTTAATTGAAGATTCCTGGTACTTTCCAGGAGTGATTCTTTCTTTGGTACTTAAAAATGTAATCATCAAGCAAATTACTCCAATAACTGAAAAAAGGATCATTGTATTTTTAAAACCCACTGCTTTATCTCCATGTCCAAAAATTAAAACCAATGGCAATAAAAGGGATTGGATTATAAATTGGGCAACCATAACAGCGACGAAACGATAGGAAGAAAGACTATTTCTTTCTTTCATGTCACCAGTCAGAACACCACTTAACGCAACATAAGGCAAATTGTTTGCGGCATAAAGTAAGACCAAAAAAAAGTATGTCAGGAATGTGTAGATTATTTTACCTCTTAATTCAAAATCAGGAGTTAAAAAAGAAAGAACAGAGGCTATCCCGAAAGGCAAAGCAGTCCATATTATCCAGGGTCTGAATTTTCCCCATTTGGTTTTAGTGCGATCAGCAATAATTCCCATGATAATGTTAAAAAAAGCACCAATAAAACCGCCAATAAAAATGATAATACTTGCTGTTCCGGCGGGAATTTCATAGACATCTGTGTAAAAAAAAGCTAAAAAGGTCAATAAAGTCTGAAAAATCAAATTTGCAGCAAAATCTCCTAAACTATAACCAATTTTTTCTAATACAGAAAGCTTTTGCGATGTATTACTCATAAATATACGGGGTGTTTTTTCTTATTTCATTAATCATCGTGAAGATTGAAAAATATTTTCAGATCGTTTTTTGTCAGAAAATAAAAGGCTTCTTTTTTATCCTTTTTCTTAAACCTTAACGTAAAAATAGTTTGAAAGCAGAAATAAGTTTGTCACTTTTGAAGCGTTTAATAGCACTTTTGAAGCATAATTTCCTTATAGTAAATCTATTAAATATAAATTATTATTTTAGCTTCTTAGTTAAAAACGGACACTCATACTGATTTAGTTATACTCACTTTTTACCTCATTTATATATGCGTATTACACATTTATTATTAATCATTTCCTGCTTTATTATAAGCTGTAACAAAAAACAGGCTAAAGAGGAATATTACAAATACACCAATAATCTTATCAGCGAAACGAGTCCGTACCTTTTGCAGCATGCACACAATCCTGTAGATTGGAATGCATGGAATGAAGAAACATTGAATAAGGCAAAAGCACAAAATAAACTTATTATTATTTCTATAGGTTATTCTGCCTGCCATTGGTGCCATGTGATGGAGGAAGAAAGTTTTGAAGATGAGGCTGTGGCAAAATTAATGAATGATAATTTTATCAGTATAAAAGTCGACAGGGAAGAACGGCCGGATATTGACCAAATCTACATGAATGCAGTTCAATTAATGACAGGCAAAGGCGGATGGCCATTAAACTGTATTGCGCTTCCTGACGGTCGTCCGATTTTTGGAGGTACTTATTTCACAAAAAAGGAGTGGACAAAAGCCTTGACTGAATTGGCTGATTTGTACCAAAACAATCCTGAAAAAGCCAGTGAATATGCAGATAAATTAATAAAAGGGATTCACGAACAACAGTTAATTACTGTCAATAATAAAGAAGCCAATTTTAAAAAATTGGAGATTTTTACTGCTGTGAAATCGTGGCAGAAGGATTTAGATTTTAGAGATGGAGGATTAGTTGGTGAAACGAAATTCCCCATGCCGGGATCTTTGCATTTTCTACTTCGCTACGGTGTTCAGAATAAAGACAAAACGATTCAGAAATATGTTCAGACGACACTTACCAAAATGGCAGATGGAGGAATTTACGACGCCATTGGTGGAGGTTTTGCAAGATATTCAACAGATTCAAAATGGCACATACCGCATTTCGAAAAAATGCTTTATGATAATGCACAATTAGTAAGTTTGTATTCCGATGCATATCTGGTAACCAAAGACGAATTATATAAAAAAACGGTTCATGAAACACTGGATTTTGTTGAAAGGGAGCTTATGGACTCTAGCGGAGCTTTTTATTCTTCTGTAGATGCCGATAGTAAAAACAAGGCTGGAAAACTGGAAGAGGGCGCATATTATGTCTGGAGTAAGGAGGAACTACACTCAATATTAAAATCTGATTACGCTCTTTTTGAAAAGTATTTTAATATTAATGAAAACGGCTTATGGGAAAACAAAAACTATGTTTTATTTAAAAACCAATCTGATAAAGATTTTGCTCTTAAAAATAAATTGAGTTTGAAAGAACTTGAATCCAAAGTAAAAAACTGTAAGCAACTGCTTTTAACAGCCAGAAACAAA
This sequence comes from Flavobacterium cheongpyeongense, assembly GCF_003202435.1. Lineage (GTDB taxonomy): Bacteria > Bacteroidota > Bacteroidia > Flavobacteriales > Flavobacteriaceae > Flavobacterium > Flavobacterium cheongpyeongense. Next base: position 38,594 of record NZ_QJHK01000015.1, read on the forward strand.
AGACCGCTACCTCATTTGGATAATAAAACGCTTACTTCATGGAACGCTTTAATGATAAAAGCTTATGTTAGTGCTTATCGTGTGTTCAGGAATCCGCATTACAAGGAAATCGCTTTAAAAAATGCCAGCTTTATTGTAAACAGTCAGCTTAAAAAAGATGGAAGTTTATATCATAGTTACAAAGATGGTAAAAGCACTATTGCTGGTTTTTCAGAAGATTACGCTGCTGTTACAGATGCATTTATTGGGGTGTACCAAATCACACTTGATGAAAATTGGCTAAGGAAAGCCAAACAGTTAACAGATTATGCCATGAAACATTTTTGGGATAAAAAAACAAATATGTTTTATTTTACATCTGACACTTCTGAAAATCTAATTACCAGAAAAATGGAAATTGCAGATAATGTAATTCCAGGCTCAAATTCAATGATGGCACATAATTTATTTCAGTTGGGGCATTATTATTCAAATAATGAATATGCAAAAACAGCGGAGAATATGTTAAATAATGTAAGCGAAGAAGCTTTACAATCTCCTGCAGAATATTATAATTGGTTAAATTTAATGCTAAATTATACCGATAATTATTTTGAAGTTGCCCTCTCTGGAAAAGAGGCTATTGGGAAAACCACTCAATTTTACGGTTACTATCTGCCGAATATCCTTTTGGCCGGAGCTACAAGTGAAAGCAATCTCCCAATTTTAAAAAATCGTTTTGTAGATAATGAGACCTATATCTATGTCTGTGTAAATAAAGCTTGTAAAAAGCCTGAAAGAGATGTTGTTACGGCAGTTGAAAAAATCAAAAATAGTTTATAAGTAATAGGCGTTTCATCAATAATAGTCTTTTCAGAACAAATAAACTTTCTTTTTCAATATTTGAGTTTGAAAAGGAGGTTTTTATTTTTAAAACAACAAACTATCTTTTTTATTCATTTTATGTATCATAACTTTTCAATAAACAACCAATTGTTATTATTCTGTTTGTCTTTTTTGAAGATTTTTGAGTTAAAATTAGATTGATTTACGGCTCGAGATATACGGTTTTTATTGAATTTTATCTTTTATGAGTTTCTTGAAAATTTCAATTAACTGCTGGAAATTTTTAAATCCCGATTAACAAACAATATGCTCATTACATATAATTCATTTTACAACCTTTTTAAACAAATAAAATGTTTTTAATTGTAAGTATTTATTGAAAACTAATAAAATAAACAGTAAACAACCGATTGTGTATTGATTTATTTCTTTATATTTGTAAGAAATACACTTATTGTTAGTAGGGACTTAATTAGCTTTTAATTTTGTTTAAACAATTGTTTTATTGCAGTCCCAATGCATTTTGGTAATAGAAATGAAGTGCCATAAAAAGAATACGTAATAGTGGTGATTAAAATTTATAAAGATATTATAGGCCAAAATCAGTATTGAAAAAATTTTGAGAAGGGTTTGAAAGTTAATAATTGGTTATATGTGTTATTTGCATAATAGTTTTATAGCTAATATGTTAGTGTTAGTTTTTTAAATTAAAGCCGGAAGTTTAAATCCCTTTCGGCTTTTTCATTACAGAATCATTTATTGAACAAAACTGCTTTTTGAGTCAAACAAGAATTAAAAATGAATTATTTAAATCATGAAGTTAAAAATCATTTTAGCGTTTTTTGTTTTACTTAGCTTATGCCATGCACGGTCACAGCAAATAAAATTGCAAAAGATTGTATACATTTTACTTTTTGGCTTTTTGTTCACTTCCATTAGTGCGCAAGAATATAAAAAGTATGCCTTAAGTAAAGATAAATTATTATCTGAGGGTGTACTAAATATCATTTCTCTTACCGAAAAATCGATACGCATACAATATCAAATAGAAAATAAAAAAGAAGCACAAGAGTTTGTTTTCATAAATAAGCCTAATGCGCCCCGTTTTTCATTAAAAGAAAATACAAATAGTTTAGAATTCAGCACAAAAAGTATTGTAGTTAACTACAATAAAAAAACAGGTGTACTGACCTATAGTGATAAATTAGGGAATGTATTTCTTAGAGAAAAAGCAAATACAAGGTTATTAAAACCCAATACTATTATGGGAGAACCTTGTTTTATAGCTGAACAAGGATTTGAATCTCCTCAGGATGAATATTTATTCGGATTAGGACAGTTTCAGGATGGTTTTTATAATTTAAAAAATACCACCAGAAAATTAATTCAGGTCAATACACAAATCGCTATTCCGTTTTTGGTATCCAATAAAGGATATGGATTGTTATGGCATCAATATGGACTGACCTATTTTAATTCAACGAATCAGGAGATTCCTTTGATTATGGATTTCAATAATGACATCGCTGCTGTAAGTAACGCTTACGAAGATATGTTTGGCAAGGCATTCTTAATAGCGCCTGTTACTGCTCCTGATGTTACCAATTGGGAGGTTTACCTGCCAAAGCAAAATGCCTGGTTTGATTTCTGGACCGGCAAGCGATTTGAAGGAGGACAGACGATTTCTTTTCCGGCACCATTAGACAAAATTCCGGTTTTCGTAAAAGAAGGCTAAATTCTACCCATGGGTAATGTAATTCAGAATACGAATTCTAAACAAGATGAACTTGAAATTCGGATTTATATCGGTAAGGATGCAGTGTTTACAATTTATAATGATGAAGGTGATATTACAATTATGAAAAAGGAAAGCATATTGAAATTCCTATGGTCTGGAACGAGAAAAATCAAACCCTGACGCTGGAAAAACAAAAAGGAAGTTATAAGGATCAAACAGCCCAATATACCATGAATATTGTCTGGATCACCGGAAAACAAAACAATACCATTTCTGAAACAATAAAGTATGTTGGGAAGAAAGTGGTAGTAAAAAAGACAAATTAATGATACTGAATTTCAATGCGATATAATAACCACAACATTACCCATTAATTATACAAACCAAAAAATATTACAATGAAAAACCACATCAAAATTTTATTTGCATTACTATGTTGTCTGTCAATACTTAAAACTACAGCACAAAATCCTATTATAAAAAATATTTTCACTGCAGATCCGGCGCCTATCGTACATAAAGGAACTTTGTATTTATACACTGGACACGATGTAGCAACCGAGCAGGATACTAATTATAAAATGGCTGATTGGCGTGTGTATTCGACAACCGATATGGCTACTTGGAAAGATCATGGATCGCCGCTATCTCCCAGTACATTTTCCTGGGCTACCGGAGATGCTTATGCGGCACAATGTATCGAGCGAAATGGAAAGTTTTACTGGTTTGTTTCTACGTTTCACAAAAAAAATGAGGTCAGTGCAGGCGGTGCTGCAATAGGCGTAGCAGTTTCTGACAGTCCGACTGGTCCTTTTAAAGATGCGATTGGGAAAGCGCTTATCATTAACGAAATGACTACCGACATGAAGTATGCCTGGGATGATATTGACCCGACGGTATTTGTCGATGATGATGGCCAGGCGTATATGTTTTGGGGAAATGGAAGCTGTAAATGGGTAAAACTGAAAAAGAACATGATTGAATTGGATAGCCCAGTTACCACCTTTAAACCTAAAAATTATATCGAAGGGCCGTGGGTATATAAACGAAAAGGAATTTATTATTTGGTCTATGCCAGCGCAGGAACAAAACCCGAAATGATTGAATATTGCACCGCCAAAAATCCAGCCGGACCATGGACGTATCAGGGCATTATTCAGGAAAATGTACCTAACAGTTTTACAACACATCCGGGTATTATTGACTACAAAGGCAAATCATATTTTTTTTATCACAACGGAAGTTTGCCTACAGGCGGTAGTTACAGGCGTTCTGTTTGTGTAGACTATATGTATTATAATGAGGACGGAACCATTCAAAAAATAGTACAAACTACTGAAGGTGTCAGCAAAATCAAGTAAACGTTATTCTTAATTTAATATTTTATCCTATGAAAAAAAGAATTAGGTTCATTTTATTCTTCTTTGTTTTGCTTATTCAGGCTGTTACTTTTGCACAAGCCCAGAATCCGTTAATTTTTGCTGATGTGCCTGATATGGCCATAATCAGGGTTGGTGCAACTTATTATATGAGTAGTACTACGATGCACATGAGTCCAGGTCTGCCAATTATGAAATCCACAGATCTTGTCAATTGGAAACTGATCAACTATGCATATGATATTTTAGCCGATAAGCCGGAACTAAATTTGACAGAAGGAAAAAGTATGTACGGAAGAGGTTCCTGGGCAAGTAGTTTACGGTTTCACAACGGAACATATTATGTAACCACTTTTTCTGGAACAACAGGAGAAACTTATATTTTTAAAACTAAAGATATAGAAAAAGGAAATTGGCAAAGGGCTTCTTTTAAGCCTTCTTATCACGACCATTCCTTGTTTTTTGATGATGATGGCAAAGCGTATTTAATCTACGGAGCCGGTCAAATCAAATTGGTAGAGCTAAATGATGATTTAACAGGAATAAAACAAGGTGTTCCGGAGAAAGTTATTATAGAAAATGCCAGTGCACCTGTCGGAAATAACATCATGTTAGGTGCTGAAGGTTCTCAGTTGTTTAAAATAAAAGGGAAATATTATTTATTTAATATTTGCTGGCCTCAGGGCGGAATGCGCACCGTAATCATACACCGGGCAGACAATATTAATGGTCCATGGGAGGGAAAAGTAGCCTTGCAGGATTTAGGTGTTGCTCAGGGCGGATTGATAGATACGCCTGACGGACGCTGGTTTTCCTATCTTTTTCGGGATTATGGCGCTGTTGGCCGCATTCCTTATCTGGTTCCGGTACAATGGGAAGACGGCTGGCCCATATTAGGTGAAAAGGGCAAGGTGCCGGAAAAGTTAGACCTGCCAGCCGGTAGAGGTTTGATTCCGAATTTGGTTGCTTCTGATGAATTCAGTCGCAAGAACGGTCAGGTAGCATTGCCATTAGTTTGGCAATGGAATCATAATCCGGATAATAAACTCTGGTCTTTAAAAGAAAGAAAAGGATTCCTGCGTCTTAAAACAGGAAGAATTGATACTGATTTTCTTTTAGCCAGAAATACATTAACACAACGCACTATTGGTCCTACCAGCTCGGCTTCTGTTGCTCTGGATGTTTCTAAAATGAAAGAAGGTGATTTTGCCGGATTATCAGCTTTACAAAAAGAATACGGATTGGTTGGGGTAAAAGTTGAAGGGGATAAAAAAGCAATAGTAATGATTACTACTAATAAGGATAAAACTGTTGAAGTACAGCGAATCGCTTTAGATCAAAACCAGGTCTATTTCAAAATTGATTGTGATTTTACGAATAAAAAAGATGAAGCTGCTTTTTTCTACAGTTTAGATGGAAAAGGGTGGAAGCCGATAGGGGAGAGTTTAAAAATGAAGTATACGCTTCCGCATTTTATGGGCTATCGTTTTGGCATATTCAATTATGCCACAAAAAATACGGGTGGATATGTTGATTTTGATTGGTTTAGAATTAAATACTAAGATAAATTATGATAACAGATAAAAATTTCACAAGTGTTTTTTTGATTAGAATTTGGTATTTGATATTGGTTTTCATATTCATTGTACCCGTTTTAGCCTTTGGTCAAAGTAAAAAGAAAACAGAAAAATCAGAATCAAAAAGACCTCAATACCGCAATCTTTTTAAGGAGGCAGGTTATAGTCAGGCTGAAATAGAAAAAAAATTAGCCAAAGCCTATTATGATGTTTTTGAAGGACCCAATAAAGTATATTTTGAAGAAAGCGATTCTTTAGGATATGTTTCGGATGTCAAAAATAAAGATGCCCGCACCGAAGGAATGTCATATGGAATGATGGTCGCGGTTCAGCTTAACAAAAAAGAGGTTTTTGACCGCATCTGGAGATGGTCTGTCAAATACATGCAGCATCAGGACGGACCCAGAGAAGGTTATTTTGCATGGAGTGTCAATCCTGAAACCAAAAAGCAAAATTCGGCTGGTTCTGCTTCAGATGGAGAATTATATTATATTACCAGTTTACTTTTTGCTTCTAACAAATGGGGAAATGATACCGGAATACATTACTACAATGAAGCCAGAAGAATATTGGATGCCATGTGGAAAAAAGACGGCACCGGTAATATTCATAATATCATCAATACCGAACACAAACAAATATCTTTCGTGCCTGAAGGTGGCGGATACAACTGGACTGATCCTTCTTACCATGTTCCGGCGTTTTACGAAATATGGGCCTTGTATGCCAAAGATGGCCACGAGCAATTTTATAAGGAATGTGCTGATGTTTCGCGTAATTTTCTCCATAAAGCGACTCATCCGGTAACGGGATTAAATTCAGATTACACCGAATTCACCGGAGAACCGCATCCTACACCATGGATGCCCGCCGGATTTCGTTACGATTCGTGGCGTGTGCCTATGAACATTGCGATGGATTATACCTGGTATGGAAAAGATAAAAAATGGCAGGAAGAATATGCCCGAAAATTTCAAATTTTTCTTAGATCAAAGGGATTAGATACTTTTGACGATCAGTTTAATCTCGATGGTTCTAAACCGGAATTTATACTGCAGGCTGGTCCGGTTAAAAAACTCCGACATTCCATCGGATTGGTAGCAACCTCGGCTACGGCTTCATTAGTTAATCCTGATATGGAAAGTCTGGACTTTGTTCACGCGCTTTGGAACGCGAAGCTTGAACCGTATAAGGACGGTTATTTTGATCCGTATTATGATGGTTTAATGTATCTCTTTAGTATAATGCATCTTAGTGGGAATTATCAAATTATAAATCCGGCAGTTAAATAAAATTTAAACTTAAAAAATAAAAATATGAAACAGTATACAATTGTTCTCTTATGGGGCTTTATTTTATCAGGTTTTACAGTTTTTTCACAAACCAATCAGGCTGTTGCGGAAGATTTTAAACCTTCAACCGTCAATCAGCCCGGACAGGAATATCCACAAGTGAATTCTCAGGGTTATGCCAGATTTCAAATCCTGGCTCCCGAAGCCAAATCAGTTGTTGTAAGCCTTGGACTAGGTGGCGCAAAAGGAGGTACCCCCCTTGCCAAAGGGGAAGATGGTTTGTGGAGAGGCACCACCGCTGGCGCCATGGATGAAGGATTTCATTATTATCACGTAACGGTCGACGGAGGTGTTTTTAACGATCCGGGTGCACTCAATTTTTACGGCTCTACCCGTTGGGAAAGCGGAATCGAAATTCCGGCTCATGATCAGGATTTTTATGCCTTAAAAAATGTTCCGCACGGAAATGTGCAGCAAATTCTTTTTCCTTCAAAAAGCACTAATACCTCACGCAGGGCTTATGTTTATACGCCGCCAGGTTATGATAAAGAAAAAGCAAAGAAATATCCGGTTTTGTATCTGCAGCACGGCTGGGGAGAAGATGAAACAGCGTGGAGCAATCAGGGACGTGTTAATTTGATTATGGATAATTTAATTGCAGAAGGTAAAATAAAACCATTCCTTATTGTAATGACCTACGGAATGACCAATGAAATTAAATATGGTGGTCTGGCAAGTTTTAAAATTGAACCCTTTCAGAATGTTCTCACAGAGGAATTAATTCCTTATATGGATTCAAATTTCCGTACCCTTGCCAATCACGCTAACCGTGCAATGGCGGGATTATCGATGGGAGGAATGGAAACAAAATCGATAACCCTTAATAAACCTGAAGTTTTCTCTCACTACGCACTTCTTAGTGGAGGAACTTATAAGCCGGAAGACATTAAGGACAAATCAAAAGTCAAACTAATCTTTTTAAGTTGTGGAAGTAAAGAGCGCCCTGATGGGGTTAAAAATGCGGTTTCAACACTTAAAACTGCCGGCTTTAATGCTGTTTCCTATGTTTCGGAAAACACCGGGCATGAATTTCAAACATGGCGCCGAAGTTTCAAAGAATTAGCACCGCTTTTGTTTAAAGAATAGATTTTCAATATACTAATCCATTGATCTGAACAAGTACATAATAATAGTTGCTGATGAATTAAGCTGACCATAATAGCTAACAATTCAGCTGTTTGGATTGATAAATTAAAATCTAAATTATGCGTAAACTTAATAACATTTCCACAGTTCTGTTCCATTTTAAAAGAACTTTATGGAAACAAGTACTCTTATTTATTTGTTTTTTTAGCCTTTCCAACAGTTCTTTTTCTCAGAATTTAGTATTAAATGAAAAAGAATATTTCGAAACTCCGGGACTGAATGTCTGGGTTTTTAACAATGAATACAACGGAATGTTTTTTGACGAAAAAACGGCCGGAATAGAATTTATTCATCACGGCGTCAGAACGGTAACCGGCGGTGCCATCAGGCTTCAGAACACACCGGAACAATGGGATTTAATTCCAAAAATGACTAGTCGAAAAGTTGACAAAGCAAAAAATACCATTGAAGTCACCTTGCGATATGAGGAATTTAATTTTGATTCCAAAATCATAGTGACACCAAAAGAAAAAGGTTTTGTTATCAATATTCTATTGGATAAACCAGTTCCAAAAGAATTGGAAGGAAGGGCTGGATTTAATATGGAATTTATACCTGCTTCTTATTTTGAAAGCAATTATTTAGTGGATGGAAAAGCTGAAACCTTTCCGAGATATCCTGCAAGCAACACTGAGATTCGAGCTTTGGCTGAAAAAATCCCTCAGTTTGCGGGACATACCACATTTGACGATCGTGGAAGGAATGAATTTATAGCAACGCTTCCTTTAGAGACGGGTAAGAATTTTATTTTTGCACCTGAAAACCCGGAGCGTACTGTAAAAATTCAATCCGAAGATCAGGATGTATTGCTTTTTGATGGTAGAAATTTGGGTCAAAACGGCTGGTTTATTGCGCGAAGCATTCTTCTGTCTGGGTTACTATGTACATGTGCGGAAGTGCGCTAGTTGTTATGGCACTCGTTTCGACACATGTTGATGAGGATGCTCATTTTCCGGTAGCAGATGAAGAAGGAAATCTTTCAGCTATCTGGGCTTTACACCAAATGATTGTAACTAAAGATTTTAGTACCAACAGTAAATTAGCCAACTTTTGTATGGAGGATTTACCCATAATGTCACACATCATCTTTTTCCTGGCGTTGGGCATACCTACTATCCATATATTACTCTTATTATAAAACATTATGCAGAGGAATGTGACCTTCCTTATACTTCTTATCCATTTTATCATGCTGTGCGTTCTCATTTTCGAATGCTTAAAAATCATGGTACAAAAGAAAATATTATGATGACTGGTGAGATATAGAAAATTGTTTTGTTTATATTTACTTAAACACAGTTAATCTTTATTATGAGAGCAAGCGTACAGGTAATTTCATATTCAAATGTTTTATTTTTTCTAGTTTCTTTTTTTTGGATGGCTTCTTCCAATGCCCAAAATGAGGTATATACATCTGATGCAGTTCTGGCAGATACTACTTTTGTAAATTTAAAAGAGTACAGTAAAGATTTTATTTACGATATGAAATATGCAACTGAGGATAATTTTTTGAAAGCCAAAGTCTATGATTGTGCTGAATGTTTTTTACGTTTAAAGACCGTTCAGGCTTTGATAGAAGCGAATAAGGATTTTATGAAGAAGGGCTATAAAATAAAGCTGTACGATTGTTACAGACCATTATCAATACAGAAAAAAATGTGGGAGATAGTTTCGAATCCGGAGTATGTAGCAGATCCCAAAAAAGGCTCCATCCATAATAGAGGTGGAGCCGTTGATATTTCTATAGTTGATGCCCAAGGAAAAGAGGCCGATATGGGAACCCCCTTTGATTTCTTTGGAATTCAGGCGAGTCATAACTATACTAAACTTTCAAAAGAAGTACTGTCGAACAGAAAATTCCTTAAAAAAATAATGACTAAAAATGGCTTTAGTTCTTTTGATTCAGAATGGTGGCATTATAATCTCAAGACGGGCTTAAAAGATAAGGTTTCCAATCAAAAATGGGAATGTGACTAATTATTCAACACACCTGATGTTTTCCATAAAATAAGTATCCGGATGGTATATTTTTCCATTCATTTCAGAAGTTAATTCGCTTCTAATGATAAAGTCCTGCATATCAGTTAAATATTTGATTCGCATAATGGACACAGGGGATTTTTTTAATTCTTCATAATTATCTTTCATGAATACGAAAATCCCTGTATTTATCCTGTTGTTGTATTCTTTATCTCGAATAAGCGTCCCGCAATTCTCCTGATTGATATGCAATAAAGTAACCACTTTACCATTTTGTAATTGTAAAAATAACTTTGAGTTTTTATCAAAACAATCCGCTTTAATGAAATCTTTACTTTTTTGAATTAATTGAAGGTTTAGCGTTGGTAAACCGTCAGTTTGTGCCAAAGAAAAAAAGATATAATTAGAGGTATTGCCAAAGTTTTTCTCACTGACCAAATATTCATTCGTAACTTTATAGGTACCAATTGAATCGGTTACATTGGTACTGTATTCACAAGGTTTTTGGGCAAATGTGGTAAAGCTTAAAAGAAAAAAAGTTAGTGTAATTAAGTGTTTCATTTTTAAGTTATTTTTCTGCAAATTAAAACTATTTTGGTATCATTTTTATCAGTTGTAAAAAAACAATATAAATTTCCTCCATTTTTTATTTTCCATTTTTTTCGAATAGTATCTACTGAGTCAGGAAAATTTCGTGTGGTGATATTTGCCTGTTGATTTAAAAGCTCCGCTTTCATATCATTTTTGTTATACGAAATTACTTTTTCTATTTCAAAACGACGTCCCGGAAAAGCAATCAATTCATCCGAAGTATATAAATGTGAATGTCTGTGGAGTTTATTTATTTGAAAAGAAACACTAACTTCATCAAAACCACCTGATTTCATAATTGCTGAATTGGGTTCGTACAGAAATTTTTGCGGCAAATGAAACGATGGATATTCCAGTTCCCCTAAAACAAATTCGAAAGTTTCGGTTTTATCCTTTATAAGATTAGCCGTTTTTATAGTTATTTTACCCGAATAATGATTATGTATTTCAAAAAGTAATTCTTTTACTTCGTTTTCCAAAGCTATGATATGAACGTTTTTTACAAATTTCAATTCAGATAAACCTGCTGATATATCCAGTAACGGTGCCGTTTTAATTAAGATTGAATCCGTCTTTTCAAAGTAAAAGTCCAGTGATTCAGGAACATTTGGCAGGCAATCCTGAAGCATGAAAACTTTGCCTTTTGCATCATTTCTTCTGGAAGGATCAATGTAAATCCAGTCCCATTTAAATCCTGGTTCGGATTCGTTTAAGATATTTGCAGAATCATCAGCATAACAAAAGCAATTTTTTACTTCTAATTGCTTGAAGTTATGTTTTACAATTTCCGATAAATCGTTGTTTATTTCGCAATGCGCAACCACTTTAAATTTTTTAGAGAAATAATAATCGTCAACTCCAAAGCCTCCCGTCAGGTCGATTAAAGTTTTCCCTGTAATTAAAGAAGCTTTATAAGCTGCAGTTTTTTCAGAAGAGGTCTGCTCTATGGAAACTTTACCGGGATAAATGATATTTTCAGTTGAAAACCAGGTTGGTAATTTCTCTTTTGCCTTTGTTTTTGCTTCAATTTGATTTAAAATCAATATCCAGTCTGTCTCGGGAAAAGGATTTTTCTGAAGTGCTAATTTAGTAATTGATGCACCACTATTTTGAGTTATATATTGCTGAATGTTTTGGTTTAAAATAGAAGGGTTCAATGCTAAATTTTTTCAGTTAAAACAGATACAATCTTGTTGTCAGGAAAGAATTCTTTTAGAATTACTTTTAACATTGTAAAAACAGGAATAGCGATAACCATTCCGGCAATTCCAAAAGTAATTCCGCTAATTAAAGTAACGAGAAATATTTCTAACGGATGCGAATTTACACTTTTTGATGAAATTAAGGGCTGGCTAATATTATTATCAATTGCCTGTACCAGTAAGAAACCTATTATGACATAAATTGTTGTTGGCAAAATCTCCGATTGAAAATCACTGCCAATCAAACTGATCATTGTTAAAATTGCCGCTAATATCGTTCCGATAATGGGTCCGATATACGGGATGATATTTAAAATAGCACATAAAAAAGCAATTACAAAAGCATTTTTATTTCCGAAAATCATCAGAACGATAAGGTATAAAATGAATACAACAGTTAATTGCAGTAATAATCCAATAAAATAGCGTGTAAGTAAATGGTTTATTTTTGTGATTGAGTTTAAAATTTTATCCTCATTAGAATCAGGAAGGATTCTTTTTGCACTCACCTTGAAATCGTCCTGGTCTTTAATAAAAAAAAAGGTTATAAAAAAAACAGAAACCAATCCCATTCCTATATCGGCCATAAGGCCCATGATCGAGTTGATGAAACTTGTAAAATAACCAAAACTGAAAGCAGTGGTTATTTTCGAATCTTTCAGTACTTTATTTAAATCCACATGTTGCATATTAAAATAATTTTCTATGCTTCGTTCCGTTTCAAAAAATTGCTGCTGAAGATTTCCGGTATCTAAAAGTGATAAATTGTTGGCCTGGGAAATAATTAAAGGAACAAACAAAAAGATAAAACCAACCATCATTAAAATAAAAAGTATAATAGTTGTTGTAGCTGCTAGTGAGTTACTAAATTTTAATTTATTTTTTAAAAACTGTACCAAAGGATTTGCAATCAAGCATAATATCAGGGAGATACACAGATATACAATTACAGTTTGTATTTCGTATAAAAAGTACAAGATTAATCCTATAACCACTATTGTGGTTAAAGCTCTTAAAATCCCATTTGAAATAATTTTTGATGTGACCATGGATCTGATTTTTGACTAAAAATATATAAAAAAAGCGAGATTGTTACATCTCGCTTTAATTATTAACTTTTTGTTTTTTTAAATTCCAAAAGCCGCTCTTGGACCTCCTGAGGCGAATATGGCAGCCATTCTGCTTTTTTGTCCTAATGTGAACATGTACATGGCATTGTCATTAGTATAATCCATATAGTTCATGGTCATTTCTACCGGTGTTCCAGCACATGTGCTGTAGTGAGGATAAGCTGGTGTGCCATAATTTTCTTCATTATGAGTTGGAGTATCAGATACTAAATCACTTCCGCAAGTTGCATCTCCCCAAATATGACGTAAATTCATCCAGTGGCCCACTTCGTGTGTTCCTGTTCTTCCTAAATTAAATGGGGCATTTGCTGCACCAGAAAGACCAAAATATCGGTAATCTATAACAACTCCATCAGTCGATGATGATCCTCCTGGAAATTGCGCATATCCTAGGATATCATTACCAATAGCACATGACCATAAATTAAGTTTCGTTGTTGGTGATGTAGGAGCTAATCCGCCCTGAGCAGTTTTTTTCATCGCATCATTTGTTCCCCATTGGGTTTTGGTAGTCGATTTTCTAATTACCTGATCCAAAACGAATGTTATTCCCACATTTGCTTTTACACCTGAAAAGAGAGCAGGAACACTGTTGTAATCTGAATTTAAGGCATTGAAGTCTTTGTTTAAAACATCAATCTGAGATTGAATCTGAGCATTCGAAATGTTTTGTGCAGTAGTTCTGTATAAAACATTTACCACAACAGGAATTTCGATTTTACCATTTACTAATCGGTTTGTCAAAATACTTTTGTGTGTAAAAGCTTCAATTTCATTCATTCTGATAGCGAGCATAGGATCAGCTTTTAATTGCTCCTCTAAAACTTGTTGCGATGCACAAACACGTCTGGAAGCAACATTTAAACTTGAATCTGATGATTCTGTTTGTTCATTTTGGCAAGAAAACAGCACAAGGGCTGTAACTGCAGAAAAAAGAATTTTTTTCATGATAAAAGGGGTTTTTTGTTATAAAATTGTTTTTAGGTTAAATATTCATACAATTTTATAACAAAAAATAGATACCACAAAATTTTTTATAACATTTTATTAACCAGAATTTTACAAACCCTTATGAAATCTAGTTCTTACAAAGTGTTAAAATTTTTATTTAGAAGTTAATTCGTACAAAATTATACTTGTAGCTTGTACGACATTCATACTACTGTTCTTCCCAAACATAGTAATATGAACAATTTGATCTGAGATTTTTAAAAGGTCATTACTAATTCCGTCAATTTCACTTCCTACTAAAAGAGCAATTTTTTTATTATCAGGAATACTAATTTCTTTTAGAGGTTTACTGTTACTTGTAATCTCTAAAGCAATAATTTCAAAGTTATTTTCGATTAAATAATCTATTAATGCTGCCGTTTCTTCTACGACAGTATAAGGAACATGAAGATGGGTACTTCTTGAAGTTTTATTTATTTTTCTGGGAGTTAAGGGGATATTTTTACCTAAAAAAATAATATTTTCGACTCCAAATGCTTCGCTAATCCTAAAAAGAGAACCAATATTTTGCTGAAAATAGATATGATCACAAACAAGTGTTATTGGAAATGTTTTTCTTTCAAATTGATTTTCTTTGTGAGTAAGCTGCACTTTTTGGGTATTAATTGGTAAAAATATAATTGATAATATTAGCACCCATTTTTAGTGCTTTTTGGCGTACTTCAGCCGGATCATTATTTACTTCGGGATCTTCCCAGCCATCACCAAGGTCGCATTCGTAAGTATAGAGCAGGACAAGTTTGTTTTCTACAAAAATCCCAAATGCCTGTGGTCTTTTAGCATCGTGTTCGTGAATTTTTGGTAATCCGTTCGGAAAAGGAAAAGGCTTTTGAAAAATAGGATGACTAGCCGGAATTTCAACTAAATTGTTATTTGGGAAAATTTTTTTGATTTCTTTTCGGATGTACTGATCCATTCCGTAATTGTCGTCAATATGAAGGAAACCTCCTCCGTTTAGATAATTTCTAAGATTGCTTATATCAGTATCGCTAAAAACAACATTTCCATGTCCCGTCATATGTACAAAAGGGTAGGAAAGCAAATCAGGATTACCGGGTTCGACCGTTGATGGTTTAGCTTTTATCTGAGTATAAATATTCGAATTACAAAACCGGATTAAATTAGGTAATGAAGTTGGATTTGCATACCAGTCTCCGCCACCATTATATTTTAGTAAAGCGATTTCTTGTGAAAAGCAGGAAACCGAAAGCAATAAAAACAAACAGAATAATTTTTTCATACCAATTTTATGGTTTGGTTAATTTGTAGTTTCATTAAAAAAAACAACACTATGACAGGCAACAACTGCTGCCGTTTCAGTACGTAAACGGGTATTTCCTAAAGTTACAGGCTGAAAATTATTTTCGAGAGCCAATGCAATTTCCTTTTCAGAAAAATCGCCTTCAGGACCAATTAAGAGGGTTACATTTTCGTTTGGTTTCAAGACTTGTTTCAGTGATTTTTTAGCTGTTTCTTCGCAATGTGCAATAAGGTTCAGGCCTTCACTTTTTTGTTTGATGAATTCTTTAAATGAAATTGAGGAATTTAATTTTGGTAAAAAAGTTTCGTTTGATTGTTTCATTGCCGAAAGAATTATTTTCTCAAAACGTTCAGCATTTATTGCTTTTCTTTCTGAGCGGTCGCAAAAAACAGGTGTAATTTCCCGTACACCAATTTCTGTTGCTTTTTCCAAAAACCACTCATAGCGATCATTCATTTTTGTAGGGGCTACAGCTAAATGCAAATGAAATTTAGGTTCAGGGGATTTTTTTACCGAAAGTACTTCAACAATACATTTGTTGTCTGAAGCCAGCGTGATTTTGGTTTCAAACAATAACCCTAAGCCATTTGTAACGTGTAAAATATCAGAATCTTTTTTTCGTAATACCTTTATTATATGACGGCTTTCTTCTTTATCAAAAGAAAAAGTTTCAGTCGTTTCATCTATACCCGGATTGTAGAATAATTGCATAATTAAAATTGAATTCGCGCTTTAGAAACAACAGCTGAGGTTTCAAAACGGCCTGATAAATATTTCTGATAGCCTACAATTCCTATCATTGCGGCATTGTCTGTAGTATATTCAAATTTTGGAATAAAGGTTTTCCAACCGTATTTTTTTTCAGTTTCTTTCAGTGTAGTTCTGATTCCTGAATTTGCAGAAACCCCGCCACCAATAGCGATTTGCTTAATTCCTGTTTCTTTTACCGCTAATTTTAACTTGTCCATCAAAATTTCAATAATCGTATCTTGTATCGAAGCACAAATGTCATTTAGGTGTTCTTCAATGAAATTTGGGTTTTCAATTTTTTTCTTTTGAATGAAATATAAAATGGCAGTTTTTAATCCTGAGAAACTAAAATCTAATCCGGGTACCTTTGGTTTTGTAAAAGCAAAGGCTTTCGGGTTTCCTAACTGCGCATATTTATCTATTAAAGGACCACCCGGATAAGGAAGTCCAAGGATTTTGGCACTCTTGTCAAAAGCTTCTCCTACAGCATCATCAGTAGTTTCACCTATGATTTCCATATCAAAATAGCCATTGACTTTTACAATTTGTGTATGTCCGCCACTAATAGTTAAGGCTAAAAACGGAAACTCAGGTTTATCAAAGCCTTCTTCGTCTATAAAATGGGCCAAAATGTGGGCATGCATATGATTTACAGCAATCAGTGGAATTTTTAAAGCCAATGACAATGATTTGCTAAAGGAGCTCCCAACAAGTAACGACCCCATTAAGCCCGGACCCTGTGTAAAAGCAATAGCTGTTAATTGCTCTTTTTGTACATTTGCTTTGCGTAATGCAGCATCAATAACCGGTACAATGTTTTGTTGATGTGCCCGGGAAGCCAATTCAGGAACAACTCCGCCATATTGATTGTGAATTAACTGGTTTGCTACAACATTTGATAGTACTTTGTCGTTATGTAAAACCGCGGCGGCAGTATCATCGCAGGAACTTTCGATGGCAAGAATAAAAACCTCTGAATTTTGCATATAAAGGCACAAATTTTGAATTATATTTGACAAATCAAATTTTCAACTTTCTTTGATTGTAAAGGAGGAGCCAAAATTAAAGAATTTTTATCAAAAAACAGTCGTTCTTTGACTGTTCAAAATGAATTTAAAAGACAACTAAAATAAAAGCAGCTATCAAAAAAGTAAAAAAAATAATATCCAGAACCCTAATAGGGTTCGTTTTACTTGTACTGGTATTTGCTATTACATTGTCTTTGCCTTTCGTACAAACTAAAATTGCACACTATATTACAGATACTCTCAATGCCGATTTTAAAACCAATATTAGTATTGAAAAAGTAGCAATAAATGTTTTTGGTGGGGTCAAACTTAAAAAAGTATTGATTCTGGATCATCACAAAAAGACTTTAATTTATTCAGATATTATTACTACAGACATTTTAAGTGTTTCAAGACTTATAGATGGTGATTTGATTTTTGGAGATGTCCGCCTGACAGGTCTGATTTTTAATCTGAAAACCTATAAAAATGAAGATGAGAATAATATCAATGTTTTTATACGATTATTCGAATCTGGAAAACCAACCAAATCAAAAAAGCACTTTTTGTTAACAGCTAAAAATGCTTATATTGCTCAAGGTACATTTTCTGTAATTGACGAAAATAAAAAGACACCGAAGCTTATAGACTTTAAAAAACTGAATATTTATATCAGTGAATTTAAATTATACGGTTCTGAAATAAATACAAATATTCACAGATTTTCTTTTTTAGACCACAGAGGCTTATATGTATCAAATTTGAGTTCCAAATTCAGCTATACCAGAAAACAAATTAAACTTGAAAATTTAGCTATAACAACCAAAAGATCCAATATTTACGGTAAAGCGATTTTAAATTATAACATCAAAGATTTTCTGGAATTCACAGATAAAGTAAGGTTCGATGTTAAATTAGATTCTGCTTCATTAGCTTCTAACGATATACGTTATTTTTACAATGAATTAGGAAAAAATCAGCATTTTAAAATAAAAACAAAGATAGAAGGTCCCCTCAATAACCTTAATCTGAAACACTTGAGATTCAGTGATACAAATGGCTCACGGATTGTAGGAAATATTAATTTTAGAAATCTTTTAGGAAACAAAACTCAAAAGTTTTCTATGAGTGGTAAATTTGATAAACTGATTTCCAGTTATGATAATCTGGTTGTTTTGCTGCCGAATGTTTTAGGAAAAAAACTTCCTAAAGAAATGCAAAGAATAGGCAGGTTTAATATTGTAGGTACGGCAAAAGTTTCGATCACAGATTTAGAATCCAAATTTAGAGTAGCAACTGATTTGGGTAATGGAAAGGCTGAACTGCATATAAACAATATGGATTTTATTGATAAGGCATCTTATTCAGGAAATATTGTTTTGGATAATTTTAATGTTGGTGCTTTATTAAAGAGGAAAGATATTGGTAAAACAACCTTAAATTTAGATATTGACGGGGTTGGCTTTTCTAAGAAATATTTAAATACCATTGTAAAAGGAGATATTACTAAGCTGGATTATAATAATTACACTTATAATAATATTGTTGTAAATGGAAATTTTAAATTGCCATATTACAAAGGAAAGGTTGCGGTTAACGATCCTAATTTAAATTTGACTTTTGACGGATTGGTTGATTTGAGTAAACGTGAAAACAGATATGACTTTCATATTAATGTAGAAAATTCGGATTTACGAAAATTAAAATTTGTAAATGACTCAATTTCCAGTTTTACAGGTGATGCCATTGTACAGGTCAGCGGAAATTCTATTCAAAGTTTACACGGAAATATCTTTATAAAAGACGCCGTTTACCAAAATCCAAAATCAACTTATGTTTTTGATGAAGTAACCATCAATTCCAGCTTTGATGCAGATCAGTTACGTACCATCTCTATAAATTCGACAGATGTTGTAAACGGTCAAATAGTAGGTAAGTTTCAATTTGATCAGTTAGATAAACTGGTCATGAACTCTGTTGGAAGCCTTTATACAAATTACAAACCTTATAAAGTTAAAAAAGGACAATTCCTTCGTTTTAATTTTCATGTTTACAATAAAGTGGTAGAAATGTTGTATCCGGATATTGAAATTGATTCGAGTACCGCTTTACGTGGAAGAATTGATGCTGACAATCATGAATTCAAATTTCGATTTAACTCCAAAAAGATAACAGCCTCAAAAAATACATTTGATAATATCCGAATCAATATTGATAATAAAAACCCTTTGTATAATGCATTTATAGAACTGGATAGCATTAAAACACCATACTACAAAATTCGGGACTTTAATCTGATTAATGTAACAGCAAAAGACACCCTTTTTGTCCGCTCTGAATTCAAGGGAGGAAATAAAGGCGAGGATTACTTTAATTTAAACCTTTACCATACAATAGATAAAAGCAAAAATAATATAGTAGGGCTTC
This sequence comes from Flavobacterium cheongpyeongense, assembly GCF_003202435.1. GTDB lineage: Bacteria > Bacteroidota > Bacteroidia > Flavobacteriales > Flavobacteriaceae > Flavobacterium > Flavobacterium cheongpyeongense. The sequence continues at coordinate 57,970 of NZ_QJHK01000015.1, forward strand.
ATAAATCTGAGATAAAGTTTAAAGACTATCTCTGGTATTTAAACGAAGATGATGCAGATAATAACAAAGTAGTTTTTGATCAGAAATTTAAAAATTTTACAATTGATAACATCATATTGTCTCATGAAAATCAGAAAATTGATTTGAACGGCATTATAAAAGGAACCGACTATAAAGATTTGGTGTTGAATTTTGAAGATGTCGACATCAATAAAATTACTCCTCTGAATAAAAAATTTGTTGTGAACGGTAACCTTAACGGAAACGTAAATTTTAAACAGAATAAAAATAGCTACCAGCCAACAGCTACAATTGAAATCGATGATTTGAATTTAAATAAAATAGACCTCGGAACTTTGAAATTTGATATTTCGGGAGACGAAACGTTTAAAAAGTTTACCATAAATTCTTCTGTCGAAAACAATTATGCCCAATCTTTCAAAGCAGAAGGAAGTTTTGCGATTCAGAATAAAGAGACAATATTAGATTTAAAATTAAAGCTCGACAACTTTAATCTGGCGGCTTTGAGCACAATTGGAGGGAATGTTTTATCCAACATACGAGGAAGTGTCTCCGGAAATGCTGCGATTGCCGGGAATCTTAAAAAACCTGAAATCAATGGAAGGCTTTATTTAGAAAAAGCCGGCATGACGGTGACCTACCTTAATACGGATTATGAGCTAAATAACCGCACTGTCGTAGATTTAACAGATGAAAAGTTTTTGTTCAGGAATAATCAGCTTACAGATACGAAGTTTAAAACTAAGGGCATGCTGAATGGAAGCATCGAGCATAAGAATTTTGGAGACTGGAAACTAGATTTAACGATAACTTCAAAAAAATTATTGGCACTTGATACAAAGGATAGTGATGATGCGGCATATTATGGAACAGCTTTTATTAATGGTAAAGCAAGTATAACAGGGCCAACAGAAGCCTTATTTATTAAAGTTGACGCAAAATCTGGTAAAGATACTCAAATAAAAATTCCAATAAATAATGTACAAAGTGTAGAAGAAAAAAGTTTTATCCATTTTGTAACACCAAAGGAAAAATATAATTTGGCCAATGGTATTGTAGATAGAACAAGAAATTATAATGGTCTGGAATTAGAATTTGATTTTGACATTACACCAGATGCAGAAATAGAGGTTATTTTGGACAGGGATTCCGGACACGGAATGAAAGGCAGAGGTTATGGATCACTTTTGTTTAAAATAAATACCCTTGGTAAGTTTAATATGTGGGGGGATTTCCAGGCTTATGAAGGTACCTATAACTTTAAATATGGCGGATTAATAGATAAAAAATTTGCTGTTAGAAAAGGGGGGTCAATTATTTGGGAAGGAAACCCTATGAAGGCACAATTAAATTTAGAAGCCGTATACAAAACAATTGCGAATCCTGCTGTATTATTAGAAAATTCCTCATTCAATAAAAAAGTTCCTGTAGAGGTTGTCATTGGTTTAAGAGGCGATTTAACTAGCCCTGAGCCAAATTTTGATATTCAGTTTCCTTCTGTAAGTAATGTTTTGAAATCAGAAATACAATATAAACTGGATGATAAAGACATTCGTCAGACCCAGGCTTTATATCTATTGTCTACAGGTTCTTTTATGAGTACAGATGGTTTTAGTCAGGGAGATTTATCAGGAACATTATCCGAAACAGCTATGAGCTTATTGGGAGGTATCATTAAGTCGGATAATGATAAAATTGATGTTGGGTTTAATTATGTTTCAGCTGACAGGCGTATAGGTCAGGAGGCTGATGGAAGGGTAGTAGCCACGGTATCTTCGCAAATAAATGAACGGATTACTATTAATGGAAAAGTAGGTGTTCCGGTAGGAGGTATAAATGAATCGGCAATTGTAGGGGACATTGAGGTACAATATAGGATTAATGAAGACGGAACTGCAAATCTGCGTTTGTTTAATAAGGAAAACGATATTAGTTACGTAGGACAGGGAATTGGTTATACACAAGGAGTTGGGATTAGTTATGAAGTAGATTTTGATACTTTTAGTGAGTTAGTCAATAAAATTTTTAAGAAGTATAAAGTAGAAAAAACGGTTAAAAATCCAAACGATTTACAGGATTCTAATTTAAACCCTGATTATATAAATTTTACAAACGCTAAAAAACAAGCTGAAAGGGATAAAAAAGAATCTGATAAAAAAGAAGAAAAACAACAAGAGCAACAAAAGAGTAATGACCAGGGACTGATTCCTGATGATGATTTTTAAGCAAAATTGTTAAGCGATTTTTTGAGTACTTTTATGAATTATCAAAAACTATAATTTTATAACACTTCATTTGTAGATTGTTAATTTTACATTTTTAACTAAAAAAGCATGCTTTTATTATTTTTAATGAATTTTTTACTATATAAAAACTTATTAACCGAAAACGTTTGAATTTGATGTTTTTACTAATTTATTATAAGCATCAACTGAAAAGTGATGAATGTTTGCTAATTTTACACTTTAATACTTAAATAATGCCAAAAACAATAAAAAAAGTAGGTGTCCTTACCTCAGGGGGAGACTCGCCAGGAATGAATGCCGCAATACGATCCGTTGTTCGAACATGTGCCTATCATAATATAGAATGTTTGGGAATTTATAGAGGTTATCAGGGAATGATTGAGGGAGACTTCAAAGAAATGGGACCTCGAAGTGTAAATAATATTGTAAACAAAGGAGGGACGATTTTAAAATCGGCACGCTCAATTGAATTCAGAACCCCTGAAGGTAGAAAAAAAGCGTATGATAACCTTATAAAAGCAGGCGTTGACGCTCTTGTAGTTATAGGTGGGGACGGAAGTTTTACCGGGGGATTAATTTTTAATGCTGAATATGGTTTTCCGGTAATGGGAATTCCAGGTACAATTGATAACGATATTTTTGGAACCAGTCACACCTTGGGTTACGATACAGCCTTAAATACAGTTGTAGATTGTATTGATAAAATTAGGGATACTGCCAGTTCACATAACCGTTTGTTTTTTGTGGAGGTTATGGGTAGGGATGCCGGGCATATAGCTCTTAATGCAGGTATCGGTGCAGGAGCCGAAGAAATCCTTATTCCCGAAGAAGATTTAGGTCTGGAAAGACTTTTAGACTCTCTTCAAAAAAGTAAAGCTTCAGGAAAATCATCAAGTATAGTAGTTATTGCAGAAGGCGATAAAATTGGTAAAAACGTATTCGAATTAAAAGATTATGTTGAAGCTAATTTACCTGAGTATGATGTCCGTGTTTCAGTTCTCGGACACATGCAGCGCGGTGGTTCTCCATCATGCTTCGACCGGGTTTTAGCAAGCCGTTTAGGAGTAAAAGCAGTAGAATCATTGTTAGATGGTAAGTCAAATTATATGGTTGGTTTACAGCAGGATAAAGTAACACTGACACCGTTAGAACAAGCAATTAAAGGGAAATCTGAAATTGATATGGAATTATTAAGGGTATCTGATATCATGTCAACATAATAAGGAACGAAGTTTATAGTGAGGAAATTAAACTTTAAATTAGTAAAATAAAAACAAAAACAAAATCGAGTAAAATGTCAAAAGTAAAATTAGGAATAAACGGATTTGGAAGAATTGGAAGAATCGTTTTTAGAGAATCTTTCAATAGAGATAATGTAGAAGTAGTTGCTATCAATGATTTATTAGATGTAGATCACTTGGCATACTTATTAAAATATGATTCCGTTCACGGTCGTTTCGACGGAGATGTAGAAGTTAAAGAAGGAAAATTGTATGTAAACGGAAGAAATATCCGCATTACTGCTGAAAGAAATCCAGCGGACTTAAAATGGAATGAAGTTGATGTTGATGTAGTTGCTGAGTGTACAGGTATCTTCACAACTATCGAAACTGCAAATGAGCACATTAAAGGTGGTGCTAAAAAAGTAATTATTTCTGCTCCTTCTGCAGATGCTCCAATGTTTGTAATGGGTGTAAACCATGAAACTGCAAAAGCTTCTGATCTAGTAGTTTCTAATGCTTCTTGTACAACAAACTGTTTAGCTCCTTTAGCAAAAGTTATTCACGATAATTTCGGAATTGTTGAAGCTTTAATGACTACTGTTCATGCTACAACTTCAACTCAAATGACTGCTGACGGACCTTCCAGAAAAGACTGGAGAGGTGGACGTGCAGCGGCAATCAATATTATCCCTTCTTCGACTGGTGCTGCAAAAGCTGTTGGAAAAGTTATTCCTGAACTGAATGGAAAATTAACAGGGATGGCTTTCCGTGTTCCTACTGCTGACGTTTCTACAGTAGATTTAACTGTAAAAGTAGCTAAAGAGACTTCTTACGAAGAGATTATGGCTGTTTTGAAAAAAGCTTCTGAAACTAACCTGAAAGGTATTTTGGGCTACACTGAAGATGCTGTTGTTTCTCAGGATTTCATTTCAGACAAAAGAACTTCAATCATTGATGCCACTGCAGGTATTGGTTTAAATTCAACTTTCTTTAAATTAGTATCATGGTACGATAATGAGTACGGATACTCTAGTAAATTAATTGATTTATCTGTGCATATTGCAGGTTTAAAATAATATTTTATTCAGAGAGAAAGTCCCGTTATTTCAAAATGACGGGATTTCTTATTTTTGTTATGTCTTTAATTAATGTAAAAAACACACTTGTAATTAAAGAAAAACTAACTCAAAAACCAAACTAAAATGAAATTAATAGTTGATAGTGGATCTACTAAAGCAGACTGGATTGCGATTGATGACAGTGGAAAAGTATTGTTCACAACACAAACTTTAGGTTTAAATCCCGAAATTCTTGATGGTCCCGAGATTATCGAAAGAGTAAATGACCGTTTTGATATTTCGCAGAACAAAAAAGAAGCTACCCATTTGTTCTTTTATGGTGCAGGCTGCGGTACAGACAGAATGAAACAATCTTTATCTCAGGTATTTCAGGAATATTTTGAAAATGCTATTGTAGAGGTTCATGAAGATACTTATGCTGCAGTATATGCAACAACACCAAAGGGAGAACAAGCAATTGTCAGTATTTTAGGAACAGGTTCTAATTGTAGTTATTTTGATGGTAAAATTTTGCATCAAAAAGTGCAGTCACTAGGTTACATCGTAATGGATGATTGTAGTGGAAACGTTTTTGGAAAAGAACTAATCAGAAAGTATTATTTTAATAAAATGCCAAAAGAACTGGCAATCGAATTAGAAAAAGAATATGATTTAGATCCGGATTTCATTAAAAATAAATTATACAAAGAACCAAACCCTAATGCTTATCTGGCCACTTTTGCTAAGTTTTTGATTCAGCATAAAGATTCTGAATTTTGCAGAAAAATTATTTTTAAGGGAATGAAATCTTTCGTTAAAAACTATATTAAACAATATGATAATTGCCAGGAGGTTCCTGTTCATTTTGTAGGTTCAATAGCTTTTTATTTAAAAGATGAGCTCCAGGAAACATTTGATAAATACGAACTTAAGTTAGGTAATGTTTTAAGACGTCCAATTGATGGTCTTATCGCTTATCACGTTGCTAATAAATAAATAATCAGAATGGAAATTGCAATTATTGCGCATGATGGTAAAAAAGCAGATTTAATTAATTTTTTAATTAAAAACACATCAGTACTGCAAAATGAAAATATTAGCCTTATTGGTACCGGTACTACCGGAGGAAAAGCAGAGGCTGCTGGCTTTAGAACAAGACGAATGCTTTCAGGGCCATTAGGAGGTGATGCTCAGATAGCCGGAAGGGTAGCAGAAGGCTTAACCCAAATGGTTTTCTTTTTTAAGGATCCTTTGTCAAGTCATCCACATGAAGCAGATATAAATATGCTTATCAGGGTTTGTGACGTACATAATGTGCCACTGGCAACTAATGAAGCAACGGCACAATTATTATTGGATGCTATTGCACAGCAATTATAGAAATCTCAATATTTACATTTTTTGGCAGACAAGCCACCTGAACCGTTTCACGAGCTGGAGCGGTTTTTTCATTAAAGTATGATCCGTAAACGGTATTAATGGCGGCAAAATTAGTCATATCCATTATAAAGATTGAAGCTTTTACAACGTTTTCAAAAGTCATGTCCGCAGCTTCTAAAATAGCAGCGATATTTTGCATAACCTGATGTGTTTCGTCGTTAATGTTTTCGGTAATAAGTTCCCCTGTAGATGGATTTATAGCGATCTGTCCGGAAGCATACAGTATATTTCCGGATAAAACAGCCTGATTATAAGGGCCGATAGGAGCTGGTGCTTTTTCGGTAAAGATTATTTTTTTCATATCTGAATATTAAATTTTTTTAAAGGTTTATCTGTTAGAGTTACTTCGTTTATCCCATTTTATGTCACTGAGCATTCCTGATTTTATTCCGATAAAGAAATTCCAGTTCGCATAAGTGCCTAGTGGTGTCCAGTTAAAAGACATTCTCCAGCTTAATAAATCTCTTTCAAAACGTAGTTGGGTAAAAGTAACACCTTTTTGTACGAAATCATAACCGGTTGAGATTCCGCCTTTCCATTTAGGTGTGATATCCATATTTGCTGAAACCATGATTGAATTTCCTGAGATCTTATTTTCCCGGTTAGTATTTGAATAAGTTAACGAATAAGCCATTGTCATATCCCAGGGAAGTTTTGAATTAAAGAATTCCGTAATGACATTCTCAGAATCTTCTTCTGCAAACTGGCTTTTTCGGGTATCATTAAGGTCGGTGTTTGTTCCAAATAAATCATCATCCCGACCTCCATTTCTTTTACTTTGCTTGTTTTCATCCTTTTTGTCATTTTTGTTTGAAAAAGAATAATTCAAAGTCATATTTGCGCTTGTCATTCTGAACAGGCTTCCTCCATTATTAATATTGAACACATTAATTTGCTGTCCGGAATTATCAATTGCATACGGATTTAAAGTTGCTGCAAAATTAACATTCATTTTGTTTTCAAATAATTGAGTACCACCGCTCACACGAACAGGCTCAAGAGCAAATGTTGTTTTTCCGTCAGCATTAAAATTATAGCTTGTGCTGAAATTTAAATTATTTAACAGCATTACTTTTTTAGGTTCAGTTTTGGTGCTGTCTTTGTCAGTTACCTTTGCTTCAAAAGTATTGCTTAAATCAAATCCTATAATGTTGGAATTTGATTTCCCAGGCGATCCGTAAACACCATTTTCAAATCGGGTGTAATCTTTATAATTTGTGCCAGTTGCGTCTATAGCATAGGTGTCATAATATTTTTCAAAACTAGGAGTATAGGAATAGGAAAATGAAGGACGCATGACATGACGTATGGCTTGTATTTTCTTTGTATCCCCAAATTTAAAAGTACCATAAATAGTTGTTCCTAAGCTTGAGCTAAAGTTATAGGTTCTAAAGGCGTCAAAACCATTCACTGTTTTCTCTACAACAGAGTTTGAACTCTGGTCAAAAGATTTATTGATTGTTTTAGTTACCCAGGTTTCCTGATAATTGGTAGAGGCACTGGCACTAAAGTACTTGAATATTTTAAAATTGGTACTAAGCGGTATACTATGTTGCATCCCAATTTGTGCATTATCAAACATTTGAGGTTTGAAAAATAAGGAATCGTTAGTTACAAAACTGTTTTTACCGCTGACATTATATTGTAAGTTAATGTTTTTAATTAAACCTTTTTTGACCCCGTCTTTTCCAACAAAAGGATATATACGATCAATACTTCCCTGTAAAGACGGAAGTGTCATGTTGATTTCTTCTGTTTGCGTATTCTGAGAATGTGTTGCCGTTAATGCTATTCTGGCTTGTGGGATTGTATTAAAAGTTTTATTCCAGGAAATGGATGAGCTAAGCGTGTTATTTAAGCTTGAACCAATGTTGGCCTGATTTATGGACTGCTTAAAATATTTACTGCTACCCATATTTACAGAGGCAGAAAAACTGGAATTGGGATTCGATTTAGAATCTTTTGAATGTGACCACTGAAGATTATAAATATTTTGTTTTGAGTAATCAGGATAACCTCTTTCACTTGATATTAAATTTTCAAATCTAAAATTGACATTCCCTCTATATTTGTACCTTTTTGCATAAGAAGATTCAAAGCGCATAGCGTAGCTGCCATTTGTATAATAATCACCTAAGACGGTTAGATCATAATTATCGCTTAAAGCAAAATAATATCCTCCATTTTGTAGTGAAAATCCTCTGGTATTCGAGTCATTATAACTAGGGATAATAATTCCGGAAACACTTTTTTCCTGGCTCATAGGGAAATAAGCATACGGTAATGCAATTGGGGTGGGTACATCTGCAATAACCATATTTGTCAATCCTGTAATTACTTTTTTTCCGGGAACAAATTTTACCTTACTTGTCCTAAAATAGTACTCAGGATTGTCAACATCTGTAGAGGTAGTAAAACGAGCACCCTTCAAATAGTAAACAGAGTCATTTTCTTTTTTAGTAACCTGTGCTTTTATCTTGAATTCTCCCTGTTCTGTTCTTGAATTGTAAATTAAAGCTTTTTTAGTTTTAAAATTAAATCGAATCGAATCTGGCTGAACCTCATTAGATCCTTGTTTAAAATTTGGATATTGTGTTAATACCCCGGCAGAATCTTTTATTCTTCCGGCATATACTTCATCTTTGTCATAATTAAGAACAATAATTCCTGATTTTAGTTCTATATCTTTATAGTATAACTCAGCTTCATCATAAAGGGTTAATGTTTTGTTTTTTTGGTCAATTTTTTGGTAACCTTTTGCGGTACGTTTCACTATTCCGTCCAAAAAAGCCTTTTTAGGTTTTATACTGTCAGCTTTAATTGTGTCTTTTACAGTTTTTGTAGTATCTGTAGAAGCCTTTTTATCTTTATCAGTTTGTCCTGCAATTGGTAACGGATTTTTTTTAGGCTTTTTTTCTTGTGAATATAAATTACCACATCCTAAACTTAGGAAAAATGATAACAAAACGATATTAAATAAGTTTGTATGCAAAGGTTTAAATGCTATTTTTGTAAAAGTATGGCTTGTTTTTTGACATGTCAAACTTACATATAATTTTTTGGCAAAAATAATCAATTGTAAAAATTATAGCTTTGCATTTTATTAAAATTAACTTTTAGATTTATGAACATTTTAAACAAAACTAAATTAATATTTATTTTTTTTCTAACTATAACGTCTTTTTGTGGCCACTCTCAGTCTAATGTTTTCAAAGTAACTCTTGATGCAGGGCATGGTGATCATGATTTTGGAGCTGTTTATAGTGGTCGTATTGAAAAAAATATTGCTTTGGCGATTGTTTTGAAAGTAGGGAAAATTTTAGAACTAAATCCAAATGTTCATGTTATTTATACCCGTAAAACAGATGTTTTTATCGATTTAGTAGAAAGAGCCAATATCGCAAACAGGGCCAATTCTAATATTTTTGTTTCCATACACTGTAACGCAAATAAAAATACAGCTGCAGACGGAACAGAAACTTATGTCATGGGTTTGAGTAAGGTAGCATCGAATCTTGAAGCTGCGAAAAAAGAGAACTCTGTAATTACTTTAGAAAAGGATTACAAACGTAAGTACGAAGGCTATGATCCCAATTCGCCTGAATCAATGATAGGAATGACCCTGATGCAGGAAGAATATCTGGATAATAGTATCTCACTAGCCAGTAAAATTGAAGATAATTTTGAGAAATTAGGAAAAAAACTTCGTCACGGGGGAGTTAAACAGGCTCCTTTTATGGTACTTCATAAGGCATATATGCCAAGGGTTTTAGTAGAAACAGGATTTGTGTCTAATCCTACAGAAGGAGATATTTTAAATTCAGAAGCAGGGCAAAACGATATTGCAGAGGCAATTGCAAGTGCAATATTAAGTTATAAAAGAGAATACTTCGGAACCGGGGCTCCTGAAATAAATGAAGTAAAACCTGCAAAAGATACTTCTGTTCCTGCAAAGCCAAAAACAGTTGAAACTACTCCCAAACCAGTTAAAGATACTCCTAAAGGGACTTTCTTTAAGGTGCAGCTTATAGCAAGCATAAAAAAAACACCATTAGAGCCTAAAAAATTTAAAGGTTTAAAGAATGTGACAATGATTTATGAAAATAACATTTATAAATATTTCTATCAGGAAACTTCCAGTTATGAAACAGCCCAGAAATATTTGAAAGAAGCTAAAAGCAAAGGATATGGAGCGGCATTTTTGGTAGCTACCAGAGATGGAGAAAAAATCAGTATTCAGGAAGCCATCAAATAATACTGGTAAGTTCGGATATTTATATTAATTTTGTATTAAACACTTACAATTTTGAAACTAACAAGAGAAATTAAAACGGCTATTTTAGTCATTGCGTCAATTTTATTATTTATTTGGGGTTATAGTTTTTTAAAAGGCAGAGACCTTTTTACAAATTACAAAACATTATATGTAGAATATGATAATGTTGAAGATTTGGCAAAATCAGCTCCGGTAACTTTAAACGGACTTGGAATTGGTAAAGTAAATAAAATTACAATCAATGAAACAACGGGCAAGTTATTAGTGGAACTTCAGCTAAAAACTGATTTTCCAATTTCTAAAACCAGTAAAGCGGCATTGTACTCCCCAAGTTTAATTGGCGGAAGGCAAATCAAAATTATTCCAAATCTGGCAGATAAAAATCCGGCTGATGATGGAGAAACTCTTGAATCGGTTGTAGAATTAGGATTAACAGAATCTTTAGGGGGTAAAATGGAACCAATTCAGCAAAAACTGGATTTAATGCTGGCTAATATTAATACACTGGTTTCCGGATTAAACAATGTTTTGGATAAAAAAGGTCAGGAAGATATAAAGAAAGCATTGTCTGAATTGAGTCAGACGATGGAGCAATTTCACAGAGCTTCAGGAAGCCTTAATTCTATTCTGGATACAAATAAAGGACAGATTAACGGAGTGGTGACGAATTTGAATAAAATGTCAGGCAACTTCAATAAAATATCAGATTCTTTAAACAAGGCCGATTTAGGTAAAACAGTTAGGAACTTAAACCAGACTTTGGCTAAGGTAGATGGTATTATGAGTAATTTAAACTCTGGAAAAGGTACAGCAGGCAAACTTTTAAATGATGATGCCTTGTATGATAATTTGTCTAAAACTTCAAAAGAGTTAGAACTGCTTTTGCAGGATGTGCGGTTGCATCCAACACGTTATGTAAATGTTTCTGTTTTTGGGAAGAAGAACAAACCTTATGTAGCGCCAACAGAAGATAAAAATACGACGACTAAAAAATAAAGGAAATGAGCTACCTAGATAATATTTTATTCGCTATAGTTTTGATAGCTGGTTTTGCTTTTTTTGCTTCAGGTGTAAAAAAAATTATTCGGAATATCAATTTGGGTATTGATGTTGACAGAAAAGATAATCCTAAAGAACGTTTGGCAAACATGATTTTGATTGCTCTTGGTCAGTCTAAAATGGTGAAACGTCCTGTTGCCGGAATCCTTCATGTTTTTGTATATGTTGGATTTATTATTATCAATATCGAATTGCTCGAAATTATTATTGATGGGTTATTAGGAACGCATAGAATTTTTGCCCCTTATTTGGGAGAAGTCTATAATGTATTAATAGCTTCATTTGAAATATTAGCGATACTTGTAATTTTTTCTGTTACCGTTTTCTGGATCAGAAGGAACCTCATTAGGCTCAAACGTTTTATACATTCTGATTTAAATGGATTTCCTAAAAATGATGCGAATTATATATTGTATTTTGAAACCGTTCTGATGATCATGTTTTTATTGATGAACGCCTCAGATCTGCATTTACAAAATGTTCCTGGAGGAGTTTTTCATAAAGCAGGAAGTTTTCCGGTAAGTCAGTTTATAGCACCTCTTTTTAACGGAATGTCAAACGAATTGGTGATCTTGTTGTTTGAAGTTTTCTGGTGGCTTCACATTGTAGGTATTTTATGTTTTATGAATTACTTGTATTTTTCAAAACACCTGCATATTCTTTTAGCATTCCCAAATACTTATTTTGCTGATCTGAGACCAAAAGGGAAATTTGATAACCTGGCATCCGTTACCAAAGAAGTAAGATTAATGATGGATCCAAATGCAGATCCGTTTGCAACTGCTCCGGTGGATGAAAACGCTGTTCCTGCCAAATTTGGGGCAAGTGATGTCCAGGATTTAAGCTGGGTTCAGTTATTAAATGCTTATACCTGTACAGAATGTGGGCGTTGTACCTCTGCGTGTCCAGCAAATCAAACAGGTAAAAAATTATCTCCCCGTAAAATTATGATGGATACGAGAGATCGTTTGCAGGAAGTAGGAAAAAATATAGATGCCAACAAAGGAGTTTTTGTACCGGATAACAAAACATTATTGAATGATTATATCACCCCGGAAGAATTGTGGGCTTGTACATCTTGTAATGCCTGCGTTGAAGAATGTCCGGTAAATATTAGTCCTTTGTCTATCATTATGGATATGCGCCGTTATCTGGTTATGGAACAAAGTGCTGCGCCAATGTCGCTAAATGCGATGATGACTAATATCGAAAATAACGGAGCACCCTGGCAATATAGCCAGCAGGACAGATTGAACTGGAAAAACGAAAATTAAAAAAAAATATTTAATTGGTTAATCGTTAATTCGTTTAATTGATTCAATAAAATAAATTTTAGGTTTTAAGGAAGTTTGGAGTTAGATTCGTTAATAGCTAACCCGTCTTTAATGATTAACCTATTAAACAAAAAAAAGAAGATGTCAGAAAGTTTAGTAGTACCAACAATGGCAGAGATGCTGGCCGAAGGAAAACAACCGGAAGTATTGTTCTGGGTTGGTTGTGCAGGAAGTTTTGATGATAGGGCTAAAAAAATCACAAAAGCTTTTGTGCGAATTCTAAACCGTACAAATGTTTCTTTTGCGGTATTGGGTACAGAGGAAAGCTGTACCGGAGATCCTGCAAAAAGAGCCGGAAACGAATTCTTGTTTCAGATGCAGGCCATGATGAATATCGAGGTCTTGAATGCATACGAAGCTAAAAAAATAGTAACAGCCTGTCCGCATTGTTTTAATACTTTGAAAAATGAGTACCCTGAATTGGGAGGAAACTATGAAGTAATTCATCATACAGAGTTTTTAAAATCATTAATTGACGAAGGAAGACTCACAGTTGAAGGCGGTCAGTTTAAAGGAAAGAAAATCACTTTTCACGATCCTTGTTATTTAGGAAGAGCCAACAAAGTTTATGAAGCGCCAAGAGATCTGATTCAGAAACTTGATGTCGAATTAGTCGAAATGAAACGTTCAAAAGCAAACGGATTATGCTGCGGAGCCGGAGGTGCACAAATGTTTAAAGATGCAGAACCAGGAAACAAAGAAGTAAATATCGAAAGAACCGAAGATGCGCTTGAAATCCAGCCGGATATTATTGCTGCAGGTTGCCCATTCTGTAACACTATGCTAACAGACGGTATCAAAAACAAAGAAAAAGAAGGTTCTGTAAAGGTGATGGATATTGCTGAGTTAATTGCTAATGCGCAAGATCTTTAGTTAAGATTCTGAGCTACTAAGAGGCTAAGGTTCTAAGTTTTGAAACCTGAAACCTGAAACAAAAAAATAAAATCTAAAATTAAAAATGTATATACCTTTTGAAAATTTACCCGGTGAATCCAGAGTCTGGATTTATCAATCGAACAGAAAATTTTCTGAGGAAGAATTTTCTGAAATAGAAACAGATTTAAAATCATTTGTTGAACAATGGGCAGCACACGGAACAAGTCTGGAAGCTTCATATCAACTAAAATACAATCGTTTTATCATATTAGCTGTTAATCAGGAAGTACAGGCTGCTACAGGCTGTTCGATTGACAGTTCGGTTGAATTTATTCAGGGTTTGGAGAAGAAATATAACGTTGATTTGCTTGATAAAATGAATGTTACTTTTAAACTTGGTGAGCATATCGCTCATAAACCCTTAATTGATTTCAAGAAAATGGTAAAAGACAAATCGGTATCAGAGAATACCATTGTGTTTAATAATTTGGTAAACAATATCGAAGAGTTTAACGAATCATGGGAAGTTCCTGCGGCTGATAGCTGGCACAGTCGATTTTTCTAAGAGACATTATAGTATATTGAAAGGCATGAAATTTAGGTTTTATGCCTTTTTTTTTGAAGTTAATTGGTTTAAATTGTTTCAGGTTTCAGGTTTTTTGTCAAAGTTTGTCATGCCGAGGAACGAGGAATCCCCGCAAGTAACTCCACAAAGAAATGCTAATCTTGTTGATTCAACAACGGAGTTTTCTTTTTTCTCGGAATGGCATATTATTATATTTGATTTCAATCCCTTCAAGATGCAGATAATGTTAATAAAAAGGTAATTCAGTACCCGAAGATTTGGTTTTTTTTATAAAAATCGGAATCACAAAAATTGCGAGAAACCTGTTAGGGTTTATGTAGCACAGGATAAAAGGCTTTTACAAAAACAAAAACCTCTAATCTAGCCCCGATGGGAGTGATATCCTTTTATGGCGGGGTTTGCCATAAAAGATATAACGGACAGCGGGACAGGTGTTCCTTAAAAACTGAAAATTACTGCTTCTTGAAATGATTATCAATTATGTTGTCTAAGAAGTAGCTACAAATTAAGGAAAATCTAACAATCTAAAACTGTAATTAAACGTGTTTTTTGAGTACTTTCGTAGTACTAAATTTAATACATGAAAATAGCAATAGTTTGTTATCCGACGTTTGGCGGAAGTGGGGTAGTTGCCACTGAGTTAGGTCTTGAATTAGCCAGACGTGGACACGAAATCCATTTTATTACGTATAGCCAGCCTGTGCGATTGGCGCTTTTAAATCCAAATGTTCATTATCACGAAGTAAACGTTCCTGAATACCCTCTTTTTCATTATCAGCCCTATGAATTGGCTTTGTCAAGCAAATTGGTTGATATGGTAAAGTTGTACAAAATCGAACTTTTGCATGTACATTATGCAATTCCTCACGCTTATGCGGGTTATATGGCAAAACAAATGCTAAAAAACGAAGGAATTAACCTTCCGATGGTTACCACGCTTCACGGTACGGATATTACGCTTGTTGGAAATCATCCTTTTTATAAACCTGCAGTAACTTTCAGCATCAATAAATCAGATTATGTGACTTCGGTTTCCCAAAGTTTGAAAGACGATACGTTGAAGTTATTCAAAATCAAGAATAAAATTAAAGTGATTCCCAATTTTATTGAATTGGATAAAGTGGTTAAAGATCCTTCAGCACCCTGCCATCGAAGTGTTATGGCAAAGGAAAATGAGCGGATTATTACCCATATCAGTAACTTTAGAAAGGTAAAACGAATTCCGGATATTATTAAGATTTTCTATAATATCCAGAAAGAAATGCCCGCAAAACTGATGATGGTTGGGGACGGTCCTGAAAAAGAGAATGCAGAGATTTTATGTCAGGAATTAGGAATTCTGGAGAAGGTAATTTTCTTCGGGAATAGCAATGAAATTGATAAGATTTTACTTTTAACGGATTTGTTTTTACTGCCATCAGAAACAGAAAGTTTTGGTTTGGCAGCCCTGGAAGCTATGGCTTGCGGGGTACCTGTAATTTCGAGTAATTCAGGCGGTTTGCCAGAAGTAAATTTTGATGGTATTTCGGGCTACTTAAGTGATGTTGGAAATATTGAAGAAATGGCTTCTAATGCTATTAAAATCCTTAAAGATGATAAGGTTTTGAGAGAATTTAAGAACAATGCTCTCGAAGTTGCAAAAAAATTCGACATCAAAAACATATTACCTAAATATGAAGCCTTATATCAAAGAGCGATTGACGATTATAAAGAATAGAATTAACTATAAAACAAACGGTAAATGAAAAAAGTAATTTCGGTTTTAGCAGTTTTTGTCTTGATTTCCTGTGGTGTAAAAAAAACATCAGATTCAAACACAGCATTGTATGAAATTTTGACAAAACAGTCTGATGGAGGTGGAAATATCAAATTTTTTGAAATTTTGACTGAACCAAACGAAATCATGATGCTTCAGAATGATCCGCTTTTAAAGGATAAAATGAAAAAGGATGATATTGATCATTCTAATTATGTGATTCTGAATATGGGAGAAAAAAATACCGGGGGTTATTCAATTGAAGTTGAAAAGGTTGAAGAAAACGATAAAAACATTATTATTACTGTTAAAGAAAATGTTCCTGCTAAAGATGCTATGGTGATGCAGGTGATTAGTTATCCTTATACGGTTGTGAAAATACACTCTAAAAAAGAGATCGTTATCAAGTAAAAAAAACCTGTCGCTTTTAAACGACAGGTTTTTTTATAAAGTTTTATTGGAAATTTAGAATCTGAATCTTGCTCCTAGACCTACATCGAAACCAAAGTTATCGTCATCATAATATCCTGAACCAATTTCAGGTCTGGCATCTAATGATAGAGTAAGAGGAAATTCCTTAAATCTGTATTCTATACCAATATCACCAGCTGCAAAAACATATGTTCCCCTGTCATCAAAGTCGCCTCCAGGTCCGTTATAATCGTAATCCCAGGCTGCAACACCACCCCCAACACCGGCATACCAGTTGAAGCCTCCATCAATATTCCATACCCATTGATAAAGAGCAACTCCTTTTATTGCATCAACATATCTGTCGTCTCTCCATCCTAAGTCAAATTCAAGTCTGTTTTTTTGGTTCAGCCCTAATTGGTATGATATTTCACCTCCAAATCCGTTATTGTCCCCCAGACGTAATCCTAATGCATGTTTAGAAATTCCCTGTGCTTGTGCCATAAATGCTAATCCAAATAGCATGATGGCAGATAAAATGATTTTTTTCATAAAAATGGTTATTAATTTTTGTCAAAATTATAATTACTGTTCAGATCAAACGTATAAAATTGTTTAAAATTGTTATGTAATTCCCATATTTTATGAAATAATTTTTCAGTTCAAGCTAAGTGTTGAGTAAGTTGTTAATTGTAAAAAAGTTACTTTTTGGTTATAATTGAAGTTATTAATTTTGAAGTTAAAATATCCTCCATTTCAAAAAGATTTTCTTCTGTTTCGCTAAAGTCAGCATTAGAATAAGCGAATAACTTCCAGCGTTTTTTGTGGTATTCCAGAGCGGTTAAATTTTCAATCCAGTCTCCCGAATTTAAATATAAAGTTGAACCATGTTTGTTCTCTTTTTTAATAATTTTGGGTTCATGAATGTGACCACATATAACATAATCATATTTTTTTTCTATAGCCAGATCAGTAGCAGTTGTTTCAAAATCAGAAATAAATTTAACAGCTTTTTTTACACTTGCTTTTATTTTTTTTGAAAATGAATAAGGTTCTCTTCCCAATTTTGCTAAACACCAATTTGCAAATCGATTGCACAGAATCAAATAGTCATAACCTAAGCCTCCCAGTTTTGCAATCCATTTTGAATGTTGTACAGAGGCATCAAAAACGTCCCCGTGAAAAATCCATGCTTTTTTATCGTCTAATTCTAAAACCAATTTGTCGACCAAAGAAAAATTCCCCATATTCATGTCACTGAATTTTCTCAGGATTTCATCATGGTTTCCTGTAATGTAATACACCTTTGTACCTTTTGAAGCCATTCCGATGATGCGCTGAATAACTTTTAAATGTGATTTCGGGAAATAGGATTTTCTAAATTGCCAGGCATCAATAATATCGCCGTTTAATACTAATGTTTTAGGTTTAATGCTTGAAAGGTAGTTGTTTAACTCTTTGGCATGGCTGCCATAAGTCCCTAAATGCACATCTGAAATGATGACCAATTCGACATTTCTTTTTTTCAATTTTTTATTAATTTGAAGTTTAACAAATGAAGTAAACCAAAAGGGATTTTATTTTATCAAAAGGTTATCAATTTAACTGTAGTTTTAATAAATTATGATTTTTTAAGTGAGATTCTCCAAGTCAATACTGTTTTAAATTTTTTAATTTAATTCATAAAACTTACATTTGCTCAAAACTAATTATAATGGCAGGAAATAGCTACGGCACACTATATAAAGTTACCACATTTGGAGAATCTCATGGGGAAGCTTTAGGCGGAATCATAGATGGTTGTCCATCAGGAATTGAGATTGATTTTGAGGCAATTGAACTGGATATGGCACGAAGAAAACCAGGGCAATCAGCAATAGTTACACAAAGGAAAGAACCGGATGCGGTTCGGTTTTTATCGGGCATTTTTGAAGGCAAGACTACCGGAACCCCAATCGGATTTATAATTCCGAATACCAATCAAAAATCAGATGATTATTCACATATAAAAGATAATTACAGGCCTAGTCATGCAGATTATGTGTATGATCAAAAATATGGTTTTAGGGATTATCGCGGTGGCGGAAGAAGCTCAGCACGAGAAACAGCCAGTAGAGTAGTAGCAGGAGCAATTGCGAAACAAATGCTGCCTGAAATTAAAATTAATGCCTACGTTTCATCTGTAGGGCCAATTCACTTGGAGACACCGTATCAAGAGTTGGATTTTTCTAAAATCGAAAGTAATCCTGTACGTTGTCCTGATGAAAAATCGGCAGCAATTATGGAAGAGTATATTCGTGATATCCGCAAGCAGGGTGATACTGTCGGAGGAGTAGTTTCTTGCGTGATTCAGAACGTTCCTGTTGGTTTAGGCGAACCTGTTTTTGATAAACTGCATGCCGAACTAGGAAAAGCAATGCTTTCAATTAATGCAGTAAAAGGTTTTGAATATGGTAGCGGTTTTTCAGGTTCAGAGATGAAAGGAAGCGAGCATAACGATTTATACAATCCTGACGGAACTACAAAAACGAATCTTTCAGGTGGAATTCAGGGGGGCATCAGCAACGGAATGGATATTTATTTCAGGGTAGCTTTTAAGCCTGTTGCGACTATTATGCAGACCCAGGATTCATTAGATAATAAAGGCAATATTACACCAATGACCGGAAAAGGACGTCATGATCCATGCGTTGTGCCAAGGGCTGTGCCTATCGTTGAGGCTATGGCTGCTATTGTTCTGGCTGATTTTTATTTAATCAACAAGACATATTAATTTAAAAGCAGGCATTGAAGGTCTTTTTTTAATTATAAAATCAAACAATAATGGATACAATCCAAAAGCAAAAAAAATCTTTTTTTTCCGGACTTACAGGTCAAATTTTAATAGCCATGATTTTGGGGGCTATTTTAGGAATTATATTGCACAATTCGATTTCAACTGAAGCAGCACAATCGTTCAGCAATAAAATAAAAATGCTGGCAACTATTTTTATTCGATTGGTTCAGATGATTATTTCTCCGTTGGTTTTTACCACTTTGGTAGTTGGAATTGCAAAATTAGGAGATATTAAAACTGTTGGAAGAATTGGAGGTAAGGCACTTGGATGGTTTTTTACTGCTTCTTTTATATCCTTATTAATTGGTCTTTTTTATGTAAATATTTTAGAGCCGGGTGTTGGAATTAAATTAGGTAATGTTGATATGGGAGCCGCTTCTGAGGTAACGGCTAAAACGCAAAATTTATCTTTTGAGAATTTTGTTGAGCATATTGTTCCTAAGAGTATTATTGAAGCTATGGCAACTAACGAAATTCTGCAGATTGTAATCTTTTCAATCTTTTTCGGGTTAGCTGCGGCATCTTTAGGAACTACAGTAAAACCAGTTATAGGTGCTTTAGATAAAATATCACACATTGTATTAAAAATGGTGAATTATGTAATGAACTTCGCTCCAATTGGAGTTTTCGGAGCTATTGCAGGAGTATTTGCTGTTAGGGATGCTGAAGAATTATTGATAACTTACTTTAAGTTCTTCGGTTCATTTTTATTAGGAATAGGCACATTGTGGGTTGTTTTGATTGCGGTTGGTTTTATTTTCTTAAAAGGAAGAATGATCGAATTATTAAAACGTATAACCGGCCCTTTAGCAATTGCTTTTGGGACAACGAGCAGTGAAGCTGTTTTTCCTAAACTGACAGAAGAATTAGAAAGTTTTGGGGTAAAAGACAGAATTGTTTCTTTTATGCTCCCGCTTGGATATTCTTTTAATCTTGACGGAAGTATGATGTATATGACTTTTGCAAGTATCTTTATTGCACAGTTTTATAATGTGCATTTAGATTTGGGTACCCAAATGGTTATGCTTTTGGTCTTAATGTTAACCAGTAAAGGAATTGCAGGTGTTCCAAGAGCAAGTCTGGTAGTAGTTGCGGCTACTTGTGGTATGTTTGATATTCCGGTAGAAGGAATCGCATTAATTTTGCCAATAGACCATTTTTGCGATATGTTCAGAAGTGCAACCAATGTTTTAGGAAATGCTTTGGCAACTTCAGTGGTTGGACAATGGGAAGCCAATAAAGAACTTGAATCTCCTTTGACAGAAAATATTTAATTCAATTCTATATGTTGTAAAAAGGGTTGTGATCACTTGAATTACAACCCTTTTTTCTGATGTTAAAAAACAATAAGCGTTGGTTAGTACCAGCGTTTTTTGTTTTGCTTTGAAGCATTAGATTTTCTTGATTTATGAGCGCCACCACTTCTATTTGAGTTTTTTGGCTTTTCAGAAGTTGCTTCCGGGCTTCCGGCGTGCCATTGGTATTGATGATCGCTGATTGTTTTTACATCAACTTTTATCAGTTTTTGAATGTCTTTCCAATATGGATGTTCATCCTTACCGCAGAATGAAATAGCGATTCCGCCATTTCCGGCACGGCCTGTCCTTCCAATTCGGTGTACATAGGTTTCAGGGATGTTAGGCAAATCAAAATTGATTACAAACGGTAACTGATCAATATCAATTCCTCTTGCAGCAATATCAGTTGCAACTAATACACCAACTTCTTTGTTTTTAAAAGCATCTAAAACGCGTTGTCTTGCATTTTGAGATTTGTCCCCGTGAATTGCTTCTGCCGGAATATCTTTTTTACGCAGTGCTTTCACGACATTGTCTGCTCCGTGTTTGGTTCTTGCAAAAACCAATACATTTGATAATCCTTCTGTTTTTATTAAGTGATAAAGTAAATTTCTTTTTTCTGTTTTCTCAACAAAATAAACGCGTTGTTCTACATTTTCTGCAGTTGATGAAACAGGTGAAACTTCTACTTTTGCCGGATCCTGCAAAAACATTTCTGCCAGTTCACGGATCGCAATAGGCATTGTAGCAGAAAATAAGAGCGTCTGACGGTTTTTAGGGGTTAATTTTACTATTTTTTTGACATCATTAATGAAACCCATATCCAGCATTTGATCAGCTTCGTCAAGGACTAAAACGTGTAAATGATTTAAATCCAGAAAACCTTGTTTCTGTAAATCTAAAAGTCTTCCAGGAGTGGCTACTAAAATATCTACCCCTTTTTTTAAGGTGTCAACCTGCGGATTCTGAGAGACACCTCCAAAAATAGTCAACTGAGTCAGATTAGTGTATTTAGCATAAGTGTCAAAACTTTGTCCAATTTGTACGGCCAGTTCTCGTGTTGGTGTAACTATAAGGGCACGGATTTGTTTGGCTTTTTTTGATGAACCGACAATTCGGTGTAACTGATGTATAATCGGAATTGCAAATGCAGCTGTTTTTCCTGTACCTGTTTGTGCGCAACCTATTAAATCTCTACCCGCCAAAACAATCGGAATAGATTGTTCCTGAATTGGTGTAGGATTTAGGTAGCCTTCTTCAAATACGGCTTTTTGTATACTTTTTGAAAGTGATAAATCTTCGAATAACATATCTTAGGTATTAAGAATTTAGTTTAAAGCACTAAAATTCTGTGCAAAGATAGTTTTATTCAGGCAATCGTTTAATTGAATCTTGGTTTATTTGGTAAAAGTCTGAATTAGAATTGAATATTAAACCTTTTCATGATTTGCTTTGATAAAATCTGTTACCAGGTAACCAATTAGCTTGCCAATTAAATGATTATTAGTGGAGTTGTCCAAATCCGGTGCTCCTTCACAAATATGTAAATAAGCAGCATTTTTGTGTTGTCCGAAATAGGAAATAAACTGTCGTAATTGTTCGACTGAAAAACCACTGATTGTCATGGCGCTGCTGGCAATATTTGGGATAGCATCAAGATCAACTTCTATTCCAAACGAATCTGTTTTTATGAACTCCAGGGCAGCTATCATCTCGTTGGTGAAATCTTTTTCCTCTCGTATGTTTATACTGTCATAAGTATTATAGCGAACTCGATCTTCAAGTTTTTTAATAATATCCAAAACACTTTTTGAAGTATAATTTTCGTGAAGACCAAAAATAAAGTATTTTTTCAGGAAGCCTTCCTCGTAGGCATAAGAAAAACCGTTTCCGCTATGGCGACCTTCGAGAATCCTGAAATCAGAATGCGCATCAAAATTAACAGCATTTATTGATTTTCCTTTGGCTAAAGCCGTACCTTTTATATTTCCGTAGGCATTATTATGTCCGCCTCCAATTATAATAGGTTTTTTTCCGGCTTTGATTATATTAAAAATAATATGCGAAACTTCCTTATCTATTTTTTCAACCAGCTGACTCAATTTTGAGCGATCGTCAATATCGTTGAAATCCAGATTTTCAACATCACGCATTTGTTCGGATACGTTTATAGTGCCTAAAACAATAATCTGGCTGCCTTTACAAAAACGATTATGCTGGATATTTGCAATGCTTTTTATGGCACATTCCCATGCAGATGCGGCACCCGGTCTTCCGTAGTTAGCCCGTACTCCAATATCTTCGGGGATACCCAAAAGCACATACTTAGCATCACTTTCTTTTAGAAAATCAATTATTTCTACTCCTTTAGGAATAATAATCATTTTTTCCCCAAATTTTATTTCGCCACTTCTGTGATTGGTAACTTTTGCTAAATCGTTAACAGTAAAAGGAATTAATTTATCCATAAAAAAAAATATTATCCAAAAATAATATAATTGCATTAACTTACGTTATTAGCTTACATTAATTATTTAAATTTGTTTTTAAAGTAAATTATTAAATATGGAAAACCCAAACAAAAACAACTCAAGTCTAAAGGCGGTAATCGCTGTTTTAGCAGTCCTACTAATAGGTAGTTTAGTGTATATTTTTAAACTTTCTTCTGATTCAGATGTTGTAAAAACTGAACTTACATCAACATTGACAGAAAAAGAATCTGTAATGAAAGATCTTCAGGAATTAAAAGCAACTTATGATGCTGCCATTGCAGAGAATACTTCCATGTCAGATGAGTTGATTCAGGAAAGAGATAAAGTTGTGGCTTTGATGGATGACCTGAACAAGGCAAAAGGAGATGTTACTAAATTCAGATCACAAGTTCAGGGATTGCAGACTAAAATGAAAACTCTGGTTGCTGAAAATGATGAATTAAAAAAACAAAATGGTGTTTTAACAGTTCAAAGAGACAGTACAATTGTTGTTTTGGGAGAGTCTAAAAAGTTTAATGAAGTTTTAGTTGGTCAAAATGAAGCTTTAGCTAAAACAGTTGAAAAAGGTTCTAAATTATCTGTTTTAAATACAAAAACAGCAGCCTACAAATTAAAAAGTTCAGGAAAACAAATAGAAACTGACAAAGCAAGCCGTGCAGATGTTTTAAAGATTAGTTTTACTATTGCTGAAAATCAAATTGCAAAGTCTGGTGATAAAACCTATTATGTGCAGGTTATCGATTCTAAAAACAATGTTTTAGGAGATAAGAAAACAGAAAGCTTTGGAGATAAGTCATTAACTTATAGTTTTAAAACCACTGTACAATACGAAAACAAAACTGTAAATGTTTCTGAGGACTTGCCTGGTAAAGATTTTGAAAAAGGAAATTACTTTATTAATGTTTTTGATAATGATGAGCTGGTTTCTAAAACTAGTTTCTCTTTAAGATAAAAGAGAATCAGGAGATATAAAGAGGAGCTTTTGACTCCTCTTTTTTTATGCTAAAATTTCACCTTCAATAATTACATTTTCGATTAAATTGCTTCCAAAAGCATACGGTATCTGATAGTAGGACGAAATAGGTTTTGTAATAATTAAATTGGCCTTTTTTCCTCTTGTAATACTTCCTTGGGTTTCTGAAATCCCCATGGCATAGGCACCGTTGATTGTTGCTGCGTTAATCGCTTCTTCGGGGGTCATTTTCATTTTGATACAGGCGGTTGCTATGACAAAATTCATATTTCCGGATGGAGTAGAGCCAGGATTAAAATCAGTTGCTAAGGCAATTGGTAAGCCCGCTTTTATCATTTCGCGTGCAGGAGTGTAAGGAATACTTAAAAAATAAGAGCAAGATGGTAACGCAACAGGCATTGTTTTTGAATCTTTTAAAGCTTCAATATCTTCTTTGTTCATGATTTCAAGATGATCGACAGAGAGGGCTTTAAATTGTACACCAGCCTGAATGCCACCAATAGAATTGAATTGATTTACATGGATTTTTGGCTTTAAGCCGAATTGAATTCCGGCTTCCATAATTTTCTCAGTTTCTTCTACGGAGAAGTAACCGCTTTCACAAAATACATCAATATAATCTGCCAGTTTGTTTTTTGAAATTTCAGGAAGCATTTTGCTTATGATTTCATCAATGTAACCTTCTTTATTTTCTTTGTAATGTAACGGGAAAGCATGAGCGCCCAAAAAAGTCGCTTTTATAGAAATTGGATAATTGTCGGCAAGTTTTTTAATGACACGAAGCATTTTTAATTCGCCTTCAATAGTAAGTCCGTAACCTGATTTTATTTCAATTGCTCCGGTTCCCAAATGCATTACTTCTTCTAAGCGCCCTCTTGACTGTTCGTAGATTTCTTCCTCTGATGTTTCGTTTAGCTTTTTAGCAGAATTTAAAATTCCACCCCCGCGAGTTGCAATTTCTTCATACGAAAATCCGTTAATTCGGTCAACAAATTCCTGCTCGCGATTGCCTGCGTACACAATATGCGTGTGACTGTCGCACCAGCAAGGCATCACAATTCTTCCGGTTGCATCAATAATTTTATCAGCTTTTATTTGTGGGAGATTTTCCATAGCACCAAAATCAGCAATGAGATTGTCTTTTATAATTAAAAAGGCATTTTTTATGGTGGGAAGAATGGCCATTTCAGCTCCGGAAACTTTAGAAACAAAAGTTTCCCGAACCTGAAGTAATTCTTTTATGTTGGTAATAAGAGTTGGCATTGTATAAATTTAATAAAATTAAAAACACGAATTTCGCAAACGTCACTTTGTAATTAGTGAAATTTGTGAAATTCGTGTTTTAGATTATGTTTGCGTAACTTATTCAGAAACGGTTATTTCGAACATTTTACTCCAGTTTTTACCGGTTACAAAAATAGTTTTGGTTTTTGGATTATAAGCAATTCCGTTTAAAACATCATCTTTCTTAACGTCTGTCATAGTTTTTCTTAATGCGGACAAATCTAAAATTTTTTCAACAGCACCAGAGTTTGGGTTTACAACTGCAATGGCGTCTTTAAACCATACATTAGCATAAATTTTTCCATCAATCCATTCCAATTCATTAACCTCTTTAATTTTAGAATCTCCAGAGTATACATTAATATAATCTACCATTTTTTGAGTTGCGGGATCTACTTTCCAGATTTTTTCAGTTCCGTCCGTTTGATAGATATATTTTCCGTCATTTGTCATCCCCCAGCCCTGAATATCTTTTTCGTAATCAAAAGTTTTTTCCAGTTTTAATGTTTTAGCATCATAAATAAAACCTTTTTTGTTTTTATAGGTCAATTGAAATAATTTACCATTTATGAATGTAATGCCTTCTCCAAAATATTTTGAATCCAAATCAATTTTTTTGAAAACTTTACCTGTTTTATAATCGTATTTTTTTATGAAAGAAGCCCCTTCCTGACCAGTACTTTCGTATAAAGTATCATTGTAAAACTCTAATCCTTCGGTGAAATCTTTTTTGTCGTGAGGGAAAGTATTTACAATTTTATATTTTAATAATTTAGGATTAATGTTTGAAACTAATTCCACTCTTTTTGTAGCATCAGATGAATCGCTGCCAAAATAAACAGTTGCTTTTAAGTATTGATATCCTAATTTTTGATCTTTTAATTCAAACTTGAATTTTTCGGAACCTTTTGTGCTTCCCACTTTTTTGTCGTTTACAAAGTAGGCAATACTGTCGATTTCTTTCGATTTTGGATTTAAAACAGTAATTGAAATGGCTCCCTGAGGCGTAAAATGTGCCGGAAATGCAGAATCGTCTATAGTAAATAAAGAATTTTCACCTTTATTTTTATCTCCACAGCCAATTAATGTGATTCCTAATAATATGGCAGTTAGAAAGTTATGTTTTTTCATGGTTTAAAATTTGAATAGTCCAATATACGATGATATTTTTATAGCAACAAAGCTCTTGCAAAAATATAAAAAGATTGTATATTTGCACCGGCAAGTCCTACACGACCAGCTCCTGCAGACTCCCCCAGGATGGGAACATAGCAAGGGTACGTGGTTGAGCGGTGCGATGTAGGTCGCTTGCCATTTTTTATTTTTAGAATTTATACAAAAGTAGTCTTCCTTCGGGAGGATTTTTTTATTTTTACCCTTTTGGGAGTTAAAAGTTAGAGGTTAAAAGTGAGAAGTTTTAACCGTAAGAATAGCTTCTAACACAAAAATACATTTAACTTATAACATTTAACATCTAACTTAAAAATGAGCAAAGTCGTTTTAATTACCGGAGGATCCTCAGGGATTGGAAAATCAATTGGAGAATTTTTGCATAAAAAAGGTTTCGTGGTTTACGGAACGAGCAGAAATCCTGAAAAAGTATTAAATTCTATTTTCCCACTTGTAGCTCTTGATGTTCGAAATGCTGAGTCAATTCAATTAGCTGTAGCTAAAATTCTGGAGACTTCAGGAAGGCTGGATGTTGTAATTAATAATGCAGGTGTGGGGATTACGGGGCCTTTGGAAGAAATTCCGATGGAGGAAATTAAGAATAATTTTGAAACGAATTTCTTTGGACCAATTGAAGTGATGAAAACGGTTTTGCCTCAGATGCGTGAACAAAAATCAGGTTTGATTATAAACATAACTTCGATTGCGGCTTATATGGGATTGCCGTATCGCAGTGTTTACTCGGCTTCAAAAGGAGCTTTGGAGCTAATTACCGAAGCTTTGCGAATGGAGGTGAAGCAATTTGGTATTGAAATTACGAATGTGGCACCGGGAGATTTTGCTACCAATATCGCTTCAGGGCGTTTTCATGCTCCGGTTATTAAAGGATCGGCTTATGAAAAAGTATATGGTGATACGCTTGCAACTATGAATGAACATGTTGATGCCGGAAGTAATCCGAATGAAATGGCTGAGGCTGTTTATAAAATCATGCAACAAAAAAGTCCCAAAGTGCATTATAAAGTGGGTATTTTTATGCAGAAGTTTTCAATTGTTTTAAAACGTGCGCTTCCGGATAAGATGTATGAAAAAATGTTAATGAATCATTATAAATTGTAAAAAAATATTAAACTCCAAAATGAAATACCTTTTACTACTTGCTACTATTGCTTTTTGTTCCTGTTCTCCAAAAATAAGAACGTCTGTTTCTGAAAAACATGAAAAATTAAATGAAACTGACAAAGTTATTGTTTTTAATGATAAATCTGAACTTCCCTCAACTTATAGTAAAATTGGAACTACTAAAATTGGAGACACTGGATTTACTGTCAATTGTGATTTAGGAACTGTGATTGAAAAGGCAAAAATTGAAGCTAAAAAAAGTGGTGCAAATGCATTATTGATTACAGAGCATTTATATCCAAGTGTTTTTGGGAGTTCTTGTCATAGAATTACTGCGGATTTGTTGAGAATTGAAAATACGACAAATTATATTGAACCTGAAATTGCAAAAGACTCTGTGAAATCAACTAACAATTTGGAAGCAGTCTCGAATGATGCTATAGTATATGGTCCGGTTTATTATGGTAATTCTAAAACTTCAAAATTTCTATTATTGGCAAATGTGGCACAAAGTTTCCGGGTTGCTTCCTCTCCTGATGGATTGAATTCAGTACAAAAAGAGTATTTAAAAAAATTAAAATCGGGATTGAGTTATGATATAAGTGCATATTATCTTAAGGATGAGAGGACTGGTTTTGGTTTAAAATATAATGCTTACAAATCCTCTGGAACCCTCAGTAACCAGCAGGTTACTTTGGATGACGGAACCATATATCAAGGAGATTTTAGTGATGATATAACAATTTCATTTATTGGTGCTTCGTTTATATTGACAGAAGGTCATAATTCAAGAACAGGTGAAGCTAATCTTGAACTAGCAATTGGGTATATGGCTTATAAAAATAAATCTACTATAATTGGGAGTCCATTAAAAATAACGGGTGGTAATTTGGGTATGATTGGTGGAATGGGCTATCATTTTAGAATAACGCCTCATTTTTTAGTAGGTCCACAGGTTAATTTTGCGGGAGGTGTTTTAAAAAAATTAAAGTATAAATATGCTGATGGAAGTACCGAAACTATTAAGCTTGATAAAGAAGATTTTGAAAATTTATGGAGAATTGATTTGGCTATTGGTGCTAAATTTAGATTCTAAGTTGTAATTTTGCACCGGTTTTGCGTGAGGGGGTGAAGCGGCATCCATTTTATTTTTTCTTTAAAAATAAAAAGATACAGCGGAACACCCGACCCTTGGGGCACGCTCAAATTATGAACACAATTAAATAAATATAATTATGAAATTTTTTATTGATACAGCTAATTTAGCTCAGATTAAAGAAGCACAGGCATTAGGTGTTTTAGATGGTGTAACAACAAATCCGTCTTTGATGGCAAAAGAAGGGATTACAGGAAAAAACAACATTTTGAAACATTATGTTGATATCTGTAATCTTGTTGATGGAGATGTAAGTGCTGAAGTAAATGCGCTGGATTTTGAAGGAATGGTGAAAGAAGGTGAAGAATTGGCTGATTTACATGAGCAAATTGTAGTGAAATTACCAATGACAAAAGAGGGAGTTATGGCTGCAAAATATTTCTCAGATAAAGGAATTAAAACAAATGTAACTCTTGTGTTTTCTGCAGGTCAGGCTTTATTGGCTGCTAAAGCAGGAGCCACTTATGTTTCACCTTTTATTGGCCGTTTAGATGACGTTTCTACAGACGGTCTGAATTTGATTCAGGAAATCAGAGAAATCTATGATAACTATGGATATGAGACTCAAATCTTAGCGGCTTCTGTACGTCATACGATGCATATTGTAAACTGTGCTAAAATTGGTGCAGATGTAATGACAGGGCCGTTATCTGCAATAGCAGGATTGTTGAAGCATCCTTTGACAGATATAGGATTGGCTCAGTTTGTAGCTGATTTTGAGAAAGGGAACAAATAAAGATTATTATTCTTTCCTTAATGGAAATGTTTAAAAATAAAATCCCGTATTGCATAATTGTAATACGGGATTTTTATATTGATTTTATATCGTTTTTTAGTGTCCGCCGCCTTCGCTTATTACGTGACTTACACCTTGTTTTTTTAATATTTTAGGGCAGTAGAAGCCGTAAAATGCCAGGTAAGCAAAACCAATAAGCGGTACTATATAAGAAAAATGCGTGTAAGTTATGCCTAATATTCCTTCTGGATAGGTGGCGTCTAAATCACAGATACTTCCCTGAACCAATGGGATGACTCCTCCTCCAAGAATCATCATGATTAAGAACGAAGAAGCTTTTCCTGTATTTTTTCCTAATCCAGCAATCGCCAAATCGAAGATTGAAGGCCACATGATTGATAAAAATAATCCGCCTGAGATAAAGAAGAATTTTGCAATTTCAGGATTAGGCCAAAATAACCCCAATACCATCATTAATAAACCAGAAATTCCAAAAAGCATTAAAGTTTTTCCGGCATTTTTACCTCCTACAAAACTTACTGCAATGAATAGTAAAATCCAGATTGGGTAAATGTAGAATGCAGAAACATCATGAGCCGCAAAAATATTAGCACCAATGATTACCCCAAATGCAAGAGCTGGTACAATAAATTTAAGTGCCATATTTACAAGGTTTGATGTATTGAAAACATTTACACCTCCATTCCAGCGACCAATCATTAAACTTCCCCAATAAAGTGCGATAAATGGTGCAATTGCATCTTCTAAAACACTTCCGAATTCTGTTGTATGAAGTAATGCCGGTAAGTTACTGATGATGGTTACCTCCGTTCCAACATAAATAAAGATTCCCAACATTCCTAAGTATAATTGAGGATAGTCAAGAATATTGAATTTTGAATGTGCCACTTTTATTTCTTCATTATCTATTTTTTCAGGATCCTCGATTTTTGAAAAATTCATAAAAACAGCAACTATAATAAAAGCAAGACCTAAAATAATAAAAGGTAATTTAATATCTTCAAGAGAAAGGTTTGTTTTTTTGTTGTCTCCCATTCCAAATAAAGCGATTCCTAATAAGATTGCTCCAATTGTTGTTCCGAAAGAATTTATACCTCCAGCTAGTGTTAAACGGTGTGCTCCGGTTTCAGGGCTTCCCATTTTGATGGCTAACGGATTGGCAACAATTTGTTGGATAGAGAATCCTAATCCTACAGTAAACAAAGCTGTTAAAAAGAATGGAAAACTGGCCATTGTAGCTGCAGGAACGAATAAAAATGAACCAACTGCAGATAACAGTAAGCCAGCAGAAAGGGTTTTTTTGTATCCGAATTTTTGCAATACATCTGATTTTAAGGATACTAAAAAGAAGATGATTGATCCCACAAAATAAGCGGCATAAAACGCCCAGGCAACTAATTGTGACTGAACCTGGGATAAAGTAAATACTTTTTTGAATACGGGAATCAGGATATCATTGGCAGAACCAACGAAACCCCAAAAGAAAAAGACAATTATCAACGAAATAAATTGCCCCCACTTGGTTTGTACATTTTCTGAATTCATAATTATAATTAAAGTTTTTTTAGAGTTTTTAGTGGTTTTAAAGCAGTAAATATATTTGTTAGATTTTTTAAAAAAAAATTATAAAGCATAAATAATGTAGAAATTATACAAACAGCATAATTTATTCAACAAAGTGTTAAATTTTTAAACAATTGTGATAAGTTAGGAAGAAAGTTTTTACTCCAGAATTTTATTTTTTACTTCTTTACTATAATTTCTGCCAATTGGTATGGTGTATGAAAGAATTTGAATCCTGTTTCCCTCAATTGATTTGACTTTATTAAGTGCTATTACATACGATTTATGAATGCGCATAAATTTGTCATTAGGTAATTCTTCAGACTGCGCTGTAAGAGATTTATGAGTGATATACGTTTTGTCCGGAGTAACGATTTTAATGTACTCTTTCATTCCTTCAACAAACAAAATTTCTTCGATATTAATTTTCATCATTTTTTTATCGACTTTGATAAAAATATGAGAATCACCTTTTGATGTTTCTGTTCTTATATTGTTTTTTAAATGGTATTCGGTAGTAATTTTGTTAATGCATTTAATGAATCTTGGTAACGGAATAGGTTTTACCAGATAATCTAAGACATCAAGATCATAGCTTTCAGCGGCAAATTCTCTAAAAGCGGTTGTAATAATGACCCTTGTTTTGGTTTTTATTAAACTAATTAATTCAAAACCAGTCATCATAGGCATATTGATGTCCAAAAAAACAGCATCAACTGGTGTAGTATTTATAAATTCTAATGCTTCTAAGGAATTATTGAAAGTACCAATAACCTCAAAGTCGGTAAAATTGGTAAAGTAATTTTGTAAGACTTTAATCGCTAAAGGTTCATCGTCGATTAATAAGCATTTAATCTTCATTATGAATAGGTATTTGCAAACTTATAATATAGTAATTTAGCTTTGTTTTGTACTGAAGGCTAAAATTGTTCTTGTAAATTAATTTTAATCTTTTCTTGGTATTAATCAGGCCAATACCACCTTTAGGATTATTTTTTTGTGAAATTACAAAATTATTAAGTATTTCAAGATGCAGTAATTTATTATCCTCAACTTTACAATTGATCTTAATTTTTAGATTTTTATTATTTAATCCCCCATGTTTAAAGGCATTTTCAACCAACGAAATAAAAATTAAGGGAGGTACTTTGATATCTTCGATATTCGATTCCAGATTAATAGTCACTTCAACATTTTCAAAACGAAGTTTCTCAATTTCGATATAATTCTGAATATAGTCGATTTCTTTTATTAAAGGTACAAACCTGGTTCCTTTTACCTCGTACAATACATATTCCATCAGATTAGATAATTTAATAATCACATCAGGTACTTTATCAGAAGATTCTAAGGACAATGCATATAAATTATTTAGGGTATTAAAGAAAAAGTGAGGCTGAATCTGGTTTTCGAGATATTTAAGTTTGATTTTAAATTGATTTTCCAGCAACGACCTGTTTCTTTCTCTTTCGCGAATCCAGGTCAAAGTAAGATAAACAGAAGATGCCATTGCTAACACATATAATTCACCAATACATACTGCAAGAATGTGATTAATGTCAAAAGGATGGTATTCGCGATTTGCCTCAGGCCAGATATTTTCTGAAATAATATAATAGGTCAGAGCTGTTTTTAGCAGGTATACTGCAAAAAGACTAAACAATAATGCCAGAGTGTATTTAAGGTATTTTTGTTTAAGTACATAATGCGGCACTAAAATAAAAAGATTGAAATATACTAATGGGATGTGAAGGGAGAATTCAATCAGATTTGATTTGAATGAATAGTCATAATCATTAAAGTATGCGCCCCATCTTAAAAAGTTCAGTGTAAAATAACTTCCCCAAAACCAGATGTGATTTCGAAGTTTAATATCAAAGTTTAATTTTTGAATTTCACTCAATGTAACCATGTATTAGGTGTTATGGATGTTTAAATTATGATGTAACTTTAAACAATTAGTTGGTTAAACACAATTTTTTGAATAAAATTTTGCAAAGTTACGTAAACGGTGTGTTGTTTTAATATAACGTTTCCGTAAAACGTATTATTGATTGTTTTATGTTGTTGGTTTAAAGTTTGATGTAGTTGGTATATTTTTTTTTTGTCAACAATACTTTAAGAATAAATTTATAAAATGAAATATACATTAATCCTATTGTTAGCAGGTTTTACTTCTGGTGCTCAGATTCAAAAAGAGCAGCTAAATCTTATGCCATGGCCGCAAAATATCGTTTTGAATGATGGGAATTTTACTTTGAACAAAAATTTTAAAGTCAATATTACCGGAAATCCCAACCACAGGATTTTTGGCGGGGTAACTCGTTTTTTGCGTCGTTTAGATGGCCGAACCGGTCTCTTCTTTACACAGGATTTTGTTACGAAATTAAACGAAGTCCCAACAGCACAACTTCAGATAAACTGTAGTAAAAGTGGAAAAATAGGTTTGTATGAAGATGCAAGCTATCATTTAGACATCAAAGAAAACAAAATTACAATAGAGGCAACCAGCGATTTAGGAGCTTTACACGGTCTTGAAACGTTATTGCAGCTGCTCCGGAATACTAATAAATCATTTTATTTCCCGAACTCACAGATTTCAGATTTTCCAAGATTTACCTGGAGAGGTTTGATGATTGACGCTTCCAGACATTTTCAGCCGGTAGATGTAATCAAAAGAAATCTTGACGGAATGGCAGCAATGAAAATGAATGTTTTTCACTGGCATTTAGTTGATGATCAGGGGTGGAGAATCGAAATGAAAAAACATCCAAAACTTATTGAACTGGCTTCAGATGGAATGTATTATACTCAGGAAGAAATTAAAAATATCGTAAAATATGCTGATGAGCGAGGTATTTTGATTGTTCCCGAAATAGATGTACCAGGTCACGGAACTGCGATATTAACGGCTTATCCCGAAATAGGGAGCAAGGTGATTACGCTAACTGGCGGAACTTCAGAAAAAAACATTCAGGAAACAGCAATTGAAACTTATGGATTGGAGAGGAATGCAGGTATTTTTACGCCAACATTAGATCCTTCAAATCCTAAAACATATCAAATATTAAGCGAAATCTTTGATGAGATCTGCCCATTATTTCCCGGAGCTTATTTCCATATCGGAGGAGATGAAAATGAAGGAAAAGACTGGGATGCCAATCCTAAAATTCAGGAATTTAAAAAGAAAAATAAGCTATCAACAAACCACGAATTACAGACTTATTTTACCATGCAGTTGGTTCCGATGCTTAAAAAATACGGAAAAGAATTAATGGGCTGGGAAGAAATTTTAACCCAAAATCTTTCAAAAGAAGCCATTATCCATTCCTGGAAAGGTTCAAATGAAGGTATTTTACCGGGTCAGTCTTTAGCAGAAGCAGTAAAAAAAGGCTATAAAACAGTTTTGTCAAACGGCTATTATATCGATTTGATGTACCCAATTGAAAGTCATTATCTAAATGATCCAATACCAAAGGGAATTGATTTGACAACTGAAGAAAAAGCAAGGGTTTTAGGTGGAGAAGCCCCAATGTGGTCAGAATTAACCACACCTGAAACAATAGATTCCAGAATTTGGCCCAGAACAGCCGCAATTGCCGAAAGGCTCTGGTCAGCAGAAAGTATTACAGATGTTGCCGATATGCGCAGGCGTCTTGAAACCGTTTCATTCAGATTAGAAGAACTGGGGTTGACACACATTCGAAACAAAGAGGTGATTTTAAGAAACATTGCAAACAATCAAAATGTAAAATCCCTTGAGGAATTCTCAAATGTTTGCGAACCCTTAAAAGGATATACACGAAATAAAAACGGAACAGAATATCAAATGTATTCTCCGTTTACACTTTTTGCAGATGCCTGCACACCCGATGCCAAGGATGCTTTGGACTTTGATGCTGCCGTAACAGAGTATTTAAAAAAACAAACACCAGAAAACAAAGCAAAAGTCGCCGCATTTTTCAGTAAATGGATTACCGTAAATAAAGAACTAAATGACCTAAGCGCCAATGCGCCATTAGTGCAGCCAATTTTGCCTTTGGCTAAAAAACTCAGCGATGCATCACAGGAATTGTTACTTGTTTTAGATAACAAATCAGTTATAAAGCCAGCCGATTTGAAAAATCTGATAGAACAATGCAATACAAAAGACCATGCCGATGTTGAGCTGGCAGTTTATGCAAGTCTTAAAAAATTAATATAAAGCTTTAAGTAAAGTTGTGATTAATTGGTCTTATCTCTGTCAGCAGTAAATCTGGCAGAGATAATTATGAACAAATCAAGAGCGTTAAATGTTCTAAAAATAAGGAAATAAAAAATTGGGACGGTTAAAATTGAGTTTGGTTATTTATTTTTTAATCTGATTTGTATTTCCAAAATGTATCGAATTTAGGTAATTTGTTATTTGGTTTTTGCTTAGAGGAGAGCATTATGAACCTGACGAGTAATTGTCAGGTTTTTTTGTCTTTCAAAATGTAGTTTAAGAATAGTAGTTTTTTAGGAGCTATTTCCTGCTCTCCGCTAAATCTTTTATGGCGAACCCCGCCACAAAAGGATATCGCTTCGATCAGGGCTAGGGCTTTATGTTTCAGAAGAATATTCACGGAGATTTACATAATCTTGTCGAAAAATGAAGTGAATTTGTATGTTTTGCGACTTTGTGATATTTTTTTGAATTAAGTTAATTTTGAATGAAAATCAGAATAAAAAAATCTGCCAAAACTCCAGAATCTGCTAGAAATATTAATTTTTAAGTACTTTTGAAGACCAATTATCCAATTTAAATTTCCATGCAAAAATCAATCAGCTTACTAATAGCATTCCTAATATTCACAATTTGTTCAGCACAAAATAAATTCGGAAATCCTGAAGTTGATCCCATCCAGATTCAGAAAAACTTCAGCGAGTGGTCAGCTTATCAAAGCAAAAACATAATGCTTTCAAGAGATTTTACGGCACTTGATCTTCTTGCAAAAGAAATCTCAAAAGAATCATTTCTGGATCAATTGGTGAACGGAAATGTTATTCCAATTCGGTTAAAATCAGCCGACTCAATTTACTATTACAAGCTGTTTAAAATTCAGCCTAAATCAGATACAAGCATAAAAGCCACCATCAATCAAATTGCTTTTGATGCGCTTAAAAATCACAAAATGGAAGGCACCGCTTTTCCTAAATTCTCTTTTAAAGATTTAGACGAAAATATAGTTTCAAACGAAACCATGAAAGGCAAAATCATTGTCATAAAATGCTGGTACATTCACTGTGCCGCCTGCATCAAAGAATTTCCGCAAGTCAATCAATTAGTTGAAAAATATAAAGCCCGAAAAGATATTCAATTTATAAGTCTCGCCGAAGATACTCCGGAAGAGCTAAAAGTATTCTTAGCAAGAAAACCATTGTCATATTCCGTGATTCCAAACATGAAAGTGTATATGAACGAAACGTTAGATTTAAATGCTTTTCCAACGCATTTCATCCTAAATAAAGAAGGAATAATCACTAAAGTGGTAAATGATTACGAAAGTTTAGAAGTGGCTTTAGAGAAAGAAAGTAAATAGTTAAGTTTTAGATCTGAAAAATTAGATGGTTTTTACTTTTTCAGATCACATTTTACTATTCATATTTCACCTTTTACAATCCAAAAAGCACCTTTGCAACTTAGAACCTTTTTTCGTACTTTTGCACAAAATTAATTAAAAAGACATTCATGTTAACAGTCAATAATTTATCAGTTCAATTTGGCAAACGTATTTTGTTTGACGAAGTAAATACTACATTCACTCACGGAAATATTTACGGCGTTATTGGAGCCAATGGAGCTGGAAAATCAACTTTTCTTAAAATTATTTCGGGCGATATGGACCCAACTTCCGGACATATTCATTTAGAACCGGGGAAACGTATGTCGGTTTTGAACCAAAATCACAACATGTTCGATGAGCATACGGTTTTGGAAACCGTTTTGATGGGGAATAAAGTGCTGTATGCTGTTAAAAAAGAAATGGATGAACTTTATTTAGACTACAACGACAAAAACGCTGACAGAATTGGAGAACTTCAGGTTCAGTTTGAAGAAATGAACGGATGGAACGCCGATTCAGATGCGGCATCGATGTTGTCTAACTTAGGAATCAACGAAGAGCATCATTATACCTTAATGGCTGATATGGAAGGGAAGATGAAAGTTCGTGTGCTTTTGGCGCAGGCACTTTTTGGAAATCCGGATGTACTGATTATGGATGAGCCTACCAACGATTTGGATTTCGAGACAATCGCCTGGTTAGAGAATTTCTTAGCAAACTACGAAAATACTGTAATTGTAGTATCTCACGACCGTCACTTTTTAGATGCGGTTTGTACCCATATTTCTGATATTGATTTTGGAAAAATAAACCATTACTCAGGAAACTATACATTCTGGTACGAGTCTAGCCAGTTAGCAGCAAAACAACGTGCCCAGCAAAACAAAAAAGCAGAAGAAAAGAAACAGGAATTAGAAGAATTTATTCGTCGTTTCAGCGCGAACGTTGCTAAGTCTAAGCAGGCAACTTCCCGTAAAAAAATGATTTCTAAATTGAATATTTCTGAAATCAAACCTTCAAGCCGTCGTTATCCTGCCATTATCTTCGATCAGGATCGTGAAGCCGGAGATCAGATTCTGAATATTGAAAACCTTTCTGCCTCTGTAGACGGAGAACTTTTGTTCAAAGATGTAGATTTGAATATGGCAAAAGGTGATAAAATTGTTCTTTTCTCTAAAGATTCACGTGCCACAACCGCTTTCTACGAAATTTTAAACGGAGAACAAAAAGCGGACTCTGGAACTTTCGACTGGGGAATTACCACAAATCAGGCGTATTTACCGGCAGAAAACCACAAATATTTTGAAAATGATCTGACTTTGGTAGATTGGTTACGTCAATATGCAAAAACTGAGGAAGAGCGTGATGAGGTTTTTATTAGAGGGTTCTTGGGGAAAATGATTTTCTCCGGAGAGGAAGCCTTAAAAACAAGCCGTGTATTATCAGGAGGAGAAAAAGTACGTTGTATGTTGTCCAGAATGATGATGGAACGTGCAAATATCCTGATGCTTGACGAACCCACAAATCACTTGGATTTGGAGTCGATCACTGCTTTCAATAACTCATTAAAAAATTTCAAAGGCTCAGTAATTTTCACCACACATGACCATGAGTTTGCACAAACTGTTGGTAATAGAGTAGTAGAGCTTACACCAAACGGAGTAATTGACCGTTACATGACATTTGACGAATATCTTGATGATGAAAAGATTCAGGAACAAAGAAAAAAGATGTACAATCTATAATACATCCATATATAATATTAAAAATCCCAAATTCCAAAAAATAAAAATGGAGTTTGGGATTTTTTATGTTTCTACTTTCTGAAAACCTTGGCGAAAATCCAGATAATGATGGCGATTATAAAAACCACAATAAATATCCCGACTCCTATTCCGGCTTTAAAAATATCTCCAATAAGTTCGCAGCTTGTAAATGAAAATAGTATCACGAATACCATTAACCATTTTGTGATTTTATTTTGCATGATTTTGCTGTTTTTAATGTTTTAAAAAGAATTTAGTATTCTAATTATCGTAGAATAAAATTACTTTAATCAGCAAAAAAATGTCTTATATAATTTTAGCGAAAAGTTTTAATATTTGAGGATTTGTTTCCTTCAATTATCATAAGTCAGATTTAAGTTCGGAATTAATTTTGAATTTTTATTTTGACTGATCCATTGATCGAAACTTTTTGTTCGAATCCAATGTCCATTCTTTTTCTCGTATAAATCTTTTCCTCCTTGGCCACCTAGTAAGCAATTGCAATCTTCCTGAAATTCAATAATTACTTTTTTTCTATCTGCTGAAATGAGAGGAAATGAAATATGATATAAAATCCCTTGATCGCAAATTGTATCAACTGAGGTGAATTCAAATGCTTTTTGCCTTTTTTTATACCACTTCAATTTGTTTGGTTTTATTTTCAAATCCTTGAAAATTTCATTTTGTTCGTCAATGAATTCTAAATCTTCTTCAGTAAACTGCTTTTTATAATCCTGTGTTAACTTAATGTTTTTGAATTTCCAACACGCCTGATAAATTGGTAAGCTGTCGTCTACTATAATTTCATTTATGATAGTGTAAACTTCGTTTTCTGTCAAATCCGGAGTTGATTTGCAAGAACTAAGAAAGATTGTATTTAAAACCGAAAAGATGAGAAATGTTTTTTTCTTCATAATAATTGAATAGCTTAGATTTGATTAAAACCATTAATAGAGTTATAGTTTCTGTAATTTTACTCTCCAATTGTCCCAGTTTTAACTTCTCCAACTCGTTTATAATTGGTAAAAATCACTCCTCTTGAAGTAACCGTACTTTCAATTAATTCAAATGTTACCGGAAGCACATTATCATCAAACAACTTTTTTCCTTTACCCAAAACCAACGGATGAATCTTAAGCCAAAGTTCATCAACTAAATCATGCTGAAGCAAAAGTTGTACAAGTGTTGCACTTCCCCAGACTTTAATGTCTCCGCCTTCTGAATTTTTGAGTTTTTTGATATCTTCTATAGTGGAAAGAAATTCGGAGTTTTCCCAATTTGAACTTTTTCTGGTGGAAGACAAGACGTATTTGGTAGCTTCATTAATTCCCGGCCAGCCTTCTGCATGTTTGGGCCAATATGCTTCAAAAATATCAAATGTTTTTCTGCCCAAAAGAATATCGGCAGGTTTCATTTGTTCCGGCATGATTTTACCATTAAATTTCATCGCTTAAAGGTGCCACCCAGCCTCCATATTCAAACCCGCCCGAAGTGTCTTCTTCCGGACCACCAGGTGCCTGCATTACGCCATCAATTGTAATCATGGATAAGACATTATTTTTCTCATGATGTTTGGTGTTTTTATTGTTTAATCAAATATAAGAAGTTTCAATAAATCTTTGAAACCAGAAAGATTTATTCGTTCGATTAACAGTTTTATAAATAAAATATGCGTTCCACTATGTACTATGTTAAAATTATTTTTGAGACAAAGTTGCCAATAATTCTTCTAAGCTTTTCAGTGTCATCGTAAATCCTTCTTTAAAGCCCATTTCAATCATTTGTTCCATTCGCTCAAGCGATTCGTTATAAATGGTAATCACTACTTTTGTATTTTCGTTTTGGGCTGTAAAATTCAAATCCCATTCAGAGCCAGGCAGTTGAAGGTTTTCATCTTTATCAGCAAAAGCATTATAGAATTTAAAATTAGTTTTTGGACTTATAGATTTATATTGCTGAACGGCCCAATGTTCTTGCCCTTCCGGACTTACCATGGCGTAAAATCTTCGTCCGCCTTCCTCAAAATTCATCACTTTTGTTTTAGATGCCCATGGTTTTGGTGCCCACCATTGGTCGAGTATTTCCTGTTTGGTGTACGCATCCCAAACCAAAGCCAATTCTGCTGCAAATTCTTTTACAATGGTTACTGTTTTGCTTGGTTTGTCAACAGTAAAATCAAATACTAAATTTTCCATCTTTCTATTTTTTAATTGTTACTAATAATTCGTCAAGCTGATTGAATCTGGTCTGCCAAATTTCCCTGTATTGGCTCAGCCATTGGTCAATTTCTTTCATTTTTTCAATTTCAAGGGAGTAATAAATTTCTCTGCCTTGTTGCTCTTGTCTTACTAATTCGCATTCTGTCAAAATGCGAAGATGTTTAGAGATCGCTTGTCTTGTAGTATTAAAATTTTCAGCAATGGCATTTGGTGTCATCGCTTGTAAGGCAATCAAAGATATAATAGCCCGCCTTGTTGGGTCGGCTATTGCCTGAAAAATGTCTCTTCTCATTTGTTGTAAATTTTATTTACGAAATCAATTGGCTGCAAATATATATGCAACTTTTTGGTTTCACA
Source organism: Flavobacterium cheongpyeongense (assembly GCF_003202435.1). Lineage (GTDB taxonomy): Bacteria > Bacteroidota > Bacteroidia > Flavobacteriales > Flavobacteriaceae > Flavobacterium > Flavobacterium cheongpyeongense. The sequence goes on from NZ_QJHK01000015.1 coordinate 98,834, forward strand.
AATATTTATTGAGTTATTTTTAATTAGTTAGAAAAGAAATGTAAGATTATTAGTTTTTGGGTGAACCAAGAGCAAGAGCCATCGGCTCGATAAATATTGTAGAGCTGGTTTTAATCCAGTTTATTTAGATATGAAAATAAGAAAGAGCCGTAGGTTCGAAACATTTTAATTTAATATGATTCGTTCCTATGGAACTCTTTCAGATGATGTTAAATTTTACAACGGATTGAAATCCGTCGCTACAATATGATTGATTCCCAAGGAGATTTTAATGTTTGTAAAGTTGATATGCTTTGTAGGCACGGAAAGAATTTCCTCACTATTTTTTAAAAACCTGAGCAATCTGGATTTCTTGAACAATACAAACTACGATTCTTCATCAATATTAAAGTCCTTTACCAGGAGTTCCAAATTTTTAATCCATTTAGTCCACATTCTTAAAGATAATAGAATAAATTGAATCGCAACAACTACACTAAATATCAATATTAGTCCTTTTTCTTTTGTAAAATTTATTATTGACGTAAAAAAAATAACTATTGAGATGCTATATAGAGATGTGATAATTACTGAAGAAATTGATAGTAGCTTTATTCTCATCAAATAATTCTGGAGGGATAGTTTTAAATTAGCCTCTCTGATAGGTCTTGTTATGGAAATATAACCAATGACATCATTGAAAATGTATAATAATAAGCCAACTACTAATGACAGATTCGCATAAAATGGTTTTTTGTCTCCATCGAACCAGTCATAATAAATAAATAAAAAGAATGATAGGACAATTACCTCAATAATCAGTTTTGTTCTTATTTTTTTTATTGATGGGTGATTGACAATCTTAGTCATTAGTCGCAAGTCTGCTTCGCTTTTGAAATCTTTACCAGCGTTTTTCCAGTCTGATTTTAAGTCATTTAGTTCCATGATTTTTATTTTAGTATTTGTTTCAATTTATTTTTAATTCTGTTTAATCGTACACCTACATTAGTATCACTTAGTCCTGTTATTTCTGCAATTTCCTTATAATTGAAGTCTTCCAGATAAAGAGATATGACCGCTTTCTCCGAATCATTTAATTTTCGCAAAGCCCAAAACAATCGTTCCTCATTTTCTGAAATTGTCCTTTCGGAAGAGGGATGAATATGTTCGGGAAATTCTTCATAATAATCAATAAATATTTTTGATTTTCGATAAGTAGCGATAGCAGTATTTAGAGCAATCCTGTATATCCACGAACTTATTTTAGATTCTCTTTTGAAGCCTGGATAAGATTTCCAAAGCTGATAAACGATTTCCTGGAATAAGTCTTCCTGGTCTTCTCTATTATCCCGATATAATTTGCAAATCTTATATATTATTTTTTGATTTTCATGGATCAGTCCTAAAAATTCCGTTTCCATATTATCGTTTTTTTTTAGTCATTAAGAATTTCTTCATACCGTTTTGAAATTAAGTTATATAATGCATAAGTTGCTTAATTTGCGGAAAATATTACAAGGGGGTATAAAATAATTTTAGTGTCTAAAAAGGAGAGTACTCAATTTTACGTCCACTACAACTATGTGAGCCTATAAATTGCACTTTCTGCCGAAGACTGTATTGAGGTGCAGTGTGACAGTTTAAAAAAGTGTGCAACTTAATTTACGATAAGACATGTATTCAATTTTTAAAAATAGCTTTGGATGACATATTTCAGTTTAGCTAAAATAGAAAAGTTTTCATTGATTAATTGATTAAGAGATACTTCCAAACGTAAAGATGTGTCAATTTTTAAAAAAATATTTCCCCGCCCAACACCCCAACAAATAAATTCTGATTTTGTATATTTGCCCAACCAAACATCACACTTAATTATGAGCCAAAAAGTATTACTTAATTCAAAAGAAGTTACTATCATACTCCATCGTTTGGCTTGTCAGTTAATCGAAAAACATCTTGATTTTTCAGATACTATTTTAATCGGAATTCAGCCGAGAGGCGTTTTTTTAGCGGAACGTTTAAAACAAATATTACAGAGCGAATACAATACTCCCGAAATTTCTTTAGGATATTTAGACATCACTTTTTTTAGAGATGACTTTCGTCGTACGGATAAACCACTTGAAGCCAATAAAACACAAATCAATTTTATAGTCGAAAACAAAAAAGTCATTTTTATCGATGACGTTTTGTTTACCGGACGAAGCATTCGTTCCGCCTTAACCGCAATTCAGTCTTTTGGGAGACCTTCGGAAATTGAATTGCTAGTGTTAATCGACAGACGTTTTAGTAGAAACCTGCCAATTCAGCCCGATTATCGTGGCCGTCAGGTAGATGCCATAAATAATGAAAAAGTAAAAGTAAGCTGGAAAGAAAATGAAGGCGAAGATGTCGTTTACCTCGTTACAAATTAAGTTGAATCGTAAAATTAAAAACAATTAAACAGTTCAACGATTAATAAATAAACAAACAAAAATGAAAGAATTAAGCGTAAATCATTTATTAGGAATTAAATACATCAATGAGAATGATATTAACCTAATTTTTGAAACGGCAGATCATTTTAAAGAAGTCATTAACAGGCCCATTAAAAAAGTTCCTTCATTACGAGATATTACCATTGCTAACATTTTCTTCGAAAACAGTACCAGAACCAAACTTTCTTTCGAATTAGCTCAAAAACGTTTATCGGCAGATGTGATTAGCTTTTCAGCGGCACAGTCATCCGTTAAAAAAGGAGAAACACTTATTGATACTGTAAATAATATCCTTTCCATGAAAGTTGACATGGTTGTAATGCGCCACTCCAATCCCGGAGCGGCTTATTTTTTATCCAAAAATGTCAAAGCCAGTATCGTAAACGCCGGCGACGGCGCACACGAACACCCAACGCAGGCCTTATTGGATAGTTATTCAATCAGGGAAAAACTGGGCGATGTAGCCGGAAAAAAAGTGGTTATTGTAGGTGATATTCTGCATTCAAGAGTTGCTTTATCCAACATATATGCTTTACAGATGCAAGGTGCAGAAGTTAAGGTTTGTGGGCCAAAAACCCTGATTCCGAGATATATCGAATCACTTGGAGTTACGGTTGAACCAAATTTACGAAAAGCATTGGAATGGTGCGACGTTGCCAATATGCTTCGTGTACAAAACGAACGTATGGATGTGAACTTTTTCCCTTCAACACGTGAATATGCTCAGCAATACGGAGTCGATAAACCATTATTGGATTCTCTTGGAAAAGAAATCGTAATCATGCACCCGGGTCCCATCAACAGAGGAGTAGAAATCACTTCTGAAGTAGCCGATTCTGATCATTCAGTGATTTTAAATCAGGTGGAAAACGGGGTAGCGATTAGAATGGCGGTTATTTATCTTTTGGCTTCTAAGATTCAGTAATTTTTTAGTTTTCAGTCCCCGGTCACACTTTTCAGTTTTTGACTTTTTCTTTAACGAGTTGTTATCCTGAGCGGAGTCGAAGGCTTGTCAGGTAAAAAAGGGCTTCGACTCCGCTCTGCCTGACAACAGAGCTTTTAAGAGATATTACCCTGAGCGAAGTCGAAGGCTAGTTCGTTAAAAAAGGCTTCGACTCCGCTTAACCTGACAGAACTGAGACAGAAAACTAAAATTTTCGACTGCGAACCGCGACTGAATACTGAAAACTGATACTGAAAACTGATACTGAAAATTGCAACAGAAAACTAAAAACTTTGTACCTTCGCTCTCAAATTATTAATTTTATATAAGTCCCAAAAATTATAAAATGAAAGTAGATCAAAAAGGACATACCGTTATAATTAAAGACACTCAGGGAGATTTCAAATCTTTCCTTGATAAAGTTACGCAGCAGTTTAAGACCTTTGAAAAACAAAATATTATTATCGATTTAACTTCGGATTCTAATTTATCCGAAAATGATCTGAAACTTTTTTTACCTCTTTCCAAACAACAGAAGAAAGCTAAGAAATCATTTGTAATTGTGGTTTTGGATTTTGATTTCAATGCTGTTTCTGATAAATTAACTGTAGTTCCATCACTTTTGGAAGCACATGATATTATCGAAATGGAAGAAATTGAAAGAGACCTTGGGTTTTAATTGTCGATTTTAGAGTTCAGAGTTCAGATTTTAGATTTTGAATATTGGAATCTAAAAAAATACTAAATCTAAAATCAAAAAGCTATAATGAAGTTAACCATACTTGGCTGTTATGCAGCAACTCCCAGAACATTTACCAACCCGACTTCGCAGGTATTAGAGATTAAAAGCAGACTGTTTTTGATTGATTGTGGTGAAGGGACTCAGGTTCAGCTCCGAAAGAATAAGATTAAATTCTCAAAAATTAATCACATTTTTATCTCACATCTTCATGGAGATCATTTATATGGATTGATTGGAACAATTTCAACCTTTTCATTGCTGGGAAGAACCACCGATTTACATGTTTACGGACCAAAAGGTGTTAAAGAGCTTATTTTATTGCAATTAAAACTCACAGAATCATGGACAACCTATAATTTGTTTTTTCATGAACTTGAGTCAAAGGAAAGTGAAATTGTATTTGAAGATCAAAAAGTTATAGTAAAAACAATTCCACTAAAACACAGGGTTTACACAAACGGATTCCTTTTTCAGGAAAAACCAGGGGATAGAAAGCTAAATGTAGATGCTGTTCAAAACTATAATATTCATACCGCTTATTATCAAAAGATAAAAAACGGAGGAAATATCATGCTTGATGACGGAACAGTTATTGAAAACGAAAAGTTGTCTTTTGACCCAATTGCTCCAATGAGTTATGCTTTTTGTTCAGATACCGTTTATCACGAAGCCATTATTCCCATTATAGAAAATGTAGACGTATTGTATCATGAGTCTACATTTTTGGAATCAGAAGCGATTTTAGCCGAAAAAACATTACATTCAACTGCTAAAGAAGCTGCAACAATTGCTTTAAAAGCAAATGCAAAACAATTAATTTTAGGACATTATTCAACAAGATACGAAGGGATTGAGCGCTTTAAAGAAGAAGCTGAAACCGTTTTTTCAAATGTCCTTTTGGGGAATGACGGCGTTTCGTTTGAATTTTAGCATTGTAAAAAGTACAATTTAATAGTTGTATTCCATTTTACAGGTATTTTACCTTTCACATCTTACAATTAACTTGTAACAAAAAAGAAAAAATGAACGATTTAAGCAATTATAGAAAATCTTACGAGAAAAGTGAATTATTGGAAACCTCGATACCAGAAGATCCAATTAACCTTTTTAACCGGTGGTTTCACGAAGTAGAAGATTTTGGTGGAAGTGGAGAAGTAAATGCAATGACCATTTCAACCATTGGATTAGATGGTTTTCCAAAATCGAGAGTGGTTTTATTGAAAAAATTTTCTGAAGAAGGATTTATTTTTTATACAAATTATAATTCTGAAAAGGGAAAAGCGATTGCGGCAAATCCGCATGTATGTTTGTCTTTTTTCTGGCAGGAAATGGAGCGCCAGGTTATTATAAAAGGTATTGCACAAAAGACGTCTGAAAATATATCAGATAATTATTTCGATTCACGTCCTGAAGGAAGTAAATTAGGTGCTGTGGTTTCTAACCAAAGTGAAGTAATTCCATCAAGAACTTTTTTAGAGGAAAATTTAAAAAAGCTGGAAAATGATTTTAAAGGCAAGTCAATATCAAGACCGGAACATTGGGGAGGATATTTAGTAACGCCCTTAGAAGTAGAATTCTGGCAGGGAAGGGCTAATAGACTGCATGACCGAATTTCTTATAAAAGCCAGTCTGATTTTACTTGGAGCATTGAGAGATTAGCTCCTTAAAAAGTAAGAATTTTACATGTTAAATTGAAATAAGAATGTATTTTGTCGATTAAATTTGTTGTTTTGACGATAATTTTGTTTTTTTGAAGTGTAAATTAATTACGTTCGATATTAGAAATGAATTTTTCCTAGAATTCGGCTTTACATGTAACCTAATTATTTTATAAAGAAATTGTTTCAGATAATGTTGCTTAGCCGTTGTTCCTATTTTTAATTTAGTGTTCAACAGAGTCCGTTGAAATAAGTAATTCGTCTAGATCTGAAATCCTAACAGAGTATATGTAAAATGTTTCAGAATTAGAAGTATTGGTATTCATAAATGAGTATCGTGTAAGAATTGGACTGAATGCTTTGGTAACAGTTAATGATATTTTTTTTAAATCAGAGGAACACGATATTTATATGATGACAAATAAAGTCGTTAATCATAATGATTTTTGTAGGCCGGTCGAAGAACATTATCGCTGTTTTTGGAGCTAAAAATGTTGGAGAAAATAGAGCAATATTACTATCAAAGCCCTTAGTGTTTAAAAGCGGGGTTAGATAGCCCACTCATAAACAAAATAGCGAAGGAGATTATACGCATTTTGGTATTACTGTTAAAATTGATGCAGAAACTGGTAAAAAAAAAGCACCAGTATTTTGCAAAAATTTAGGAAGAAAGTTAGTATTCAGGTTTAGTTATTAAGTCGTTGTAAAGGTCATAATTTACAACGACTTATTTTTTAAACGATTGGGTAATCCTGACTTCTGTATTGGAATGCTTTACCTAATTTTTGCGGTTTATCATAGTCACCGTTTTCATTGATAATGAGCTTAAAAAGATCAGACTGGCCAATGCTTCCGGACATATCAGAAGCAAAATATAAAGCTTTTTCATCTGAGCTAAGTACAGGATCAGCAGTACTGTAATTGTTGCTGCCGAAGGAAAGCTTTTTAATATGAGTCCATTTACCTCTTTTGAGAATTGCTTTGTAAATTTTGATAAAAGTAATTTTGTCTTCATTTTTTCATTTTTTTCCATCTTATATTATTATTAAGGGTGAAATAAATTATTTTTTCGTCTTTTGTAAGAACGGGAAATGATTCATGAAATTTAATATTCATTACAGTGCTGAATTTCTTCACTTTAGCAGAAACTTCATCTGTAACCTACAGATTGGTATAATATTCACCCGCCCATTTGTTTTTTCGTTATGAAAAGTTACCCGTATCCCTCTGCCTGAAGCAAGATAGATTTTGTTTGTATTATGATTACATTAAAATTTTAACATTAAATCTATGAATCAAAGTTATATAGATTGGTTTAATTATGTTTTTTTTATCTGTAACTAACCATAAAAATCGTTTAAATGCGTTTTTTTGTTAGAAAATCTTCTTAAAACGTTTTTTTAAATAGAATTATAACAAGTTAAAGTGTTGATTTTTTTTTACTTTATCAAGAAGGATTATAGATTTAATTTTTAATTTAACTATATGTTTTTGAGTTATTTGTAGTTCTTTTTTTGTGATTTTAATAGTTTCGGTTAAGTGATTGTTTTAATTGAGTAAGCAATACTTTTGGTTCTAATATTTATTTTTGAATTGGTATTAAAATTTAAGCCATTATGTTAACACAATTAAAAAATGATAGTCTATTGAAATTTCTTTTGTAAATTAGAAATTGAATTACTTCTGTTGGTATCTATCCTTAAAAATATCTTTTATGAAAAATTTAATCTTAATACGGCATGCAAAATCAAGTTGGGATGCACCTTTAAAGGACTTTGACAGACCTTTAATGAAAAGAGGAATTTTGGATGCCCATAGTGTTTCGGGCGTAATTACAAACTTTTTACCCAAGACCTATATAATCTGGAGCAGTACAGCAGCAAGGGCTTCTGAGACTGCTATTATTTTTGCTCAAAATTTATCTTATCCAATAGAAAGTATTTTATTCAGGGACGAATTGTACACTTTTGATGACAGACATCTTGAAAAAGTTATCAAATCATTTGATAATAGTGTAGAAAGCGTTATTCTTTTTGGACATAACGAGGCTATTACAAATTTTGTTAATAAATTTGGGGATGTTTTTATTGAAAATGTACCTACTTCCGGTTTTGTCTCTTTGCAATTTGAAGAGGATAGCTGGGATAAAATAAATAAAGGCAAAACCCATAAAACAATTTTCCCCAAAGATTTAAAATAAACAACGTGCACGAACAAAAATTTATAGACAGAGAAAAAAGTTGGTTAGCGTTTAATGCAAGAGTACTTCAGGAAGCAGCAGATAATACTGTTCCATTATTAGACAGACTACGATTTGTTGGAATTTTTTCAAACAATTTAGACGAATTTTTCAGGGTTCGTTATGCAGCAATACGAAGGTTGAGCCTTTCCGGAATTTCAGGTGAAAAATATCTTGGAGGTGTTTCTGCTCAGCAATTAATAAAAGATATTACCGAAATCGTCATTCAGCAACAGTCTGAAAGTTTACGCATTTTAAGTAACATTGAATCAGAACTCGGGGATGAAAATATTTTTATCATCACAGAAGATGAAATTACTAAAGATCAGGAAAATTATTTAAAAGACTTTTTTGTTCAAAAATTAAGTCCTGAATTAGTAACGATTATATTAAACGATTTAGCTGAATTTCCGGTTCTTAAAGATACTTTAGGATATTTGGCTGTTCGATTAGAAATGAACAAAAATGATGAAATTCGTTATGCTGTAATAGAAATTCCAAAAACGATTAACAGGTTTGTGGTTTTGCCTTCAAATGATGATAAACACTATGTTATTTTAATCGATGATGTTATTCGGCATAATCTCAAAAATATCTTTAATATTTTCGATTACAAAAGTGTTTCGGCGCACATGATTAAAATTACACGGGATGCGCAGTTGGATATAGATAGTGATTTGAGTAAAAGTATGCTCGAAAAAATTGCATCATCTGTTAAAGACAGACGAATCGGGGAGCCAGTCCGTTTTATTTACGACAGCCAGATTGAAGAGGATACCCTGCATTTTTTTCTGGATAAAATGAAAATCGTAGAAACAGACAGTATTATTCCGGGTGGCAGATATCACAATCGTCGTGATTATATGAATTTTCCAAATTTAGGAAGATATGATTTGCTTTATAAACCGAATGAACCCTTACCAATTCCAGGTTTAAGTTTAGAGGGAAGCATTTTAGAGAAAATCAGTAAAAAAGATTATTTGCTGCACGCTCCCTATCAGTCATTTTCTTATCTGACAAAGTTCTTGCGTGAAGCAGCTTTAGATCCCAAAGTGACCAGTATAAAAATTACCTTATATCGTTTGGCTAAGAATTCCCAAATTATTAGTTCTCTTATCAATGCTGCAAAAAATGGTAAAAAGGTGACGGTTCAAATCGAACTACAGGCCCGTTTTGATGAAGCAAGCAATATTTCTTATGCAGAACAAATGCAAACGGAAGGAATTAATCTTATTTTTGGAATTAAAGGACTGAAGGTACACAGTAAAATTTGTGTAATTGAAAGAGTTGAAGACGAAAAAACACGTCGCTACGGTTTTGTTTCAACAGGCAATTTTAATGAAGCTACGGCTAAAATTTATACTGATGTAACACTTTTTACCTGCAATCAGGGTATTCTAAAAGACATTGCAAAAATATTTGAATTTTTTGATATCAATTACAGGGTACATCGCTATAAGCACTTAATTGTTTCGCCACATTACACCCGAACCAAGTTTATAAAACTGATAGACCGTGAAATTTTGCATGCCCTTGCCGGGAGAAAAACCCACATAAAATTGAAAATGAATAGTTTATCTGATTTTAAAATGATCGATAAGTTGTACGAAGCAAGTAATGCCGGGGTGAAAATTCAGCTTCAGGTAAGAGGAATTTGCTCTTTAATTCCGGGAATCCCTGGAATGAGCGAGAATATTGAAGCAATTAGTATTGTAGATAATTATCTGGAACATTCAAGGGTTTATATTTTTGGAAACGCCGGGTTAACCGAAGTATATATTTCATCTGCCGATTTCATGGGCCGAAATCTTGACGGAAGAGTAGAGGTTACTTGTCCAATTTATGATTTGTCCATTAAAAAAGAATTGATCGATAATTTTAATCTTGCATGGAAAGGGAATGTAAAAGTGAGATATCATTCTTATAAACTAGATAATAAGTACAAAGCCCGAAATCATCATGCTCCTTTCAGGGCACAGTTGGAAACCTATAAATATTACCAGAATAAAATCAAAATACCGGAAGAGGCTGTTCAAAAAACAAATTAATACCACAAATTTTAAATTTCAAATCATAAAGTGAGCATGATTAAAATAAAAAAATACGCAGCAATAGATATCGGTTCAAATGCCATGAGGTTACTGATATCGAATGTTGTAGAACAAGAAGGCAAAGACCCTCAGTTTAATAAAAGTTCGCTTGTTCGTGTACCAATTCGTCTGGGGCAGGATGCCTTTACCGTTGGTGAGATTTCGGCTGAAAATATTGACAGAATGGTTGATGCCATGAAAGCATTTAACCTGTTAATGAAAGTTCATAAAGTAGAAAGGTATAAAGCTTATGCAACTTCGGCAATGCGTGAGGCATATAATGCTAAGGAGGTTGTGGAGCTGATAAAGAAAAAAGCAGATATAAAAATTGAAATTATTGATGGAAAAAAAGAAGCAGCTATCATTGCTTCGACCGATTTACATCATTTGCTTAAAACTGATTTAACATATCTTTTTGTTGATGTTGGTGGTGGAAGCACCGAGTTTACTTTGTTCTCTGATGGTAAAATGATCAATTCAAGATCTTTCAAAGCAGGAACGGTTCGTTTACTGAATGATATGGTTCACGATGTAGTTTGGGATGAGATCGAAAAATGGATCAAAGCCAATACCAAAGATTATGAAGAAGTTACACTTATTGGTTCAGGAGGAAATATTAATAAGTTATTTAAAATGTCTGGAAAGCAACAGGAAAAACCACTTTCATACATTTATATCAGTTCGCAATATGCTTTTTTAAATTCTTTGACTTACGAACAAAGAATCGCCGAGCTAGGTTTAAATTCAGATCGTGCAGACGTAATTATCCATGCAACACGCATTTATCTGAATGCAATGAAATGGAGCGGGGCAAGACAGATTTATGTTCCAAAAATTGGACTTTCTGACGGAATCGTAAAAGCTATGTATTACGGTAAAATTTAAATTTTAAAAAAACACACCATAGATTTATGGTTTTCAGATCTGTTGAAAATAAATTAATTCTTAGAACAGTATTTTAAAATGAATAAAACCAGACTAGAAGCTTTTAGCGACGGGGTATTAGCTATTATCATTACTATTATGGTTTTGGAAATTAAAGTGCCTCACGGGTATCAATTTGCAGATTTAAAACCGCTTATCCCAAAGTTTTTGAGTTATATCATAAGTTTTATTTATGTTGGAATTTACTGGAATAACCACCATTATTTGCTTCATGGCTTATCTAAAGTAAATGCAAAAATCCTTTGGGCAAATATGCATTTACTCTTTTGGCTTTCCTTAATTCCGGTAGCTTCAGGATGGATGGGGGAGCACAATTTCGCACAGCCATCTATGACTTTGTACGGACTTGTTTTGTTTTTATCGGCAATTGCCTATTTTATTTTACAAAATGTTATAATTAGCAGCGAAGGCGAAAATTCTGCTCTGGCAAAGGCGATAAAGAAAGATTTGAAAGGCAGGATTTCAACCGTTTTGTATATTGTAGGTATCGTTTTCTCCTTTTACAATGAATGGATCTCAGGTGCTGCTTATCTTATTGTAGCCTTTTTATGGCTTATTCCGGATAAAAGGATAGAAAAAGTTTTTGCCGCAAAAGATTAATTCAGGATTTAATGAAAGCTGTTCTCCTGTCAAATCCGTAATTTCTCTTCGTGCGCTCAAAAAAAGACATTTTTTACTAAAGGAAATTAGGGTTGTACTGAATTTTTTATCGAAAAAAAATGATTCTGCTTTCTTTTTTGTGGATCATAAAGGAGATGAAGTGTATCACGTTTTTTTGTTTCCGCAGATTTAGCAAATCAGGAAGATTATAATTGTTGGATGAAATTGAACAGAATCTTTTAGGTACTTTTAAAAAGCACAAAACAAAATTAGCGAAATTACCAAAATATCTGCTAGAAATTTAAAAAGCTGTGATTTCGGATTTAGAAATAATAAGTGATTTGCAAGAACAAGAATGAATTGTGTTAACTAGGTAAATCTAGTCCAAATGTTGAACGTAACAGTTCGATATTTGGATTTATTTCTAACAAGCGATTGTATCTGTCCTGATCGTTTAAACTTCTTTTGGTTTCTACGGTTTCATTTACAATAACTTCAATTGTGATGTCATGATTGTGCAAATGCCCTCTTAGATGTCCCAGAAGACCTGGAAGCTGACCTTCAAAATCTAATTTAGATCCTTCATTAGGTAATTCCAGGGTAATTACTGTCCCGTTTAAAGTTGGATCATTAATCAATAATAATGATTCCATAATTTTAGAACCTTTTTCACCAAGACGCTGTGCATATTTGTTCCATTGCAGCAACATATCAGTTTCGTTAAATTCTTCTCTAAGTACAGCCGAAGTAGGTTTTACATGTAATTTGCTGTTTGCTTCAAGTTCTTTTTTCTTACGGATGCTGGATAAAGAAAAAGCAGAAACCTTAGGTGCTGCGTTTTGAATTTCAGTTTTTGGAGTTTCAGAAACCACCGCAGTGTTCTCACTGATTTTTTCCTCAGAACCCGGGATTTGCACATTATGATTTGGAATTACATTTCCGGAATCTGGAATTTGCAATTCAGTATTTGGAATTTGGGGTTTTAAATTTGCAGTTTCAACAATTGAATAACCTCCGTTTTTAAAATAAACAGGCGGAATTATGAATTGCTCAGCTTTTTTTTTTCTCCATCAAAATTGATAGAGGCCAATTGCATCAGGCATAACTCAACCAAAAGACGCTGATTTTGACTTAATTTGTATTTTAAATCACAGTCGTTGGCAATGTCAATTCCTTTTAGTAAAAACTCCTGAGAACATTTCTGAGCCTGAACACCATACATCTGCTGAGCCTGCTCTCCAACTTCCAGCAAACTTAAAGTTGCAGGAGTTTTGCTTACTAATAAATCTCTGAAATGCGATGCTAAGCCGGCAATAAAATGATGCCCGTCGAAACCTTTTGAAAGAATGTCGTTGTAAGCCAGTAAAAGATCCGGAATTTTATTTTCTAAAAGTAAATCGGTAATCGAAATATAGGTTTCGTAATCTAAAACGTTTAAGTTTTCGGTTACGGCTTGTCTTGTCAGGTTTGTACCGCAGTACGAAACGACACGGTCAAAAATTGATAAGGCATCACGCATGGCACCATCAGCCTTTTGAGCGATAATGTGTAATGCATCGTCTTCAAAATGGATTCCCTGACTAGCAGCAACATCAGCCAAATGTTCTTTAGCATCTTTTACGGTAATCCTTTTGAAATCAAATATCTGGCAACGGGATAAAATCGTCGGAATGATTTTGTGTTTTTCTGTCGTTGCTAAAATGAAAATAGCATGTTTAGGTGGTTCTTCCAATGTTTTCAGAAAAGCATTAAAAGCTGCCGAAGACAACATGTGAACCTCGTCAATGATATAGACTTTGTACTGCCCGGTTTGTGGCGGGATTCGAACCTGATCGATAAGGTTACGAATATCATCAACCGAGTTGTTGGAAGCCGCATCTAACTCAAAAACGTTAAAAGCAAAATCTTCGTTAGGATCATCATATCCGGGCTGATTTATTTTTCGTGCCAGAATACGGGCACAGGTCGTTTTTCCAACTCCACGAGGTCCTGTAAACAATAAAGCAGAAGCAAGATGATTGCTTTCTATGGCATTCAGCAAAGTGTTGGTAATGGCTTTTTGACCTACAACATCCTTAAAGGTTTGCGGGCGGTATTTACGAGCCGATACTACAAATTGTTCCATGTTCTTTTTTATTCGATAGCAAATATAGAGTATAATTTAATGATTTAAAAATTTAAAAATTGAAAGATTGAAAGATTTTTAAGTGTTTTGAATATCAGAAAGTAAGGTCTTATATTAAACTTAATACCACAAAAAAATTAATACTAATCTTGTAAAATGAATTTCAAATTACTTAAGATGCCTCTTTTTTATCTTCAAAATTATTTTTCCTAATATTCATTCCATAAGTATAGTTTGTAGAAAGGATTACATCGTTGCAGTCAAAATGTTTAATGATTCCACTTTCTTGTAAAGCTACAACCCAACAAGTATTCTGATGCATTCCGTAATCAATAAGGAAAATAGCCTGACCGGTTCCTAATGGTGTTTCAACTAATATTGAAGGTTTTAATTGATGTATCATGATTTCTAAATTTTTTATAAATGTACATTAACTTAGAAACAAGGAAGTTATATGATTATTGGAATGCTTTACAGAATTTAAGGAATGAATTCAGCAAGTGTTTTAGACTCAGAAGAATTTTGAAAATTGAAATTTATGGACGAAAATTTAAATGAGAGTGTCATATATATTACTTTAAAAATACAATTTTGTAATAAAAAATGTACTATTTTTAATCCAAAAAACAAAATCCTTAAGAACAAATGAACGCAAAGCAAATAGTTAAATTAAGTAACATCATCGGAATAACTTCAATACTTTTATTAGTTTATTGGGTTTTTACCTTTATAATGATTCAGGTTTTTGGTTTAAAAGTATTTAGAGAAAATATGACTGAAACCTTTTATTTGAGTGTTTTAGGTATTCTTGCCTTGATGGTTGGCTCATTAATTATCAATTTGATGTTTAATTTGACCAGAATTGCAGAGAAACATAATCAAGATTTGATAGATAACAAATCAAACAGATCAAGATTTATAACTTTACTTTTTATTTTTCCATTGATTGCTATAATCCTATTTGGTGGAGATTATCTAACTTCGGCTAAAAAAGAAAAATTATTAATCAAATCTGCAGAATCGATTATCGAAACCAACAAGGTTAATAGTGATAAGCTGGTAAATTATACTTTTTCAGAGAGGTATATAAAAGAAACAGCTGATGTACTGGAAATTTTATCGGGAACTGATAAAAATTTTCCAAGTGTAACCGTGATTGTTAAAGATTCAATTAAAGGCTCTCCTGTTTATTTAGGTTTTACTGATTATTATGAAGGGAGTTTAAAAGATACAATACATCCACAAAAAAGGCGATACATTTATCAAACTACTAATGAAGAAAGAGAATATCTGAACAGTATTTTTGACAAGAAAAACGATAAACTGCGTTATAGTTCGCATGATGGGAATTATGAATTGTTTTATCCATACAAAAAGAATGGAAAAACGATAATCATATATTTCTCTGAACAACAGCGTTACGGTAAGTTAGGAAGTTAATTGGATATGAAAAACACAATTATACTAACGATATTTTTTCTTTTCCAAAATTCAAATGTTTGTGCTCAGGATAAATCCGAAATCAATCAAAAATGGACAGAACTTAAAGATCAGTTTAAACACAAAACAGAGGTAGTTTTTGAATTTACATCGAAACTTCAGAAGTCAAAAAAGATAGATAAAAAGGAATTAGAAAAAACTGATTTTTACGCAAGCGAATTCAGTAAGGTGTTTGAGAATAAAGTATTGAATAAGGAAATAGTTAGCAAAGTAAAACAAGCAAATGACTTACTGAACACTCATTTAGTAAGAATTTTAGTTAATTTGGAGTCTGATTTTAAACTCAAAAGTCAGGAATCAATAATTTCTTTATACGATCAATTATCAACTATTGAGAATCTAATTTTGGCAGATATTATGAGGTATAATGAAGTGTGTATAAAACAAAATAGTAAAGTACTGATATTTAAAACTCATGACAAAAATGGATCGCCCTCTATTGAATTTTAATGTTTTTCTATTTTACTCAGGCTCTAAAAACTAATTATCGTAATTATGCAACAATATCATTACCAAAACAATATTCTAAATCTAAAAGTAAAAAAATCTCCATTTCTAGTTCGTGTAGTAATGTTCGGGTTAGCTTTTTCTTTTTTTCTTTTTCCTGTATTAGGAGCAATTTTTGGTATTGCCGAGGGAAGTGGTTTGCACATAGGTTATTTTATTGCGATTGGAGTTTTTTCAATCATGGGATTTTATCTTTTGCGGGTTTCTTTATGGAATACGTATGGCGAAGAAACGATTCAAATATTAGCAGATAAAATTATTTATGAAGCAAATTATGGCTGGTTTAAAGATGGCAAAAAAGAATTTGATATTAAGATCCCGGAGTTTTCTTTAAAAACTGTTGGTTATGAGGAAGATAACGAAGGTGTTTTGTTAGTTGTATCAGGAAATGTTGAGATTGAATCAGTCGTTAAAATTCCGATGTTTCAATTAGAAAAGTTAATTTTGACTTTACAAAATGTCTATATTGAAGTATCTGATTCTTTATGAATAATAGCAACTTAGATACATTTTTGAGTTAATCAGTTTTTAAGAAGCCTTTCATTGTATGATGGGCTTTTTTTGGGCGGGAAGGGTGTTAAGAGTTACTCAACTGAGTACTATATGTTTTAAGATATGATCTTTCTTTTATTTTATGTTATCCCGAGGAAGGAGGGGGATTTGCGAGTACTTCCGTATAATCAATCTTCAATCTTTGTTGAGTTGCTTATGAAGATTCCTTGTTCCTCGGGATAACAAGATTGTGTTAATTAGTTAAGGATAAAATTTCTTTTGAAACCTAAAGCCTAGCCCTGATGGGAGCGGCATCCTTTTGTGCCGGGGTCCGGCGCAAAAGATACAGCGGACAGCAGGAACAGCTCCTGAAAAGTTATCTTCCCCTAATGCTTAAATCAAATAAAAATTTAGCGGTTTCCTGATCGGAATGTGCGGAGAAGCCTGCTACATAAACGCCCTTTTTGCCCGAATTCGATTTAATTCCGTATACAACTGCTTCATCGCCCGGGTCCGAATCCCCCTCGTATCGATACACATGAACAATTTCAAATTTTTCAGGATTCTTTTTAATCATGTCTGCATTTCGATTGAAATCACATGTAAATCCTTTTTCATTCAATTGATCTAAAGCTTTTGAAACAGTTGCGTAATGATACATTCCTTTCATAATAAACTGAATTTAAAATTATAGAATATTAAAGATAACCAATTTGAAATTAACGGGTTATGAAATTGGAAGAAAATCTAAAATTTATATTTTAGCTTCTTCGCTTATAAAGTAGTACTTTTGCGCCGCAGACCGCCTTATCGTCGTCCTGATTTATTGGGAGGGAGGAAAGTCCGGACACCACAGAGAAGCATAGCGGGTAACACCCGTCGGCGTTAGAAATGGCGCAAGGACAAGTGCAACAGAAAGTATGTACAGGTAATGCTGTAGTGAAACCAGGTAAACTCTATGCGGTGAAATACCAAGTATATCAGCATTTAAGGGCTTCTCGTTCGTTGCTGAAGGGTAGGTAGCTTGAGTCATGCAGTAATGCATGATCTAGATAAATGATAAGGTATTGTTAGTAATAACAAGAACAGAATCCGGCTTACAGGTCTGCATTTTTTATATATTTGTGAAAAGCTCTAACTATTTTTCATGAATATTAATGCTCCAAAACCTATTTTGAAACCTAAAAAAGGTGTTTTTCATACTATAATTACCAATCTTACTTTTTGGGTTTTGATCGCTATTATTGCAGGAATCTTGCTTGGACATTTTTCACCTGCCAATGGTGTAAAAATGGAGATTTTAGGAAAGAAATTTGTTGATATTATCAAGCTTTTTATTGGTCCGATTATTTTCCTGACGATTGTTTTAGGGATTTCCGGAATGGGAAACCTAAAGAAAGTGGGCCGGATTGGTGTAAAAGCTTTGGGATATTTTGAAGTGGTTTCGACAATAGCACTGGCAATTGGAGTGGGAGTTGCGTATTTTTTTCAACCCGGAAAAATTGATAAATCGGGTCTGGCATTGGGAGATGCCAGTCAATATACAAAAGGAGCTGCGGAACACTTTTCGTGGCTGAAGTTCTTCTTGTCGAATTTTACTTTGCAGGTTTTACTGGCCGCTATTGTGTGTGGTATTTTATTGAATTTTTATAAGAAGCGTGAGCAGACGATTTTAGTTTTGGAACGTTTTTCGAAAGTCGTTTTTACCGGATTAAAATATGTGATGTATCTGGCTCCGCTTGGAGCCTTCGGAGGAATGGCTTATACAATTGGGAAGTTCGGATTAGAGACTTTGATCCCGCTTGGTAAATTGATGTTATGCGTTTATTTGACTATGGCACTTTTTGTATTTTTAATTTTGGGATGTATTCTGCGTTACTATAAAATCAATATTCTCTCCATTTTAAAATACATAAAAGAAGAACTTTTATTGGTTCTCGGAACATCATCTTCTGAAGCTGCGTTGCCGAGTATTATGGTGAAATTGGAACAAATGGGATGTAGTAAATCGGTTGTAGGGCTGGTGATTCCGACAGGTTATTCTTTTAATCTTGATGGTACTTCAATTTATTTGTCAATGTCGGTGATATTTCTCGCACAGTTGTATGATGTGCATTTAAGTTTCTTCGAAATCCTGAGCGTTATCGGAATTTTGATGATTACTTCAAAAGGAGCGGCAGGAGTGACAGGAAGCGGATTTATTGTTCTGGCTTCGACATTGACAGCGATTCATAAAATTCCGGTTGAAGGATTGGCCTTTTTACTGGGAGTGGATAAATTTATGAGTGAAGCAAGGGCAATAACCAATTTGATTGGAAATACAGTAGCGACAATTATAGTTTCTAAAACTGAACATGATTTTACGGAGCTGAATTTAGTGCCTGTTTTGGAGGAGTGATACCTTTGTGCTTCATTGAACATTGAACACGAATTAAACTGATTTGTTAAAGCGAAGACGCGGATTAAAAACGTATTTTTATTGTCTCTGTCATTTCGACGAAAGGAGAAATCAGATGCGAAATTCGACAAAGATTTGAACATTTCAACACATGGAAACTCTTATGCTATTTCTCCTTTCGGCGAAATGACACACTGTATCAAAAAATCAGAAAAACACTTTAAATGAAAACAAAAATCGGAATCTTAGGACTAGGTGGGGTAGGAGGTTATTTTGGCGGACTTTTGGCAAAAGCTTACTTTGAATCAGATGGTATTGAAATTATTTTTATTGCCCGGGGTGAAACTCAAAAAGCAATTGCTGAAAAAGGATTAAAAATTATAACAGATGACTCGGAAACCATTGTTTATCCAAAATTGGTTTCGAATAATCCGGATGAAATTGGCAAATTAGATTATTTAATTTGTGCTACCAAAACGTATGATATTGAGGAGAGTTTACTTTCTATAAAGAAATGTATTACCTTAAAAACGGTGGTTCTTCCTTTATACAATGGCGTTGATGCACCGGAACGCATCAAGAAAATATTCCCTGAAAATGAAGTTTTACTAGGTTGTGTTTATATTATTTCGATGATTATTTCACCCGGAACAATCAGAAAAATCGGTTTTTATGAAAAGTTATTTTTTGGTTCTAAAACTATTCCGATTTCAAAATTAGAAGAATTACAATCGATTTTTAAAAATGCTAAAATCGAAAGTTATCTGGTCGAAAATATAGAAGAAACAGTTTGGGAGAAATTTATTTTTATTTCGGCTTTAGCATCGGCAACGTCGTATCTGAATCAGAATATTGGTGAAATACTGATGAATAAGGAATCTAAGGATATTTACGTGGCATTGCTGTATGAAATTGAAGCTGTTGCCAAAGCAAAAGGGCTGCAATTGCCAACTGATATCGTAGATCAGACGATTATAAAGTTAGAGAAATCTCCAAAAAATGCAACGTCATCAATGAACAGGGATTTATTGGCAGGTAACAAGACAGAAGTTACTTCGCTAACACAATTTGTAGTCAACGAAGGTTTAAAATATGGTGTAGAAACTCCTCTTTACGAAAAAATTGCAAATGCATTATTATAGTATTTTAAGATTCGTCTTTTGTTGTACGAATCAAACTGATTCCGTAAGTAAAGAATACGATTCCAAGTATTCCGTAGATAATCAGTGATTTAATATCTATGGTTTCGCCTGAAGTACTCGAAAATATAACTGCTGTATAGATAAGACCAACAATGCCCAGGATGGTAAGTAATCCTCCAAAAAATCGTTTTAGGTTCATGATGATGATGTTTAATTGTTTCTGACAAATTTATGTCGCTAAATGTTAACTGTTGTTATACAATTCTTTAGGATAATTTATATTATTTAAGGGTTAATAATGTAAGAAAAATGTATTTTTTACTTTAACTTTACCCTCGTTCCTAAATTATTTAAACCGTCAGTTCAATTTTTTGTGTAGATAAAACGGGCAAAAATGTATCAAAAAACAATTACGCCTACTGCGTTAATTTTAGTATTCTTTAGATGCTATTTTTGTTTTCAATTTAATTTAAAAAACAAATGAAGAAACTCATTTTTATTAGTTGTATTTTTTTAACAGTCTTAAATAGTAGTGCTCAGGAGTTTCGTCCTTTTGTTGGATTAGGCGGTTTTGTTCATTTGTACTCTTTTGAAAAAGATTTGCAATCATCACCTGCTATTAGTCTTTCTGCCGGTTTAGAATACAAGGCCACAGGTTTTTTATTGCCGGAAATAGAAGTGAATTATTTGAATGGTAAGTATAAGGATAATGTTGACTCAAGTGATTTAGGAAATATTATAAATAGTTCTGACAGATCCTTTTCTGTTGTAAATTTTAGTTTTTGTCCCAAAATCGTTTTAGGAGATTATAATGATGGAAATTATATACAAATACTTCCCAAGTACATATTTTCATTAATTGATGTCAGAGAAAATATAGTTTCTAATAGTATGATTTCGACTCAAACAGAAAAAAGTTTGTCAACTTCACAGCATGCTATCGGATTAGGAGTAGGCTATGTGATTAATTTTGATACTTGGTATTCAAATTCTTTGGCAATCAATGTATGTTATAATACTATTCGTGTCTCTGAACCTTTTGATCAATTAAATCCAGGAACAGAAGCTATTGATAATGTGGGTGTTTATGGAATAGAATTTAAATATTATTTTGGAGTTAAACGCCTTAAATAGAATTCTTTTCTATTTTAAATTCCAAACCTATATTTCTGACACTTTCGATACTGATTTTCGGATCTGAATTAAAATATTTTCTAAGCCTGCTGATAAAAACATCCATGCTTCGTCCTGAAAAATAGTCGTCTTTTTTCCATACCGACATCAAAATCTGGTCTCTTTTTAATAGCTGGTTGTGGTTCAGGTATAAATACTCGATTAGGGCAGCTTCTTTTTCTGTAAGCTGTTGAACGTGATTTTTATTGTTAAGGGTTAAACGTTCGTTATCAAAAATATACGAACCAATTTCGATTATATTATTTCCGTTCAGACTTCTCTTTTGTTCCAGCCTTTTCAGTATATTCTGCAGGCGCAGCACCAGTTCGTCGACTTCAAAAGGTTTCGCAATGTAGTCGTCTGCACCCAGTTTCAATCCGATGATTTTGTCTTCTTTTAACTTCCTTGCCGTCAGAAAAATAAACGGGATATCGGGATTGATGGTAATTATTTTTTCGGCTAGTGAAAATCCGTCCAGTTTGGGCATCATAACATCAAAAATACAAATATCAAAAGTTTGATTTTTAAAATAATCTAAAGCTATTTCGCCATTTTCGGCCCATATAACTTCAAATTGATGCAGTTCTAAATATTGTTTCAGAACGGTTGCAAAATCAATATCGTCTTCGGCTAAAAGTAATTTTTTCAAAATATAAGGAGTTAAACTTTTAATAGAATAATAAACTGTGCGCCTTTGCCTAAATCGCTGATAACGTTAACCGTACCCTGATGTGCTTTTATGATTTGATTTACATAATACAATCCTAAGCCCAGCCCTTTTGTATTATGAAGATTGCCTTGTTCAACACGATAGAATTTCTCGAAAAGAAGCGCCTGTTTGCTTTTGGAAATTCCAATTCCGTTATCTTCAATACTGATAGAGAACTGGTTATCCATTTGCTTTGTTTTTATAATGATCGTATTGCAACCATATTTTACAGCATTTTCCAAAACATTTAAAAGTGCTGTTGTCAAATGAAATTTATCTAAAATCAGATTCGTTTTTTGTGTTTCAAAATAGGTCTTAATTTCTATTTTAGGATACGTGATCTTAAAGTCATTTACAATTGTCTGCAGGAAATCTTCGGTTTCAATTTTTTCTTTTTGAAGTTCAATTTCATTTTCAGCAAGTGAATTTGCCATAACCTGATCGATCAGATTTTGAAGACGGTTGTTCTGGCGTGAAATAGTATTCACAACCGCAGTAAAGTTTGTATCATTTTTACGAATGTTTTCCTGCTCTAGAATTTTCGTTGAAATTCCTAAAGTTGCTAAAGGCGTTTTGAGTTCGTGTGTAATGTTATTGATAAAATCAGTTTTGACATCACTCACTTTTTTCTGTTTGATTAAAGCTTTAATGGCAATTACGAAAAGTGTTATGAGTGTTAAAATTGAAAGAAGTGACAAAGCTAAAATAAATGCCATCCGTCTTAAAATAATCATTTCCCAATCGATAACTGAAACGTACATAGAATCTTCGGTCAGGAGTTTATAATCCTGGTTTTCAATAATTCCGTTTGTTGTCCCGACATAATTCCGAACCATAAAAGCGTGGTCTAAAGAAGTCAGATTACCGTATAATCTGTTTTGGATAAAAGGTTTTTCAGAGAAGATAGTATCAGCCTTTTGTGCATTTTTGTAAAGGATGAATTTGTTTAGCACAATAGCAAAATCGATTTTAAGATTAGGCAGATCCTTATCGAACTTTTGCAGGATTTTTTGCGTTAAGGCAGCGCTGAATTCATTTTCCAGAATGCCGTTTTTAATATCCGTTTTCTTCTTTTTTCCTTGTATATAATTTTCTGACAGTGTTTTGTAAAGTGCTTCTTTTCTGGAAACAAGAACCGAATCAATGTCGCTGTAATTGTTTGATATACGCGCGATTTCATTTTTAATTTCGGTATGAAACTGTGCCACTTTATAGTTGTAAGCGGTTTTTACCAAATAGTATTGCACTATTGACAAAACTATCAAAGCTGTAACTGAAAACGCTATTAATAAATTGATTCTTTGTTTCATAACTATTCAAAATTCGTTTCAAAAATAAAGCTTTTGCAGTAGAAAAAACAGATTAACTCTCGATTAACCTTCCATTAACTTTCAAATACCTGTTTCTGATTCATTTTTGCTGCATCATAATCAAAACCATTTTTTTAATGAATATTTATCTTCCCATGAAAATTTTAATCATTCTCTATTTGTTTTTATTTTCCTTAATTACAAATGCACAAAATGAGATTCTAAAAGATAGTATCTCGAATAATCTGAGCGAGGTCATCATTAGACAGGATAAAAAAGCGTTTGCCAACAATCACGGAAATATAAAAGTTGATGTTGCTAATTCGATTTACAATTCAATTCCGAATACAGTTGATTTGCTTTCCAGACTGCCAACGGTTCAGATAAGTTCTGACAAGGAAAATATTTCGATTGTGGGGAAGGGCAATCCACTGATTTACATCGACAATCAAAAAGTAAACATGAATGATTTGAATGTTTTGGCTGTAGCCGATATCAAAACGATTGAAATCATCCAGAATCCATCTGCAAAGTATGAGGCCGAAGGACGCTCCGTGATTTTGATTACAAGGAAATTCAGCAAAAAAGACAGCTTTCAGACCGAAATTTCAGAAGTAGCTTCCTTTAAAAAGAAGTACAACAATTATCTCGGATTTAATTCGGTTTTCAAAAAAAACAAATTAGAGTTCAAAGCTAATTTTAACTATAACCGTTTAAATCCATGGGAAAGTCATCGTATTGATTATCAGATTCCAATTGCAGATATTGCTTCAAAATATGATGTTATGGCTCTGACAAAAAGGAAACAATTTATTTTGGGCACAGGACTGTTTTATAAAATAAATGGTGAAGATTATTTTTCATTTAATGTCAATTCCAAATTACAGGACGATACATTCCCGATTAGCACGATTACAAATAACAGAAATAAAACAGTAGAAAATGATGTCGTAACGTATAGTGAAAATGAGGGCAAAAAGAATTTTATAAACTCATTTTTGAATTATTCCCAAAAAATAAACCCAATAGAGGCACAGGTATTTACAGGTTTGCAATTTTCTAATCTTAATCAGGCTGGCAGAAGTTTGGTTTGGGATAGTTTTAATGAAACACAACCTGAATTGTCTCAAAACAGAAATCAAAATTTTAAAGTAAATGTGTTTTCAGGAAGAATTGATCTGGAGAAAAAGTTTAAAAATGACCTGAAATTTGAGGCGGGAGGTGTTTATTTATCAGCTCATTCAAAATCTGACATACATATTTTCGATTTTCTGAATAATGAAAATGAAATAAGTTATTACAATTTTAAGGAACAAAACCTCTCAGGATACAGCCAGTTTTCAGGAAAAGTTAAAAAGATGGACTTTTCAGTTGGCGTTCGAATTGAAAATACAAATGTAAACGGCAAATTCCAGTCAGATATTTTGCCATTGATAGATAAAAATTACACCAATTTTTTTCCGAAAGCGCAGTTTTCAATGGCAATTGACAGCGTGAAAAGTATGAGTTTTAATTACGCTAAAAGTATCCAGAGGCCTAATTATTCGTCTTTGAGTCAGGGGACAACCTATATTAACCCGTATTTTTTATATGGACGAAATATTAATCTGGATCCGACAATTACTAGTGAAATTTCAACGTCTTTTCAATACCATGACCATTCAGTCAAGTTAAGTTATTATCAAAATATAAATCCGGTTTACAATAGTTTTATGTATGATGAAGACCATCATATCATGACTTTTCAGGAAATAAATTTAGATAAGGAATCAGGTTTTAATCTGGATTTTGAGCTTCCTTTCCGTTATAAATTCTGGACAATCAACAACTCTGTAATTTTTGTTCTGGAAAAAACTGAAGATGCTTCGGCAGTATTTTTAACCTCCAAACCCTATGTTTATTATTATTCGAATAACGAATTTAAATTTCCCAAAGGATATACTTTTGTTTTGGACTGGTGGGGAGCAACAAAGCAAAACAAAGGTATTTTTGAACGAAATGCCAATTTTATAATGAATGTGTCTGTTTCTAAAAAAATCAGGAATTGGAATTTGGCATTGAACTGTAACGATATTTTTAAGAGTACGATTTATAAAGAACAATTCACAATTAATCACGTTAGTTCAAAAGCAAAATATTGGGTGGATGCCTGCGAGATTTCAATTGCAATAAAATATTCTTTTGGAAAAATTAAAGAAACGGAATTTAAAGAGAAGCGCATTAATGAAACTGAAAACAGAATCCGATAAAAATGTTTAAAAAAGTATAACACGTATTATAAGGGTTTGCTATGGTAAAAATGCTAAAAAAACAGATTTTTATTTTTTAAATCCGTACAAATCTGCGTTTTATCGATAGCGAATTTATATAATCCGGATCAAATTGTGTAATTAAGATTGTTAACCTTCGTCTTGTTCTGTTTCTTTTCCGGATGAATCAGGAAGTTCTTCGTCATCAACAGTTGAATTTAATTCGAAGAAACTAAAAAAGGAACCTCCATAACTTTTCTGGAACGAAAAATTACTTAAATGTTCCATTTTGGTGTATTTTGAGTGTTCAATAATCATCATGCCATCATCTTCGAGTAAACTCTTTTCGAAAACCGTTAGCACTATTTTTTCAAAAGCAGCCTGATCCAGACCATAAGGAGGGTCGGCAAAAATAATATCGTATGAGGTTTTGCAGTTATCCAGAAATTTGTACACATCGCTTTTTGTGGCTGCGATATCAAAATCATATTCTGATGAAATTTGCTTAATGAATTTTATGCATCCGAAATCACCGTCGACAGAGGTAATTGGTGCACTACCTCGTGATGCAAATTCGTAGCTTATATTGCCCGTTCCTGCAAATAAATCTAAAACTTTTAAGCCGTCAAAACTAAAATGATTGTTCAAAACATTAAATAATGCTTCTTTACTCATGTCAGTCGTAGGTCTTACAGGAAGGTTTTTTGGCGGAAAAATGCGGCGTCCTTTGTATTTTCCAGAAATGATTCTCATGATTGAAATAAGATATAATGTTTTTGATTATCGGCAGTCGAGAAGCTGTTTCTTTGTTGTAAAGGGCTTACATCGAGAAAAGATATATTGCGGATGTACTTATAGGCAATGGCATAAAAAGGATCTTTTTTACTGATTGTACCTAATAATTCCAGTGGAAAGATCTCCGGATTTAAACTTAATTGTTCGGCTGTAAAAAGCAGGTAATAAATAAAATCTTCGGGAGTCTGATATTCAAAAGAATTGAAAAAAAGCAGTTTTTGATTCTGAACAACGATAAGCTCAAAATGAACCGGATTAAAATTGACGATCATTTTTTTATTATCATTGTTTTTTGAAGCTTCAAGTATTTTCTCGACCAAAATACTGTTAACATGTTTATAATCAAAAGAACCAACATTGTCAATCAGGAAATTATTGATGTTTATATACGGAATATAAACAGCATTCATTTCGTAATTTGAAATTTTATCATAGGTAAAAAAATCGGTTTTAAAAACTTTTGTGGTGTATTGCAAATAGCTTCCAAGGTAATCTTCGTCAAAAAGAGCCTCAGGAACAAAAGTCGAAAGATTGTTATTATGAATAACCATAATTTCATCATAAGAAGCTTTTAGTTCCGGATATTTTTTGAAAGCTTCAGCATAGGAGTCCTCTATTTTAGTTGTTTTTTTTGAGGTATCAAAATGAACTTCATTAAACGTAGTTATGATGTTATTCAAAGTATCAAAACAACAAAAAGAAAATCCGGTCAGGGAAACCTGAATAGAAAGTTTTTTATAAATTTTAGATGTAATATTCGTATTGTGTAATGCCATAATTTGATTTATAATTCGTTACCGTAGTATCAGGAAAGAATTTAATTCGGACACAAACTTACAAATAATAATTTCAATATCAATTTCAAAAATCAATTTCAAAAGGCCAAGGCAATTTCAAAAATCAAGGGCAAAATATTTAAAAACAATAAAATGAACAACCAATAACTCAATTATGCTTAGAACACGAAGAATATTCAAGTGATCAAAAATGTTATCTTGAAATTGATATTCTCATTGTTATTGATTTTTGATACTGTCATTGATTTTTACCATTGCAATTGATTTTGCCATTTAAAAAAGCGAACTTTGTAGTTCAATTTCACCTTATGAATTCAGCATTATTTTATGGCATTCTGCAAAAAAGATTCCCTTTTGCACCCACTTATAAACAGGATATTTTTTTTCAGAAAATCGCGATTTTTTTAACCGAACCTGATAACGATACCATTTTTGTACTTAAAGGATACGCAGGAACGGGAAAAACAACCGTTATTTCGACCATTGTAAATAATCTTGGGGATATTAATAAAAAGTTTGTTTTGCTGGCACCAACCGGACGTGCGGCCAAAGTAATTTCCAATTATTCGAATACAGCCGCTTTTACAATTCATAAAAAAATATATTTTCCTAAAAAATCATCGGGCGGGGGAGTGGCTTTTACGAAACAGGTCAACAAACATAAAAACACCATTTTTATTGTCGACGAGGCCTCGATGATTTCAGACAGTACCCTGGATAGCGGTTCTCTTTTGGATGATCTGATTAATTATGTCTATTCTGGCACCAACTGTAAAATGATCCTTTTGGGTGATACAGCGCAGCTGCCTCCTGTAAATCTGGATATTAGCCCGGCTCTCGATATTCAGACTTTGGGCGTTCATTATGATAAAGAAATTGAACATATCGAACTCGACGAAGTAATGCGTCAGGAAGAAAGTTCGGGAATTTTGTTTAATGCGACCGAATTGCGGGAGTTATTGAAGGAATCATTTATAACCGAATTTAGGTTTAATGTAAAAAAGTTCAAAGATATCGTTCGCTTAACCGATGGTTACGATATTCAGGATGCAATTAATACAGCTTACAGCAATTACAGCATTGAAGATACGGCTTTTATTGTACGTTCCAATAAAAGGGCCAATCAGTATAACGAACAAATCAGGACCAGGATTTTGTTTAAAGAAAGTGAACTTTCGGTTGGGGATTTCCTGATGGTCGTAAAAAATAATTATTTCTGGCTAAAGGAAACCGATGAAGCCGGATTTATTGCCAATGGTGATATTATTGAAGTACTGGAACTCTTTGCAATCAAGGAATTGTACGGATTTACTTTTGCGAAAGTAAAAATCAGAATGGTCGATTATCCAAATCAGAAGCCTTTTGAGACGGTATTGATTTTAGATACCATTAAAAGTGAATCTCCTTCGCTAACCTATGAAGAATCGAATCGTTTGTACGAAGAAGTGATGAAAGATTATGAAGATGAAACCACCAAATACAAGAAGTTTCAGAAAGTAAAAAACAACGAATATTTTAATGGTCTGCAGGTCAAATTCTCCTACGCCATAACCTGTCACAAATCGCAGGGAGGACAGTGGAATACTGTGTTTATAGAGCAGCCGTATTTGCCAAACGGAATCGATCGTGACTATATCAGATGGTTGTATACCGCTATGACACGTGCCAAAAATAAGCTATATTTGATAGGATTTAAGGATGAAAGTTTTGAGGAATAAAAACACTAATTTTACGAATTATTTTAAGATTTGAATTAATGAATAGCTGTGAATTCGTGTTTAATTTAATAAGGCTATGGCAACACTAAATGACTTACATTCGATTTCATCAACGTTTTCGAATACAGATAAAATGCCGGTTCTGTTTTTAGGACACGGCAGCCCGATGAATGCTATTGAGGAAAATCAGTTTGTGGCTGGTTTTCGTGATTTGGCTAAAACTTTGCCACAGCCAAATGCTATTTTGTGTATTTCAGCGCATTGGTTTACGAATGGAACCAAAGTTACTTCGATGCAAATGCCAAGGACGATTCATGATTTTGGAGGTTTTCCGCAAGCACTTTTTGATGTGCAATATCCGGCAAAAGGAAGTCCGGAACTGGCTGTTGAAACTAAGAAAATATTGGAACCAGTAAATGTCGATTTAGACGAACATTGGGGACTAGATCATGGCGCCTGGAGTGTGATTAAACATTTATACCCTGATGCCAATGTTCCGGTAATTCAATTGAGTATAGATTATACAAAATCGGGTCAATATCATTTTGAGCTGGCTCAGAAACTTCAGTCGCTTCGTCATAAAGGTGTTTTAATTATCGGAAGCGGAAATATTGTTCACAATTTGCGTTTAGTAGATTTCAGAAATTTTGACAAGGACAATTATGGTTTTGACTGGGCGATTGAAGCACGTGAAATGGTGAATAATTATTTGTTGGACGGAAATTTCCAACCTTTGATTGATTTCGAAAAAATGAATCAAGCATTTCAGTTAGCGGTTCCAACTCCGGATCATTATTTGCCTTTACTTTACACGTTAGGTTTAAAAGACAAAACGGATGATTTGAGTTTGTTTAATGATAAATTGCTGGCTGGTTCTCTGAGTATGACTTCGGTGAAAATTATGTAAAAAAAACTTTGTGATTTTCTGTAGAATTTTTTGAATCTCTGTGAAAGAGTTATTACACAAAGTCGCACAAAGATTTCACAGAGATTCGCAAAAGAAAAATAATAATAATGAGGATGATTAGCTTGCGTTAATTTCGCTACGCTTGAGTACATGTTCCTCGCAATGAGATAAAAAATGAAAATAATAGCTGTAATTCCGGCACGATATGCCTCAACACGTTTTCCTGCCAAATTAATGCAGGATTTAGGTGGAAAAACCATTATTTTGCGCACCTACCAAGCCGCACTTGAAACTAAATTGTTTGATGATGTATTTGTAGTAACCGATTCTGATTTGATATTTAAGGAAATTGTTTCGAATGGTGGAAAAGCTATTATGAGTATCAAAGAACACGAATCAGGAAGTGACCGAATTGCCGAAGCAATTTATAGTTTAGATGTAGATATTGTAGTAAATGTGCAAGGTGATGAGCCTTTTACTGAAGCCGGACCTCTTGAACAGGTTTTATCTGTTTTTAGAAATGATGTCGATAAAAAGATTGATCTGGCTTCGTTAATGCGTGAAATTACAGATGAAGACGAAATCAATAATCCGAATAATGTGAAAGTCGTGGTTGACCAGTCACAATTTGCGTTGTATTTTTCACGTTCAGTGATTCCGTATCCAAGAGACAAAGATGCTGTAGTTCGTTATTTTCAGCACATCGGAATTTATGCTTTTAGAAAACAGGCTTTGTTAGATTTTTACAGCCTTCCAATGAAATCACTCGAAGCCTCAGAAAAACTCGAACAACTCCGTTATTTAGAGTTTGGAAAACGTATTAAAATGGTAGAAACGACCCATGTTGGGATCGGAATTGATACGGTTGAGGATTTGGAGAAAGCAAGAGCTATTCTGGCTTTAAAATAGTGGAATTTTAGAATTTAAAAACGTATAAAAAGAGTTTAAACTTCTGTTTGGCGGGCATTAATTATCACCATCATGCTCTGATAGTTTTTCATTTTCCTCTTTTTGATCCTCTGATTCATTTTTTTTTGAAGTTCCTAAAATACCAAACATCATTAAAAAAGCTGTTAGTAAAATGACTTGTATAATAAGTGATTTATTAACCAGGGGAATATTTTGTGAATTACCCAAGCTTAAAAATAATAAGATGGTGATTAAACCTCTTGGAGCCACAAAAAGCAAGGGCATTAAACGTATTTTAGACAAGTATAACTGAATAGCGCGTATTAAAAACAGGATAAGTACTATTCCGAAAGCCCAAATAAAGGTGTCGGGATTTAATATTTCAGATGTTTCCAGTAAATATCCAAACAACAGAAAAAATAATGAACGTACAACAAAAGCTGCTTCGACATTCAACTCCCTGAATTTATCAATCTCTTTGGTCAGGGAGTCTGGGCGAAAACGAGCACTCCATTTGTACCTTTTCAGTTCATCAAAATTATTAATAGACAGGCCAAATATCAAGATAAACAACAAAGCGGGCAGATGGTACATTTTTGATATTTCATAAATCAAAATGGTTAGCAAAATAATAGGCACAAATTTGATGTGATGATCTATCTTGTTTAGTAAAAAAGATAGTAAAACAGTGGACAGAAAAGAAATAACGATGATAATTAGTATCTGAAGAAAGAAATAACCAAATGTTGACACTCCAAAACTAGTATTATACAGAACAAAATTGAAAAGAATTACCCCGAAAATATCAGAAAGACTACTTTCGTAAGTTACAAACTCCCGTTTATTCGTGCTAAGGTTGCGAACACTAGGGATTGCTATGGCACTGCTTATAACGGCAAAAGGTATGGCATTTGATAAACATGTTTTAAAAGGGTAGCCGCCATAATATTGAAATAAATACGCTATTATAAAAGACAATGCCATTAAGGGAAAGAAAGCGCCCAGAAAGGATTTTTTTATCAGGCCAATTTTAGATTCGTTTAATTCTAATTCAAGTGAGCCTTCTAATACAATCAGAATAAGTCCAATGGTTCCTAAAATAGGTAAAACCATGGAGAAATCCGGTAAATCAATAAGTAAAAATCCGGTGATTTGCCGCACGATCCAACCCAAAAGCAAAAGCAATATAACAGAAGGAATCTTCGTTTTTGATGAAGTCAGATCAAAAAGGTACGCTACTAACAACAAAACGCAAAAAGTAATAATTATAGTCATTTGGTTTATTTCAGATATTTTGAAGGGCTTGCTTGTGTCTAACTAAGCAAGTGGTCAGAAAAAAATGTAATATAAGACATTTGTTTTTGAAAATGTTTTATCAGATAGTTAAAACATTTTTTTTAACGAAAATTAAATTTTTGTCAGAGTTGATTTTTGTTCTACAAAACCCTGACGGAAATAAAAAGGCTCCAGATCTATTCGATAAGGAGCCTTTTGTATTCAATTATTCAAAAGTGTTAGTATAAATCCGGAAATTTCTCTGGATTTACTTCATTCATCATATCGTAAACTTTTTCAAAAATATCTTCGGCAGAAGGTTTTGAAAAATAGTCACCATCAGTTCCATAAGCAGGTCTGTGAGCTTTTGCGGTAAGAGTCTGTGGCTTGCTGTCCAGGTATTTATAAGCGTCCTGTTCTTCGAGTATTTGCTGTAAAATAAAAGCAGAAGCCCCGCCCGGTACATCTTCGTCAATTACTAAAAGCCGATTTGTTTTGGCGATACTTTTTACAATATCCTTGTTCACATCAAACGGAAGCAGGGACTGAATGTCAATAACTTCGCAGTCAATTCCTAATTCTTGTAATTCTTTAGCAGCTTGTTCTACGAGTCTTAATGTCGATCCGTAGGAAACAAGTGTAATATCTGAACCTTCTTTTAGCGTTTCAATTATACCAATTGGTGTTTTGAATTCGCCAAAATTCAAAGGTGTTTTTTCTTTTAAACGGTACCCATTCAGGCATTCGATTACCAAAGCCG
Organism: Flavobacterium cheongpyeongense; assembly: GCF_003202435.1. Taxonomy (GTDB): domain Bacteria; phylum Bacteroidota; class Bacteroidia; order Flavobacteriales; family Flavobacteriaceae; genus Flavobacterium; species Flavobacterium cheongpyeongense. The sequence goes on from NZ_QJHK01000015.1 coordinate 131,273, forward strand.
GTTCATCGCACTCTAAAAGCGTGTTGTAAAACCCTGCTGCCTGTGTCATATTTCTTGGAACCAAAACATGGATTCCGCGAATGGCGTTAATGATCATTCCCATTGGAGAACCGGAGTGCCAGATACCTTCTAAGCGGTGTCCGCGTGTTCTGATAATTAAAGGTGCTTTTTGCTTTCCAACAGTTCTGTATTGCAGCGTAGCCAAATCATCGCTCATAATCTGGATAGCGTACAATAGGTAATCCAGATATTGAATCTCGGCAATTGGGCGCAAGCCTCTCAATGCCATACCAATTCCCTGCCCAATAATACTGGCTTCACGAATTCCCACATCGGCAACACGAAGTTCACCGTATTTTTCCTGCATGCCTTCAAGTCCCTGGTTTACATCTCCAATGTTTCCAACATCTTCACCAAAAATTAAGACTTCCGGATATTTAGTAAACAAAGCATCAAAATTATCACGAAGAATCATTCGGCCGTCTAAATCAGGTTTTGCGTTTTCGGCGTATTCAGGTAATACTTTTTGAACAGAAAAAACATTTGATTTTGATTCAGAATATAAATTACTACTGAATTTAGGCTGCGTTAGTGCGATATAATTTTTGATCCAGTTTGCTACCAGTATTTTGCTGTTTGGAACTTCTATAAAACGTAATATTCGTCTTGTAATCATCAGCATTTCCTTTTTTAAAGGGTTTTTGATGGCTTTCAGTTCTGATATGTATTGCTGAATTTTATCTTTATGATTGACACTCGCTTCTGAAATTTGCTCCAATAACTCTAAAAGATTTTTTTGATCTTCAATAATTGGATTGATAAATTGGTTCCAGGCTTCCTTTTTAGCTTCAAGGACTTCCTTTTTTATTTTGAATTCCATTTCTTCCAATTCTTCGGGAGATGCAATATTGATGGCAATCATCCATAGACGCATCTGGCGGATGCAGTCGTAATTTTTCTCCCAGGCAAGTCTTTCGCCATTTTTATAGCGCTCATGTGATCCTGAAGTGGAGTGGCCTTGAGGTTGCGTGAGTTCGTTAACATGAATCAAAACCGGAACATGCTGCTCCCGTGCAATTGCGGCCGCTCTTTCATAGGTAGCAACCAGCTCTGCATAATCCCAGCCTCTCACCCTGAAAATTTCATAACCTTCTGAATCTTCATCACGTTGGTATCCTTTTAGTATTTCAGAGATATTTTCTTTTGTTGTCTGATGTTTTGCGTGTACAGAAATTCCGTATTCGTCATCCCAAACGCTCATTACCATTGGAACCTGCAACACTCCGGCTGCATTTATGGTTTCAAAAAACAAACCTTCAGAAGTACTTGCGTTACCTATGGTTCCCCAGGCAATTTCATTTCCGTTTACAGAAAATTTGTCTTTGGTGTTGATACCTTCAACATTTCTGTAAATTTTTGAAGCCTGTGCTAATCCCAGTAGTCTTGGCATTTGTGCGGCGGTAGGAGATATATCTGCGCTAGAATTTTTTTGTTTTGTTAAGTCTTTCCAGGAACCGTCTTCGTTTAAACTGTGCGTTACAAAGTGCCCGCCCATCTGTCTTCCTGCGGACATTGGATCGAATTCTAAATCGGTATGACCGTATAAACCTGCAAAAAACTGTTTTGGGGTAAATTCGCCAATAGCCATCATGAAAGTCTGGTCTCGGTAATATCCTGAACGAAAATCTCCGTTTTTAAATGCTTTTGCCATAGCAATCTGAGGCACTTCTTTCCCGTCACCAAATATTCCAAATTTGGCCTTTCCTGTCAATACTTCCTTGCGCCCTAATAGACTGCATTCCCGACTGGTAACTGCAACTTTATAGTCATTTAATACTTCAATTTTAAAATCCTCGAAGGTTAATGTAGTAGTGCTTTTTTCTGTAATCATAATCTGGAATGGTCATGTTTAGGCTGCAAAATTACTCAAAATCTACCAATAATCATAATTCATTAAAATAAATATAATTTAATTATTTGTAGTTAAATCCTAAAAACTACGTATTTTTTTTGATTAATTTACATTAAAAACAATGTTAATATAATAATAATTTATGTTTTTGTTTAAATTCCGAATAATTAAAACCATTTTCTGGTAAAAAGACTGACTAATGTTTTGGGAGACAAGGTAATAACAAACCTGATTTTTTCATTATATTTTGTTTGAGAAATTTCCCAGCCATTATTAGAGTAAACAGGGAAATAAATTTCAAAATAATCAGGAAGAAGGTTCAAACGAATACCACTATCATAAACAAAGTGTTCTTTTTGATGCTTACTTTTCGTAAAACCCAAATCACCATAAGCTTCAATCCAGTTCCATATCGAATAACTTGCGTTTAAAGTAGCCATCCATTCATTGGCGTATCTTGGTTCGATTATCGATTTAAATCCGCCTTCTGCAATTATGTATTGTTGGCTGAAAAAGCCTTTGCTCTCGGATCTTCCATAAAAATTATAGTCAAATAAATAGTCGGTTGGACGATCCAGGCCAAAGCTAAAATAATCTGAATTGGTTGTATTGTATAAAAAACTTCCGGCATACAATCTCAAATTTAATTTACGATTATTTTCAAAAAGCCTTCTGTATTCAATTTCTCCGGATAATTTTCCAAAATCACCCGAAAACTGTGCATCTGTCATAAAACTAAAATGGTTGATTAATTCGGTTTTGGTATTTAGGTAACGAAGATTAAAAACAGAATAGTTTGGAGTTGAATTGTCTGTTACATATTCCGTTGCTTCACGATTTACAATGACCTGTCTGGCAATAATAAATTGTTTTCTGTTGTCCCTGAAATCTGCTTCCCGAATTCTAAACTGTACCATCGGATTTAATCTGAAATAGGTGGCATCCGGGGCATAATGGAAATAATTCTGACTAATAGTATATCGGATATTATACAGTTTACTGTCCCGGTAATACTGGTTTAATGAAAATGCCGAAGAACCCGAAATCGTTCCTGTTTTAAGTGAATAAGCCGGATTGATATCGAATGTAAAAGGTTTGTCTAATATAGTTTTGTTGTGAAAACGGATTCCGGGAGCAAAACCGTCATAATAATTATAAGCAAGCGTTGGTACGTATAGTATCTGATTGTAAAAAGGGTCTTCTAAATCTTTTGCAAAATTAAACTTGATTGGGCGATTCGTAATTACAAGACTTTTCAAGGATTTCCAGTTGTTACGCTGGTTGTATTCAGGAACTTCATTGTTGTAATTTAAAACAATTTTATCTGCATTTTTTCTTTCGAAAACATAAACAGAATCATTGTTTTTAGGTTCAATCCATTGTTTGAAAACGATGTTGTTCTTTTTAAGCCCGTAAACCGGAACCGGAACAAAATTGTCTGTTTTATTTTTTATAGAAAACTGGATGCTGTCTTTGGTTCTGGAAACATTTGAAAACTTGTAATCGATAATATCACGGGAATCAATAACGGTTTCAAAAAACCAATCAAGATTTTTCGAACTGTTTTGAGTTATTATCTTTTCAAAATCAGATCGGTCAGTTTGTTTTGATTTGTTAAGTGAATAAAATTCCTGGACACTTTGATGCACAACATTATGATTTAAGTAATCATCTAAAAAACTTAAACTTAGACCTGCACGATATTTACCCGCAATTTGTTCATTGAATTTAATAAGGGTATTTTTAGGGTCTCCCAAAGGCTGATCCAGATTTTTACGGGCCATTAACATATAATAATAGCTGTATTGCTCATTAAAAGTCAGATTGGTAATGTTGTAACTTTTAAAAAGTTTCATTGTTGAAAGTCTGCCCAGCATCTTTTGCTCCATGTGGTGTTCTTCCATATATTTCATCATCGAGTATATCTGGATGCCATCATATACCCAATTGTCTTTTCGCGGATCCAGACGAAGGCTGTATTGAAGATAATTATTTAAATACGTTTTTAAAAAGGTGATTTCAAAGATGAACTCATCTGTAAACGGACTTATAAATGAAGGCAGCTGATTAAGCCCGTAAAAGGGATTCCGGTCATAATCTGCCTGGGAAACCATAATTTTTTTATGCGGATATTTTCCAATGAAATCAGTAGCAAAAGTAATTACTCTGTTGATAATTATTGCTTTTTGTATCTCGTCCAGCTTTTTGTTTTTTAAATTTGAAAGAACTTCCAGGTCACCGTTGCTATAGCTGTTAAAGGTATTTTGTTTTTCAATAAACAAACTGAAATCGGTTCTGTTGCTTCCGGAAAAATGATAGGTACTGAATGCAGCAGAGGAAGCATCTTTTGAAACTGAGTTCAGGTCAGTAGTAATGGTGAATTGATTTGGAATTTTAATTTCTAATTCATAATCAGTTATTGCGTTTGCAATATCGTCTAGATTGTAATTGTGATATTTTATAAAGTCATGATTCTCGAAACGTGCAGGACTTAAAAACCAGTTTCTTAAGCTCATTCCGCCACTTTGAGTGTAGCCGTAATGTGTAAATTTATCACTTGGAATCTTCGAAATATAAGTTAGGTGTACATTAATTTTACTATTAGGAGGCAATTTATTTTTTAGCCTGATTACAATAAAATCAGGATTTTGATTGGTTCTTTGCCATTCTAAAGCCATAAATTGATCGTCTGCCATTTCTAATATTGTGGTGCTCCCGCGTTCTTCAGGTTTGGCAAGATGGAAACCTTTATAAAATTCATCAGAAAATCGTAATGCCAGAGGTGTATTTTGATCTGAGAAAGCATTGTTCCAGTCATTTAAAACAATAGAATTTAAAGTGTCATTTGAAGTATTGTAATAAGTAATATCCTGTTTTATATTTAGCGTTTTAAGCTCAGGATTCACCGCCACTTCCAGTCTGGACTGATGTTGCGCATATTGTTTTAATGAGGAGATCAAAACAAAAATAAAGAGAATGATTTTAAAAAATGATTTCAATGCAGCTTTAAATTTTAGGTATATAACTTAAGTTACGGGCTTATGATTATTTTGGTTTTATTGTAATTATTGCAAAAATAAAAGCTGTTTTTAACAGCCTTTATTTTTGCGATAATTAGTGAACAATGTAATTGATATAAGAAAATATATGCTTTCGATTTGTTTTAATCGTTTAAATTTAAAATGAATTTACGTAATTTATGTGGTCAAAAAAAGGATTAGAAATTCGGGCTTAAATCGTATTTTTTGTAGAATTTATCCAATACATCAACAACTTCGTCTTCAGTATCTACAATTTTAAATAAATTTAAATCATCAGGACTTACAGTCTGCATTTTTTCTACCAAAACTGTTTTTACCCATTCTATTAAACCTGACCAAAATTCAACACCAACTAATATAATCGGGAATTTTCCAATTTTTTTAGTCTGGATTAGGGTAATGGCTTCAAACATTTCGTCTAATGTTCCAAAACCTCCTGGCATCACAACAAAACCTTGTGAATATTTTACAAACATTACTTTTCGGACAAAGAAGTAATCAAAATTCAGGTTTTTATCATGATCAATGTAAGGATTAAAATGCTGTTCAAAAGGCAGTTCGATATTGAGCCCAACAGAAGTCCCTCCGCCTAAATGTGCACCTTTATTTCCTGCTTCCATAATTCCGGGACCACCTCCTGTAATAACTCCGTAACCAGCTTTGCTAATTTTGTAAGCAATTTTTTCGGCCAGTACATAATATTTGTCATCCGGTTTTGTTCTTGCCGATCCAAAAATAGACACACACGGACCAATACGTCCCATGTTTTCGTAACCGTTTACGAATTCGGACATGATTTTAAAAATTGCCCAACTGTCATTGGTTCTGATTTCATTCCACGTTTTTTGTTTCAAACGATCCTGAATTACTTTATCTTCATCATTGTCAAAATCTTGTAATCTCATTGTTTTGCGTATTTTAATTTTATTTTTTCCTAAGTTTTAGTTCAATTTCAGAAAATAACAGCTTTGTCAATGTTTAAAACCCTGACAAAGCTGCCATACTAAATTAACCCTTTTTTTGAAAAATGTTGTAAAAAATGGAGTTTTTATTGTTTCGTAAATAAATATTCTGTTTTTAACTAGGTTGTTTTGTTATTCATAAGAGTAAAAGTAAAAAAAAATAAAATTAAGAGCTTTTTTTTTACAATTTAAAATAATGCTCCATAATTTTTGAGAGTATAGTATCAAATTAAAAATTATACCGATTATGAATTCAATATAACCCAATAAAAACTAACCTGTTTTCTAATTATACCATTTATCATATAAAATATTCCAACCTACTCGTTCTTTATTTCTAATACTTCCTCAAAAATAAGGCTATGCAATGATTTTATTTTTATCCTTAAGAAAAATAACTTCGGATATTTAGGTTGTTTTTATAAGCGTAAATTGTATTATACAAGAAAATTTCCGAACTGTTAACGGATATAATTGGGTATGATATCGATTAAATAAAGCAAAAAAAAGCCGCCTGTTTTTTACTTAGGCGGTTTGTGTTTCAATCAAAAATATTAATTTATGATGCACTATTTTGCATTTTATTTATTTTATTTATTTTTTCAGGAGAATCGAATACTTTTTCAAAAAGCTTGCTTTTTTCTTTGGCAAATTTTTCTACGGCTTCTAACTCCTGGATAGTCATTTTAGGACGACCTGCCCAAAAGTTAGTAGATTTCTCTATTTGTTTTTCTACTAAATCTCTTAATTGTTTTGCTCCCATAACGTTACAAATATACTGTTTTTTTATTATTCCAATAATCACAGGTCTTTTTTTAACTTTAATAAAACAAATTGATAATCAGTTGTTTTGTTTTCGTTATACTTTTCAATGCTTTTTATTTCGATACTATTGCTTAGTGATGTAAGATCTTTCTCCCGAATGGTTCTTTCGTGTTTTTTTCCTTTTCGTGTTATCGTTTGTTTTTTTTCTATGACTTTTATCTGCTCTTCTGTTTTGCCTCCTGAAATCTCCAGATATTGTTTTAAAGTCATGATATTCGAAGAAATTTTTTGTTTGTACAGGCGATGTTTATGCAGTGTATTGCCAAAAAACAAAACGGTATAATCAGGATTTGAAATAAAAAAATGAAGAATACACATAAATACTGTAGCTAAAACTTCATCATAATCATTATTATTAATTTCTGCCAGATCATTAACGGTAATCCTATTTTCATGGTTTTCCAGGTTTCCAAAACCCACACTGTACCAATTAAGGTCTTTATTTATGGGGGAAATAGAAACGATTTTGGTTATTTCCCGTATTCCCACACTAATGAATCGAAACTGGTAAACTTCATTAGTAATGCCTTCAAAATTATAACTATACGCTTTGTCTAAAAAAGTCAACTTAATTTATTTCAATTTGTTAGTAAATCATTGTTGTCCGATAAATAATTTCGTTTTGTTAAATATTGTATATTTTTAGATACTTAACGAGGTTCTATCTTGCTTTAGCTTGTTTTTTAGTATTGTCATTAGAATTCAATAAATGGAAAATATA
>NZ_QJHK01000016.1 GCF_003202435.1 Flavobacterium cheongpyeongense
GGCTCTGATTAACAGTCTTTATATTTTTCAAGTAATTTATTTATGACTTCGGGATATCGCAATAGGTTTTCAATGTAGATTTTGCTTTTCATATCTTTGATGTGCTTTTCAATCGCCAAAGCTTGCGTCTTTGATTCGCATTCTATTTTCAGAAAAACAATCCAGTCATCTGCTTTATAAGTGAATTTTCGTTCTTGCTCTGAATTCAAATGAAAATCTAATCTTGTATCAAAATCTGCTGTAAAGCCAGTATAAAATCGACTCAATTTAGCAGAATGAAGAATATAAACGTAATTCATATTTTTAATTTAAAAAAAAAGACCATCATTTGCATGATAGTCTTTTAATAAGCTCCCCCTCTTGGGCTCGAACCAACCCCGAAAGCTTTCGGGGCTCTGATTAACAGTCTTTATATTTTTCAAGTAATTTATTTATGACTTCGGGATATCGCAATAGGTTTTCAATGTAGATTTTGCTTTTCATATCTTTGATGTGCTTTTCAATCGCCAAAGCTTGCGACTTTGATTCGCATTCTATTTTCAGAAAAACAATCCAGTCATCTGCTTTATAAGTGAATTTTCGTTCTTGCTCTGAATTCAAATGAAAATCTAATCTTGTATCAAAATCTGCTGTAAAGCCAGTATAAAATCGACTCAATTTAGCAGAATGAAGAATATAAACGTAATTCATATTTTTAATTTAAAAAAAAAAGACCATCATTTGCATGATAGTCTTTTAATAAGCTCCCCCTCTTGGGCTCGAACCAAGGACCCTCTGATTAACAGTCAGATGCTCTAACCAACTGAGCTAAGGAGGAATCACCTTAAAGGTAAATATGTTTGCTAGAAAAAGTTTGCTCCCCCTCTTGGGCTCGAACCAAGGACCCTCTGATTAACAGTCAGATGCTCTAACCAACTGAGCTAAGGAGGAAGTTGTTGCTCTTTTTAGCGAGTGCAAATATAGATGATTTTTTAGTTTCCCAAAAATATTTTGACTCTTTTTAAAAAATATTTTTTCTACTTGACAATTGCCTTGTAAATATCGTTTCCGTTAGCAAACAAAAGCAACGCTATAAGTATTACAAAACCAACCATTTGGGCGTTTTCAAGGAATTTATCACTTGGTTTTTTACCGCTGATTATTTCATACAATAAAAATATTACGTGCCCACCGTCAAGGGCAGGAATTGGCAATAAATTCATAACTCCAAGCATAATTGACAAAATAGCGGTGATTGACCAGAATGTTTCCCAGCTCCATGTCGCAGGAAAAATATTGTAAATTGCTGCAAAACCACCTACTTGTTTGTAGGCTTTCGTTGCGGGATTAAAAATCATTTTCAATTGTTTCCCGTAATTTACTAATTTGTCTTTACCTTTTTGAAGCCCAATCGGGATAGATTCCGCAAAACTATATTGTTTAGTACTAATTTTATAGTATCCTAATTTCTCTAATGTTTTTAAATCTAAATCCCCTGGCTGAACACCTAATTTACCTTCTGCAGAAACTTTAACCGTAATTGGTGTTTCTTTTAAATCACGTAAAACAACAGCATTGAGTGTTTTATTTTTATTCTTCTCTAAAATAGCTCTCGCCTGATCAAAATACTTTATTTTTTCTCCATTAAGAGAAACAAATAAATCTTTTGCTTTCAAATTCTTATTAGGAGATTCTTCTGCAACTGCTGCCACTACAAAAGGCATTCTGGCAAGAATAAGCGATCCTTTTTCATGCTTTGACAATTGATCAATAACATCAGTAGGGATTTTAATCGAAAGTTGTTTTCCGTTTCTTTCAATCAAAATTTGTTTTGACATGATGATATCCATTGGGATATCATTATCGAAATTTTCAATTTTCTTACCATCAATTGAAATTATCTTGTCTCCTGTTCTAAATCCTGCTTTAATCATTACAGGGTTTTCAACCCAAATACCATCTTTCATATCAGAATTAGCAATATAGGTATCCCCATAAACAAATGCCATTCCTATATATATAATAAATGCTAATATAAAGTTTACCGTTACACCACCCAACATAATAATCAAACGCTGCCAGGCTGGTTTTGAACGAAACTCCCAAGGTTGTGGAGGCAAAGCCATTTGTTCTTTGTCCATACTTTCGTCGATCATTCCGGAGATTTTTACATAACCTCCAAGTGGCAGCCATCCGATCCCGTAAACCGTTTCACCAATTTGTTTTTTGAATAAAGAATATTTGACATCGAAGAATAAGTAGAATTTTTCGACTCTTGTTTTAAATAATTTTGCAGGAATAAAATGCCCTAATTCATGAAGAATAATAAGTAAAGATAAACTCAATAGAAATTGAGAAAGTTTGATAACTATATCCATTTTGTATTTTTAGTTCGTAATTTAACGCACAAAAGTAACGTTTCTATTTTAATTTGATAGCGCAATATAATACATAAGATTTTAAATGTTTGTTAATAAATAAACATTTGGATTTCTACTTTTACGCAGATGCTGTAACTTTACTTTTTCATGCACTATTCTACCTAATTGGTAGCTCAAATAGATTAAAAGTTACATTCTATGGCTTCATTATTATTTTCTGCGCTTACTATAAAAAATATCACTTTAAAAAACAGAATCGTTATTTCGCCTATGTGCCAATATTCTTCTGTTGACGGGTTTGCAAACGATTGGCATCTGGTACATTTGGGAAGCCGTGCCAGCGGAGGTGCGGGACTGATTATTCAGGAAGCTACAGCCGTTTCTCCTGAAGGAAGAATTTCTCCGGCAGATCTTGGAATCTGGAAAGATGAACATATCGAAAAGCTAAAAAACATCAACGAATTCATTGTTTCGCAAAATGCCGTCCCTGGAATTCAACTCGCTCATGCCGGGAGAAAAGCCAGTGTTTCGGCTCCATGGCTGGGCAATAAAAAGTTAGACAAATCAAATATAGGATGGCAGACTGTCGCTCCAAGTCCAATACCGTATCATGAGAATGAGCCATTTCTTCCGGAAGCTTTGGATAAAATCGGAATTCAAAAAGTGATCTCCAATTTCAAAGCAGCTACCAAAAGAGCTGTCGAAGCGGGGTATCAGGTAATGGAAATTCACGCAGCACATGGTTATTTGCTGCACCAGTTTTTATCTCCTTTAACCAACATTAGAACCGATGAATATGGCGGAAGTTTCGAAAATAGAATCCGTTTTACCTTAGAAATACTAGAAGCAGTTCAGTCAGAATGGCCTTCAGATTTACCTTTGTTTGTTCGAATATCGGCAACAGACTGGTCAGAAGGTGGATGGAATCCTGAACAATCGGTAGAACTTTCGAAGATATTAAAACAAAAAGGAGTAGATTTAATCGATGTTTCATCTGGCGGATTGGTTTCTCATCAGAAAATTGAAATTGGACCAGGCTATCAGGTTTCTTTCGCAGAACAGGTTAAAAAAGAAGCCTCTATTTTAACCGGAGCTGTTGGTTTAATTACAGAAGCACAACAAGCCGAAGAAATTTTAAATAACAATCAGGCCGATTTGGTTTTGTTTGCAAGAGAATCACTTAGAAATCCTAACTTACCATTAGATTTCGCCACAGATTTAAACGACGATATTCAATGGCCTAAACAATACGAACGTGCAAAACTATAAATTCTATTCGCCACGATCCGAACCGATAGCGAACACGCAAAACAAGTCGCTAATTTATTTAAACTAAAATTGTATAACTCGTGGCAAAAAACAACTAAAATAAAACCAATGCAAAAAATAAAAACAGCACTACTATCATACGGAATGTCGGGGAAAGTTTTTCATGCTCCTTTTTTAGACCTGCATCCGGGTTTTGAATTATTAGGCTCCTGGGAAAGAAGCAAAAAACTCATTCAGGAAGATTATCCAACCGTAAAAAGCTATCCGTCAATTGATGCATTATTGGCAGACGATGTCGATTTGGTAATTGTAAATACACCCGTTGGAACACATTTCGAATATGCAAAAAAAGTACTTTTGGCAGGAAAACACGCCGTTGTAGAAAAAGCATTTACCTCAACTGTTGCCCAGGCCGAAGAATTGGCTTCTATAGCAAAAGAAAAAGGATTGAAACTGGCTGTTTTCCAGAACAGACGCTGGGACAGTGATTTTAAAACGGTTCAACAAGTAATTAAAGATGGTGTCCTGGGCGATTTGGTCGAAGCCGAATTTCATTTTGACAGATACAATCCAATATTAAGCCCTAAAGCACATAAAGAAACACCCAATGACGGAGCGGGCATCCTGAAAGATTTAGGTCCGCATTTAATTGATCAGGCCGTTTGTCTGTTTGGCTCCCCAAAATCTGTTTTTGGCGACATTCGGTGTACCAGAGAAAATTCTGTGGTAGATGACTGGATCGATTTATTATTGCTTTATAAAGATTTCAGAGTACGTTTAAAAGCAGGTTTTTTTGTCAGAGAAGCAAATCCTGCCTATACTATTCATGGCAAAAAAGGATCCTTTTTGAAACCTCGTGGCGACGTTCAGGAAGATGAATTAAAAGTCGGTAAAAAACCAAACCTTGATTCCTGGGGGACAGAATTAGACGGTTCTGAAGGGCTTTTGCATACAGAATTTGATGGAAAAGAAATCTGCGAAAATGTACCCACCCTTCAGGGAAATTATTTTGACTATTTTGATGGTATTTATGAAGCTATTGCAAACAATAAACCAGAACCCGTTACGGCAGAGGACGGCGTAAAAGTAATGCAGATTATTGAAGCGGCCATAGCAAGTAACCGGGAGAAAAAAATCATTGATTTAGAATAGCTAAACTTCCTGTTATGAAAAATAAAAAAGAATTGCTATCCGAAGAAATTGAACAGTTCCTTAAAATTCTAAAAACTCGTTTTGAGAAAAATAAAAACCGTCATCAGAGTCTTGAATGGGAAAAAGTCCGAATAAAACTGGAATCTAACCCTGATAAACTGTGGTCACTAAACGAAATGGAGAAAACGGGGGGTGAACCAGATGTTGTAGATTTTGATGAGAAAACAAACGAGTACATTTTTTATGACTGTTCTGCAGAAAGTCCAACAGGACGAAGAAGTGTTTGTTATGACTCTGAAGCACAGGAATCAAGAAAGGAATTCAAACCTGAAAATAATGTTATTGATATCGCAACTGCTATGGGTATCGAACTTTTATCAGAAGAACAATACCGGTCATTACAGCTTCTTGGAAGATTTGATGAAAAAACATCCAGCTGGATAAAAACGCCTTCTGAAATTAGAAATTTAGGAGGTGCTCTTTTTGCTGATTTTCGCTATAATACAGTATTCGTATATCACAATGGGGCACAATCCTATTATGCTGCCAGAGGTTTCAGAGCTTCGTTAAGGATTTAAAACAGATATTTTATAAACAATAACGTTGTAAATTTAGCAAGAAGTACTGCTGTAGTTTAGTGTAAACAGGAATTAACTACCTTTGTATATACAAATTTAAAAGTATTTCTGTGATAGATTTCAATCCATTAACTTTATTCCAAACCAAAGGAAAAATTAAAAAAGTCTATCGGGAGGCAAAGGCTTCGTATCTAAATAGAATTCGTTTTGCTGTAGGTGTATTTTATTTTGCAATGGGTTTAAGTTTTGCTTCCTGGGCAAGCAGAATTCCGGATATTAAAACAGCATTACATTTAAGTGAAGGAGAACTAGGTTCGGTACTTTTTGCATTGCCTGTTGGCCAGTTAATCATCATGCCTTTTTCGGGTAAAATGGTAACCAAATTTGGAAGTCATCGTATTTTAATCTTATCCTTAATCATGTATGTTTTCAGTCTGACCAATTTAGGTCTGGCTTCAACCGCATTACAACTTTCATTAGGTCTGTTTACTTTTGGCATATTTGGAAATTTAGCCAACATCGCTGTGAATACTCAGGGTGTTTATACCGAAGTCCTTTTTAAAAAAAACATCATGTCTTCTTTTCATGGCATGTGGAGTTTTGCCGGATTTACTGGTGCTTTAGTCGGATTAGGAATGCTGGCTTTGCATTTATCACCTTATCATCATTTTCTAATTGTAGCCTTAATTGTCTTTTTAATGATTGCTTTTAATTTTAAATTTTTAGTTAAAGCAAAAGAAAAAATTAAACCTCAAAAAGAAGGTAAAAAATTATTTACCAAACCTGACAGCTCCTTAATCTGGCTTGGAATAATAGGCTTTTGCAGTATGGCAAGCGAAGGCGTAATGTTTGACTGGAGCGGTATTTATTTTAAAGATATCGTAAAAGCTCCGGGTGCTTTGGTTATTCTTGGTTATACTTCATTTATGATTATGATGGCCGGAGGAAGGTTCATTGGGGATGCCATGAATAACAAATTTGGCCGCGTTCGTGTTATGCAAATTAGTGGCTGCATGATTTCAATCGGACTTTTTACTGCTGTTATTTTTCCGTACCTCATCCCTTGCACATTTGCTTTTATGATTGTGGGTTTGGGAGTTTCGACTATTGTCCCTACTGTTTATAGTGTCGCGGGAAAAAATCCAACCGTTTCTGCAGGCGAAGCATTAACCATTGTTTCAAGTGTTAGTTTTCTTGGATTCCTTATGGGGCCGCCTATCATTGGATATATTGCCCAGACCTTAGGGCTTCCGTTTTCTTTTGCTTTTATCGGAATATTTGGCGTTTTAATCGCTTTTATGGTTTCTAAAGTAAAGATTGCAGGATAGTTACACTTTCAAGCAACTTAAAATTTATGAATGTAACCTTAAAATATCTTGTTTACACATTTTTTTTAATAAGAAAAAAGAAGTAAAAGATATTTTTATACTATCTTTGTAATATAATTCACACCAACTAAACGCATTATTTGTTTGAATAATTCTAATACCACTAATTATCTTTATTTTCAAACATTTACATTTCCAAACTCAATTTGATTTTTTTGACTGAAATTTTTGAAATTTCAAAAATTTCAGTCAAAATGATTTATACCCTTTTCTTTTACAGGAAAAGGGTTTTTTTCAACAAATTCAGTTACATGCACAAAAAATCATTGATTCTTATATTATTTCTTACTTTCAAAATTGCTTCTGCCCAAAAAGAAACTATTTTTTCAGGACAAGTAATCGATAGTAAAACTCAAAAAGCTTTTGAAAATGCCGTTGTCAACATTCAAAATTCAGCTTTAACGCAACTCACGAAAAAAGACGGTACGTTTGAATTGCATTCGAACATTAAGGGTGAGCAGTTGATCCTAATACGCAGTCAGGGTTATAAAGATTTACTCTTAAAAGTGAATGCTAATACTGACCAAAAAGTAAATCTTGGAATCTTATTATTAGAAGAAGATCAAATAGAGAACTTTCAAGCTACCATTATTTCACTTTCAGAAAGTGATTTAGATGATGATAATAGTTCATCGGAAGCTACTTCGGGACTCTTACAATCTTCAAAAGATGCTTTTCTGCAGGCAGCTGCATTCAATTGGGGGCAGGCAAGGTTTAATGTCCGAGGATTAGACAGCGAAAATGGCGCTATGATGCTGAACGGCATGAAAATGAATAAAATTTTTGACGGCCGACCACAGTGGAATAACTGGGGAGGATTGAATGACGTACTTCGAAATCAGGAGTTTTCAATTGGTGCTTCTCCTTCGAATTATACGTTTGGAGGTGCTTTAGGCACACAGCAAATTTACACTCAGGCATCTGCTTATCGAAAAGGAACCCGAATATCGTTTTCAGGAACCAATACCAATTACAACTGGAGAACAATGGTTACCTATGCTTCCGGAATGAAATCCTCTGGCTGGGCGTATGTTTTTTCAGTTGGAAAACGCTGGGCAGACGAAGGTTATTTTGAAGGAATAAATTATGATGCCAATTCCTTTTTTGTTAGTCTCGAAAAAAAAATTAGTCCCAAACATTCCTTAAACTTTACCGGTTTTTATACGCCAAATTCACATGGCAAAAACTCTCCAAACACGAATGAAATAACCGAATTAAAGTCGGAGAAATATAACTCCTACTGGGGTTATCAAAATGGTAAAAAACGAAATGCAAGAATAAAAAATGTTGAAGAACCCTTGTTAATGCTCAACCATTATTTCAAAATTAACGATCGCACCAATTTAACCTCAACGGTTATGTATCAATTCGGAAAAGTAGGCAACAGTAACATTGATTATCAAAATGCAGATAGTCCTGACCCCACTTATTACCGGAAACTGCCCAGTTATTTCAGTTCACTTTATGCGGCTGATGATGGAGAATTTTCCGGAACATTTACTCCGGATTATGTAAATGCAGAAAAAAACAAAACTTGGTTTTTAGAAAATTCTCAAATCGGTTGGGAAGCGATGTATAAAACCAATCAAAAAGCGATCGTTAGCCCTGACGGAATTATTACCGGATATGAACCTTCAAAAAGCAGTTACGTTCTCTACGAAGACAGAACTGATGACAAAACTTTCGCCTTTAATACAAACCTAAATTCGCAACTTACAGAAAATATTTTTTTTAGTAGCGGAATACTTTTTAAGAACTTAAAATCACACCTTTTTCAAAACCTTCTGGATTTATTAGGCGGTACATATTTTGACGATATCGATTCATTTTATAAAGGTGACCAGTCTCAATCTGATTTAAAAAATCCCGACCGTCAAGTAAAAGTGGGCGATACGTATGGCTATAATTTTAATTTTTATGCCACAACAACAGAAGCTTTCACCCAGTTTCGATTCTCTTACAGGAAAGTCGATTTTTATCTGGGAAATTCCTTTTGTACTTCAAAATACCAAAGAGAAGGTCTGTACCAAAACGGAATTTATCCAAATACTTCATTCGGCAAAAGCCAAAAAGTAAATTTTGAAAATTTTGGGTTTAAAGGCGGACTGACTTATAAAATTTCTGGTAAACAGTGGCTGTTTTTTAACGGAATGCATCATACAAAAGCCCCTTCTCTCCGAAATACTTTTTCTAATTCCAGACTGAATAATTCAATTGTAAACGGAATCGAAAATGAAAACATAAGTACTGCTGATCTAAATTATGTGTACCATACCCCAAAACTCAAAATGCGGATTACCGGTTATTATAGTCTTATTAAAAATACTTCCAAAACCTCTTTTTTTTACGCCGAAGGAATTTTTGATAACGGAGCCGGATATGATACTACTGATGCTTTTGTAAGTCAGACTTTGAATCACTTAGACAAAAAAAACACCGGAGCAGAATTCAGTCTTGAGTATCAGGTTTCCTCTACCATTAAAAACTTTTTTTCAGCCGCTTACGGAAGTTATACCTACAGCAGCAATCCGAAGGTGTCGATTACTAATGATGCCAATGCTACCGTTGCTGACACCCAAAACACATTTGATTTTGGAAAATCATTGCTTAAAAATTATAAGCAATCCGGAATGCCGCAACAGGCTTTTTCAGTTGGAATAGAATACCGTGATCCCCGATTCTGGTGGGTTTCTGCGAATATAAATTACATTACAGACCGTTTTGTAGATGTTTCCCCCATTTCAAGAACGTCCCGTTTTTATACCAATCCGGCCAATGGATTTAATTTTCCGGAAGCAACAGAGGAACGTGCTAAAACTCTGCTTAAACAAGAAAAACTCAATCCTGTTTCGCTGCTAAATATGACTGGAGGAAAATCCTGGCGTATTTATAACAAAACAATCGGGCTATTTGCCAGTATCAATAATGTTCTGGATTTTAAATATAAAACTGGTGGCTTTGAGCAGGCAAGAAATTCCAATTTCAGAGAAATGAATCAGGATCTTTCCAGCGGAACACCTTCTTTTGGACCTAAATATTTCTACGGATACGGAAGGACTTATTTCGTAAACATGACCATCAATCTATAAACTTTTTCTAATGAGAAATAAATACAAAAGCCTTATTTCGATAGCGTTTATGTTCCTTTTCAGCAATTGTAATGAAGATATCGCTATACCAAAATTAGAATGTACTCAACCTGATTTAAAAGTAAACAGAACTGTTGAAGATGTCCTAAAAACGGCTACTATTACCGCTACAAAATATCTTTATGATGATGTTATTGAAGCTTACGTCGTTTCAAGTGATGAAAGCGGAAACTTTTTTAAAATCCTGTATCTTGAGACATTAGCGACAGAAAACAAACCTGCAATTGGATTTAGTATTTCGGTAGATGCAACAAACACTTATATAGATTACCGTGTTGGAAACAAAGTTTATATCGAATTAAAGGATCAGTTTACCGATTTATTTTATGGAGGAATGCGCATTGGAAGCTTGTATGAAGGCAATTCAGGGACAGCCTCGGTAGGCCGGATTTCTCAAAACGATTACAAGAACGTCTTAAATGCTTCCTGCACGATGGTTGATGAAGATAAACTGGTCAATCCCATTTCAATTGAAGAAGCTTTGAATGACAGTAAACTGAATACTTTGATTGAATTATCGAATGTTCAATTTACAGAAGCTGCAAATGGCCGTCATTATTTTGAAGAAGCTAATAATGTAGGAGGTGCTACAAATTGGTATTTAAGGGATAAGTCAGGAAATCAGATCATCTTCAGGACAAGCAGTTTTGCAGACTTTTCGGCAAATTTAATTCCCCAGGGAAGTGGTAAAGTACGTGGTATTTTAACCAAATATGGTTCCGACTATCAGTTAATTGTGCGTTCTTTGAAAGATGTTGTAATGGATGGAAAAAGCAATATTCCTTTTTTTACAGAAGATTTTCAAACAGTTACAAACAATGTCAATTTTGCTTTACCGGACTGGAGCAATATCGTAGAGAAAGCTTCAAAATTATGGAAAACTATGGTTTCTGCCGGAAATGGTTATGCAGAGTTCAATACTACAAGTACAACGGCTGCTGAAAATATTGCCTGGCTGGTTTCTCCAAAAATTAATTTGTCTAACTATAAAAATGTGGTCTTCTCTTTTAGAAGTGCACAACATGACCTAAAAGTCGATTCGTCTTTGAATACATTAGAAATTTATATCTCAACCAATTTTGACGGTTCAAATGTAACCAAAGCAAACTGGATAAAATTAAATGCTAAAGTGCCTTCGCTTTCTACACCAACACGCCAATTTATTAGTTCAGGAGGGATTGATTTATCTGCTTACTCAGGTGATATTAACATTGCATTTAAATACATCGGATCCGGAAAGGACAAAACACTTAATGGTGCATTTATGGTGGATGATGTAAAAATGTTTGGAGAAAAATAGTACCAACTTAACACGTTGATTTACAGAAAAAATAAAATAAAAATCTAATCATTGTTATTTTTCATTTCTTAAATTGTTAAAATTTCATAGAATTTTGTATTTTGGCATTCCCAAATCAATTAAATTCTTATGAAAAAAATCTACTTGTTTGCCATTATTACAATGGTTTCTACCGGTTTGCTGCACAGTCAGGACGCTCCTGTTCGATTAAAACAAATTAATATTGTAAAAACAAATTACCAAAACTCTAAAGATGGTGAAATTGTAAACAAAACGGTTGTTTTTAAAGACGGAAAAATCGAAACCATCACCACCTCAGATGTTATTCAAAAATTCTTTTACAATCAAAACGGATTATTGGATATGACAGTGAAGGACAAAATTGGAAGTGACTGGAAAGAAGTTACCAATTATACTTATAATGCAGATAATAATATTATCAAATTTGTAAATAAATATCATGAAGGAAGTGATTATATTACCAAAACAGTGACTTTTAATTATGACGGAGCCCGAATAAAAGCGATAACAAAAAAGAGTACAAACCACCAGAATGTCCTTGAAGATATTGAATACATTGTGGAAAACGGTATTATCGTAAGACGTACTTCACGTGACAGAAACAAAGCGATTATTGGGAAAATTGAATATGTTTATGTAAATGACAACGTGTCAAAACACAAAGGTCTTGTGGGAGATAAAATATCAAAAACATATACTTTTGATGATAAGAAATCTGTAGATCAGTTAATCGTTCAGAATTTATTTGGCGATAATTACAAAATAATCGTACCAATGATTTCATATCATGAAAACGAATTTAGCTTTGAATCCATATCATATAACAACGAAGTAAATTTCAGCCCTACCTCAACTGCTTTGGTTGCTGTAAGCAGAAAATACAAATACAACAAACTGAATTTCCCAATTTCCTGTTCCCAAATTGAAGAAAACGGAATTGTAAAAACAGAAAAAACGTTCATCTACGAATAAAAACTGCAGGTTCAGTTTCTTTTAAACCATTTAGAGAGCAATTTCTAAATGGTTTTGTTTTTTTATGCAGGACTACACAATTGCTTAAATAGAATTTAAAAACAAAATTCTATAAGGCTGGTAGTCTACAAATCATTAAATTTGCAACTTATTCAAAGCTATGTTAGAAAAAGAAGTTATCAATTTTGAAAGAACAGCCATTGTTGGTATTGTAACTCAAAATCAAAGTGAGGAAAAACTTAACGAATATCTGGATGAGTTAGAGTTTTTGACTTTTACCGCCGGCGGTGAAGTGATCAAACGCTTTTCGCAAAAAATGGAACGACCAAATCCGAAAACTTTTGTGGGTACCGGAAAAATAGACGAAATCAATCTTTTTGTAAAGGAAAATGCGATCTCAACTTTAATATTTGATGACGAATTATCTCCTTCTCAGCAAAAAAATATTTCCCGAATTATCGATTGTAAAATTCTGGACAGAACCAATCTGATCCTGGATATTTTTGCGCAAAGAGCCGAAACTTCGTATGCAAGAACACAGGTAGAACTGGCACAATGCCAATATTTATTGCCAAGACTTTCTGGTTTATGGACACACCTTGAGCGCCAAAAAGGGGGTATTGGAATGCGTGGTCCCGGTGAAACAGAAATCGAAACAGACAGACGTATCGTTCGAGACCGAATTTCATTACTGAAAGACAAAATCAAAACCATCGATAAACAAATGAGCATCCAGCGCAGCAATCGTGGCGCAATGGTGCGTGTAGCACTGGTAGGATATACCAATGTTGGAAAATCGACACTGATGAATGCCATTGGAAAAAGTGATGTTTTCGTTGAAAATAAACTATTCGCAACTTTAGATACAACGGTTCGAAAAGTGGTCATTAAAAACCTTCCCTTTTTACTTTCGGACACGGTTGGTTTTATTAGAAAACTGCCCACCCAATTGGTAGATTCTTTTAAAAGTACACTTGATGAAGTTCGTGAAGCCGATTTGCTTTTGCACGTTGTAGACATCTCGCACCCTGATTTTGAAGATCATATCGAATCTGTCAATCAAACTTTACTGGAGATCAAAAGTAATGACAAACCAACTATTATGGTTTTTAATAAAATTGATGCCTACAAACATCTGACCATTGACGAAGATGATCTCATTACCGAAAAAACCAGAAGACATTATACGCTCGAAGAATGGAAACAAACCTGGATGAGTAATGTTGGTGAAAATAATGCTTTGTTTATTTCGGCTACACAAAAAGAAAATTTCGAGGATTTTAGAGAAATCGTGTACGAAGCAGTTCGCCAGATCCATATCACCAGATTCCCTTATAATAAATTTTTGTATCCGGATTATAAGGATGCCGTTGAGAAGGAGGAGGAATAAAATTTTCTCCAATTAAATAGAACAAGAGTCTGTCCGAAAAGTAAGGACAGCCTCTTGTTATCATATTAAAAATTTAAAACGTCTTGTACTCAACGCCATTTTTATCAGCATAAGGCAATAACAACCTCATGACGTTTTCGTATTTTTTATCCAGTAATATCCCCTTTGGTATCATCTAGTTTTCTGCTGGCAATGTCTATTTCCTCTTCGCTTTTTCCTTCATCAATCATTTTGGCAATGATAAGGAAATCCGTTTTTTGAATTTCATCAGCATCTTGAAACAAATCTAAGGTGACTGTGATAATCGGTTTGGCTTCTTTCTCAACCTTGATTTTTTTGATTTTTTTTGATGTATCCTTTAAACATATTTCCATACCAATATTGGACTGACTTAACGCATGTTGCCGGACGCATCGATTTTAAAAAAGCCTAATGTTTTGAAATTAGCCCTGATGGGAACGACATCCTTTTTCCCGCTTCTTTAGCGGGAAAAAGATATAGTGGACAGCAGGAACAATGTTTAATAGAAGCCTGTTGTGCTGCTCCTGAATATTAAAATCCGAAACTAATACCTAAACCAAAAACCTCTCTGGTTTGAAATCCTCTGAAGGCATTGTCGTCATAGATAGCCTGAAAGGATAGGTTTGCCGAAAGGAATTTATTGACTTTCATGATAATGTTCAAAGAGTAATTGATGTCTACATTTTGCGGCTCTTCGAGATAATTAGCATACAAATTCAGGGTGTTTTCTGCCGTTACGTTGGTCATAATAGCCAGTTTGTAATAAGCCGAGGTGTAAAAACCTAATTCGTAACGTATGCTTTTGCCCTGATCGACACCAAAATAATCTCCATCTCTGTATCCGTTTCCTGAGGTATAGGCACTGTCTACAAAAGTGAATTTTGAGGTTAAGGGTGCAAAATTTATTTTGAGGTTTTCATCTTTGGACCAGTAAATTCCGGGACCGGTAGTCAGATAACCCGGAGACATAAATTTGGTGTATTCGGTTCTGATTTCTTTTCCGTTTACATCCTGATCGTAAATGTAACCTGTTGTAAATTGGGTTCTGAAATTCAAGAAATAAGAATAATACCATTCGCCAAAAGCTCTTTTTCCAACAACTGAATTAAATTCTAGACGGTCATCTGTTTTTTTTCCAAAATCGGTATTTTTAGTCTGTAGAATTCCGTAGGAAGCCAGCACTTTATTGTCCCACGTAATATCGTCTTTTTTGTAATTGAAGTCATAATTGATTCCCAATGTTCCGGAAAAACTGTCCTCTCCACCGGCAATCCAGTTATTGAAGCTGGATTGATTTAATAAAAGTGATACGGTACCTTTTGCCTTCCAGCCTTCGCCTTCAATGGTATCGTTTATTTTTTTTACGGCTTTTTCTGTATTTTGAATGAGTTCCTTTTCGGAATTTTGAGACTGAACAAACGCAAAGTTCGCTAAAATGAAGAGTAATAAAGCTATCTTTCTCATGGTTGTTTCGTTTTAGTGCATTAACAAATATACCATTTAAAACGCTAAAGCCTGAGGGTTTATTGGTTATAAAGAAAGTTATTTCTTAGCTTCTTTGTATAAAGGCACTGCTGAACAGGCTTCTCCGTACATAATACTCCTGGCATAAGGCTGTAAATATGCCGTTGCTAAAATATAAGCACGCATGGGTACCGGTTTTCTGGAACAGCCTTTTACAATTACAGGTTTGTTTTTATAGGCCGAATAATCAATTGCAGGCAAGATCTCTTCGTACAAGCTTCCGTCCAGATCTTCTATGGTTCCATTGACTACTTTTTTGGCAAATGGTGCTAATTGCACTGCTACTAAAATCAAAGCCCAGGCTGGTATTATGGCATCTGTACTGCAATGTACTGCCACATACTGATCCTGATATTGTGTCCAGTCATGGTTTTTCAAATGTTCTCTGAAATCTTTTTCTTTTAATAAAAAACCTTCCAGAAGCCATTGCGAAATGTCAATCTGTACACGTACCCCTTTTGGATAATAATCCTCCAGATCAAAAACTTCTAAGGCACTGTTGGCAACTTTATTGATAATTTCTTCCATATGAAAAGTTAGTTGCAAGTTTAAAGTTTCATGTTTCAAGTTGCTTAACATAGAACATGAAACTTTAAACGTGAAACAAATATTAAAGCATTCCTAATTCTAATTTTGCTTCTTCGCTCATTAAATCTTTACTCCATGGCGGATCAAAAGTAATCTCAACATCGACATCTTTTACATTTTCGATTGTTTTTACTTTTTCTTCTACCTCGCGTGGTAAACTTTCGGCTACCGGGCAGTTTGGAGAGGTTAAGGTCATCAGGATTTTTACTTCGTAATCTGTATTTACCATTACATCGTAAATCAATCCTAATTCGTAAATGTCTACAGGGATTTCAGGATCGTAAATCGTTTTTAAAACTTTTACAATTGATTCTCCTAATTCGTTTGTGTCTATTTCTTGTTCCATTTTTATTATTTAATTTTTACCATATAAGTTATATAAGTTCATTTAATTTTTGAAACCTAATTTGTGTCGCATATTAAAAGCTCATTTAAGAAGCGAACTTAAATTTACTTATATAACTTATATGGTTTAATTTTTATTTTTTTTAATCTTCTAGCCAGCGATACAATTCGTTGACGTATGTTTTTTGGCCTTCGTGATAAATATTTGTAACGTTAAAGTTTATCATTAGTCCTGTTGGAGACTTTAAAAGTTTCATATATGACATTAATTTGGCAATATGAACTGGAATAATTTGATCAACAGATTTTAATTCAAGAACTAAACAATTTTCTATGAATAAATCACATCTTAAATCTGATTCCAATACTAACCCCTTATATTCAACCGGAATAATCAACTCAGATTGAAAATTAATTCCTCTTAAAGATAATTCTCTTATCAAGCACTGATGATAAATGTTTTCTAAAAGTCCTGCGCCAATATTTTTATGAACTTCAATCGCTGCTCCATTAACCTGATAAATTAAATCAGTCAAATATTTCTTTGTTATCATTCTCTTTTCACAAATAAATAAAGAAAGATTAAGACTACAAAAAACTAATCTTAAATGAACTTATATGGTTCAGATTTTTAATTTTTATTTTTGGCATCAAAAGCCAAAGCATACATTTTGATGTTTTTTATCATCGAAACCAAACCGTTGGCTCGTGTTGCAGACAAATGTTCTTTTAAACCAATTTCGTCAATGAATTCAGTATCCGCATTTATAATGTCTTCTGCTTTTTGATTGGAGAAAGCACGAATTAAAATGGCGATTATTCCTTTTGTCAAAATCGCATCACTGTCTGCCGTGAACACAATTTTATCGTCTTTTTGTTCTCCCTGAAGCCAGACTTTCGACTGGCATCCTTTGATTAAGTTTTCCTCCGTTTTGTAGTCTTCTTTTATTAACGGAAGACTTTTCCCTAATTCGATGATGTACTCATAACGTTGCATCCAGTCATCGAACATAGAGAATTCGTCAATTATTTCGTTTTGTATTTCCTTTATTGTCATAATTATTCTTTAACAAAATCAGTGAGTAAATGAACCAGTTTTTCAATTTCCTTTGGAGGAAAACCATTGTCAAAACCCTGTGTTTCGTAGGTTTTCTGATTTTGGGTTATTTTTAAATTCCCAATTGCAGCACCATCATGAAAACGTTTTTCAGTTGGTGCTTTCAAGGTTGAAAGTTTTTCTACATTTATCTTTTCAAATTCGGTTACAATTTTGTCCCAATCTGCCTTTTCAATTTTGTTTTCTGCAGGTTGTGCATCCCTTCCATTGGTCACAGAAACCGTTTGGTTTTGTACCACTATCTTTTTATAATACCCTCTCGACATAGCCGAATATTGAATTATCGTTGATGCCATATCTGCTTTTTTTTGACTTGAACAGCCTGCTCCAATAAAAATCATCAGGAAAATTAAAGATCGTATTTTCATAAAAAGTTTTTTAGCTTAACATGGTTTTTGCCTTTTTAATGGCCTCCACCATTATATCAATTTCTTCTTTGGTATTGTAAAAAGAAAACGAAGCACGAATAGTTCCCGGGATACAAAAGAAATTCATGATGGGCTGTGCACAGTGGTGTCCGGTACGAACTGCTATTCCTAATTTATCAATTATAGAACCAATATCATAAGGATGAATCCCATCGATATTAAACGAAACTACCGAAGCTTTATTTTTTCCGTTTCCGTAAATTCTCAAACCTTCAATTTCTAATAAACGCTTAGTTGCGTGTTCCAAAAGTTTGTGTTCCTGCAGCTGAATATTTCCAAATCCAATACCATTCAAATAATCAACAGCAGTTCCTAAAACAATTCCACCAGCGATATTGGGAGTTCCGGCTTCAAATTTATGAGGCAAATCGGCATACGTTGTTTTCTCGAAAGTTACTTCTTTAATCATTTCGCCACCGCCCTGATAAGGAGGTAGTTTGTTTAGCCAATCTTCTTTTCCGAATAAAATTCCGGTTCCGGTTGGTCCGCACATTTTGTGTCCTGAAAAAGCGTAAAAATCACAATCTAAATCCTGAACATCCGGCTTTAAATGCGGAACAGCCTGCGCTCCGTCAATCAAAACGGCAGCTCCAACGGCATGGGCTTTAGCAATCATTTCCTTAACAGGATTTATTATGCCCAAAGCATTCGAAATATGGTTAACCGTAACAATCTTCGTTTTATCAGATAATAACGATTCGTATTCGCTGATAATCAGTTCGCCGTCGTCATTTATCGGAATCACTTTTAAGACAGCTCCTGTTTTTTCACACAACATTTGCCATGGAACAATATTGCTGTGGTGTTCCAAAGCAGAAACCAAAACTTCATCTCCCGGTTTTAAAATAGACGCAAAACCATTCGCTACTAAGTTAATTCCGTGCGTTGTTCCGGAAGTAAAAAGTACTTCATGTGCAAATTTGGCATTAATATGATGTTGCAATTTTACACGTGAAATTTCATAAGCATCAGTTGCCAACTGGCTTAATGTATGAACTCCACGGTGAATATTGGCGTTTATTTCCTGATAGTATTTCGCTTCGGCATCAATCACGATTTGTGGTTTTTGCGAGGTTGCCCCATTATCGAAATATATTAATGGTTTTCCGTTTACTTTTTCTGAAAGTATCGGAAAATCAGCTCTTATTTTTTGAATATCCAGCATAGTTTATTTAGAAAAATTCTATTTACAAAAGTACTAAAACTAAATTGTTTTATCCGCCAATTCTATCATTTCCTTTTATAGTATTATCAATTACAGTTTGAAATATTTATTCAATACGGTTTGAATTGTGAATCATCAAAATAGAAATTCAAAATGAGTTATAAAATCATGCCTTTAAATTATTTATATTGCATAAAATATATCTCATTTCAAAATATGAAAAAAATCCTTAAACTTCTCGCTATTGTTTTAGTTCTCATTATTCTATATTTTGGATTTACTACATATCCGAAACTGGATTTGATTTCCGGCTTTTCAGCCAAAAGTATCGCTTCAGGTCATTTTTTGGACAACCGTCCGAAAGAATTAATCGAAAAAACTGACAATGATATTAATCTGATTGATCTGGCAACCAACACGATTAATGATGCAGGAAAATTTGCTACTTCGAATGTTTACGGATTAAAGGAACGAAAAGCCATTTACCGTGAAGGTTTAGGAGCGACTTTAATTAATGATGATTTTGATGTTTCAAAACCCTATTTGCTTCCAAAGCGAACCATACTGACCCATAATTTACCTTTTCCTTACGGGAATAACGAACCAAAAGACACCGTTTTTTCCAATATTGATTATTCTAAATTAAAAAAAGCAATTGATAACGCTTTTGACAAATCGGGGGGGAAATTAAAACGAACACGTGCTGTTGTAGTTCTGTATAAAAACAAACTGATTGCCGAAAAATACGATACCGGTTTTACGAAAGACAGCCGAATTTTAGGCTGGTCGATGACAAAAAGCATTACCAGTTCTGCTTTTGGAGTGCTCGCCAAACAAGGAAAAATAGACATTTACAAACCGGCTCCAATTATGGAATGGCAAAATGACGAACGCAAAAACATTACCCTAAATGATTTACTTCACATGAATTCGGGTTTGGAGTGGGAAGAAAATTACAACACCATTTGTGATGCTACCAAAATGCTTTTTCAGGCCGAAGATATGGGCAAGGTACAACTGGACAAACCAGCTCAGTTTAAACCCAACACACATTGGAATTATTCTTCAGGGACGACAAATTTGTTGTCGCTTATTTTAAGAAGACAATTTAAAACCCAACAGGAATACCTGAATTTCTGGTACAACGCCGTTATTGACAAAATCGGAATGACTTCGATGATTGTCGAACAGGATATGAGCGGGACTTTTGTGGGTTCCTCCTACGGATGGGCGACAGCGCGTGACTGGTCAAAATTTGGATTGTTGTATTTAAATAAAGGTAACTGGAACGGTGAGCAAATTCTGGATGAAAGCTGGGTAAAATACACCGCAACTCCAACCAATACTTCTGAAGGAAAATATGGCGCACAATTCTGGCTGAATGCCGGAGGAAAATTCCCGGACGTACCTCGCGATATGTTTTACTGCAGCGGTTATCAGGGACAAATGGTTGCCATTATTCCGTCAAAGGATATGGTGATTGTGAGAATGGGATTAAAAGAAGATCCTGCTTTTGATTTTAATGACTTTTTGAAAGGGATTGTTGAGAGTGTGAAGAAGTAATTTTAGCACTTAAATACTTTTAAATTTAAAATTATACTTTTGTAAAAATGAATCTTATGTAAATTGTTAATAGTTTTCATTTTTGAAAAACCCAGTAAAATCAACCATTTGTATAATGTTTCCCTCATTGATGAGGGAAACAATTTAAAGTTATTAACATTTTTTGTTTATGAAAAAAGATTTAACTATGTCATCTGTAGATAGACAGAATATTCTAAACAATGCAATTGTTTTAGAAAACATACAAGAACATATCGGTGTTAATGGGATGTATTTTAATGGAGAATATAGATTTACTAAGTCTGATTTGTCTGATTTTTATGGAATAGATGGCTCAACTATTGATCGCTATTTGTCAAATAATGAAGAAGAATTAAAACATAATGGATACGTAAATCTGAAAGGGAAACTGCTAAAAGAATTCAAAGCAGAATTTGGATGGATGCTTCAAGAAGGAGCAAAAGCCCCACAATTAGGAGTTTTTAATTTTAGAGCTTTTCTAAATTTAGGAATGCTCTTGACTGAAAGTGAAAAAGCTAAAGCATTAAGAAGTGTCATGCTAGACATAGTAATAGATACCTTAAATCAAAAAGTTGGCGGGTCAACAAAATATATCAATCAAAGAGATGAAGATTTTTTAGTTGCTATAACAAGAGAACCTATTTATCGTAAAGAATTTACAAATGCGCTAAATCTTTATCTTGAAATGGGAAATTACAAATATGCGGCATACACAGATAGCATATATGAAGTAATTTTTCATGAAAATTCAAAAGAATACAAGCAAATATTACAATTAGAAGAAAAAGAGAATCCTCGTGATACTATGTATTCTGAAGTATTAAAATTAATTGCTTCTTTTGAAATAGGAATAGCGGATGAAATGAAAAAGAAATTTGATGAATTAAAAAGAAAATTACTACCTAAAGAGTTAGATAAACTAATATTAGATTTTGCTAATCAACGCTTTTGGGGACCTCAATTAGAAGATGTAAGAACAAAAATGGCTTGTAGAGATTATGGTCTTAGGAATATTATTCATGAAAGACTTAAGCCTTATATAAACACTTTAAATAGTGATGAGTATAACCGCTTTTTAGGAGATAAAAGTAAAAGCTTAATCGAAAGAGTAATGGAAGATGATCAGCTATTAGAAATTTTTAAAAGATTAAAAGATAGATAATATGTTTGACTTCTCATATTTTGATGCTGAACATGCAATCTACGTTCACGATCAAATAATTATTAACTCTGGTGGAATTTTAGGAATGCTCAACAAAGGACTACTAGAGAGTTCTATTGAACATTTAAAAAATGATCTTTACTATCCAAATTTAGAAGATAAGCTAACCCATTTATTTTTTTCAGTTAATAAAAATCATTGTTTTCAAGATGGAAATAAAAGGGCTTCAATTGCACTTTCAGCATATTTCCTAGAGATAAATAATTGCGGTTTTATAGTGCCAAGATTTATTGAACAGATGGAAAACATTGCCGTAGATGTTGCAGATAATAAAATCAACAAAGAATTATTATCTGAAATAATTCTTTCACTATTATATGAATTAGATTATAGTGAAGACCTCAAATTGAAAATCATTTTTGCAAAGTTAAATTAGAAAAAAAACCGATAAACTTAAAAAAGTCTATCGGTTTTGTATTTTATAAATCTTTGAAAAATTATTTTTTAGCTACAAACCTCGGATCAGATTCCATAACGGTCCCGCAATTATCACAGGTTCTTAAATCTTCTGAATTATAAAAATGTTCAAAGTGCGGTAAGAAATCTTTTTCGATATTGTGCAGTTCAAAAAACACTTCATATAATTTGTGGTTGCAGTTGTCACAATGCCAGAGCAAACCATCTGTATAACCCAATCCTGCACGTTTTCGCTCGATTACCAAACCTATTGAGCCTTCTGAACGAACCGGAGAATGCGGCACTTTTGCAGGATGCAGATACATATCGCCTGCATTCAAAATCATTTCTTTTCGCTCGCCATCTTCCTGGATTACTACTTTTATACTACCTTCCAGCTGGTAAAAAAGCTCTTCGGTTTCGTTGTAATGATAATCTTTTCGGGCATTTGGTCCCGCAACAATCATGACAATATAATCGCCTGAATCGACATATAAATTTTTATTCCCAACGGGCGGTTTTAGTAAATGACGGTTTTCATCTATCCATTTATTCAGGCTGAAAGGTTTTGCTATGGCCATCTTTTTAAAGGTACTAAGTTGCTAAGTTTCGAGAGGCTAAGGTAATAAAAAGTATTCAGTCACGGTCTTAGTTTACAGTCAAAAACTGAAAACTGTGACTAAAAACTGTGACTCATTTTCTCTCTTTTATCAGATACATATAAACGGGTAAATGGTCGCTGAAACCCACTTCGTTTGTGCTGTGCCGCAACGGATATCCTTTGTATTGACCTGAATTCTGAATCAGATACGGTTTATTGAAAATTCCGGCTCTCCAAAATTTAAAAGAGCTGAAGTCGGGTTTTATGAATGACTCTGTAATAATGATCTGGTCGAAAATATCCCAGGAATCCCGAAAAGCTGTCGTTCCCATACCGCGTTTTGCCATTTCCTCGAATGGATTATAAGTGCCAAATTCCGATACATCTGCTTTGTGGGCTTTTGCTCCCAAAGCAATTTTAATGCTTTTATTATAAGGCCCATCGTTTAAATCACCCATCGTAATGACTTTTGCATTCGGATTTATTTGTTGTAACGAATCGATGATTTTACGATTTAATTTCCCTGCTGCTTCCCGATATTCGCTTGTTGCTTTTTCACCTCCGGAACGAGAGGGCCAGTGATTCACAATGATATTGATTTCCTCTCCTTCCAGAAAACCGGTAATCAAAAGCTGGTCACGGGTAAAAACCCGATTGTTTTGTTGCACAATTTCGGATTCTTCTTCTGTAGATTCTTCTTTTTTATCCTCCTTCCCTGCATTTTTATTTTTTAATATATATAAAGGTATGTTTGAAAAAGTCACCGGTTTAAAAAATTTCTTCTGATACAACAAAGCCACATCGATTCCGCGTTTGTCGGGTGAATCAAAATGAATAATACCATAATCCCAACGAAGTAGTTTTGGCTCTTTAATTAAATCTTCCAGGACATCACGGTTTTCAATTTCAGAACCTCCGATTAAGGCTGGTGCATTTGGATTTTCGGGTGTTCCTATTTCGGATAAAACCCTTGATAGGTTTTGTAATTTTTGATGGTACTTTTCTGTAGTCCAGTTTTGAGATCCGTTTGGTGTCCATTCATCATCATTTGTGTAAACATCATTATTGGTATCAAAGAGGTTCTCAAAATTATAAAAAGCAACGGTGTGAATCGTGTATTTTTTGGATTGTCCAAAGAATGAAACCGAGAAACAAAAAATATAAAAGACTTTATAAATCAGATTTAACATAACTAATTTTAAATTTAAAAAATGCCAAAATTAATCAATTTTTCTTATTTGTAAGAAATTTCAAATATTTATGTTTTTTAAAATCTATATCTTTGCTTTTATAGATAATTCGAAGCCAAATATAAAATGAAAAACAGTCTGCACTTTTCAATCCGTAAACATTTTGATTTTTACAGATTCGTATTTCTTATTTTTGCTTTCCAATCCTTTACCTGTCAATCCCAACAAAACATGATAACACCACCTTATTTACAAAAAGGCGATACCGTTGCTATTTTAGCCACAGCCCGAAAAAACATAGATGATAATTTAAAACCAACTTTGGATTTATTGCATAGCTGGGGTTTAGAAGCGGTAATTGGCAGTTCAATCGGACTGGACTACCATCAATTGGCCGGAACCGATGAGCAGCGTGCTGCCGATTTTCAAAAGCAACTCGACAATCCGAATATTAAAGCGATCTGGTGTGTCCGTGGCGGTTACGGAACCGTGAGGATGTTAGATTTACTGGATTTTACTAAATTTAAACAGCATCCCAAATGGATTATTGGTTTTAGTGATGTTACGGTTTTGCACAATCATCTGAATACGATGGGTTATAAATCGATTCATGGTGTAATGCCGGTTACTATTCCGCGTGCAACTCCCGATGCCATAAGTTCGATGAAATTGGCGATGTTTGGCGAATCGCTTTTTTATTCTGTTGCTCCTCATGAAATGAACCGCTTTGGTCAGGGAACAGGAGAATTGGTAGGAGGAAATCTTTCTATTTTATACAGTTTATTAGGATCTCCATCGGCAATTGACTGCAAAGACAAAATTTTATTTATTGAAGATTTAGATGAATACCTATATCATATTGACCGTATGATGATGAATTTACGTCGAAATGGCTGTCTCGAAAACCTAAAAGGAATTATTATTGGGGGTATGTCGAAAATGAAGGACAATGATATTCCGTGGGGCAAAAATGCACTTGAAATTATTGATGATGTGACCAAAAAGTACAATATTCCGGTAATTTTTAATTTTCCGGCCGGACATATTCAGGATAATCGTGCTCTGGTTATGGGAAGTACGATTTCTATTGAGGTGAATGCTTCGGGTAGTACTGTTGTTTTTAAGTAAAAATCAAGGAGTTATTTTATAAGTGGAATACTTAGCTGAAAAAAGATTGGTAATTGATGTAGACTTAGCTCCAAATGTTGACGCAGTTTATACAGGAATGTGTTTGATTTCGAACTCAGAAATAATCCTGCTGCTTAATTTTGATGAAGCAAAAGGAGAATTTGATGGATTCACAATTGTTAAAAATGATGATGTTGAAAAATATCGTACGTGGAATGAAAATAATTACTTAGAACTAAAAAACAATAATTCTAAAGATTTAATAGCAAAAATTGATTTAAACAGTTTTTTAGATATTGCAACTTCATTAAAAAGTCTAAGATCAAAATTAGTTTCAATATTTACATACGATGATGAGGATTCATTCTATCTTGCAAAAGTTCTATCTGTAAAAAATGAATGTGTTGAACTACATTTAATTGACGAAGATTCTAATTGGATCGATATTAAAGTTATTAAATTCAGTGATATAAATTATATTGGTTTTGATACTCAATACGAAAGAAAATATATAGAATCACTGCCAATTTAGATGTACATTCATCTTTCAACTACTAACTCATAACTTCAAAAAATGGCAGAACATAACGAACTAGGAAAAAAAGGTGAAGATCTTGCCGTAGAATTTCTACTTCAAAACGACTATACAATTTTAGAAAGAAACTGGATTTTTCAAAAAGCCGAAATTGATATTATTGCCAAAAAAGATCATTTATTAGCTGTAATAGAAGTGAAGACAAGATCAAGTTTAGATTATGGCTTACCGCAGGATTTTGTGAAACCAAAAAAGATTCAGTTGCTCATAAAAGCAGTAAATGCCTACATAAACGATAGGGAAAAGGATAGTGAAGATGATTTAGAAATCCGTTTTGATATCATTGCCATTCATAAAAACGAGGAATCATTTGCTATTGAGCATCTTACTGATGCTTTTTATCACTTTTAACATATTTTTTTATTGTTATATTTGTAACAAATTGTTTTTTAATTTATATTTGCAAAAATTTATAACATAAAAAACAACCAAACTAACACAATCACGTTACCCAAAAACAATTAAAAGATTATGAAAACCGTTTCTTCGATTGTAGAAAATTACATCAAAACCAAGCCATTTCTGCTCAATGCGCTTTCTCTTGGAATTATTAACCTGACTTCCTTATCGCGCAACATCATGACCGAACTCGAAAGCGAATTTGGTAAAGAGGTAAAACAAGGAGCTGTAGTAATGTCCTTAAAAAGACTAACAGAAGAATTAGATTTTAAACTGAACCACAAAATCAACAAGGTTATTAAAAACATTGGAGAAATCACGGTTCGTTCTGAATTGACAGATTACACTTTTGCAGCTTCTGACTCTGTTTTAAACAAACAAGCTGATTTGATTTCTGATATTAATGTGCTTTCTGATATTTTTTACACCTCATCACGTGGCGTAAACGAAACCAATATCGTAGTAAGCAGCAGTATCAACCATTTAGTCGAAAAACACTTTATCCGCGAAAAACTGATTCAGAAATTAGATAATCTGGCTTCTATCACAGTAAAATTACCCAAAGAAAATATTGTGGTTCCCGGAATTTATTATTTCATTTTTCAGCGTCTGGCCTGGGAAGGAATCATTATCAATGAAGTAATTTCGACCTCAAACGAATTTACAATCCTGGTAGGAGAAGAACAAGTGGATGTTGCTTTTAAAGTGATTAAAGACTTAAAAAATTAATTTTCTTTCGAGAAAAACCCCAAATCAAAAAAAAGAAAAAAAGACAATATACGAAAGAGACTGGGCCAACAGTCTCTTTTTTTTTATGCCGTTTCGCAAGTGGCATTGTGCAACACAGGAAAATTACAGGAGTTGGCTATAAAACATAATTGATTCGCTTTTGTATGCAGATTTAATGCTTCCTGAATTTTATCCGAATTTGCAATTTTAACTTTTGGGTACAGACGGACTTCTGTAAAACGGCCGCTTCCATCAGCAGAAACTTCGAGTATTGCTTCAGCATTATCAATATATTCCAAAACTTCAATTCCGTTTTGCGAGCACACATATAAATACGACATCATGTGGCAGGAAACCAGACTGCTTAAGAGCAAATCCTCCGGATTGTATAATTCGGGATCTCCTTTGAAGGCTTTTGCGGCTGAAATGTTTAAAATTGGTTTTCCTTCAATTGTAATTTGATGGCTTTTACTGTAGAATTTTGAAGTTGATTCAACTCGACTGGAGTTGAAAGTCCAGTTTATTGCTGCTTTGAAGTAATGTTTGAAGGTCATTTTATTTCAAATTTAATTAAATTTTAGTCACAAAATTACTAGAATCGTCTTGATTCAACATATTTCATGCATTATCATAAAACTTTTTGTAATATTTTGACCCTCAATTGATAATTCATCTATCTGTTTTAAATTCAGGTATTTATACGCTATCTTAATATTATTATTTTTAAGAAATTTCCTAAAACAAAACTCTTATGAAATGTACAAGTCTAAATATATTTAAAAAACAGTACGCTTTTATAAATAATCAATAAACAAATAGGATGGATTTTAAACAAAAACTAAAAAAAATGGGTCCAAAACCTGACCTGATTCTCATCATAACTGATGAACAACGGGCAACCCAGCATTTTCCACCAGGATGGGAAAAGCAAAACCTCCAGACGCTTACATTTCTTAAGAAAAATGGCTTTAGTTTTGACAGGGCTTTTTGCAACACTTGTATGTGTTCTCCCAGTCGTACAACTTTGTTCACAGGTATTTATCCTGCAAAACATGGTGTAAGCCAAACACTTACAGAAGGTGGTTTATTATCTCCTCAGGAGCCCACACTTAGTACTTCTTTGCCTAATATAATGAATACGCTTTGGGCAGACGGCTATGATGTGCAATACCGTGGTAAATGGCACATGAGTAAAGGAGTGGCTCCAAACGGGACCAAAACAAATTATGAAGACCTTACCGCAGCCGATATTTCATTGTATGGTGCTATGGGCTGGGTAGCTCCTGATGCGGGAGAAGATGTTAACCCACTTAATTTTGGTGG
Source organism: Flavobacterium cheongpyeongense (assembly GCF_003202435.1). Classification (GTDB taxonomy): domain Bacteria; phylum Bacteroidota; class Bacteroidia; order Flavobacteriales; family Flavobacteriaceae; genus Flavobacterium; species Flavobacterium cheongpyeongense. Next base: position 27,935 of record NZ_QJHK01000016.1, read on the forward strand.
TGGATTTGCTAATCATGATGCTAAATACACTGCAGAAGCTATTGCCTATTTAAAGCAAGTAAAAGAGAAACGCAAAAATGGTCATCATCAGCCTTACCTCTTGGTATTGTCTCTTGTAAATCCGCATGATGTTCTTGCGTATCCCAAAACAGCCGGAACCTCTGGATATTATCCCGAAAGCTGGTTAAAAAGAGAGGTTGGACTACCGGATACTGTTGATGAACATTTGCTTCTTAATAAAAAGCCAATGGTGCAGGAACAGATTTTATTAAATATGGCTGTTAGTTTAGGTGAAATTAATTCTACAGAAGACAAACTAAATTATATCAACTTTTATGCATCTCTTTTAACTAAAGTAGATAAAGAGATTGGTTTTTTTATTGATGAATTATATAAAGAAGATTTAAACGGTGAAAGGTTGGCAGATACTGCTATTGTAACCTTTACATCGGATCATGGTGAAATGGGATTAGCACATGGTGGATTGCGTCAAAAAACTTTTGTAGCTTATGAGGAAGCCCTGCGTGTACCTCTGGTCATTTCAAACCCAATTTTGTTTGATAAGCCTGAAGAACAAAATTCGATGAACTTAGCCACGCTTGCTGATATTATGCCTACTTTCTTAGAATTAGCCAATGTTTCAAATCCGCCTGATGGACTTGCCGGAACCAGTTTACTTCCAATTATTGAAGACGGAAAACCAATACAAGACAGTATCCTGTTTACTTATGATGATATAAAAGCAGGATCAAATAGTAATTGGAACATTGTAAAAGCGGCCAATCGTATTCGCTGTATTAGAACTGAAAAGTGGAAATATGCCTATTATTTTGATGCCTTTAATGCCTATTTTCAGCAATATGAACTATATGATTTGGTCAACGATCCTTCAGAATATACTAATCTTGCTTATAATCCTGATTACGATGCAATTAAACAGGAATTAGCAAAACAATTACATGATCTCGAAATTGCAAAGTTAAGAGTAAACACTCCTTCATCTTAAACAGTGAATAAGAATCAAATAGTATAGCAGAATAAATATTTTTTCATAAAATACCAACATTATGTCACATACAAGAAGTAATACAATCGTACAAGGGGTTAATTATATCCCTTTTAACTATCCCTCATTAGGCCTAACATCAAGACACACTATAATTGAAGGCATCAGAGCCGTATCCGGATCACAGCATGAAGTCTATATTTCTGGGGGACTGGTTGGTGTTGATTTGCCTCAGGAAGTACAGACTGAAGTCAAAAACATCTGGCAGGGATTTATTTATAAAGGCAAACTGGAAGATGCAAACAAGCTCGAAAACTGGCATCTGCTGCATTATAAACTCGAAGATGATGACGATGATATTGTTTTCAATACTTCCTGTTATGGGCCAAACAATGGCGAAAATGGTACTATAGAAATTGTGGGGGCATATATTAAAAGTTCAAGTCCAAAAAATAATCTTGGTTTTTATTATAACGGCCCGATAGATGGCAGCGGTACCTGGCGAACTGTAACACCTAATAACGGAAATAACAAAAATGTATTCATGCACAGTGTTATGGGCGGGCTGGCTGTTGGAAATTACCAATCTGATGCAGCAGATGAAAATACGATTAATGTTAATGCCTTTGTTTATGATATCAAAACGCAAGAATGTATCGACTTTATTATAGACGATTTAAATGCTCCTACCTTATATGGTATTTGGCATAATGGAGGCAACAGCTATACGATGGCCGGAGGTAATTCAGCCCGTAAAATTGGAGATACCGTATCACAAGCCTTTCTGGTTGACTATGATTCCAGCACCAAAACATTCAACAACTTGCAATTCTTTAGCTATCATAACGAAATCACTCCTACAGTAAATGTGCATTTTGAAGGCATCACTATAAACAAAACCAATGATGGGTACAACATGCCCAGTGATTGGTCAAAAGGCGCTAAAGAAGGCGCTTCATTCGTTACAGTGAAACGAAACAAAAACGGAACTTTTGGTCTGGCTGAATGGAAAGATATTGCTTATCCCGGAGATGATGTAAAAATAACGAGCGCCAATACTGTTTATTTAGATAATGTACTGGGTATTTATGTTTCAAAAAGCAGCGACGAAACAGAAACGGTAATCTCTTCATATTGTGCTACTATTACAGATTAAAATAAAGAAACCCCGAAAGCATTTTACTTTCGGGGTTTTTTAAAATTAACCAATGCTCCAAAACCGTTTCAATTAGTTTTTTAACAGTTTAATTAATTTTGGATACAGATTTTTTGGGATAGTGTCAAAACACACCGTATTTTTATAAAATTTTCTTCCTGATGGTTCCTGATTTTGGCTGAAAGTCCAATTTATTGCTGCTTTGAAAAAATGTTTCATTTGCTATTGTTTACTTTTGCTAAGTTAAAATTTTATGTGGTAAAGAATTAATCTGGCAAAGGCGAAGAGGCGCAAATTTTTGCCCCAATCTTGTCATTTCGACGAAGAAGAAATCTTCCCGAGAAACTCGACAAAGATTGGATTATCGTTGCGGAATTACTTGCGAAGATTTCTCCTTCGTCGAAATGACAAAAATAAATAATTCGTGAAAATTAGTGTAATTCGTGGAAACCTTTTAATCCATATAAAAACTCAAAATCACGAGCTTCTTTTAAATCGTCTTCTACTCTTGGGTCAGCAACTAAAGTGTATTTTTTCAATCTAACGCTCTAAATTACCTAACATAGCAAAAGCATCTACAGTACCTTTTTTATCTTTTATTCGTTTTAACACTACTTCTTTATGTCACTCAGGGATTTCTTGAATTTCCTGAGAGTGCTTAAAAGCAAGAAAATCAATGTACTTTTCGACTTCTTCTACCAAAGCATCAGGTAAACTTTTAAGCTTTGCATTTACTCGTTTTGTGGTTGTTGCTGTCATGATTAAAGATCTTGTGAATGGCATAAATTAATTGATAAATTTAACCTTTTTTATGCCTTAAACTGACTGTAATATCTACAACAAAAAGTTAAAGAATATATCTTTTTAGATACTTGTTGGTAAATCTTTATTTTTTCTTTTTCTGAATAATTTCCTTTTTTACTGAATCATTCTTCATTTCAGCATTTTTAATTTTATTATTAATCTCACTTTCATTTATTGTATCATTGCTTATTACAGCTGGTTCGCCATCTACAGCTGCTTTTCCCATACAACTTGTTAAAGTAAAAAACACACTCAATGAAAATAGGGCGATTGCTTTAATTGGCTTTATTTTAATTCGGCTAAATCTGCTTCTTAGTTTATCATATTTAATACTTTCTTCAGTTTCAATTTGATTGAATTTAAAATGCCCACAAATACTTTCCTGTTCAGAGTTTTCAGCGAAATATTTCTGAATTTCAGGGTTATTCATTTTAGTAAAATCAATTACAGTTTTATTGCAGGAATTACAAAATCTGCCATTTTTGTCTGGTGACATTGAATTCCAATTTTCATTACAAGGTTTTGGTATCCTTATTTTATTTTCCATATTATTTAAAAAAGACGATTCAATTAAATTTTGCAAAAACTATTCCACTACAAAACTACTTTTCGGATTCATCTTAAATTTTTATAGATTATTAAATCTAAAATCTACGAGATTCCTTTTTGGATTCTTTTTAATCCTTTAATTTCAGCTCTTTTATTCAAATAAATTAATTAATTCTGTAACATTTGATTTAATAGATAATTTACTTCCAATGTTAAATATTTCTTCTTCCCATTTTTTCCACTCATCAGTATGGGGATTATTTAGTTTTATACTGGCGTTAATATTGTTTGTGATGATGTGAAAATTATAAAATATACCATCTAAAGCAATTCCTTTACCTGCATCAAATAGATTAAAATTTGCAATCTCTACAATTTTATCTGGAGTATTTGGCAATATTTCTGTATATAAATCTTTTATTCCTGTGTTATCATATAAAAAAATACCCTGCAGTAATTCGTCTGGATTTAGATATTCTCTAAAATTATTTTCATTGAATTTTATGGAAAAAATACCGCCCCAACCTATGAATGATCGTGATACCAATACAATCCATATTGATTCGATATTTTTTTCATTTTCTCGCCAACCTTTTTCATTTCTAATTATTTGGATACCATTCCTGATTTCAGAAAGACCAAGTCTATGTGCAAGAGATTTTTCAATACTTTGATATAATTGAAAATCGTCAAGTGCCCTTCTTTGATTAATTTCGGTTCTATTCATTTTGGTTCAATTGGATTATAACTTTCTACATTTCATACCATTCCGCAAAAATATCTTGATTTAATTTCAGTTGTCAATGGATATTCTTTTATCATTTACTCTTGTATCAACTTTATCAAATGTAAGAAAGAAATACACAAATCAATCAGTATAAAATACTTCAAAATAAAAAAACCCCGAAATCACAACTTTCGAGGTTTTTTGAACTAACAAAACTGATTAAACTTATTTTTTAACTGAAAACTTAAATGTTGTTTTCGTTTTATAATTTTCGCCAGGGTTTAAAACTGTCGTTGGAAAGTCTTTCTGGTTTGGAGAATCCGGGTAATGTTCTGTTTCTAAGCAGAAACCTGTTCTGTGTGCATAAGTTCCGCCGTTGCGCATTGGTAAAGTTCCGTCAAGGAAATTTCCGGAGTAAAACTGAATTCCAGGTTCGTCTGTAGTCATTTCTAAAACTCTTCCGCTGGCAGGGTGGTAAACCGATGCAATGATCGTTTTTCCTTTTTCAGGATTGTTCAAAACCCAGCAGTGATCGTAACCTTTTCCTCTTACTAATTGTTCATCTTTAGCATCGATTTCTTTTCCAATTAATTTTGGTTTTCTGAAATCGAATGGTGTATTGGCTACGTCCTGCAATTCTCCTGTTGGAATCAGGGTAGCATCTATAGGAACAATTTTATCCGCATTCAAAGTCAGTTCATGATCTAAAATCGTTTTAGAGAAATCACCTGATAAGTTAAAATACGTATGCTGTGTTAAGTTGACAACTGTCTTTTTATCTGTAGTTGCTTCGTAAAGCACTTCCAATTCGTTGTTTTTAGTTAATGTGTACGTCACGATAACTTTTAGATTTCCAGGGTAGCCTTCTTCCATATCTTTGCTTAAATACGATAATTTCAAAACAGCTGCTTCTCCTGATTTAGCTTCTTCTGCTTTCCAAACTACTCTGAAAAAACCTTCCGGTCCTCCGTGTAAAGCATTTGTCTCGTTGTTGATCGCTAATGTATATTCTTTTCCGTCTAATGTAAATTTACCTTTTGCAATACGGTTTCCGAAACGTCCGATCAAAGCTCCAAAAAACGGGTTTGGTTTCATATATTGTTCCAAAGAAGTAAATCCTGTTACCACATTTTCAGAAACACCGTCTTTATTTGGCACTTTCAGATCTGTAATAATACCACCAAAAGTGATGATATCCACTTCCATTCCGTTTTGGTTTTTCAGCTTGTAGCTTTCAATTTTTTCTCCTTTTGGAGTGGTTCCGTAATCTGATTTTACAATTGTTACAGAATCTTTTGCTTCTTGGGTTGTGGTTGCATCCATTTTTTTATCGCTTTTACATTGAACAGAAAGTGTTGTCAAACCGATTATTGAAATTCCGAAAGCACAACGTTTTAATACATTCATAAATACTGGTGTTTTAAAGTTAGTAAAGTCATAAAGACAAAAATCATAAAGTCTGGTGATTCAAATTTAGTTAAATCTTTTCGACTTTATGACTTTCGACTTTTGACTAAATTATAGTCCGTGTTGAAACGTATGATAGTACGCTTCGTTGGCATTCAATTTATCTTTGAAATCTCTAATTGTAGTTTTTTCATCAATCACCAATAACTCGATTCCGGCGATGTCTGCAAAATCTTCCATGAACTCCGTTGTTACAGACTGACTGTACACTGTATGGTGTGCTCCACCCGCTAAAATCCATGCTGTTGCTGCAATATCAAGGTTTGGTTTACAATCCCATAAAACTCTTGCAACCGGTAATTTTGGTAATTCTGCCATTGGTTTTACAGCTACCACTTCGTTTACAATCAAACGGAAACGGTTCCCCATATCCACTAATGAAACGTTGATTGCTTCTCCTGCTGGTGAGTTGAATACCAAACGTGCAGGGTCTTCTTTTCCGCCAATTCCAAGAGGATGTACTTCGCAAGACGCTTTTCCGTCAGCAATAGATGGACAAATTTCCAACATGTGTGATCCCAAAACATATGATTTTTGAGGTGTAAAATGATAGGTGTAATCTTCCATGAAAGATGTTCCACCTTCAAGACCCACGTTCATTACTTTTAAGGCACGAACCATTGCAGCTGTTTTCCAGTCGCCTTCGCCACCAAAACCGTAACCATCTGCCATTAATCTCTGGGTGGCAATTCCTGGTAATTGTTTCCATGCTCCCAGATTTTCAAATGTATCTGTAAAAGCTCCAAAACCTCCTTCTTCAAGGAAAGCTCTTAGACCTAATTCTATTTTTGCTGCTTCTGCTAATGAACTTCTTTGTGCTCCGCCTTCTTTTAAAGCATCCGTTAAATTATAAGAAGCTTCGTAAACTGCTAATAAATCGTTTAATTGTGCGTCAGTCACTTTCTCGATATGTTTTGTAACATCAGAGGAATCGAAACCGTTAACCGACATTCCGAAACGAATCTGAGCTTCTACTTTATCCCCTTCTGTAACGGCAACTTCACGCATATTGTCTCCGATACGGGCTACTTTTAAGTTTTGAAGTTCGTCCCATCCTAAAGCTACTCTTGTCCAGATCCCTAATTTTTTCTGAACTCTTTCGTCTTCCCAGTGTCCTACAACGACTTTGCGTTTTTTACGCATTCTGGACATGATAAAACCAAATTCACGATCTCCGTGAGCTGACTGGTTGAGGTTCATGAAATCCATATCGATAGATCCCCACGGAATTTCAGCGTTGTATTGTGTGTGTAAGTGACATAATGGTTTTTTAAGAATACTTAATCCGCCAATCCACATTTTTGCAGGTGAAAAAGTATGCATCCAGGCGATAATTCCGATACAGTTTTTAGTCGTATTTGCCGCTAAACAAACATCTAAAATCTGAGCCGGAGATTTTACTACATCTTTATAAACCACTTTTACAGGGATTTGAGATGATTCTCCTAATCCTTTTGCAATTATCTGAGAATGTTCTGCTACTTTTCTTAATGTTTCTTCACCGTATAATTCCTGGCTTCCTACTACAAACCATACTTCTTTTTGAGAGATATCTATCATGTTCTTTTGTTTATTTTGTTTCAAGTTTCAGGTTTCAAGTTGTTGGAATCTGAAGATCTTAAATTTGTTATTTTATTGTTTTTGTTTGTTTCAGGTTTCAGGTTTCCAACTTGAAACAAAAAAACCTGAAACCTGAAACTAAATTTTTATTGTCCGTAATACGAATCTTTTCCGTGTTTACGGTTGTAATGTTTCTTTATTAAGGAATCCTTTAATCTTGGCGCATTTGGATTTATTTGTAAAGTCAGATACGCCATTTCGGCTACTACTTCCAGAACTTTACTGTTGTAAACCGCTTTTGCAGCATTTTTTCCCCAGGCAAATGGGCCATGGTTTCCAATCAAAACCATTTCTACTTCTTCGTAGGAAAGATTTTTTTCTTTGAAGCAATCCAAAATCTGAATTCCGGTATTGTGTTCGTAATTTCCTTCGATAAGCGAATCTGCCATTGGCGGAGCACACGGAATATCAGCCGTAAGGTGATCGGCATGAGTTGTCCCAAAAATTGGAATATCACGCTGCGACTGCGCCCATGCTACTGAATACGTGGCGTGTGTATGAGCCACACCACCGATATTGGGCCAGTTTTTGTATAGATAAGCATGCGTTTTGGTGTCTGATGACGGACGCATGGTTCCTTCGATAATATTGTTGTCAAAATCAACAATCACAATATCTTCCGGTTTTAAATCTTCGTAAGGGACACCACTTGGCTTAATGGCAAAAACACCATTTTCTCTATCGACTGCGCTTACGTTTCCAAAAGTATAAACCACCAGATTCAATGCATTTAACTGCATGTTGGCTTCGTAACATTCTTGTTTTAAATCTTTATAAAGAGAACTCATTTTCTGTAATTTTAATAGATGGATCGGCAAAAGCACTTAACTGATCGTATGCTAAAAGTAATTTGTTGTAAGCAGACACTTTGTCAAGTTGTGGCGTGTATTCGCTTTCAAAAGGACTTCCCATTTTTTGACTGGCTTCGATTACATTTGGATAAATTCCGGAAGCTACGGCAGCATAAATTGCGGCTCCCAAAGCCGGAGCCTGATCTGATAAGGCTACTTTTATTGGTTTGTTTAAAACGTTGGCCAGAGTCTGCATGATAAAAGGAGATTTACGGGCAACACCACCGATACCGATAACACTGTCAATTTTTACACCCTCTTCCTCAAAACGATCCACGATTTTTTTAGATCCAAAACAGATTGCATTTACCAGAGCTTTAAAAATATGAGGGGCTTTTGATCCTAAAGATAAGTTGGAAATGGCGCTTTTTATTTCCTGATTCGCATCCGGAGTTCTGCGTCCGTTAATCCAGTCTAAAGCGGTTGGTATACTTTCAGATAATGGAATTTTTTCAGCTTCTTTCGTCAATTCTACAATTAGTTTATCGCTGAATTCTTCTCTTAATTTTTCCTTTTGTGCTTCATCCAAAATTGATGAAGAACTCAATAATTGTTCTGTTGGCCACATGAGTAGTTCTTTGTACCACGCCAGTAAATCACCAAAAGCAGATTGTCCAGCTTCAAGACCTATATAACCCGGGATTACAGATCCGTCAACCTGACCGCAGATTCCGCGAACGGTTTTTGTTCCTACTTCATCATAAGAACCCACCAAAATATCACAAGTAGAAGTTCCCATAACACGAACTAAAGTGTTTTCGCCAATTTTAGCTCCAACAGCTCCAGAGTGCGCATCAAAAGTTCCAACAGCTACAACAGTATCTGTCGTAAGCCCTAAACGGTCTGCCCATTCTTTGCTTAAGTTTCCGGCAACTAAATCTGACGTATAGGTTTCATTATATAAATTTCCGCGAAGCTGTGCTAAATACGGATGTAATTTTTCTAAGAATTCAACCGGAGGAAGTCCGTTCCAGTCTTCGTGCCACATGGCTTTGTGTCCCGCTGCACAACGGCTTCTTTTGAATGTCTTTAAATCTTTATCGTCAATTAACAAATAGGTCATTAAATCGCAATGTTCTAACCATGTATATGCTGCATTTCGAACGGCTTCATCTTCTCTTGCAATGTGCAGGATTTTTGCCCAAAACCATTCTGATGAATAAATTCCGCCTACATATTTTGTTACGTTTTCTCCTCCCCAGCTTACGGCCAGTTCGTTGATTTCGTTTGCTTCACTGATGGCTGTATGGTCTTTCCATAATACCATCATCGCATTTGGGTTTTCTTCAAAACCTTTAGTCAAAGCCAGTGGAGTTCCGTCTTTTGTAACCGGAACCGGAGAAGATCCTGTAGTATCAATACAGATTCCTTTAATTGCAGCAGAATCAACACCACTTTCTTTTACAACTGTCTGAATCGTAGTTTCCAATCCTTCAATATGATCCAGAGGATGCTGACGAAACTGGTTGATAGAGGCGTTACAATATTGTTTGTTTTTCCATCTTTTATAATGAGAAACATTGGATGCCAACTCCTGTCCATTTTCAGTGTCTATCAGCACTGCACGAACAGAATCTGTTCCGTAATCTAATCCTATAACATAGTTTTTCATTGCAAATTCATTTAAATGATGACAAATATACTACAATTAATTTATAAGTGTACAAAAAACACTTAATAAAAATGGTTGTTCTTTTTTTTACAAATAATGTATCAAAACAGGGATTTAAAATCAAAACAAAAAGCAAACGTTAATTATAAATTTATTCTTTTGCGATTATTTCATCTTTATTTTCAAAACTGTAACCGAGTATGCCAGGAAATTGTATTGAATTTGGTTTCCTTTTAGCTTAAATTCACTTTCTTTAGGGCTAATTTTGGTTGGCGTTGCAAAAGAATTCTCATCATTAAGCCCCTCTCCTTTCAAAACTACAGCCATTCCTTTTGTATCTAATTGGGCTCCTTTTAAATCAATTGCTACATTTTGATCTGATGCAGCTGCGTTAATGATTTTCAGGATTACCTCTTTTGAATTCATGTCTTTTACTGCCGATGCAAACAAATCATTTTGACCTGTTACTGCTTTTCCGTCCAATGTAATATTAATTAAATCTGTTCCTTTATTGTTAGAAAACAACTTCTGAACATAATAATTTGGTGTTCCGTATGATTGCAAATTATTAAACCAGATCATGTCCGGTGTCCATTGCCAGCCTTCAACATGGGCCAATAAAGGTGCGTAAGAAGTTAGCTGAACTACCTCAGCATTACGCTCCATTCCGGTCATGAAAGCGGCTTCAGAAAACGCACATTCCCAGTTATTTTTATTGTTCGGACTTGCGATTGCAACACTTTGTGCAGCATATTCTCCTGCAAAAATCTTTGGTCCTTTTCGGTCGTAATTATCGTAACGGGTTACATTTTTACGAAACCATGCCGGATCTTTATAATAATGTTCGTCTACAATTTCGGCATTTAATTTTTTAAGTTCGGTCATACCATAATCATAAAAATCTCCGTCAGGAAATGGTCCGGTTCCGGAAACAATGGTAATATTTGGATATTTTGCTTTTATCGCTTTTTGAAACACTTTGAAACGCTCAATATAATCCGGTCCCCATTGTTCATTTCCAACTCCGATGAATTTTAAATTAAATGGTTTTGGATGTCCCATATCTGCCCTTACTTTTCCCCAGGCTGTTTCTGATCCACCATTTGCAAATTCAATTAAATCTAAAGCGTCCTGGACATAAGGGTCTAATTGATCCATAGGAACCAATTGGCCGGTATTGAACTGACAAGCCATCCCACAGCTTAAAATGGGTAACGGAGAAGCTCCGATATCTTCGGAAAGCTGAAAATATTCAAAGAATCCTAAACCAAAACTCTGGAAATAATCCGGTGCCGGTCTATGCGCAAATTCCATGTTCCAACGGTTTACAGCAGTCTCTCTGTCTTCAACATTTCCAACTGATTTTTTCCATTGGTAACGTTCTGCCAAAGTTCTTCCTTCAACAATACAGCCTCCCGGAAAACGTAAAAATCCTGGTTTTAAATCGTATAATAATTGTACTAAATCTTTACGCAGACCGTTCTTTCTTCCTGCCCAGGTATCTTCTGGAAACAACGAAATATTATCTAAATCAATCACTCCGTTTCCTTCAAAAGTGATTTTTAATTTTGCTTTTGCTTCTGTTGCAGATGATGTTAATTGCCCCGTGTAATTTGACCAGTCTTTTGATATTGGTACAATTGACGTTTCTCCTAAAACCTTATTGTCTTTATCAATGAATTGAAACTTGATTTTAGAAATATTCCCTGATATTTTTGATGCTTTTAAAGACAAATTGTATTTCAGGTCTTTTTTGATTCCCATTCCTCTGAAACCTTCATTGATCAGTTCATAGCCGTAAGCATCATTAATGGTTACTCTGCAGTAATTATGATTTGTTCCTTTTTGGGAATATTGAATCACATTTGCAATTCCGGATTGTGTATTTAATTTATGACGGTCACTCTTTGGCTCGTTCCATCCCATCATTGGGAACAGGAATTCGAATGATCTGTTTTTGATCATCTCGGCGTATAAGCCTCCATCAGCAGCAAAATTGATGTCTTCAAAAAACACTCCGTACATCGTAGGCTGAATTTTGGTAACTGTTTTTGCAACATCTACCTGAAGGTTGTTTTTTTGTGCCGAAGCTAAAAAGCCGTTCAGCAATAAACCGCAAAGGATAATTTTGGTAATTAAATTGGACTTCATTTTTATTTTGTTTGTGTTTTATGAAACGCAGATTACACTGATTCACTAAAGTGAAAACGCGGATAAAAACGGATTTTTAATTTTTGTATATATGTTTCTAACACATAAGAACATTGTATTTGATTTCTTAAAAAGCTATTTAATTTATTTAAAATCAAATAGCTATGTATTCAAATCAGGATTTGTTTTAAACTCTTTTTTATTCATTTTCAAATTCTATGATTCTTTTTTCACGCAGATTTTTAATCTTTCTAAATCCTTTAATCTATAACTTTTTCTTGATTCTTTACTCTTTGTTCTATATTCTTAATTCTTATAATCCAACCAGACTTTCATTTTTCCAACTCCTCTGTTTGACCAACTGTAATACGGAATGGCTTTGAATTTTGAATTTTCAATAACATTTATTCCATTTAATAAATTGTCATCTTTTCTAACTTTGAAAGTATCTGATGATTCAACATCAATCTTGTCAAAATTGGTTTTGTTGTCAATTTCCTCAACAGCATAAACAATTGGTCCGTATTCTAAAGAAACTTTATTTTTATTGGTTTCTACTTTTGAATTGGTTTCTACTTCCTGAACTTCCATTGGGAAATTAAGGTTGATTTTATCTCCTTTTTTCCAATTTCTGGTGATAGTAAAATAACCTTCTTCAGGTCGAATTGTCAATTGTTCTCCATTCAGATTAATAGTTGCTTTTTGAGTCGAAGCTTTTTTGTAACTGTATAAATCTCCCGGCAACACTTCATTTCTTGCCCAGCCCGGAACACGAAGTTTGATGGTGAATTTGCTTTCTTTTTTTGGATTAACCAAGATGTTAATTTTTCCTTTCCAGGGATATCCTGTTTGCTGAGAAATCTGTAAATCTGTATTTCCAACTTTAAAAGAAGCATTGTTTGATGCATATAAATTCACATACAAAACGTCATTCGATTTGGAGTAAATCAATCCGGGAATTGAAGGTACAAAACGAATTAAATTGGTCGGACAGCATGAACAGTCAAACCATGCCTGACGGGTACAGGAACCTCTGTTTGATTTATAGACCCCGTCTGCTTCCAGTGCATTTGGATAGAAAAACTGTTTTCCGTCTAATGAAATTCCGGAGATTAAACCGTTGTACATGGTTCTTTCGATTACGTCAAAATATGCTGATTTTCCATATAAATTATGCAATCTGTGGTTCCAATATACATCTCCAATTGCGGCGCAGGTTTCGTTGTAGGCTGTTAAATTTGGCAATTCGTAATTAGGGCCAAAGGCTTCTCCATCATGTCTGGAACCAATTCCTCCGGTGATATACATTTTTTTGTTGACCATATTACTCCACAAATTATTTATGGCATCTGTATAACCTTTGTCTTTTGTCATAGCGGCAATATCGGTCATTCCTGCATACATGTAAACAGCACGAACCGCATGACCCACAACTTCATTTTGCTGAATTACCGGTTTATGATCCTGCGCATATTCGCCATATAATTTATGATTTTCCGGGTTGCCTCGATTGTCCAGATAATATTTTGCCAGTTTTAAGTAGCTTTCATTGTGAGTTACCTGATACAATTTGATCAAACCGGTTTCTACAATCTGATGTCCCGGAACGCCTTTTACCTGACCCGGGCCATCGCCAAAAGTTTGTACTAACAAATCGGCATTTTTGATGGCAATATCCAAAAAGTTTCTTTTTCCGGTTGCTTCATAATGCACCACAGCAGCTTCAATCAAATGTCCTGCATTGTAGCATTCGTGACTGATCTGCAAGGATTCCCAACGTTTTCCTTCAATTACCGGAACCCATGTACAAGGTGGTTTTGCAGGATTTATGGTTCTCCAGGTTGTTAAGTAACCGTCCTTTTCCTGACCAATTTTTACAATGGCAATCAGCGAATCTAAAACTTGTTCTAATTTTGGGTTTGGTGCAGAAATCAAAGTGTTCGAAGCACCTTCGATAATTTTGTAAACATCGGTATCGTCAAAAGGCATTTCGCCTTTTACTGTCCCTGTTTTTTGTTTTCCGGCGATCAGGAAATTCTCAAAACGTCCTTCTTCATTACATTTTTGAATGGCATAGGCAATCGTAATTTCCTGCACTCTTTTGATAATAGGAAGCCAGAAAGAATCAGATAGTTTTACATTTTGAATGTTTACCGGTTCGATTTGATAACCGGCTTTTAAGGCAGAAGTTTTATCGCTCGATTGTACTACATTGTTTCTGGTTTCTTTGCAGGAAATCAAAATCAGAATCGACAGAAAAATTGCCAGTATTGGAAAATTATATTTTTTCATTGTTGCTATTCTATTTTAAAATGGGCCATAAATCTGCATTCCATTGTATTTCTTTTACTATTAATCTTGGTGTTCCGTTGGTTTTCTTTTCGTAAGCATGGTAAAAAATATAATCTTTTCCATCAAACGTGTAAGCGCTGTTATGGCCTACTCCAAAATAATTTTCGTCGCCCTGAACTACTAAACTTCCACCACCTTCGTTTAATGGCTTCTCTTCTTTAATTCATAGAAACATTAAACACATAGGACGTAGTTTTTTCGTTCAAAAAAGGAACTTCACTTACTTAAATATGTATAGCTACATATATGAAAAGTGAAACGTCTTTTTCACAACTGTAAAAATCCTGTTTCTATGTGTTCAAATTATAATCCTAATGATATTTTTAGCAAAAACTCTAATTCTGTTAAAGAGCTTTTGATTTTTTATCCTTTTATTTTCCTTCTAAAACAACTACTGAGAAAGGAGGAATAGTAATTTCTAATTTTCCTTTTTTATTTTCGAAACCTTTAAAAACTGTTGGTACAATTTTATTAGGTGTATCGAATGAATTGTAATCTTGTAATTTTACTGATGTTATTATTGTTCCAGTGAAGTTTTTTACGCCAAGGTCTTTAACATCAATCTCAATTTTATTTTTATTTTTGGCATCCACATTTACTAAAGAAATATGAATTGCCCCATTTTTATCTTTTGAAGCTGAAGCCGATACTGCCGGAAGTGTTTCTCCATTCACTGTATACAATGGCGACTGAAAACTTACCGGTACTAATTTTGCATCCTGATGAACAGCATATATTTTCATTACATGATAAGTAGGTGTAGTAATCATTTTGGCTTTATCAGTAAGGATAACTGCCTGCAAAACGTTAACACATTGTGCTAAATTCGCCATACGAACCCTGTCTGCATGATTGTTGAAAATATTAAGGGTTGCTCCTGCTAAAACGGCATCTCTCATGGTATTCTGCTGGTATAAAAATCCCGGATTTGTACCTTTTTCTACTTCATACCAGCCTCCCCATTCGTCAACCAGCATAGCTACTTTTTTCTCAGGATCGTATTTATCCATTATAGCACCGTGTTTGGTAACCAATTCTTCCATTTTCAAAGCCGATTGCATCGTTTTGAAATATTGTTCTTCTGTAAAATCGACTCCGTCTCCTTTTTTATTCCAGTTGATTACTGCATAATGATGCACTCCTAATCCTCCTAACATATTAAGCGGAATGTTTTTCATTAAAACTTCTGTCCAGTTATAATCGGCACTGTTTGATCCTGAAGCAATACGGGTAATGCCACCAGTATTTTCCCAATCTGACATAAAAGTGGCAAATTTTCTATATTCTCCGGCATAATATTCAGCAGTCATATTTCCTCCGCAGCCCCATGCTTCATTTCCTATTCCCCAGAATTTAACTTTCCATGGTTCTATTCTGCCATTCTTTTTACGCAAATCACTCATAGGGCTTTTTCCGCTAAAGTTGGTGTACTGAACCCAGTCAGCTAATTCCTGAACGGTACCGCTTCCCACGTTTCCTGATAAATACGGCTCTGTTCCTAAAAGCTCACACATATTTAAGAAATCATGTGTCCCAAAACTGTTGTCTTCCGTTACTCCACCCCACCATTTGTTTACAATAGTTGGTCTTTGTTCCTGAGGTCCAATTCCGTCTTTCCAGTGGTAAGTATCGGCAAAACAACCGCCAGGCCATCTTAAATTTGGAATTTTCAAATCTTTTAAAGCCGCAATAATATCATTTCGAACTCCTTTGGTATTTGGTATTTTTGAAGTATCCCCTACAAAAAAGCCTCCATAAATACAGCGTCCTAAATGTTCAGCAAAATGCCCGTAGATGTTTTTATTGATTGTAGGAGCACTTTCGTCATTTTTTAATGTGACAATTGTCGTTTCTTTTTGTGCGAAAGTAATTTGATTACAAAATGTAAATACAAATAGAATTAAAAATGTTTTTTTCATGTTATGGTATAGAATTTAAAAGTGGTTTCTTCGTTTTTTTCATAAATATTATCCCTTGAACAATCTATAATATTCATTCTGGTTTTGGATTTCAAATAGGACCTAAATAATAAAACTGCTTTAGTTTTTAAATCATTCAAAAGGATTACAGCATAATACTTTCATGTTTTAAACAACATTAAAATAAATTCTCAATGAAAACAATTTTTTACATTTCCTGATAGAAATATAAATTAGTAGAGACCTTATAAGTGTTTTTTTTACATTTGTAAATTTAATTAAAAAAAAGGATAAAAAAAACAGATATAATAATTTTAGCTATTAAATACATATTTAATCACCGTCCTTGACGCAGAATAGCTTAATATGTTTTTATTAAATCATAGAAACATTTACATAACTGTATTTTAGTAAGTGTTAAATCAACATTAATAAAATTATGAAACCTATTAGGAAGTTTATATATTTACCGATAAAATATAAAATATGATAAACAGTTATAGCTCTGCCGATAAGGTTTTATTAGCCGTAGATTGTATCATTTTTGGATTCGACCATCAGGGATTAAAAATACTTTTGATTAAAAGGGACTTTGAACCTGAGAGAGGAAAATGGTCTTTGATTGGAGGGTTTTTAAAACGTGATGAAATATTAGACGATGCTGCGATTCGAATTTTGAATACCTACACCGGGTTACACGATATCTACATGGAACAACTGCACGCATACAGTGAAATTGATCGTGACCCAGTAGACAGGACTATTTCCGTTTCCTATTATGCCTTAATTAATATTGAAAACCATAATGAAGAATTGATTAAAAATTATCATGCAGAATGGTTTAGC
Organism: Flavobacterium cheongpyeongense; assembly: GCF_003202435.1. Classification (GTDB taxonomy): domain Bacteria; phylum Bacteroidota; class Bacteroidia; order Flavobacteriales; family Flavobacteriaceae; genus Flavobacterium; species Flavobacterium cheongpyeongense. Next base: position 44,995 of record NZ_QJHK01000016.1, read on the forward strand.
ATAGCAGATGCTCCAAATCTTATTTTTGATCACAACGAAATGGTTCAGCACGCTATTAGAAGATTGCGTTACAGAACTTCGATAAAACCAATTGGTTTTGAATTATTACCAGAAAAATTCACTATGCGCCAATTACTGGAATTATACGAAGCAATTTTAAGCAAAGAATTAGACAAACGTAACTTTATCAGTAAAATTAATTCTTTGGAAATTTTAAACAAACTGGATGAAAAAGACATGCAGTCTTCCAGAAAAGGATCTTATTTGTATACGTTCAACAAAGAAAAATATGAAGAAAAATTACTTAATGATTTTGTCTTAAATTTATAAAATTAACTGCAAAGACTTTACCTTCCATTAAAAATATATCAAAAGAAAAACCCTGAAATTGACAACATTTCAGGGTTTTGCATTAAATAAAACTACTATTAAAAACTAAACTAATTATTCTCTTTTTAGCTATTCCCTTTTTGATAATCAGCCAGGAAAGTAGCCAGACCAATATCTGTAAGAGGATGCTTCAACAAACCTTCGATTGCGCTCAATGGCCCTGTAATCACATCTGATCCTATTTTTGCACAATTAATAATATGCATTACATTTCGAACAGAAGCTGCCAGTATCTGGGTTTCAAATCCAAAATTGTCATAAATCAGCCTGATTTCTTCAATCAGATTCATTCCGTCTGTTGAAACATCGTCAAGCCTTCCAATGAAAGGAGAAACATAAGTCGCTCCGGCTTTTGCAGCCAACAAGGCTTGCCCTGATGAGAAAACCAAAGTACAATTGGTTCTGATTCCTTTATTCGAAAAATATTTAATGGCTTTTACACCGTCTTTTATCATCGGTATTTTTACCACAATTTGCGGATGCAGAGCTGCCAGTTTTTCACCCTCGGCAATCATACCTTCAAAATCTGTTGAGATTACCTCGGCACTTACATCGCCATCTACCAATTCGCAAATTTTTATATAATGATCCAGAATATTCTGCGCTCCTGTAATTCCTTCTTTTGCCATCAGCGACGGATTGGTAGTAACACCATCCAAAACTCCTAAATCATTGGCTTCTTTAATATCTTTTAAGTTTGCTGTATCTATGAAAAATTTCATGTTTTCTTTTTATTTTAATGAATTAAAAATTGTTTTCTTTTAAATATTTAGTGATTTCTGCTGCCGCATTTTTACTGGTAAATCCGAATTTCTGATCCAATACTGAAGCCGGAGCTGAATACCCGAAATGATCCAGGCCAAATACTCTTCCGTTATTTCCAACCAGATTTTCCAGATTCACCGGAAGCCCTGCTGTAAGTCCGAATACCAGTCCACCATTCGGAATCACGCTTTCCTGATATGCTGCCGACTGTGACCTGAATAATCCTTCAGAAATTATCGATGCCACATTTATTTTTATTTGCATCGTGTTTTCAAGTTCAGCTGCTGCATCTATTAATGTTGCCACTTCAGATCCGTTGGCGATTAAGGTAATGTCTGGATTTTGGGTTTCTTTGACCAAATAACCTCCTTTTTTGGCTTTGCCTGCTTCCGCAAATCTTGAGGTTCCATGAGTTGGAATGTCTTTAATTTCCTGTCTGGAAAGAATCAATCCGGTTGGTGTTTTCTTATTCTCCAATGCCATCTGCCAGGCTACAGAAGTTTCAACAGCATCTGCAGGGCGTAAAGCCAGTAAACTTTGTTCTCCTGAATGGTTTTTAATTTTTTCTAATAATCGAATTTGTGCTTCCTGCTCGATTGGCTGATGGGTTGGCCCGTCTTCGCCTACGCGGAAAGAATCGTGCGTCCAAACATATTTTACCGGTAATTCCTGAATTGCTGCCAGACGAATCGCTGGTTTCATATAATCTGAAAACACAAAAAATGTAGCCACTACCGGAATTACCCCACCATGCAATGCAATTCCATTGGCAATTGCAGCCATTGTTAATTCGGCAACACCAGCCTGTAAAAAGCCTCCGTTAAAATTATTCTTTTGCAAAACCGATGATTTTTTTAAGAAACCGTCTGTCTTGTCACTATTCGATAAATCTGCTGAAGATACAATCATATTCTCAACGTTTTCTGCCAGATAACCCAAAACTGCTGCAGAAGCATCACGCGTTGCTGCATTTGCTTTTTGGGTAATACTGCTAAAATCAAGGTTTGGCAAATCTCCTGAGAAAAACTGTTGGATTTTTTGAGCCCGTTCAGGATTTTGATTCTCCCACGCTGCCATTTTTGATTTTCTTTCAGCTGATTCTGTAATTTTACTTTTTAAAATAGCAGAATAATGTGCCGCAACTTCTTCATAAACCGCAAATGAATCTTCAATATTTGCACCTAAATTCTGTAATGTTTTATTAAAATCTGCTTTTGTGGCGCCAATTGGTTTTCCGTGCAGTTCGCATTGTCCTTCGTACATGGTTCCATCTGCCGTAACACATCCTTTACCCATTATGGTTCTGCCAATAATCAGGGTCGGTTTTTCGGTTTCATTATTGGCATCAGTCAGCGCTTTACGAATTTGTTCGTGGTCATGACCGTCAATGGTAGTTACTTTCCATCCCCATGATTCGTATTTCATGGCTGTATCTTCGGTGGTAACCTCATCTGTCATGGAAGAAAGCTGTACGTCATTGGAATCATAGAACATAATAAAATTGTTCAGTCCCAAATGTCCTGCAATACGTCCTGCTCCCTGAGAAATTTCTTCCTGAACACCTCCGTCTGTTATAAAGCCATATATTTTATGATCGAATAAATTATCAAACCTTGCTGATAAAAATTTAGCTGCAATGGCTGCCCCAATTCCCATAACATGACCCTGACCTAATGGTCCCGAAGTATTTTCGATGCCTCGCTTTACATCAATCTCAGGATGTCCGGGAGTCACAGATCCCCATTGTCTAAATTGCTCTAAATCTGTTTTTTTATAATTCCCAAGCAAATGATATTGTGCATACATCAAAGCCGAAAGATGTCCTGCATCCATAAAAAAACGATCTCTGAAAATCCATTGCATATCAGTTGGATCGTACTTTAAATATTCGGTATATAAAATATGAAGAAAATCTGCACCTCCCATTGCTCCTCCAGGATGTCCTGAATTGGCTTTTTCTACCATCGAAATGGCTAAAGCACGTATATTATCTGCAGATAACTGGTCAATCTTGTTGTTCATTATTGGTGGTTTTTTAGTAAAAAATTTGTGGTTTTTTGTAGCGTTTTCGACTTGTAAATGCCAAATTTGAAATCAAAATAATTTTTAAAAATGACTGACAAAAACACATTAAATAATAAGTGTAAAATTTACATTTACAAATGTATGCAAAATAATTTCAGAAAAACAAAAAATATTTTATTTATTTTTTTTACTAATTTTTTGATGATTTGCTAAACATATATAAGATGAGGTGCTATTTAAGCAATAGAACAAAAAAGGGTTTAATGTTTTTTTGCACTCAAAATAATTCAAACATCTCATGTTTTTAAGAATCCATTTTTAATGAAAAGGTTCCAATTCTAAACATCATAGAATTGGAACCTTTTAAATGAATTAACCATTCAAATTAAAAAATAGCCTCTTTAATTTTTTCCCGTATCTTCTTTTTATAATCTTTAGGATAAGTTCTGGTTCCCATGAAAATATCTGTCATGGCATTCGATAAAAAAGTGCCATAGTTTTTAGCGACAAAATTGCGTAATGTTCTTTTTTCATAGAAAATTTTGGCCAAGATAACTCCGGCTTTTATTTCGGGTAAAATGCTGTTTTCTAATTTTTCATGATACAATTCTGAAGATCTTACGGGATCCAGTTTACCTTCTATAATCGACTGTGCAGCCAAAACTCCGCTTAATATGGCATTCGAAATACCTTCGGCCAGTACAGGGTCTGCAAATCCTGCTGAGTCACCAATTAAAAAAACATTTTTTTGAACAAAAGTATCCGTTCTGGGAGAAACCGGAATTACAAATCCGTGGGCATCTTCGTTTACAACTTCTGTAATTCCCAGCGTTTTTTTTAAATATGCTGCATAGTATTTTTTCAAATCAAGCTTTTGGTTTGTTTTAGTCAAAACACAAACACCTACAGATAAATGATTTTTTTTAGGAAAACACCAGCCATAACCATTCGGAATGGCATCAATATCAAAACGAACGTTTTTTGATAGTCTTTCAAAATCAGCTAAAGGAACTTCTATTTCGTACTCTAAGGCCGGAATAATAGTTCGGCTTTCTTCCCATCCTGCCATTTTAGCTATAGGGCTTAATGCACCATCTCCGGCAATAATAAATTTTGCCTGTATAGCTCCCTCAGTTGTATGTATCGTTTGAATTTCTCCAAAAGTAATTGCTGTAACTTTATGGTTTTGTAAAAGAGTAACGCCATTTTCTTTTGATTTTTCTACAATCAGATTATCAAAAGCATCACGCATAATCATGCTAATTATGGGCTTATCTCTTTTTGTTGTAAGCTTGATGTTGGTGTTTGAAAAATAGGTATCTACTTCATAGAATTCTTTTTCAACAACAGATGAAATATCAAAAGGAATATTATTTCTTCCTCTGTGAACTAAGCCTCCGCCACAGGTTTTATATCTTGGCAGCGTTTCTTTCTCAATTATAACGGTCGTAATTCCGTTTTTTGATAATTCAAAAGCTGCAGAAGCTCCGGCCGGACCGCTTCCAATTATGGCTACATCAAATGCTTTCATTGTTTTTTTTTCAAAACTAAAGGAAACATCGTAAAAAACAAAATTTTGACTGTCCTGATACTACTTTTAAAAAATCACGGAGTGTCTAAATCTATTGAAACTTAAAGCGAGTTTCGCATAATTAAAGAACACTTGTTTTCTATTTGTTCATTTTTTCCTTTAAGAACCATATCTGCCAAAATTTTTCCCATAGCTTCAAAATGGGTTGAAATGGTCGTAATTCCTTGTGCCACAACTTTTTTCAGAGGAGTTTCATTGTAGGAAATAATACCAAAATCGGTTCCTAATTTCAGATTTTTATTTGTAGCTTCTTCGATTACGCCAACCAAATCCCGATCATTTGGAATCACATATAAATCCCCAATTTCGATTTTATGATCGGTAAACTGGGTAATAATTTCGTAATGAAACTGATGTTCCGTACAAAAATTTTCAAACCCCGTTTTCATTCCTAATGGCTCTCTGAATCCGGGAAAAATTAAAATAAGTTTTTTGTATTTATTAATCCTTGATTTTCCTTTGTAAAGTCCTTCAAAAATATCTTTTTGATGATTTTGATAAATGGCAGGATACGATTTCAATTCATCATTTATCTGATCTAAAATAATCACTTCATTTACTGGTAGGGTTTTTATCGAATCTATTATATCGGTTAAGTTGGTTGGCATAATGATATATTTGGTGTAATTTCCATTACTGTCATTAATCAGTTTTTTAAAAACAGGGACATTGAAATGATGGAAAAAAATATCGACCTGAACATCTTTTCCAATATTTTTTAAAAATGAATTATAAATGTCTTCTTTGAAAATATTTAACTCATCAAAAAGTAGAAAAATTTTCTGTCTGATACTGGTTTCAATGCTTTTAACGTAATACCCTTTACCTGGAATGGCATAAATTATCCCTCTTTTTTTAAGTTCGTCATAAGCTTGCAAAACTGTATCACGTGACAAAGAAAAGGTCAGGCACACTTTATTAACAGAAGGCAGACGGTCCCCTCTTTTTAGTTTTTCTTCATCAATTGCTTTTTCAACCGAAAGAATTATCTGTTTATATTTGGGTAAACCCAGATTATTTTGAATAGAAATAACGTTCATTAGAAAAAGATTTTTTTTTGCAATATACAAAAACTGGTAGGTACTGGTATACATCTGTGAAGAATATTTTTAATTTTGGATTTCATTTTTTGTAAAAATTATATGGATTTAAAACACATATCACATTTTCAGGACAAATCTTTATCCAATTTATTTGGTTTAATGCCTGATAACGAAGAAATTCTTTCTTTTGAATTATGCAATAAAAATGGCATGAAAGTTCAGATCATTACTTATGGTGCAACTGTAACTTCACTGCAAATCCCGCTTTCAACAGGAAAACTTGTTGATGTCGTATTAGGCTTTGATTCACTGGAAGGCTATTTAAAGTCGTATGATCTGCCAAGTGCGCCTTATTTTGGGACAACTGTTGGACGTTATGCAGGAAGGATCAGCAAAGGTATTTTTTCATTAAATGATAAAACATTTCAGCTAAACACCAATAATAACGGAAACGCTCTGCATGGGGGAAATATTGGTTTTGGAAAAAAAGTGTGGCAGGTTGCTGATTTAACCTCCGGCGAGAATCCGTCTATAACTTTAAGTCTCCTAAGTGAAGATTTGGAAGAAAATTATCCGGGAGAATTACAGGTTTTTTTAACTTATACTTTAACAGAAAAAAATGAATTAAAACTGGAGTATAAAGCAACAACGACTAAAGATACGGTAATCAATCTGACCCATCACAGTTATTTTAATCTGGATGGTCATGATTCAACTGTTTTAAATCAAAGTATGTTTATTGATGCTGAAAAAATTGTGGAAACGGATGCAGATAATATTCCAACCGGAAATTTCACGGATCTTTTCAACCATGATTTCGATTTCAGAACAGCTAAAAAATGCCCTGCAACAATCGATACTTCATTCGTTGTTGAACCAGCAAATAATTGTGCCGCGAAATTATTAAGTTCGAAAAATAACCTGCAAATGAGCGTTTACACAGACCAGCCAAGTGTACATATATATGTAGGCGGAAATTGTTTTGATATCTTAAAAGGTAAAGAAAATGCCGCTTATCATGCGTCAAGCGGAATTTGTTTTGAAACTCAAAATTTTCCTGATGCACCCAACAAGGAACATTTTCCAAATTCAGTTTTGAAAAAAGGCGAAGAATACCATCAAAAAACAGTTTATAAATTTGAAAATATAAATTAGTAAACGCAAGATTATGTCAGCCTGATTGGAGTCGAAGGCTTCTTTACGTAACTCCGATCAGCCGGAGAATTATAACAAGGTAAAATAAAAACACATTTCAAATACAACATAATGAACGAGATTTTAATACAGAATACCACTGCTTTTTTTGAGAAATCATTCGGTAAAGCCCCTGAAAAAATTGTACTTTCACCGGGAAGAATCAATATTATCGGCGAACATGTCGATTATAATGACGGTTATGTTTTGCCGGCAGCAATTGATAAAGTTATTTGTTTTGCCTTTGAGAAAAGCAATTCGAAAACATCCAAAATTATCGCCATCGATTTAAATGAAGAATTTGAAGCTGACCTGACTCAGGAAATTGAATTAAGCGATGTTGTCTGGACCAATTATATCCTTGGCGTTATCAAACAATTACAGGATAATGGATTTTCTTTCGACGGTTTCAACTGTGTTTTCAGCAGTAATATTCCGGTTGGTTCAGGATTATCCTCTTCTGCTGCTTTAGAATGCGGAATGATTTTCGGTATCAAAGAACTTTTCGGTTTACAAATTGAAAAAGTAGATATTGCCTTATTAGGACAAAAAGCAGAGCACTGGGTGGGTATCAATTGTGGTATTATGGATCAGTTTTCAAGCGTTCACGGACTTGAAAACAAAGTAATAAAATTAGACTGTAATACGTTGGAATTTGAATATCACAATGCCGATTTTAAAGATTACTCACTGGTATTATTTGACAGTAATGTAAAACACTCGCTTTTTACATCTGAATACAACAACAGAAGATTAGAGTGCGAAGAAGGATTGTCGATCATCAAAAATCATTTTCCGGAAATCAAAACGTTCAGGGATTGTACTGAAGAACAAGTTTTGAGCCTTAAAGACAAAATGACTGAAGTTGTTTTTAGAAGAGTGCATTTTGTCGTAAAAGAAATCCTGCGCGTTACTCAGGCTTGCGAAGCTTTGGATAATGGTAATATTGAAGTTTTAGGACAACTGCTTTTTGACACCCACGACGGATTATCTAAAGATTATGAAGTTAGCTGTGCAGAATTGGATTTTATTGTAGAACAGGCCAAAAAAGAAGAAGCTGTAGTGGGATCTCGATTGATGGGAGGCGGTTTTGGAGGCTGTGCCATCACTTTAATCAAAAAAGGTCATGAAAACAGCATAAAAGAAGCGTTTACAAGCCTTTATTTTGATACATTTGGAATTGATTTAAAAATTTATGATGTGAAGGTCTCAAACGGAACATCACTTTATACCACAAATTAAGAATGAGAAATTTTGATATTAACGAAGATCCGCACAGACGTTATAATCCGTTACTAAACGAATGGGTTTTGGTGTCACCCCACCGTGCAAAACGACCATGGCAAGGCCAGAATGAAACTATCTCGACAGAAAAATTACCTAAATACGATCCGACCTGTTATTTATGCCCGGGTAATGTTCGCGCCAATGGTATGAATAACCCAAATTACGAAAGTTCGTTTGTTTTTGAAAATGATTTCGCAGCTATGAAGCAGGATGAAATCATGTACGAAGAAGACATTCGACACACTTTTTTTAAGGCACAGCCGGAAAGAGGGATTTCGAGAGTCGTTTGTTTTTCGCCAAGACACGATCTTACTTTGCCTGAAATGGAAGTGGCAGGCATCGAAAATATTATCCGTACCTGGCAAAAAGAATATACTGATTTAGGCAGCATCGACTACATCAACCATGTTCAGATTTTTGAAAATAAAGGAAGTGTCATGGGATGCAGCAATCCACACCCACACGGGCAAATCTGGGCGCAGTCATCATTGCCGACACAGGTAGAAAAAACACAAAAAAACCTGAAAGATTATTTTATTAAAAACAACCGCAATCTTTTACAGGATTATCTTAAAGCCGAATTAATTAAAGATGAACGGCTTGTAATCGAAAATGATCATTTTGCAGCATTGGTTCCTTTTTGGGCCATCTGGCCATACGAAACGATGATTATCAGTAAAAGACATATCACTAAAATTACCGATTTTACAGCAGAAGAAGTCACTTCGTATGCCACTATTTTGAAACAGCTGACTACAAAGTATGACAATCTTTTTAATACGTCATTCCCTTATTCTTCAGGAATCCATCAGGCGCCAACAGACGGTGGGGCACATGAAGAATGGCAGTTTCACATGCACTTTTATCCACCATTATTACGTTCTGCTACAGTAAAAAAGTTCATGGTTGGATATGAGATGTTAGGTGAATCACAACGTGATATTACTCCTGAAAAAAGCGCAGCCATTTTAAGAGAGCAATCAGATATTCACTATAAAAATAAATAACCATGAAAATAGTCGTTACTGGTGGGTTAGGTTTTATCGGCTCACACACCGTTGTAGAATTACAAAACGAAAATTTCGAAGTAATTGTTATAGACAATCTTTCTAATTCTTCGATTGAAGTTTTAGACGGAATCGAACGAATTACCGGAAAAAAACCGCTTTTTGAACAAATTGATTTAAGAGACAAAGCAGCTGTTCAGGATTTCTTCAAAAAATATTCTGATGTATCCGGTGTTATTCATTTTGCTGCTTCAAAAGCTGTGGGAGAAAGCGTTCAGAACCCTTTGTTATATTACGAAAACAACATAAACTCATTGGTGTATATCCTTCAGGAATTACAACAAAAATCAGAAGCGAATTTTATTTTCAGTTCTTCCTGTACCGTTTACGGTCAGGCCGAAAAGATGCCAATCGCAGAATCAACCCCTATCCAGCCGGCAATGTCACCTTACGGAAATACCAAACAAATTGGTGAGGAAATCATTACCGATGTTACCAAAATAAGTAACCTGAATGCTATTTTACTGCGTTATTTCAACCCAATTGGGGCACATCAATCAAACGAAATTGGCGAATTGCCACTGGGAGTCCCACAAAATTTAGTACCATTTATCACGCAGACCGGTGTTGGATTACGAAAAGAATTATCCGTTTACGGAAATGATTACCCTACTCCTGACGGAACCTGTGTCCGCGATTATATTCACGTAGTGGATGTGGCAAAAGCACATGTTATTGCCATGCAAAGGCTGGTAAACAAAACCAATGCAGATAAATTAGAAATTTTCAATTTAGGGACCGGGAAAGGAAGTTCTGTACTTGAAGTAATCAATGCCTTTGAGAGAGCCAGCGAACAAAAACTGCCTTACAAAATAGTTCCAAGAAGAGAGGGTGATGTTACAGAAGCGTATGCCAATACTGACAAAGCTAATAATATTCTGGGCTGGAAAACACAACTCACATTAGATGACGCCATTGCAAGTGCCTGGAAATGGGAACAAAAGATCAGACAATAAAAAATATAGAAATGGTAGCTTTTTTGTTACAAATGTAAAAAACACATTTATTTATATTGCGCATAACTATTTTTACTTTACTTTTGATTTTCAATTTTATAAAAAAAGAGCCAAATTAAAATACATATCGTATTTTTTTCGGATTAAAAGAATAAATTAATTAGTTTAGCAAGCATAATAAACTATTTTCGACAGTCGTTATAGGAACCATTAAACTTTACAAAAATCACTTTATATTAATTTCAAATATTACTAACAAATGAGCCAAAACCTTGCTTTTGCAGATTATGCAGTATTTATTATCTATTTTCTCGTCGTATCCATTTACGGATATACGATTTATCGCAAACGCGAAAAAAACGAACACGATGCTAAGGCTTATTTCCTTGCAGAAGGAACACTTACATGGTGGGCGATTGGAGCTTCATTGATCGCTTCAAACATTTCAGCAGAACAATTTATCGGAATGAGTGGTGAGGGCTTCTTTCTTGGAATTGCAGTTGCTGCTTATGAGTGGATTGCCGCTATTGCCCTTATTATTGTTGCCGTTTGGTTTATCCCCGTATATCTTAAAAATAAGATTTACACGATGCCACAATTCTTAAAAACACGTTATAACGAATCTACTGCCTTAATTATGGCGGTTTTCTGGCTGTTTTTATATGTTTTCGTAAACCTAACTTCTATTTTATACTTAGGAGCGGTTGCTATTAACGGACTGGCAGGTGGTGAGTATCTGCATGTTATTATGATTGGTCTGGCTGTTTTTGCTTTAATCATTTCTTTAGGAGGTATGAAAGTGGTCGCTTATACTGATGTTATTCAGGTAGCGGTTTTAATTATTGGAGGTTTAGTAACCTCTTATATTGCTTTGACGGTTGTGGCAGAAAGTTTTGGTTTTGGAAAAGACGCCCTTGCCGGTTTCAACTTATTGATGGAAAAAGCTCCTGAGCATTTTAAAATGATTATTCCTGAGCCGACCGCAACTTCTTCTCAAAACGACATCGACAAATATCTTACTTTCCCTGGTATGATGTCTTATTTAGCAGGTATCTGGATTATCAATCTTAACTATTGGGGATGTAACCAGTACATTACTCAAAGAGCATTGGGTGCTGATTTGCAAACTGCCCGTACCGGTATTTTGTTCGCGGGTTTCTTAAAATTATTAATGCCGCTTATCGTAATGTTACCTGGTATTGCTGCTTTTGTTTTATATAAAAACGGAGATTTACCACAATTGGTTGGAGGAAAAGACGGTGCTTACTCAGCCATGCTAACGTTCTTGCCAACAGGTCTTAAAGGATTGTCTGTAGCAGCCTTAACAGCAGCAATTGTTGCTTCATTAGCAGGTAAAGTAAACAGTATCTCTACCATTTATACCTTAGACGTTCACAAAAAATACATTCAAAAAAACGCCAGCGACAGACATCAGGTAAACATCGGTCGTTATGCGGTTTTTGCAGCGATGCTTTTGGCTGTTATGTTTACGTGGAATGATATTCTTGGAATTGGCGGTGTTGGTGGATTCACATACATCCAAAAATATACAGGATTCATTAGCCCTGGAGTATTTGCTATGTTCGTTTTAGGTATGTTCTGGAGAAGAACTACCGGAGCTGCAGCGATTGTAGGGGTAATTTTAGGATTTGTATTATCAGTATTATTTAACGAATATGCTCCTGCTTTGTTTGGAAACGAAACTTTATTGTACACAGCCTATAAAAATGCTAAAGGTATCTACGAAATTCCGTTCCACATCTGTATGGGATTATCATTCTTCTTTACAACACTTGTAATGGTTGCAATGAGTTTTGCAGGACCAAAAGTGAACCCTAAAGCTTTTGAAACTGAGCCGGGAATGTTTGCTGTAAAACCACAGACAACTGTTTTAATTGTCATTACTTTATTAGTTATCGTAGCGTTGTACGTGAAGTTCTGGTAAAAATATTTATTATATCATCATTATTAAAAAGAGACTATCTGAAAAGGTAGTCTCTTTTTTTACACAAAAGGAAAAAAGGAGCTTGAGATTGTATTATACAGTTAATTTTTGCCAAACAAAAAATTAATTATTTTTAAACTACATCAAAAAAATTTGAAATTATTAAAATGAAATCAAACCCAATTATTACACCAACTATTATTTGCTTACTGGTTTTTTTAATTTCTTGTAAAAAACAAGAAAAAGTTGATTTGATGAAACTGAAATTAACAGAAAAGATTGAAAACATAATTGATTTCAACGATTCAATATATATTGGAGTCGAAACTGTTGAATATCCTTTTTGTTTATTGGCCGAAATTGACAATTCAACAAAATACACTTTTGACGGTATGGATTTAAAAAAACAAAAAGTATATTTTCAAATCAACTCAGATTTATTAAAAACAGACAGTATTACAAAATCAGGCGGAGGTCATATCGATTTTGTACGCTTAAAGAAGAAAGAGGAATTGACCCTTCTTTTTAAAAAATACAAAGCAGATGATTATTTGTATGGTTTTAGAATAGAAATGAAATCTTCAGAATTTAAAAATGAAATCCTGAAAAAACTTGAAAACAAATATGGAAAAGGCACAAAAAATCCCAACACAGATAACGGTTTATACTGGAATTTAAAAAAACAGGGGAAGTATATTTTTTATTCACCGGATTATAACAGGGTAACCATTTTAAATAACGCAAAACTATCGAAAACCTGTTATTGGGACACTTTCAATGGTTTAATCGATTTTGGAGGATGCAATAATGAAAATTACTTTAAGGAGTTACTCATTAATACTACAAAACCAGAAAACATGAAGAACAAACCTCTTCTTACTATTCATAAAGATTGGAGTATAAATGATGTTACAATTGGAAAATCAAATGAAAATGATTTTAAAAAATCCAAAACCAGTAAAAATTTTGAACGAAATATTATCATACAAGGAAGCAATGGAGCTATTAATGAACTTACTTACGATAATGATTATAACAATTTTTATTTCTTTTTTGATATCACTAAAAAAAATAGTGAAAACCCACAGTATAATATTGTAAAAGCATATTCTTTAACAGACTTTAGCCTTGCCGAAATTTCATTTGAAAACGGATTAAAACCCTTCTCTCCAAAAGAAGAAATAGCAAAAAAACTGGGTAAAGACCAAATTGAAAATTATGACGATTTAAAATTTTCAAATTATATCGAAATTAAGAATGCCGTTTTAAAAATACAGCTAATGTTTAATGATAAGAACGAGTTTTCAAGTATTTATGTTGTAAAAAAATAAAGACCCAAACAGGCGTTCTGTTATATTTTATGATTACATTCAAAATTAAAACAGAATTGCTACACTTGACAAACACATCCATTTTATGCAGATTTTGCTAATTTGCTTTTATACAAATCAAATTCATAACTAAAAATATCAAGTACGAGTTCATGACTTAAATCCGGATGGCAAAAATAGGCTCCTGCTTCTAATACTCTGTCTGGAAAATTATCAGAAAATTTTCCGCAAATACTGAAATTATTGATAACCACAAATTTTGAATTGTCGTTTGTTAACTTTATTTTGAAATATCCATATAAATTATCTCTGTATTCTACCGAGAGAATCTCAAAAATAAAATTCGTTAATAAACCATGTTTGTCTGATAAGTAACCCATATTTCCTAAACTTTCATTTTTTATTATTGCCATAATTACTGGATTTTTAGATTTGTAACTTTGATAATTAATCCTGATTAGATTTTGTACTTACTTTATAAAATACGTGTCTTGATCTATTTAATGCATTTCAGATTTTTAAGTTGATACATTATATTTTTTTGCTGAAAATTTCTTTTCTGCGCAATGTGATTGTTGTTTCTTCATGTAATCTTTTTTGATACAATTCAATGATTGCATCCTCAATATCATTATTGGTATTTCTGCCATTAAAAACGTGGGTGATATATGAATTACTAAAGGGAAGTCCTTTTTTATTCCATATTTCTTTCTCTTCTAATAGTTTTTTAACATCACTTGAGTAGCCTGTTTTAAAGACTTTCTTCATTTTATTCCTTTGTACAGCTGTAATCATAGATAAGTTTTATTTGAATCATATAATTATTGTATTTTTACTACGTATTTACTACGATGTAACTACTTCAAATATATATCATTTATTGATATATTGTATCATTTTTAATACAAAAATTTAAAAAAAATGCAAACAGAAGGCGAGAGATTACGCTACTACATTGAAAGCAAGGAAGTTAACCTTAGGCAGTTCTGCATAGAAAATGATATATTATACACTTCTTTACACCCAATTTTAACGAATTCCAGGTCATTGGGAATGAACATTTTGAAAAAAATTATGCAGGTTTATCCTAATTTAAACATAAACTGGGTTTTAACCGGCATGGGGGATATGGAAATTACAGAAGACAACATTTTGCGTGATCCAAATTCAGTTTATCAAAATTCAGATCCCGGATATGTAGCTTTCTTAAAATACTTTGACAAAGAAGCCACTACAGATAAAATTATTGCCTTAATTGAAAAGAAATTAGAGGATAAGAAAAAGAAATAATATTTAGTAACTTACAGAAACTTATACCAATAAACAATCATATAAAAGTTAAAAAATTTTCTGATATAATGCCTATACAATTATAAAAACAGGCTAATTTTTATTAATTTATAACGAAATACATAATCGGTATTAACCCCTTTGCTGGTTTGTATCTGGTGCTTATTTAAAACTTATAGAAAAATATAGCGTTTGCAACCTAATTAAAAACAGAAGTATCCTAAACAAGTATACTTTGTTCCTTACAAAGGAATTAAGTGTATAATGATATTTTAGATGTGCATCTTATTTCACACTTTTTTAATCACATAAGTCACCATTCCCCAAATGATGAGCTGATTTTCTTCCGTAACTTTTATGGGACTGTAATTGGGGTTTTCAGGTATGAGGTACATGCAGTCCTTTTCGACCTGAATGCGTTTTACGGTAAATTCGCCATCAATAAAACAAATCGCAATCTTATTATTTTGAGGTTCCAGACTTCGGTCTACTACCAAAACATCTTTGTCATTAATACCCGCATCAATCATAGAATTCCCTTTGACCCTCACATAAAAAGTAGCCAGCGGATTTTCGCTTAACTCCTTGTTAAGATCAATACTGGTTTCCATAAAATCTGCAGCCGGTGAGGGAAAACCTGCCGAAACGCCTTCAGTATTATACCGGATCCTGATTTCGCTTTCGAAATCAGCCTTAAAGAAGGTTAGTTTTTGTTCTTTTTTTAGAGACATTTTACTTCTAATAATTTTTTGAAATCAGTCGTATATTTAGGCGAAAGATGATTCTGGTTCATGTTCCAGGTCAATTTAAGATTTTGAGAAGCCAGTTTAACTTTTCTATTGCCCATTTTACCATTCAACTGATCCATTACTTTCATCAAAGCAAGGTGTTTAGGGTCTTCCTCTTCAAACAACTGAAACTGTTTTTTATCTTCATCAATCAATTCTGTCACTACGACACCTGCTTTTTTAAACCTGATGCTCTCATTTCCTTTGTGTAATTTCTTAAGCAATTCTACAGCAGCATTTGAAATGGTCAAAGTCGAATTGCTTGCATAAGGCAGCGTTACCGCCATATTAAAGTAATATTTAGGACTCTCAATAGTATGCCTGTCAATGACCAGCATTACAATTATAGTATGACAGCAAGAATTTTGAATCCGTAATTTTTCTGCACAAACAGAGGCAAAAGTTACAATACGCTCGCGCAGTAAATCAAAATCAGAAATTTGTTTAGGAAAACTTCTCGTAGTTGCAATGCTCTTTTTTTGTTCCGGCAAAGGTTCTAAATCCAAAACCGATTTTCCTTCGAGTTCATATTTAAGGCGAAGACCAATAACCCCCATTTCTTTTTTAATCCAGGCTTCGTGTTGTGGCTGAATAAAATCCAGAGCCGTATGAATGTTGCGAAGTTTGACTTTCTTTTTTGTGCGATGGCCGATACCCCAGACATCTTCAATTTTGGTCCATTTTAAAGCTTTGATTCTTTTTTCATCGGTATCAATAACATAAACACCCTTAGTTCTGTCCTGAAATTCCTTGGCAATTTTATTGGCTAATTTTGACAAAGCCTTTGTTTCGGCAAAACCAATGCAGACCGGAAGTCCAACCCATTTTTGAATACGGGATTTCATTTGAATACCATAACTATGATAATCCAAAACACCAACACCATCAAAATTCAGGAACGCTTCGTCTATACTGTAAATTTCAACATGGGGAGTAAACTGCTCCAGGATTTTCATCACACGATTACTCAAATCTCCATACAGCGGATAATTTGAAGAAAACAATTTGACATTTTTTTCTTTTACCAATTCCCTAATCTTGAATGCCGGCGCCCCCATTGGAACTCCAACCGCTTTTGCCTCATTGCTTCTCGAAATAACACAACCATCGTTGTTGGATAAAATCGCAACCGGTTTTCCGTTGAATTCCGGCTGGAAAACACGTTCGCAGGAAGCATAAAAATTATTACAATCGACTAAAGCATACATCTTGCAAAATTACGCAATAGTGTAATATGCTTTTGATAAGAAGCGTTAAATTTTATTTTAAGCAATACGCTTATCATTGAAATAATTTAAACTTTTTAGAATTAAAAATTCTTAAATTATGAAACCTATTTCTGCTTAATTGTTTTCAGGAAGAGTGTTTTTTACCATACTATTGAATGCAAGTGTAAACACCTGTCCGGGCTTAAAAAAAATTAGAAAAACTAAAAACTGACAATACGTAATTTTTAAATCCAGAATTTATGACCTTAATTTATTAATTACAAAAGATTTAGCCTGCAACAAAATCGATAGAATTGGATTATTAGAAAGTAAGCTTTTGAAAGCTTCAATACTTCTAAATTAAAAAAAAACACAATAAAAATTTAATGTTTTAATTTAAATAAAAAACTTACATTTGAATTTTAACTTAAATACATTTTTTATGAAAAAAACAGTACTTGCATTATTGCTCTTTACAGGAATTACATTTGCCCAGGACATAGATGTCGTAAAAGGAAGCTTTGATTTTTTAAAAGACCAAAAAGAAATCAACGTAGAATTTGATTATAGTGATTTTACTATGATGAAAGACAAAAAAACTGAGGCACAATATGTAGAAGAAAGGACTGCCGAATTAAATGAAAAAACAAAAGGAAACGGAAACATCTGGAAAAAGAAATGGGAATCTGCAAAAGAATTAATCTGGACTCCAAAGTTTTTAGAGCTTGTAAATATAGTACTAAGTAAAGAAAAGAAAGATGTTACTTTTCAGGAAGGATTAAGTACTCCTTATACTTTGATCGTAAAAACAGTTTGGTTATACCCAGGTTGGGATGTGGCAATGATGAAACAGCCTGCGAAAGTTACTACAAATTTAAAATTTGTTGAAACGGCTAACAAATCAAATGTATTATTAGAGATTACTAGCGAAGAGGCTCCCGGAGATCAATGGGGAAATAACTTTAGCAACGAATCAAGACTTGGCGAAGGTTATGCTAAAACAGGTAAATCACTTGCTAAATTACTTTTGAAAAAGGCTTACAAATAAAAAAACAAAAACCCTGGTTCGCACCAGGGTTTTCTTTTTATTTCTTTTCCATATCAATCAAATAGGCCATATTTTTTATCACGTTGTCATGTTTTTTAACAAACGGGTTTTCTTCATTCCAGACATATCCTGCCAAAACAGAACAAATTTTCTCTTTAACATCTGGATTTTCAGGCTGATGAAAAAATAAGGTTTGCAGGTTTCCAGTGTACCATTCTTTCACATAAGTAGTAAAAACACCAATACCGCGTTTCATATATTCTGTAAATTCAACTTCCCAGTCGACTTCAATACCTTTTGACTCTTTAAGGTATAATTTTGCAGCCAGCATTCCGGATTCTGTAGCAAAAGCGACTCCTGATGAAAAAACTGGGTCTAAAAATTCAGAACTGTTTCCTGTCAGCGCAAAACCATCTCCATACATTTTCTTTACGGCTCTTGAATAGTTTTCTAGTTTTACGGGTTCAAATAAAAACTCTGTTCCTTTAAATCTTTTTATATAGTAATCTGAAAGCTGAATTGCATTTCGCAGAGCCTCAGCATTGTCTTTGTTTTCTGAAAGTGAATTGATAAAGTCTGTTGGTCCTACAACGCCTAAACTGGTATTACCGTTAGAAAAAGGAATGACCCATAGCCAAACCTCAGTTTCCAAAATATCAAAAGAAATCAAGGTTCCCTCCTCGCCTTCTGGTCTGTTGATGTCTTTTACATGTGCAAAGATAGAAGAATGCGGATCTAATTTTGATGGAGTATCAAGATCTAAAAGTCTTGGTAATACACGTCCGTATCCACTGGAATCAATAATAAATTTAGCATGAATTTCTTTTAGATTTCCATCCTTATCTTTTACAATCGTTTTCGAATTTTTTCCTTCAAAAGACACTTCCAGTACTTCTGATTCAAATTCAAGATCAATTCCTTTTCTGATTACTTCCTGTGCCATTGTATTGTCAAAATCAGCTCTTGGAACCTGCCAGGTCCAATCCCAGCCTTCACCAAATTTTTTACTGAAATCAAAAACACAAATTTCTTCGCCCCGAATAAAACGCGCTCCAAGCTTCTTTTCAAAATTCATTGCATCCAGACTTTCAAAAAGTTCTGCTTCAGAAAAATGATCCATAACCCTAGGGATAAGGCTTTCACCAACCACAAGTCTCGGAAACTTTGTTTTCTCAACTACTTTTATTTTAACTCCATTCTTATATAGGTACGATGCCGACACACATCCTGATGGTCCCGCACCTATGATTAAAACATCTACAAACTCCTTTGTCATATTTTCGAAATGTTATGATTTATTTAACTTACATTTGCCATCATCAAAATAACTACATTTATTTTGATAAATAAAATTAAATTAGCACAATCAAAACAGGTTTAATGAATACAATTAATGAATATTTAAGTTTAGCAGAATTTGAAGCCATTATCTTTGGTAATAATAAAGTTGTTATCAGCGATATTGTTTTAAACAGAGTCAATGAAAGCTTCAATTTCCTGAAAGAATTTTCAGGAAACAAAGTAATATACGGTGTTAATACAGGTTTCGGACCAATGGCCCAATACCGAATTAAGGAGTCCGATCAGATTCAATTACAATATAATTTAATCCGAAGCCACTCTTCTGGAACAGGAAAACCACTAAGTCCTGCCTGTGCAAAAGCAGCAATTTTAGCACGTTTAAACACTCTTTCGTTAGGAAATTCAGGTGTACATTCGTCTGTTATCCATTTAATGGCAGAACTTATCAATAGAGATATTACACCTTTAATCTTCGAACATGGCGGTGTAGGTGCCAGCGGCGATTTAGTACAATTGTCACATTTAGCATTAGTTTTAATTGGCGAAGGTGAGGTTTTTTATAAAGGAGACCGAAGACCAACTCAGGAAGTTTTCGAAATCGAAGGACTAAAACCAATTCAGGTAGAAATCAGAGAAGGACTGGCATTGATTAACGGAACTTCAGTAATGACCGGAATTGGGGTTGTAAATGTACATCACGCTAATAAATTATTAGACTGGTCTTTAAAATGTTCTTGTGCCATAAACGAATTGGTTCAGGCTTATGATGATCATTTCTCTCAGGAATTAAACCAAACCAAACGTCATAAAGGACAACAGGAAGTAGCAGCAAGAATGAGACAAAATCTTTCTGACAGTACATTGATCCGTAAAAGAGAAGACCACTTATATTCTGGTGAAAATACAGAAGAAATCTTCAAAGAAAAAGTTCAGGAATATTACTCGCTACGTTGTGTGCCTCAAATTTTAGGTCCCGTTTTAGAAACAATAAACAATGTCGCCTCTATATTGGAAGATGAATTTAACTCAGCCAACGACAATCCTATTATAGATGTAAAAAATCAACACGTTTATCACGGAGGAAATTTCCACGGCGATTATATTTCGCTTGAAATGGATAAATTGAAAATTGTTATTACCAAATTAACAATGTTGGCAGAACGCCAGTTGAATTATTTATTAAATTCAAAAATCAACGAATTACTTCCTCCTTTTGTCAATTTAGGAACATTAGGTTTCAATTTCGGAATGCAGGGTGTTCAGTTTGTGGCGACTTCAACAACAGCAGAAAGCCAAATGTTGTCTAACCCAATGTACGTACACAGTATTCCTAACAACAACGACAATCAGGATATCGTGAGTATGGGAACAAACTCGGCGGTAATTACATCAAAAGTGATCGAAAACTCTTTTGAAGTATTAGCAATCGAAATGATTACAATTGTTCAGGCAATCGATTATTTACAGCAAAAAGACAAAATTTCGTCAGTAACCAGAAAATGGTACGATGATGTTCGAAACATAATTCCTGTATTTAAAGAAGACCAGGTGATGTATCCTTTTGTTCAAAATGTAAAAGATTACCTTATAAACAGTTAAACCATATATTATTAATCTTGAATCTTAAACCCATGAAAAAATCATTGCTTTTTTTATTGTTAGTATCTATTCAGTTTGTTAATAGTCAGGAATTGGCTTTAGTTAAGAAAAATGGCAAATTTGGTTATTTTACTAAAGCAGGAACATTTCAGATAGAACCTAAATATAAGGTTGCCAAAAACTTCTCAGAAGGCCTTGCTGCTGTAGAAGATAACGGAAAATGGGGATTTATCGATGCACAAGGAAACTGGGCAATCCCAGCTACTTTTGACAATGTAAAATATTTTAATAGCGGAATCTGTATCGTATCCAAAGATAAAAACTGGGTTTACATTAATACAAAAGGAGAAGTACTAAAAGCACCGGCTTCTGAAAAATTATTTGATTTTGATGGCGGTATAGCTTTTATCAAACAAGGAAACAAAGTAGGGTTAATCAATTCTAAAATGACGGTTATATTAGAACCAAAATACGATTTGATCAAACCGTTTGAAAATGGGTTTGCAAGAGTAAAGAATAATGACAAATGGGGAATTATCAATACAGCCGGAAAAGAAGTCGTTGAACCCATATATGCCGAAATCGGGAATTATTACAAAACCACAACCTGGGCAAAAAAAGGAGAGGCTTTTGGATTGGTAACCGCCGGAAAATTTATTCCTGTAGACGGTGCAGATAAAATCTGGGATTTTGAGTCACAAGATATAACGTATGCCAGAAAGGGCGGAAAAGTTGGTTACATTGACTTAAAAGGAAATTGGACAATTCTGCCTATTTATGATAAAGCAAAAGCTTTTTCAAAAAATTTAGCTCCGGTATGTATAGGGTCAAAATGGGGATATATCAATTTGAAAGCAGAATTCATTATTCCGCCAACTTACAAAGATGCCGAAGTTTTCAGTAAAAACGGATTGGCTCCTGTAAAAGAAAACAACTGGGGTTTTATTGATGAAAAAGGGAAACTGGTAATCCCAACACAATACGGAATTACTGCCAAAGGTTTTGCAGCATTGTTTACAGATCAGGGAAAAGGCTTTATCGATGGCATTGCAAGAGTACAAAACGAAGGCAAATGGGGTTTTCTTAAACCGGATGGTACCGTTTTAGGAAACCAATGGTTTGAAAATGCAGAACTTTTTACAAATAATAAACCAAAAATCTAATTCCGGTTTATTCAAAAAAACGGAATTCAAAAAAAATATTTTTAATCTATGAAATGTGTATTAGTAACGGGCGGTTCAAGAGGAATTGGAAGTGCTATTTGTAAAAAATTGGCCATTGAATCTGATTATCATATCCTGATTAACTACCATTCCAATAAAACTGCTGCCGAAGAAACACTTCAGGAAGTTCAGAAATTAGGAGCAACGGGGGAAATCTTAGGTTTTGATGTTTCGAATTTTGAGGAGGTTCAAAATACGCTAACAAAATGGCAGGAATCAAATCCTGAAGCTATTGTTGAAGCTATTGTCAACAACGCCGGAATCACAAAAGATGGTCTTTTTATGTGGATGACTCCTGAAGACTGGAATGGGGTTGTCAATACAACCGTAAACGGTTTTTTTAATGTGACGCAGTTTTTTATGCAAAAAATGTTGCGTAATAAATATGGCCGAATCGTAAATATGGTCTCCGTTTCAGGTGTAAAAGGAACCGCTGGCCAAACCAATTATTCTGCTGCAAAAGGTGCTATAGTTGCCGCAACAAAGGCATTGGCACAGGAAGTTGCAAAACGCAATATCACTGTAAATGCTGTTGCTCCGGGGTTTATCAGAACCGACATGACGAGTCAATTAGACGAAAAAGAATTACTAAAACTAATTCCGGTAAATCGTTTCGGAGAAGCTGAAGAAGTAGCTGACTTAGTGAGTTTTTTAATCTCAAAAAAAGCAAGTTATATTACAGGTGAAATTATCAACATAAACGGAGGAATATATTCTTAAAAAATTACTTTAAAAGAAGATGAACAGGAGAGTTGTAATTACAGGAATGGGAATTTATTCCTGCATTGGTACCTCATTAGAAGAGGTAAAAGAATCTTTATACAATGGAAAATCAGGTATTCAGTTTGATGCTGAACGAAAAGAATTTGGTTTTCAGTCTGCCTTAACGGGAATGGTTCCAAAACCTAATTTAAAAAATGCCCTGACCCGCAGACAACGAATGAGCATTGGTGAAGAAACCGAGTATGCTTATATGGCAACTATCGAGGCTCTGAAAAATGCCAATATTGACGATTCATTTTTTGATACTCACGAAGTCGGGATAATGTACGGAAATGATAGTGTCTCAAAAGCTATTATTGATGCTACCGATGTTATTCGGGAGAAAAAAGACACTGCATTAATTGGTTCAGGAGCTATTTTTAAATCGATGAATTCTACAGTAACAATGAATTTATCTACTATTTTTAAACTTAGAGGGATCAATCTGACTATAAGTGCAGCCTGCGCAAGCGGTTCACATTCTATTGGATTGGCTTATTTTTTAATAAAAAGTGGTTTTCAGGATATTATTATTTGTGGCGGTGCACAGGAAATCAACAAATATGCAATGAGTAGTTTTGATGGCTTAGGTGTTTTTGCTTCAAGAGAAAACGAACCTACAAAAGCATCAAGACCTTTTGATGCTGGCCGTGATGGTTTAATTCCGAGTGGCGGAGGAGCAACCTTGATTCTAGAAAGCTATGAATCTGCTATAGCCCGTGGTGCCACTATCATTGCAGAAATTGCAGGTTACGGCTTTTCATCAAACGGAGGTCATATTTCTACTCCAAATGTCGAAGGACCATCAATTGCCATGCAAAGAGCACTTGATGATGCACAATTAAAACCAAGTGATATTGATTATATAAATGCTCATGCAACTTCAACTCCGGTTGGTGATGAAAATGAAGCCAAAGCAATTTTTGAAGTTTTTGGTGAGAAAAATCCATACATAAGTTCTACAAAATCAATGACAGGTCATGAATGCTGGATGGCAGGAGCCAGTGAGGTAATTTATTCTATCATAATGATGCAGCACGATTTTATTGCACCAAACATCAATTTAGAAAACCCTGATGAAGATGCATTAAAATTAAATTTAGTTAAAACTACGTTAAATAAAAAATTTGATATATTTTTGTCGAATTCCTTCGGGTTTGGAGGAACCAACTCTGCGTTGGTAGTTAAAAAGTTTAAATGAAGATGAACAAAGAAGAGATTATAAAGAGAATTAATGGTTTTTTGGTAGATGAATTTGAGGTTGACAATGATGACATTCAACCAGATGCCAATTTAAAAGACACACTTGGGCTTGACAGCTTGGATTATGTAGATTTGGTCGTTTCTATTGAAGCAAATTTTGGTGTAAAACTAGTTGAAGTCGATTTTGTAGGAATTGCCACTTTCGAGAATTTTTATGACCTTATCGACTCTAAACTAAAAGTTAAAGTTGCTTAATGAGTCAATGGGATGGCAAATCAAAAGGAACAGTTTTAGGTTATAGAATATTCGTTTTTTTAATACAAAAAGCAGGTATTAAAGCTGCCTATGTATTACTTTATTTTGTTGCTTCTTATTATTTTTTATTCTTAAAGAAAAGCAACAAAGCGATTTTTTATTATTTTAAAGAGAGGCTCCACTATTCTAATTTCAAATCTAAAAAAATGGTTTTCAAAAGTTATTACACTTTTGGTCAAACCATTATTGACAAAGTTTCCATTTCGGCAGGAATGCGAAATAAATTTACCTATGAATTTGATGGAATCGAAATTCTGAAAAATTTATTGGCAGAGAAAAAAGGTGGAGTCCTTATTAGTGCCCATGTTGGAAACTTTGAAATTGCCGAACACTTTTTTGGAGAAATCGATCTTGATTTTCAGATTAATCTGGTCACTACCGATTTGGAACATTCTGCTATTAAAAAATATCTGGAAAGTGTTACTCAAAAATCAACCGTAAAATTCATCATTATCAAAGATGATTTATCTCATATTTTTGAGATCAATGCCGCTTTGGCAAACAATGAATTAGTTTGTTTTACAGGCGATCGTTATTTTGAAGGAACAAAATCACTTTCTGAAAAACTTTTGGGACAGCAAGCAAACTTCCCTGCAGGTCCTTTTTTAATAGCTTCACGATTAAAAGTCCCCGTAGTTTTTGTTTATGTAATGAAAGAACCCAATTTACATTATCATTTATATGCAAGAGAGGCAGCCGTAAAACATCGTGATGAAAAAGGACTCTTAAAAGCTTATGTTGAAAGTGTAGAAAATATACTGCAAAAATATCCGCTGCAGTGGTTTAATTATTTCGATTTTTGGAAAAATAATTAAATAAAAACCCTCAATTAAAATGACAAACAGCTATTGTTTTTTATAGTTGTAAACTTAAAATAATGTATGGAAGAATTTGACTCGGTTATTATTGGTTCTGGTGTTGGTGGTTTAGGAACTGCAATTTGCCTGGCAAGAGCAGGACAAAAAGTTTTAGTTCTCGAACAACATTATGTACCTGGAGGGTGGAGTCATAGTTTTACACTAAAAGGACAACGTTTTAGTCCGGGAGTACATTATGTTGGACTGCTGGATGAAGGGCAATCAACAAACAAACTTTATCGCGGTCTGGGAATTGCCAATGATATGGTCTTTTTCAGAATGAACAAAAATGCTTTTGAACATTGTCTGATAGGTGATAAAACTTTCGATTTTCCCGCAGGAATAGATAACCTCAAAGAAACGCTTTCGGCACATTTCCCTTCAGAAAAAAAAAATATCAATGAATATCTTACATTAGTAGAAAGGGTAAGTTATGAACTTCAGCTAATTCCCAAATTAAAAGGCTGGTGGCAGAAAATAACCGTTCCTTTTCGAACCAAACACTTTGGAAAATTTGCCCTTTTCCCCTTAAAAAAAGTTATCGGCTGGCATATAAAAAATCCAATGCTAAAAGCTGTTTTAAATATTCAGTGTGGCGATCATGGACTTTCGCCAAACAGAGCCTGCTTTCCTGTACATTGTTCAGTAATGAGTCATTATTTTGATGGCGGATTTTACCCAATGGGCGGTGGCGGCGGAATTGTAAAAGCCATGACTAACGGAATAAAAAGACATGGAGGCGAAGTAAGGGTCGAGCAAAATGTAAAAAAAATAATAATTGAGAATAATAAAGCAATTGGTGTACAATTAGAAAACGGACATCAGATTTTTGCAAAAAATATTATTTCAAATGCTGATCCGTCAATTACCTATCTTAAGTTGATTGGCAAGGAATACTTAAGCAATTCGCTGCTGAAAAAACTGCAAAAAACAAAATATTCAGTTACTTCCCTAATTTTATTTTTAACGCTGGACTTAGATGTAACACGCTACGGGATTGATTCCGGAAATATGTGGGTCATGAAAGATGAAAATGACGATGCAAATTTTGAGGATTTAATGAGCGACACTATTGCTGATGGGGATTCTTTCCCCGCACTGTTTATGAGTTGTACAACACTTAAGGATCCGCCAAGTTTTAACGGGCGCTATCATAATTTCGAAATTGTAACGTATGTCAATTACGAACATATCCCTAATTTTTCAGACACTGAAGATTATCACAATGAGGAGTACATTGCGTTTAAAGAAAAAGTTACTGAAAAATTAATGAACAATGTAGAGAAAATTATTCCTGATGCAAAAAAACATGTCATTCAGGCTGAATTAGGAACTCCAAAAACAAATGAATTTTACATTAATTCGACCAATGGAAATGTCTACGGTACTGAAAAAACCTTAAATCAGGTTGGACCATTTTCATATAAAAACAAATCTGAAATAGAAAATTTACATCTTTGTGGCGCATGTACCTTATCACATGGCGTTACAGGAGCAACTTATTCAGGACTTGCGGCAGCAGCCTCCATTTTAAAATGTACCTCAGATGATTTACTAATTGAAGATGAGAACCAAAAAATACGTATTTATGATGCCGAAGACAGAACAACCTGGCCAGATTGGATTCATACTAAACGAACTGATAAAATACGAAAATTCGTTTAAAAAAAATACTTACTTTTGCCATCTACCAAAGCAGCCAGCCTAATGAAAAATGTTCTCGTTATTTATTATTCGCAATCCGGACAATTAAAATCTATTGCAAAAAACATTGCAAAGCCATTTTTAGATTCCGAAGAAATAAAAGTCACTTTTCATGAAATACAATTAGAAAAACCATTTCCGTTTCCTTGGGACAAAACTTCCTTTTTTGATGCTTTTCCTGAAACATTTCTACAAATTCCCACAACATTAAAACCCGTTTCTAAAGAAATTCTAAACACAAAATTTGATTTGATTTTGCTGCACTATCAGGTTTGGTATTTATCACCATCCATTCCAATGAATTCATTTTTAAAAAGTAATGAAGGCAAAAAAATCTTAAACAATACTCCTATAGTTACTATTAACGGATCCCGCAACATGTGGATTATGGCTCAGGAAAAAATTAAGGTGTTATTGCAACAGGCAAATGCCCAATTGGTAGGAAATATAGCTTTGGTAGATCGTGTTGGGAACTTAATTAGTGTTATTACTATTGTTGAATGGATGTTTTCAGGTGTAAAGAAAAAATATTTAGGCTTCTTTCCATTACCTGGCGTGTCTGAAAAAGATATTCAGGAATCAACAAAATTCGGAGAAGCAATACTTTCAGAATTTAACCAAAATAATTTAGTTAATTTACAGCCAAAATTGGTAGCTTTGGGCGCTGTTAGAATTAGTTCATATTTAATTAAAGTTGACAAAACTGCAAATAAAATTTTTAAAAAATGGTCTAAATTCATTTTTAAAAATCAAAACAACAGAAAGCGACTTCTTAAAATATTTTATATTTATTTATTCTTAGCAATATGGGTAATCTCGCCAATAGTATATATATTGCACCTCATTACCTATCCTTTTAAACTAAAAACCATAAAAAGACAAACCCAATATTATCAAGGAGTTTAGAATCCTAATTTAAATTATGTTTGAAGTATATATTACAAAAGCTGCAAAGTATTTGCCAAATGAAGCCGTTTCGAATGATGAAATGGAAAACTATTTAGGACTAATAAATGATACTGCTTCAAAAGCAAGACGTATTATTTTGCGCAATAATAAAATTGCCACTCGTTATTATGCTGTTGATAAAAATGGAAACAGTACACATAACAATACGGAACTAACCCGAAACGCTGTTGTACAATTGTTTGATGACAATTTTACACCTCAGGATTTGGAAGTCCTTTCTTGCGGTACTTCATCACCAGATGTTCTAGCCCCTTCTCATGCCGCTATGGTTCATGGTTTATTAAAAAATAAATCGGTTGAGTTGAATTCTTCGTCGGGAATTTGCTGCTCTGGTATGAACGCCTTAAAGTTTGGCTATCTTTCGGTAAAATCAGGAAATTCTAAAAATGCAATCTGTACCGGATCCGAAAAAGTTTCGACATGGCTTGCTGCCCAAAAATACAATCACGAAATCATCAATTTAAAAAATCTTGAAGAACAGCCAATTATTGCTTTCAAAAAAGATTTTTTACGCTGGATGCTATCTGATGGCGCCGGAGCTTTTCTATTAGAAAATAAACCACGCGAAGGTGCTGTCTCATTAAAAATTGAATGGATGGAATCTTATTCATATGCATACGAACTTGAAACGTGTATGTATGCCGGGGGTGATAAATTAGCTAATGGAGAAATAAAACCATGGAGTGACTTCACCCCAGAACAATGGTTAAACGAATCTGTATTTGCAGTTAAACAGGACGTAAAATTGCTGGACGAATTTATTTTACCAAAGGGGGTTGAAAGTATGAGCCATGCTATGGAAAAAAATAATATTACAGCAGAACAGGTTGATTATTTTTTACCACATGTTTCTTCTAACTTTTTTGTTGAAGGATTGAAAAATGGATTAAATGAAAAAGGAATTGTTCTTACCGATGAAAAATGGTTTATGAATCTTTTAAGGGTTGGAAACGTTGGTTCTGCTTCTATTTATATTGCACTTGAAGAATTATTGTATTCAGGAAAATTAAAAAAAGGAGATCGTATTCTTTTATCAGTTCCTGAAAGCGGAAGATTCTCTTTTGCGTATGCGTATTTAACGGTTTGCTAATGGAAACAACTTTACTTTTAGAAAAAGAAGCTGTCGAAAATCTATTACCACAAAAGTTTCCTTTTGTAATGGTAGATCGTATGATTTCTTATTCTGAAACATCCTTGATTGCTGGTTTGAATATTCAAAAAGATAATATCTTTTTAAAAGATACCACTTTTTTAGAATCAGGTCTAATTGAACATATGGCACAGTCAGTAGCACTGCATACCGGTTATCAGTTTTTTTTGAAAAATGAAATTGCACCAACTGGCTATATCGGTTCAATTAAAGATATTGAAATTAAAAAGTTACCCCAAATCAACGATACGATTCAATCGACAGTTTCGATTTTACAGGAGTTTGCCGGAATCACTCTTGTTAACATTGTGACTTTTTTAAATAATGAAGAAATTGCAAGCGGACAAATGAAAACCGTTTTAGCTAAATAATATAGATTATGAAAGTCGGAATTGACATCCAAAATTACTTGCCTCATCGAGCTCCAATGCTGATGGTTGATTTGATTTTAGATATCGACACCAACTTTGTATCAACCATATTCTTAATCAAAGAAGACAATATTTTTGTCGACAAAAACATTTTTGCTGAAGCAGGTTTAATCGAAAATACAGCACAAACATGTTCGTCAATTGTAGGTAAAAAATACTTTTTTGATGAAGACGGAACAGAAAACCAATATGTAAATGTTATTGGTTTTATCAGCGCCTTAAAAAATCTGAAAATCTATTCGCTACCAAAAGTTGGCGATACCATAACTACCAAAGCTACCCTGGTTTCAAAATTTGTTGGCGACGATTATACTTTATGCACAATGAGTTGTCAAAGCATGCTCAAAGACAAAATACTTTTAGAATGCGAAATTAATTTGTTTATTCAAAAAACAATTTCTGCAGCAATATAAGCTAAATTGAAAAATTTAAACCGTCATGGAAAAAGAAAATGTCCCGCAGCACGATGGAAATTTAAGCAAAAAGGACCTAAGGGAACTCGTTTATGCTACAGATGAAAACGGCAATTACACCACAGCCCTGAGCACAGGCTGGGAACCAAAAGCTATTGCACTTTCTAACGCGATTGATGATATAAAAGAACGTGCCGAAGAAGCAAAACAGAAAGTACTAAAGGGCGAAGTAAGTCCTATTTGCTATTATATGGAACTTAACAAAATGGATCTTTCTATCCTTGCGGGTTATGTAGAAATGTGGAAATGGCGTGTAAAAAGACATTTTAAACCCGCTGTTTTTGCTAAACTGAACGATAAAATTTTACAGAAATATGCCGATGCTTTTGAGATCTCAATAGCCGAATTAAAAAATATAAAAACAGATTAATGCAAGTTACTTTTACACATCACCAATCTGCTCATTGTGAAAACGGAGTAGCTTCAAACCTGTTAAAAAACAAAGGACTCCATATTAGCGAACCCATGGTTTTTGGAATTGGTTCCGGGCTTATTTTCGTCTATCTGCCTTTCTTAAAAGTCAATCATGCGCCTGCCATCAGTTACCGTACTTTGCCGGGACAGATTTTTAATAAAGTTGCCAATCGTTTAAATCTAAAAATAAAAAGACAAAAATTTTCTTCGGTAAGCTCTGCCAATAAAGCTTTGGAAGAAAATCTTAAAAACAATATCCCAACCGGATTACAAGTAGGTGTGTATCATTTGAGCTATTTTCCTGATGAATACCGCTTTCATTTCAACGCACATAATCTAGTCGTTTACGGAAAAACCGAAACCGATTATCTAATCAGCGATCCGGTGATGGAAACCGTGACTACTTTAAAACATGACGAACTGGATAAAGTGCGTTTTGCCAAAGGAGCATTTGCTCCAAGAGGCCAGATGTATTATCCAATTCAGATTCCAAAAGAAGTTGATTTGAAAAGTGCAATTATTAAAGGAATCCAAAATACCTGTCGATATATGCTGGCACCTATGCCAATTGTGGGTGTTCGCGGTATTAAATTTGTTTCTCGCCAAATCAGGAAATGGCCTGTAAAACATGGTGTCAAAAAAGCAAATCATTATTTGGCACAAATAGTTCGCATGCAGGAAGAAATTGGTACCGGAGGCGGTGGTTTCAGATTTATTTATGCAGCATTTTTACAAGAAGCTTCGGTTGTTTTGGGTAATGAAGAATTAAAAAATCTTTCGAAAGAAATGACTAAAATTGGCGATTCCTGGAGAGATTTTGCCGTAGAAGCTTCCCGTATTTACAAAAACAGAAGCGCCAAAGAAGATGCGTACAACGTTATTGCCGATGAGCTTTTGGACATCGCAAATCGCGAAGAAATCTTTTTCAAAAAACTAAAAAAAGCAGTTAGCTAATTATATTTTGAATCCCATCATAAAAATAGAATCCCTTTCGAAAAAGTACAAAGATGCAGAAATGTATTCTTTGAACGAAGTTTCGATGCACATAAATGAAGGTCAGATTTTTGGATTATTAGGACCAAATGGCGCTGGAAAAACGACTTTAATTTCGATGCTCTGCGGTTTGATAAAACCCACTTCGGGTAATTTTACTATTAATGATCTGAACTACAGCAGCCATTCTTCAAAAATTAAAAAAATAATCGGGGTTGTACCACAGGAATATGCTTTATATCCTACACTGACTGCCAGAGAAAATCTGCATTATTTTGGAAGCATGTACGGTTTGAAAGGAACTGATTTAAAAGATAAGGTAATCGAAACTTTAGATCTTTTAGGTTTGTTGAAATTTGCCGACAAACAGGTTCAGACGTTCTCTGGCGGAATGAAACGCCGCGTGAATCTGATTGCCGGAATCCTGCACAATCCGAAGGTATTGTTTCTGGATGAACCAACGGTTGGAGTTGACGTTCAGTCTAAAAATGCTATCATAGATTATTTAAAAATATTAAACCAAAACGGCACAACGATTATTTATACCTCACATCATTTGGCTGAAGCCGAAGATTTCTGTTCTGATATTGCGATTTTAGATCAGGGACAGATTTACGCCCAAGATACTCCACTGGCGTTAATTGAATCTGTAAAAGATGCACGAAATCTCGAAGATGTTTTTATTTCATTAACCGGTAAAGCCCTGAGAGATGATATATAAAATCTGGATGTCAATCGTTAAGGAATTTCTTTTACTGAAAAGGGATTTAGGCGGCTTAATTATATTGTTTGTCATGCCTTTGGTATTGGTAATTACCGTAACCCTTATTCAGGACAGTACTTTTAAAGCCGCAACCGAAAATAAAATTCCTATTTTATTAGTCGATCAGGATAAAGGCAGCGTTTCAAAAACCGTTTTTGAAAACCTGCAAAAAAACAAATTTTTCAGCGTTGTCACGCAAATTGACAACAAACCCATTACAGAAGCAATGGCAAGGGAAAATGTTTATAAAGGAAAGTTTCAGCTGGCAATTGTTATACCCAAAAATCTAAGTGCCGATTTGCAGGCAAAAATCGACCAGAATGTACAAAATATTGTGAGCAAAATGGGGTTTTCAGATGCTGTTACAGCACCTCAGCCTTCAAAAGTAATTCAGCAAAAAGAAGTAAAATTATATTTTGATCCGGCCGTTCAGCTGAGTTTCAAAAATTCGGTGATGAGTTCGATTGACAAAATGATTTCACAGATCGAAACCAAATCGATTTATACGACCTTTCAAAATCAGTTTGGAGAAGAAAATGCCCAATTTGAACAAAAAAGTTTTATTACGTTCAAAGAAATAATTCCGAGAATTAACAACAAAGAAATATTGCCCAATTCGGTTCAGCACAATGTTCCGGCATGGACACTTTTTGCAATATTTTTTATTGTGATTCCGCTTTCCATCAATATCGTAAAAGAAAAATCACAAGGAACATTTGTACGTTTACTGACCAATCCGGTTTCTAATCTGGTTGTCATTATGGGCAAAACGGTCACCTATTTAGTTATTTGTATGATTCAGTTTTATATGATGGTGGCAGTTGCGATATTTTTATTTCCGCACATTGGTCTGCCTTCGCTGAATATTGAAGGACATTTATTTTTAATGAGTGTTGTCGCTTTATTTTCAGGATTTGCTGCTATTGGATTCGGAATATTATTGGGAACCATTGCAGGCACTCAGGAACAATCGGCCCCATTTGGTGCTACCAGTGTAATTATCCTGGCTGCCATTGGCGGTGTTTGGGTTCCCGTTTTTGCGATGCCGAAAATCATGCAGATTATCGCCAAATCATCTCCTATGAATTGGGGACTCGAAGCTTTTTATGATGTTTTATTGCGTAACGTTTCTTTCTTTGAAATCATTCCAAAAATAAGTTTGTTATTTTTGTTCTTTATAATCACAACTTCCATTGCCCTATATTATGACAAAAAGAAAAGAACAGTATAACGAAGCCACAGACTTAACTGTTTCGCACGAAATCAGAATTCGTTTTAACGAAACTGATCCGCTTGGGATTGTCTGGCACGGCAATTATATTACCTATTTCGAAGATGGACGCGAAGCTTTCGGACGCCAGCACGGACTTACCTATTTAGATATTGGTAATACGGGTTACACTACTCCAATTGTAAAATCGAAATGCGAACACAAATTGTCCTTACGCTATGGCGATGTGGTAACGATTGAAACAACGGTAGTAGATACACCCGCTGCCAAAATGATTTACCGATTTAAAATTATTGATGCCCAAGGAGAAGTGGCCTGTACAGGAGAAACCATTCAGGTTTTTTTAGATAAAGACGGAAATTTAATGTTGACAAATCCTCCTTTTTATGAGGAATGGAAACGAAAAGTAGGATTACTAAAATAGACCATTCTCACGCTACTTCAAGGTTTCGAAAACCTTGAAGGTATAAATTTGAAACATCATGTAAATCTGCTTAATCTGCGAGAAACTAAAAAAGATAAAGCCTAAAAAATAAATACCTACAAAGTTTTCAAAACCTTGCAGGAAAGCAACAAAATGACAAGAGAAATATATATCAACGAAACCAATTGTATCACGCCTTTAGGATTTGATGTTGACTCCAACATTGAAGCAATATTGCGCAGTGATTCCGGAATTCAGCTTCATAGTGACGTTTCTTTGATGCCAAATTCATTTTATGCTTCGATTATCAGTGATGAAAATATAAATAACGCTTTCGCGGAGATCAGTTCTGAAACAAAATATTCCCGTTTAGAAAAAATGATGATTCTCGCTTTAGAGCCGATTATCAAAAATTCAGGAGTCGAATTAAATTCGAAAACTGCTCTTATACTTTCAACCACAAAAGGAAATGTTACGGCTTTAAAAGACAATTCTGGTGACAGTTTTAACAATGCGCATTTAGATGTTCTGGCAAAAAATATTGCCAATTTCTTCAAGTTTCAAACGCAGCCAATAGTCGTTTCCAATGCCTGCGTTTCCGGAATTTTAGCTGTTTCGGTCGCCAAAAGAATGATTCAGTCTGAACTTTATGATACCATTTTTGTAGTCGCCGGCGACGAAGTTTCAGAATTTGTTTTGTCGGGTTTTAATGCGTTTCAGGCAATGAGCGAACTGCCTTGCAAACCGTATTCTAAAAACAGAACCGGAGTTAGTTTAGGCGAAGCAGTCGCTGCTGTTTTAATTTCGGCGGAAGCCAAAAACACTAAAATAAAAATCATTGGAGACAGTTCGATAAACGATGCCAATCATATTTCGGGTCCGTCAAGAACGGGAGAAGGTTTGTTCAGAAGTATTCAGAATGCTTTGAAAGAAGCACAAATTGAAGGCAACAAATTAGATTATATTTCTGCACACGGAACCGCAACGCCTTATAACGACGAAATGGAAGCTATTGCTTTAAATCGTTTAGATTTACAAAACGTTCCAATAAATAGTTTAAAAGGTTTTTACGGACACACATTAGGTGCTTCAGGATTATTGGAAACGGTTATTGCGATAGAATCCGCAAATCGAAATATGCTTTTTGAATCAAAAGGTTTTGATGAAATTGGCGTAAGCGAGACTATTAATTTGATTGAAAAAAATGAAGAAGCAACTATTCATTTCTTTTTGAAAACAGCTTCCGGATTTGGCGGTTGTAATACAGCGGTAATCTTTGAAAAAATAATGTAAATGACAAAAACACTAAACTTTATAGTACTCTTTTTCTCGATTATCTCTTTTGTTGGATGCAAAAAAAACGCTGATGAAATACAAAGACAATATTTTGTTGATGATTCAAAAAATGTTGAAATTTTGTCTGTTAACTATTGTGTAGATAATTTTGGAAATGTAAGTTCTGTAACTATTGTTCCTGAAAAAACAACTTATAAAAATAAAGAGAAAATAAAAGAGGTTATAGATGATCTTAAAAACATTTATTTCTCTCCGGATAGCGAAGAAAGAAATGATTGTCATGATTATAATTTTATATTTATTAATCCAAAATATGAAAATAACAAACTAGACTCTTCAAAAATTTCCAAATGTTACGAATTAAGAAAAGGCACTTATAAATATGCAGACGGTTCTTTTCCTGAAATAACAATTATACGCAATGATGAATTTCAGATTGAAAAAAATCAAAAGCAAACCTCTACATTCAAAATTGAGTGGCCCAATAAGACCAATTATATTTTAACCTATTTTAAAGGCAGTAATAAAAGACTGGACTTCTTTATTGGCAAAAAAATTTATGTGGAAATTATCGATATTCTCAGTGATGGACGTTATGTCTATAGAGCTACTTTAACAGATGGCTCAATTGTAACAGGAATTCTAAAAAAACAATTAATTCCTTAATACTTTGTTTCAAAAAAATGACTCAAAATAAAACCTACATACAATCCTATATCAAAATCGAAAACAACGAAATTGTTCTCAACGGAGAAACTGTATTCAAAACAGAACCAACCGATTTTGGCGATTTCTCTAAACAAGCTTATCGTAATTTTGACATACAATATCCAAAGTTTTTCAAAATGGATGCTTTGAGCAAATTGGCTTTTTTAGGTGCAGAGTTGCTTTTGAGTCCAATAACTAGTTCTGAAACAGAAAACAATATCGCTTTGGTACTGGCCAATAAATCTTCGAGTCTGGATACCGATGTTAAACATCAGGAATCCATTTCGGACAAAGAAAACTATTATCCGAGTCCGGCAGTTTTTGTCTATACGCTCCCAAATATTTGTCTGGGCGAAATAAGTATCCGCCATCAGCTGAAAAGTGAGAATTCTTTCTTTATATTTGAGGCCTTTAATCCTGAATTTATGTCGAATTATTCGAACATTCTTCTAAATTCAAACAAAGCAGATACGGTGCTTTGCGGATGGGTTGAATTTTTTAATGACAATTACAAAGCTTTTCTTTGCACCATAAGTGGTAAAGAAAACACAAAATATACAAACGAAACGATCAATACTTTATACAATAAATAATCATGGAAGCATTAAAAGCAGAATTAAAAAATAAAATTATTACAACTTTAAATCTTGAAGATATAGCAATTGAAGATATTGCTGATAACGATCCTTTGTTTGGAGACGGTTTAGGTTTAGACTCAATTGACGCACTTGAACTGATCGTAATTTTAGACAAAGATTACGGAATCAAATTAGTTGACCCGAAAGAAGGAAAGTCTATTTTCCAGTCAATTGAAACAATGGCCGCTTACATTAGCGCAAACAGAACAAAATAGACTCCTTAAAACTTGCTTAGATTTTTAAGCTGTTTAGACAAAAACTGTCTAAGCTAAAAAAATAACAATCCAAACAAGTCCAAAAATCTAAGAAGTCTAATGTCTAATACTCTAAGAATTCAAAAAATGAAAGGTGTCGCAATAACCGGAATGGGAATTATCTCTTCGATTGGAAATTCAGTCGAAGAAAATTATATTTCGCTAATCGAAAATAAAATTGGTATTTCCCGAATCCAAAATATTTCGACTGTTCATGCCGATAGTATTAAAGTTGGAGAAATTAAAAAAACCAACGATGAATTGGTCAATGAATTGAAACTTTCACCTGATAATAATTTTTCAAGAACAGCTATGATTGGTGTTTTTGCGGCCAAACAAGCTGTAAAAGAGGCCGGAATTACATCGATAAATGAATTTAGAACAGGGCTTATTTCGGCTACCAGCGTTGGCGGAATGGATATGACTGAAAAACATTATTACGATTATTTCAAACATCCTGAACTTATAAAATACATTAGTTGTAACGATGGCGGCGATGTTGCAGATAAAATTGCTCAGGAGTTAGGTTTAAAAGGAATGGTCACAACAATAAGTACAGCTTGTTCATCTGCAGCAAACGCAATTATGTTAGGTGCCCGATTAATCAAAACCGGAAAACTGGATCGTGTTATTGTTGGTGGAACTGATGCTTTGGCAAAATTTACCATTAATGGATTCAAAACTTTGATGATTTTATCTGATGATTACAACAAGCCTTTTGATAATAACCGTAAAGGTTTAAATTTGGGTGAAGCTGCTGCCTATCTGGTTTTAGAATCAGATGATGTAGTACTGAGACAAAACAAAAAAGTTTTGGCCCGCGTTTCTGGTTACGGAAATGCAAACGATGCTTTTCATCAAACTGCTTCATCAGAAAACGGCGATGGTGCATATCTGGCGATGAAAAAAGCCTTTGAAATTTCGGGTTTAAAACCTTCTCAAATTGATTATATCAACGTTCACGGAACCGCAACGCCAAACAATGATTTATCTGAAGGAAGAGCTTTACTCCGAATTTATGAAAATGAAAAAATTCCCGATTTTAGTTCTACAAAGCCCTTTACAGGTCACACTTTAGCAGCAGCAGCAGCAATTGAAGCCGTTTACAGTGTTTTGGCGATTCAAAATAATATCGTTTATCCTAATTTGAATTTCGAAACTCCAATGGAGGAGTTTGATCTGAAACCACAAACTATTTTAAAAAACAAAAAGATCGAACACGTTTTATCCAACTCTTTCGGTTTTGGTGGAAATTGTTCAACTCTTATATTTTCTAAAAGCGAATGAAAACATATATAAATGGAATAGGTTGCATTTCGACTCAAAAAACATTTGATACTGTTTTTTTAGAAGAGGCCATACATGATAACAACGAAAATGTTCTTAAAATAGTTTCTCCGGCTTACAAAGATTTTATTTCACCGGCAGCCAGCAGAAGAATGGCAAAAGGCGTAAAAAACGGAATCGTAGCTTCGGCTTTGGCTATGAAAGATGCGAATATCGAAAATGTTGATGCCATTATTACCGGAACAGGTTTGGGCTGTATTGAAGATTCTGAAAAATTTCTGAAAAACATTCTGGATAATAACGAAGAGTTTCTAACCCCTACTTCCTTCATTCAGTCAACACACAATACCGTTGGCGCACAAATTGCACTTTTACAGCAATGCAAAGGTTATAATTTTACCTATGTAAACGGAGCTGTTTCTTTTGAATCGGCCTTAATTGATGCTAAAATGCAAATCGAAGGAGACGAAGCCAATTCAATTTTGGTAGGCGGAGTTGATGAAAATGGCGATTATACAACAGCTCTTTTTAAATTAAACGGACGAATTAAAAAAGATACTTATGAGTCTTATGCCGTTTTAAATTCTGAAACAAGCGGTGCAATTTACGGAGAAGGCGCCAGCTTTTTTGTTTTGGAAAATGAAAGAAAAGAAAATACATACGCAAAACTTCTCGATGTTACTATCATAAATACGTTGGAAGAAAACGAAATTGAAACAGAAATAAAATCTTTTCTAAAAGCAAATAAGCTGGAAATTTCAGATATTGATGCTTTGGTTTTAGGATTTGATGGGAATGTCGATTTTGAAATTTATTATAAAAATCTTGCTGAAAATGCTTTTGCACAAACACCTGTTTTATATTATAAACATTTAAGCGGCGAATACGATACGGCTTCGGCTTTTGCATTATGGATGGCCTCAAAAATTATAAAAACACAGGAAATTCCAGAAATTATAAAAGTTAATTCAGTTGAAAAACCTGCTTATAATACTATTTTGTTATACAATCAATTAAACGGAAAAAATCATAGTTTTACGTTAATCTCAAAATGATAACGCATAAAAACATCTCACTATTTTTTATTTTTTTATTGCTTTTATTGCTTCTTCTGAACCTTTATACAGCAATTAATTTTTGGTGGTTTGCTATTATTGTTTCCATTTGGTTTGTATTTAATATTGTCGGTTCATCTCTAATAGCGTCAAACTATCATGTAAAAGCTTTTTGCAGGAATGCTTTAGAAAAGGAGAAAAAAATTGCCCTTACATTTGATGACGGACCGGGCATTTATACTTTAGAAATTCTTGATCTTCTTAAAAAATATAATGTAAAAGCGACATTTTTTTGCATCGGAAAAAATATTGAAATGTATCCTGAAATTGTAAAACAAATTATAGACGAAGGTCATTTGACTGGAAATCATTCCTACGGACATTCTCCTTTTTTTGATTTTTATAATGCGAAAAAAATTATAGAAGAAATTCAAAAAACAGATACGCTTTTAGAAAAATTAACTTCAAAAAAAATTAACTTTTTTCGGCCACCCTACGGAGTTACCACCCCATCAATTCGGAGGGCTTTAAAAATAACCGGACACAAAGTTATTGGCTGGAATATCCGTTCACTTGATGGCGGTACAAAAAATAAAAAATTAATTTTCAACCGAATAATAAAACGAGTTTCTCCCGGCGGAATTGTACTTTTGCACGACACGGCTTCACACTCTGTCTTGGTATTGGAACAGTTTTTGCAATTTTTACAACAAAACCATTATAAAGTGGTTTCTGTAGAAGAACTTTTGAACCTTAAAGCTTATGAAAACTAAATTATATATATTTCTTTTTTTCCTAAACATTTTCAGTATTTCTATTTTTGCACAAGAGCAAAAAATGACTGCTGCCGAAATAGCTTCATTTAAAGATGATGTAAATATTGTTTCCAAAAAAATCAAAACTTTGAGTACCGATTTTATTCAGTACAAACATTTGGATTTTTTATCGAAAGACATTGAAACCTCCGGAAAAATGATTTTTAAAGAACCTTATTTGCTTCAATGGCAATACAAAAAACCATACAATTACAGTATCGTTTTTAAAAACGGTAAAATCCTGATTAACGATGAAGGAAAAAAAAGTGCAGTTGATATTGGAAACAGCAAAATCTTTGGCCGAATCAATAAACTAATTGTGGGAAGCGTAAGTGGCAATATGTTTGATGACAAAGAATTTACGATTTCGTACTTTAAAGTGAAAGGACAAAATCTGGCGAAATTTATTCCAAAAGATGCGACGCTTAAGAAATACATCAAACAGATTGAACTTACTTTTGATAAAGAAGAAGCTACAGTCGTACAAGTAAAACTATTGGAATCATCAGATGATTATACCCGAATTGTACTTAAAAATAAAGTGATCAATGCAAAAATCGACGATTCAGTATTTAGTAATTAACAGCCTTTTGGCAGTTGTTTTATTTTCCTGTGGCTCCGTCACAAAAAATTATACACCAAAAAAATTAGACAAAACATCCTACGAAGTTCCTTATTTTTCAGATTCAAAAACGGATTATGTATACAAAACCAATATTACGGTTTACGGAAATGAATTGTCCGGAATTTTCATTGCCAAAAAAATAAATGACACGACGCATCGGATTGTTTTTACAACAGATTTTGGCAACAAATTGTTTGATTTTGAAATTTCCGAAACAACTTTTAAAATTAATTCCATTGTGTCAGAATTAGATCGTAAAATTCTAATAAATACTTTAGAAGAAGATTTCAGACTGCTTCTTAAAAACAAATATTTGATTCAGGAACAATTTGAAAACGATTTTTTTAACATTTACAAATCGGCAGATAAAAACCGTGATAATTACCTGTTTCTGACCAAGAAAGACCAAAAGTTAGAAAAAGTGATTCACTCATCTCAAACAAAAGAAAAATTTACTGTTCTTTTTAGTTCAGAAAACAATATTTTTGCAGAAAAAATTCAGATTATTCATCAAAATATTAAGTTGGAAATCACGTTAAATTATTTAAAATCAGAAATTTAAAATCACTAATAAACTTTGAAACAATTAAAAATGAGAAAATCAATCCTAATTGCATTCGTTTTATTTATAGGCATTACAGTAACACAAGCACAAGTACGTATTAGTCCGGGTCTTAAAGGAGGTTTAAACCTTTCGAGGTTAACCAATATTGACGGTAATGGTTTAAAATCGGATTTTTATGTTGGTGGATTTATGGCTATAAAATTCAATAAATTTTTTACACTTCAACCCGAATTAACATATTCAAAACAAGGTTCAGAGGGACGTTATTATGATTTTAATGATAATTATTATGATACAAAGTATGACTTAAATTATCTTTCGCTTGACGCAGTTGCAAAATTTCATTTCAATAGAAGCGGTTTTCATATCCTGGCCGGTCCTTCTGTAGATTTTAAAATAGGCGATAATTTTGGTGATTACGGTTTTGATGATCCGGTAGATTTTGATATTTCGATAATTGGCGGAGTAGGTTATACTTTACCAAATGGATTAACATTTGAAGCGAGAATTAAACAAGGTCTTATTGATATTTACGGTTACGATAATACTTATGATAATAATGGAAATGGAAATTATGATGAAGTTATTTTAAATCAGGCAATCCAGGTTGGTATCAGTTACACTTTTAAAATGAAATAAAAAATACATGAAAAAATTAATTACCATCGTTTTTATTTTATTTATAAGTTCAATAAATGCTCAGGTAACATTTAAACCAGGTCTAAGAGCCGGAGCTGCTTTTTCAACGTTTTCAAATACACGTTCATCCTATAAAAGTGATTTTTATATTGGAGGGTTTGGTGAAATTAAATTAACCCGGATTTATGCCTTACAACCTGAAATTACATATAGCAGACAGGGTTCTAATAACGTTAAAACTTTTGCTGGCTACACTAATGATGGCGAACAAATTGTGGAATCAAAAAATTTAGACATTGATTATGTTTCGATTGCGATGATCAATAAATTCACTTTTAATGGTTTTCAGGTTCAGGCTGGTCCAACTCTGGATTTTAGAACAAGAGATAATTTACGCTATGAAAAGTCTGATGCTGATTTAGCTCTCGTTGTTGGTTTTGGTTATAAAGTGCCTTTGACCGGATTAACTATTGAAGCTCGTATCAAAAAAGGTTTAATCGATGTTATAGACAGTGATTATTACAGCAGCAATGATAACAGCGATTATTTGTTTGGAGATTATAATACAAATGTGAATTTTCAACTGGGTGTTTCGTATGCCTTTGGTAAATAAAATTATGACAATTAAAAATTTAGCAATTATTTCCTTTTCTGTTTTTGCATTTTTAAAAATGCAGGCTCAGGTAACTTTTAAACCTGGAATTCATGCAGGAATAAACATTTCAAAATTTACAAATTCAGGTCTTGGAAACAAAACGGATTTTTATGTTGGAGGATTTGGCGCTTTAAAGCTTTCTAAATTTTATACATTACAGGCCGAATTAACTTATTCCAGACAAGGTGCAAAAGGAGATATTGCGATGGGAAGTACTGAATATTATGATGCTCCATCAAATAGTTATATTACAATTTACAACCGTGGAACTGTAGATGCCTCATTACAATACATCTCAGAATTAACAATTAATAAATTCAATTTTACTGAGAATTTTTATTTTTTAGCAGGACCTTTTTTTGATATACTAATTGCAAAAGATATTAAGGTTAATCCGAAAGAAAAAGGAGATAATTATAATAAAGGACAAGACGTTGATTTGGGAATTGTAGGTGGACTAGGATACAGCTTAAAAAACGGAATTTCATTTGAAGCAAGAATAAAAAAGGGCCT
Source organism: Flavobacterium cheongpyeongense (assembly GCF_003202435.1). GTDB lineage: Bacteria > Bacteroidota > Bacteroidia > Flavobacteriales > Flavobacteriaceae > Flavobacterium > Flavobacterium cheongpyeongense. The sequence continues at coordinate 87,786 of NZ_QJHK01000016.1, forward strand.
GACGGATTCATTCACTGATTATTATGCTGATGGTGTTGATACAAACAATTTGGTTTTTCAATTTGGAGCAACTTACACCTTTGGAAAAAAATAAAAAAATATGGTTTTAAAAGATTTTTACAAAATACTTTCAGAAGAAAAAACAGGAGATTCTAAGTATAATTTTACGATTTTGGTCAACGAAAAACACGAAGTTTTCAAAGGTCATTTTCCTGGAAATCCAATTATGCCTGGCGTTTGCATGATTCAGATTATTAAAGAACTTACTGAGACTATTACAAAAGCCAATTTGGTAATTCAAACACTTGCTAATGTAAAGTTCATGGCACTTATTAATCCAGAGGTTACTCCGGAATTGCGTTTAGAACTTGATATTGTAACTACCGAAGATGATTTGGTAAAAGTAAAAAACACTACTTATTTTAACGACACCGTTGCTTTGAAACTAAGCAACGTGTATAAAAAGATATAATTATGAAACTACTACTGACATTTATCCTATGGTTCAATTTTGCAGGGAACCCTGACTTGGCTTCCATTCGCAAAATGTATACAGACGTTTCAAAATCAGAGACCAATGCTAAAGAATTTGTAGACAAACTTGCCGGCGTATCTGGCAATGATGACAAAATTTTGGTGGCTTACAAAGCGGCTTCAATTTTGCTGGATTCAAAATTTGAAAAAAAATTAGGCGAAAAAATGGAACGTTTTAAGGAAGGTGCCAAACTTCTTGAATCTACTGTAAAAACGGAACCCAACAATATCGAAATCAGAATGATCCGATTGAGCATTCAGGAAAATGTACCTGGTATTACGGGTTATAAAAAAAATATTAAAGAAGATAAAAAATTCATAACTGAACATTATGATGAGCAAAGTAACTCTTTAAAAGAATATCTTAAAAACTTTATATTACAATCTAAAAGTTTCTCTGAAAAAGAGAGACAATTGGTGAAGTAGGTAAAGAAAACACAACCCATGAAACCTATTTTATTACAGCAGGAGCTACTAAGTTTAACGCATTTTTGTGTGATTGTTCCAACATACAACAATCACAAAACGTTAAAAAGAGTACTGGATTCCGTTTTAGATTACACTTTAAATGTAATAATTGTTAATGACGGTTCTACTGATGAGACGAGTGAAATTTTAAAATCATATTCTCATCTGATACAAATTCATCATCCTGAAAACTTAGGAAAAGGAAGAGCCTTGAGAAACGGTTTTCGAAAAGCGATTGAAACAGGTTTTGAATATGCTATTACAATAGATTCTGACGGTCAGCATTTTGCTTCTGATATACCAAATTTTATTGCTGAAATTCAAAAAGAACCGAATTCTTTATTGATTGGCAGCAGGAATATGACACAGGAAAACGTACCAAAAAAAAGTAGTTTTGGAAATAAATTTTCAAATTTTTGGTTTCAATTTGAAACCGGAATTAAACTTGATGATACGCAATCGGGTTACAGATTATACCCTTTACAATTATTGCCGAAACAATTTTATACCAATAAATTTGAGTTTGAGATTGAAGTTATTGTTCGTTCTGCATGGAAAGGTATTTTGGTAAAAAATATTGCAATCGAGATTTTATATGATCCTGCTGAACGTGTTTCACATTTTCGCCCTTTTAAAGATTTTACCAGAATCAGTATTCTAAATACTGTTCTGGTTCTAAATTCGCTTTTGTATATCAAGCCCAGAGACTTTTTTCGGAAAGCAAAAAAAAAAGGTTTTAAAAAGTTTTTTCTTGAAGATATTTTAGAAAGCAACGATTCTAATTTCAAAAAAGCGGCTGCAATTGCATTAGGTATTTTTATCGGTATATCTCCATTTTGGGGATTTCAAACCGTATTACTTTTATCATTTGCCACCTTACTCAGACTCAATAAAGTCATTGCTTATCTCTCTTCAAATGTTAGTTTTCCACCTTTTATTCCATTTATTATTTATGGTTCTTTAAAAATGGGAAGTTATTTTGTATCCAATAAAACCACTTTGGTTTTAGACAGTTCACTTACACTTGACGACATTCAGCAAAATGCTACACAATATATCGTTGGAAGTCTTATTTTAGCAACCGTTTCTTCACTAACTATAGGTTTTTTGAGTTATTTACTTTTAACCTTTTTTAATTCAACTAAAAATAAAAAATAAACATGCATCACTATTTTTACGCCATTCATTTATTTGTTAACCGAAGAAAATCCCTTTCGGTTTTATTGGCTGTTCTGATGCTTTTTGTCTTGGGATTTTTTGCTTCTAAAATTAAATTTGAGGAAGATATTACAAAGCTTATTCCAACAAACGACAAATCTGATGTTACTGCAAAAGTGCTTAAACAACTTAATTTTGCAGATAAAATTACGGTTATTTTCAAGTTAGAAAAAAACGGAACCAGTGAAGATTTAAAAGAAATGGCTGCCATTTTTTCAGATAGTGTTTCTAAATCATGTAAGCCATATATAACTGGAATTCAAGGAAAGGTTGACGAAGAAAACATTCAGGAAACAATAGATTTTGTGTACAACAATCTCCCATTATTTCTTGACAATAAAGATTATGCCGCTATACAAAACAAACTCAATAAAGATAGTATTGTAGCAACCGTTCAGGGAAATTATAAATCGATTATCTCGCCTTCTGGATTTTTGACCAAAGATTTCATTTTGGAGGATCCACTTGGGATTTCTTTTATCGCTTTAAAGAAATTGCAACAACTAAATGTTGGTGATGACTTTACCCTTGATAATGGATACGTGATGACCAAAGACAAAAAGAAATTACTACTTTTTATTACATCAAATCTCCCATCGAGCGAAACTGAAAAAAATACTGTTTTTGCTGCAAAGCTAAAATCAATTCAGGACAATCTAAATCAGAAATTCAAGGCAAAAACTTCAATTAGTTATTTTGGTTCAGCTTTGATAGCTGTTTCCAATGCCAACCAAATTAAAAGCGATATTATCTTAACGACAACAATCGCGATGATCACTTTAATGTTGATCCTGATTTTATTCTACAGAAAAATATTAATCCCATTAATCATTTTTATTCCAACCGTTTTTGGAGCTCTGTTTGCTATTGCTTTTTTATTTTTTGTAAAAGAACAAATTTCCGCAATTTCCCTAGGAATTGGTTCAGTTTTATTAGGAATTACGATTGATTATTCCATTCATATCCTTACACATTACAAACACAACAGTGATGTAAAAACGTTATACAAAGACATCACGATGCCTTTGATTATGAGCAGTTCGACTACGGCTGTCGCATTTTTATGTTTGCTATTTGTGAAATCGGAAGCGCTTAATGACTTAGGGATTTTTGCTGCTGTCATTGTTATGGCTTCTGCATTTTTCTCCCTCTTAATTGTTCCGCATTTATACAAACCGAAAGAAAATAATTTTGAATACAAGAAAAATGTAATCGACAAGCTGGCGCATTTTTCATTTCATAATAATAAATTCCTAATCGGTTTTTGTGCTCTCATTACGATTATCTGCTGTTTTACTTATAATAATGTTGGCTTCAATAACGATTTGTCACAGCTTAATTTTGTTCCGAAAGAAATAAAAGCTGCAGAAAAAGAGCTGGAAGAAAGCACCAGCTTAACATCAAAAACAATATATGTTGCTTCGTACGGAAAAAGTATGGAAGAAGTTCTGCAAAACAACAGCCGTCTTTTTTCAGATTTGTCTGCAGCAAAAGAACAGCAAAAAATATTAAACTTTAGTTCAATTGGCGGAATTATGCTTTCGCAAAAAGAACAGCAACAGAAAATTGAAAAATGGAATTCTTTTTGGGATAGTAATAAAAAACAACTCTTAAAATCCAGTTTAATTTCCGAAGGTTCTAAATTAGGATTTAAACCTACAACATATAGTACGTTTTTTGACCATTTAGATTTTAATTTCAAACCGATTTCAGCAGCTGATTATCTAAAAATTCAAGCACTGCAACTGCATGAATTCGTAACCGAAAAAAATGGTTTTTTCACGATTTCAACTTTAGTAAAAGTAGCTCCAAAACAACGTGACGCTTTTGTAAAGATGGCTGAAACTAAAAAAAATCTGATTGCTATCGATCGTCAGCAGATGAATGAAACGTTTTTCAGCACTTTAAAAACTGATTTCAATTCTCTTATAAATTATTCGTTTATTGCCGTGATCCTGATTTTATTTTTCTTTTTCCGAAGAATAGAACTGGTTATTGTAAGCTGTATTCCTATTGCCTTAACAGGAATTGTGACAACAGGTATAATGGGCATTTTTGATATTCAGATGAATATTTTCAGCATGATTGTCTGCACGCTTATTTTTGGCCACGGGGTCGATTTTAGCATTTTCATGACGAGCGCACTCCAAAAAGAATATACAACCGGAAAAAACGAAATTGCAATTTACAGAACCTCTATAATTTTAGCAGTAATTACTACCATTTTAGGAATTGGTGCCATGATTTTTGCAGAGCATCCGGCATTAAAATCTATTTCATCTGTATCCTTAATTGGAGTTTTTGCCGCACTCATTATTACCTTTATCTTCTATCCGATTCTTTTTAAATTATTCATTTCAAACCGCCCAAAAAACGGGAATGCTCCATTTCAATTAAGAACCTTTCTTCACGGTATACTCTCTTTTTTCTATTATGGATTTGGTGGTGTTTTAATGTCTATTTTTAGTTTAATCATTATGCCGATTATTCCCCTTAATGAAAAAACAAAAATGAAAGGATTCCGATATGCGATTTCTAAATTCATGAAATCAGTATTATATTCTAATCCGTTCCTTCAAAAAAAAGTGATTAACCCTTATAATGAAAACTTTGAAAAACCTGCCATTATAATTGCAAATCATTCTTCGTTTCTAGATATTTTGATATGCGGAATGTTAAGTCCAAACATTATTTTTTTAGTAAATGACTGGGTTTACAACTCCCCTATTTTTGGTGCTACGGTTAGAAAAGCAGGATTTTATCCTGTTTCAGAAGGTCTTGAGGGTGGTGTTGAGCATTTACGCCAAAAAATAAATGAAGGGTATTCATTGATGATTTTTCCGGAAGGAACCCGTTCAGAAAGCAATGAAATTAAACGCTTTCATAAAGGTGCTTTTTATCTTGCTGAACAGTTTAATTTAGATATTCTTCCTTTGCTTATTCATGGGGCTTCAGAAGCAATTCCAAAAGGTGATTTTGTCATTCATGATACCAACCTTACCGTTTCTATATTAAAAAGGATCACGGCTGATAATCTTTCATTCGGAAAAAATTATACCGAAAGAACCAAACAATTGGGTGCGTTTTTTAAATCAGAATTTCAAAAAACCCGTCAGGAACTAGAAGGGCCGGAATACTTCAAAAAAATGCTTATCAACAGTTATGATTACAAAGAAGCAGAAATTATAAATAGTATAAAAAACAACTTAAAAACAAATCTGAAAATCTATTATCAACTCAACAAACATATTTCAGCGAAAGCTAAAATATTACATTTGTCGAATGATTATGGGCAATTAGATGTGTTATTGGCTTTACAGCAACCCCAACGAAAAATATATTCTTATAATTCAGATGAAGAAAAAATCGCTGTTGCAAAGAACAATTATTTCGTTACAAAAAGAAAAATTTATTATCAGGAAAATCTAGAAACAGCCATTCAAAACCAATATGATGTTATTTTGATTTCGGAAGAAAATTATAATAATGATATTGAAAAAATCATTTCTGTATCTTCCTGTGTTATTTTAGTAAATTGTCAAAGTTTAAAAACCACTTTGATTAACTTAGGTTTTGAATGTGTTTTAGAAGAAAATTCAATAGTCATATTAAAGAAAAATTAGAATGAAAAATCATTATGACGTTGTAATTGTAGGCAGTGGTTTGGGCGGATTAGTATCGGCAATTATTTTAGCCAAAGAAGGCTATAGTGTATGCGTACTCGAAAAAAACAATCAGTATGGTGGAAATCTTCAGACTTTTGTACGGGACAAAACCATTTTTGATACCGGAATTCATTATATTGGTGGATTAAGCGAAGGGCAAAATTTGTACAAATACTTTAAGTACATTGGCATTATCGATCATTTAAATTTAAAAAAAATGGACGAAGATGCTTTTGATGTTATCTCATTTGAAGATGAAAACAAAGAATATCCGCATGCTCAGGGATATGAAAATTTTGTAAATCAATTAGCAAAACATTTCCCCGAGGAAAAAAAAGCTATTGAAAATTATTGCGAAAAAGTTAAATCAACATGCGATTCATTCCCGTTATACAACTTACAATGGGAAGGAAAATATGATAGTGAAATACTGACATTAAACGCTAAAGAAACAATTGACCAGTTTACCCAAAATGAAAAACTAAAAGCGGTTTTGGCCGGATCAAATTTTTTATATGCCGGAATTGCTGATAAATCACCTTTTTATGTTCATGCACTTTCTGTAAATTCTTATATACAGAGTTCATGGCGATGCATAAACGGAGGAAGCCAGATCACAAAACAGCTTTTAAAACAGCTTAAAAAACATGGTGGTGAATTTTATAAATATAAGGAAGTTACCCATTTTAGTGTCGAAGATAACAAAGTGACCTCTGCCAAAATGAAAGACGGAACTGAGGTTTTTGGTACTTATTTTATATCGAACATTGAACCTAAAACTACCTTGAAAATGGTAGGAGAAGAAAATTTCAGAAAATCTTTTTATAGCAGGATCCAGAGTCTTGAAGGAGTGATTTCTGCTTTTAGCCTTTATATTGTTTTTAAACCTAAAACCTTCAAATATATCAATCATAATTTTTACCATTTTAAGGATAGTAGCGAAGTATGGACTGCTCACGAATATGATGATGATTCCTGGCCAAAAGCATATATGGCTTCTATGAATGCCTCTAAAAAAGAAAATGAATTCGCAGATGGGATGACTTTTATCACGTATATGAAATACGATGATTTATTACCCTGGGTAAATACTTTTAATACTACTGCCGAAGAAAATGATCGTGGAGAAAGCTATGATAAATTTAAATCCAGGAAAGCAGCCCGCTTTTTAGAAGAAATTGAAATAAAATTTCCCGGAATCAAAGATTGCATCAAATCAGTACATACCTCAACACCACTATCGTATCGCGATTATATTGGCGGTCATAATGGCAATATGTATGGTTATGTAAAAGATTCCAACAATCCGATGAAAACTTTTATAGCACCAAAAACTAAGTTAGATAATTTATATTTAACCGGTCAGGGTATTAACATGCACGGTGTTTTGGGCGTGACTATTGGAGCAGTTGTCACCTGTTCTGAAATTGTTGGAAAAGAATATCTGGTCAACAAAATTAATCAGGAATCTGAATAAAACATGAAGAATCGAATTTACACATATTCTCTTGTTGGTTTTTTAATGCTTTTTGTAGCGTGCGGCACTTCAAAATCCATGCAGCACCTTCCTGATAGTTCAAAATATAACACAGCGCAACCTGTCGTTATAAAAAAATCCGATTCTGCTTTTATTTCAGGTAAAAACTCTCTTTCGAAAAATAAACAGGGACTTTGGGAATTATATGTAGAAGGAGATCCGTTGGAAATTGGTCTGACAACCGGAGCCTTATCCGATTCGCTTCTGAAAAAACAACAACAGATTTTCTTTTCCAGAATTGAAGATATTATTCCTTCAAAATTTCAACAAACTTTACTTCGAAATTTTCTAAAATGGTACAACAGGAAATTATACCAGAATGTTTCAAATGAATATCAAGCAGAAATTTACGGAATCTCACAATACACTTCGCATAATTTTGACAACATCGCCAATCGATACCAGCTCAGCTTATATCTGCATGCTGCACATGATCTTGGTCATGCTTTGCAGGATTTGGCTTTGGTAGGCTGTTCTTCTTTTGCCGCCTGGGGCGAAAAATCTGAAGATGGTAATTTAATTCTGGGGCGTAATTTTGATTTTTATGTAAATGATGCTTTTGCAGAAAATAAAATTGTAGCTTTTATAAATCCAAAAGAAGGACATCCCTTTATGATGGTAACCTGGCCCGGCATGGTTGGTGCTGTTTCCGGAATGAACAAAGAAGGCTTAACGGTAACTATTAATGCGGGGAAATCAAAAATTCCATTAATCGCCAAAACACCAATTTCTCTGCTCACACGAGAAATTTTACAGTATGCCAAAAATATTGATGAAGCCATTGCAATAGCTAAAAAGAGAACAGTATTTGTATCTGAATCCATAATGGTTGGAAGCGCTCAGGATAATAAAGCCGTTTTGATAGAAGTATCTCCTGAAAAAAAGGATGTTTTCGATGTCCCAAATACAAATCAGTTAATTTGTTCAAATCATTTTCAGAGTGAAACATTCAAGAATGACAAACGCAATTTAGGACAAATTAAAGAAAGTCATTCCAAATACCGTTTTCAAAGAATGCAGGAGCTTTTTACACAAAATCCTAAAATCAATCCAAAAATTGCTTCAGAAATTTTACGAAACAAAGAAGGCTTACAAAATATAGCATTGGGTTATGGTAATGAAAAAGCTCTGAATCAATTGATGGCGCATCACGGAGTCATCTTTAAACCGAAAGAAAAATTAGTCTGGGTTTCAGCAAATCCGTATCAGTTAGGCGAATTTGTGTGTTATAATTTAGATTCCGTTTTTAAAAACCCAAAATCGGGCTCTATTATTTCATTTCAAGAAAAAAACCAGAATATTGTCAAAGATCCATTTTTAGAAACTGCAGCATTTAAAAACTATAAAAAATTCAGAATCGAAGATCAGAAAATAGATTCCTATTTAAAAAATAAAACGGAAGTTCCGTTAGATTTTATTCAGGCTTATCAATCTTTAAACCCTGATTATTGGGTTGTATATTATAAAGCAGGATTGTATTTTTACCAAAAAAAGAACTTTCTGCTTGCTCAGGAAAACTTTAAAAAAGCATTAACCAAAGAAATGACAACTGTTCCTGATAAAGAAGCAATTGAAAAATATTTAAAAAAACTGAAAAGAAAATTACAATGATTCCAGCAATAGAAAAAAATTCTTTAGAAGAAATTAAAAATTTTCAAGAGCAAAAATTAGCAGAAACTTTAACCTATATTAGTCAAAATTCCCCTTTTTACAAGAGGCTTTTTGCAGAACAAAATATTGATATTTCGAAAATTAAAACCCTTGAAGATTTACAGCATTTACCGGTAACTACTAAAGAAGATTTACAACAATACAACGATGATTTTTTGTGTGTTCCACAGCATAAAATTATTGACTATGCTTCGACTTCAGGAACTTTGGGCGATCCGGTAACTTTTGGTTTAACAGATTCTGATCTTGACCGATTGGCTTATAATGAAGCTATTTCATTCGCCTGTGCCGGAATTACAGAAGGCGATGTCGTGCAATTAATGACAACAATTGACCGTAAATTTATGGCTGGTCTGGCTTATTTTTTAGGTTTAAGAAAATTGAAAGCAGGCATTATCCGTGTGGGTGCCGGAATTCCGGAAATGCAATGGGATTCGATTTTAAAATACAATCCGAGCTATTTAATTACCGTTCCTTCTTTCCTTTTAAAATTAATTGAATACGCCGAAATACATGGAATCGATTACAATAATTCGAGTATAAAAGGTGCTGTCTGTATTGGGGAATCTCTGAGAGAACAGGATTTTTCGATGAATATTTTATCCAAAAAAATTACGGATAAATGGAACATCAGGTTGTTTTCGACTTATGCTTCTACCGAAATGAGTACGGCTTTTACAGAATGTGAATACGGTCAGGGCGGTCACCACCATCCGGAATTAATTATCGTTGAAGTTCTGGACGAAAATAATAGGCCTGTAAAAAATGGTGAAACGGGAGAACTGACTTTTACTACTTTAGGAATTGAAGCCATGCCGTTACTCCGTTTTAAAACCGGGGATATTGTACAGCTTCATAACGAACCTTGCTCCTGCGGGCGACATACTTTGCGTGTTGGACCGGTTGTGGGCCGTAAAAAACAAATGATCAAATATAAAGGCACAACACTTTATCCGCCAGCAATGAATGATGTTTTGAGCAGTTTTGATACTATTGAAAATCATCTTATCGAAATTTCTACCAACGATTTAGGGACTGATGAAATCCTGATTAAAATTGCAGCTAAAAATCAGACACCCGAATTTTTACAGGAAATAAAAGATCATTTTAGAGCGAAATTAAGAGTAACTCCAAAAATAGAATTTGCTACAAAAGAAGTTTTAAATCCTTTGGTTTTTAATCCTATGAGTCGAAAACCAATTCGTTTTTTTGATTACCGAAATACGATATAGAACTATTTTTTTACCATATAAGTAATATAAGTTCATTTGAACTTTGCGCAAAACAGGGCTACAGAACTATGTGCATTTCAAATTAGTAAAATGACTTTTTTGAATTTCGATTATCTCTATTTTTTGAAATTTACGTTCCCGTTAAATGAACTTATATTACTTATATGGTTTAATTTCAGCTTATTAATTGTTTTGCTGTGAATTAAACTAAATGTTGTAATTTTGCACAAAATAGTGAAGATGGTCAAGATTGGCAACATAGAATTACCCGAATTTCCTTTATTACTCGCACCGATGGAAGACGTAAGCGATCCGCCGTTTCGCAGATTATGCAAAACGCATGGTGCTGACATGATGTATTCTGAATTTATTTCATCAGAAGGATTAATTCGTGACGCTATAAAAAGCCGAATGAAACTGGATATTTTTGATTATGAACGTCCGGTTGGAATTCAGATTTTTGGTGGAGATGAAGAAGCAATGGCACTTTCGTCCAAAATTGTTTCCACCGTAAAACCTGATTTAGTCGATATTAATTTTGGCTGCCCCGTAAAAAAAGTAGTCTGCAAAGGTGCCGGCGCTGGTGTTTTGAAAGATGTTGATTTGATGGTACGTTTAACCAAAGCCGTTATTAGAAGTACCGATTTGCCTGTTACCGTAAAAACACGTTTGGGCTGGGATGAAAGTTCGATTAATATTGATGAAGTTGCTGAAAGGCTTCAGGATATTGGTGTTCAGGCTTTGACCATTCACGCCAGAACCCGCGCACAAATGTACAAAGGCCACGCCGACTGGTCGCATATTGCACGTGTAAAAAACAACCCAAGAATTACAATGCCGATTTTTGGAAACGGTGATATCGACAGTCCGGAAAAAGCATTACAATATAAAAACGAATACGGTATTGACGGGATCATGATTGGTCGTGCTGCCATTGGCTATCCGTGGATTTTTAATGAAATCAAACATTTCTTTAAAACAGGCGAGCACTTGCCTGCTCCAACGGTTATTGACCGTGTTGAAGCAGCCCGAAATCATTTGCAATGGTCTATGGACTGGAAAGGGGAACGTTTGGGAATTGTAGAAATGCGTCGTCATTACACCAATTATTTCAAAGGAATTCACTCTTTTAAAGAATTCAAACAAAAACTAGTTACTACTGATGAACCTGAAAATTTATTCGCAATTATGAAAGAAATCGAACAGGTTTATGCGGGATATGAGTTTGTTTAGAAAATACTTAATATAATTTAATCAATTATTAGACTTAGAAATTTTGTTGAATTCAAATATTTTTATATATTTGCATTATAATTAACGCCACCTCATAATCTCAGTATTATGAACCTGCTCCTACTGGGAGCTTTTTTTTTATATCTATGTCAGAAGAAATTAAAAATAAAAAAGTAGTCTTTTACTTTGATGGGTTTAACTTTTATCACGGATTTAAATCTTATACGGGATCACATCCTGATTGGAAAAACTATTTTTGGATTGATTTTGTCAAACTTTGTACACAGTTTGTTTTTGCACATGACAATCAAATTTTACACAAAGTAAAATATTTTACCGCACCACCCATAAATAAATTAAAGAAAAGCAAACAAAGTGCTTTATTTGGAGCTAATAAAATTACTAACGGTTCTATTTTTGAAGTTGTTAATGGTCATTATGCTGATAAATTCATAGATTGCCAAGCAACCTGTAAAGAAAACTTTAAGGTCCCTGAAGAAAAATGTACTGATGTAAATATAGCATTACACATGATCGGTGATTGTATAAATAATGACGTCGATATTATAGTTTTAATTACTGCGGATAGTGATCAAGTGTCTACTATCAAATTTATAAATCAAAAGTTTCCACACATTAAAACAAAATTATATTTCCCCCCTGATAGAAAGTCGAATGAATTAAAATCATTATTTAAAACAGTTGTTTATCTTGAGAATCATGAAGATAAATTTAAAAATGCAAAAATGCAATTCGAAGTAAAAAATGAAACGAAAACTTACACAAGACCAAGTGATTGGAAAAAATAGTTGTTTTTAATTATATTTCTAATATTAGCATAATTTATACCTCAATACTTTTCCACTTTCCTCTTTTATAGAAAAAGATTCCTGCTAAAGTTATAGCTGTTTCAGCAACCGGAATTGCAATAAAAACGCCTGTCGGCCCCATATTAAAATGTTTTGCCAGTACATAAGCCAATGGAATCTGGAACAGCCAAAACCCGAAAAAGTTAATTCCGGTTGGTGTCCAGGTATCTCCTGCCCCATTGAACGTATTGATCAAAACCATTCCGATTCCGTAGAAAACAAATCCGGCACTCATAATTTGTAAAGCTTGAGCAGCGAATGTTCTAACCATTTCGTCGTTTGTAAAAAAAGAAACAATGTATTTGCCAAAACACAATGAAATAATCATAATAGTGGCCATAAAAATCACATTGTATTTCGCAGTCGTAAAAACTGATTTTTCGGCACGCTCAATTTGTTTGGCACCAAGATTTTGTCCCACCAAAGTTGCCGCAGCATTACTCAATCCCCAAGCCGGAAGAATAAAAAACATCATAATTCGAAGTGCTGTCTGATAACCTGCAGAACCGTGATCGCCACCAGTTGTGGCAACTAACTGTGCTAAGAAAATCCAGCTGCAGGATGCAATTACAAATTGTAAAATCCCGGGAGCTGCAATTTTTATCAAAGCTTTTATTTGTTTGAAATCCGGTGCGAAATACGCCATTTTAATTTTCAAAACTCCATTTCCAAAAAACAAACGGTATACCTGATACAAAACTCCAATGCTTCGCCCTATAGTTGTGGCCAAGGCTGCTCCTACTAATCCAAAAGCTGGAACAGATCCTAAACCATTAATCAGAATCGGGCATAAAATGATATTGCAGATATTGGCTATCCAAAGGCTTTTCATGGCTATCGCTGCATTTCCCGCACCCCGAAATATTCCGTTGATTAAGAACAAAAGCATAATACACAAACTGCTTCCAATCATAATTTGTGTAAATCTATAACCATGTTCTGCAGCTTCAAGAGATGCTCCCATTAAAATCAGAATATCTTTGGCATAAATTACACCCAAAATACTCATTACACTATTGACTGCAAAAGCAATAATGATGGCCTGCATTCCGGCTTTTGCGGCAGCAACTGGATCTTTTTCTCCAATTCGTCTTGCCACAACTGCTGTTGCTGCCATGCTCATTCCGATGGCTAAAGAATATATAATAGTGAGCACTGATTCTGTTAATCCAACAGTCTGAATCGCTAAACTGCTGTTTTCCAAATGTCCAACAAAATATAAATCGACTAATGCAAAAACGGACTCCATCATCATTTCCAAAACCATCGGAATGGCCAATAGAATTACTGCTTTTTTGATGCTTCCCGATGTATAATCAAATGATTCGTCGCCTTTTAGCGCTTGTTTTAATGTGGTAAAAATTTTAGAAAATAAACTTTTGTGTATGGTTGTTTCTGTCATGATTTTTTAGGATAAATGATAAAATTGGTTCAGATGTAGTAATCTGAACTGAAAAGTAAAAAGCGTAAGTATCCTAAATTATTCTAAAAATAAAATTAGGATTAGGCAGAAACAATCATATGCTGTAGATTTTTAAGGTGGTAAATATAAGTATTTTTCAGGAAGAAATATTAATTCAGTAATTTTTTACTGACACGGCTGCTGGCAATTAAGGATGCTACAAAACCAAGCGTAATGATGGTTGCCATCACGATAAGTATGTTTTCGAATGAGAAGACCACCGGATATGCCAAGGTTGGCGTAATCATAATTAGTTCATATTGCTGCTGCAGTAGTACTAGAATGATTCCCAAAACAAGACCTGCCAAACCTCCAAACACGCTCAGTAAAGTTCCCTGAAGTAAAAATATTTTTCGCAGATGATTAATTTCAGTACCTAAATTAAAAAGGGTTTTTAAGTTTCCTTTCTTTTCTAAAATCATCATAATTAAGGCGCCAACCAAATTAAAAAGTGCCACAATTATGACAAGGGTAAATATCAGATAAACGACAATATTTTCAGTATTGAGCATTTTATATAATGATTCATTAAGCTCAGCTCTGTTTTTCAGCGTAATTTTATTATTGAAAATATTTCTCAGTTGCAATTTAACGGATTCTTCATCCGCATTTGGCTTTAATTTGAATTCGATTCCTGAAATCTGATTGGGTTTATACATTAATAGTTCCTGTGCCAGACCTAAATCTGTAAACACATATTTAGAATCCAGTTCTTCGCTTATAGAATAAATTCCAACAGGCAGTACATCTGTTTTATTAAACGCTTCTTCGGGATTTTCGATTGCCCCTTTTCCGGGTTTTGGAGCAAATATCTGCAACGGGTTTTCAAAATCCAGAATTCCCATAGAAAAATCCTGTGCAATTCCATAGCCAATTACTACCTGATAGGTATCCGGTTTTAACCATAGACCATTAAAAAGCTTTTTTTTGATATCGTTCACCACAGGATACAGACTGTCAACACCTTTTAAATACGTAACCTGTTGTTTATCTTTAAACAAAAATAAAACACGCTCCTCAATACTTTTAGTATAAGAAGCAACTCCTTCAATTTTTTTAATTTGATTTTCGTGATCAGGTGTAATCAAAAATGATTTTCCATACGTGCTGGTCATTTTTAAATCAGGGTCAATTTCATTCGTAAAGGAAAGACTGAAAACTTTCAACCCGCTAAATACGGACAAAACCACAAACAAAGCCATTGTACCAACAATAATTCCCATACTGGCAATGCGGTTGATAATAGTGATAGCATTGTTTCTGCTTCTGCTAAAAATATAACGTTTGGCTATGTAGAGGGGGAAGTTCAATTTATAATTTTCTTCTTTTTTCTAAAAGATCAGGATTTTCGATTGGGTTCTCTTTTCCTGCTAATGCGTTATCTATTTTTTCGATATAATCTAAAGAGTCATCGATGAAAAATACCAGGTTTGGTACACGACGCAATTGCAAACGAACACGCTGAGATAAGTCGTGCTTTATTAAAGTAGTATTGGATTTTATTCCCTCTAAAGTTTCCTTTGCTTTTTCTTGTGGAAAAATACTTAAATATACTGTCGCTACAGATAAATCTGAAGTTACACTTACTTTGGATACCGAAATTACTAAATTATTAATTCCGTTTTTTCTCACTTCACCTTGCAAGATATCAACCAGATCTTTTTGGATGACACCGCCTATTTTTTTCTGTCTATTTGTTTCCATACTGCAAAAATACTATTTTTAAATTCAATCGATGCAATTTCATATTCAACAATCAAATGATTTTTACGCGATTAATTTTGCTTTCATCTAATTTCCATTATTTGGAGTGCTGTAAGCTGCAGGTTTACTTTTTAACAACTGCAATTAAATAACCTGAAAGTATTTTTTAGGAATATCAAATCTCAAAAAAACATAGTCTTAAAAAATAAAATTTTCAAAATTAAAACCTCAAAAAAGGAATTTTACATAAATTACATTATTATTGTTAAAAATAGCCATAAATCACTTTAAAATTTGTATTTTGGATTAAAAAAGTAAATATTTTTCATTAAATCATTTAAAATGATATTTATTCAATAATTCAAATATGGCAAAATTAGCACCAAGTTTAAATCATAATGGCTGGGATGAAATGTTTTCTAACAAAGGCGTTCGGGATTCTTATCGTCAGGTTTTTCAAACTTTACAAGGGTTGAATCACAAAACTTTGACCAATAAGCAAAAACAGGCTTCTGATTTATTTATGAATCAGGGAATTACTTTTACGGTTTACAGTGATGATGATAAAGGTATCGAAAGAATATTTCCGTTTGATATTATTCCGAGGATTATCACACAGGAAGATTGGCTGGAAGTAGCATCAGGAATCAAACAACGTTTACTGGCATTAAATTTATTTTTGGAAGACATTTATAATGATCAGAACATTGTAAAAGAGGGAATAATTCCGGCAGGATTAATTGCTTCATGCCCGCATTATATTCAGGAAGTACAGGGAATAAAAGTGCCTCACAACATTCATGTGCATATTGCAGGAATCGATTTGATCAGGGGTGCTAAAGGAGAATTTTATGTTTTGGAAGATAATTTGCGTTGCCCAAGCGGAGTGAGCTATATGCTGGAAAACCGTGAAATCACCAAAAGAATTTTTCCGGATATGCTTTCATCGAACCATGTGAGTATGGTCAGTAATTACCCAATGATTTTTCACAGCATATTAATTTCCCTTTCTCCCCGAAATATATCAAACCCAAACGTAGTTTTGCTTACTCCCGGCGTTTATAATTCGGCCTATTACGAACATACCTATCTCGCACGACAAATGGGAATTCCGCTTGTTGAAGGTCGGGATTTGGTGGTTAACAATAGTAAAGTGTACATGAAAACTACCTCGGGATTGCAGCAAGTCGATGTAATTTACCGTCGTCTCGATGATGAATATCTTGATCCTTTAGTTTTTAAGCCTGACAGTGCTCTGGGTGTTCCCGGACTGATTAGTGCTTACCGTCAAGGAAATGTTGCGTTAGTAAATGCTGTTGGAAATGGGGTTGCAGATGACAAAGCTATTTATGCATACGTTCCGGATATGATTAAATATTATATGAACGAAGAACCAATTCTAAAAAATGTTCCGACCTATCGCATGGAAAATTTAGACGAACGCGAACATGTTTTTGCCAACATGGAAAACATGGTTATCAAAGAAACGAATCAAAGTGGCGGCTACGGAATGATTATGGGGAACAAAGCAACTCAGGAAGAAATGGACAAAGCCAAAATTGCCATTATTGACAATCCCCGAAATTTTATTGCACAGCCCATTATTCAGCTCAGTACTGTTCCTTGCTTGATTGACGGACAACTTAAACTGCGCCATGTTGATTTAAGGCCTTATGCTTTATGCGGTCCTAAAGGAATCCAGATTGTTCCCGGCGGTTTAACACGAGTGGCGCTCACAGAAGGTTCTTTGGTTGTCAACTCCTCACAGGGTGGCGGAAGTAAAGACACCTGGATTATTAAATAAATTTATAAACAATTCTAAAATTAAAAGATATGCTTAGTAGAGTTGCTGATGGAATGTTTTGGCTTAACCGATATATGGAAAGAACAGACGGAATGTTACTTACCTTAAACACTTCCTATATTTTGTCTTTCGACAAAGAAATTAATGATTCTCAGGGATACAAACCGCTCTTAGAATATTATACCAGTTTGTCTCAGGCTAAAATTCATTCCATACAATATGACACACCTCATGTTTTAAAATACATAATCTGCGATAATCAAAATGATAACTCGGTAAAAAATTTAGTGATAAAAGCACGCGAAAATGCCAGAGGTTCCCAGGATAAAATAACCAAAGAATTGTGGGAACACATTAATTCGATGTACCATTTTATGAACTCCCCGGATTTGCCGAAAAAACTAGAAACCTCTGATGCCTTGAATGTCATTACAAAACTCAATAAAGATTTACTGCTCTACAACGGAATCCTGCAGGTTACGATGCCACGTGGTTTAGGCTGGTGTTTTTCGAGCATAGGCAAACATATCGAAAGATGCCTGCAGACCATATCAATGACTCAGGCTTACTTTGCTCCCATCCATTATAATCTTGAAGGCGAGGAAGATTTGATGTATTGGCGACGATTATTACTGTCCCTTTCCGGATATGAATTATACCTAAAAAGTTACAGTAATATTTCTCATAACAGAAAAGTAGTGCATCAGGTAATTTTTAATATGGATTTTGCGCACTCTGTTATCTACACCCTGGATTTCATTAAT
Source organism: Flavobacterium cheongpyeongense (assembly GCF_003202435.1). Classification (GTDB taxonomy): domain Bacteria; phylum Bacteroidota; class Bacteroidia; order Flavobacteriales; family Flavobacteriaceae; genus Flavobacterium; species Flavobacterium cheongpyeongense. Next base: position 105,947 of record NZ_QJHK01000016.1, read on the forward strand.
ACTTACTTAGATTGTTTATTTAAAGATAGTAATTTAAGCGAAGCACGAACATTAATGAACCAGTTTGGCCGTTTAAAAAGTTATATTGAATTTACAGATTATCAACATTTAACCAATCAGGAACTCGAGGAAGTTTTGCGAAATACCAAAAACCAGTTAATTCAGTTTTCAACCGATTTTTCAAAATTATTCTTTTCTTACACCTAACTATATGGCACTTTTCAAAATAGTTCACATTACTAAATACCAATATAATTATCCCATAAAAGAAAGTATAAACGAAATCCGTTTGTTCCCGCATCATTTTGATAATCAGGAAGTATTACAATACCAGCTTTTAATAACACATGCACCAAATGTTGATATTTCTCAGGATTATTATGGAAACCGTGTTGGAAATTTTAATGTTTTAGAAAGTCATACCGAAATGACTATTGAATCCAGAATGCTGGTTCGGGTAAATCATTCGCTTAAAATTCCGCAAATAGATTCCACTTCCGTAAAAGATATCCAGGCAGAAAAAGAAAAAAGCATCTTATTATTGCGCCTCTGCTACATTGATAAAATCGAAAAACAGGCAGAAATTGAAAGCATATTAGAAAAAATAGACCCCGAAAATAAATCTATAATTGAAATTGCGCAACAATGCAATGCCTATGTTTTTGAAAACTTTACGTACACGAAAGGAATTACCAATATTGAAACAACAGTTGATGAAATTTTAATGCTTAAAAAAGGGGTTTGTCAGGATTTTGCCCATATTCTGCTACATCTTTTACGTACAGCGGGTATTCCTTCCCGATATGTGAGCGGTTATATTTGCCCCAATGAAAGTGGCCTTAGAGGCGAAGGTGCTACCCATGCATGGGTAGAAGTTTATACTCCAACTCAGGGGTGGTTAGGCTTAGACCCAACCAATAATATCTGGACAATGGACAATCATGTGCGTCTTTCAACAGGCCGGAATTTTGGTGATTGTACACCTGTAAAAGGCACTTTTAAAGGACTTGCAAGACAAACGCTCTCTGTTTGTGTATCTATAGGCTATGAAGACGGAAGACAATTTGAAGAAATAAATGATGTAAAGCTACAGGAAGTTTCCTCAAAAGTTGAAGAGCAATTAAACTATATGGATCAATTGCAACAACAACAATGACAATTTCAAATCCATATCATACTTGATTTTCTACTCATAAAAATGCCCCCAGTAAGTGTCTAACTTTTTGGGGGCAGTCTATTTTACCTGTTTTGCAACCATCCCTCCGGATTATTATTTGATGTATTTTGAAGAATCAAAAATTTAATGATTGTTTTACCTGTATCACCGCTCGTTCTTACTTTCCCAATGCTTTGTTTTACTTTTACTTTATCTCCTTGCTCAACAGATACCGAACTTAGGTTTTGATAAACAGTAAAGTAATCTCCATGCTGAATAAAAACAGCTCTGTTTACAGGAGACAATGCTATAACTTTTGAGACCACTCCTTCAAATACGGAACGCGCTGTTGCTCCTTGCTCAGTAGTAATCTCTATTCCTGAATTATGAACTGTCAGTGACGGATATAACGGATGTGGCTGATCTCCATAACCAAGAGATATAAATCCTTTTTCTACCGGCCATGGTAATTTTCCTCTGTTTGCTTTAAAGTCAGCTGCTAAAATTTTGCCTTCTGGTGTTAAAGCAATTCTGTCTGATGAATAACTTTTAGCTGGAGCTGGTTCACTACTTTCAGTGGCTTTACCTTCTGCTATTCTTTTGCGCCTTTCTTCTTCCGCTTTTCTATTGGCTTCAGCAATTGCTGCACGAATTAATTGTTTAATTTTTGCATCAATTGCTTTCGACTCTTTCTGTTTTGCTTTAGTATCGGCAATAATTTTATTTTTATCTTTTTTAATCGAATTCACTAACTTTTGCTGTTCTTTCTTTTCAATTTCTAAACTTTGTTTTTCTTTTTGATTTTCAGCAATGATTTTTTTCTTTACCTGTCGCTGTCCATCTAATTTAGCATTATAGTCAACTAATTCTGCTGTTTTAGACTGAATTTCTAAACCTTGGTTTTTCCTGAAATTGGTATATTGTTTTAAATATTGTGCTCTCTTATAAGCTTGCAAAAAACTTTCTGAAGACAGGATAAACATCGCTCTGCTTTGTTCTGAACGGCTTTTGTATGATTTGAGGATCATTTTAGAATAATCTTCTTTCAGGACTGCCAATTCTCTTTTAAGTTTATTTACTTTAAGTTGATTAATATACATGTCGTTGCTTAAAAGCCTTTCTTGCTTAGCAGTAGTATTAATCAGTTTTTCTTTCAGCTTAATTTTGTTTTGCTGAATCAAAAAAACATTCACTGCTGATTTTTCTTTTTTCTTTACAGATTGCAGCATTTTTTCGTTATCTCTGATTTCCTGTTGAATCTGGGCTTTTCGCAACTCCAGCTTTTCTTGTTGCGAGTCCTGTGCCCACAAAAAAGTTGTGGCGCACATAAAAATTAGGCTTAGTAGAAATTTTGGCATTTTTCTGATATCTTTTTGCAAATTTACTTAATTATAATTTCTTTATAGCCACTGGGAACACTATAAGGAAAAGAAAGTTCTTCATTGAACGAAATTGTATTGTAATTTAAATTAATGTCGGTTTTCCCTTTTGGCTGAATCGCATTGATTTCAATACTCGTTGGGAGTATTCCCTGACTAAATACCTTGTTGTCAGAATATTTAATTTCTAACATTCTGTTTTCTGCAGCTTGAGAAATTTGCTCTTTTTGCAGCAAATATTTTTCAGGTTCCAAAAAGAAAGTTTTTTTTATAGTTTCTTCTTTTTCATCTTCTAAACGAATAAGATTTTCTACAATTGTTTGTGTATATTTTTCTTTTCTTAGATCATCTAAAGCTTCTCCAACCAATAGATTTTGAACTTTACTGTAATCCAGTTCCGTTCCAAGCCATTTGCTTAAACTTGTAAAATCACCTTCATAATAAGTACCATTTATTTTTTCGTAATAGCTTACTGTTGTAGGTGTTATCAATGCCTTTGCCATCGTTATTCCTAAAAAGCGAACACTTACTAAAATTTGTTCATTGTTTTTAATTTTAATCTCGGCTGTTACATTTTGACTCTGCTTTTCATCTTCATACTTTGCACTTGCTTTGATATATAAGGTAGAAAAATCTAATTTGTTTTCGTAATGTTTTTCTATAATTTTGTTATCAATTTTGACTGCCGTTTCTGTATTATTATTTTGTACTGCAACCTGTTTCGATTTACACGAAACCATAAAAATTGTTAGTAATAGTATTGCTATATATTTTTTCATCTGAATGTAATCTTTACTTTTTTTGTTTTAATAGCTCATTTGCTTTCAAAAAATATTCCTCTTTTTTCTTCGCATCTCCTAACCCATTATGAGCCTCTCCAAGCTGAACATTAAAATCTGCTTCAAGCTTTTTATCATCCACTACATAATCGAGTCCCATTTCTAAAACGGTTTTTGCATTTTTAAATTGCTTCAATTGATTACTTCCTAATCCTGCATAATAATAAAATTGCGGCTGACTTGGGTAAACTTCAATCATGGTCATCGCTCTTTTAGTCATTGGCTCAAATTGTTTTGTTTGTGAATACGCTTCAAGCAAAAGCAAATTTGTTTCACGATCTGTATCTGAATTTGCTTTTAGTTTTTTTTCATAATACTTAATAGCATTTTCAAATTGGTTTTTACTATGGTAAAATTTTCCAATTTCTTTGGCAACATCAACATTTGGATCATTATCAAAATAGCCAATCGCTTTTTCTAAATCAGGACCATATTGCGGATTTTTATTCACATAAATCAAAAATTCATTTAGTGTTCTATGCTTAATTTTAGAATCCATTTTTGGACTCGATAAAATAAAATTCATTGCTTTTATTGCTTTGTCTGCCTGATTTTGATCTAAATATCCTTTGAACAAACTTAACTGTGCCCATTCTGATGTTGGGATTTCTTTCGCCAGCTGTTTTGCAACATCCAAAGCTTTATCTGTTTCTGATGTTTTTGAATATAAAAAAATCAGGTTAACATAATTAGATTCTACTTTTGGATTTTGTTTTATCTGATTGAGTAAATTGTCTATCTCGGTATTTTGATATTTCCCCTGAGATAAAATCTGCTGTTTATATCTCTCACGATCTTCCGATTTTCCATATTTATCATTCATTTCATTGATTGTCAAAAGCGCCTTTTCATATTGATTGATAATCATATACAACGAAATCAGGTCGTCTTTGTACTCTTCATCAAACGGAATAATTTTCTGAATCGTTTCAATTGCCAGAGGATAATTTTTGGTTTCAAAACTCACATCGTAAACCCCTAACCAATACCATTTGTTTTTGGGGTCAAGCTGAATCGCTTTCTCAAATGATTTTTGAGCATCCGGATACTCCTTCAACTTTAAATAATTTTTGCCCAGTTCAAAATAGGCTACGGCATCATTGGGTTTTAATTTGATGCATTTTTCTAACGAAATAATCGCTTTATCATAATTTTCAATTCCTTTCTGTTTTAATGATTCATAAAATGAGTCCTGATATTCATCGGTCGCCATAGCAATATCTTCGGGTTCTGTCTGTGCCATAACCGAAACTGAATTGCCAAGCAAAACGAAGAATAAAATTACCAAAACACTTTTTTTCATCATTTACATAATTTCATTATAAATTACCATTTTTTATTCTAAAACAGAGTAATCGCCTATACTGATACTGCTAAATTTACCATTATAACTAACATGGTTACCAATCATTGCATTATCTAAATCTGCATTTTTTATATGCGAATTGGTTTGAACCAAACTGTTTTTAATGGTACTGTTTTCTACATGTGTGCCTTTTCCTAAAGATACATTTGGACCAACAGTTGTATTTTTCAATACTACATTTTCTCCAATATAACAAGGCGGAATAATTGTAGAATTTTCTAAAGTCACATTATAATCTACTAAATGTTCTCCGTCATTGTGCAAAAATCCTAACATTCTGGTATTCGTTTCAACGGTTACATCTTTATTTCCGCAATCCATCCATTCGTCTACGCTTCCGGTTTTGAAAACTTTTCCGTTAGCCATCATTGCCTTGATTCCGTCATTGATCTGATACTCGCCTCCATTTTGAATATTATTGTCTAAAACGCTCTGAAGTTCTTTTTTAAGATCCCCAACTTCTTTAAAATAATAAATACCGATAACGGCTAAATCACTAACAAATTCTTTTGGTTTTTCAACCAATTCTATAATTTCATTATTCTGGTTTAATTTTACTACACCAAATGCCTCCGGCTGATCAACTTGTTTTACCCAAATTACAGAATCAGCAGCCGGATCAAGTTCAAAATCGGCTCTGATTAAAGTATCTGCATAGGCAATTACTGCTGGTCCGGATAGAGAATCTTTGGCGCACATAATGGCATGTCCGGTACCTAATGGTAAATCCTGACGATAAATGGATGCTTTTGCCCCTAAGCCCTGAGCTAAATCCTGCAAACTTGAGACAACATCATCTCCGAAAAAAGCTTCATCACCTAAAATAAAAGCAACCTCTTCTATCGGTTGTTTTAATATTTTGGCAATGTCTTCAACCAAACGATGAACGATTGATTTTCCTGCAACAGGAATTAATGGTTTTGGAACTGTTAAAGTATGAGGTCGTAGTCTCGATCCGCGACCTGCCATTGGAACGATTATTTTCATTTTTGTATTTATTTTTTTATGGGAAGACTTGAAAAATCTCCTTGGTTTGGTTCAAATTTTAAAGGCAAAAGTTAAAGGTTTTTCAATGTGCAAACTAAGCTTTATCTACTTACTTTAGCATAAACTAAAACAGATAACTGAAAATTATTTCACGCCTGTGCTTCCAAATCCGCCTTCGCCCCTTGAAGTTTCTGATAATTCTTCAACTTCAATCCATTCGGCTCTTTCGTGTTTGGCAATAATTAATTGTGCAATTCGCTCTCCGTTTTCGATTATAAAATCTTCGTTTGATAAATTCACTAAAATCACCCCTATTTCACCTCTGTAATCAGCATCTACAGTTCCCGGAGAATTTAAAACCGTTACCCCTTTTTTAGCCGCCAGACCACTTCTTGGTCTAACCTGTGCTTCATAACCAACTGGCAACTCAATAAAAAGTCCTGTTTTTACAATGGTTCTTTCTAATGGTTTTAAACTGATTGCCTCAGTTAAATTGGCACGTAAATCCATCCCTGCCGAAGCAATGGTTTCGTAATTTGGCAAGTCGTGCTGTGATTTATTGATAATTTGTATTTTCATTTTAATTTTTAAGGTTAAAAGGCATTATTTTTTATTCATAATTCCTTTGATAGTGTCTTTTTCGTTATGATAAATAAAATAAATGAATGCTAATAAAAGTGGTATTCCAATAAAATAATTTTCTCTGAACCAATAAAAAGAAATAGCTGAAAATGCAATTGAAATTCCTAAATAAGCTCCAATTTTATTCATATCATAGGGTATGGGATAATATTTATTTCCCAAAACATAAGAAATCAGCATCATGCTCCCGTAAGCTGAAATTGTTGCAATTGCTGATCCGTAATAACTATATTTTGGAATCAATAAATAATTTAAAAGTAATGTTACAATAGCACCAACAATAGAAATATAGGCTCCAATTTTTGTTTTGTCTGTCAACTTATACCAAACAGACAAATTATTATAAATACCCAGAAAAAAATTGGCCAAAATAATCAAAGGAACTACTTTCATTGCTTCCCAATAGGATTTATTATCCAGTAAAAGGAATTTTAAAATATCAGCAAAAACAATAACCCCTAATAAAATCAGTGATCCTAAAATAACAAAATATTTAGTGATAACAGCATACGTTTGTGGGGCATTTTCATTTTTTGCATGACTAAAAAAGAAAGGTTCTATCCCCAGTCTGAAAGCTGTTGCAAACAATACCATAAATAAACCTAATTTATAACAGGCAGAATACGCTCCTACTTCTGACTTTGCAAGATTTTCTGGTAATAAATAACCCAGTAGAATTTTATCAAAATGCTCGTTTACAGCAAATGCAATTCCTGCGACTAAAATTGGTAAGCCGTATTTCATCATTTTTTTCCAAAGCACAGGATCAAATCTTCTTCCTAATGAAAGATAATTAGGAGAAAGAACTATAAACGTGGCCAGACTAGCCAGAAGATTTGCAATAAAAATATAGGCAATCTGGAAATTCTCAACATATAAATTATCCCAAACAGAATTTGGATTTTCAGCTGCCAATTTTGGTAAATACAATAAGAAAAAGATGTTCAGTAAAAGATTTATAATCACATTTCCAATTTTTATGGCAGCATACACCATTGGTCTCTGATTTGCCCTTAATTTAGAAAATGGAACTAAAACTAAAGCATCTAAAACCAATATCCACACTGAGTAAGTGACATATTGTGTATCAACTTCAGCCCAGTTAGCCAATGTATTTCTAAAAATTAAAGCTGCAAACAAAAATCCTATTGAAGTCCAAAATATTGATATTGTTGCTGTGGCGATTACATTCTTTTTATCATCCTCAGCGCTATAAAATCTAAAAAAAGCAGTTTCCATTCCATAAGAAAGTATCACATTAAAGAAAACCATCCAGGATAATACAATAGAAACTTCACCATATTCAGCAGTTGGTAAAATCCCTGTATAAAGTCTCACTAATAAAAAGCTTAGCATTCTGGGCAATACGGTTGCTAGTCCGTAAATGGCGGTTTGTTTGAATAGGTTTTTATATAATCCCAAAATCTTTTGTAATAAAGTTTATAAAACAAAAATAACCAATTCTTTGAGATAATTATCGAATTCGCTAAGGTATTAAGGCAATAAAGAATTTATGCTTTTTCATTATATGTCTCGAAATTTACACTTTTTAGAGTTTCTTTTGGTTCAGGGATATCTTCTTCTGAAAATGTTTTAAGGACTTTTTCATTTAACTTTTTGAGTTTTACAATTCTGTTTGCCTGATTTTGAACACATTTCTCAAACAAATTTCTCACAGTCCGGGCGTTACCAAAACTTTCATTTTTTTCAGCATATAATAATTCGAAAGTGTCCGTCAATTTTTCTTTTGCTTCCTCAGAAACAATAAAATCAGATTTTTTACAATAGGATTCAAAAATTTGAAATAATTCGGCTGGAGTAAAATGTTTAAAATGAAAAAAACGGTTAAAACGAGATTTTAATCCCGGATTAGATTCAATAAAAACCTGCATTGGTTCTGTATATCCTGCAACAACAACTGCTAAATCATTACGATGGTCTTCCATTCTTTTAAGTAACGTGTTTACTGCTTCTGCTCCATAATCATTCCCTGATAAATTCTGTGTTAAACCATATGCTTCATCTACAAATAAAACACCTCCCAGACTTGATTCTACAGCGGCGTTAACTTTTGTGGCTGTTTGTCCTACATAACCTGCAACCAGCCCTTCTCTGTCTGTTTCAAACATTTGCCCTTTCGATAAAAAACCTAAATGTTTAAAAATCCTGCTTAAAAGCCTTGCTACAGAAGTTTTTCCGGTTCCGGGAGGTCCTAAAAAAACAGTATGTAATGTAATTTCGATATTCTTTAATCCTTGTTGTGATCTCTTTTTTTGTATTTCTAATAAGTTAATAAGTTCTGCAACATCTTTTTTCACTTCTGTTAGACCTACTAAAAGATTTAATTCTTCAAGTACTTTTTCAAGTGAATCTTCTTCCTGTAATTCAGATGGGTTTTTATTCTCCTTTTCTTTATTTAGACCTAAATAATTAATAAACATACCTTTATCAAACATTTTATCAAAAGCAAAAAGAATGAAATTTTGATATTTATTTAGAATATCTTCTCCTTTGCTGTGCTTAATTTGAAACAAAATTTCAGTCAACAAATATTTATTTTCCTGTTGGTTTATTAGTACTACCTTATTCTCTTCTTTAATTTTTAAAAAATGATTTTTAAATTCCTCTGTAAAAATTAACTCATTTAACTCATTTACCGAATTTTGATCAGCAAAATGTTTGTTTCTTAAAACATCATAATAATAAGCCAGAACAAATTGTGCTTTTTCATTTTTTATTTGAGTTTCCTTCTCATAAAGTTGTATGATATCAGAGAGAAAGAAATGTTCTGCCTTAAGCAGTAATCCTTTTGAAACTTCAGAAGAAATATGACTGTTTATTTTTTGAATAAAATCTGAGTCCTGATTTAAAAGCTTACATATATCAAGGATATTAAGTGTTTCTTTTTGCAAATCATTAATAAATGAAGCCGTAAAAACGGCTTCATTATGATTTATATTTGTTTCTAAATATTTTTTTAGAGACAAAAAAGATTCTTCTAAAATCGATATTGGGTTGTTCTTTTTTGACATATTTTAATTTAAGAAATCATCATTTGATGAATAATTTCTTTTGATAATTTTTGATGATCTTCACAATAATCTTTCCAGGCCAATCCCATATCTCTTAGATCATATTTGGCCACAATTGTACCATAATTTTCTTTTTTCCCATTAATGGTTGGATGCCCAATAACGTAAATGGTTTGTGCCAACTCAATCGCTAATTCAATATCATGAGTAGAAAAAATAACAGTATTAAAATCTGAAGCAGCACTTAGCAACTCAAAAGATTTTTTTACCTCTACAATATTTCCAACATCCAATCCTGAGAAAGGTTCATCCAAAACAATAAATTTATCCGAAGAAAACAACTGCTCAAGAATTGCTGTTCTTTGTCTTTGACCTCCTGAAAGTTCGTTAGGATATTTGTCTGCACAATTTTCTAAGCCCCATTCTTGCAGGTATTTTTTTATTTTTTCCTCCTTTTCAGTAATTGAAAGCGTTGTTTTTCGCAAAGAAAATTTTAAAGCTTCTGTAACCGTTTTATGTCGGAACAGAGTATACTTCTGATCGACAAAACCAATATCGCCTTCTTTAACAGATTTGGCTGCATTGGGCTCTTTGTTTTTAAAATCCCTTATTAAGATTTTTCCAGAATTTGAAGGAACCAATCCAGTCAAAGCTTTAAAAAAAGTCGATTTTCCCCTACCAGATCTTCCAACAAAAGCAACTACTTGTCCTGTACAATGTATGCCTTCTCGCACTACATCTTTTTCAACAAGAGTGATGTCTTTTATAATTACAGTATTATCATATGCAACGCTAAGATTTTCAACATATAAAAGCGTCTCTTTATATTCGTGTTTCATCTTTATATTTTTGAATATCTAAATAGCACTTTTCTTAAGAAATTTATTCCTGCATCTAAACCAAGTCCTATCAATAAAATAATGATTTGAAGTGCTATAATTCTTCCCGTGTTCATGAACTTATCAGAATTTTTTATTAAAAATCCTAATCCTCCTGAAGCCACAACAATAGATTCTACAGTAACCAACATCATCCAGGTGATGGCCAGATTTTGTCTAATGACGTCTATCACATAATCTAATCTTCCCAGAATGATCACCTGCCAAAGTACTTCCCAACGGTTGCATTTTAACATTTTTGCATGATCAAATTCTTCTTGCGGAATATCCTTAATCACAGCTATTAAAGATGTGGTCAGGAATGTAGTCAGGAAAATTACTAAGATCCAAACCTGCATCGTTCTCGCTTCATGAATAACCATCGTGATATAAAACGAAAGTCCCGTAAAAGGCAAAAACCGAAATTTGGTTACAAACTCAGCAATGGATTTTAATCCTGGAATTGGCCAGGTGTAAGCAAAAAATAACGAAATTATGGTGGCCAAAAAAATCGAAATAAAACAGAGTTGTAGCGAATTGGAAATATGTACTACCAGTCCTTCATTGTATAACTCTATAAAACCTTTTAGAACCTGACTTGGCGATGGAAATAAATGCTTTTCTCCAGCAGTAGTCACAAACCAAAGGATAATCAAAAGAACCAGCCAAATTATTAAGATAGTTGTTTTTTGGAACTTTGATATTCTTTCAAAGGGAGTGAAATATTTTATCATATTTAATAGAAGAAGGCTACCCAAAGATAGCCTTCAATATTGAAATTATTATTTTAAAAACGTAATGACTACACGTCTGTTCAGCGCTTTTCCTGATTCAGAATTGTTATTCGCTATTGGTTCGTTTTGACCTTTTCCATCAACCATTTGAAAACGGCTGGCAGGAATTCCTTTTTGTTTCAAATAATTTACAACAGCTTCCGCTCTACTTTTTGAAAGTGCTAAATTTGAAGATGCATTTCCAACATTATCTGTGTGCCCTACAACGGTCAGTTTTGTGTTTTCGGCTTGCACCAAAAGATTATAAATTTTTTCTACCTCTTTACCCGATGAATTAGAAATTTCGGCACTTCCTGTATTAAAATTAATTTTCCATTCTCCAGAAGCAACAACCTCTGTCGCCTGGCTACTATAATCTGCTTTATCTGCAGAAGTCGATTCGATATCGTTGATGTTTTTCAAGAAAAATAAATTGACTGCCTGATCATAAGGAACTACAGCACCTACATTTTCATTAAACCCGAACGGATTCAATTCTGTTAAATATCCTGATACCTGATTGTAAACTGATTTGTATCTGTTTACACCATCTGACAATCCAAAATATTGCATTGCATCTGCATAGTTGAATACTTTTGAACCACCCATGTTATAAGTTAAACCGCCCTTAGTACCTTGTTCTCCCTTAAACATTTTATACCAATACTCTGGTGTTTCCATTTTATAAGTATCCGAAATGGCTTGTGAAGCTCTCACTTTCCAATCTTCGTAATTTTTCATCTGGTTAGAAGCTGTTAATGCTGATTTTAAAATGTTCGAAACAATTTCCGGATTTTTTACAGCCCATTCTTTTACACCTATAAGTGCCGTTGGCATTTGGTTGTTAAACTCTTTTGTTGAAACAATATCTACAAAACCTGAAAGTTTATCAAAAACTGTTTTGTCTCCAGGAGTCCATGTTGCACAACCATCTATTTTTCTGTTAACAGATTTTCCAGTTAATTTTCCATTTACAACTTCTTTCAAAGTTACAGTCCATCCTGTTGTTTGAGATTTAATCAATTCTTCTGCCGATTTGATATAATCATCATTTTCTGAAGGATAAATATTTACAGCTTCTGCATCATAGGTTGCCGGATCTGGATTTACTTTCAATCCGTTTGCAAAACAGTAGTTTACCGTTGTAACCCAGTCACCATCTCCAAGAACTGCAGAAATTACAGCACCTTTCATCGATTTTGGATCTGATTTCCAGTTTGGTGGTCCGATTAATTTATCTTCACCGTAACTCATCCCCACAACACCCATAACTTGCAGGTGGTACTTGTCTTTTCCGTATTTTTCGTCTAATGATTTTTGAACAGAACTAATATAAAATGGCGCACCATCTCCCATAATCATAACTGCAAAAGCACTTTTATCTGATGTAGGAAAAGCCTCTCCTTTATCAAACTCTTCAATAAACTTCATTTGCATGTTACGCAATTCTGAAAGCCAGTCTTGACGGATAATCTCAAGATTAACTCCGTTTTTTTCCATCAAAGAACCTTTGGTTGTTTTTGGCCCACCATTAGAAACGATAATTCCAGATTGAGCATTCCAGGCATAACCTGCAATCCTTACTAAAGGTTTACCTGCAACCTCAGAAGATAGTTCTGTAGTTGGCAGTGCAATTTTTTCAGCATTAGTAACATTATTAACATCTGTCTGATTTAAATCAATACCATTTAATTGTTTCGAAACAGCGGTCTTAATTCCCGGAGACAAATAATATACCCCTCCTAAAATTGCACCAATTCCGGCAATAACGATAATTAATTCAGAAAACGTTGTCAGCTTTTCTGTTCTTAAAATTTTTCCCATTTTATGTATAAAATTAAATTTACTGTATTAAAAAATATCTCCAAAACCACCACTAGATAACTTATCCTCTTTGGTCATTTTGTAATTTGGACTTGTATATTTTGTCGAATCCGGAATGGTGTTATCTCCAGTTTTTATTTCATCTGCCAACGAATCCAATCTTGAGTAAAGCTCATCATTATCAACAGAATATTTAGAAGTCAATGCATCAATATCAATCAAGTTTTCAGATGTTTTGGCAATATCCAATGCAATTGTAGAAGTTACCACTTCTAATGCATATTCTAATTCCCAATCTTTAGTAAACATCATGGCACTTTTGGCACTCTCAGTCGCTTCTTTTGCATTCTTTGCAAATTGATATTCTTTTTGAAGCATCTTAACCGTAACATCAAAATCAGCAATCTTGATATCGATAGCTGTTCCGGCCAAAGTTAGTTTTCTGTCCATCTTACCCAAAACATTAGCACGAACACCGTATTTTTGAATGAAACTTTTACTTTGTTCATATTGAGTCGAAACACGTTGAGAATCACTCAGTTTTTTTGCTAATTCACTTTGCAACGCTACATATTCATCTGTGTCTTTTGCAGCGACTCCGTTAATCTTGACCATTTCATCCATGGCAGATTTTAGTTTTTCTGACTGGCGTTGCAAACTCAAAACATCTTCCTGAAATGATTTTGCCTCCTTTTCAGATTTACTTGCCTCAATCTCCATTTCGTTTTTTAAACCTTTAAGTTTTGCCTTAGTGTTTTTAAAAACTTCACGGTTTTTGATCATTTTCTGCTTTTGTTCTTCTAACTCATTAAAAGGATTACTTTGAATCAATGCTTTATGAAGATTCCTGGTCGCAAAACGAAGTGCTTTCCTAATTACCGGAGCCATCATTACCAAAAAAACTAAAAACACACCCGTTGCTGATAAAGCAATTGCTTGTCCTAGCATTGTAAATAGTGGTGGAATGATATACGTCCATACCAAATAACCTCCCACTCCTAACAAACCTAAAGCTAAAGCTAAAAATAAGGACTTCTCTCCTTTTTTAAGTGTTCCTGATTTTAAAGCAATTTCTCCTTTAGACTCATCAAAATGTTTAAGAATTGGAAGTGCTAAAAGTGTACTTTTTTCTTGTTCGTATTTATTCATCATTGCAAATATTGGTTGATTCCTGTGATTACTGTATTGATTGATGTTATTATTTTTTCTTTGGCCAAATTGTTAGCTTCCATTTTTAATTGAATTTCTGAAAGCTGTTCCATATTTATAGGATCAACTTTTTGTAGTTCCATTTTTTTTGCTTCTAATTCTTTTTGCAGGTCTAAAATTTTGGCTTCCAGTTCTGAAATATTTTTGGATAAATTATATTTTTCTTTCGTAATACTATTGTCTAAATCTGCCTTTTTAGCTTTACCAATAGTATCATACTTAACAAATACTTTTTCTATTTCGGTAATATAAAAACTTCCTTTTTGTAAAAGAAATTCTTTAGTTAAATCAGATTTGATTGTTTTTCCCATCGTAAATGCCATCTGATAACTCTGCGGATTTGTTACTCCAACAGCCATAACAGATTTATACATTTCAAAAAAATCAAAACCTGCTTCATTCAATGATTCAAAACCTTTATCATAAACTTCGAAAATCTCATTCAAAAAAGGATTAGTCAACGAATTTGTTGGAAAGGATTCTGTATGTGTCGGAAACTTATTGTCAGGGGCTCCAGCAATTTGCCCAGATGATTGAACTACTTTTGATTCTTGAGACTTAGTGCCCTCTTCATTAATAAAGAGGCTTTTCCAATTAAAACTTTCTTTTGCCATTGTTAATAGTTAATCTGTTTTTATATTTTCTGTCTATTTTATAAAGACACACAAATGTTAAAATGCTACTTAATTTAAAACTATAAATGTAAGTATTTTTAACAAAATGTAATCAATTATTATAAACTGAGTTTATTCTCATCCAAAACTTTTACAAAATGAAAACCCTTAGGGCTATAACCCTGATTATAATAAAAACGATGTGCTGCAAAATTCCCTGTAAAAGCGTCCAAAACAATAGTACTGCAATCTAAAGCTAAAGCCTTTTTTTCTATGTAGTCTGTCAACAGTTTTCCTATACCTTTTGACCTATGTTGAGGATTAACAACAAAATTATCTATTTCGAGATATTTTCCAGTCCATAATTTTGTTGAAGACCAACAACCAGTAATACCTAAACAAATTTCATTTTCAAAAACAGCAACTTGTATATAATTATGTGGCACCATTTGCGAAAGATAAGTCTCATATCTTTTAACCGAAAGATTGGGATAAAGAAATCTCATCGTTTCTATTTGAGCCAACATCTCCGTAATTTGAGTTAACTCTTGTATTTTTAATTCCATTTCTATAAAAAATAAAGGCAAAAATACTTAATTTTTTTTTGTTGTTGCTGATACCATTTAAAAACAAACATGTGAAATATGTAAATGATTGCCCGGAATTATGTAAGATTTCTTTCTTACAATAATCATAAATTTGCTTCACAGGGATTGAGAAAGCTAGATAGAACCCTTATAAAAAGGAAGCATTGGGACTAATAAAGCTTGTTTGTTCCCATAAAAGACAAAGCACTGCAGATCCTTTCTGCTTATAATTTTATAAAATGGTATTGATTCTCAATTTTTTGGGGAAATTGAGGATCACCATTTTACAAGCCCTTAAAATAAACAACCTTCTATATTGAGAGCCAGCAAAGTTTATTTTGTTTGTTATTTTTTTTAAATGAATAATTCAAACAAAGACATTGTTTATTCATTTAATAAAGTTTTCTAATAATACCTTATTTCAATTCTCACTCTATATTAATCATTTCAACTTAATAAAACAGTTATTTATAAATCTTTCTTAGTAAAAATTTATGATCTTATATGTCTAATAAGTATGCAAACTAAGGCTTAAATCCATATAACTTAAACAAAATCAATACTTTAAATTTGTTGAATTTATATAGCAAGGTGGAAAAAAATAAAATTAAAAAATCACTAAATGTGGGTATTGTGAGTTTAATAATATAATTAAATATTTGTAATACTAAAAAAGCAAATATTTTTAGAAAAAATTGTAATAAATAAAGGGATTGATTAGAGCTGATATGTAACCCTTTAAAAAACAAAGCATTGGGATTATTAAGCTATTTTGTTCCCATAAAAACAAAGCATGGGATTTATAAAGCTAGTTTGTTCCCACAAAAACAAAGCAAGGGATTGATTAGAGCTGATACGTAACCCTTAAAAAAACAAAGCATTGGGATTTATAAAGCTAGTTTGTTCCCATAAAAACAAAGCATAGGGATTGATACAGCTAATATGTAACCCTTAAAAAAACAGAGCCGGGAAAATTTAGCTATTTGTACCCTAAAAAAACAAAGCAAGGGATTGATTACAGCTGTTCGTAACCCTTAAAAAAAACAGAGCATTGGGACTTATAAAGCTAGTTTGTTCCCATAAAAACAAAGCAAGGGATTGATATTAGAGCTGACATGTAACCCTTAAAAAAACAGAGCACTGGGATTGATAAAGCTAGTTTGTTCCCATAAAAGACAAAGCAAGTGGTTAATTTCCACTAAAATCTTTAAAATGGAACTGATTCTTGGGGAAAGAATTCTCAGGAATCACCATTTTAAAATCTAATTTAAGAATAATGGGGGATTCTTAAATACAAAAAAGAGCCTGCAAGTTAATTGTGGGCTCTTTTTGTATTTAATTTTGAAAAAATTATCCATTCAACGCTTCTGCACCACCAACGATCTCTAAAATCTCATTTGTAATGGCAGCCTGACGTGCTTTGTTATAAGTCAGTTTCAATTGGTTTCTTAATTCTGTGGCATTGTCAGTTGCTTTATGCATTGCTGTCATACGAGCTCCATGTTCAGAAGCAAATGAATCACGAATACCTTTGTACAATTGCATTTTTAACGATTTAGGAATCAAAGTCAACACAATTTCTTCTTTTGAAGGTTCAAAAATGTAATCTCCAACAGAAACAGGTTTATCAGATTTAATTGGAGCTAAAGGTAAAAACTGCTCGACCTGAACAATCTGAGTTGCAGCATTCTTAAACTGATTATAAACCAATTCAATTCTGTCGTATTCACCAGATAAGAATTTTTCAGTTAAATTATCTGCAATATTAGCAACATTATCAAAAGTCAAGTGATCAAAAATTGAATTATGATGACCATGAACTTTATGAGTTTTTGCTAAAACATCGTTTCCTTTTTTCCCAATAGGAAAAACATCCACTTGTTTACCGGCATAAAATTCAGTACGGTTTTTGATTTCTTTAATTACATTGCTATTAAAAGCACCACATAAACCCCTGTTTGAAGTTATAGCTACAAGCAATACTTTTTTGACTTCGCGTTGAGTTGCATAATCTCCTCCAACTTCACCATCTAATGTAGCAGAAAGATTTTGAAGCAATTCTGTTAATTTCTCGGCATAAGGGCGCATTGCAGTGATTGCATCTTGTGCTTTCTTAAGCTTTGCAGCAGAAACCATTTTCATAGCCGATGTAATCTGCATCGTCGATGAAACGGAAGTAATTCTATTACGGATTTCCTTTAAATTTGCCATTTTTTTAGTGATTCGCTATTAGTGAATAGTGAATAGCTTGTTACTAATCACTATTCACTTATTACTATATTAGTTATATTTCGCTGAAATTTCTTTTGCTGCTTTTTCAATAACATCAGTAATGTTATCATCTAACTTTCCAGCTTTCAATGCATTAAGTGTATCTTTATGTTTGCTGTTTAAATATGCCAAGAAATCAGCTTCGAATTCTTTTACTTTATTTACAGGAACGTTTCTTAATAAGTTTTTAGAACCTGCGTAAATAATAGCTACTTGATTTTCTACTGTATAAGGATCGTTCAAACCTTGTTTTAAGATTTCAACGTTTCTTTTTCCTTTTTCAATTACGTTTAAAGTAACAGAATCCAAATCAGAACCAAATTTAGCGAAAGCCTCTAATTCACGGAATTGAGCCTGGTCTAGTTTTAATGTTCCGGAAACTTTTTTCATTGATTTAATCTGAGCATTACCTCCAACACGAGATACAGAAATACCTACGTTGATTGCAGGACGTACCCCAGAGTTAAACAAATCTCCATCAAGGAAAATCTGACCATCTGTAATCGAGATTACGTTTGTTGGGATGTATGCAGAAACGTCACCAGCCTGAGTTTCGATAATTGGTAAAGCAGTTAAAGAACCACCACCTTTTACAATAGGTTTAATAGAATCTGGTAAATCGTTCATGTTTTTAGCAATTCCATCGTCAGCAATTACTTTACAAGCACGCTCTAATAAACGAGAGTGTAAGTAGAAAACGTCTCCAGGATATGCCTCACGTCCCGGTGGTCTTCTTAATAAAAGAGAAACCTCACGGTAAGCAACAGCTTGTTTAGATAAATCATCATACACAATAAGTGCAGGACGGCCAGAATCTCTAAAATATTCTCCAATTGCAGCACCTGCGAAAGGAGCATAGACTTGCATTGGAGCCGGGTCAGAAGCATTAGCTGCAACAATAACTGTATAAGCCATTGCACCTTTTTCTTCTAACATTTTAGCGATTCCTGCTACAGTTGAAGCTTTTTGCCCAATTGCAACATATATACAAAATACAGGTTTTCCTGCATCATAAAATTCTTTTTGATTTAAGATGGTATCGATACAAACAGTAGATTTACCTGTTTGACGGTCACCAATTACAAGCTCACGTTGTCCGCGTCCAACAGGAATCATAGCATCTACTGCTTTTACTCCTGTTTGTAATGGCTCAGTTACCGGCTGACGGAAGATAACACCTGGTGCTTTTCTTTCCAAAGGCATTTCGTATAAGTCACCACCAATTGGCCCTTTACCATCAATTGGAAAACCAAGAGTGTTTACTACACGTCCTACCATTTGCTCACCTACTTTAAGAGAAGCAATTCGTTGAGTTCTTTTTGCTGTTGATCCTTCTTTAATACCTGTTGATGGCCCTAAAAGTACCACCCCAACATTGTCCTCTTCAAGGTTCAATACAATAGCTTCAAGTCCGTTATCAAATTCAACTAACTCACCATATTGTACATTTGATAACCCGTAAATACGAGCAATACCGTCTCCAACCTGAAGTACTGTTCCTACTTCCTCTAGCGTAGCACCAGATTCAAAACCTTCTACTTGCTTTCTTAATATTGCTGAAATTTCAGCAGGTTTGATTTCCGCCATCTTAATTTATAATTTAGACACTTTTTTGTGTTATAAAAACTAATTACTTAACTCTCTCTTTAATACCTGTAATCTTTTTGCAACTGAAGCGTTGTATTGCTGATCACCTATTCTTAAAATAAATCCTCCAATAATTGATGGATCTACTATATTTTCAATTGTTATTTTTTTATCTGACAAGGTCGCAATTTTAGCTAAAACTTTAGCCTCTAAAGCTGCATCCATTGGGATTGCTGTCGTAACTTTTGCTACTTCAATTCCGTTACCTTCATCAAACACTTTGCTGTATTCTGCTGCAATTGCATCCAGAATTTCAAATCTTTTGTTTTCAAATAATAAATGAAACAAACCTTTGGTTACACCATTTACGTCTGCAAAAACTTCTAAAAGAGCACTTTCCTTAACTTCAACTCTTGTTGTTGGGTTTTGAATAAAGTCACTCAATTCTGCATTATTTTCAATTGTCGAAGCAATTGATTTCATATCGTTATTGACAACTTCGGCAACACCTTTAGAGTTTGCTAAGTCCAGAATTGCTTTTGCATAACGAATTGCTGCTCTTGTACTTGCCATAATATTAGTTTAGCTTTACGTCACCTAACATTTTCTCAACCAATTTAGTTTGAGATTCTTTGTTAGATAATTCTTCTTTCAATAATTTTTCAGCAATGCTTAATGACAGAGTTGAAACTTGTGTTTTCAATTCAGCCATTGCTGCATTTTTTTCACTTTCGATAGCCGCTTTAGCCTGCTCGATCATTTTTTGACCTTGTGCTTGTGCTTCGTTTTTAGAATCAGTAATCATTTTCTCTCTCATTTCGCGAGCTTCTTTTAGCATAGCGTCACGTTCAGCACGAGCTTCATTCAAAATCCTTTGATTATCAGCTTGCAAATTTTGCATTTCCTGTCTTGCGTTTTCAGCAGAAAGCAATGCATCTTTAATCCCTTGTTCTCTATCATTAACTGCATCGAGAATTGGTTTCCATGCGAATTTTTTCAACAAAAGAATTAATCCAACAAATATTAGTATTTGCCAGAAGAATAAACCGAACTCAAACTGATATATTAACTTATCCATTATATATGATTATAAATTTTAAATTATGTCTTTTTAATTGCATTAGCAATCTTAATGTTTTAATTTTAAAACAATAGTTACAACCAACCGTTGCAACTATTGCTTTTTGTGTTTTAATTAAGCAGCGAATAACGCAGCGAAACCAATACCTTCAATAAGTGCAGCAGCGATAAGCATAGCTGTTTGGATTTTTCCAGAAGCTTCTGGCTGACGAGCGATAGCATCCATTGCTGAACCACCGATTCTACCAATTCCTAATGCTGCTCCGATTACGATTAATCCTGCTCCAACGATATTTGGAATTTCCATAATATATAAATTAAAAATTAAACATTCTTTATTAAAGATCCTAAACTTTAAAAGTCATTTACTACTTGACTTTATAACTTTTGACATCTGACTTTCGACTTAGTGGTGAGCTTCTCCTTCGTGATGATGCTCTTCTACTGCTGAACCAAAATAAAGAGCAGACAGCATTGTAAAAATATAGGCTTGTAAAAAGGCAACTAAAATTTCAAGAATAGAAAGTACAAATGACAATCCAAAAGACAAACTGCTTCCAATCCAGCTTTTAAAGATAAACATTAATCCGATGATACTCATTAAAACTATGTGACCAGCAAAAATGTTAGCATACAAACGAATCATTAATGAAAATGGTTTAATGAAAACTCCTAACAATTCAATTGGTGCCAAAATAATTCTCATTGGTTTTGGCACACCTGGCATCCAGAAAATGTGACCCCAATAATTTTTATTTGCTGTAAGATTTGTAATTAAGAAAGTAAGGATTGCTAAAGAGAAAGTAATTGTTAAGTTACCTGTAGCATTAATCCCTAGTGGAGTTAATCCGAAAATATTTAAAAACAATACAAAGAAAAAGATAGTCAATAAATAACTCATATATTTTCTATAGTGTTTTTCACCAATATTTGGAATAGCAACTTCATCACGAATATAAACTACAAGTGGTTCAAAAATTCTTCCAACTCCAGAAGCAATTCCTCCGTTTTTAGCATACGATTTTGCCAAACTTGAAAATACGAAGAACATTAATAATGCTGCTGCAAAAATAGATACAACTGTTTTTGTAATTGAAAAATCTAAAGGACGAACATTATCAGGATGACCTGTTTCTTCATTTTCTGTAATTGTACCAGAAGCATCTGTTCTGTATATTTTCCCATCATGATGATTGATTGTATAATAACTTCCGTTTGATTCTGCTACAGAATTACCATGATCAAATTTTGAAGAAGAAAAAATATGCAAACCATTATCCCAGATAATTATGGGTAATGAAAAACCATAATATTTACCTGTCTCATTATCCTGAGTTAAAGTAAAATCATGAGAATCTAAAACGTGGTGGTCAATAAATGCCTTAATTTTAGATTTAACATCTGTTGGTTCTGAATGACCTTTATGATGACCTTCCGAAACAGCTCCATGAGCTTCTTCAGTTTGAACATGCGCTGAGTCTTTTTCCGTATTTGAAAAACTCATTAATGGAAGACAAGCTACTAAAGCTGCAAGAATAAATCTGAGTGGTTTGTTTGAAATCACCATATCTGTTAAAAATCTTATTTTTTACGTTTCTAAAATTTGGTGCAAAGGTACATTTTTTATTAATATTCAAAAGGATATGAAAAATTATTTTTGAACCTTGTTTTACAGAATTGCTAATTTAACGCTTTTCATTTAATAATCGGACAGTTATAAGCGTCTCAAATAACAAAAACAAAATAAATGTTATAAAAAAATTAGTTTTTTCAACAGACACGTTGTGAATCTTCTCATTTAAAATCGGTCTCAAAACTAAATAACAGAAAAACATTTGAATCAAAGTACCCATCATGAACATCATTCCAGTACTGTCAAAATTTTTAATTGTAAACTTTAATAATACGATAAAAAATACTGAACTGAATGAAAAAAAAATCAAATACAATGATTCTAAACTATAATAAAAATTTTGATTTGGGATATCAAAAAATATAAAAACTATTTTATGCAGAATATATGATGCTAAAGCAAAAAAGAATAAATGTAAAATGGGTTTGTAATTTTTTAAAAGCATTTTGAAATAATTTTTTGCAAAGATGCAACATTTATTTAAAGCTCTTTTGAAAGTAAATTTACTTTATTTTATTGATTTCGTTTACCTGACGAATAACATTATATAAAGCAAGACCAACACCAACCATCACTAATACCTTATTATAGTAGACTTTTGGACTTGGATGATTTTCATCTAACCAAGTTCCTAAATAAGCAAACAAGAAAATAATAACGCCCATTTGGATCGGGATATTAATAAGTGCTATCCACTTATTCCTTTGGTTTTTGTTCGGCTCCTTTTCCATCTTTCAAAATTACTTCTTTAGAATTTGTTAGCATCGAACAAGTTGCTGTAAACTCAGCTCCCGGCTCTATAGAAAGTTTACCTACTACTACTTCTCCGTGAATACGTGCTGTGGCTTTTATATTAAGGATTTCTAAAACTTTTAATTTCCCCTCGAATTCTCCTTCAATATCTGCATTATTACATATAATTTCGCCTTTTATAACGCCTGAAGGCCCCATGACTAATTTTCCCTGGGATGTGAAATTTCCAATCAATTCTCCATCAAGTCTAAAATCTGCTTTAGAAACAATATTTCCTATAATAGAAGTTCCTTCAACAATTCTGTTGGTTTTTCCTAAAAGTTCTGTGCCGCTTTTTTTTGCTTTTTCAAACATGGTTATAGAGTTTTTGGCGCTAAATAAGTCTGAAGATTTTTCTTCATCTGAACTACTTTATAATTATCACTTGAAATAATAATGAAAGGATGTGAAATTTTATATTTTTCATCATCTTTTAAAACTCTTGCAACATCTCTGGCATAAGCCTCAGATTTTATACCATGAATTGCAAAAAAGCTTTCAGTCTTATTATATTTATCAAAAGAAGTGGTTAATCTTTCAAAATTTTCAATTAATAAAAAAACCTTAAGTGCTTCTTCAATTTTTTTAGCTGTTTTAGTATCGTTTTTACCGACTAAATATAAAATTTTCCAGCTTTTACCATCAACTGTAGTAAAATCTAGCTTCTCCAGAGTTGGGATTTGTTTTTCTAAAATTTCACGCGCACTTTTGCCTTCTTCACTATTTGGATAATTATCGGCAACTTCTTCCATGCTCTTTTTATAGGCAGCTAAACCTTCAACCTTCCCTAAGGTATTGGCTTTTAACAATTCGAATTTAGAAACAATTTCATCTCCTGAATATTGATTTATCAAATTATCAATATTGTCAAGTACAACTTCAAACTGTTCATCCTGAAATAATTTATACCATTTTTCATATTCCTTTTCAGGGGATAAATTTGTGCCGTTTTCAGGATTTGTGTTGTTTAAAATTTGAGCGTATCTCGAATTTGGGTAATTGGCAGTAATATCAAATTTGATTCTTTCGGCTCTGGCAGGATTTGTAATCTGATAAATTTTATATAAGTTATACATCGATGGTAAGATCCATTTTTCTTCCGGACTATTAAGAAGCAATTGTTCAAATTTACTGCTGGCCAAATCGTATTCCTTAAACTTCTCCTTATAAATTAACCCTAATTGGTAGTATGCAAAGTTGCGTTCTTTTCCGATACTATCCATGGCAACCTGAGTTGCTGGAAGCTGTTTTTCGTAAAATTCTGTTGTATACTTTTCGATAACAATTGAATCTTTCAAAGCATTTATTGAATCCTGTTTCGAATTCATTTGGTCTTTTAAAGCTGGATTTGCGTTTGATTTTGAAGGAGATAATCTCCAGTTTCCTGCTAATGCCCTGTTGCCCCACATTTTTTTGAACTGTAATTTTCCGTAAGCAACTGTTGACGGATTATAGAAATAGAAAACACTTGCTACATCATTTCCGGCTGGCGGATTGAATCCTCCTGGCATCCCAACAGGTGAATTATTTCCTGTTGATTGAGGATTTTGAGCTTCTGGTGTACTATTTGAATTGGTGTTTTGTTCGATATTCGCTAATCGTTCTTTTTCTTTTTCTTCTAAGATTCGTTTCGATTCGTCTTTCTTTTTTAATTCTGCAATATAATTTTCGAAATATGTCTTTCTTTCTATTTCCGGTAAAGATTTGACTTTAATAATACTGTCGTTGCGTTTTGCAATTCCTTCGTATTTGATAACGTTGTCTAAGTTTTTTCGGTTTTTTTGGATAAAAGCAAATTCCCTGCTTTTCGGATCTAATTTCACTAATGTACTATCATAATATTTAGCAGCCATAGTATAATCTGTATTTTTAAAATACATATTTCCTATATTTCTGTAAGTTGAAGCTATCAAATAAGAATCTTTAGATTTTCTTGCTAAGGATTTATTATAAAATTCCAGCGCATTTTCCTGTTCTTTGAACTTGTCGAAAAACACACCCATTTCGAAAAAAAGGATATCATAATAAGGTCTGTTTTCGCGATCATCAACCAGTTTATTATAAGTTTCAATAAACATATTCTGATCTCCATTTTCATAATCAAACATTTGTGCTTTTTTTGCATATGCCTGCATCATATATCTTCTATCAGCTTTACGGTTCATATCGATTACACCGTCGTAAAAATAAGCAGCACTGTCTTTTTTTCCTGCTTCCTGATACATCTGACCCAAAATAAAACGATAACGGGCCTTGTCTTCGTTTATTCTAGAAAATTTTTCAGCAATTTTAAGTTTAGTAACAGCACTGTCTTTTTGTTCCAAATTTAAAAATGCTTCTGCTAATAGCGCATTTGCATCTGAAAATGTTTGTTTGCCTAAATCCGTTTTTTTTAATAAAAGCTTAATATTTTTTATCACAATTGCGTCGTTTCCTAAACGCATATTGGTTTTTTCACGCCAAATTTTAGCTGTATAAATATTACTGCTGTTGGGGTATTTGTATAAAATATAATTAAATGCCTCAAGCGCAGGAATAAAACGCTGGTCATAATAACGTGCTTTTCCAAGCATTAGATAGGCTTCGTCAATCTGGGAGTTTTTCTCTCTGCCTCCAATATTCATGGAGTGTTTCTGAATTGCTTTTGTTGCTTTGGTTTCTGCTAATTCAAAATCGGGGTTTTTGGTTTTCTCTTTCTCAGAAATATTTTCATCGATCTGCATTTTTTCAATTGGGAGCATTTTCCAAAAATTATCCTGATCATTGCCTTTTATTGTAGCCAGTCCTTTGTCTAAAGCAATTCCGCCATTATACAAAATATTGTATTTTGTGCTTAAGGCATGCGAATTTCTAGCCAAAAATGTATCCCTTTTGGTAGAACAAGCTATCAAAAAAAATAAAAAAATAAATGGAAAACTGTATTTCAGCGTATTCTTTTTCAATAGAAAAGAGTTTAAATCAATTAACTTCTATAAAGGCTTTTTAGTATAATGACTGGTAAAAATACGCTTCTTTTTGAAATATAGAAATTTAAACAGCAAAAAACGATTCCAGTTCCTGCAAGGTTTCTTTTGAGGTTTGAATATCTTTTACAACTTCTCCTTTATTCAAGGCTACAATTCTGTCACAAACCTCAACTGTGTGCTGCAAATCATGACTCGAAACCAAAACAGTAACATTTGGGTTTTCAGCTAATTCTTTAATAATTTTTTTTAACCGGCTAACTGTTGTCGGATCCAAATTGGCAAATGGCTCATCCAGAATAACAACTTCAGGATTACCAATAAGTGTTGCAATTATTCCGACTTTCTTCTGGTTTCCTTTTGATA
Source organism: Flavobacterium cheongpyeongense (assembly GCF_003202435.1). GTDB lineage: Bacteria > Bacteroidota > Bacteroidia > Flavobacteriales > Flavobacteriaceae > Flavobacterium > Flavobacterium cheongpyeongense. The sequence continues at coordinate 131,925 of NZ_QJHK01000016.1, forward strand.
AGTCCCGCAGGTATTTTTTGTTCTTTAAAATTTCGCCATTAAAAAATTCTTCATACTGTGCTAATAAAGCATCAACATCAGCTTTATTCTGATGACGTAAATCTCCAATAAAATAAAAATATTCTTCGGGAGTTAAATAACCTATCAGGAAACTTTCGTCTAAAAATGAACCTGTAAAAGATTTCCAGTTTTCACTGGTATTGACCTGAATAGTATTACTTGTAATGTACCCTGTAGAAGGCTGAATCAGGTCTAATAATAAACTGAAAAAAGTAGTTTTTCCTGCGCCGTTATTACCTACTAATCCGAAACTTTGTCCTTTTGGAATTTCAAGATTGTTTATGTTTAAAACTGTTGTTCCGTTATATATTTTTGAAAGTTGATTTACTTGTATCATGGTTCTTTGATTTTATATTTTGAATTTATATTTAGATTCGTCAATTGCGCCATTATTTAATCGACACATTTTGAAATGACTAATTAACTCTTTTGTTTGTAAGCACTTATAGTACTGTATTTTTCGATTTTATATCTCTTTTCAATTACAGAAAAAACGGTATCTCTAAACACAAAACCTAAAACTCCGGCTCCTGCAACCAAGGCAAGTCCTAATATTTTATCTCCGAAATGAAGTCCAATCCAATAGAATAACAATGGGAGCAATAATTTTGGCAGCGTCAGCAACATGGCACTTATATTAAATGCTTTTTTATCACCAAAGGCACCACTGGCATTACTTAAATCGATTGGTGTTTTGGTAAATGCGCCTCCAAGAAGTACCAAATGGGAGTTGACTCCAATATTGTAAATTGCCCCGGCCACAATTGTCAGATAAATTTCCAATCCGTAAAAAAGATAGAATGATGCTAAAATCGTAGAAATAAAAGTTGCTATAACAATCAGCCACCATTTTGAGGTAATGTATCCGCGATATGGAATGTTCTGTGTCATCATCAATTGATAATAAGAACTGTCCCAACTGGGTACAAACTGCCCAAAGACAAATAAAAACCCACCTGAAACAAATATTCCGGCAAAAATATGCATGATTTCAGGCTGCTGTGAATTTCCAAAAAAGATCAATCCGTAAAACAAAAAGAGAATACTCATGAAAATGGTCGTTTTTGATCTTTTGTTTCTTTTGATGAGCTTGATATCATTTTTAAGAAATGTCCCTAAAGTTCCAAATTGATTTAACCAGACAAGATTTTCGGTTGTAGCAATATCTTCTTTTTTAGAAAGCCCGGCATCCAGAAATAAATTATTCTGAAAGTATCTGAATGTAAAAAAATACAAACCAATTAAAACCAAAAAAGGAATTAAAAACAGCCCTTTTGTTTCATAAAATCCCTGAAAAACAGGTCCTGAAAAAGTAGTAATATCAAATAGTTTATAATATTGTGCTGCTCCTAAAGCCAAGGCAATTACTAGGAAAACAACAAATAATTTTTCGATATTATTCAAAATAATATTCAAAAAATTATTGATGTAAACTATCGAAAAAGCAGCTGTCAGCCAAAAAAGAATGCCCACAACATCATAGCCTTCAATAATCAGTACAACAGAAAAAGGAACAAAAAACAGAGCATGCGCCCAGTTAAAAAATGATATAGCAGTTTTACCAAGTGAGAAATGGACAATCGTAGGTCTTTTAAAAGGCAGAACCAGTAATGGCTTAATATTCAACACGGGAATTGCCTGCATTAATAAACGAACAACTAAATCAAATAAAAAATAATAAATTAGAAACTTATTAATAGTTAGTAACGGTTCAAGATTCATTTTCTTTAATATGTAAAATGCTCCCACTCCCATTCCGATAAAAATAAGGGAAAAATAAGCCATCAAAAAGCCAATCAAAATTTTCATTGCCAGATTTGCACCAAACGATGCCGATCTGGTAAAGGCTTTCCATTCAAGATAAATAAACTTTTTAATCATGATTATTTGGTTTTCAGTTTTGTAGTAAGAGATCAAATTTAGAGAAACGTTACAAAAAAAATTAAAAAAAATAATTAAGTCCCTTTCAATTAGTTGCTGTTTGCTACTTTTGCATAAAATATCATATCATGCCTTCATTCTTAAAACTCATTATTAAAGAGGTAAAACGTGAAACTTCTGACGCTGTTTCCATACTCTTTAATGTACCCGAAGAACTAAAACAAGACTATAAATTTATTGCAGGACAGTATATAAATTTAAAATTAACCCTTGACAATCAGGATATTCGCAGGGCTTATTCTATTTGCTCGGAACCGGAAAGCGGAGAATTGCGAATTGCAGTAAAAGCAGTTAAAAATGGTTTGTTTTCACAATTTGCCAATACCAAATTAAAAGCCGGAGATGTTCTTGAAGTAGGTCATCCTGAAGGTAAATTTACTTTTGAACCAGAAGCTGAAAAGCAAAGAAACTATGCGGCTTTTGTTGCCGGAAGCGGAATTACACCTGTTCTTTCTATTATAAAATCGGTTTTAAAAAGTGAGCCAAAAAGTTCATTTGTTTTAGTTTACGGAAACAAAACTCCTGAAGAAACTATTTTTCATCAGGAACTTCACGATTTACAATTGCAATACGTAGGGCGCTTATTTGTACATTATGTATTTAGTCAGGCTAAAGCCGAAAATGCTTTGTTTGGAAGAATCGATAAATCGGCAGTGAATTTTGTTTTAAACAACAAGCACAAAGAACTTGACTTTGATAAGTTCTACTTGTGTGGTCCGGAAGAAATGATCAATACGGTTTCCGGAATTTTAAAAGAAAAGAACGTAAAAGACTCCGCTATTAAGTTTGAACTTTTTACCTCTTCTTCACAGGAAAATGAAATCAAAACTTCTCTGGAAGGACATACGAAAATTACTGTTTTGGTTGATGATGACGAAGTTTCTTTTGAAATGTCGCAAAAACAAACCATTCTGGATGCAGCTTTAAAACAAGGAATCGATGCACCCTATTCCTGTCAGGGCGGAATTTGCAGCAGCTGTCTTTGCCGTATAACTCAAGGGAGTGCCGAGATGACAAAAAACTCAATCTTAACTGATAAGGAAATTGCTGACGGTTTGGTACTTAGCTGTCAGGCGCATCCAACTTCGGAAACTATTTATGTAGATTTTGATGATGTCTAAAAGTTAAAATTCTAAAACATAAAATTCCAAATTCCAACTTTTTAATTGGAATTTGGAATTTTTTTGTTAATTATATTCACCCTTGCTAAAGTTCAAATTATACTTATCTTCTAAAAATTTTAATTCGGCCAACCATATTCTTATGATAATGGGTGAAAAACATCTATAATTTTAAATATTTTTTAAAAAATATTCATTGTTGTCCGATAAAAAAGAAGCCAAATTAATGGCTTCTTAAAAAACATCGTAATTTAGAGTTGCAAAATTCAAATAACGATGGGTAAAAATAAGTATTTTTCGACTAAATCTGTTTTCGGAC
>NZ_QJHK01000017.1 GCF_003202435.1 Flavobacterium cheongpyeongense
CTTATTATCAGAAGAATTGAAAGAATGCTGATTTCCAGTAATAAATGTTTTTTCAGCCACAGTCTGGTTTTGATTTCTTTTTTCAGATTGCAGTACCTTATTATCAGAAGAATTGAAAGAATGCTGATTTCCAGTAATAAATGTTTTTTCAGCTACAGTCTGGTTTTGATTTCTTTTTTCAGATTGCAGTACCTTATTATCAGAAGAATTGAAAGAATGCTGTCTTCCAGTAATAAATGTTTTTTCAGCTACAGTGTGGTTTGTTTTTTCGTTTTTGTTTGATTTCGGGTAAGAAATGCTGGAATTAACTATATTATTAGAGTTGAAAGGAGTAATTTTTGTTCTGTGTGTTTTGTCATTTTGAGAATTGTTTGATTGATTTGCAATTTTCTCTAAAGATAAACTTTTGACAATGTCAGATTCTTCTTCCGGGCTATTTTCAGCATTAGATATTGCTTTGTTATTATCCAGATTTCTTTTGTTTTCGTCAACAGCAATACTTTTTTCTATCGATCCGTTATTTATTGTTTCGATTGATGAATCAGAATTAAAATGTAACGCAGTAGGAAGCAATAATCCTAATAAAAGGCATGCAGCAGCAGACCACCAGAGAATTGCTCTCTTTTTCTTTTTGGGTTTATTAAGTTCTTCCTCAATTTTAGTCCATAATTCGGGTGGTGGAACACTCGAAAAGTTTTCAATTGATGAAAAAATATCTTCTATTTTTTGCTTTTTCATGCTGTCTTAAAATTTTTAATACTCAAAATCCTTTTTTGTAAAATTCTTTTGGCCCTGTTTAAATTGGATTTTGAGGTTCCTTCTGAAATTTTGAGTTTTTCTGCAATTTCTCTATGTTTCATTTTTTCAAAAACATATAAATTAAAAACCATACGGTACTGATCTGGTAATTCTCTGATATATTCAAGTAATTTTTCTTGTGCGATCGGAATAATTTCCAGTTCCTCCTCTTCTATGAAATCGGTATCAGGATCAAAAACATCTAAAAAGAAACTTTCTTTTTTTTTCTTATTTAATGTTTCGATCAGTTTGTTGATAAAAATTCGTTTAAGCCAGCCTTCAAAACTACCCTCAAATTTATATTGATGGATTTTTTGAAAAACAATAATAAAGGCTTCCTGAAAAACATCCTTGGCATCGTCTTCATTTTTCATATATTTTAAGCAAATACCATATAAAACAGGCGAGAACAACTGATAAATTTTCAGTTGTCCTGTTCTGTCATTTTGTATACATTGTTTAATATATATGTCTAAATCGTCTTTCAAAAACAGGGTTGTTTGGTTTTGGTAAAAATAACTTTTTTTATACTCTTAACCTATTTTTTATAGATAGTTCGCGTGCCTTCAGAGTCATTACTTATTATTATTAAGTTTTGATTATCAAGGCTTTCTATGATGTATGTTTTACCTTCAAAAGAAATCAGTTCTTTTTCTGACTGGTCAAAAAAACTGATTCCTTTTTTGATTTCATAGGTGCTGTTACGAATTTCGACATCATCTTTGTAGGTGATGATTTTTCCGTCAGAGGTAAAAACTATTTTTTTATTGAATCCTATTGTTTTGGGAGTAGAAATGTAAGGATTACTCTCTCCGCCTATCGTTTTTTCCCATACCCAGGTATCAATAATCTGATCGGTTTTGGTTGTGTTGGCTTCTAATGAATAGGTAGTAGTGAAAATGCTAAATACAATAAAAATAAATAGTTTTTTTGTCATGATTCGTTTAAGTTTTTAAGAGTACAATTTTGTCTTTAATTGCCTTCTTGAACGCTTTCACTTCTGTACTCTGATCTTCTGTATCGGTGTTGTCGATATAGATTTTCGTTGTACTGGCACCTTGACGTAATTCAAAATAAACGCCACCCTGATTTTGCGGGTCTGGAGATCCGTAGGTTTTGGTTTGGCCTTTTAAGTTTAAGATTTCAGTTGGGACACTTTTGAGAAACAACGTATATTCACCTCTTTTTATTGTAGCGGTATATTTATATTGACCAAATTGATAATTTTCTGTATTGACAACATTTAAGAATTTAAGAAAATTATAGTCATTTAGTTGAAAAAAGTCGTTAACACTGCCAAAAGTTCCAATTACAATATTGTCTTTATTTTCTGTAGTTTTGTTATAAAAGATAGGTTTTGTTGTTTTAGGAATCAAAACATAATCAGCCGGATAGTTTACAGACGGAGTAGTCGTTTCGCCAGTTTGTGGGCCATATTCGTAAAAATTAACAATAATCTGGCAATTATTTTCTACTATCGAACTAATTTTTATACCATAACCGGTGGTTGATTTTTGACCTGAAAATATTCCAATTAAAAAATTAGTAGTAAAATTGATAGTTGGATCACTTGCAACTGTGCATGTATTAGCATGTTGATTAAAATACTGATTCAATTTCTCCTGTGTGTTTATAACTAAGGCAGCAGGATTAGGAAATTGTTCTTTAATCGAATAGTTGCAGGGAAGAGGAAATCCGCTAAAAGGGACAATAGTATACGCTCCACAAGTATCCTGGGGTAAATCATCATTCAGTGAACAGGCACTGATCCCAAATGCTATAAATAAGCTTAAAATTAACTTTTTCATGAATTTTTAATTATTAGGTTTATGTTAAGTAGATGCAATAGTTTTAAAAAGGTTGCGTTAGTTACTCTTTTTTTAAAAAAATTACAGATTTGTTTATTTAATTTAGAATGAATACTAATTCGTGAAATTTTAATTGTAAAGATTAACGACTACGTATTATTGCGTACTTTTACTTAAAAATAAACGTAGATATGTTCGATTTACTTCCTTTTTTATTCCTTTTCCTGATTGCTTTGTTCCTGGGGTTTTACTTAGGTAAAATCATGTCTGTTGCCAAATCCGAAACAGAAAAAGTAAGCCTGAACGAAAAACTAAATGCAGCCAGCAGCCAATTTCAATTGCAGAAAGAACAGTCTCAAAATGAAAAGAACAATTTTGAAAAACAACTTCATCTAATCAATTCGGAGAAAGAAAATATCCGTAACGAAAAAGACAGTCTTGCGATTCAGCTTTCTAAAAAAGAGGTCGATTTTGAGAATTTGTGGGAACGCCATAAAGAACAGAAGGCAGAAATAACAGCATTACAGGAAAAATTCACCAAAGAATTCGAAAACCTGGCCAATAAAATCCTCGAAGAAAAATCAGCAAAATTCACAGAGCAGAATTCCATAAACATGAAAAACATCCTGTTGCCACTGCAGGATAAAATTCAGGGTTTTGAACAAAAAGTAGAACAGACACACAAAGAGAGCATCGACTACCATGCTGCTTTGCGTCAGCAGATTTTAGGTTTAAGCGAAATGAATATCCAGATGAGCAAAGAGACTTTAAATTTGACAAAAGCACTAAAAGGCGACAGTAAAATGCAGGGTAACTGGGGCGAGCTGGTTTTAGAACGCGTTCTGGAAAAATCAGGTCTGGAAAAAGGACGGGAGTACGAAGTGCAGCAAAGCTTTACCAATGCTGATGGTAATCGTGTTTTGCCGGATGTAGTCATTAATCTGCCTGACGGAAAAAAAATGATTGTCGACTCAAAAGTATCCCTGACGGCTTATGAAAAATGGGTAAATGAAGAACAAGAGTTTCTTAAAACAGATCTTTTAAAAGAGCATGTCAATTCCATCAAGAGACATGTTGAGCAATTGGGAAGTAAAAATTATCACGACCTTTATCAAATTGAAAGTCCCGATTTTGTGTTGCTTTTTGTTCCTATTGAACCCGCTTTCGCCATTGCTTTAAATCAGGATGCTAATTTGTACAATAAAGCGTTCGAAAAAAACATAGTTATTGTAACACCAACGACTTTACTGGCCACTTTACGCACAATTGACAGTATGTGGGCCAACCAGAAACAACAGGAAAATGCTTTTGAAATTGCACGTCAGGCGGGCGCATTATATGATAAGTTTGAAGGTTTTGTAACGGATTTAGTAAAAATAGGAAACAAAATTAAAGACACCAAAACCGAATACGAAAATGCCATGAACAAGCTTGTTGATGGAAAAGGAAACCTGATTTCCAGTGTTGAAAGATTAAAAAAAATGGGGGCTAAAGCAAAAAAATCACTTCCGGAAAATATTATTGCGAGAGCTTCCAATACCGATGAAAATCAATTATTGTATTAAACTACCACTTAAATAAACCAAAAACTAAAAACAGATTACCAATGACTACAGATTTCAAACCCGTTTCTTCATCAAAAATTAGTATTTCCGAGTTGATGCTTCCGTCGCATACTAACTTTAGCGGAAAAATTCACGGAGGTTATATTTTACAGCTTCTGGATCAGATAGCTTTTGCATGTGCTTCAAAATTTTGTGGCAATTATTGTGTAACAGCATCTGTTGATACGGTAAACTTTTTAAAACCTATTGAAGTTGGAGAATTGGTAACCATGAAAGCATCAGTAAATTATGTCGGAAGAAGTTCTATGGTTGTCGGTATACGTGTTGAGTCTGAGCACATTCAGACTGGTGTGGTTAAACATTGCAACTCGTCTTATTTTACAATGGTAGCAAAAGATAAAGAAGGTAAAAGCGTTCAGGTTCCGGGACTTATTTTAACCAATCTGGATGAAGTACGCCGTTTTAGAAAATGTATCAAACAAATTGAAACCAAAAAAGAAATAGAACAGCACGCTAAGGAGGCTAAAGTAAATTCGATTGAAGACCTGGTAAATTTAGACAAGTATAATGTGTTGCTGGAAATAGGATAATTTTCTGCCTTGATAGGGATAAATTCTTTAAAATAAAGTAAAATGGTAAAATTTGGATATACAATTTTATATGTAGCAGATGTAGAAAAGGCGATCGTTTTTTATGAAAATGCATTCGGATTTTCAAGAAAATTTATAACGCCAGGAAATGATTATGGTGAAATAAACACAGGCGAAACAACAATTTCATTCGCTTCCAAAAAACTGGCCTTGCAAAACCTGAAAGAAGGTTTTATCGAAAGCAGTTTAGAAGATAAACCTTTTGCAATTGAATTAGGTTTTATAACCGATAATGTTGGCGATCTTGTACAAAAAGCGATTTCTTTCGGAGCTGTTCTGGCCACAGAACCCAAGAAAAAACCCTGGGGTCAGATCGTCGCCTATGTAAGGGATCCGGAGGGTTTTTTGATTGAAATTTGTACGCCGGTCCAGTAACGGTTTGTGAGTATAAGGAACATTCTTTTGTAAAACGTTCACAAATATTTAGCACAAAACCAGCATCCTTATTGCCGGAAATTCCGTAACTTTAAGTGTAATCATTTATGGGTTACAGCATTTTCACTGAATCGCCATTCGATTTTTTTTGAGCCTGATAGTCTGATCTTCTTCTTCGTCTAAAACCGGATGACATAATTGTTTAAATACTGACGATTATGAAAAGAATTGTATTTTTTATTTTACTGTTTACCACTTGTTCTGTGATTGCTCAGGAAAAAATTACTACCAATAAAGCAATACTGAATTTTGAAGCTTCCGTCCCGTTTTTTGAAGAGATCACAGCAGTAAACAATTCGGTTGCAGTTGTTTTAGATCCTAAAACAAGTACTTTATTATGTACTGTTTTGATGCGGGATTTTCGTTTTAAACTGGATTTGATGGAACAGCATTTTAACGAAAATTATGTTGAAAGTCACCGGTATCCCAAAGCTGTTTTTAAAGGCAAAATTGCAAAATTTGATTTAAAAGATATTGACGAAACGGAGAAAGAATATATAATTAAAGGGAAATTGATGATTCATGGAAAATACAAAGAGATCTCGGTAAAAGCTTTCTTCAAAAAAGCATTTGGAGTAATCAGGATCAGGTCTGATTTTCCGATTACCATAGCAGATTTTGATATTGAAATCCCGAACAAAATTGCTTCTAAAATTGCCAAAACAGTCAATGCCGAATTAAATGGTGTTATTGGAAATGATGAAAGAACCCTTATCACGTTAAAATAAACTGAATTTAGGATATACAGTTTGAAAGCGCTGTTTCCAGATCTTCAAACTGAAACCTGAAACCTGCGTTTTTAATTTTTTCAGGTGAAACCCTTTTTCCGGTCAGTATAGCAATACTCATTTCGCCCAAAACTATTTTAAGTACAAAAGCAGGCACTTTAGGCAGCCAGACCGAATAACCGTACAAACCGGCAATTGTTTTAGACACGGTTTCGTTTGTAGTATTGTCTAAGACAGTTGCATTGTAAGGACCATTTAATTTTTCATCCTGAATTGCCTTTAAATAAACAGCGCACAAATCTTCAATATGGATCCAGGGTACAAATTGTGCTCCTGATCCTAATATGGTACCAAAACCCATTTTAAAACCAGGTAAAAGTTTTTTTAGAAAACCTTCATTTCTGCCCAAAACAATACCGGTTCTGATTTTTACAGTTCTGATGCCCAATGATTTTATTTTAGTAGCCGTACTTTCCCATTTCTGGCAGGTTGTTCCTAAAAAATCATTGGCGGGAGCTGTGTTCTCCTTACAGATTTCATCCGAAGTTTCCGCTCCGTAAATTCCTACTGCCGAAGCAGAAACAAAAGCATCCAATGATTTATTGTTTTTTTGCAAAACAGAGTAAATAAGTTCAATTGGTTTTATGCGGCTTTCTAAAATGTCATTTTTGCGCCTGGACGTCCATCTTTTTTCTACAATTCCTTCGCCAGCCAGATGAATAATAAAATCTGCATTCAAAACGGCATTTTCGTCAATATAGTTACGGTTCAGATCCCATTTATAATACGTAATAAAATCCGTATTATTTTTGTTTGATCTGCTTAAAACAGATACCGAAAAACCATTGTTAATGAGTATGTCGGTAAGGTATTTTCCAATAAAACCTGACCCTCCGGTGAGTAATACGTTTTTAGCCATAATAGTTTATCATATATTTAACAGTTCCTTTTGTTTAAGGATTCATAAAGATACTTAAACATTTCCTATCTTTATATCAAATTCTAAACTTAAATAAAAATGGCTGTTAAAAATAAGATAATCAGTAAAGAAGATATCGTTTCAATATACATGAATGAAGTTCTGGAAAAAGGCGAAAAACCAAAATCAGTTTACCGTTTTGCAAAAGAAAATGATTTTACAGAGGCCGAATTTTATACCTTTTTTGGGACACTCGAAGGCCTGGAAAAAGAAATTTTCAGAATGTTTTTTGCTAACACAGTGGCTCTTTTGCATCAAAATGCGGATTATCTGCATTATGACATGAAAAACAAAATGCTGAGTTTTTATTTTACGTTTTTCGAAATCCTCACAGCCAACAGAAGTTATGTTTTACAAGCGCTTAAAATGGACAGAAATCCATTAAAAAATCTAACGCAGCTTACTTCATTAAGAGATAGTTTCAAAGGATATGTTGCTGAAATCCTCACAGATGATTACAGGCTTGAAGTCGAAAAACTGCAGCAGTTTCAGGAGAAAGCCATTCAGGAAAGTGCCTGGTTTCAATTGATGCTCACAATAAAGTTCTGGAAAGACGATGAATCTGCAGCTTTTGAAAAAACAGACATATTTATCGAAAAATCGGTCAATGCTTCCTTCGAATTAATGAATGTGGCTCCCATAAATCATCTAATAGATTTAGGAAAATTTCTCTTTAAAGAAAAAATATACAGCAAATCATGAAAACTATCGATTATATACCAACGTCAAAAATAGAACGAGCAGGAAAACTGGTACAGACCGGGGCAAAAATAGGCGTAAACTATGTCAAACATTATGCTGAAAAAATAGTCAATCCGGATTTGACCCGCGATAAACTCAACGAAAACAATGCCGAGGATATTTATGACGGACTAAAAAGCCTGAAAGGGAGTGCCTTAAAAGTAGCCCAGATGCTGAGCATGGACAAAAATTTTCTGCCACAGGCGTATGTAGAGAAATTTTCGTTGTCACAGTTTTCTGTTCCGCCACTTTCAGCGCCATTGGTTTTGAAAACGTTTAAAAATAATTTTGGCAAAACACCGTATGAAATTTTTGACGAATTCAATGCCAATTCCGTTAATGCCGCCAGTATAGGGCAGGTGCATCTGGCAAAGAAAGGCGATAAAAAACTGGCAGTAAAAATTCAGTATCCCGGTGTTGCGAACAGTATTTCGTCTGATTTGGCTTTGGTAAAACCTATCGCCATCCGCATGTTTAATCTACAGGGAAAAGATTCGGATAAATATTTTAAAGAAGTAGAGGATAAACTGATTGAAGAAACCAATTATTTACTGGAACTTCAACAAAGTCAGGAGGTTGTAAATGCCTGCAGTAAAATCGAAAACATTCTTTTTCCGAATTATTATCCCGAATTTTCATCAGAGAAAATCATCACGATGGACTGGATGAGCGGAATTCACCTTTCTGAGTTTACAGCAAAAGATTTTGATCGGGAGACCGGAGACAAAATTGGGCAGGCACTTTGGGATTTCTATATGTACCAGATTCATGTATTGCGAAAAGTACACGCAGACCCACATCCCGGAAACTTTTTGGTAGACGATCAAAATCATCTGATTGCTCTGGATTTTGGCTGTATGAAGCAAATTCCGAATGATTTCTATATTCCGTATTTTGAATTGATTAATAAAAATGTCATAACCAATCCGGGACTTTTCAATGATAAACTTTTCGAACTCGAAATCCTGCGGGAAGACGATTCCCCGGCAGAAATCGCCTATTTTACCGAAATGTTTCATGATTTATTATCACTTTTTACAAAACCTTTTCAGAACGAAACCTTTGATTTTGCAGATGAAACATTCTTCAATTCAATTGCCGAATTAGGAAAACGTTTTTCAGAAGATACCAACCTGAAAAAAATGAATGGCAACCGCGGCTCTAAACATTTTATCTACATGAACCGTACATTCTTTGGTTTGTATAATTTAATGTTTGATCTGAAGGCCAAAATTGAGGTTGCTCATTATTTAAAATATTAATTTACGATTATTTGATGATAAATAACAGACAAAAATGAAAAATATTCTAATCATTGGAGGAAGTAAAGGTATCGGAAACGCTGTTTTAAAGCAACAGTTAGCAGCTAATAAGGTCTTTAATATCAGTCGGACAGAACCAGCTCTGACACATGCAAACCTGACTCATTTTGATTTGAATGTTGTACAGGATCAACTTCCTGATATCGAAAACATAGACACTTTGATTTATTGCCCGGGATCGATTAATTTAAAACCGATCTCGGGCCTAAGCATCGATGATTTCAGAAATGACTTTGAAATTAACGTCATCGGAGCCGTAAAGGTGATTCAGAAATACCTGCCTGTTTTAAAAAAAGGCCAACAGCCTTCTATTGTTTTATTTAGTACCGTTGCCGTAAAATTAGGAATGCCTTTTCATGCCAGTATCGCAACAGCAAAAGCAGGTGTCGAAGGTTTGGTAAAATCACTAGGAGCCGAGTTGGCTCCCACAATACGCGTAAATGCTATTGCACCCACAATTACAGACACTTCACTCTCGGCTTCTATTTTGCGAAACGACCGTATGAAAGAGAATATGGCAGAACGTCATCCTATGAAAAGCTATCTAAAACCAGATGAAGTGGCTAATATGGTTGATTTCCTGATTTCTGAAAAAGCAAACTCTATTTCAGGTCAGATTTTCGAAATGGATTATGGTCTGGTGACTTTTAAAATCTAAAACCATGAAAATTCTCTTAACAGGCGCCACAGGTTACATAGGGAAACGCATTTTGCCAGTTTTGGTAACGCAGGGACATGATGTGATTTGCTGTGTAAGAGACAAAAACAGATTTTATGTACCGGAGGATTTTCAGGAAAAAATACAGGTTATTGAAGTCGATTTTTTAGACCATTCAACTGTAATAAATATTCCGCTTGATATCGATGCCGCATTTTATCTTATCCATTCGATGTCTGGTTCAGCTACCAATTATGATGAACAGGAAAGCATTTCGGCAACCCATTTTTCTGAAAGGATAAATCAGACCCAGGCACAGCAGATACTCTATTTGAGCGGAATAGTAAATGATAAATCACTATCCAAACACCTGACCTCAAGAAAAAATGTCGAAAGTATTTTATCAAAATCAACAGTCCCGCTAACCACGTTACGGGCAGGAATCATTGTAGGCTCAGGAAGTGCTTCTTTCGAAATTATCCGTGATCTGGTCAACAAGCTTCCTGTCATGATTACGCCCAAATGGCTCAATACAAAATGCCAGCCGATTGCGATCAATGATGTGTTGGAATTCCTTTCAAAATCCCTTTTAAATCCGCTTACCTATAACCAAAGTTTTGATATTGGAGGCCCGGATATTTTAACATACAAAGAAATGTTACTGGCTTTTGCCAAAGCAAAAAAACTCAAAAGATATATTTTTACCATTCCGGTAATGACACCTAAGCTGTCATCCTACTGGCTCTATTTTGTAACTTCAACTTCCTATAAACTGGCTTCTGCTCTGGTAAGCAGTATGAAAGTTGAGGTTGTCTGCAGCGATAACCGGATCAATCAACTTTTGAGCGTTCAGCCCATCAGTTACAAAGAAGCACTTTCAAGAGCCTTATTAAAAGTCGATGAAGACAAAGTGGCTTCAAGCTGGAAAGACTCCCTCGTGAGCGGAAGGTTCAGCCAAAGTATTTCGTCACATCTAAAAGTCCCCAAAAAAGGCTGTTATACCGATCGGCGAAAAAAAGAAATTATCGATCGTGACTTTACGATTAATCAAATCTGGTCGATAGGAGGTGAAACCGGCTGGTATTATGGCGATTGGCTCTGGAGTTTAAGGGGATTTATTGATAAACTCGCCGGAGGCGTGGGCTCCCGTCGCGGCAGAACCAATAAGCACAACATTTATCCCGGAGACGCACTCGATTTTTGGCGCGTTCTCTATGCCGATAAAAAAGAAGGGAAACTGATTTTATACGCCGAGATGAAATTACCCGGCGAAGCATGGCTCGAATTCAAAATCATTCACAACACCTTATATCAGGCTGCAACTTTTAAGCCAGACGGGTTCTTAGGAAAATTATACTGGTATTCCGTTCTGCCTTTCCACGGCTTTATCTTCAACGGAATGCTCAATAAACTCATTAAGTAGTTTCAGGAGCTTGATCCAGCTGTACACTGTATTCCCGCTAACAAAAACTACGGCAAAAGCCTTGTTTTTCTAAGCGGGAGATGCCGTTCACATCTGGGCTATGAAATTAGTTTTTATAAGAAATAGAGAGTTTACATTTGCAAATAAAATATACTGCTGTTTAAAGTATAACAGTAGCCTTTAACTTCCCGATACGATCAAAATCACTTTGCTGTATACCGAAGTGAGCGATAAAAGCATTCGAAAAATAATACGTATGTCTGATAATTTGTAGGATAATAATTAAAATGTATATTTACAAAGTATACGCTACTGAATAGCGGGTTTGTTTCCTAAAAAGGAGGGATAGTCGCTATTTAGTAGCGACTATATATTAGTTGTAGGCAATACTATTGAAAATCGTAGGTAAAAGAAAAAGATTGAATAAATGAAAAAAATCGATGAAGCAAAAAATGAATTTGATAGATTAAAAAATTCAATAAATAGTTTTATTCTAGACGATAATAATGAGTCAGATACAAGGTCGAAAATTATAGATAGCTATCTAATAAATATTTTAGGTTGGAGCGAAAATGATATTAAAAGAGAGGGACATTTAGATTCAGGCTTTTTTGATTACAAAATTAATTGTCCATCTATATCCTTTGTTATTGAAGCAAAACGTAATTACAAGGAGTTTATTTTACCATCTTCACATAAAAAAGTTAAATTGAAAAATATTTATAAAGAAAACCTTGATGTAATTACTCAAATTAGAAATTATTGTGGAGACATTGGTTTACAATATGGAATGATAACAAATGGCAAACAATTTATTATTGCAAAATTTTACAACTCTGACGGAATAGATTGGAAAGAAAATGATTGTTTGATTTTTCATAGTATTGAAGATATCGAAAACAGATTTGTAGAGTTTTATGAAAATACTTCTAAATTTTCTATTATTAATAATGGTGGTTTTAAATTTAATTATTTACCAATTGAAAAAGAAGCAAAAACAATTTTATCTACTTTAATAAAAAGAGAAAAAGAAATTGACAGAAATAATTTAAGTGCTCAAATATCGCCATTAATTGATAGGTTTTTTGGCGAGATTTTTTCATCATCGCTAGAAGATGATATAGATTTCATAAAAGAATGCTTTGTTGAAAATATTGAGACTAAAAAAAATCGTGATGAAATTGAACGCTTATTTGAAGATAAAGCACCTCAAATTTCAAATGTTGTTAAAGCTGTAAATACTAAGAACATCGTAAATCAAATATCAACTGAAATTAATAATGATGAAATTTCAATTAAGAATGCAACACCTCCAAAACCAATAATAATTATTGGTACTAAAGGTGCAGGTAAAACAACATTTATTAATCACCTTTTCAGAACTAAAGATGAAGAATTTGAAGCAAATCATCTAACTATCTATATAGATTTTAGAGAGTTTTACGAAACTTATAATTCATTTGAGCCAAATAATATTTCTAAAGAAATATATGAAAAAATAATAGATAAATATTCAAGTTTAGAATTGCATAGCCTCAAAACTTTAAAACGAATATATTCTAGAGAGATAAAAAATAATAATGAAAGTATTTGGCTATACGCATTAAATAATTCTGATATTTATGAAAGACTAGTTTCAGAATTTTTTATTACTCAATTAAAAGACTTTTCAAAACATTTAGAATACCTAAACAAGTATTTGATAAGAGATAGAAGAAAAAGAATAATTGTTATAATTGATAATGCAGACCAGTATAAAATAGCAATTCAAGAAAAAGTATTTTTTTACTCCCATTCTTTATCAAAAAACTCAAATTGTGGTGTGATATTTTCATTAAGAGAAGGATATTATTATAAATGGAGGAACAAACCACCATTTGACGCATATATATCAAATGTTTACCATATAACAGCACCTAAATATTCTGAAGTTTTATTGCGAAGAATAAATTACACTCTTGAGCATTTAACTACTTTGTCGGGTACAACTTCATCAATAACAAAAAAAGGATTAAAAATCGAAATGACGAATCAATCTGTTATTGAATTTTTGTCAGGTCTGAAAGACTCCCTTTTTTCTGAAAAAAATAGCGAATTAATTGATTATTTAAGCTTTACAACTTATCCAAATATTAGAGAAGGACTTCTCGTTTTTAAACAATTCTTAACATCAGGTCATACAGATGTTAGTAACTATATTTTAAGAGAGATCTATAAAGAGGTTGATAGACCAAATAAACAGATTATTCCAATACATGAATTTATAAAAGCACTTGGGTTGCAAAACAAGTTATATTATAATTCTGAATTCAGCATTATAAACAACATATTTCTTCCACCAAAAGAAACAAACGATCATTTTATAAATTTTTTCATTTTACAGAAATTTTGTGAAAACTTTGATAATAAGGGAAATACAAATAAATTTATATCTTTAGTCCATATTGTAGATTTTTTCAAAGAATTGGGTTACAGAACAAACGTAATTACATCATCTATTAAAAAAATGATACAAATGGAATTACTTGAATCTGATGAATTTATTTCAGATATTGAAATAACAAATTTAGAATTAGAAATAGAATTAGGTATTTCAACGAAAGGTTATTATTATTTTAAGGAACTAATAAAAAGATTTCATTACATAGACTTGATATTACAAGATACTCCAATTTATAACAAAGAGCATTTTGAAAAAATTAATAATTTGTTTCCAGAATCAGACATTAATGGTAGAAGAAATTTGAATGAAAGAGTTGAAACCGTTAAAGCATTTATAAACTATTTAAATGAAGAGCAAGATAAACAAGCAATTGCAGTAATCAAAATGTTTGGTAAACCATTAGACCACATTAATGAAAACTTAAGCAACGACTTGAATAACATTCAAACAAAAAATAAATAAGTACTGCCCACAACAGCAAGGGATTCGTTGCGTGCGCAGCACGAACAATGAAGCCCGTGTTGAACGGAACTGCTGAGATTCCGCTACTATGGGTTTTTCGATAAATGAGTTATAAGAATTTCAAGAGGCTATCGCTCCTTGCGTAAAGTCTGAAGATTTTGCCAGCGGAATACCCATAAATTGAATTAATTTAGTGTGATTTATGGACATGAAGAGCCGTGTGAAGGGAGACTTTCAAGCACGGTTTCGTGAGAATGTAGGGGTGAAATTCCCTTGCGTGACTCGATTAGCGGTCAGTTTGCCAAACGAAAACGAGAAAACTTGATAATAAATTAAATATAGATAAATGACAATTAACACATTCTGGAGAATCTTAATAAAAATTTTAGGCTTACTTTTAATTTTAGGTGCATTAACAGTGATTCCTCAATGGTTTTCATCTATGTATTCTGCTTATCAAATTGGAGATTTTGAAAGCTTAACAATATTAGCTATAATTTTTTTAGCAATATTATTTATTTATTATTTTGTCTTTAGACTTTGTGTTTATAAAACATCTTGGATAATAGAAAAACTAAAACTGGACAGAGATTTTGAAACTCAAAACATCGAGTTAAATTCCAAAAGCTTTACAATTATTTCAATTGCAACAATTGTGATTGGTGGTTTAATATTCGTGGAAAATATTCCTCTTTTACTAAGAGAAATATTTATTTTTTTTCAGCAAGAAAGTTTATTCAAAGATTATCCAAAAACTGGATGGATTTTGTTTGACTTCTTTAAAGTTATTCTTGGATATTTATTAATAACAAATAGCAGTAGAATAGCTAAATTTATTGATAATCAGAAAAAAAACGCATAAAAAAACCGAACCGCCAACAGATGCTACAACGGATTTGGGCAATAGGCTTAATGGAAAAATGGTCTTGTATTTGGGATGATTTGGCAAATCCGAAAATAGAGCTTAATTTAGTCCCAAACCCGGTAGTGCCAGAACGTTAGCTGCAAGCGAATCGAACAGCATTACAAATAATAAACAAATAGACTTATCGAACAGACAGAAAAAATATTCAGTCACTTTGAAAAATACATAAAACTAAGTGACACTTTAAAAGCTGAACTTGCTAACAGAATTGTATTCAAGACTTTTAAAAAAGGGGAACTTGTACATGATGCTGCTACAGTTTGTACGAAAAGCTATTTTATTCAAAAAGGACTATTGCGAACCTACTTCATCAAAGATGGAAAAGAAATTAGTGAATATTTTCCCGCAGAGGGTGAATGGAGCAATTCGCCCCGTAGTTTAAGAACCAGACAAACTGATATTTATTACATTGATGCCATAGAAGACACCGAAGCATTTTGTTTAAACGTATCTGACTTGATGTATTTATTTAATAACCATCCTGAAATGGAACGCTATGCAAGACTTTCTATGGGAACTGTTCTTGGACACCTGTTGGAAAGAATAACATCAATGAGGTTCACAAGTGCAAAAGAAAAATACAATCATTTTATTGCTACCTATCACGACATACACCATAGAATTCCACTTGGAATGATAGCTTCCTATTTGGGCATAACTCAAGAAACATTAAGCAGAATTAGAGCAGAAAAATGATTTTTTGATATAGGTCAAAAATTAACTAAGTACATAGAAATATATTTGTCGCCAAATTTAAAACTCATTGAAATGATAAAATTCTGTAGACATTCTTTTTCTGTTTTTCTGCTGATATTTTCAGCTAACGCTTTTGCTCAAATTACTTTACAGACACCTAATGTTGAGAGTGTTCTATATTTAGGCAAAAACAAAAACCAACCACTTATTGTTGGACTTGGAGGTTCAGAGGGCGGTAATGCTTGGACAAGCGATTATTGGAAAAAAAACAGAGACCAATTTATTGAAAAAGGGTATGCTTTTTTAGCATTAGGCTACTTTGGTTGCAAAGGCACTCCCGATACCCTCAATAAGATTGCAATTGAAGATGTTTACAATGCCATTAAAATTGCATCAAAAAATAAACTGATAAACAAAAAGAAAATCGCTATAATCGGTGGGTCGAGAGGTGCTGATTTAGCTTTATTGATAGCCAGTTATTATAAAGATATAGATTGTGTGGTGAGTATAGTAGGAAGTAATGCAGTGTTTCCCGGACACACCAATCATTTCACCACCTCTTGCTGGACTTATCAAAGCAAAGAGCTATCTTTTGTACCTGTAAATGATGAGGCAGTCCCCTTTTTAATGAAACGAGATTTAAGAGGGACTTTTGAGGCAATGCTAAAAGATACAATTGCAGTAGAAAAAGCAACTATTAAAATTGAAAATATCAAGGGAGCGGTATTTCTGTTATCTGCGACAAAGGATGAAATTTGCCCATCAACACCTATGGCAGAAACTATGATAGCAAGATTTAAAAACAATAACTTCAAGTACCATTACGAACATAAAGCAATTGAAGGCGGACACGCAGAACCGCTAAAACATTTTGATTTAATTTCTAATTTTTTAGAAAGCAACTTTGCGAAGAAATAGCGTTAGAAATAACGCCAGCATCTAACAGCAAGGGATTCGTTGCGTGCGAAGCACGAACAATGAAGCCCGTGTTGAACGGAACCGCTGAGATTCCGCTACTATGGGTTTTTCGATAAATGAGTTATAAGAATTTCAAGAGGCTATCGCGCCCTGCGTAAAGTCTGAAGATTTTGCCAGCGGAATACCCATAAATTGAATTAATTTAGTGTGATTTATGGACATGAAGAGCCGTGTGAAGGGAGACTTTCAAGCACGGTTTCGTGAGAATGTAGGGGTGAAATTCCCTTGCGTGACTCGATTGGTGGGCATTTTAGCGCAAAAACGGAAATCTATCGCAATTTGAAATCTAAAAATTAAATGAACGAAACGAATATTATTGACTTTGTAGTTGACAAAATAGTTAAGTATCCCAATATTAAATTTAATAAAAAAAGTAATTCTGAACTTAAAATATTTTGTCACGACAAAAACGGTTTTAATATTTATTTGCAAACAAATCATCGTGAGAGCACACTTTATTTTGGAGCATTTCATTGGCATTTTGATTTTACAGAATATGAAACTAATGAAATGCTGAATCAACTTCTTTTCGGCTTAACTGGGATTGCTAGACTTAAAGAATTTTCTAAAAACGGAAAAGCTTATAAGTGGAAATTAGAAGTTCAAGACAAAGATGGAAATTGGCTAGATAACGGAACGATGGGAACTATAAAACTAAACTTTTGGACAAAAGCGAATATAAAGTATTTCCAAAATAACCTTATACCAAAAGATATTTTATATTTGGATAATGAAGAAAAAATAATTCAATAAAATGCTAAATGCCTTTTATTTTAAGTGGAAATATTAATGACAAACGAAATAAAAAAACGCCCACTATGAGCCTACAACGGATTTGGCATTTGGCTTAATGGAAAGTTGGTTTTGTATTTGGAAGATTTTCCCCCCTGCGTAAAGTCTGAAGACTTTACGCAGGGGGGAACGTAGGGTGAAATTCCTTTGCGTGACTCCATTAGGCGACATACTTAAAAAACGATGAAAAAAAAACTAATTATATTATATTTTCTTCTTGGAATTACTACAATTGGATTCGGACAAGAATTTCCTGAAAAGAATAAAAAGTATGATCTCCAAATATTTGAGTTTTTAGTGTCTTCAACTGAAAAAGATTCAACATTATTAGAAACCTTTCTAATGAATATTAAACCTTTTTCAAAATGGGACATGAGACCTTTGAAGAGAGAGAAAGTCTGGGCTTTAGATACTATTCATCTCGCAAGTGAGGTTCCAAATTTCATTTGGGGTGCATTTTCCAATAAATATAAAATTTCACAGAAAGAGTCCATGAATATGCCAAATCAATTTTTAGGCAAAGGAGTAGAAAAAAGAAGTTCCTTAGAAAGTTATTTAAATGAAAATCTAAAAAAAATTGACGGGCTTTCGAAGCTTATTTTAGAAAGTAAAAATGATATCTTCTTATCCCAAAATAACCTTCAGAGAATTGATAATGTGTACAAAGAAAATAATCGATATTGGAAATATTCTATTCCTTCAGATTCTCCTTTCCCAATTTCAAATCAAATCGAAACTAATATAAAAGATAGTTATTCCAAAAAACAAATCAAACTTTTAGAATTGCTTAAAGATTTGAAGATTTATTCAGCCATAAAGACCCATAAAGGCATTTTCTATATAATTGATGGCTTTACGGATAATTCATATGGTTATTATTTTAATCAGCAAGGAGAAATGGAAAAGGATAATTTTCTATTCCAAATTATGAGATCTGAAAAAATAAATAAAAACTATTTTTACTACGTAGCAAATTAATACGTCGCCTAACAGCCAGGGTTCGTTGGGTTCGAAAAGCCAACACCCAAGCTTTTAGGCAACTGAAGAAGTAATAAAACCCTTGTTAAATGGAACCACTAAGACTCCGTCACTATGAGTTATCGTAAAACAATCAGGAGGATTTCCAGAGGATGTGGATTCCTCTTTTTTTGTGGAGTAATTCGGAAAACCTCCGTTCACCACCGAGCGTATGCTGGCAAGTACGCGCTGGCTTTGTTTTTTCGTGTTCATACAACTCATTTTAAAGCCTTTTGCCACCCTGATTTTTGGGTAGCAAACCAGTTTACTTTTCACCGAAAGCTATTTTTTTGTAGTTTAAATCAACTATATTTACGTTCAAAATAATAAAAAACGGAGGTTTTGAGACAAACTGATGTTAGCCGACATTTTAGCGCATCCAAAAATAATGAAACAATATTTTATTTTACAATTCAAAATGTTAAACAGGCAATTAACCGAATGGGGAATTGAACCCGTAATTGGTTATGTTGTTGGTCTTTTTGCATTTATTGGTATTTCAATAAAATTATTTGAAAAAACTCAATTTGCTGAATATATCTATATTGTATTGGCTTTAAGTTTAGTAATAAAATTGAATGAAATAAACAGAAACGATTTTTTGAAGCTTTGTTATTCTAAAACGGAGTATATTAAAATAAGAATAGTTGAAAACCTAATTGTTTCAATAGTATTCATAACCTTTTTACTATTTCAAGAAAAGTATTTGAGTTCGATTTTACTTTTTATTTCGGTTTGTCTTTTTTCTCTACTAGATTTTAAAAACAAATCAAGCTTTACAATACCAACTCCTTTTTATAAGTATCCGTTTGAGTTTATAGTAGGATTTAGGTCAAATTATTTGATCTATTTCTTTGCTTATTTTTTGACCTTTATGTCAATTAGTGTTAATAATTTTAATTTGGGTATTTTTTCATTAATTCTGACTTTACTTTCTTGTCTTAATCATTATACAAATTCAGAAAATGAATTTTATGTTTGGGTATTTTCTATGACACCAAAAGAATTTATAAGATATAAGTTAAAAAACATCATTCAATATTCAACTATTTTGTGCTTACCAATACTTATAACTTTAGCTCTGTTTTTCTATACAAAAATTGATATAATAGTAGTTTTTCAATTTTTAGGATATTTATTTATTTTCACAACTATGTTAGCAAAATATTCAGTATTTCCTGAGAAATTAAATATTAGATTCGGAATTGTATTTGCTTTAACATTTTGGTTTCCACCATTATTATTGTTCATTATTCCTTATCTGTACATTCAATCAACGAAAAAATTAAAAGAAATATTATAATGATTAGCATTGAAAACTTGTCAAAATCATACGGTTCTAAACTAGTTTTAGAAAATATTAACCTGAATTTTGAAAAAGGAAAAGTTTATGGAATTGTTGGCGAAAATGGTGCAGGAAAAACGACTTTGTTCAAATGTATTGCTGGATTAGAAAAATACAATGGAGCAATCCATTGTGAATATGGAAAACCTAAAGATTTTTTGGGCTATTTACAAACAGAACCCTTCTTTTTTTCAAAAATAACAGGTAATGAGTATATTCAGTTATTATGCAATGCCAGAAATGTAATCTATCCTGATATAAAAGAAAAAAATATTTTTGATTTACCATTGAATGAATATGCAGTAAAATATTCAACTGGTATGAGAAAAAAACTCGCATTTACAGCAATATTATTACAAGAAAATAAATTATTTATTTTAGACGAGCCTTTTAATGGTGTTGATATTCACAGTAACATCATAATTACTGAAATAATTCATAAATTGAAAGGAATGGGAAAATCAATAATAATTTCATCTCACATTTTTTCGACACTAAACGACACTTGCGATGAAATATTTTTATTGAAAAACGGAAAAATAATTAAGACAGTTTTGAAGGAGGAATTTCGCAATTTAGAAAGTGAAATGAAAGCGTTTACAATCGGAAATAAAATAGAAAAATTAAACTTAAAATAAAACGGTTATTAACAGCTAGGGTTGGGTTCGAAGAGCCAACACCCGAAAAGCAAACTGACGAAGTAATGAAAACCTTGTTGAACGGAACCACTGAGACTCCGTTACTATGAAGTATCGTAAAAATCAGGAAGATTTTAAGAGGATTGGGATTCCTCTTTTTGTGGAGTAATTCAGAAAACCCGAGTACACCACTGAGTATATGAGGTATTACGCACTAGCCTTGTTTTTTCATGTTCATACAATTCCTTTTAAAGCCTTTTGCCACCCTGATTTTTGGGCAGCAAACCAGAGGTTACTTTTTCCCGAAAGTTATTTTTTTGTAGTTTAAATCAACTATACTTATGTTCAAAATAATAAAAACGGAGGTTTTGAGACAAACTGATGTTATGTGCAAGCTTAAACAGAAAATAAACAAAGGGAAATTTGAAAAATAAGAGGCTAATAATAACAATAATCGTTTTCTGTATCATAGTAAACACATCATACTATTGGAAAGGAAAACTTTACTTTTTAACATTCCCTGCTTTCTTTATATTATTCATTGTTTATGTTGGACTTGGACTTGCATTAATTCGAGAACTTTACTTTGCTTTTAAAGACAATTTCAAAGACAAGAAAAGAATACTAACAATTGGTTTGCTAATAACAGTTTTGACTTTGACCTTTCTTAAACCATTTGGATTTATAAACTTTGAAGAATTTTGAAGGTAAAAATGTCTTAATTGCAGAAAGAGAAGGAGTCGCAGGTTGTATGATGACTTTGAAACTTAAAGATAATAATGAATTTACAGCAAAAAGCGTTTGCTTTGGTATCACAGAAATTAATGGTAACTATAAGTTCAGAAACGATACTGTCTATTTTGAAAACGTTGAACTTGGAAGAGGAGAAAAAGAATTTTACAAATAGGCTGTTATAAAACCTTTGAAATTTTATAGTGATAATAAATACTTTGAATTGTTATGTTACAGAAGCAAGAACGACACAATCGGGCACGGACTAAAAGTAATATTAAAAGAACTTAAATAAAAAGCCAGATCATAACATCAGCTCCTATGTAAAGCATCGTAAAGTTATTCACAACTGACACTGTTCTAAAAAGTGTGTTGTTTTTCGAGTATGGAATTCCGTTCCAACGGCTTGTTAGTTACAAACGGCAAATCATAAAAAACCTCCCGAAAATTTTCACTTCCGGGAGGTTTCGTTTTACAACCTAATTAATATAAAAACAATGCTATTTCCAGCCTCCGCCCAGATCTCTGTAGACATAAACTGCTGCGTTGAG
Organism: Flavobacterium cheongpyeongense; assembly: GCF_003202435.1. GTDB lineage: Bacteria > Bacteroidota > Bacteroidia > Flavobacteriales > Flavobacteriaceae > Flavobacterium > Flavobacterium cheongpyeongense. The sequence continues at coordinate 21,687 of NZ_QJHK01000017.1, forward strand.
CTGTTCTTTTTTGGTATCTATCAATTCTAATTTTGATTCTAAAGCATCACGCTGTGTCATCAAAACTTCAAAATAATCTACTCTTGCTGATTTAAACAAGTCATTCGAAACTTCGATTGATTTATTTAAGGCATCAACTTGTTGTGATTTTAAATCGTAACTTCTCTGTAAATTATCAATTTTAGAAAGTTGATTCGAAACTTCCAGATACGCATTCAAAATCGTACGATCATAGTTGTATAACGCCTGAATTTGTCTTGCATTGGCACTCGAAAACTCAGCTTTGATAGCATTTCTGTTAATCAGCGGTGCTGCCAGTTCTCCTGCCAAAGAGTACAAAATAGATTCTGGGAAGGTAAACAAATAAGCCGGTTTAAAGGCCTGTACCCCAAAAGCTGCCGAAATTTCAAGTGAAGGATAGAATTCGGCACGGGCTACTTTTACATCTAATTTGGCTGCAACCAGTTCTAATTCGGCTTGTTTAACATCCGGGCGGTTCATCAATAACTGAGACGGAATTCCGGAGTTTACTTCTGCAGGCAATAAGGTCAAAAAGTTACTGTTGGTTCTCTTCACTTCCTGCGGATATCTTCCCAATAAGAAATTGATTTTATTCTCGTTCTCCTTAATTTTCTGAAGAATATCAAACTCTAAACTTTTTGAAGTCAATACCTCAGCCTGAAACTTCTGAACACCAAGTTCTGTAGCTCTCGCTGCCTGTTTCTGAATTTTTACAATTTCTAAAGCATTTGTCTGGAGTTCGATGGTTTGTTTTACAATATCCAGCTGACTGTCCAGGGCCAGTAATTCGTAATAGGAATCGGCGACCTCAGCAATCAGGTTGGTAATGACAAAGTTTCTGCCTTCAATAGTTGCCAAATATTTGTTTACTGCCGCTTTTTTAGAATTACGCAGTTTTTTCCAGATATCCACTTCCCAGTTGGCATAAGCGGCAATGGTAAAATCACCAAGCGGATCAGGCGTTTCAACACCCGGTTTTATTTCTGTAGTGGCATCACCAGCACCCTGACTGGTATAGCGTCCTACTTTTTCTACTCCCGCTCCGGTACGAACGCCTGCAGATGGCAGCAAGAGTCCTTTTTTAACCCGAATATCATTTTTTGCAATTTCTATTTCCTGCAGCGTAATGTTTAATTCCTGATTGTTTTTTAAGGCAGCATCAATTAAGTCAATCAGATTCTGATCCTTAAAAAATGTTCTCCACTTCATGGAACCCGTATTGACTGTATCCTGGGTTTTAGCTGCTCCAAAAGATTCCGGAACGGGCGCACTTGCCGTTGCAGTCTCGGCCACGGGGGCTTTACAGCCCAGCACAGTAAGACAAAGGCCTAACGCAATACGATATTGATATGCTTTGAATTTATACATGATTATTGTCAATTTCTTCAGTTAATGGATTTTCTTCTTCATGTTTTACCAGTTTGTATTTCTCGGCTATTTTACCAAAAATGTAATATAATCCGGGAATCACAAATACTCCGCAAATGGTTCCGATAAGCATTCCTCCGGCTGCTGCAGTACCAATCGTTCTGTTACCTATTTTTCCCGGGCCAGTGGCAAAAGCAAGCGGGAGCAATCCGGCAATAAAAGCAAAAGAAGTCATTAGAATTGGACGGAATCTTGCTTTTGAACCTTCCATAGCAGCTTCCAGAACTGATTTTCCTGCTGCATGCCTTTGAATAGCAAACTCTACAATCAACACAGCATTTTTGCCCAGTAAACCAATAAGCATTACCATGGCAACCTGAGCATAAATATTATTTTCTAATCCGGTTAATTTCAACAGAAGGAAAGCTCCAAAAATACCTGCCGGCAACGAAAGAATTACCGATAATGGCAGAATAAAACTCTCGTATTGTGCAGCCAAAACCAGATACACAAATCCCAAACAAATCAGGAATACCCAAATCGCCTGATTTCCCTGCGCTACCTCATCGGCAGAAATACCAGCCCAGTCAATATCATAACCTCTTGGTAATTTTTTGGCTGCCACTTCCTGAATTACTTTAATGGCAGTTCCGGAACTGTATCCCATAGCAGGACCTCCACTAATTTCGGTAGAAGTATACATGTTATGACGCGTAATTTCTGAAAGGCCATACACTTTTTCCAGTTTCATAAAGGCTGAAAAAGGAACCATTTCATCCCGGTCATTTTTCACGTACAACTTTAAGATATCCTCTGGCAGAGCGCGATATTCTGGTGCGGCCTGAACGATTACTTTATAGTTGATTCCGTATTTAATAAAACTGATTTCGTAGTTGCTACCTACAAGCGTTGACAAAGTATTCATCGCATTTTCGATAGAAACGCCTTTTTGCTGTGCCAGATCATTATCGACTTTCATCATATACTGAGGGAAACTCGCACTAAAGAAGCTAAAGACATTTGTTAATTCAGGACGTTTGTTCAGTTCTTCTACAAACTCTTTGTTAACTTCTTCCAGTTTTTTGAAATCGCTGGTACCCGTTTTATCCAGCAGACGAAGTTCAAAACCTCCTGCAGCCCCATATCCCGGAACTGCCGGCGGCTGAAAGAATTCGATATTGGCACCCGGAATGTTTTTAGACTTTTCTTCGAGTTCGATCATAATTTCCTGTACGGATTGTTTACGATCATTCCAGTCTTTTAAGTTGATCAGACAGGTTCCTGCATTTGCTCCGGTACCTTCCGTCAAAATTTCATATCCTGCCAGAGAGGAAACCGATTTTACGCCTTCAATTCCTTCGGCTTCTTTTTGAAGTTTTTCTGCAATGTTATTTGTTCTTTCCAAAGAGGATCCCGGAGGAGTCTGGATAATCGCATAAAACATTCCCTGATCCTCATTCGGAATAAACCCGGAAGGAACCGTACTGCTGATAAACCATGTTCCTGCACAAAATCCTAAAAGTGCCACAACAGTAACAACCCTTCTGTTTACAATTTTGGACAATACATTTTGGTATTTGCCCTGAGCGAGATTGAATTTGTTGTTAAAACTATCGATGAATCTGTTTACAGGTGTTTTTTTCTTCGGTTTGCCATGATTGTTTTTCAGCATCATCGCACAAAGTGCCGGTGTAAGAGTCAAAGCCACAATACCCGAAAGGATAATAGCAGTTGCCATTGTAATAGAGAACTGTCTGTAGAATACCCCAACAGGACCTGACATAAAGGCAACCGGAATAAATACTGCCGCCATTAAGAAAGTGATGGCAATAATTGCCCCCGCAATTTCATGCATCGCTTTCTTTGTAGCTTTAAATGGCGACAGATGTTCTTCTTCCATCTTAGCATGGACGGCTTCGATGACCACGATCGCATCATCGACGACGACTCCAATTGCCAGAACCAAAGCAAATAATGTAATTAAGTTCAGTGAAATATCGAAGAAAGTCATAAATACGAAAGTTCCGATTAGCGATACGGGTACCGCAATAGCCGGAATTACAGTAGAGCGCCAGTCCCCTAAGAAAAGGAACACTACTAATCCTACCAGAATAAAAGCTTCAATAAGTGTATGGATTACTTTTTCGATAGAAGCATCAAGGAATTTAGAAACGTCATACGAGATTTCGTAATCCATTCCTTTTGGAAATTTGGTTTTGATTTTTTCCAGTTTGGCTTTTACATCTTCAATAACCTGATTGGCATTACTTCCAAAAGATTGTTTTAATACGATTGCTGCTGACGGTTTACCATTTAAATTGGAATAAATATCATACATCGAACTTCCAAATTCAATAGTAGCAATGTCTTTTAAACGTAAAAGTTCGCCGTTAGAATTGGATCTTACTACGATATTTCCGTATTGTTCTTTTGTTGTAAAACGTCCGGAATATTTCAATACATACTCAAATGCCTGGGAGCGTTTACCGGAACTTTCACCCGTTTTACCAGGAGAGGCTTCTAAACTCTGACTCGATAATGCTTCCATCACCTCTTCGGCGGAAATTTTATACGCCAGCATTCGGTCCGGTTTTAACCAGATACGCATCGCATATTCACGCGTTCCTAGAATGTCTCCGGAACCTACACCGTTTACCCTTTTCAATTCTGATAGTATATTGATATCTGCATAATTGTAAAGGAACTTCATGTCAGTATTTTTATCGTTGCTGTAAAGATTCACATACATCAACATACTTGGGACTTCACGTGTAATCTTCACACCTTCCCTAACAACCAGTGGGGGTAATTTATTGGTAACTGATGCCACACGGTTCTGAACATTGACAGCGGCCTGATTTGGATCTGTACCTAAATTGAATACCACCTGAATACTGGCTTCTCCGTCGTTTCCGGCATCAGAGGTCATATATTTCATTCCAGGGACACCATTTAAAGCTCTTTCCAGCGGAATAATAACCGATTTGATCATCAGCTCACCATTTGATCCCGGGTAGTCTGCCGTGATATTAACCATCGGTGGGGAAATCGAAGGGAATTGGGTAATCGGTAAACTTATTACCGACAATATTCCTAAAAAGACAATTACCAACGATATAACAATCGAGAGTACAGGTCTTTGTATAAATTTATTAAACATCTGTTTATTTTTTTAATGATTGGACTAAAGAGAAAGTTTAAAATTTGTTTCAAGTTTCAAGTGTCAGGTTTGCTTCGCTAATTCACCTAAAAGCCTCGCATCAAGTTTCCGTATAAAACTTGAAACTTGAAACCTGAAACCTGAAACTTGAAACAAAAAAACAAAAAAGCTACTCCGCTTTTAATCGTAAGTTGTTGATTATCTTTTGCGGAGCGATGTAACTGTAATCGATTTTATCATCTTCTTTTACTTTCTGAACACCTTCAAGCAAAATTTTATCGTTTTCAGTTATTCCGCTGTTTATCACATACAGATCCGGGATTTCTCCAGTAATCGTAATTTCTTTTGAACTTACCTTATTGTTTTTACCTACAACAAAAACATATTTTTTGTCCTGAATTTCGTAAGTCGCTTTTTGCGGAATTACAACAGCATTCTTCAAAGGAACCAGCATCTGAACTTTTCCGGTTTCTCCGTTTCTAAGCAGTTTCCCGTTATTGGCAAACCTTGCCCTGAAAGCAATATTTCCGGTTTCATTGTCAAATTCACTTTCAATAAGTTCTACTTTACCTTTGTATTTAAAAAATTCACCGTTTGCCAAAAGTAAGTTTACTGTGTTGTCGGCACGGTCTTTCACATTGGTTTGATATTGAAGGTATTCCGGCTCCGAAACGTTGAAATAAGCAAACATTTGAGAGTTGTCTGAAAGGCTTGTCAGTAATTCACCTTCATCAATAAGACTACCAAGTTTTAATGGAATTCTGTCAATCGTTCCGTCAAACGGAGCTCTGATTTCAGTAAAGGATAAATGGAGTTTCCCTAGTGCCACCTCCGCTTTTGCAGCCTGCAATTTTGCCTGTGCAACATTCAGTTCGTTTTTAGAAACAATATTTTTATCTGCAAGTGTTTTAGCATTTAAAACTTCAATTTCTGCTGATTTTTCTTCTGCCTGAGCTTTCAGTAATTCTGCCTGATACACATTTGGCATAATCCTGAACAATAATTGTCCTGCTTTTACAAACTGACCTTCGTCAACATAAATGTTTTGTAAAAATCCTTTTTCCTGGGCACGGATTTCGATATTTCGTACAGAACGGATCTGCGAAACATATTCTTTAGTGAATGAAGTGTCAATTCTGACAGGATTGGTAACGGTAAATTTTTCCGTTTCTTCTTTTTCTTCTTTTTTAGATGTACAACTGGTTAGACACACCAAGGCAATTAAGCCTGTGAATACAATAATTCTCTTCATGATTTTAGTATGGAAATTAAGCGATTGGATGTCAGGAATTTAAAAATTCCCTTAAAAGTAAAAGTACCAGTAACCATAGTCAGAACAGACCTGTTCAATGAAAGAAATAAAAAAACATACCTCTATGAGATAGGATTGCTCATAACCCAGATAACTGATGTAGAAGTATAAATCAGATTCTTAAAACGCGCTGTGTAATATAAAGAGGATTTGAATTGCCACAAAATGGCACAAAGAATTTGAAATGCCTGTGATAATTTACAGTAATACGGTCTGATAAAGACAGATACCAGCCATCTAGCAGGCTGTAATTTGAAGTAAAAATTTTGCTGACTGAAGTACCGTCAGAAGCGGCATCACCGGAGAACTCTTCATCAAGATCAAGGTCAGCTTCTTCAATGATAGAGTTGCCCTGCTCCTGATTCGTGTATTTTATATGATGTTTATGCCCGTAAGTATGATCAGAATTTTGATGCGTACCGGCACTAAGATATTGCCCTCCGCCAAACAGAAGGAAATTCATAAATGCCAGAAAAACAATTATTCTTTTCATTTGGGTGCGAAAGTAAGCAAAGAATCAAAACAAAAAAAGAAATTTTAATAAGGTTTAACAACTTAAAATAACGAAAACGTTTTCTGCTGCACTTTAAAAATTGGACAATATAATTTTCGGATTTAATTTGTAAAAAATAGAAGACTTTTTATTCCAGAACTTAGTTTTTGATTACAAATATTTCCTTGACCAACAATAGGAGAGTAAGACTTTTAATGTTATTGTTATTGGCAAAAAATAATTTTAAAGTTTTTTTACCCTATTTGACATAAAGTTTGAAAAAAACTTGAAGTCGAAAAACAAAAAAAACTCTAAATCAATTGATAAACGAGTTCAGGTTTATAATTTAGTTCTTTTTTTATACAGAAAATTTAATTTTTTATTTCCTTTTTTTTAAGGTAAAAAAATTCCTCTTCCAAAAGAAATATTTCTATATTCGTTCCATATTAATTTAACCCCAAATTGGTTTTTATGAAAAACATTTTACTTACGTTATTTTTTATGGCGGCCAGTTCAGTATGGTCGCAATCTGCAACAGCTTATTTTGATAAAGCAATTAAAAAAGCCGAAGCCGGAAACACAAAAGGAGCCATTGCAGACTATACCAAAGCAATCAGTATGAATTCAAAATTTGTTGAAGCGTATCAAAACAGAGGTGTTGCCAAATACAAGCTTAATGATTTACAAGGTGCTCTGGCAGATTTTAACAAGACCATCGAACTAGACAACATGAATGCTGATGCTTTTACCGGCAGAGCCAATGTTAATTACAAGCTTTTAAACTATCCTGATGTTATAAAAGATTGTTCGTATTCCATTCTTCTAAATCCTAAAGATTATGTAGCTTACAATCTTAGAGCTTTGGCTTATAATAAATCCGGAGACAAGAAAAATTGCTGCAAAGATTTTTCCAAAGCAATAGAATTAGGCAGCCAGAGTGCCATCAAAAACAAGGCTACTTTTTGTAAATAAAAGAGATCGATTATTAAATCATAAAAAAGCAATCTGTAAAAATGCTACAGATTGCTTTTTTTTATATCAAAATCATGTTAGTTTTAATTTAGCTAATTCAAATTGCTGTCATCCTGAGCAGAGTTGAAGGCTTTTTATTTTAAAGGGCTTCGACTCTGCTCAGCCTGAGAATCTATATAATCACAATAAAAAGATATCCTTACATTTGCTCAAAACAATACTAAATGGCTCTTTTAAGAAAAATAAATAACAATGCCCAAACCGATCAAAATTCTGGTTTTGGAACCAATGCCAACAGTTACGGCGGTCGCTTTGTAAACAAAAACGGCACTCCAAATATTGAGAAAAGAGGTATGCATCTGTTGCGCAGAATCAGTTGGTACCATACCATGATTGATATGCCCAACTGGAAATTCATGCTTATTCTGTTTACGTTTTATATCCTTATCAATTTTGTTTTTGCTCTTATTTATTACGCAATCGGAATTGAACATCTTGACGGAATTGCACAATCACAAAGTATCTGGGTACAATTTGGACAGGCTTATTTTTTTAGTGCACAGACCTTCACGACTGTTGGCTACGGACATATCAGTCCAACCGGATTTTTGACCAGTGCTTTGTCAGCCGCAGAAGCTTTAATCGGACTTTTAAGTTTTGCTATTGCAACAGGTTTATTCTTTGGAAGGTTCAGCAAGCCTACTGCCTTTTTAAAGTTTTCGCATCATGCCTTAATTTCTCCTTATAGAAATGGAAAAGGTTTAATGATTCGGCTTGTACCCTTTAAAAACACTAATTTTACAGATGCCAAGGCAAAAGTAACCCTTGGAATGAGTGTTGAAGAAAACGGTGTCATGACCAATAAGTTTTACGATCTGGATTTAGAGCTTGACAGGATCAACGCGCTTTCGTTGAGCTGGACACTAGTCCATCCCATTACAGAAAACAGTCCATTGTATAATTTTACCGAAGAAGATTTTAGAAAAATCCATGGTGAAATTCTGGTATTCATTACCACCTTTGATGATATGTTCAGCAATACCGTTGCAGCAAGGACTTCCTATACTTTTAATGAAATTGTTTATGGTGCCAAATTCAAAACCATGTACAACCGCAGCAAAGACGGGTCAAAAACAATTTTGCATTTAGACGTATTAAACAGCTTTGAACCAGCAACTTTTTAATATTTTAGCATTTTAAGCTCCTTATAAAGGTTATCCCGGATTTTATTCTATTTTTGTTTATTCAATAATGAAAAATGATAAACAATATAAAAACTGTTTTCAGTATAAAAGATCTTGAAAACTTATCCGGAATAAAAGCACATACTATTCGCATATGGGAAAAAAGATATAATATTCTTGAACCTATGCGAACAGATACCAATATCCGACTTTACAATTTAGCCAGTTTGCAAAAACTGCTGAACATTACATTGCTTCATGAATATGGTTACAAAATATCTAAAATAGCCACTTTTCCCGAAGAAAAAATCCCAGAGCTGGTTCGTGAAATTATCTCCATGAAAAATTCACAAAACTACGCCATCAATTCTTTCAAGATGGCTATGATGAATTTCGATCAGGAAATTTTTTTTAACACCTTTGACTGGCTCATTTCTGAAAAATCATTTCAGGAAGTTTTTAAGGAACATTTTCTGCCTCTGTTAAAAGAATTAGGACTTTTATGGCAATCACAAACAATTAGTCCGGCTAATGAACATTTCATGAGCCATTTAATCAAACAAAAAATATTAATTTATACCGAAGGACTTCAAAAACTGAAACCGGTCAAAACAGATAAAGTTTTTGTACTCTCATTACCTTTGAATGAGATTCACCAAATAGGATTATTGTACCTTCAATATGAAATTTTACTCCAGGGTTACAAAACCATTTATTTGGGTGAAAGTATGCCTATTGAAAACCTGCAGGATCTCACCCAACATTTTAACAAAATTACTTTTGTTACCTTTATGACTGTCCAGCCTGACCGCAGTATGGTTAATCAGTATGTAAAAATAATGGAACAGAAACTACTCTTACAAAGCAATGAAATCTGGCTGATTGGAAAAATGACAGAACATGTTGACCGAAAAAACCTATCCCAAAGAACGTTTGTTTTTGACTCCATGGAAGAAACTATTTATAATATATGATTTTGTTTATAGTTTTTGTATATTTGTTAAACAAATGAAAAAAACTATCTCTATAATAGGCTCCGGCTTTTCTGCATTAGCAGCTTCCTGCTACCTGGCACAACAGGGACATGCAGTAACTGTTTATGAAAAAAACGATTCAATTGGAGGCAGGGCAAGACAATTAAAAAGTAACGGCTTTACCTTTGATATGGGGCCAAGCTGGTACTGGATGCCGGATGTTTTCGAACGTTTTTTTCAGGATTTCAACAAAAAACAATCTGATTATTATGAGCTCATAAAGCTAAATCCGGCTTATCGGGTTTACTTTGGGATTGATGATTTTATCAATATCTACGATAACCTCGAAGCCATAAAAGCTACTTTCGAAGCCATTGAAAAAGGAAGCTCACAAAAACTTCAGGTTTTTATCAATCAGGCTAAAAGCAATTATGATATTGCGATAAAAGATTTGGTATATCGTCCTGGGGTCTCACCTTTAGAATTAGTTACGCCAAAAACGATCTTAAAACTCAATCAGTTTCTTAGCAACGTCAGTTCTGAAATTCGAAAAGAATTCAAAAACGAAAGATTAATTCAGATTCTGGAATTCCCAGTTCTTTTTTTAGGAGCTAAACCTTCTAAAACGCCTTCGTTTTATAATTTCATGAACTATGCCGATTTTGGCTTAGGGACCTGGCATCCCAAAACGGGGATGTTTGATGTGGTTCGCGGTATCGAAAAACTGGCTTTAGAACTTGGCGTTACCATAAAAACAAATTCTCCAATCGAAAAAATAATAGTCGAAAACCAAACCGCTACCGGAATTATAATTGACGGAAAAGAGATTAAATCTGACCTCGTTTTAAGCGGTGCTGATTACCAGCATACTGAAACTTTACTCGAAAAAGAATATCGTGTTTATTCTGAAAAGTATTGGGAAAGCCGTGTTTTTGCGCCTTCCTCGCTGTTGTTTTTTGTCGGTTTTGATAAAAAAATACAAAACATAACACATCATGCCTTATTCTTTGACGTCGATTTTAATCAGCATGCCGCTGATATTTACGACGAACCAAAATGGCCTGAAGCTCCCTTGTTCTATGCCAATTTTCCATCAAAAACAGATCAGACAGCTGCGCCTGAAGGAATGGAATCCGGTTTTTTTCTAATCCCATTGGCTCCCGGAATTCATGATAATGAAGCACTTAGAGAGGAGTACTTTGAAAAAATAATCACTCGTTTTGAGGAGCTTACACAGCAAAAGATAAAAAATAATATTATATTTAAAAAGTCTTTTTGTAAGAATGACTTTGTTGCAGACTATAATGCCTGCAAAGGAAATGCTTACGGAATGGCCAATACCTTATTACAAACTGCTTTTTTAAGGCCAAAACTAAAAAGCAAAAAAGTTCGTAACTTATATTTTACAGGACAATTAACAGTTCCTGGTCCAGGGGTTCCGCCTGCGTTAATTTCAGGAAAACTGGTTGCTGAGTTAATTCAAAAATCACTTAGATCTTAAAAAATGAAATCACTATTCGACACCGTTTCTTTCAAATGCAGTAAGCTCGTTACCAAAAACTACAGCACCTCTTTTTCGCTTGCCGTACACATGCTGGCACCAAGCATCCGGGATGCCATTTACAGCATTTACGGTTTTGTACGTTTTGCTGACGAAATCGTCGATTCGTTTCATGATTATGAAAAAGAATATCTCATCGATGATTTTGAAAAAGAATATTACAAAGCCATGCAACTAGGGATCAGTTTGAATCCAATTTTAAATTCGTTTCAGCATACCGTAAAACAATACAACATTACCGACGATTTGGTTCAGGCTTTTCTAAAAAGCATGAAACTTGACCTTTTCAAATCAAATTACAACACACAAACCGAATACGAAGATTACATATACGGCTCAGCAGACGTGGTAGGTTTAATGTGTCTTAAGGTTTTTGTAAAAGGGAACAATCAAAAATACGAACAACTAAAAGCTGAGGCTATGCGCTTAGGATCGGCGTTTCAGAAAGTAAATTTCCTTCGAGACCTGAAAGATGATAACTTAGTCTTAAACCGCAATTATTTTCCGGGAATCAATTTAAATTCTTTCGATGAAAGTGCTAAAACTGCAATTATAGCTGAGATCGAAGAAGATTTCAGAGTGGCGTATCAGGGAATTGTAAAACTGCCTATGGAAGCCAAATTTGGGGTTTACACCGCTTTTGTTTATTATAAAAAGCTCCTCAAAAAACTAAAAAGCACACCCTGTAATCAAATTGGAAACTCAAGGATCAGGGTTTCCAACTATACCAAAGCCGGACTTTTAGCACAATCTTTTGTAACTTATAAACTAAAATTAGTCTAAACTCATTTCACAAAAACAATTTACAATGATTTCTTTTTTAATCTTTTTAGGCGTTTTTCTGTTCATGGAATGCGTTACCTGGCTTACCCACAAGTACATCATGCACGGATTGATGTGGTATTTTCACGCAGATCATCATCAGCCCAAATACGAACATACTTTTGAGCGCAACGACATCTTTTTTGTCATTTTTGCCATTCCGAGTATTGTGCTGTTTTATCTTGGTGTTCAGGGAGGCTTCAATTATTTATTTTTCATTGCCTGTGGCATCACCACCTATGGATTTTGCTATTTCATGATTCACGATGTATTGATCCACCAGCGTTTCAAATGGTTCAAAAACACCAAAAACAAATATTTAATTGGTCTTCGAAAAGCACATAAAGTTCACCATAAACATCTTGGAAAAGAACATGGAGAATGTTTCGGAATGCTATTCGTACCTTTTAAATATTATAAAATGTAACCATTTGGGCGTTCCCCAAGGGTCGGGTTTTACGTTCCCGCTTTTTTGTGGCAGAGATGCGGCTCTAAAAAGATATTGATCCTGCCACAAAAAGAGCTCCACTGCAACCCCTAACGCAACCGTATCTCAGGAACGATACGTAATAATTGAAACCTTATGAAATTATACAAAGTAGAAACCGTACAACAGTTAAACACCAGTATCGAAGAATGTTGGGACTTTTTTTCCCGTCCACAAAATCTTCAAACAATCACACCGGACAATATGAGTTTCGAAATCCGGGATTTTGACAATAAACGCATGTACCAGGGACAAATCATTACCTATACTCTAAAACCGCTCTTGGGCATCAAGGTCTCATGGGTAACTGAAATCACTGCCTGTGTCGAAAACCAGTATTTTATAGATGTACAGCGTTTTGGTCCCTATACGTTATGGCATCACAAACACTTTTTCGAATCCACAGCAAACGGCGGTACCAAAATGACAGATATTGTTCATTACGCACTGCCACTCGGAATCCTGGGACGCCTTATGAACAGATTAGTAGTAAAGAATAAACTGAAAACCATTTTTGATTATCGTCACAAAAAAGTTGAAGAACTGTTTAATTCAAAATGAAGTTTCAGCACAACATTGTGTACAGATCTATATTCATAAAAATATTCTGCAAGCGAATACTCCAACAATGACAAAACAAAAAGTTACCCTTTTCTGGTTCAGACGCGATTTACGGCTCGAAGACAATACCGGATTATTTCATGCTTTACAATCTGATTTTCCAGTAGTCCCGTTATTTATTTTCGATGATGATATTCTGGACAATCTTCCAAAAAACGATGCACGGGTAAGCTTCATTTACGATTCACTACAAAAAATAAATACCGAATTATGCACAATTGGCTCTTCTGTTTTAATCAAAAAAGGAAAGACAAAAGACATCTGGAAATCGCTTCTGGAAGAATTTGACATTCAAAGTGTTTTTTTCAATAAAGACTACGAGCCATCTGCTATCAAACGAGATCTGGCAACTCAGGAATTATTAGCGCAAAATAATATAGAATCTTTTTCATTCAAAGATCATGTCATTTTTGAAGAAAAAGAAATCACAAAAGCAGACGGGCTTCCATACACAGTTTACACGCCATACAAAAACAAATGGCTTGAAAAATACCATATTTTAGGTCAGGCACCGGAGTATGATACAAAACTATTCTTTTCAAATTTTGATAAAAACAGCTATTCGTTTACTGAATTAAACGAAATAGGCTTTGAAAGAAGCACTATTAAAGTACAGCCACATAACCTGACTCAAATTGCCAATTATAAAGAAACACGCGACTTTCCTGCTTTAGACAGTACTTCCTACCTTTCGCCACATTTGCGTTTTGGAACTGTCAGTGTCCGAAAACTGGTAAATTGGGCAAACCGAAAAAATCAGACATTTTTAAGCGAACTGATCTGGAGGGAGTTTTTTATCCAGATCCTTTTTAGTTTTCCGTATTGTGTCAATCATAATTTCAAACCAGCTTATAATGGCATTCAGTGGCGTAATAATGAAGAAGATTTTAAACGCTGGTGCTCCGGAACAACAGGGTATCCTATGGTCGATGCCGGAATGCGTCAGCTAAATGAAACAGGATATATGCACAATCGCGTGCGTATGATTGTAGCGAGTTTTTTATGCAAACATTTATTGATCGACTGGCAATGGGGAGAAGCGTACTTTGCTAAAAAATTACTGGATTTCGAATTGGCCTCCAACGTAGGTAACTGGCAATGGGCAGCCGGGACGGGTTGTGATGCTGCACCGTACTTCAGAGTTTTTAACCCGGAAATCCAGCAAAAGAAGTTTGACGAAAATGGAGCCTACATCCGCAAATGGATTCCTGAATTTGATTTCGGTTACAACGAACCGATGGTTGATCATGCCTTTGCCAGGGATCGGGCAATTGCAGTTTATAAGGATGGGATTTTGAAGTAAATTTTTATTTTTTTAAATTTAAACTACACATACTTGGTCATCCCAAGGAACAAGGGATGATATACTAAACAGAAACGGTGATCGTTTAACAGGTATCTTTTACAAATACAAACTAAAGAAAGGGGGCAATGCATTTTTTAATCTATTACAGGACAACTAATCTCGTAAGGTTCTTTTGGGAATCCATATAAAATAAGGTTGTTAGTGTCTACATACTTTATCGGAATTAGTTTGTCCAGATAACTATCTGTGTAAAGGGATAGAAATAAGGTAGAATTGATTTTTTCGAGTATAATTTTACTTCCTTCTTTATTCAAACGCTTATTAATTTCTTGTATAACTGGTGAATCTAAAACCTCATTGAAGCGAATATTCATTTTTTCACCATTCCAATTAAACTCAAATTTTAAATTTTGAATTTCACTTTCTGTTAATTCGGTTTCCGTTTCATATAGTTTTTCATAATCATTTTCGAATATACAATCTTCTGTTATAGATTCAGTTTCGCTTAAAACCCTATAAATTTTTCCTTTACGAAAAAAACGAATACGGTTTGGATTAACAAACTCATGTTGTATTTGGCTTACTTTTTCACTCCGGTTTTCTTCTTTTATTTTTACTAAAGACAGATCGCTGCCTTTTTCGACCCAAAAATGTGTAATTTCATTTTGATCAAATTCAATTATTTCCGGTTTTCCATAATGATCAGGAGTTTTAATAAATAACCAGTTTTCTTTCATATTAATTTTTTTTAAATAGCTGATAACATAATAACGCTCAAAAGTACTGTATTACAAACGCTGCGTTTTATCTCTTTAATTTATGTCGGTACTCCTTGCAAAAGAGCCTGATTGAGGATTTGGGCAGAGGCTGAAAATAGCATTGTTTTTTATTAAGAGGTTGTAGAATTAAAACTTTTGGAGGTTTTGTTATGATTTTGAGTTGGTATTCTTTTGTAATAATAAGATTGTTATATTAGCTATAAGAAAAACAGTATTCTATAAAGTTGATTTATCGGACCATTTGTGTATTTTTTACCACAAAAAAACAAGAATGCTAAGTTACACTAATTCAAAATACTATGAAAAAAATAAGCCTGATTATTCTGTTTAGTCTTATGGTTTTAAACGTATTTGGGCAGTATACTAGTCCGGATAGTCTGTCTGTAAATAAAAATATGAAGTTTAAATATAAGGCATTAATTATTCCCACAGCTTTAATTGCGTACGGTGTTATTGGACTAGAAAGTAATACCCTAAAAGACATCAATACGGATACTAAAGAAGAAATAAACGAACATATTGACAACAAAGTAACAATTGATGACTTTTCTCAATACAGTACTTTTTTATCTGTTTATGCTCTAAATGCAGCTGGAATTAAAGGTAAACACAATTTCAAAGACAGAACAATTATTTTAGCTTCTGCATATTTGATTATGGGATCAACGGTTAATGTAATAAAAATGACAGGAAATGAGCTAAGGCCTGATAGAACGACAAATAACTCATTTCCTTCAGGACATACAGCAACTGCTTTCATGGGGGCTGAATTTCTTTATCAGGAGTATAAAGATGTTTCTGTCTGGTATGGCGTTTCAGGTTATTTGGTTGCTGCCGGAACTGGATTTTTTAGAATGTATAATGACAGACATTGGTTTAGTGATGTCGCTGCCGGTGCCGGTATTGGAATTTTAAGTACTAAAATAGCATATTGGATTCATCCTTTGATTAAAAAAACAATATTCAAAAAGAAGGAAAACCTTAACGGGGTAATTATGCCTATTTATAATGGAAAACAATATGGTCTTGGAATGTCAGTGTCATTTTAGGTCTGAAGAGAAACGAAAGAAATTCCAATCTCGTTTGCAATGAGGATCGTAATAAATTGAAGAAACGTATTTGGCAGCGTTTGAAAGGCGGATAATTTAGAAAACATAATTTAGAAGAGAATATTGTTTTTTGTAAGGCGAAGGCTGGACTTTTGTGCTCAGGAATTGCAAACACTGCGATTTGGTTCATAAAAAGTTCTGGTACTCGTTGCAAAAACATCAGATTGTTTGAAAGCAAAAAAAGCATTACTATGAAACTTACTTACTCAATGGCACTTGTTTTTATTTTAGGTTTCATTTGGGCACTAATGCATGAAGCTCAGTTTTTAGCTTACGACGAGAATTGGGGAAATATTTTATCAGCTTTTTTTATTTCCATTCTTGCAACTTTGTGTTTGCTTATTTTGTGGTTTAAATGTCAGAGTTTTATTTTGGAATGTAAATGGCAGACACTATTATTTTTAATTTTTGGCTCTCCGCTTACTATTGTTATTGTTGTCATGAATTATAACCTTATTTTTGGATCATCGTTAAAAGTTTAAACTCTGAACTGATTAGTGAACAACGAACACATCAAAAAATTAATCTTCCCAACCACAAAGCGTAAGGCCATAAGCTTGTGCCTGTTTAATAGAGACTTTTGTGATTTCATGTCTGCAGGCAGTTAATCCACGACAATTTTCTTTGTAGTGGTATTTTTTTGCACCGGTTGGACCACATATAAATACAGTGTTCTCTAAAGGCTCAAAAGCGGAAAGCGAAACAAACAGCAGAATTAAAACGAAACCATATTTCATGTGAGGCGTTATTTATTTGACAATTAACTGATATTGATTTCCTTTTTTATCAATGGCTTTTAGTTTTCCGTAAGCAATCCATTCGGTATTAATTTCAATGTCCCCAACGCTGTCTGTGATTAAAATTCCGGCACCGTATTTCCCTTCTACATTTATATTTCCAAAAACCGAATCGCCTTTTACATCTGTTCCTTTTACATCATAATTGTATTCATAATGTTGAGAATATCCTGTTCTGTATTGATATAGACAGGTTTTATCAATATGGTAGGTTTTGGCTTCTTCTGGCGTAATTGTTTTGCGGTCGTCTGCCGTAATTACTTTTTTGTAAAATGAATTGATTTGCGGTGGAGGTGGAGCAGATGCTTTTTTGCAGGAAACCGCAACAAAAAACAATAAAAATAAAATGGAGTATTTTTTTAGCATAGACGATTTGGTTTTACGTAAAGAGTTTTAAAACAGTGTTTTGGGAGCTTTAATCAATATTGTGCTAAATCTAAATAGAATTCAGTATTTTAAAATGAGTACTTATACGTGATTTATTTTTGTAAAATTTTTAGATTTATTTAAAATTTTCTTCTGGAGTTTAAATCAAATGAGAATTAAAATATTCAAAAAAGCACTTATACCTGTACTTGTGCTTCATATAGATCAACCGTATCTAATAATTCCTTTTCAAATTGATAAATATCATCAATTGATGAAATGGGTAATTTGGTTTCGTTTTTATTGTCATTAAAAAGGCTGATGTATTTTTTTGATCCGTTTAAATGTAATCTGCAAAGAGGTTTTCGATTATTATCGTCCAGGAGAATGCCAAAATACGATTGTGTATCACGATGGACGATTCTGCTGATCGGAATTTTTCGTCTTAAAACAGCTACTACGATCCTGAAACCGTCTAGTTCTTCTTCGGTTGTAATAATTTTATTTTCGTCTTCAATCGTTACCGTTTCTTCGTCCTGCTGCTTGATTGTTTCTTTGGTAAGTGCAGCATTAAGTCTGTCATTGATTTTTTCGCTGATAAACTGATTCAATGATTTCTGGACTAAGTCTTTAAATTCATCCACTACTTTTTCAGTCAGTCTTCCTGTGTACACTTTATTGGCAAAAAACTTGGTAAAATCATTCGAAGGATTTTCAAGTTCATTATTGATTTGCTTTTTGATTTCTTTGATGTATTTTAAAGAACTGGCATTACTAACGATATTATCTACATTGAAATTAGACTTATGAAACTTTGTGATTTCATTAATCGTGTTTTCCTTTAAATTGGTAATGTCAAATTCAAGGAAAGGTTTTTCATCCATTTTATTCTGAGCATCCAAATCCGTAAAAAACTGATAATGAATACCATTTGTCAAAAGTGCAAACCTGGTTTTGGTCACATGAAAATAGCGGAATAACTGCGAATTATGAATCGTCAGTTTTTCTTTCCAGCTTTTGCATTCAACGATTATGATAGGCTCTCCATTCTGGAAAATGGCATAATCTACTTTTTCGCCTTTTTTTAAACCTAAATCGGCTGTAAATTCAGGAACTACTTCAAGAGGATTAAAAGCATCATATCCCAGAACATGAATAAAAGGCAATACAAATGCATGTTTGGTAGATTCTTCGGTTTCGATTTTGCTTTTTAGCTGATTGATTTTATCGGCTAATGATTTTAGTTGAATATTGATTTCCATTGGTGTTGGTTTTAATTAGATTATTCAAATTTAGAATGATTCAAAGTCTGTATTTTATGGAAAACCGTAGAATCTGATTTTTAGATATAAAATTAGAATTGTAAATAGGATCGCTTTAGGATTTCTTTTCTAATATGAAATCTTTGATGATTTTTTCTGTATTGGAAGGCAAATCAGCATTTTTAATTTCAAAATGTTTTATTTTCATTTCAGTAAACCATTTTGTCCAATAGGCTTTTATTACTTTCTCTTCGTAAGGATTATTTCGATTTGGATTGATTCCTAAAACGAGCACTTCCAAATTAGATAAATCATCTCCGGTTTTAATAAAACCGTAATCCTGAACTTGAATTTTTTTCTCCCAGTCTTTGGTGTTTAAGCCATTCTTTCGAATCCATTCAGCAGTAATGTAGGATGTTCGGTTTTCTTCTTTCATTATGGTATTGTCATAAAACATATAGCCATCTGTGAGTATCACAAGAATGTTCCTTGAATCTTTTTCAAAGCATTGATCTTTCACTTTAGTGTCAAAAAAGCTCCAGATATCAGAGCCGATAAAATGGTTGTCTTGTATCGCAGATTCATATATTTTTGAGGTCTGTGAAGCGTAATTTGAATTGATGGAGTTCAGTAAATCTTTTGAGGCATTATTTTTATCAATAGCAATTTTTAACTTCTGAGAAATCGAATTTATATCTGGATCTTTAGGTTCCGGATTAAAAAATAATTGCATTTTATCGTCAATCTGCCTTATTCTTTTTGATTTTAGATGTTGAGTGAAAGCTTCCGAAACCGATTTTATATAACCTAAGTCCCGCTGATAATATTCCATAGTTGGATTTGGATTTTTTTCAGGGCTAATTCTGTCTGATAAATCAAGAAGTATGCTGATATTATAATTTTCGGATATAGAATTTTTAGAAGTAATGGCTTCCTTGCCTTTAACAGGATCTTGTTTGCATGAAAAAGAGATAACGAGCAATAATGATATTGCAAATGTTTTTAAGATATTATTCATAGGATTAGTTTTTAGAGTATACTAAATGTTGAAAATCAGGATCAATCAGATTTAATTTACTCAGATGTTCTTCAGAGTGAAGTTCACAACTTTCCAGAAGTTCAGTTTTTTCTTTATGAGCCAAAGCAATTTCTGTATTTATAGCCTGAAACCATCCTTCTTTATATTGATGATGATAATGAAGATATTCTTTTACAGGAAATACAAAACCATCTATTTTGGACTGGAGTTCTGAAATTCTTCCGTTTGCCGTTACAATTTGCTGTTTAAAATCATTTATTTTATTGATATATTCTGCTTTTAGTTTTTCTAAATCAATCAGATTTTCTCTTTTACCTCTTATAAAAGCCCTGATTTTATCAATGTTTTCAAACTCTTTCATTACAAAATCAAAAACAAGTCCCCAGATAATATAAACTACAAATCCTGCAAAAATGATCATCCAGAATTCTGCTTCGCCTAAAGCAATATTCAAATTGTACGGTGCGGAATCTGTTGTTTTATTAAATTCATAAATCTTTTTTTCGATTTGATAGGCTAATAAAGCATCAAATAAAAAGGTAGTGACAAAGAGGGCAATCATTCTGAAAATATTTTTAATCCCTTTTCCTTTTTGGACCATATGAATTACATAGCCTAATCCCATGAATACAAACGGAATTGTTATTACCAGTACACCTTCAAGCCAGCTGGCTTTAAATGAATTTGTTAAGGCATCGGCATCAAAAATAGCAGCTGTCAGACTATCATTTGAGAATTCCTTGAAAAATGCAGAATAAGAAGCCGAAACGTAAAATACTAAAACATAAAGCGTAATAGGTAGGAGTAAAAACAAGCCAATATAAAATTGTGCTTTTAGGCCTTTTCCATCTTCAATTCCAAATTTATCAGGATTTCGTTTGACTTCGATAATTTCGTTTTTGATCTGGTCGATATTATCGTTGAGATCCTGTTCTTTTTTTTCATAAATCCCAATTGCAGCTTCACACTTTTTAAGTTCTGTGCGATTCTTTTCCTGTTCTTCCCGATAGGGTTGTTTTAATCGGTCCTGTTCTAATTTTTGTTTTCGGCATTGATCTTCAAAACTCATGTATAAATTTTGTAAACAAGCTTTTAGAACAATTGGTTTTCCTGTTGCTTTTATTGAAGCAGCAAAACCGCTTTGATAATACGTAATTCTGATTTGTTCTCTGTCTTCTTCATTTTCATCTAAAAGTTTAGAAGAGGAATCGGTAGTTTTTTTTAAACTAAATAATTGTGAAAGTGGTTTCATAACTTAAGCGTTTAGTTGACTAATAATTTCTTGTTTACCAATGTTTTTCTGCACACAATCAATCAGATAGTCAGATAGGTCATTGATGTTTTCTTCAATAAAATTGAATTTTCTGCAATATTTTCTAAGCATATTCAATTCATCGTCCGTGACTTTTTCGTCAGCCCATATAATTCTTGCCAGATCATATAAGTATTCGATTTTTGTGGCTAAGGTTTCTGGAACTATAAAATCGGTACTGACAGGATTTAAAAAGAGTTTGTCTAGTTCTTCTTTTGGAATTCCTCTTTCATCTGCAAAATGATACAGCATTTGAAGTTCCAGAACATTAAATTGATCGTCTGATAATGCCATTTGGTATAATCGTAAAAAATGGCTTTTGAGTTCTAGTGTTATCATGTTTGATGGTTATTATTTTAAAGATTCACATGCAATTCCGTCACCGTCAGCATCTAAATTTTTATAACAGTTTTTGTTACTGTCATAAGTTGCTTGTGCTTGAGACCGACTTGTAAAATCTCCACAAGTTTTAGTTGGACAATTGGAGTTTGAACCCGAATTTGAAGTTTTCTCAACTGAATCTGAAGATTCTGAGCACGAAATAATTGAGCTAATTGCGGTAAAAAATAAAATCAGAATTAGGCATCCATTATTGTTTTTAGTTGAAAAAGACTTAGATCTGTTATTGGCATAATGCCCCTGAACATAAGTTCCGTCTTTTCTGTAATATCCTTTTCGATATCCCATAGTTATAAATGTTTTATTGTGAAAATTAAAAATGTAAGAAGTCCTGTAAAAGCAAATATTACAAGACACCCGCTATTTTGGTATTTTACTCCCGGGATGCCTGTTTTTACGGAATAACCGTATTTGCTAAATGTGCCCATCTTTGTTCTTAAACTTGGAGAAATCCCGGATTTACTAATATTTAGTCCGAGTCCGCCTCCAAGATTAATTCTTTTTTGAAATCGAAAGCCCATGATAGATTAGCTGCTGTGGCATGCACTACAACAAGTTTTGCATCCATTTGATTTTGAATACGTTTTTTTTGCCTCGGCTACAGCAGATTTACAATCTGAAAAAACGCCTAAATATTTTCTGTTCAATGGTAAATAATTACAATCACTGGTGTGAACTTCATGATCGCCATTTTGCTGAGCGTGTTGATTTACATAATAATTTTTCATCATTTAATAAAGTTTTAATTAATTATTGATTTAACAATTCAAACTTAATCTTATTTAAAGCCAGTATTTTACGGAAAACCATAATCCGTAAAAATTAAATTTTAGCCATAAAAAAAGCCCCCGAAGGAGCTTGAAAAATATGATTTTAGAGAGCTTAAATAATTCCCATATCTTTGGTAATCGAAACCAGATGAACGGTATTATTAGCTTTAAAAAAATCTTTGAGTTTCGAGAGTCTTTTTTCGATAGCGCTTTTGCTGTTGGGTTTGATATCGGTACTTTTAAAAATTTCTATAATTTCATCCTGTGAAGTACCGGCAGATAAATATTTTAAAATTTTAATATCAACATCATCCATTTCATAGTTGTTTTTTTCCTGTACTGCAGAGGCAACTTCTGGTGAAATGAATTTTTGGTCTGAGTTCGAAATGAGATGAATCGCTTTTTTTAGTTCTTCGATACTATTTAAACCTTTTAGAACGAAGCCATCAATTTCTGCAACATCAAAAAGAGATTTTATACGATAATTTTTATCTTCGACAGAATAGGCTATGATTTTAATAGCGGGCTGTAATTGACGAACTTTTTGAATGAGTTCATCACCACTGGTGATTTTTACTTCACGGTGATCTGTTTTAAACGAAAGGTCGCTGATTAATAAATCATAGGGTTCATTTTGAAGGATTGCAACGCGTATTTTTAGAAATGCATCATCACAATATTTAGAATGCTGAAAATCGACAATCTCCAAATCTTTCAGGACTTGCTGGATTCCTAAATTCATAGCATCAAGGTCTTCGGCTATTATTACTTTTTTAAACATAGGCTTTTATTTGGGCAGTGTTATTATTACTTTAAAACCTTTATCAGGCTGAGTGTCAAAAGTAATCGTTCCTTTTGTGGCCTGAATACGGTTTTCCATATTTTGCAAACCATTTTTTATAATTTTTGATTTTTCACAGCCTTTTCCGTTATCAGTGTAATTGATCATTACAGCCTTTGATTTACTGTCGAATTTTATGACCACAAGAAGAGCTTCGCTATGTTTTTTCATGTTGACCATTAATTCCTGCAGTACTCTGTAGATGGTAACCTTTTTTTCGTCCTCAATACTATCCCAGTTCACTTTTTCAATGTTTGTAATAATAACATTTGTATTACTACTATTATAGGTAGAAAGCATTTCTTTTAAATTAACAGAATAATAGGATCCTGTGTCAATACTACTATTCTCTCTCGAAATACCACGAACACGGATATATATATGATTCAGTTTTTGCAATAAGGTTTCTTTACTGTTTTCGGTAGTTAAAGGATGGGTTTGTGTATAAGTTATGGCGTGAAAAACATCATTTGCAAGTTCATCATGAATATCTTTGGCTATTCTGGTTTCGGTGTCGTAAGCAGTTTTTATTTTGTCTATTCGATTTCGGTTTTCATAACGTTTCTTCAGATAAGCCAGTAAAAAGAAAAGCGAAACAATACCTGTTATAAAAAATATTCTTTGGTATTTAGCTTTCTGAAGTGCCAGTAAATTTTCTGCTTGCTCTAAACGAAGTTTCTGATTTTCATCTTTCTCTTTTTTAGAGTCATATTTTATTTTGGCAAATTTGTTTTTATAGTTGTTTCTGATTTTAATGATACTATCATTTATTGTGATATATTTTTGTGCATAACTAACATTTTGATTACTAAAATCATTCGAAATTAAAAATTGTAAAGCTTTTAATCGTTCATCAATGCTATTTAGTTTTGTAGCAGTTTTATAAGCCTCTAAAGAATGTTGGTTTGATTTTTTTGGATCTGTTTTGATGTAATATTCTGCTAAATGCAGATTGCTTTCAATTGCTCCGTAGGTATCATCAATTTGATTTCTTAGTTTAAAACTATCTGTCATTAAAACAAGACCTTTTTCGGTGAAACCTTTTTTAAAATAAGCATAACCTAAATTGTCTAAAACTCTCGCTTTATTATTTTTAAGAGATTGGTTATCTAAAGCTTTTGTATTAATGATTCCTTCTAAAATATGGATTGCCTTATTATATTTCTTTTGCTTAATGTATACAACTGCAATGTTGTTTAATGGTCCTTGTTTTGAAATAGAATCTGTGCAATCTTTTAAAGCTTCTTCGTAATAATAAATAGCATCGCTGTAAAGAGAAAGCTCTTTGTCTGCTATGCCAAAAGAGTTATTGATAGAAGCATTGTAAATGTTTTTTTTTCTGATATACGGTAATGCCTCTGTCAGGGTTTCTTTGCTTCCATAGTAATCTCCGTTTATTTGTTGAATGGAAGCCATTTGGATAAGACTGTAAACAATATTTGCACTGTCTTTTATTTTTTCAAAGATTATTTTTGATTTGTTGAAATTGTAGAAAGCTGTATTAAAGTTTTTTTCTTCCATTGCTGACATTCCTTTCTTCCTCAGGCTGACAGCTTCTGTTTTTATAGATTCCTGATTAAGCAGGACAGTTGTTTTTTTCGTGCAAGAAAATAGTAAAAGGAAAGTGGCGAAACAAAAAAACGGGGATCGTAGCATAAAACTTACTTTCCCCGAAATTAGTAATTAATTATAAATTACAGATTTTTAATTGATTATTATTTTGGTGGCGGTACAACTATAGGCTGGTCGCCAGGACCATCATCATAAGCTAGTGGTATTTCTTTTTTTTCCTGAGTTTCGTATTCGTCAGCTGTACAAGAAAATAAAGTCGTTGACAATAGAGCACACGCTCCCAATAAATATAGAGTTTTCATTTTTTTCTGATTTAAAAATTAGACATAGACATTGCTGTTCAGAACCATTCTGAATCTTGTTAAGGCAATGCCATTATTGCTTGGGAAGTGAAGTGCGTAGAACTATAAAATTTATTTATACTTCCCGGATAAAGTCCGTTTTACGGTTTTCCGCACTTTTAATTGAACTAGTTTTGTACATTTGTTTTAACCTGCAGATCAAAACGTTAACTGATTCTGAGGCAAAGTAACAGCAGTTTTATAGCTGTGTTTATAGATGATTCCGATATTTCCGATGATTCTAATATTTCTAATAATTCCGTAGAAGATTATGAGCAACATTACTATTGAAGATTATAAAAAAGCGATTCGCGCTAAATATGAAATAGCCATTAAAGAAGATGTGTCTGGGATTTTATCAGATCCCACACCAGCCCAATTACGAGATTTTTATTTGAGAATTTTTGAAAAAGGTTTGGGTAGTATTGATGAAGAAATTGTGAAAATATTTTTGGAGGCTAAGGAAAATTTTTCTTTGAAAAAATCAATTGAGAATTTTAATATTGGAAAGTTTAAGCCTATAATCTCTTTTTTAAAAGGTGGAAATACAGATAACAGGCCTAGGATTGAAATGGCCGCAATTCTAGTTGATTTTTATCCTAGACCTTTTAATAAATTCAAATCTAAAGATGCATCTGAAGATATCAAAACGAAAGAGTTATATTTCTTAAAAGATGAAAAAAAAGAGAAAGAGAGGAATCATAATGAAGAAGAAAACCTAAATCAAGAAAATGTAACAAAGATTTTAGATGATGTTTTTGAAGCTGAACCAATAAACTTATTCTTGGATTTAAAAAAAGAGTTGCCTGAAAAAGAAACTCAAAAGGCAAAAAAAAATGTACTGATAGTAGTAACGGGAGTTATCGGTTTGTTTTTTTTAGGTTATTACTTTCCACAAAAAAAACAATGCATGCAATGGTCAGGTGATCATTATGAAGAAGTAAGCTGTGATTTAGAAATTCAGGGAATAGGAACGTACATTTCTGTTGAACCTTTAGATGAAAGAGTAATTCACCTTAAAAAAATTAAAGTATCAGACACAACTACCTTTTTTAAAAATGGAGAAGCAGTGATCTGGTATGCAAAAGTAGAAGAGGGGGTAGAATTTTTTAATTCACACGGAATGCATCCTGAAAATAACAAACCATTAAAACCGGTAACCCAATATATTATTGATAAGTATGTGAAATGAAGTAATAGGATTATTTTTGCTTTATTCTTTGGTATTTTGATATAAAATTGTTATTTCGTTAAACAAACGATAATTATGTAAGTTATTTTTGAAATTATGAAACAGATTGCAGTGACATCGAATGTATATTCGTAAATATAAAATCAAACATAATTTAAAAAAAAACAAACATGAAAACGAGAAATTTTTTATACGTACTAGCCTTAAGTTTTGGATTATTCGCAGCAACATCTTGTAGTAATGATGATAATGACGGAGAAACAATAGTGCCAATACAAGGTAAATACCAGCTTAGTAAAACGGGGGGAATTATTAATGGAAATGAAGTATTAATTGATGCTATTGAAAATGAAAGTGGATGTAGCAAAGATTATTTAGAACTAAAATTGAGTAATGTAGCTGTTATTGGTGATTATGACGGTGCTAATTGTGACAAAACAGAAACGACAGGGACTTATGTAAGATCTCATAATGATTTAACTATTACTATTGGTAATGCTGCTACTACGAGCGATATTATGAACCTTACAAATAAGGAGTTAAAATTAAAAGACAAAACTACTGGTGTCATTACAGTCTATACCAGATAAAAGTAATTTTTAAGAGAATCTGATTTTTGAGAATTGGAATTAAAACGGAAATAACAGGTAAAAAGTTATTTCCGTTTTTTTTGTTTTATATCGAAGGAAATTTACCGTACTACATCTACGGAATACACCGATAGAGTTTAACGAAAATTATCATTTTAATTTGTATTTTCGTTTGGTCGAAAACACGGCTTTGAAATTCAAAAAAGCAATACCCTAATATTTATGAGCGATAATACAATTGATAGTTTAAAAGAGGCATTGAAGCATTCTCCTGAAAACACGCCGTTAAGGCTTTTGCTGGCCGAAACCTTGCTATCCTTTAATAGACTTGAAGAAGCAGAAACAGAGTTTCTTACCGTTTTAAGGAGTACAAATGATATTAAGGCAAAAGTAGGACTTGCAACCACTTTCTTTAAAAAAGGAAATTACTCAGCCTGTAATGTGATTCTGGAAGAAGTGATTGAAAACGGAACTCAGGATTTAAACGTATTTACTTTATATGCAAAAGGACTTTTAAAAGAAAATTCGATTGCAAAGGCCGTTGAAACCTATAAAAGAGCACTGGCGATTGATCCTAAACACTTTGATGAAGAATTAGATAGTCAACTAAGATTAAAGGGGAGCCACGAAGTAATTGAATCAGATGACGAAATAGACAGCAGATTTCTGGAAAAACCAACGGTTAATTTTGCTGATGTTGGCGGAATGGAGTCTGTAAAAAAAGAGATTGAACTAAAAATCATCAAACCATTGCAACATCCGGAACTTTACAAAGCATACGGAAAGAAAACAGGAGGGGGGATTTTACTTTACGGACCTCCGGGCTGTGGAAAAACATATATAGCAAAAGCAACAGCCGGACAAGTAAACGCAAAGTTTATAAGTGTTGGACTGAATGATATTTTGGATATGTGGATTGGCAGCAGTGAAAAAAATCTGCACGATATATTTGAACTCGCCAGACAAAATACGCCCTGTGTTTTATTTATAGACGAAATTGATGCTTTGGGAGCCAGCAGAAGCGATATGAAACAATCAAGCGGTCGACACTTAATCAACCAGTTTCTGCAAGAGTTAGATGGAATTGACAATAATAATGAAGGAATACTGGTACTTGGAGCAACAAATACACCCTGGAATTTAGACCCGGCATTCAGGAGACCCGGCCGTTTTGACAGAATCGTTTTTGTTCCGCCACCAGATGAAACTTCGAGAGAATCAATTTTGAGGCTTAAATTAAACAATAAACCAACAGAAGCAATTGACTATAACAGTATTTCAAAAAAGATAGAAAATTTTTCAGGAGCCGATATTGAAGCCATTATTGATATTGCTATAGAAGAAAAATTAGAATCTTCTTTTGAAGATGGTATTCCAAAACCAATTAGTACAAAGGATTTACAAAATGCAATCAAAAAGCACAAAGCCAGTACACAGGAATGGTTTATGACTGCCAAGAATTTTGCCATGTTTGCCAATGATTCAGGATTGTATGATGATATTCTAACGTATTTAAAAATTAAAAAATAGCATGTCAGAAGATCATAGAATAGCAAAGGTTACTATTTTAATTCAACAGAAAAAATACCCGGAGGCTGAAAAAGTATTAAAGGATTTAATTTCAGAGGATGCTAATAATATTTACTTTTTGTCCTTGCTGGCAGAAGTTAATTTACAGCAGGACAAAATTGATGTTGCCAAAACCATAATCAAAAACGCCATTGGTCTGGCACCAGATGCTCCTCATTTATTTTATATAAAGTCCAGGATTGCAATTCAACAGGATGATTATAATGAAGCAGAAGAAAACATCATGCAGGCAATAGCGTTAGACTCTTATGATGCAGATTATTTTGCTTTTCTGGCACACATTAAGTTGTCACGTAAACAATATGAAGAGGCTTTAGAATTTGCTAATAAAGCCTTAGAAATTGATTCAGAAAATTTATTAGGGCTTAATACGAGAAGTACTGCTTTGCTAAAATTAGACAGAAGTGAAGAATCATTTAATACTATAGAAGGCGCTTTAAGAGAAGATCCCAATAACGCCTATACACATGCCAATTATGGCTGGAGTTTATTAGAAAAAGGAGATAATAAAAAGGCACTTAAGCACTTTAATGAAGCATTAAAAAGTGATCCTAATTTTTCCTATGCACAATCCGGAATGCTTGAAGCCATAAAAGCTTCTAATCCTTTATATAGAGGGTATTTAAAATATTCATTTTGGATGGGTAATTTAACAGCTAAGTATCAATGGGGTGTTATAATTGGTTTCTATTTAGGAGTAAAATTGCTTAGAAACTTAGCAGATAATAATGCGAATCTTCAGCCCTATTTAAATCCTTTAATAATTATTTTGGCGTTGTTTGCTTATTCAACCTGGGTTATTACTCCAATTGGAAATTTATTTCTAAGGTTCAATAAATATGGGCAGTTGTTACTTAGTGAAAAGCAAAAACAGAGCTCCAATTTCGTCGCTTTAGGTTTGGCTGTATTTGCTGTTGGTCTATTGCTTTATTTTGTTTTGCCGGATGAAAGATTTTTATCTGTAGCAGTTTTTGGATGTGCGATGATGTTGCCTTGCAGTGTAATGTTTTCACCCACAAAATATAAAGATTCATTAATGATATACACTATTGTTATGGCAATTATTGGCATTTTAGCGATAGCTTTAACCTTTATCAGTGGAGAAATATTTAATTTAATGTCTGTAATTTTTATATTTGGATTTATAGGTTTTCAATGGGCAGCTAATTTTCTATTAATAAAACAGAGCAACCGTTAATGAATTGAAATTTCCTGCTGAATAAGTGATTTTCTCTAAAAAAACAGGTTTTATAATCTAAGAAATTTGACAACTAAAAATAGCAACTATGGAAGATCAAAAAAATAAAACAGAAAGTTTAACGCCAAAGGTAACAGGTATTGGCGGAATTTTCTTTTTTTCAGACAATCCACAGGAAACAAAAGACTGGTATGCCAAAAATTTAGGTTTTGAAATTAGTGATTGGGGCACATCAAGTTTTGAATCCAGAAATATTGATAAGCCTGATGAGATAGAATCTCTTCAGTGGAGCCCTTTCAAAAGTGGGGATGCATATTTTGCTCCATCTAAAAAAGATTTTATGATCAATTACCGTGTTCAGAACATTGAAGCATTAGTAAACAAACTCAATGAAAATGGCGTAACCATATTGGACGATATCGTAACTTATGAGTATGGTAAATTTGTGCACATTATGGATGCAGATGGTAATAAAATTGAACTGTGGGAGCCTTCTTAAAGCAAATAATTTATAAGCAGAAAAACCTCTCAAAAATTAATTCTGAGAGGTTTTACTGTATCAAAAACGGGCTGTTTAGTCTTTAATTATTACCGTAATTAGGGCAACCAAAGCATTTACGGCTCAGGTCAAACTGATAAGTTAATGAAAGTTCATAAACACCTCCGGTTCTTCCTATTTTCGTAGTATTGAGATCGTATGAAAGTCCCAATCGCAAATGTTCGTATTGCAATCCCGTAAAAAAGTTGACAGAGGTAAGCAATTCGTTGTTCATACCATTTTTAGATGGATTTGTTACGAAGGTTGTTCCAAAAAACATTTTTTCAAATAAAATAGAAGCCCCCATATCCAGACGATTATAGCGCCCTTGCTGCATATAATTTGAGGTCACAAACATTTTCGTTTCATACGGAAAAAACAACACATCAATATAATCAGCCACCAGAAATTCATATCCGCTGCTTAGCGAGAAAAAGGTGTTTAAGGGCAGGTTGCCGTTTGCACTCAGGGCAATATTTGGCCTGTTGAGGTGTTTCATTGAAAGACCAATCCAAAGATCATCAGTATTAAAAACCATACCTGCAGATACATCAAAAAAAGTGATTTTATCGTTTGCTAGCAAAGGATCTATAGAAGTGGCATTGTTTGGACCGTTTATGTTAATCTGATCTTCCAGTAATAAATTTCCAAAGGCAAATGATTTTAAACCAAAACCGGCTTCGATACCCGGTCTGAAAGTCCAGTCGTCATTGATTCTTACCCGATAAGCATAATTGGCATTGATTTGTGTGAAATTATATTTGGAAGCATTTTCACGCTGGTTTAAAATATTCAAGCCAATTCCACTATTGAGCTTATCACTCCAGGTATTTACAAAGGCATAATCTGTGTCAACGCTTAAATCTAACTCAGGCCATTGTTCACGATGAATGATTCCGGTATAAGTGGTTTCCATAAATCCTGTAAAACCAGGGTTTAAGGTTTCGGGAACTAAAAAATATTGTGTAAAAATAGGATCCTGTGCTCTTGTTTTGGTATAAAAACAACATGTTATCAGTATAACAAATAGTAATTTTAATCTCATTTTTTAATATGTTGCTTTTATTTAATTAATGTTAATGATCCTTTTTCGGTTATGGTATGATTGTAAAACGTTTTGGCAGTTATCCTGAAATAGTAATTACCATTTTCAGCATCCAGATCTTTAATTTTTCCTCTCCAGCCATGAATGTTTACTCCTGTTTCGGTATAAATAATACCTCCCCATGTATCGAAGATATCAAGGGTTACATTGTTTAATCCCTGAAATACCGGTGCAAATGAATCGTTGATTCCGTCATTATTGGGAGTAAAAGCGTTTGGCATAACCAAAGTGTATCCTTTTTCCACAAGAATGCTGGTTTCATAAGAATAGCTGCATCCAAAAGGATAGTTAACGACTTGTTTTATGGTGTAAGTACCTTCTCTGGTATAAATATGCTCCGGATTTGTTTCAGTTGAAAAATTACCATCTCCAAAATCCCATGACATACTTGTAAAATCTCCCGTGGCTAAATTGGTGAATTTAACAGGGTCGTAAATAGCAAACAAGTCAAACATTTCTTTTCCATAAGAGCTTGTAGAGAAATTTGCGACACCCAAAACAGGTTTATTAACATTATGAGAAACATCAAAAGTACAGCCAAAACTATCGGTAACGGTAAAAATGATTAATCCTTTATTATCGGTTTTCATTATTTCGCCATTAACACCGGAAACAACTCCGTCTGACCATTTTAAAGTATAGGGAGGAATACCACCCTTTACATGTCCTACGAATGTCTGATCTACAAATCGGGTATCACAATTAAAGTCAGTTAAAACTTCAATTGTAGGGGTAAGCTGCTCAAATCGGATAATTTTAAAAGTATCTGATTTTTTACAGCCTCGGGAATCTGTCACCGTAACCGTGTAGTTGTCAGGAGTAAGCTGACTCAAGTCTTCAGTTTTGGCACCATTAGACCACGCATAAGTGTAAGGCGCTGTGCCGCCTGTAACAACAAGGTCGATAACCCCGGTATTTGCTTTAACGCAGTCAAGCGGGTTGGAGACATCTCCTCTTATTTCTAATTCAAGCGGATCAACAACAATATATTCTGCTTCTATTACACATAATTTTGCATCGGTAATTTTTACTTTATAGCTTCCCGGGCCAAGGTTATTTCTTTCAATTCCGGCTGTAGAACCATCACTCCATTCTAGTTTAAGCGGTGCCTGCCCGCCAACAAGATTAAGTCGGATGTGAGCATCATTTGCTCCATGGCATGAAATATTTTGAAAGTCCGGATCGATTTTAAAAACTGGCGCATTGTTAACCGTTATTGGAAATACTTTCGGACATCCTAAGGCATCTGTAATCGTAATTGAATAATTTCCTGCAGATAAATTAGATTGCTCCATTCCGGTTCCTAAATTACTCCATTTTATAATATACGGATCACCCGTAGCAAAAGGAACACCGCCGGTTATGTTATTAATTTTTATGACTCCGTCCCTAATACTGTAGCACGTCAAATGAGTTACAGAGTAGTCTAATTTAATTTCAGGGTTTTGCAGTATTTCAACTTTTAAATCTTTTGTACAACCCGAATTATCGGTAACGGTTAAATTATAGGTACCGGCATAAAGGTTTTTTAAATTTTGAAGATTACTTCTAAAACCGTTTGGTCCGGTCCAGCTGTAACGGTGACTAGGTCTTCCTCCTGATGAACTTACATTAACTTCACCAGTATTATATCCGTAGCATAAAACATCAACCTGGCTTTCCCATTTTACTTCCAGTAAAGGAGGTTCGATAATGGTAAAAGTTTGTCCTGTAAGTTCGCCACAATTATTGGCTTCTTTTATTTTTACCTGATAAACTCCTTTGTCCAGATTATTCAGGTTTCCGGAATTAACAGGATATGGACTTCCATCTTTTGTCCAGACAAAATTGTAAGGAGGTGTACCGCCGGTTACATTGGTATTAATGTTTCCATTTTTTGATCCAAAACAGGTTATGTCGTTTTTACCTTCACTGGTGATCCTGAATTCTCCAGGCTCTGAGACATAATAGGATGTATTAAAAGGGCAACCACCATCATCTGTAATTGATAAATAATAGGTTCCCGCTTTTAAATTAGAAATATCCTCATCAAAACTTTTAAAATTGTTAGGACCTGTCCAGGATATAATATAAGGTTTCCCTGTTGTACGGGGTGTCCCTCCAGTGATAGTTAAAGTAATAGAGCCATCACCAAATCCATAACAAGTTACATTTTTTATATTTTGAACCACTTTTATTATTGGCTCTACGGTGACTGTAACGGTAAAATCAGGACCTGGACACGATGCCGATATTGGTGATACAGTATAGGTTACCGTTGCAGGACTGGTAGTGTTATTTATCAGTGTCTGGCTAATACTTGTTCTTGGACTCGATTGCGCACTTGCACCGCTAATCGCACCCGGAGGAGAAACTATGGGAGTAGACCATATATAAGTAGTCCCGGATGGGACATTATCGGTTGTTCCGTTACTGACAGGTGTAATCTGAAAACTATCACCACTGCATATTTTTGCTGTTTTTGGAGTGATAACAGGGGAAAGTACCATGTCGACAGAGAAGCTTTTTGAAT
Source organism: Flavobacterium cheongpyeongense (assembly GCF_003202435.1). GTDB lineage: Bacteria > Bacteroidota > Bacteroidia > Flavobacteriales > Flavobacteriaceae > Flavobacterium > Flavobacterium cheongpyeongense. The sequence goes on from NZ_QJHK01000017.1 coordinate 55,280, forward strand.
CTTCTGATGTTCCACAACTGTTTGTAACCTTAAAAGTAGCTTTATAAGTACCGGTTTTGGTATAATTAATAGGACCGGGATTAAGTGCTGTAGAAGTTGAAGGTGTACCTCCTGGAAAACTCCATTCGTATGTGATTTCTGAAGGCGGGGAACAGGTTTCCTCTACTGTTCCTACAGGATAAATGGTTGCCGTTTTGCAAAAATCTGAAATTGGTTTTAACGATATAACTGGTTTCTTTTTTACATGGATTGCCTGAGTGGTTTCGCGCTCTATTCCACAAGAATTCCATGTTCTAAGTCTTAGATAATAAATTCCTGGGGTTATAAAATTAAAAGCAGGGTTTTTAGAAGATGAATATGTTCCGTTTGCAAAATTCCATTGACCTTTTCCTGATCCTGGTGAAGTTTCTTTACCACAATAGGTTGGAGAATAACCGGTCACATCCCAAAAGAAGCTTGAAACACCACAGCTTAAATTTGTATCAGTCGTATTGTTTATCTGAACCGTTTCTGATGCACAGGCATTGCCAAAAGTAAATTGTGGCTGTAATACGGGTTCCACACATATATATTGTGCAGCAGGAGTGATCCCGACACCACAAGGTGTTGTAGCATTCAGGGTAACTTTATAAGTACCTGGTAATGAATAGGAGTGATAGGGATTAACTTCTCTCGAAGTTGTACCATCTCCAAAATCCCATGTATAAACATTTACAGTACTACAGCCATTAGTATAACCGGCATACGTTGAATTATTGAAGCGTACACCTGAATTTACACATGCAACTGACGGAATGCTAAAACTGATTACCGGCACGTCTAAAATAATAATGGGACCGGCAGTAAGATAGGTGCTTCCACAGGATGTTGTTATAGTTAGGGTAACGGTATTTCCAGACGGACAGTTGGCTCTTGTAAACTTATGAGGAATAGGGAAATTTTGTGAGGCTTGCGGATTCAAGCTATTATAATAAATTGAATTTTCTAATTGGGACTGAGTATAGTTTTGAGTAGAGCCGTCACCGTAGTCAACAAAATATCTCGTGTCAGAAGGATTAAGCGCCCATGATCCAATTGCAAAATCCATAGGGTCTACAGGAACACATAAGTTGGTTGTGTTTCCCGGAGCGATAAGTGCACCAATTGGGTTATTGGAATTTTTAACTACATACGTTACAGAGTTATTACAGCTATTATTTCCAACGCCTGTAATCACCATATTGAAAGAACCTAATTTTTGATATTGATGTGTTTTCGGAAAAGTGACATTTGTCTCTGTACTGCCATCGCCCCAGTCTACATTATAGGAGGCAATGCATGAAGCAGAAGCTGAACTGTTTCCAACAGTAATAGTGTATTTTGGATTCGAGTTGTTATCCCCGCATCTTTCAAAAGGTTTGTTAGATCCGGGAGCATTAAGGTCAGTAAACTTTAAATCGGGTTTTTCTTTTACAAAAACGTCTTTCGTTATCGAATTTACCTGACCAGTAGCATCTGTAACTGTTAGTTTTACAGTAAATTTTTGAGTTCCGCAGCCAAGTGCAGTAAAAGCGTGACTTGGGTTAATCTCAGTAGACGTTTTTCCATCGCCAAATTCCCATTTGTAAATAAAAGGACCATTTCCGTTCACAATTGCGTTGAATGTTACCGGTGTTCCTGAACAAGCACCGTCATTAGTAAAGCTAAAATCGACGTTAGGAGCGACTAAATTGTTGCAATTTTTAGTAGTGAAATTACTTCTGTCGTTATGATTATAACTGTAAGAAGCAGTAATGATTAAAATAAAAAGTAATGTTAAGAAGTAAAGTTTCTTCATGTAGTATAATTCGGTTATTTTCGGTAGTAAAAGTATGTGTTTTTTTTTTATCAAAGAAAGATTACGAATAATGATTTTGAATCATTTGTAAGTTTTATAGCAAAATTGGTTTCACCTGAAATTTTCTTTTGTGGAGATAAAGCACTAATCATTTATATAATAGTTTAACTCTTTCACAATAAATCAAAAGAATCAAATAATAATCAGAACCTTGTAAATAATAATTGTTATTATGATACTAATAAACATATTATACATTTGTCAGACAACAACCAAAAACAAGAAAAGTGAATCTAAAATTACAGCTTATAATTTTCTTTTTCGTATTTCACATCTGCGGAATATTCCATGGGCAAAATGTTCAGCTAGATAGTTTAAAAGGAATTGTTGAGAATACTAAAGTTGATACAGTAAGAGCCGATAGGTACAATAAAATAGCTGATTTATATAAAGAAATCGATCCTGATTTGACTTTTTCTTACGCTCAGAAAGCAATTGTGATCAGTTTAAAAAAAGAATACCATTTTGGACTTGCAACGGCTTATGTAAACAAAGGAAATGCTTCTATTATTCTGGGAAATTATAAAGAGGCATTGAAATTCTTTAAAAAGGCACAATTAGAATTTGAAACCGCATTACTAAAAGAAACGAATAAAAAGAGAATAAAAAGCGGTCTGGCACGTGCTTTTGCAAGTTCAGGAGTTGTATATTCAGAACAAGGCGATTATACCTCATCTTTAAAAAATTATGAAAAAGCCCTAAAATTATATCAGCAGATTGACGAAAAGGAAGGCATTTCTAAAACCCTGAATAATATTGGAATCCTTTACAAATCTCAACAAAAATACTCTAAAGCATTACAATATCTTAAAGAGGCTCACAAGATGCAAACCATTTTAAGTGAAAAAAATGCTCCTATGACATTGACTAATATTGGTGTTATTTATTTTGAAACCGGAGAATATCAAAATGCAATTCAGTTTTACCGAAAAGCTCAAAAAGGATTTGAGCATAACGAAAACAAACGTGGTTCTGCATTACTCAATAATTATTTAGGAGATTATTACAAAGTACAGAAGAATTTTACTCTGGCGAATGAATATTATCAGAAATCATTGGCTTTGTATGAGGAAATTCAGAATAAATTCGGTGCTTCTCTTGCTTTGTATAACATTGGATTGTTATTACAGGAGCAGAGAAAATACAAAGAAGCTTTACGCTTTGCTACGAAATCATTAGCCTATGCTGAGGAAATTGGTGTTCTGGATCAAACTTTTCATACAGAGGAGTTGTTAAGTGAATTGTACGAATCCTTAAAAGAACCTGAAGCAGCACTGGTTCACTATAAAAAATGCATTATTGCCCGTGACAGTATCAGCAATCAGGAGACCAGCAAAAAGTTTGCAATGGCCGAAATGAATTATGAGTACAAGAAAAAAGAGGCCTTACTTTCGGAAAAGCACAAAAGAGAATTTCAATTGATTGTGTTCTCTGTTTTGGGAGGGATTTTGCTACTTGTTTTAGGCTGGGTAATTTATAACCGAATGCAGGTAAAACGCCAGCTCACACTTAAAAAAGAATTAGCTGAGTATGAACAGAAAGCACTGCATCTGCAAATGAATCCTCATTTTGTATTCAACTGTCTGAGCTCGATTTCGAGTTTTATTGTGCAGAACGGAACCGATTCGGCTCTGAAATATTTATCGAAATTTTCAAAGCTCATGCGTCTGACGCTCGAATATTCTAAAGGCTCTCTTATTCCGATTGATAAGGAAATTGAAAGTCTTCAGAATTATCTGGAACTGGAACAGCTTCGTTTTGATAATAAATTTGAATTCGAAATCAATTCAACTGAAAATGTAGAATTTAACGTAGGACTGCCTCCGTTGCTGATTCAGCCTTTTGTTGAAAATGCGATTCTTCACGGTCTGGTTCCTAAAAATGGTAAAGGAAAAATAAACGTTGATTTTGATGTGCAGAACGAACAGCTGATTTGTACGATTACCGATGACGGAATTGGTTTGTCTGAATCGAAACTGCTCAAAGAAAATTCGGTTACAGCCCATCGTTCAATGGCCTTGAGCATTACAAAAAAGCGTTTGAAAATTATGGAATCCATAACTTCTAAGTCGGCTAAAATTGAAATACAGGAGTTAAAGTCTGACTCTCAAACAGGTACCAAAGCAATTTTATATTTGCCGGTTCAATATATATCATAATCCCACAAGCCAATGATCACAGCATTACTAATTGACGATGACAAACATTTAAGGACAGGTTTAAAAGCACTTTTGGAGCGTTATACTAATGATATTTTTATTATTGGTGAAGCCGAAAGTGTCAAAACAGGAATAGCTGCTATTGAAAAACTAAAGCCTCAGGTTATTTTTCTTGATATCCATTTGACGGACGGAACTGGTTTTGATATTCTGGAAAATCTTTCGAAAGTAAACGGAAAACTAAAGGCACATGTTGTTTTTATAACAGCTCATGAGCAATATGCTTTAAAAGCGTTTAAGTTCAGTGCCCTGGATTTTATTTTAAAACCTGTTGATCCGGAAGAGTTACAGGATACAATAGTAAAAATAAAAGATGCAGCGGGTAAAAAGAACTCTTTTGAAAACATTGATTTGCTGCTCGAAAACATTCGGAAAAAAGTAGATAATTTCAAACGGATTGCTTTATCGACCAGCGACGGAATTCATTTATTTGAAGTCGCAGATATTATTCGTTGTGAAGCTAAAGCCAATTATACCGAGTTTTTTATCAAAAATCACAAACCGGTTCTGATTTCAAAAACATTAAAAGAATACGAAGAAATGCTTACAGAACATGGCTTCGAACGCATTCACCAATCACATTTAATCAACCTTTCTTACTTGAAATCGTATATAAAATCAGACGGTGGTTATGTCATTATGGCTGATAACAGCAATATTCCAATTGCCCAAAGTAAAAAGGAAAAACTACAGGAACTGATCAAATCCTTATAAGATATATCTCCAAACTATAAACTAATCCTAAATAATTATTATGCAAAGAAAAATACTTTTGTTTGTGCTGTTACTAACCACGATAGTAAAGGCACAAAATGTTGCTATCCCCGATGCAAATTTCAAAGCCAAATTGCTGGAAGCTGATGTTACAAATTCCATAGCACTAAATGCTGCCGGAATCTCAATTAAAATCGACGCCAACAACAACGGCGAAATTGATACTAATGAAGCCTTGGCAGTATTTCAGCTGAAAGTTTCGAATTCAGGAATTCTTAACTTGACCGGGATTGCCAGTTTTGCCAATCTTAAAAATTTAGATTGTTCCAGTAACATTCTTTTAAACCTGGATGTTACAGCTTTGACCAATCTGACGAACTTAAATTGTTCTGTCAATTATTTGACGACATTCAATGTCAGTACATTAACCAATCTTGTCAACCTTTTTCTGGACCAAAACCAACTAACAAGTCTGAATATTAGTGGTTTGAATAATCTTAAAATTTTATTCTGCAGCAACAATAAACTAGCGAGCCTTAATGTAAATGGTTCAACCAGTCTTAAAACGCTATATTGCAGCAACAATCAACTGACAAGCCTTGATCTTAGCGGATTAACCAATCTGGATATACTGCTCTGCGAAACCAATAAACTCACCAATCTTAATGTAAGCGGATTAACCAATCTTAAATCATTGATGTGCAGTTATAATAATTTGGCTAATCTGAACTTAAATGGGGTAACAAATCTTGATAAACTGGAATGTAATTATAACATGCTTACCAGTCTGGATGTTAGTACTCTGACTAAACTTACTTATCTTTCTTGCTTTTACAATCAAATTACAAGTTTAGATTTAGGCAGTACAACTCTTTTAACAGATTTAAGCTGCGGCGAAAATCATATTACAACTCTAAATCTAAATGGATTAAGCAATCTTAAAACTTTGGCATGTTCCTATTTGCCTGATAATTTAGTTATTAATGGAACTGATTTAACGGCTTTAAAAACGTTTCAATACACAGGTTCTAATTCAGTTTTAACCTTAAATGGTTTTCCGAATATTGAAAATCTGAATTTAAATTTAACTCCGGCAAACATCACATTAAATGTATCCGGGTTTAGTGCTCTTGCCAACATTTATCTGTTTAATAACCAAACTACCAGTTTGACTGTAAACGGTTCAGGTACAACTCATATTAAATCGATCAATTGTTCTAATGGTACACTTACAAGTTTAAATTTAAACGGTTTAAGCAATCTTGCTTCCTTAAACTGCAACAATAATAAACTGACGAGCCTAAATTTAACTAATTTGACCAATTTGACTTATTTGAATTTTGGCGTAAACAAAATGACCAGTATCAATTTAAGCAGTGTTCCAAATTTGAAACATCTGGATTGCAACAATAACGTACTGGGGAGTTTAGATGTAAGCGGATTATCAAATCTGGAATATTTAGATTGTTCGAATCATATTTCGATAAACGCAATAGGCAACCAAATTACTTCTTTAGCTGTTGGGGGATTAACAAAACTAAAATATTTAGATTGTTCCAATTATGGTTATGATGGGGTTTTGGGAGCATTAGGAAACGTAATTACTTCTTTGGATGTAAATAATTTAACGCTGCTGGAACAATTAAAATGTTCCAAAAACCGTCTTCCCTCGTTAATTGTAAACGAATTGACAAATCTGACTACTTTAGATTGTTCGTATAATTTATTGACGAGTTTAGATTTGATAGGATTGACACAATTGACAAATTTGAATTACGCTCATAATCAATTGTCAAATCTTAATATGGTTGGATTGGTAAATATTAAAGAATTAGACTGTTCCTATAATACTATAAGCACGTTAAATGTTTTAGGAATGCCTAACATTACAACATTAAATTGCAGCTATAATGCCCTTACTACTTTAGATTTAAATGGACTAAGTCAGCTTACAAAACTACATTGCGGTAATAATCTACTCACAAATCTCGATGTAAATACGTTTACAAACCTGACTGAATTAAGCTGTAACAATAACAAACTGACGACGCTGGATGTAAATAATTTAACCAACCTTGACTATTTGCAATGCGGTGCTAATAAACTTTCAGGTCTGAATGTAAGCAACCTGACAAAACTGACAAGTTTGTATTGCAGCGGTAATGAGCTGACAAATCTTGATATCAGCAGTTTAACGTCATTATTATATTTAGGATGCAGTGTTAATCAGCTTACGTCTATTGATCTTACAGCTTTGACCAATCTTTTGGATATAGAATGCAGAAACAATCAATTAGCGAATATTGATATCAGTACTTTATCAAATTTGAGGTCTATTGATTGTAGATTTAATCAAATTACAAATCTTGATGTAAGTAATTGCCCTGAACTTCATACTGTATCTTGTACTAACAATCAAATTACAACCCTTGATGTGAGTTCATTAAAAAATCTTTCAGGTTTACATTGTGCTAATAATTTGCTCACGAATTTATTCATGAAAAACGGGCGCAACGAAAGCAATCTCGATTTTTCCGGAAATCCAGGCTTAGCTTACATTTGTGCCGATGATGCTCAAATGGGGTATGTGCAATCGCAACTGAACAGTATGGGAATGACAGCAACAGTGGCTAACTCTTACTGCAGCTTTACTCCGGGAGGACAACACAATACAGTAGTAGGAACCACAATATTTGATGGAAATAATAACGGCTGTAATCTTAACGATCCTTTGCATCCGAACATCCGAATTGATATAAACGATGGCACTACTACAGGTTCTGCTTTTACAAATACTGACGGAACTTCTACATTCTATACCCAGGCAGGAACTTATAGTATATTCCCAAACATAGAAAATGCAGGGGCTTTCAATATCTCACCTGCAAGTACTACCATTGACTTTACTGATAATAACTACAATACAAATTATCAAAGCTTTTGTTTGTCAGCAAATGGCGTACATCCGGATGTCGAAATAGTGATTAGCCCAATCACGCCTGCAAGACCCGGCTTTGATTCAGTATACAGAATTGTTTACAAAAATAAAGGGAATCAGGTGCTTTCAGGCAATATTACATTGGCTTTTGATGATTCAAAAATGGATTTACTTTCTACTACTCCTGTTGTTGACACAGAAACAACGAATAATTTAGAGTGGGCTTATAATGGTCTGCTGCCTTTTGAAAGCCGTACAATTGATCTGGAATTCAATGTAAATAGTCCGGTAGAAACTCCAGCGGTAAATAATGGTGATATATTCCATTTTACAGTTGCCATAACGCCGGTTGCCGGAGATGAATCGCCTGCTGACAATAGTTTTACGTATCATCAAACCGTTGTAGGTTCATTTGATCCTAATGATATTACATGCCTGGAAGGCGAAAGTGTTTCTCCTAGTACCATTGGCGAATATTTACATTATATCGTCAATTTTGAAAACACCGGAACGTATGAAGCTGAGAATATAGTTGTGAACATTGCTGTTGATGAAACTAAATACGATCTTAATTCTTTGCAGCTATTAAATTCATCACATTCTTCTAAGACTATCATTCACGGAAATATTGTTGAATTTGTTTTTGAAAAAATCCATTTGGCTGCTTCTTCCACTTCCAAACAGAAAAACCCGGTTGGTGGCCACGGAAATATTTTATTCAAAATTAAAACAAAAGATGATCTTATTAAGGGAGATGAGGTTGATAAAAAAGCCAATATCTTTTTTGATTACAATGCACCAATTGAAACCAATAAAGCTGAAACCGTTTTTGAATCATTAGGAAATAAGGATTTTGAAGTTGATAAAAGTATTTCGCTATATCCTAATCCAACTAAAGGCAATGTAAATGTCAGTAGTGATACTGTTATAAAATATATTGAACTGTTTGATGTTCAGGGAAGACTGCTTCAGACTGCAATTGAAAATGATACTACAGCTAAGTTTAATATTTCTAATAAACCAAATGGACTTTACTTTGTCAGAATCACTACTGAGAAGGGAAGCAAAGTAGAAAAATTAATTAAGGAATAGATTTAGGTACATTATTTATTCTGCTTAAAAGCCTTTCAAAGTCCGGTGATTTTGAAAGGCTTTTTTATTACAGGAAATCATGAAAAGATTCCATGATATCTTTTTCAAAGCATAAAGCTGAGTACTTTAATTTAACAGCTTAATATTTGTTGAATCGTCCTCGCGCTACATGCAGTTGCCACTTAAGGTGGATTAATGTTTAGGTTTATTACTATTTTTACAAGTATAAGACAATTTTTAAATCAAGCCTATTGTGACAATTGCTTGTAGTGTGTTGTGTGAGGTTATTTTATACTTTATCTCGTGGAAGAAAAAATCCTTTTATGCAATTAGGGTTTATTATGGATAGCTGAATATGATTTTTATCTCTAAAACCTGCTGTTGGATATAATTCCTCTCCTTCCACAAAAATACCTCTTACAGAATCATAAGGTTTTAATTTGTTTTCGGCTCTAAATTTATGATGCAAATTTATAACAGCGCAATCTAGTTGCCTCCATAAATTATCAGGATTTCCAACTAAAGGTTTTGGATTTGTGTTTTTTAAAACTTCCCACCCTGAAGATGTCTGTAAATCATAATAGTATTCGTAAGCATCTTTCAGTGTTTGAAGGCAATAATAATCCGTTAAGTCTAAACAATGACCTAAATCAATAGTTGCTCCCAAAACAGAGGGTTTAACTATTTTAGGTTTGTCTTTTTGTGGATTATTAAATAGGTGAGTAATAAATTGTTCTGCTCTGGAAGGACTATCTTCCCAAAAATACATACCCTTACCTAACCAATCGTATTTATTTTCGCTTGGTTTAAATTTTATTTTTTGAAGTAATATGTCGATTGCTATATTTTCATCACAACCGTGGAAACCTAATATTAAGCCAGATTTGGTTGTGTACATATATCTTTGTACACTTTTTTTAAGTTTCCTTTTTCAGTAAATATGCCAGCTCTAACCAAAACAGAACGAGCTTCTGCTTGATTATTTTTAATCTCTTTTCTTTTTTTATCCAAAAGTTTTTTTATTTCTTCGTATTCTGACCTACTCATACTATAAAAAGTTTAAAGTGTACTGCAAATATACGACAAATTTTATTCCAAACAGATTTTTCTTCTGTACTCATTTCTTTCGTGTTTTTAGCACTTTGGTTCTTTATAATCTCACACAACTTTATGCTAAATCAAATTTTTAGCAACAAAATCCCAGCTTGTTTTAACAGATTCCAGTGGATTTGGAGAGTAATTCGTTTCCTGCTCCACAAAAAAGTGCTGCATTCCGGATAGTTTAGCTTGTGCGAATATGTCTTTAAAGTTGATGCTTCCTTCGCCAACTTCCGTATTCCATTCTGCTTTGGATTTGTCCATGTCTTTTACGTGCCACATCGTAAATCGGCCCGGGTTGGCTTTAAACATTTGCAAAGGATCATTTCCTGAGCGTACAACCCAGTATAAATCCAGTTCAAAATCAACTAACTTTTTATCGGTTTCCTGGAGTAAAATATCATATCCTGTTTGATTCCCAAACTTTTTAAATTCAAAATCATGGTTATGATACGCTAATTTTAATCCAGATTGTTTGCATAAAACCGCTGCTTCATTTATTTTCTGCGCAATTCGTTTGTAACTGTCTAAGTCACCTCTTAATTGTTCATCTAAATACGGAACCGTTATGTATTCACCTCCTAATTGATTGGCGCCTTCCATACAAGCTTTTAGAAAATCAGCATTGTTATCTTTTATAAACGAATTAAAATCATAATGTCCGCTTGGCGCTTTTAGGCCATTATCAACCAATATCTTTTTGAAATCTTTTGCAGAAGTGCCAAAAAATCCTTTGTCGGCTGAGAATCCATAGGTTTCTACTTCTTTATAGCCTGATTTAGCCACATGTTCCAGAACTCCTTTTACATCTTTAGAAAAATCTTCTCTCAAAGTATACAGCTGAAGTCCGATATTTTTTGGCTTAGCCGAAAACGCTAGGGAAGGAGCGATTGCCAATGCACCTAAAGCCAGACCACTATTAATTATAAAATCTCTTCTCTTTATCATTGTTTTACTTTATTAAATTAGATATCACAAATTGCAATTGCCTTTTTCAAAGAGGCTATTTTATCTTTTTGTTTTGGAATAAATTCCTGTCCCACAAAACCTGTAAAACCAGTATTTGCAATAGCTTTCATTATTGCACTATAATTGAGTTCCTGCGTTTCATCGATTTCATTTCGACCTGGAACACCGCCCGTATGGTAGTGAACAATGTATTTGTGGTTTTCCTGAATGGTTCTGATAATATCGCCTTCGTCAATTTGCATATGGTAAATGTCATAGAGCAGCTTGAAATTTTCAGAGTTGATACGTTTCGCCAATTCTACTCCCCAGGATGTTTTACTGCATTGATAATCTTTGTGGTTGATCTTGCTGTTCAATAGTTCCATAACCAGGATTACGTTATGTTTCTCTGCTAATGGAATCAATTTTTGTAACCCAAGCAAACAATTATTCCAGCCTTCTTCATCTGTTTTTCCTCTTGTGTTTCCACTAAAGCAAATCAGGTTTTTGTAGCCCGCCTGAGCTACCAGCGGAATCATTTCGGTATAATTTTTAATCAGCTGTTCATGAAATTTCTGATCGTTGAAACCATCCACAAGATTTAATTCGGCTCCATTGCACATAGTAGAAACAAGATTGTGTTTCTTGAGTACCGGCCAGTCTTTTGGCCCCACCAGATCAATGCCAGTAATGCCTATTTTTTTGGCTTCTGAACAAAGCGTTTCAATATCAAAATCATTAAAGCACCAACGCGCTACCGAATGATTAATTCTTCCTTTCAGCATCGAATCTAATTTAAGTTCTTCGTCAGGTTTGGCTAAAGCGAATAAATCCGCTGGAACACCTAAAGTCACAGTTCCGGCAAGAATCCCTTTTATAGCTGTCCTTCTATCAAAAGTTGTACTCATTTTTTTATTTTTAAAATACTTAAATTTCATTTGCCAGTTTATTTTTGTCCTGAAATAAAAGAGCAAAAACAAGGAATACGGCAAAAGCGATTCCCGCAGGAATAATCCATACCATGAACCAGTTGACTGCCCCTTCAACAGTCTTATAATTATCCGTAATCCAGCCTGCAACTGCAAATCCAATTAACATTCCGATACCATAAGTAGCGAGCGTAATCAAACCCTGAGCGGCGCTTTTGTATTTTTCGCCTGCTTTTGAATTGGTATAAATTTGTCCTGATACAAAGAAAAAGTCGTAACAAATTCCGTGTAAAGCGATTCCGGTAATGAGCATGAAACTCAAATCGCTGCCATTTCCGTAAGCAAATAAAACGTATCGTACTGCCCAGGCCAGCATTCCCACCAGAATTGTTTTCTTAAAACCAAAACGGGCAAAAAATACCGGAAAGAACAACAAAAACAAGGCTTCGGATATCTGACCGATAGCCATTTTTCCTGTGGGATTTGCAACTCCGGCAGCTGTCAGGAAAGGATGTGCATTTTGATAATAAAAAGCCAATGGAATACAAATCAGAATCGATGAAATAAAAAAGATGAAGAAATTTTTATCTTTTAAAAGCTTTAAGGCATCAAGACCAATAATGTCTGCGATTCTAATTTTCCCCTCACTAACTTTTGGAGGGTTTTTTGGTAAAGTAAAACTCAATAAGCCCAAAACCAAAGCCGCAATTCCGGCCAAAAGAAATGTATTTTTAAGCAATCCGTTAGAAACAGCTTCTGCAGAATCCCAATGAAAGAAGAAGCTAATAGACAATCCAGCCAAAATCCATCCAATTGTACCCCAAACCCTGATATTTGCAAATTCCTTCTCCGCATCTTTCATCTGATTAAATGCAACCGAATTTACTAAAGCCAGTGTTGGCATATACAAAACCATATAACTCAATACATACACATAAAACATACTAACATCTGTCGATTGATACATTTGATACATTAAAAAAGCACCTGCCAAATGTAAAATACCTAAGATTTTCTCCGCATTAAAATAACGATCCGCAATCAAACCTATGATAAAAGGAGCAATGATAGCTCCCCAGGATTGGGTAGAAAAAACGGCTGCTGTCTCTGCACCGGAAGCTTTCAGATTGCTTCCTAAAAAAGTGCCAAGAGTAACAAACCATGCTCCCCAGATAAAAAATTCCAGGAACATCATTACAGATAATTTAATTCGGATAGTTGTATTCATACGTAGTGGTTAATTTGGTTAGATAGTTTTTGAACTAATATTATTTACAGCCTGTTGTCGTTTCCATAGTATTCCATTCTTTAATTGAAATATTGCGGTACCATACGTTATCGCCGTGGTCCTGCAAAGCAATTTTTCCTTTTTTGAATGTTCCGAAAGCTGGCCATTCCTTGAATTTGCTTCCTGCAACTAAAGCTTTAAAATGATCATCCCAAAGTACGGTTTCTACAATAATAACTCCGTTTAAAACAAAAGTCAGTTTTCCGTTTTTACAAACCACTTCTGCCGTATTCCATTCTCCGACTGGCTTAACCGGTTCCGATTTGCTTTGGATTAAATCATATAAATCTCCGGCACGGTGTTTCGTTATTTTTCCGTCGGGATGGCCATTATTGTCTAAAACCTGCATTTCTAAACCGGTTTCATACGTGTTTTTATATTTTTGCGGGTTTTCATTCACATAAAAAATAATTCCGCTGTTGGCATTTGGAGCGACTTTCCATTCTAATTTTAAATGAAAGTTTTCATATTCGGCATCTGTTACTAAATCTCCTCCCTGACCATTTTTGGCGGCTTCAGGGTCAAAATGCAATACGCCGTCTTCAACCTTCCATCCGGCGCTTACTGTTGTTTTTCCGTAAGTGTGCCAGCCTGTAGTTGTTTTTCCGTCAAAGATAGGTTTGAATCCTTTTTGAGCGTGTAAGGTTTGAAATAATGTGAATGCTAATATAGCTGTGATAATCTTTTTCATGATTTTTACTTTTTAATTCTTTAGTGTTTTTTAGAAGCTCAGGTTTTTCCAGCCTTCTCTGTAATCGCGTTTTACAAATTGATTTACATCATCTACATTGGTTACTTTCTTGGCATCATTATCCCAGAGTAATTTAACGGAACGTCCCGGATAAACATCTTCGCCAAGTACTTCTTTGTATAAATCGTATCCTCTTACAGCAAGATTGGCCATTAATAAAGCTTCTGTTAAAGGACCTGCTATTTCAAATGGTGAACTCAGTTCTTTTTTGCCATAACCTGCAATACATCCTTCAATCCATTGTTTTTGATGTCCACTGGCACCATCTTTTACGCGTGTATATTTCTCGGTAATTTTTAGGTTTTCATTTCGGCTTAAAGGCAGTAGTCTCGGATTTTCACTATAGGTATCACAAAGCATTTTTCCTTTTGTACCAATGAATAAAGTACCGTTTCCGCCATCACCAAAAATTTCATTAGCTCCTAATTCTTCAGGACGTTCAGGCTGAATACCACCATCCATCCAGTGCAGTTTGATATCGCCTTTTGTTTTATTGGTTTTTGGAAATGTCAATGTCACATGACTTGAAGGTGGACAGCTCTCCGGGAAATAGCCTCTTTTGAATTCATCAATATAAACCGAGCCAACGCTGCACTGCACATCTTTGGCATATTTTAGATTCAATACTGAGAATGGCGCTTCCATCAAATGACATCCCATGTCACCTAATGCGCCAGTTCCATAATCCCACCAGCCACGCCAGTTGAAGGGTACTAATTTGTCTACATAATTTTTGTAAGGAGCAGTGCCAAGCCATAAATCCCAATCCAGTTCTTTAGGCACTTCAGTTTTTGCGGTTGACCACGGAATTCCCTGCGGCCATACAGGTCTGTCTGTCCAGACGTAAACCGTATGTACATCACCAATTAAATCAGCATCGTACCATTCTTTTAAAATCCGGGTACCATCATTGGATGATCCCTGATTTCCCATTTGTGTGACTACTTTATAACGGGCAGCCGCCTGAGTCATCATGTGTGCTTCATAAATATCGTGTGCCATTGGTTTTTGCACATACACATGTTTGCCCAACTGCATGGCTGAAAAGGCCTGAATGGCATGATTATGATCAGGGGTAGAAACAGAGACTGCATCGAAATGTTTATGCTCTTTATCAAACATTTCTCGCCAGTCCTTGTAGAATTTTGCCTTCGGAAAACCCTTTACACTATCAGCGGCTCTTCTGGTATCCACATCGCATAAATAAGCAATATTAGCGATGCCGCTGTTTTCAAAAGATGAGATGTCAGATTTTCCTTTTCCGCCAACACCAATACTGGCAATTGTTAATTTGTCACTGGGTGCGACAAACCCTCTTCCCATAACATGCCTTGGAATAATCATAAAGGCAGCAGTTGCCAGTACGCCTTTTTTTAAAAAATACCTGCGTATATTCGATTCTGGTTCTTTATTTTTATTAAAGTCTTGATCCATAGATGATTTATTTTTTCAATGACAGGATGTAGATTGCGATCTTTTTTGCCTCGTCTTTTTTTAATCCAGTATGAGCCGACATTGGTATTGCGCCCCATACTCCGGAACCTCCTTTTATAATTTTATCTGATAAATATTTGATGTTTTTATCATTCATTGGGTATTTTTTGGCAATATCCAGATAGGAAGGACCAACTACTTTTTTATCTATTTTATGACAGGTCGCACAATCTTCTTTTTTTATTAACGCTTCTCCCTCAGAAGGTTTGGTTTGTTTTATAACACTGTATCCTGTTGGGATTGATTCATAATTTGAAAAAGAGCATAAAGCACCTAATGTTATCATTGCAACTAAAATTTTAATTTTCATAAGGTATTGATTAAACAAATTTATAATCCTAAATTTTTCCTGTTAAGCTGTGTATTGGTTTCAACTGCAGCAAAATCATCAAAAGCTTTATCGGTCACTTTGATGATATGTTTTTTTATGAATTCTGCTCCCTCACGGGCACCATCCTCCTGATTTTTTAAACAACATTCCCATTCCATTACAGCCCAGCCTTTGTAATCGTATTGCGCTAGTTTGCTGAAAATGGTTTTAAAATCAATCTGACCATCGCCGGGTGAACGATAACGTCCTGCACGATTCAGCCAGCTTTGATAACCTCCAAAAGTTCCTTGTTTTCCTGTTGGATTAAATTCGGCATCTTTAACATGGAAAGCTTTGATCCGTTCATGGTAAAAATCGATATACTGAATATAATCCAGTTGCTGCAACACAAAATGTGAAGGGTCGTACAGAATGCAGGCACGCTCATGATTGTTTACTGCTTTGAGGAACATTTCGTAAGTTTCACCATCAAATAAATCTTCTCCCGGATGAATTTCATAACAAACATCGACTCCGTTTTTATCAAATTCATTAAGGATTGGGAGCCAGCGATTCGCCAGTTCTTTGAATCCATCTTCAATTAAACCGGGCGGGCGTTGTGGCCATGGATGAAAATATTGCCACAATAATGAACCACTAAAAGTAGCATGTGCATTAAGCCCTAAATTTTGAGAAGCTTTTGCAGCATAATGCAATTGCTGTACTGCCCATTCTTGTCTTTCCTTTGGGTTACCTCGCAAAGCCTTTGGAGCAAATCCATCAAAAAAGTCATCGTAAGCAGGATGAACAGCAACCAGCTGACCTTGTAAATGAGTGGAGAGTTCCGATATTTTTAATCCGTATGAGCCAACAATACCGGTAAGTTCATCAGCATAGGTTTTGCTTTCAGCGGCTTTTTGTAAATCAATAAAACGTGAATCCAGAGTAGGGATTTGTACTCCTTTAAAATCCAGACTGGCTGCCCATTGGCAAATGCTTTCCAAAGAATTAAAAGGAGCTTTGTCAGAAATAAATTGCGCTAAAAAAACCGCAGGTCCTTGCATTGTGGTCATTTGTTGTGATTTAAATTAAAAAATCAGTCCATTTTTGAGATGATTTCCCTGATGCAATTACATTTTCTATAAAAGCCATTCCACGTACACCATCTGCTACTGTTGGAAAATCAAGCATGTTTGCTGTTGGTTCTTTTCCTTCTGATTTTGATTGTAAAGTCAGGGCAAAATTCTTGTATAAATTCCCGAAAGCTTCGAGATATCCTTCCGGATGTCCGCTTGGAATTCGGGTATTGAAGGCTGCAATTGGTGATAGATATCCGTTTCCGGTACGATACAATTGAGCAGGAGCGTCTAACCATTTTACGATTAAAGTATTGGGTTCCATTTGATGCCACTCCAGACCTCCTTTTTCTCCATAAACTTTAATTTTTAAGCTGTTTTCTTCTCCGGCTGCAATTTGGCTTGCTACCAAAATTCCATTGGCACCATTATCAAATTTAAGCAGTACATTTCCGTCATCATCCAGTCTTCGGTTGGCAACGACTGTATTGATGTCGGCACAAATCTGAGTAATTTTCAATCCTGAAATGTATTCTGCTAAGTGTGCTGCGTGAGTTCCAATGTCACCCATACAACCGCTTATTCCGCTTTTAGATGGATCTGTCCTCCAGATTGCCTGTTTGTTTCCGACGTTTTCAAAGTCGGTGCTCAGCCATCCCTGCGGATATTCCACCATTATTTTCCGAATGGCTCCAAAATCATTTTTAGCGACCATTTCCCTTGCCTGTTTTACCATCGGATATCCTGTGTATGTATGTGTTAGGCATAGATAAAGCCCAGTTTCTTTTACTTTTAGGGCCAATAATTTGGCTTCTGCTAAAGTCAGTGTCATCGGTTTATCCAAAACAACATGGAAACCATTTTCTAATGCGAGCATAGCAGGAGCAAAGTGAACATGATTGGGTGTTACTATCGAAACAAAATCCATTCTCTCCTCACGAGGTAATTTTGCTTCGGTCTCAATCATTTGAATGTAGGATGCATAGCATTTGTCATCAGTCAAACCTAATTCTTTACCCGATTCAAGGGATAATTCCGGATTAGAACTAAAAGCACCACAATGTAATTCAATTAATCCGTCCATGTTAGCTGCAATTCGGTGTACTGCTCCAATAAAAGCATTTTTGCCACCGCCAATCATTCCCATTTTTAATTTTCTCATATTTGAATAATCGTAATCTAGATGTTTTTTTTCTTTAATTCTTTTACAGCATAATCACAAGCTCTGGCAGTTAATGCCATATAGGTCAGCGAAGGATTTTGACAGGCACTTGAAGGCATGCAGGAACCATCAGTAACAAATACGTTGCTGACTTCGTGCATTTGGTTCCATTTGTTTAACACGGATTCTTTAGGATCATTCCCCATTCGGGCTGTTCCCATTTCGTGAATAGTCATTCCCGGATAGCAGCCGTTATCGTATGCTTTTACGTTTTTGGCACCAGCAGCTTCAAGCATTTCAGCAGCATCATACATCATGTCTTCGCGCATTTTGGCTTCATTCTCTTTGTATTCACAGTCGATTGCCAATACAGGCTGTCCCCATTTATCTTTTTTTGTATTATCGATGTACACTTTATTTTCATAATAAGGAAGCATTTCTCCAAAACCACCTAATCCCATTGTCCATGATTCTGCTGGTCTTGATAATATTTCTTTGAAATCACCGCCAAAGTCTAATTCGGCCACTTCTTTGTGCCAATGGCCTCTGCTTGCTGCACCCTGATATCCGAAACCACGTAAATAATCTCTTTTGTCATCCTTGAAATTTTGGTATCTTGGAATGTAAATACCGTTGGCTCTTCTTCCATAAGTATATTTATCCTCAAAACCTTCAACAGTTCCTTCTGCACCACATCTAAAATGGTGGTCCATTAAGTTATGTCCAAGCTGTCCGCTGCCATTACCCAATCCATTTGGATGCGCTTCTGATGTTGAGTTCAGTAAAATAAAAGTAGAACCTAAAGTTGATCCATTAACAAAAACAATTTTGGCATAAAATTCTATGCTTTCATTAGTCTCGCTATCTATGACCATTACGCCTTTTGCCTTTTTACTCTCCTTATCGTAAATAATGTGATTGACAATAGAGTAGGGGCGAACCGTTAATTTTTTTGTAGCTATTGCAGCTGGTAAGGTAGAGGACTGTGTGCTGAAATACGCCCCAAAAGGACATCCTCTGCTGCATAAATTTCGATATTGGCAGTTGCCTCTTCCCAGATGAGGTACGGTAAGGTTTGCACTACGGCCAATAGTTAATATTCTGGATTTGTTATAATGTTTTTCAATGCGTTCTTTTACGGATTTTTCAACGCAATTCATATCCATTGGAGGTAAAAACTGACCATCCGGCAAAAAAGGCCAACCTTCATTATGACCGCTTATTCCGGCAAATTTTTCTACATAATCATACCAGGGAGCAATATCCTTATATCGGATGGGCCAGTCATTGCCGTGACCATCTTTTATGTTGTCTTCAAAATTGAGATCACTGAAACGATAGCTTTGTCGTCCCCACATTAAGGACTTTCCTCCAACATGAAAACCTCTGTACCAATCAAAACGTTTATCTTCTGTATAAGGACATTCCAAATCATTCACCCACCAGCTTTCATTAGCTTGTTGGTAGGGGTAGTCCCTGGTTTGTACCGGATGTGTTCTCTTTTGTTCTTCGGTTAATTTTCCGCAATAGGCTATTTCCCAGGGCGCTTTCATTGCCGAATCATAGTCTTTAATGTGTTCTATGTTTTTACCACGCTCTAACATCAGGACTTTTAATCCCTTTTGAGTTAATTCTTTTGCAGCCCATCCGCCACTTATCCCTGAACCTATGACAATGGCATCATAAGTATTTTGTTTCTTTAAGTTGGTATTAATGTTCACGAATGTCTTTTTTAATAATTAATAAAATAAGTTCAAACGATGCCTTTATATTGCCCAGGCTTTCTGTCCGGGGGTGTAGTCTGCATTTCCATCGTATTTCCCCGGTATAGGTAAATATTCCCTTGCGATGGTACAGCCAATTTCTGAAGAGAAGTATCCTAAAAGTGTTAAATCTCTGGAAATCAAAAAGAAAGATGGTTCTTTGTTATTGTTGATTGTTTGTTGCTTTAATTCACTCATAAGAAGTTTTTTTTCTTCATTATTAAGGCTTAGGAATTCTTTTTTGAATTTAGTTTTGCTTAGTGCCAGCATATCTTCATAGCCTTTCTTAAAGATTTGTTGAAGATCCGGAGGGTAACAATCTTTTATAACTAATGGGATGAAAGTCCCAACACCTGCAGCTTTTGCTCCGGGAGAGTTTGCCGTAGTAGGTAAAATAATTTCGGCAAATTCAGCAAGAATTTCTTCATCTGTGGCTAAAAATGAATAGTTATAATCTTGTTCGGGATTATATACTGTAAAGCTTTCAAATAAAACCCCCATTGTTGTAGCTGAGATTGCTCCACCCATTAAATAAGCAATCTTTTTCAGAGCCTCTCTTCTTTCCATTTGCAAAATATTAAAAATACTATGTAAATATTACGAATGATTTAATTACCAATGCTTTACAATGTATGAAAAAAAATAATACATCCGTTACTTTATACCTTAATTATTTGAATGGAATTAATAATTTTTATAGTAAACGCTTTAATGCTGATTGTTAAACGTATTATTCTTCCTGTTAAGAAGAAACGAAAAATGTAATATGAATGTAACGCATTGGATGTAATTAATTTCTGATACTTTTTTTGTTCTGTTTCTCTACACAAAAAACACTTGAACAGACATGGTAGGGATGTTGTTTTTGAGCGAAATAGAAAGGAGGCTGTCCGAAAAGTAAGGGGCTGAAAACATCAATAATTTTCAGCGTTTTTTATTAACTATATTTCAGTAAAAGCTCTTTGAGAAGATAATGTTTGATTAAATAATCATCGAAATAAAGAAATGCAACAAGTGATTTTACTTTTCGAGCTGCTTCTTTTGCTTGGGATTTCCAGATTTTAAGTAAGTTGACAGAGATTTTAAAGAATAAGTATTTGATTTGTAAAGTTTTATATAGGTGTTTAATGGACTTGAATCGCTTAATTATGTAATTGATTTTTGAGAGTATGTAGCTTGTACTTAATAAAGGTTAATGATTAAATACCTGCCTAGGGAGGATTCGTTTTTTCCTTAAAATTTCAACTATAATAGCTTCTCAAAAAATTTCATCGATAGAATACTAATCTTAGTATATCAATTATCTCGATACTTCTACTTTATTATTTTATACGAATCTTAAATCATTCCTTTGAATCACAAAATTCATAAAATAATCATTATATCAACAAAAGAACATAAAAACATTAAGCCTATTACATAAAACTACTTCTGGTAACACAAAATTAATTCTTTTGTTTCTGATGCAAAACACATGATTATTTTAAGGCTGATAAAGTTATATCTGAAAATAAAAATGTAAACAAATCAACGTCAGATAAATGTTTCGTTTAAAAAAATAAATGAGCAATAAAGGGTACTGGAAACCTGTTAAATGCAAAAAAAAATATTTTTTATTTTCATGTTTCTCTATGCTTTTGTATCGCGCGCTCAAATCAATCAAGTGGCGCAGGATACTGTAAAAAGCGGCTATGATATTGGGAAAATTCAAATAGCAAATCCCAAAAGTATCTTGTCATCCTACACTTATGACCCAATTACAAATAACTATGTTTATACGGACTCTGTAGCTGATTTTTCGATTAATTACCCGCTATTTTTAACGCCTGCTGAATACGAGTATTTGATTTTGAAGGAATCGAGACGAAATTATTTTAGAAAAAAAACAGATGCCATTGAAGCTAAAAAAAACGGTTCTGAAGCTGCTAAAAAAGATTTACTGCCAAGATATTATATCAATTCAGGACTTTTTGAATCTATTTTTGGAAGTAATACCATTGATATAAAACCCACGGGATCTGTAGAAATGGATTTGGGATTATTGTATTCCAAGCAAGATAATCCCGCATTATCATCAAAAAACAGATCCAGTCTTACTTTCGATTTCGATCAGCGCATCAGTATGGCTTTGGTTGGAAAAGTGGGAACCAGATTGAGCGTAAATGTGAATTACGATACCCAGTCTACATTTGCTTTTCAAAATTTATTCAAATTAGCCTACACTCCGGATGAAGATGATATTATTCAGAACATCGAAGTCGGAAATGTCAGCATGCCTTTGAACAGTACTTTGATCACAGGCGCACAAAGTTTATTTGGTGTAAAAACCCAATTGCAATTTGGAAAAACTACTGTTACAGGGGTTTTCTCGCAGCAAAAATCAGAAACCAAAACGGTAAGTGCAGAGGGCAGTGGAACGGTTCAGGAATTTAATATGTATGCGCTGGATTATGACAGCAACAGACACTTTTTTTTATCGCAGTATTTTAGGAACAAATATGATGCTTCTCTTAAAAATTATCCTTTAATTGATAGCCGAATCCAGATTTCAAGAATAGAAGTCTGGGTGACCAATAAAAAAAGTCAGGTAAGTACAACGGCTAATAATTTAAGAAACATTGTTGCTATTCAGGATTTGGGAGAATCGCAATTGTCTGGTCTTACAGACAATCAGGTTGTGGTTTTAAATCCATCAACAGGAATGTTTAATAATGCCCCTGATTCTCCTCCAGATAACTCCAATAATGATTATGACCCGACACAAATTAAATCCGGAAGCGGTTTGTTGAATACTACTATACGCAAAATAGCTACCACAGCTTCTGGATTTAATGTGACAGTAAATGAAGGTCAGGATTATTCAAAACTTGAAAATGCCAGAAAATTAAGTTCGACAGAGTATACGCTGAATAAGCAGCTGGGATATATTTCTCTAGTGCAGAAATTGGCTAATGATGAAATACTTGCAGTTGCTTATCAATATACCTCTGGCGATCAGGTTTATCAGGTTGGAGAATTTGCCGGTGACGGCGTTGACGCAACGGTTGTGACCAACTCAGAAACCGTAACCACACAAAGTTTGGTGCTAAAAATGTTAAAAAGCAGTTTGGTTAATTTGAAAAATCCGGTTTGGAATTTGATGATGAAAAATATTTATCAAATTCCAAATGCTTATCAGTTGAGTCAGGAAGATTTTAAATTTAACATTTTTTATTCTAATCCATCTCCCTTAAATTATATTTCGCCGGTAACGTCATTTCTTCCCAATCCAACAGATGAAAATAAAGTAGCAGAAACACCATTGCTGAAAGTTTTTAATCTGGACAGACTAAATTCTACCAACGATCCGCAGGACGGCGGTGACGGTTTCTTCGATTATGTTTCGGGAATCACAATGGATACAGCAAATGGGAGAATTATTTTCACAACAAAAGAACCTTTTGGAGAATTGATTTTCAAAAAATTAGCAACAAATACGTCTGAAGATTATAACGATACAGCTTCGTACAATGCGAACCAAAAAAAATATGTTTTTAGAAGTTTATATAACAATACGCAAACAGGTGCTTTGCAGGACAGTGACAAAAACAAATATTTATTAAAAGGTAAATACAAATCTTCAGGATCAGACGGAATTTCTATTGGGTCAACCAATATCGCAAACGGCTCTGTAGTTGTTACGGCTGATGGAAGAATTTTGACCGAAGGAATCGATTACAGCGTAGATTATCAATTAGGAAAAGTTCATATTTTAGATGCTGCGCTTTTGGCTTCTAACGCCAGTATTACGGTAACATTAGAAAATAATTCGGTTTTTGGACAGCAGACCAAAAATTTTCTCGGTTTAAATATTGACCATAAAATATCCGATCAATTTACTATTGGTGCCACATATTTAAAATATACCGAAAAACCTCTAACTCAAAAATCAGTTTACGGACAGGAGTCTGTAGATAATACCATTTTTGGGTTGAACACTAATTTTTCGAGTGAAGTTCCTTTTTTTACCAGATTGGTTAATAAACTTCCTAATATTGATACGGATATTCCGTCGAATATTTCGGTTCGTGGAGAAGTTGCCTTTCTAAAACCAAATACAGCAAAAGCAAGTGATTTTGAAGGAGAATCGACTATTTATGTAGATGATTTTGAGAGTGCCGCTTCCACTATAGATCTAAGATCGGCTTATGCGTGGAGTTTGTCATCAACTCCAGGAAGTAATACTTCGAGTGCTTATAATTTCAATGAAAGTGCCACAGATTTAAGTTACGGTTTTAAAAGAGCAAAATTAGCCTGGTACACGATTGATCCCGTTTTTTATACTTCTAAACCTTCGGGGATTTCAAATGATGATCTTTCGTTGAATTCTACGAGAAGAATTTACGAAGAAGAATTATATCCAAATGTTGAAACCGAAACGGGACAGGCTCTTGTTGTGAGTACTTTAGATTTGAGTTATTACCCTTCTGAACGAGGACCTTATAATAATGAACCTGATTTTTCCAATAATCCCAAAGATAATTTTGGAGGAATAATGAGATCATTGAGTTCTACCAATTTTGAACAGGGAAATGTAGAATATATTCAGTTTTGGGTTTTAGATCCGTATGTAGGAAATGGAAAGGCAAATCCTGAAAATTCTGGTAAATTGTATTTTAATTTAGGTGAAATCTCCGAAGATGTTCTGAAAGATGGAAGAAAACAATATGAAAACGGACTTGGAGCAGACCAGCTTATGGTAACTCCGCGTGGCATTTGGGGAGATGTTCCAGCCTCGCAATCGCTAACTTATGCTTTTGATACCGATGCAGCTAATCGTTCTAATCAGGATATTGGTCTGGATGGTTTAAAGAACAGTCAGGAAGTTCAGATATATACCAATTATGCTTCTGAAACTGATCCTGCCGGAGATGATTATACGTATTATATGAATACTTCCGGAGCTATTTTGGAACGCTATAAAAATTACAATGGAACCGATGGCAACTCTGCCGTGAGCACAGATGATGCCAATCGGGGTTCTACAACGCTGCCCAATACAGAAGATATCAATAGTGACTATACCATGAATACGATTAATGCTTATTATGAATATAGTGTTGATATGAAACCGAATATGGAAATTGGAGAAAATAATATTACCGATATCAGAAACACGCAAGTCACCTTGCCCAACGGAAATTCGACAGAAGTAAGATGGATTCAGTTTAAAATTCCGATATCACAGCCTCAAAATACCATTGGAAGTATTTCTGATTTTACTTCAATACGTTTCATGCGAATGTTTATGACAGGTTTTAGTCAATCTATAACGCTTCGGTTTGGTGCTTTGGATTTACAGAGAGGTGAATGGAGAAGATATACGGAAACGCTGGATATTGAAGATACAGATGTTGATGACGACAGTACTGAATTAGATGTATTGACTGTAAACATTGAAGAAAACGATGGAAAATGTCCGGTAAATTATGTATTGCCACCGGGCGTAGTCAGAGAACAAGCGTATAGCGGTAACACGATTATTTCTCAAAATGAACAGTCGCTGGGTTTAAAGGTCTCCGGAAAAGGTTTAGAACCAACAGATTCGAGAGCGGTTTATAAAAGTATCAGCATGGATATGCGCCAGTATAAAAAACTTAAAATGTTTTTGCATGCCGAATCTTTAATCAATCAAACAGTACTTACAGACAATCAAATGACTGCTTTTATTCGGTTAGGAAATGATTATACCGAAAACTTTTATCAGATCGAAATTCCTTTAAAAGTCACGCTTCCGTCGGGGTGTTCGACTTTGAGTTCAGAAGTAGTATGGCCGGAAAGCAATGAAATCGATTTGTCATTGTCTTTATTATCACAGCTGAAAATGCTTTACAAAAAAATAGCAGCTACTGATCTTTCTACTGACGGAATTTATTATTTAAGTGAAGATGACGAAAAATTAGATCCTTCGCTTTCATCTAAAGTCAATAAATTAAGATTAGGTGTAAAAGGAAATCCAAATCTTGGATCTGTAAGAACTTTAATGGTTGGAATAAAAAACAACGATTCACATCAGTATATAAAAGGAGAAGTCTGGTTTGATGAACTTCGTTTGGCAGAAATGGACAATAACGGCGGTATGGCGGCGGTTGTAAATCTGGATACTAATCTGGCTGATTTTGCGACTATTTCGGCAACTGGAAAAAGGAGTACGATGGGTTTTGGATCTTTACAACAGAGTTCTCTCGAAAGAAGTCAGGAAGATGTGCAGCAATATAATGTTTTAACCAATGTTAATTTTGGAAAATTACTCCCAAAAAAATGGGGTGTGAATCTGCCTTTGAATTATGCCGCGTCTGAAACTATTATTATGCCAAAATACGATCCTGAAAATCCGGATATTACGCTCGAAACCATGTTGAATACGGCAGAAAGTGAAGAAGAAAGAAAAAGCATTAAGAACCGGGCGATTGATCATACGAAAACAACCAGCATCAATTTAATTGGAATTAGAAAAGACAGAAAACCGGAACAAAAAGCACATATATATGATATTGAAAATTTTACGTTTTCTCAGTCTTATAATGAAACCTCAAGTCATGATTATGAAAGAGAAAGTTATGTTGATCAAAGAACAAATACGGCATTAAATTATGAGTATACTACGGAAGCTAAAAATGTTGAGCCTTTTAAAAAAATTAAGTTCATGAAAAAAAGCAATTACTGGAAGTTTGTGAGTGATTTTAATTTTAATTATATGCCATCTAATATTACATTCAACACCAATATTATAAGGCAGTACAATAAACAGCAATACCGACAAGTTGATGTGGAAGGAATTCCACTGGAACCATCTTACAGCAGAAATTTTGAATTTAATGTTCAATATGGTTTTACTTTTAATTTGACAAAATCTTTAAAACTAAATTATACTTCATCATCCAGCAATATTGTAAAAACCTATTTAAACAGCGAGAATCAGCCAATTGATGATTTTAAAATTTCTGATAATTATTTTAATCTTGGAGAACCCAATAAATACAATCAAAAGCTTGTTGTAACTTATGAAATTCCAATTAATAAAATTCCGGTATTTAATTTTGTAAAAGCAAACCTGACGTATACAGGCGATTACAATTGGCAGCGTTCGTCTGAAGCTCTAGCAAAAATTGAAGTGAACGGTATTAATTATAATTTAGGAAATACAGTTCAAAATGCCAATACAAGTAATTTAAGTGCTTCTTTTAATATGGAAACTTTTTATAAGTATATCGGAATTGCAAAAATAATTCCGACTAAAAGTGCTCCAAAAAAGACTGTTATAAAACCGGGAGAAAAAATTGTACCGGCTGATATTCCAAAGACAAACAATAGAAGTTCTTTCCTGAAAAATCTTTATAGTGTCCTAACAAGTGTGAAAAATGTCACACTCAATTTTAATGAAAATAATGGAACTGTTTTACCAGGATATCTTCCTGGTTCGGGTTTTATGGGGTTTTCAAAACCAACTTTAGGATTTATTTTCGGAAGCCAAAGTGATATTCGGTTTGAAGCTGCGGAAAAAGGCTGGCTGACTACTTATCAGGAATTCAATCAAAATTATACAACTACAAAAAGTCATATATTTAAAGGTACCGCAAATTTAGAACTTATTCCGGATTTAAAAATTGATTTATTTGCTAATAGAACCTATTCAGAAAACTTTTCGGAACAATATGATGTTAGTAATGGTCAGTACAACTCAAGGTCTGCTTATATTTCGGGAGCTTTTAGTATTTCGACTGTATTGATTAAAACAGCTTTTTTATCCAGCGATGAAAACAGTTCTGTTGCTTTTAGTGATTTTAGAAAAAACAGACTGACCATTGCAAAAAGACTCGCAGAACAAAGAGGAATCAATGTAAACAACATTGCTAACATTGGCGCAGATGGATTTCCTCTAGGATATGGCAGTACTAATCAAGCTGTTTTATTAGCTTCTTTTTTAGCCGCGTATACAGGAACGGATGTTAATACTGTGTCATTAGGACTTTTTAAAAACATTCCGATTCCAAACTGGTCGCTAAAATATAATGGGCTAATGCGTTATAATTTCTTTAAACAAAGATTTAAAAGGTTTTCTCTTCAGCACAGTTATCAGGCTACTTATACCGTAAATGCTTTTAATTCGAATTATAATTATACCAAGAATCCAAACGGAATGGATGATAATGGCAATTATTACAATCAAACCATAACCTCTAATGTAACGCTGGCAGAACAATTTAATCCGTTTTTAAAAGTTGATTTTGAGTTGAAGAATTCTTTTAAACTGCTTACTCAAATAAACAAAGACAGAACTTTATCGATGAGTTTTGATAATAATAATTTGACGGAGGTAAACGGAATTGAATATATGGTAGGTATTGGTTATCGAATTAAAGATGTTATTTTTACTTCAAGATTGGCTGATAATCCTACCAATACCATAAAAAGCGATATTATTATAAAAGCCGATTTGACTTTGAGAGATAACAAAACCATTGTAAGGTATTTAGATTATGACAACAATCAATTAGTTGCCGGACAAAGCATTTGGACTTTAAAAACCACTGCAGATTATTCGCTAAGCAAAAATTTAACGATGATTTTTTATTACAATCATTCTTTTTCAAAGCCTATTATTTCAACATCTTTTCCACTTACAACAATTAGTTCAGGGTTGACAATACGTTATACTTTTGGTAACTAAATTTGTAAAGCTATTTATTGACCTTGGTGATACAAAATCTGAACCTTTTTTGGGGATTTGAAGATTTTAAATATGGTTTTATTATTTTTTGTTTAAATTTTGTTCAGTTATGTTTTAAAAATAATTCTATATCGATCAAAGATGTCGGGATATTGAATTAGTGCATAAAAGAAAAACACCAGTGTTTACTGGTGTTTTTGCTTAAAATAAAGATTAAAAAGTGACCATGGAGGGATTTGAACCCTCACGCCCTTGCGAGCACCACCCCCTCAAGATGGCGAGTCTACCGTTTCTCCACATGGCCTAAAATAAAAAAGGTCAAGTAAATGAATACTCAACCTTTTGTGACCCGACTGGGGCTCGAACCCAGGACCCCATCATTAAAAGTGATGTGCTCTACCGACTGAGCTATCGAGTCATTGCTTCAAGAAACTTAATTTGTTAATCACAAAATTTGTGACCCGACTGGGGCTCGAACCCAGGACCCCATCATTAAAAGTGATGTGCTCTACCGACTGAGCTATCGAGTCATTATGTTTCTTGAACGCGGGTGCAAATATAAGGAGTTTATTTTATTATTTCCAAGCAAATTTATTATAAATTTGTCTTTTTTTAACCAAATCTCACAACGCCTTAGTTTATAAGGTTTTATTAAAATGAAAAAAATCATATTATTAGGTTATATGGGCTGCGGAAAGTCTACAATTGCCCAAAATTTATCAAAAACTACCAAAATCCCGTTTCTGGATTTAGACAAATGCATCGAAAAAAGAGCAGAATTATCGATAAGTGAAATTTTTGAACAGCACGGAGAAGTCTATTTTCGAAAATTAGAACACGAAGTGTTCGTAGAATTACTTCAGTCTTCAGAAAATAGTATAATTGGTTTGGGGGGAGGCACTCCCTGTTATGCCAATAACCATGAATTGTTAAAAAGAGATGATGTTGTCTCAATTTATTTAAAGGCTTCAATAGATACTTTATACAACAGACTAGTGCATAACAAAAGTAAACGTCCGTTAATTGCAAATATGGATGAGGAAGAAATGAGAGCGTTTATTGCGAAACATTTGTTCGACAGAAGTTTTTACTACAACCATGCGCAGTATAAAGTTTCTGTCGATGATAAAACTGTTGAGGAGACAGTTCAGGATATTTTGGAGGTATTAGCTTAACGAAGCGTAATTACCTCCGTTTTCATCAAATACAACCTTAACATGTTCTAATAAAGATGTAGAAAGTGAAATTCCTTTGAAATCGGCTTTTACAGGGTATTTTTTGTGATTTCGGTCAACAAGTACCGCAGTTTTGAATTTCTTTAAAGGGGCGTCAAGGAAATGACGAACGGCATAGATTAATGTAGTGCCTGAATTTAAGACGTCATCAACGAGTACTAAGCCTTTGTTTTCATATTCTGATAGACTCAAAGAAGTCTGTATGGGTAATTGAGGATTTTGCTTGTCTACAATAACTTCACACAAAGATATTTTAAGATTGGATATATTGCTTAAGGCTAAAGCAATTTTTTTGGCAAAAACAGATCCATTATCAGCGATTCCGGCAATCACAACTTCTTCTTCATCAACAAAAGTCTCGTAAATTTGATAGGCGATTCGTTTTATTTTATGTTCAATTTCCTGATTGGTTAAGATGATATTTTTGCTCATGATTTATTTTTTTGCTAAAGTACAAATTTTAACTATTTAGACTTTTAGATTGTTGGACTTTTAGATTTTAATTAAACCTCTTCCTCTTCATCGAAAATTTCGTTTCCATACTCGTCAATATCCCTTCGGTCTTTTTTGGTTGGTCTTCCGGTTCCGCTTTTGCGATAATGTTCTTTGGAGAGTTTTAAGAGTTCCAAATGAGCATATGCTTCCGGTGGAGTTTCGTTTTTTCTGTAAATATCGACAAGTTTAGCTCCCACACGACTTTCAGGAATATCCAATACAGTTATAATCTGTGTGATCTGATCTTTTCTAAATGTAATTCTGTCTGTAGGAAAAACTTCTTTTGATGGTTTTGCTATCTGGCCATTTACGGTGACATGGTTCTTTTTGCAGGCCTCAGTAACCATATTTCGGGTCTTGTAATATCTTACGCACCACAGGTATTTATCTATTCGCATAATTTTTCTAAAATCGGAGTTAAATTCTTTACAAAAATAAATCAATATTGTATCTTGCGCACCTAAAAAATTAACAATAATGAATAAATTTAAATATTTTTTTATTTTACTAATAGCTGGAACTTCTTTGATTTCCTGTAATAAAAATGATGATGATGATATAAAAATAGAACCACTTAGAGATTATGATGTGCAATATGAAACAGATAAAGCTACTATCGAGTCATATTTAAATACACATTATATTTTAGTGACACAAAATGCAGGGGAGGTAGAGGACATGGATGTTGTTATTGACTCTATTGAAGATTCAGCTACACAAGTACCTATAATGTCATACAAGGCTAATGTTGGAACAACTGTTTATCCTCAGTTAAAATCTAAAGATGTTGACTTACACGGAATTTCTTATAAGCTTTATTATTTAGTTTTGAGAGAAGGAATAGGGGAAAATCCAATGAATACTGATGGAGTTTTGACTTCTTATAGTGGTAGTTATTTGTCAGATGTTGCTAAAACGGATAAACATGCAGCATATGTTCAGACAACTTTTTTTGAAAAAGTTATTTATCCGCAATCTGTAATGGATTTAGCCGGGTTAATAAGAGGCTGGGGTGAGGTATTTCCTGAATTTAAAACAGGGACTGCAATCGGAAAGGAAGATGGAAATATTAGTTATAAAGATTTTGGTGCAGGAGTTATGTTTCTTCCGTCAGGGTTAGCATATTATACCGCAAATAATTCAATACCAGCTTATAGACCGTTGGTGTTTAGTTTTAAGTTGTATAAAATGCAGCGACTTGACCACGATAAAGATGGAGTTTTTGATTATCAGGAAGATATTAATGGCGACGGATACGTATATGATTATCGTAATACAACATTATATCCTAATGCACCGGTAAATTTGGATGATACAGACAAAGATGGTGTTCCTGATTTTATCGATATAGATGATGATGGGGATGGGTATACGACACTTTTAGAAATTACAAAACCAACAGCTGAGGTAGGAGGTACTTTTGGACCAAGTAAATATTTTCCGTTTGAAAAATTTAATGTGGAAGATGATCCGTCAACACCTAATATAAATGAAGTATGGAATAGCGAGCCAAGAGGGATACCTGCTTTTTCTGCATCAGGAGAACCTGATTATATTTCTGCAGGAAGATTTAAATTGCATTTAGATAAAGATCATCATACCGCTAAACCATAATTAGGTTATTGTGATAAAAAAAACCTCGAAATTTAATTTCGAGGTTTTTTTATGAATAAGAAAATTGAAATTATTTTCTTTTGATAACTTTTTCAGCAGCTTCAACAATAGCCTGATTGTTGAGTTTGTATTTCTCCATTAGTTGTTCAGGAGTTCCAGATTCACCAAAACTATCGTTTACAGCTACGAATTCCTGCGGTGCAGGAGTATTTAAAGCTAATACTCTTGAAACGCTTTCTCCCAGACCTCCAAGAATGTTGTGCTCTTCAGCAGTTACAACACATCCTGTTTTTGCTAATGACTTAAGAATCGCTTCTTCATCAAGAGGTTTTATAGTATGGATGTTGATTACCTCGGCAGAAATTCCTTTAGCCTCTAAAGCCTCAGCAGCTATAAGAGCTTCCCAAACCAAGTGTCCTGTAGCTACGATTGTAACGTCAGTTCCTTCGTTCAATAAAATTGCTTTTCCAATAACGAATGGTTCGTCAGCTGGAGTAAAGTTTGGTACAACCGGACGCCCAAAACGTAAATAAGCCGGTCCGTGGTGATCTGCTAATGCTAATGTTGCAGCTTTTGTCTGATTGTAATCGCAAGTATTGATTACTGTCATTCCAGGTAACATTTTCATTAATCCGATATCTTCAAGGATTTGGTGAGTTGCTCCGTCTTCTCCTAAGGTTAAACCTGCGTGAGAAGCACAAATTTTTACGTTTTTATCAGAATACGCAACTGATTGACGAATTTGATCGTAAACCCTTCCGGTTGAGAAGTTGGCGAAAGTTCCTGTAAAAGGGATTTTTCCTCCAATTGTTAAACCTGCAGCGATTCCGATCATGTTCGCTTCTGCAATTCCGATTTGAAAAAAACGTTCTGGGTGATTTTTTTTGAATTCATCAAATTTTAATGATCCAATTAAGTCGGCACATAATGCTACCACATTTTCGTTTTTTTGACCTAGTTCAGTCATTCCCGCTCCAAAACCTGAACGGGTATCTTTACTTCCTGTATTTGTATATTTTTTCATTTTTGTGTTTTTGAGGTTCATTTTCAGTTATGGTGTTTGCAGAACACTATAAATAACTGGCTGTGAACACTTTTTTTAGTAGTCGATTTGATCTGCAGAATAGTTTTGAGCCAACGCAGCTGCCAGTTGATCATTGTTTGGTGCTTTTCCGTGCCATGCGTGTGTGTGCATCATGAAATCTACTCCGTTACCCATTTCGGTATATAATAAAATACAAACCGGTTTTCCTTTTCCTGTTCTTGATTTTGCGTCACTTAAACCTGCAATGATTGCTTCGATGTTGTTACCTTCTGCAATTTCCAGAACATCCCAGTCAAAAGCTTCAAATTTAGCACGAATGCTTCCCATTGCTAAAACTTCGTCAGTTGTTCCGTCAATTTGTTTTCCGTTAACATCGATTGTAGCGATAAGATTGTCTACTTTTTTTGCAGAAGCATACATGATAGCTTCCCAGTTTTGACCTTCCTGTAACTCGCCATCTCCGTGTAAAGTGTAAATTAAATGATTGTCGCCATTTAATTTTTTAGCCTGAGCTGCACCAAGAGCAACAGACAAACCTTGTCCTAATGAACCTGAAGCCATACGAACACCAGGAAGTCCTTCGTGAGTTGTTGGATGTCCTTGTAAACGAGAATTTAATAATCTAAACGTAGCTAATTCTGAAACAGGGAAATAACCGCTACGTGCTAAAACGCTATAAAAAACTGGAGATATATGACCATTTGACAGGAAAAACAAATCTTCTCCAATTCCGTCCATATCAAAACCTTCTTTACGGTCCATGATGTTTTGGTATAAGGTTACCAAAAATTCTGTACAACCTAATGATCCACCCGGGTGGCCTGAATTGACAGCATGTACCATTCGAAGGATATCTCTTCTTACTTGGATAGTTAAATCGCTTAATTGTTGTGTGTTAGGCTTCATTTTATATGTAAAAGTTAAACTGATGCAAAAGTAAATTTTATTTTGCGGTATGACAAATGATTTTTTGCTTTAGTTTGCTATAATTGTTAAATTCAGATTGTTTTTTTATTAATGTGGAAAAAATCTTCAAGATCTTGTAAGTAGTATATAAAAGTTTTGCCACAGATTAAAAGATTAATTGATTTTAGAAAAACCTGTGCTAATCTTTTAATTTGCGGCAAAAAATATTTGAGAAATTGGCAGCAAAAGTTTATTTTGTATCGCCTTCACTATAAAAGTTATTTTCTTCGTCTTCTGAACCAATTTCTTCTTGTTGGTCATCCAATTCAGAACCCGGAATATCTAAATCATTACCAATTTTATCGCTGTTTTTTTTCCATTCTTGATCGTACTGATTGATAATAACCTTTTCGGCTGAAATCCCTTCCGGATCGATGTCTTCAAGCTGTTCTTCCTGATTGTAAATATCTTCGTTTGACGGATAATCTAATTTGTCAAGATTTCTTTCGGTTTTTTCATCTGTTGTTTCGTTTCTTTTTTCTGAATTTGCCATGATTTCTAAGTTTAGATTTGTTATTGATTTCGTT
The DNA here is from genome assembly GCF_003202435.1 of Flavobacterium cheongpyeongense. Lineage (GTDB taxonomy): Bacteria > Bacteroidota > Bacteroidia > Flavobacteriales > Flavobacteriaceae > Flavobacterium > Flavobacterium cheongpyeongense. The sequence goes on from NZ_QJHK01000017.1 coordinate 89,530, forward strand.
TTTCATTGAGCATTAAAATTACAAAGTGCCTGTTAAAATGATGTTACACTTTAAGGGTGTCGAAGTTGTAAGTTTTACATTTGATGTCTAAATACGTTCAGGTCTTTTGCGTTAGGGATAGCAGCGGTATCCTTTTGTGACAGGAATCTGGTCTTAATTAAAAATCGGGTTTCCGGAACAAAAGATATAGCGTATAGCCCGGCGGCCCTTGGGCAACGCCATAAAAAAGGTTAGGAGTTAAAGTTATAAGTAAGCTCGGTTTTTCTGGTTTTCAGGTTTAGGTTTGGAATCGTTTTTTAATGGAAAAATTATCTATTTTTCTAATGGATAAAATTTCCTCAAATTAGCCTATCTTTGCGCTCTGAAAAAAGAAACAGATGAAGTTTGATTTATTACAAAAGGATCCGCAGTCGAAAGCAAGGGCGGGGAGTATTACGACAGATCATGGGGTAATTGAAACGCCTATTTTTATGCCTGTAGGAACGGTTGCTTCTGTAAAAGGAGTGCATCAGCGTGAATTGAAAGACGATATTAATCCGGACATTATTCTGGGAAATACCTATCATTTGTATCTGCGTCCACAGACTGAGATTTTGGAGAAAGCCGGAGGATTACACAAATTCATGAACTGGGATCGTAATATTTTGACGGATTCTGGCGGATATCAGGTATATTCTCTTTCTAATAACAGAAAAATTAAGGAAGAAGGAGTGAAGTTCAAGTCACATATTGACGGATCATATCACTTTTTTACGCCTGAAAACGTAATGGAAATTCAGCGTACCATTGGAGCTGATATTATTATGGCTTTTGACGAATGTACGCCATATCCGTGTGATTACAGATATGCGCAGCGTTCTATGCACATGACACATCGCTGGCTGGATCGCTGTATTAATCATTTGGATAAAGTGCCTTATAAATATGGATACGAACAAACCTTTTTTCCAATTGTTCAGGGAAGTACTTATAAAGATTTGCGTCGGCAGTCAGCTGAATATATCGCAAATTCTGGTCAGCAGGGAAATGCAATTGGCGGATTGTCAGTAGGGGAGCCTGCTGAAGAAATGTACGCTATGACGGAAGTTGTTTGTGAAATTTTGCCCGAAGATAAACCTCGTTATTTAATGGGTGTTGGAACTCCTATTAATATTTTGGAAAATATTGCATTAGGAATTGATATGTTCGACTGTGTAATGCCAACCCGTAATGCCAGAAACGGTATGTTGTTTACGGCAAATGGTACCATCAATATCAAAAACAAGAAGTGGGAAGCTGATTTTTCTCCAATTGACGAAATGGGACATACATTTGTAGATACTGAATACACCAAAGCGTATTTGCGTCACTTGTTTGCCGCAAATGAATATTTAGGAAAACAAATTGCTACGATCCATAATCTGGGTTTTTATATGTGGTTGGTTCGTGAAGCCAGAAAACATATCTTAGCAGGAGATTTCAGGTCATGGAAAGAAATGATGGTTAAAAATATGAGTCAGCGACTATAAGAAGTTTCAAATTATTTTTTTTAAGTTCTTATTCAACAGAACTTCAAATCTGAAACAAAAAAACAAATATATTATGTTGTCAATAATAGATAAATACATCTTAAAAAGGTATCTCGGGACTTTTTCTGTGATGTTGCTTTTGTTTGCGCCAATCGGAATCGTAGTTGACGTTTCTGAAAAGATAAATAAGATGTTGGAAAATAAAATTCCTTTTATGGAAATTGCTTTCTATTATTACAACTTTACAATCTATTTCATCAATATGTTGTTTCCGATATTTTTGTTTTTATCGGTAATTTGGTTTACATCAAAACTAGCAAATAATACCGAAATTATTGCTATTTTAAGTTCAGGAATTTCGTTTGCGCGTTTTTTAAGACCTTTTATTATTGGAGCTACAATTGTTTCTACTTTTATATTAGTGATGGGTTTTTTTATTGTTCCGGCTGCGAGTGAAGGGTTTAATAATTTTAGATATACCTATTTAAAAGGAAATGGTAAACAGCTGATGCGTGGTGAAAACACCAATGTTTACCGACAACTTAACGATAATGACTTTATTTTTGTGAATAGTTTCAATGAAGAATCCATGACGGCTTTTAATTTTTCACTGGAACATTTTGAAAAAGACAAACTAACTTATAAAATAACTGCCAGTCGTATTAAATGGGATCCGGAATTAAAAACCTATATTTTGTATGATTATACCAAAAGGACTCTTGGGGATTTGAGTGATAAAATTGAAAAATTTCCGGAAAAAAAGGTTCATTTTAAGTTTGAACTGGCTGATTTAACTCCGGTAGTTTATATTGCTGAAACACTTCCTTTAGGGAAACTAATTGATTTTATTGAAAAGGAAAGAAAAAGAGGTTCCGGAAATATCAATACTTATTTAGTAGTGCTTTATAAAAAATACAGTGTGCCCGTATCTGCTTTTATCCTGACCATTATTGCTGTAGCGGTTTCGTCAATGAAACGCCGTGGCGGAATGGGAACCAATCTTGCAATTGGAATTGCAATTGCGTTTTCATTTGTGTTTTTCGATAAGATATTTGGTACTCTTGCCGAAAAATCTACTTTTTCACCTTTATTAGCTGTATGGTTCCCGAACATTGTTTTCGGAATCCTGGCAGTTTACCTATTGCGCAATGCGAAACGATAATTTAAAAAGTTATTTAAACCTTCATTTAATTGTTTTTATCTGGGGTTTTACAGCTATTTTGGGGGCTTTAATTACAATTGATGCTGAAAATTTAGTATGGTACAGAATGTTGTTGGCAGGAGTTTTTCTGGCTGCTTTTATTGTTTATAAAAAACAGTCTTTTGCAATATCGGCTCAGTCTTTTGCTAAATTAATTTTTGTTGGATTGCTAATCGCGCTCCATTGGATTTTATTTTTCAAGGCGATTCATGTATCGAATGTTTCCATAACACTTTCAATATTCTCTCTGGGGGCTTTTTTTGCCTCTTTACTGGAGCCGCTTTTTTACGGGAGAAAGATATTATGGTATGAAGTTTTCTTTGGGTTAATTATTATTGCTGGTCTTGCTTTAATATTGAAGGTCGAAATTAAATACCTTACTGGGGTTTATTATGCTTTGGCTTCAATAATTCTGGGCGTTTTATTTACTTTAATGAATGGAAAACTGATTTCGTATCACGAACCTTCTGTTATTACATTTTATGAATTCGGGGCAGGAGTTTTTTTTATTTCTGTCTATTTTTTGGTGCAGGGAAAATTTACGTCAGATTTTTTTAGCATGTCCTTAAATAATTGGGGATTGCTCCTTATTTTAGCTTCGGTTTGTACGGCTTACGCTTTTACAGCCTCAGTAAAAGTAATGCAGAAATTAACACCTTATACCGTAATGTTAACGACTAATTTAGAGCCTGTTTATGGAATTATGCTGGCCTATTTCATACTCGGAGGAAAAGAAAAAATGAGTACAGAATTTTACATTGGTGCTTTTATAATTGTAATTACGGTTATTTTAAATGGTGTTTTCAAACATTATAAGAAAAAAGAGAAACTGTAATATTTGCCTTATTTTTAAATTGCATTTTATACTTTAAATAATAATTCACTTCGCCAATGATATAATATTTTTATATTTGCGGTTCGATTTAAAAACAAAATTCAAAAATCCATGGAATATTTAGATTTTGAGCTTCCAATCAAAGAACTTGAAGAACAATTAGAAAAGTGCGTTATAATTGGAAAAGAATCTGATGTTGATGTATCACCAACATGTAAGGAAATCAATAAAAAATTAGAACAAACTAAAAAAGATATATACAAAAACCTTACTGCCTGGCAACGTGTTCAATTGTCAAGACACCCAAATAGGCCTTACACCTTAGATTATATCAGGGCAATTTGCGGAGATACTTTTTTAGAACTTCATGGAGACCGTGGATTTAAAGATGACAAAGCAATGGTTGGCGGACTTGGAAAAATAAACGGTCAGTCGTTTATGATTGTGGGACAGCAAAAGGGATTTAATACAAAGACCCGTCAATACCGTAATTTTGGTATGGCTAATCCTGAGGGATATCGTAAAGCTTTACGTTTGATGAAAATGGCAGAGAAATTTGGTATTCCTGTTTTAACTTTAGTAGATACTCCGGGTGCATATCCGGGCCTTGAAGCTGAAGAAAGAGGGCAGGGAGAAGCAATTGCAAGAAATATTTTCGAAATGGTTCGCCTTAAAGTACCTATTATTACTATTATTGTAGGTGAAGGCGCTTCTGGAGGAGCTTTGGGAATTGGTGTTGGAGATAAAGTTTACATGTTAGAAAATACCTGGTATTCTGTAATTTCTCCAGAATCATGTTCTTCTATTTTATGGAAAAGCTGGGAATATAAGGAGCGTGCAGCTGATGCTTTGAAACTGACTTCATCTGATATGAAAAAGCAAAAATTAGTGGATGATGTTATTCCGGAACCACTAGGAGGAGCTCATTATGACAGAGAAACTACATTTAAAACCGTAGCAGAATATATCACAAAAGGATACAATGAATTGAAAGATTTATCAACAGCCGACTTAATTGCCCAAAGAATGGACAAATACAGTAATATGGGTGAGTATAAAGAATAATTTATTCAAAACTGATTTAAAATCCGAAGCCTCACCGCCTCGGATTTTTTTTTGGTTATAAACAAAAATCTACTACTTATAAACAATTAATAGTTATAACTCGATAACAATATTTTTTTTAAAATTTGCTAATTTCGCTATATGGAAAATTTCAAAAATATAAACCCTGTAAAGGTAGATAAAACCACAATTATTAATTTAGAAAAAGGAAAGCTTCCTCCTCAAGTTCTTGATTTAGAAGAGGCTGTGCTTGGAGCAATGATGATTGATAAGAAAGGGGTTGATGATGTGATTGATATTTTGCAGCCTGATGCATTTTATAAAGATGCCCACAAATTTATTTTTGAAGCAATTATCCAACTTTTTACAGAAACACAGCCAATCGATTTATTGACGGTTTCGAGCCAATTAAAAAAGAATGGAAAATTAGAATTAGCAGGAGGTGATTTTTATTTAATTCAGCTTACTCAGAAAATTGCGTCTTCAGCTCATATCGAATTTCACTCACGTATCATTCTACAAAAGTTTATCCAACGAAGTCTAATCCGAATTTCTTCTGAAATTATTGAAGCATCATATGATGAAACCACAGATGTATTTGATTTATTGGATCAGGCCGAATCAAAACTATATGAAGTAACTCAGGGAAATATCAAACGGAGTTCTGAAACGGCACAGAGTTTAGTTTTACAAGCTAAAAAGAAAATTGAAGAGATTTCTAAAAAAGAAGGACTAAGTGGTGTAGAAACCGGTTTTACTAATCTGGATAAACTGACTTCGGGATGGCAGCCTAGTGATTTAATTATTATTGCAGCGAGACCAGCGATGGGAAAAACAGCGTTTGTACTTTCTATGGCCAGAAATATTGCCATCCAGTTTGGACATGCAGTAGCTTTGTTCTCTCTGGAGATGGCTTCTGTTCAGTTAATTACCAGGTTAATTTCGTCAGAAACAGGATTGTCATCAGAAAAATTGCGTACAGGTAAATTAGAACCTCATGAATGGACAATGTTGAGTACTAAAGTGAAGGATTTAGAAAAAGCGCCTTTGTTTATTGATGATACGCCATCACTTTCTATTTTCGATTTAAGAGCAAAATGTCGTCGTTTGGCTTCGCAACACGGTATTAAAATTATCATTGTCGATTATTTGCAGTTGATGACTGCAGGAGGAAATAATAAAGGGGGAGGAAACCGTGAGCAGGAAATCTCAACAATTTCCAGAAACTTAAAAGCTTTGGCAAAAGAACTTAACGTTCCTGTAATTGCACTTTCCCAGTTATCGCGTGCTGTAGAAACCCGTGGATCAAGCAAACGTCCTTTACTTTCAGATCTTCGTGAATCTGGAGCAATTGAACAGGATGCTGATATTGTTTCGTTTTTATACCGACCAGAATATTACAAAATTGACGAATGGGATGATGATGAAGCTTCGCCAACCGCTGGTCAGGCAGAAATTATGATCGCAAAACACCGTAATGGCGGTATCGAAAATGTTCGTTTAAAATTTATAGGACACCTTGGGAAATTCGATAACCTTGATGATTTTTCAGGTAGTTATGATGATTTACCATCAAAAATGAATCACGATGACAACCCTTTTATCACTAAAAACCTTCCCTCTGCGAATGAAGCTTTCGGAAGTAATTTAAATGATGACGATGATGATAGTGATGTGCCGTTTTAAAGCAGTATAAAATAAACTTACTATAAAGAAGAGGGGAAAATCATTGGATTTTCCCTCTCTGAGTTTAAAGGAGTATAGAAGCTTTTGCGTTATTGCTTCAAAATTAATTTATGTGTAACTACTATATTAGTTTTTTTGTTTACAAATAAACACCGTTTGCAAGTTGTAAATACAGATCAAAAGAATACTTTGAAAAGAGAGAATGTTTTGCAAAAAAAAAGGCCTTGATTTTGAGTCAAGACCTTTTGTATTATTTTAAAAAGTAAATTTATTTAAAATTCCATCCTAGTGTTACACCAAAAGCTACAGGTTTGATTTCAGCATCTTTATCCGTACTATACAATCCATTAGTTTCTCTATCAGATGCAGATGTTGGGTTATAACCAATATAGGATTCATTCTTGTTTTGGTCTAAAATTGAACCATATCCATTTTCCAGAAACATTGCCGCATATAACGAATTCTTTCTGCCTACATCAAATGTAAATCCTAACTCAAAAGAACTCATTATAATTCCTTTGGTTTTATACTCTCCTGATGAGGAATAATTATCCTGGCTACCAAAACCATATTCTGGTAAATCATCAATAGTCAGGTTTACATCTGGATAATAAGCGCTACCATTTACGTAATCGGCTGTTGCTTTAATTTTATAGTTTACAGGTAAAAAATATTTAGCTCCGGCTCTAAAATTAAAATCAATACCCTTGTTAATATTTGTTTTATACTGGACAAAAAGAGGGATTTGCAGAGCATGTAAAGTTTGTTTTTCTCTATAATTGTTGGTTGTAACGTTATAAACAAATGCCGAAGTGGAAGCATCAACTTCAAAACTAGAGAGTGTTGCAGAAGGCTGAGACAAAGAAACTTCTTGTTTGTATTGTGAGAACTCTAGCCCTGAACCGATACCAAAATGAGTATTTAAAGAGTAGATATAACCTGCTTTTACGGCTCCGCCAAGGCGATTAGCTGTTTGTATACCAGTAATATCACTCTGAATATTTCCTATTCCCGACTGTATACCTACATAAAACTGTGCAGCTATTCCTTGGGAAATTAAGAAAGCTATAGTTCCAATTATGTTTTTAATATTGAGTTTCATAGATGTAAAATTTATTTTTTAGTGTCCCTATACGTTATCGCCTTTTTACTCCTTGCTTTTTGTTCACACAAATTTGTTGTTAATGACGATTTCATACTTGTTTTTAAATTAGAATAATCCATCCTCATTCATTAAAAATGAGGATGTCATATTCTGTAAATTATTTTTAATTTTTAACGAGAAGGTTTTTTGTAAAATATTTACCATTTGCTAAGGTCATTTTTACAATATAAATTCCTTCAACGCTCGGAGCACTCATGTCAATAGTATTTTGACTTGGGTTTGTAATAGTAGTCAGTAAGTTACCTGTTAAATTATAAAGTTCAACACGTGCATTTTGTAATCTGCTTGTACTAACATTCGTTATCAATTGGAAAGTAGCATTACTTCTAACAGGGTTTGGAACAATTCTTATGTACTCTTCTTCTATTGTAGGAGAGAAAGTCAACGTACAGGTTGTAATTAATGTTCCGTCTAGTTTTGTTGCTACTGCATAATAAGTTCCATTCAAGGGACCACTTTCTTTGAAATATTGTGAAGTTTGTCCCGGAACTAAAACCCCATTTTTATACCAGCTATACGATTTAAAACTCTTAGAACTATTGTCAAAGAAGATAATATTTTCAAACTGTTTTCTAATCAAATTAGGCTGACTAGATACTACTGGTAAAACTACAGCCGGAGCTGCGTTGTAATTCATGTCGCCTGGTTGTGATGCTGTTATAGTTGCAGACCCATAATTTTGAAAAATTAATGAATTATTTGAAACAGTAGCAATGTTAGTATTAGAAGAAGCATAATTTACTGCCAAACCACTATTAGCAACAGCATTCAAAACAATACTAGTTTCTCCATTACACCCTAATCCCAAAGTCTGATTCCAGGTAATTACCTGATCTGCTTTCGTAATAGTAAAATTAGAGCCATTATACATAATGGTATAATTTCCACCGGCACTTAAATTACCTTGTGTGATAGCGTAAACACCCACATTCTCTCCAGCAGTTCTGCTTAAAGCTCCTGTGAAAGAATCACCACT
>NZ_QJHK01000018.1 GCF_003202435.1 Flavobacterium cheongpyeongense
GCATCCCTTATGTGATAACCGACGGTACAGCCACCGCTACCGCCAATGAATTGATTAGCGTAAGTCCTGCCAACGATGCACCGGTAGCCGTTGACGACAACTATACCGTAGCCGAAGAAGGCACCGTGACCCTGACCCCGTTAAGCTTAGATACCGATACAGATGGGGATACATTAAGCATCACCAGCATCAACGGCACAGCGTTAACCCCAGGCACGGCTCAGGTAATTGCCGTGACCAACGGAACGGTTAACATCACCGCAGCGGGCGTGATTAGTTTCACTCCCTCAGCCAACTATAACGGATCGGTAAGCATCCCTTATGTGATAACCGACGGTACAGCCACCGCTACCGCCAATGAATTGATTAGCGTAAGTCCTGTAGATGATCCTATTGTGGTAAATAATGATGGTTTGATTACGGTTGATGGAATTAATGGAGCATTGGAATTTATTAATATTTTAGATAATGATTCGTTATATCAATTACCATTAAATCTGCAAGATATCGTTGTTTCATACCCAACAAGTCTTTATTTTGAGTTTAACTCAGATGGAACAGTAAATGCAAAACCAAATATCCCGGGTGGTAATTATTCATTTACATATCAGGTATGCGAAAAAGCAAATCCATTAAATTGCGCTTCGGCAACATTAAATGTTTTTGTAGAAGTCCCAGCAATAGCAATTATAAAAACAGCCACGTTTAATGACATAGATAATAGTGGTTATGCAAATGCCGGAGAGACAATTACATATAATTTCAAAGTAACTAATACAGGTAACGTTCCATTATCCGAAGTAACGGTTACAGATCTTTTGCCAGGAATTGTATTGTCCGGAGAACCAATTAGTCTGGCAGTTAACGAATCTGATGAGCATACATTTACTGCAACGTATACTATTTTGCAAAGTGATATTAACAACAAGATGGTTACTAATCAGGCCAGTGTAACAGGAGTTAGTGCAATTGGGGTTACAGTAGAAGATAAATCAGATAATGACAACGATCTTGAAGATAATCCGACGGTTACAGATCTTGAAGGTTGTGTTATTAAAGTATTTAATGCAGTCTCTCCTAATAATGATGGTGATAATGATGAACTTTATATTCGGGGTATCGAATGTTATCCTGATAATATAGTAGAGATTTATAATCGTTGGGGCGTTTTGGTATTCGAAAAGAGTCATTATGATAATATAGATAATACTTTTAAAGGAATGTCTGAAGGTCGTACAACGATTAAAAAATCAGAAGGACTTCCTACAGGTACTTATTTCTACATTTTGAAGTATAAAGATAGTGATGCTAAGCAGCATGAATCATCAGGTTATTTATATCTAAGTAATTAATAAAATAAATGGCTTGCTGTTTTTTATATGGCAAGTCATTTAAATAAAAATAATTAAATGAAAAATTTAGTTTTAGTTTTCATGTTTTTTTCTGCTATAGGTTTTGCACAACAAGACTCGCAGTATACGCAATACATGTATAATACCATCACAGTTAATCCTGCTTATGCCGGATCCCGTGGGTTATTAAGTGTGTTTGGTTTGCATCGCTCGCAATGGATTGGTTTAGAAGGTGCTCCAAGGACAAATGCATTTTCGGTTAATACGCCTTTAAATGGCAATCATTTAGGGTTAGGAGTATCGGTTGTAAATGATAAAATCGGGCCTACAGTTGAAAATACATTTTCAGCAGATTTGTCTTATACTGTTCCTACTTCTGAAACATTTAAGCTTTCTTTTGGAATCAAAGGGACAGCGAATTTGTTTAATATTGATATGAATAAATTAGATATAAAGGATCAGGGAGATAAGAAATTTCAGGACTTAGACGGAAAGTTATCTCCCAACATTGGAGCCGGGGTATATTTGCATTCAGATAAGATGTATGTTGGATTATCTGTTCCTAATTTTATAGAGAGCGACCGATATAATGACGATCAGGTTACTATTTTTAAAGAAAAGATCAATTATTATTTTATTGCAGGGTATGTTTTTGATATAAATCCTTATGTTCAGTTTAAACCAGCATTACTCACCAAAATGGTACAAGGATCACCATTGCAGGTAGATGTTTCGGGTAATTTTATGTTTAATGAAAAGTTTGTTTTAGGACTGGGGTATCGCTGGAGTGCATCAGTAAGTGCAATGGCAGGATTTCAGGTTTCAGAAGGATTGTATATAGGATATGCTTATGACCATGAAACGACAAGGCTTCAAAAATATAATTCGGGATCACATGAGATTTTCTTACGTTTCGAGTTATTTAATAGTTACAGCAGAATTACTTCACCAAGATTCTTTTAATCAGGATAATATGAAAGTTAAAAAAACAGGATACACTGTATTATTATCATTATTTGTTTTAACAGCAGTTGCTCAAAAAACAAAGATCGAAGATGCAGATAAAAAATACGACAAATATGCTTATATAGACGCTGTTGACGTATATGAAAAGGTTGCAGAAAAGGGATATAAAGACGAAAAAATGTTTCAGCGTCTTGCAAATGCATATTATTTTAATGCAGAACTGATAAAAGCAGTAAAATGGTATGATCAGCTTTTTGCGTTGAATGTAGAACAAGATCCGGAATATTTTTATAGATATGCACAATGTCTTAAGGCAAATGGTAACTATGAAAAGGCAGATAAAATATTGGAGGAATTCAATAAAAAAGCAAGCACTGATAAGCGTGGAATATTATTTGAAGGCAATAAAAATTATTTAGAAGTAATTAAAGCAAATTCAAATCGCTTCGAAATTGCTGATGCTGGTATAAATTCGGTCTTGTCAGATTATGGAAGTGCTTTTTTTAATAATAAAGTAGTTTTTGCCTCTGCCCGTGACACAGGCGGTGTTTCCAAAAAAACGTTTAAGTGGACAAATAAATCGTTTACAAATTTATATAGTGCGGTTTTATTGGAAGACGGAAGCTTAGGTGCACCTGAACGTTTTCATAAAAACATTAATTCAAAATTTAATGAATCAACACCAGTTTTTACCCGGGATGGCAAAACGATGTATTTTACCCGAAATAATTTTTTGGACGGCAAGAGAAGAAGCGACGAAAAAAAAGTAACGCTTTTAAAGCTTTACAGTGCAACCCTGATTGATGAAAAATGGCAAAAAATAACCGAATTGCCTTTTAATAGTGATCAGTTTAGTGTGGCACATCCCGCATTGAGTCCAGATGAAAAAACGTTGTATTTTGCATCAGATATGCCGGGAACTTTCGGGCAATCGGATTTGTATAAAGTTCGTATAAACGAAGATGGTACTTTTGGAAAACCCGAAAATTTGGGTACTGAAATAAATACAGAAGGAAGAGAAACTTTTCCTTACATATCAGATGAAAATGAGCTGTTTTTTGCCAGTGACGGACGACCTGGTTTAGGCGGACTGGATATATTTGTTTCAAATATAAACCCTGATTCTAGTTTTGAAGAAGTTCAGAATGTGGGAGAGCCAATAAATACAAAGCAGGATGATTTTGCTTTTATAATCAATAGCAAAAGCAGAGAGGGTTTCTTTTCTTCAAATAGAGAAAACGGACATGGATTTGATGATATTTATCGATTTAAGGAAATTCGAAAACTTACATGCAAACAAATTCTGACCGGAATAATTTCTGATTCAGGAACCGGTGAAACACTTCCGGATTCTAAAGTAGTTTTGGTTGACGAACAATTTAAAACTATTGCAGAGGCAGTGTCTGATTCAAAAGGAAATTATACTTTTTCAGATGTGAATTGTGGAAAAAAATATTATGTAAGAGCCTCAAAAGTAGATTATGAGACAAAGGAAATTCCTGTGACAGTTATAAAATTATCAGGAGAAACCACAATCCCTATCCAATTAGAAAAAAGAATTAAGCCAATTGCAGTTGGAACAGATTTGGCAAAAATACTTGAGATTCCGATTATTTATTTTGATTTGGATAAAGCTACCATCAAAAAAGAATCTGCCTTTCAGTTAGAAAAAATAGTAGAGATACTAAACCAATATCCTAATTTTAAATTAGATGTCCGTTCTCATACAGATAGCAGGCAAACAGCAAGGTATAACGAAGTTTTATCTGAAAAGAGAGCTAAATCTACAATAAAATGGCTGGTTGAAAAAGGAATTGACCCGAAACGATTAACTGGTAAAGGTTATGGTGAAAACCAGCTTGTTAACCAGTGTGCAGATGGAGTTAAATGCAGTGAGGAAGAACATCAGCTTAACAGACGAAGCGAATTTATTATTACAAATTTATAAATGAAAGTATCGTAAAAAAGGGATTTTCTAAATGTAGAAAAGCCCTTTTTTTGTTTACAATAGTTCTGAAATTTGTGTTTAAGACAATGAGAAGACTTCGTAAATCATTTATCGCTTTCGCATTTTCAGGGTTTACAAATAAGATTTTATGAAGTTCAGTTAACAGTTCAAATTCATCAGTAGGAAACATTTTTAATACATTTCTAAGACGAGAGCTACATTCATCAGTAGATGGATTTAAGTAATGAACTAACGGTTAGCTAATTTTTTTTATCAAGTGTGTGAAAATTTTAAAGCAACATAACTATAGTGTTTTGAAGGTGATAAATAGAAAATGCAAATTGTATGAAACAAAAAAAGTGTATAAGTCAGAAGAATTAAAGTGTTTCGATACCCGAATTAAAGAACTTAGAAACCACAAAGTATTATTGCAAGCTAATTTATAGGATTACTGATACTTAAAGATTTGCAATCTATCCATAAGTGAGGCTGGGGAATTCAATCCTAATCACCCTTATCTAATTGAATGATGTAAAGCTTTAGAAATAGCTGTAAATGAACTACTTGTTTTTTCATTGCATTTACAATTAAAGCTATACACAGATGAAAAGTTAAAAATCTAACTTTTTAACAAAAAAGGGTTGTGATTTTTTTCTTTCTTTAGTGAATAGTTTTGTAAAATTAAAATATGATGTATTTTGTTTAAAATGAATAGATTGTGTATTAAAAAATGAAGGAAACCTGTTTTTTTGTGTTTAGTTTTTTTTAACTTTATAGTCCTAAAATTTTTCAGATATGACTGTAAATCAAATACTAAATGCAAAAGGGAAAAATGTTTATTCCGTAGGTTCAACAACAACTGTTTATGAAGCATTGAAAATAATGGGTGAAAAAAACATAGGTGCTATCCTGATTATCGATGGTTCTGAATTAAAAGGAATATTGTCTGAAAGGGATTATGCACGAAAAATCGTTCTAAAGGACAAATCATCTAAAGAAACTTTCGTTGATGAAATTATGGAAAGTACTGTTTTTACGGTAAAACTTTCTGATAATTTAGAAAACTGCATGGAACTCATGAGTTCAAAAAGAATAAGGCATCTACCGGTTCTGGAAGACGAGATTGTTGTAGGAATTATTTCGATTAGCGATGTTGTAAAAGCTATTATCGAATTGCAAAAAGATACCATAAATCATCTTAACTCTTATATTTCACAATAAAAATAAATAACAAGGTTTTAGAAATAGTCCGAAAGTATATCGGGCTATTTTTTTTATGAAAAATTTAAATATTCGTAGTAAAAGTACACGCAAGAACAAACAGTTTTGATCCAAGTCTTATATCTTTGTAAAGCACAATTAAAGTGAAAAGAATGAATAAAGATAGTAAAAGAAGAGAAGCGTTATTGTATCATGCAGAACCTACTCCAGGGAAAATTCAGGTAGTTCCAACAAAAAAATATGCCACCCAAAGAGATTTATCATTAGCTTATTCTCCGGGAGTTGCAGAACCATGTTTAGAAATTGCAGCAAACATTGAAGACGTCTACAAATATACAGCAAAAGGAAATTTAGTTGCCGTAATTTCAAACGGTACAGCAGTTTTGGGGCTTGGAGACATAGGTCCTGAAGCAGGAAAGCCGGTAATGGAAGGGAAAGGTTTGTTGTTTAAAATTTTCTCTGATATTGATGTTTTTGATATTGAGATAGGGACAAAAGATGTTGAAGAATTTATTCAGACCGTAAAAAATATTGCCCCAACATTTGGCGGAATTAATCTTGAAGATATTAAAGCACCAGAATCTTTTGAAATCGAAAGAAGATTGATAGAAGAGTTAGATATTCCGGTAATGCACGATGACCAGCATGGAACCGCTATTATTTCTTCGGCAGCTTTGATTAATGCACTGGAATTGGCAGGTAAAAAACCAGAGGATGTAAAAGTTGTGGTTTCAGGTGCCGGTTCTGCTGCTATAGCCTGTACAGATTTGTATGTTTTGCTGGGGGTCAAAGTTGAGAATGTTTTAATGTTCAACAGTAAAGGACTTTTAACAAAGGATAATCCTGCACTTTCAGAGTTGCAATTGAAATATGCTGTGAATGGTCCTAAAATTGAATTGGCAGAAGCAGTAAAAGGTGCAGATGTTTTTATTGGATTGTCTTCGGGAAATATTTTATCCTCAGAAATGTTGTTGTCAATGGCAGATAATCCTATTGTATTTGCGATGGCAAATCCAAATCCAGAGATTGATTACAACTTAGCGGTAGAAACACGAAAAGATGTTATTATGGCCACAGGGCGTTCAGATTTTCCTAATCAGGTAAATAATGTTCTCGGATTTCCTTACATTTTTAGAGGAGCACTTGACGTAAGAGCTACAAAAATCAATGAAGCTATGAAGATGGCGGCTGTAAAGGCATTGGCTTCCTTAGCAAAGCAATCTGTTCCGGAACAGGTAAATGTAGCGTATGGTGCTACAAAATTAGGTTTCGGGCGTGAATATATTATTCCTAAACCATTTGATCCAAGATTGATTGCAGTTGTGGCACCTGCTGTAGCAAAAGCTGCTATGGAATCAGGAATAGCTAAAAATCCAATTACAGACTGGCTTGCTTATGAGGAAAGACTTTTAGAACGTCTAGGCAACGATAATAAAATGGTTCGTTTAATTGCTAACCGTGCAAAAATGGATCCGAAAAGAATTGTTTTTCCGGAAGCAGAGCATCTTAATGTTTTAAAAGCTGCCCAAATTGTACACGAAGAAGGGATTGGCTTTCCGGTTTTATTAGGAAATAAAGAAATTATTTTAGAACTGAAAGAAGAGTTAGGTTTTGTTGCAGATGTTGAAATTATTGATCCGAAAATAAAAGAAGAAGAACAAAGAAGGGACAAATTTGCGAAGTCTTACTGGTCGACCAGAGAAAGACGTGGTATTTCATTATTGGATGCCCAGAAATTAATGCGTGAAAGAAATTATTTTGCAGCCATGATGGTTAACGAAGGTGAAGCTGATGCCTTGGTTACAGGGCATTCACGAAGCTACCCATCTGTTTTAAAACCAATGCTCCAATTAATTGGTAAGGCAAATGGAGCCTCACTTGTAGCAACGGCAAACATGATGCTTACAGCCAGAGGTCCAATGTTCTTGTCGGATACAGCCATTAATATCAATCCTTCTGCAGAAGATTTGATAAATATTGCTGTTATGACATCAAAAACAGCTAAAATCTTTGGAGTTGAACCAGTAATAGCAATGGTTTCTTATTCTAATTTTGGATCATCAACGCATCAGAATGCCTCAAAAGTAAGAGAAGCAGTTGCTTACTTGCATAAAAATCATCCTGATATGGTTGTTGACGGAGAAATTCAGGCTGATTTTGCCCTAAATCCAGAAATGCTTCAGGAGAAATTTCCTTTCTCTAAATTGGCAGGCAAAAAAGTAAATACATTAGTTTTTCCTAATCTTGAATCTGCAAATATTACCTATAAGCTGTTAAAAGAATTGTATCAGGTAAACTCTATTGGTCCAATTATGATGGGAATGGGCAAACCCGTTCATATTTTTCAATTAGGTGCAAGTGTTGAAGAAATGGTAAACATGGCTGCTATTGCAGTTATTGATGCTCAGGGAAAAGAATTGAAGAAAAATAAACAGGCTATATAACAGGATGTATAAGTAGTTATTAAGATTGTCTTAATTTTATTATATTTGGCACCACAAATAATATTATGATAGCACATTTGCAAGGAAAATTAGTAGAAAAAAACCCAACAGAGGTCATTATTGATTGCGCAGGAGTTGGTTATCAGGTCAATATCTCCCTGCATACTTTTTCGTTGATTCCAAATACTGATTTTATAAAATTATATACACATCTTTTAATCAGGGAAGATGCTCATACATTATATGGCTTTGCTGAAAAATCAGAAAGGGAAATATTTAGGATGCTAATATCTGTTTCGGGAATCGGTGCTAATATTGCCAGGACAATGCTGTCATCGATAGAACCAAGACAAATTATAAATGCAATTGCTTCGGGAGATGTAGGAATTATTCAGTCTATCAAAGGAATTGGTAATAAAACAGCTCAAAGAGTAATATTGGATTTGAAAGAGAAAGTCTTGAAATTATACGATTTAGATGAAGTTTCTATTGTTCAAAACAATACAAATAGAGATGAAGCGTTATCTGCTTTAGAAGTTTTAGGTTTTGTTAGAAAAACTTCGGAAAAAGTGGTGGAGAAAATTGTAAAAGAGGATCCGGACGCTACTGTAGAAACTATTATCAAAAAAGCTTTAAAAGCTTTATAAATCACTATTAAGACACCTGAATTGTATGCGTAAAATTTTACTTTTTTTACTGGTTTTAATGTGTGGTAATGCTTTGCATGCACAGGTAAATCCAACAATTCAGGATACTACCAAAACAGGGTTTTCTGTTGGGAAATTAGAGTTGGAAAATCCATCAAGCGTACTTTCGGCATACAAGTACGATCCAATTACAGACCGTTATATTCATACCAGTACAGTTGATGGTTTTTCTATAGACTATCCTTTGGTCTTAACACCAAAAGAATATGAGAACTTACTGCTTAAAGAATCCAGAAGGAATTATTTTAGACAAAAAATGATTGCTATTGACGGAAAAAAAGCAGGAAGTGAAGAGGCAAAGAAAGATTTGTTGCCAAGATATTATATCAATTCAAGTCTTTTTGAATCTATTTTTGGAAGTAATACAATTGATGTAAAACCGACAGGTTCTGTTGAAATGGATTTGGGGTTGCGGTATAGCAAACAAGACAATCCATCCTTTTCACCAAGAAACAGATCTAGCCTGACTTTTGATTTTGACCAACGAATTAGCATGAGCTTAATGGGGAAGGTGGGAACAAGATTAGAAGTAAATGCTAATTATGACACCCAGTCTACCTTTGCTTTTCAAAATTTATTTAAACTTGCTTACACTCCCACAGAAGATGATATTGTTCAAAAAGTAGAAGTAGGTAACGTAAGTATGCCCTTAAATAGTACTTTAATCCGTGGAGCACAAAGTTTGTTTGGTGTCAAAACCCAACTGCAATTTGGAAAAACAACAGTAACAGGTGTATTCTCTGAACAAAAGTCACAAACAAAAAGCATAGTTGCCGAAGGTGGTGGGACAATTCAGAATTTTGATTTGTATGCACTGGATTATGATAACGACAGGCACTTCTTTCTATCGCAATATTTTAGAAATAAATACGATGCTTCATTAAAAAATTATCCTTTTATTGATAGCAAGGTTCAGATTACAAGGTTGGAGATTTGGGTAACAAACAAGCAAAATCGTGTGAGTACAACAAGTAATAACCTGCGAAATGTTATTGCGCTTCAGGATTTAGGAGAAGCACAGCTTACAGGACTGTCTGATTCAGAAATAGTTATTAATACTTCTGCCGGTTTTTTTAATGTGAATGCTGACTCACCTACAGATAATGGAAATAACAAATATGATCCGGCTGTAATTGGTCAGCCCGCCTCTTATCTAAATTCAAAAATAAGAGAAATTGTAACAGCCAAATCTGGTTTTAATCCTGCAGATGTTCCTAATGTTAACGAAGGAACGGATTATTCTGTACTGGAAAATGCCAGAAAATTAACGGCGACTGAATATACTTTTAACCCTCAGTTAGGTTATATTTCTTTACAGCAGCGTTTAGCCAATGATGAAATTTTAGCAGTAGCGTATGAATATACTGTTGGTGGAGTTGTATATCAGGTAGGAGAATTTGGTAGTGACGGTGTTGATGGAACGGTGGTAACAGGAAGTACTCAGAATAATAATCAGGCTGTTATTACGCAAAGTTTGATTTTGAAAATGCTGAAAAGTAGCTTAACAAATGTTAATAATCCGGTTTGGAACCTGATGATGAAAAACATTTATCAAATACCGGGTGCTTACCAGGTAAAACAAGATGACTTTAGATTCAATATCCTTTATGCAGATCCTTCTCCAATAAATTATATAAAGCCTGTTGATGATGCAAACCCTTTTCCTTCAAATCCTGCGGTAGGTAATGAAGTAACAGAAACACCATTGTTGAAAGTTTTTAATCTGGATAAATTAAATTATAATAATGACCCGCAGGCCGGTGGTGATGGTTTCTTCGATTATCTTCAGGGAATCACCTTTGATGCACAAAACGGACGAATTATTTTTACGACTAAAGAGCCTTTTGGGAAGTTGTTATTCGATAAATTGAATACAGGAACGGGAGAAAACTACAATGTTCCGTCTACATATAACCCCAATCAAAAGAAATATGTGTTTCAAAACATGTATAAAACTACACAGTCAGGTGCTTTACAAGACAGCGATAAAAATAAGTTTTTATTAAGAGGAAAATATAAATCATCAGGAAGTGATGGAATTCCGATAGGTGCTTTTAATGTTCCGCAAGGTTCTGTAGTAGTTACTGCCGGAGGAAGAGTTCTTGTTGAAGGAGTGGATTATAGTGTCGATTATCAGTTAGGACGAGTTCAGATTTTGGATGCATCCTTACAGGCTTCTAATACACCAATAGAAGTTTCCTTAGAAAATAATTCGGTTTTCGGTCAACAGACCAGAAGGTTTATGGGATTAAATGTTGAGCATAAAATTTCGGATAAATTTATAGTTGGCGGTACCTATTTAAAAATGACAGAAAAACCGTTTACTCAAAAATCGAGTTACGGACAGGAATCTGTAAATAATACAATTTTTGGATTTAATGGAAATTATTCAACGGAAATTCCATTTTTTACCAGATTAGTAAATAAACTGCCTAACATTGATACAGATGTTCCTTCTAATCTTTCGATAAGAGGGGAAGTTGCTTTTTTAAAACCGGATGCACCAAAAGCAAGTGATTTTGAAGGAGAGGCTACTATATACGTAGATGATTTCGAAGGATCACAATCAACAATAGATATGCGATCTGCTTATGCCTGGAGCCTGTCTTCGACACCATATATTAACTCAACAGGGGATAATACTTTTGGAGCAGATTTTAATACTCTGAATTATGGATATAAAAGAGCAAAATTATCATGGTATTCTATCGATCCAATTTTTTACACTCAAAAACCATCCGGAATATCAAACGATGATTTGTCTTTGAATACTACAAGAAGAATTTACAGCAAAGAGTTATATCCAAATACAGATATTGCTCAAGGACAATTGCAGGTAATCAATACGCTTGATTTGAGCTATTATCCTTCTGAAAGGGGGCCTTATAATAATAATCCAGATTTTGGAACAAGTGCTGCAAATGGTAATTTCGGTGGAATTATGCGTTCTTTAAATTCAACGAATTTTGAGCAGAGTAATGTAGAATATATTCAGTTTTGGGTACTCGACCCGTATGTAGGAAATGCATCTGCACAGCCTTCTAATGTTGGAAAAATATATTTTAACTTAGGAGAAATCTCGGAAGATGTTTTAAAAGACGGAAGAAAGCAATATGAAAACGGACTTGGTCCGGATCAGGTCTTAGTAAACCCGCAGCCAATTTGGGGAGATGTTCCGGCTTCGCAATCCTTAATTTATGCATTTGACAACAATGCGGGTAACAGAACCAATCAGGATGTTGGTCTGGATGGTTTGCCAAATGGAAAAGAAGCTACTATTTATAATAATTATGCTTCAGAATCTGATCCGGCGGCAGATGATTATACCTATTTCTTAAATACTGACGGAGATGTTCTGAATCGGTATAAAAAATATAATGGTGTTGATGGAAACTCTGCCGTAGATATAAATTCTGCCAATAGAGGATCAACTACGCTTCCGGATGTAGAAGATATCAATCGGGACAATACCATGAACACGATTAATGCTTATTATGAATATAGTATTGATATTAAGCCCAATATGAAAATTGGAGAAAATTATATAACAGATATAAGAGAACCCGAGACAGTTGGAACTATAAATTTGCCTAATGGCGGAAACACAACAGCCAGATGGATCCAGTTTAAAATACCGGTTGCAGAATATAAAAATAAAATTGGAACTATTTCTGATTTTAGGTCTATCCGATTCATGAGAATGTTCATGACCGGTTTTAATGATCAGGTTACAGTACGTTTTGGAGCATTGGATTTGGTTAGAGGAGAATGGAGAAAATATGATGGGAATCTTGATGCAGCAGATGATAATCTGAGCAATAGTAATGATGGAACAGACTTTAATGTTCAGGCGGTAAATATTCAGGAAAATGATACTAAATGCCCAGTTAATTATGTTATGCCGCCAAATGTTCAAAGAGAACAGCTGTATAACAATAATACAGTAATCAATCAAAATGAGCAGTCATTGGCATTACGTGTTTCCGGAAATGGATTAGAAAAGCAAGATTCAAGGGCGGCGTTTAAAAACGTAAGTCTTGATATGCGTCAGTACAAAAAACTAAAAATGTTTCTGCATGCTGAATCATTAGATAATGAAGTGGCTCTTGGGGAGGACGAAATGATAGCATTTATTCGTTTTGGAAATGACTTTACAGAAAATTTCTATCAGGTTGAAATGCCATTAAAAGTTACTCCAACAGGAGGTGGTTGTACTATCAATCCAAATCAGGTTTGGCTCGACGCTAATCAAATGGATTTGGCTCTTGCGTTATTGACAAAAATGAAGATTAAGGGGATGAGTGTTGATTTTAACTCCCCTAAACGTGATATAAACGGAATTTATTATCCGGATAATGATCCTGAACTGATTCCTGAAGGAGGTGATGGAGACAGTAAATTGAAATTAGGAATAAAAGGGAATCCTAATTTTGGGTTAGTGCGAAATTTAATGGTAGGTTTAAAGAACAATACTACTGATAAAAAGATAAAGGGGGAGGTCTGGTTCAACGAACTTCGCTTGTCTGATATGGATAATAAGGGTGGTATGGCCGCCATATTAAGTATTGATACGAACATGGCGGATTTCGCTACAGTTTCAGCAACGGGCCGAAAAAGCACCATTGGTTTTGGATCTCTCGAGCAAGGTGCAAACGAAAGAGATCGTGAAGATGTTCAGCAGTATAATATTGTTACGAATTTGAATTTAGGAAAATTATTGCCACCAAAATGGGGCATTAACCTTCCGTTTAATTATGCAATTGGAGAAGAGGTAATTACACCTGAATACGATCCTTTTAATCAGGATATTAAATTAAAACAATTGCTTGATGAAACAACAGATCAGGCAACAAAAGAGAATTACAAAAACAGAGCAATAGATTATACCAAGCGAAAAAGTATCAACTTTATTGGAGTTAGAAAAGACAGGGCGCCGGAACAAAAACCACATGTTTACGATGTAGAGAATTTTACTTTTTCTCAATCCTACAATCAGGTCGAACGGCATGATTATGAGATTGAAGATTATGAAGATCAACTGTCAAATTCATCAGTAAATTATACTTATACATTTCAGCCGAAAGAAGTAGTGCCTTTCAAAAAGACTAAATTCATGAAGAAAAGCGAATATTGGAAACTGTTAAGCGACTTCAATTTTAACTATTTGCCTTCTAATATTTCATTTAATTCAAATATTATAAGACAAAGCAATAGCCAGCAATTCAGACAGGTTGAAGATGTTCCCGGAATTGGTCTGGAAACCCTTTACAGAAGAAACTTTGCACATAATTATCAATATGGATTTGGATTCAATCTGACCAAATCTTTGAAACTAAACTATACGGCTGCTTCAAATAATATTGTTAAAAATTATTTGAATGATGACAATACCCCAAAAGACGATTTTAATTTCTGGGATGATTATTTTGATCTCGGTACACCAAATCAGCATACACAACAATTAGTTTTAAATTATGATATTCCAATCAATAAATTGCCAATTTTTAGTTTTGTAAAGGCAAATTATTCGTACACGGCAGATTATAACTGGCAGCGTTCTTCATCTGCAATGTCTCAACTTGAAGTAGAAAATACTGACGGATCGACCACAATCAATAATCTGGGAAATACAATTCAAAATGCAAATTCAAATACATTAAGTACAACCTTTAATATGGGAACGTTGTACAAGTATTTAGGGCTAACGCCAGGAGTCAAAAAAACAGCAAAACCAAAATCTGTTGCCCCTCCAAAACCCGGAGAAAAAGTAGTAAATACGAATAAAGCACCAACAGCCAAAAGTCCGTTTTATGATGGTTTAATTGGAGTTTTGACCAGTGTAAAAAATATTCAGGTAAATTATACAGAAAACAGTGGGACAGTTTTACCGGGCTATACACCAAGCATTGGGTTTTTAGGAACTTCAAAACCAACGTTAGGTTTTATTTTTGGAAGCCAGGATGACGTACGTTATGAGTCAGCTAAAAATGGCTGGCTAACGACTTCTGATAAGTTCAATCAAAATTTCACACAAGTCAATAATAAACTATTAAAGATAACAGCGAATGTTGATTTGTTTCCTGATTTTAAAATAGATTTAACAATGGACAGGTCGTATTCTGAAAACACTTCAGAACAGTATAGCGTTACCAATGGAGTATATAAGCCGTTGTCCCCGTATACATATGGAATGTTTTCTATTTCTACCGTATTAATCAAAACAGCATTTTCTGCCAGTGATGAAAATGTATCAGCAGCTTTTGATGATTTTAGAGAGAATCGATTAACAATAGCTAATCGCTTAGCAGAAGATCGATATGGTACTGCTATTCCAAGATATGATGCAGCAGCTCTTCCTGTTGAAGATGTAAATGTGCCTATAGATAATCTCGCAAACCCAAATAATACTGAAAGGAAACAAATTATAGCAAATGATGGCTATCCTGTGGGATATGGTAAAAGTAATCAGGCTGTTTTATTGCCTGCTTTTTTAGCTGCTTATTCAGGCGGTGATGCCTCTAAGACCTCGACTGGGATTTTTAGAAATTTCCCGATTCCAAACTGGAGTATAAAATACAATGGACTGATGCGTTATAAGTATTTCAAAGACAGGTTTAAACGCTTTTCTTTACAGCATAATTACAGAGCTTCCTACACAATTAATCAATTCAGATCAAATTTTGATTATAATGAAAATCCAGATGGCACGGATGTAAATGGTAATTTCTTCAATAAGACGATCATGTCTAATGTGAATTTGGTAGAACAGTTTAGTCCGCTGCTTCGTGTTGATTTCGAATTGAAAGGATCTTTAAGAGTGCTTACAGAAGTTAAAAAAGACAGGGCTTTATCAATGAGTTTTGATAATAATTTATTGACAGAAGTAAAAGGTATTGAGTATGTTGTTGGTTTAGGATATCGTTTTAAAGATGTTATTTTTTCATCGACTTTGGCAGATAATCCTACCGGAATTATAAAAAGCGATATTAATATCAAGGCAGATTTCTCCTATCGAAATAACCAGACTCTGGTTCGTTATTTAGATTATGACAATAATCAATTGGCAGCCGGGCAAAATATCTGGTCATTAAAACTTACTGCCGATTATGCTTTTAGCAAAAATCTTACGGCAATATTCTATTATGATCATTCGTTCTCTAAGGCTGTAATATCGACATCATTTCCATTGACCAATATTCGATCTGGATTTACCCTTCGCTACAATTTCGGAAATTAATTTTGTGATTATAAACTAATTTTTATTAGAAGATTGTTACATTTGTTGCTTTAAAATAAATTATCAATTTCAAACATAGTAATATGAGCATACCGGCAAATTTAAAGTACACAAAAGATCACGAATGGGTTAGCATCGATGGAGATGTTGCAACTGTAGGAATTACTCATTTCGCTCAAAAAGAATTGGGAGACATCGTGTACGTTGAAGTAGAAACTTTAGATCAGACATTAGGTAAAGATGAAGTTTTTGGAACTGTTGAGGCTGTAAAAACAGTTTCTGATTTGTTTCTTCCCTTATCAGGAGAAATCATTGCTTTTAATGGAGATTTGGAAAGCACACCGGAGGCAGTAAATTCTGATCCTTACGGAGCAGGATGGATGATTAAAGTAAAAATAGCTAACGCTTCAGAAATTGATACATTATTATCAGACGAAGCATACAAACAACTAATAGGTGCCTAAACAACTTCTTTTATTGTGGGCTATAATTTGCTCAGGAATCATTACCTATTTTTGTCTGACAGACTCAGGTAATGTTCCCGCAGTAAGTTTTCCCAGTATCGATAAAATAGTACATTTTTGTTTCCATTTTGGTTTTACGTTTTCGTGGATTTTGTTTTTTAAAAAAGAATTTAAAGGAAAGGTACCAGATGATTATAAAGTCTATTTAATTTCATTTATATTTTCAGTTTTTTTTGGAATAACCATTGAAATATTACAAGGTGTTTTTACTAAAACAAGATCGGCAGATGTAACGGATATTTTAGGAAATGCAATTGGTGCCACAGCAGCTGTTTTTGCTGCAATGGTTTTTAAAAATCAGATCGATAAAATATAAAAAAAGAACTCCCACTTCGGTGGGTTTTTTATTTTCTGAATTTTAAATGTATTTTTGTCACAATACCGTAATTTTAAAATCATGAATATTAAACAATATTTAGATTCTACTTACTTAAAGACTGCCTCTCAGTCCGGTCTTTCGGAAACAGAAAATACTGTTTTGGTTAAAAATGCAATTACAGAAGCGATTACGGAAGATTTTAAGTTGATTATGATCCGGCCGGAACATGTTGGTTTAGCTAAAGAAATGATTTTGAAAGCAAATTCAAGTTTGCTTGTGGGAACTGTTATTGATTTTCCTGAGGGTAAATCAGCCCTGGAAACCAAAAGCAAAGAAGCAAATAAAGCAATTGAAGACGGTGCAGATGATTTGGACTTTGTCTGTAATTACGAAGCTTTTAAAAATGGAGATATTGAACTGGTAAAGAAAGAAATTTTAGCAGGGACACAAATAGGACTTACCCATAATAAAACAGTCAAATGGATTATTGAAGTTGTGGCTTTAGATGATAAAGAAATCATTCAGCTTTCAGCTTTAATAAAAAATATTGTTATTTCGAATTTTGATGAAGAAGATTACGCTTCGGTTTATGTGAAATCATCAACGGGATTTTATAAAACTCATCATAATTTGCCTAATAATACAACCCTTCCGGCTATTGTTATGATGCTCGAAAATGCCGCACCCTTGCCGGTAAAAGCATCCGGAGGAATTAAGTCATACACAGAAGCAATAGAGATGATCCGTTTAGGGGTTAAACGAATCGGGACTTCATCTGCAAAAGCAATAGCAAATGGTGAAAATACCACAAATCAATATTAATGAAAATCAAAAATATTTTGAATAAAAGTTTTATAGCTTTCAGTCTGGCGTTATTATCATTATCTGTTTTCTCACAGGAAACTCATAATTCTTCTGTGAAACCAGGTTTTTATGCAGAAAGGTTTCCGGTATTTCCGGGGTGTGAAAATTTAGAAACTAAGCATTTAGAAAATTGTTTTTATAAAGAAGTCCAGGATTTAGTTTATCAAAATTTTCAAATTCCTGAAAATTTAAAACAGGCAAATTACAAAGGTGAAATTAAAGTGCTGTTCGAAGTAGATGAAAACGGCGTTTTTAAAGTAATTTACGTAAATGCCTCAAATGATGATTTAGCTAAGGAAGCCAAACGTGTTTTTGAGAAATTCCCAAAAATCAAGCCTTCTACTTATAATGGTGTTGCAACTTATTCAAAATACACTATTTCAATAAATATACCTTTAAAAAGTACGGAGCAAATTGCCGAAGAGGCTTTGGCAGCAGCCGGGATTTTAAAACCAGCCAAAAAACCAATGACAGAACTGGATAGCATTGTATATAAAAAATATAATAATCCTGAATTCGAAAGTCATTTAAATATGCCCTTTTCACATAGTTATTATGCACAATTTGACGAGGCTATGAATCAGGTAGGAAGTAATAATCACACGTCTTCGAAACCTTATACTTATGCAGAAGTTTCAAAATATTATGATTTAAAAGCCGTAAACGAATCGCTTCAGAAAAAAGCTTCAGGCTGGTTGGGGAGAAAGTGGTGGAATGAGAATATGGTGCAGATTCAGGGAGAAGATTATTGGTTATCACTAAATCCAATTGTCGATTTGCAAATGGGTAAAGCTTCGGATCTGGATTCCTATACTTATGTAAATACCAGAGCTGTTAATTTTAGGGGTGGGTTAGGAAAACAAATTAATTTTACTACGACTATTTTTGAAAGTCAGGGCAGGTTTGCAGGATATTTTAATGATTATGCAAATTCTTTAAAACCTTCAGGGGGAAATCCTGCTATAATTCCGGGTATGGGGATTGCAAAACAATTTAAAACCGATTCGTATGATTTTCCTTTAGCAGAGGCCAATATAACATACACCCCAAGTAAAATTTTTGATTTTCAATTGGGTTATGGAAGAAATTTCATTGGTGATGGATACCGTTCATTACTGGAAAGTGACGGGGCAAGTCCCTATCCTTATTTTAAAATCAATACAACTTTCTGGAAAATAAAATATACGAATACGTATATGTGGCTCAAAGATGTTCGTCCGGATGCTACGGTAGATAAGACGTATGCTTCAAAATATATGGCAAATCATTATTTGAGCTGGAATGTTTCAAACAAACTGAATTTAGGTTTCTTTGAATCAGTAGTCTGGACAGATACTAATAATAGAGGATTTGATGTGAATTTTGTGAATCCGATTATTTTTTATCGTTCTGTTGAATTTGCTTCGTCTTCTAAAAGCGGAAATGCTCTTTTAGGTATCACATCAAAATTTAAATGGAATAATCAGATTAATTTATATGGGCAGTTTTTAATTGATGAATTTTCATTTGGAGATATAAAGTCAGGTGATAATAGCTGGAAAAACAAACTGGGATATCAGTTGGGGGCTAAATATTTTAATGCTTTTAAAGTTAAAGATCTGCTTCTTCAGTTAGAGTACAATCATGTAAGGCCGTATGTGTACTCTCATAGCGCAGCTATTACTAATTATGCACATAATAATCAGAGTATTGGTCATCAGTGGGGCGGTAATTTTGAAGAACTCATTGCCATAGGACGTTATCACAAAGGTCGTTATTTTGCTGATGCAAAGTTGACAGTGGGTAAAAGAGGTTTTGATTTTGATACCGCCGGAGACTCATTTAATTATGGAGGCAACATTTATAAAAGTTATGATGAAAACCGACCTTACGATAGTGGGGTAAAGGTAGGTCAGGGTAACACAACCAATATTTTTATTGCTGATGTTCAGGCAGGATATTTAATAAATCCAATGACTAATTTAAAGTTTTTTGGAAGTTTTATCTACAGGAATTTTGATCCTGTTCAAAATACGGCAACTACTTTTAAGCAAAGTACAACCTGGTTCACAATTGGATTGCGTTCGGATGTCTTTAATTGGTATTTTGATTATTAAAATTAATAAGATTTTTCAAAACAATTGTATTGAAAGATAGCAAGTCCTTATTTTATAATGGTTTTAATGAAAAAATCTAATTTTATAGGTCAGAATTCTATAATCTAATTTGTACATTTGCACCACTCAAAAAAACAGACAAATAATTACCGTATTGAACGCTATTAAAAATACAATTTCACTCAAATCAATATTTCTGGATTTCAAAGAAATTACTAAGGCTGGTTTAGCTATCAGTGTTTTGTTTTCTTCTATTGCGGGTTATTTATTAGGTGTGAACAATGAAAATCCTTTTGAATGGAGTGTTTTAGCTGTTTTAATGATTGGGGGGTATTGTATGGTTGGGGCTTCTAATGCGTTTAATCAGGTCATAGAAAAAGATATTGATTCTTTAATGGACCGTACCAAAAACCGACCAGTTCCTTCGGGGCGGATGTCTCCAAAAGTGGCTTTGCTGGTTGCTGGTTTGCTTACAGTTATTGGTATTACTTTATTGTATACGATAAATGCAAAATCGGCCATGTTTGCGGCAATTTCGATATTTTTATATACAAGTATTTATACACCTTTAAAAACGGTAACATCATTATCTGTTTTTGTAGGTGCTTTTCCCGGGGCGATACCTTTTATGTTAGGATGGGTTGCAGCAACAGGAGAATTTGGAATAGAAGCAGGTACTCTGTTTTTAATTCAGTTTTTCTGGCAGTTTCCTCATTTTTGGGCAATTGGATGGTTCTTGTATGGCGATTATGAAAAAGCCGGAATCTTTATGCTTCCAACAGGAAAAAAAGATAAAGGAACAGCTTTGCAGATTATATTATATACGATTTGGCTTATTATAGCTTCATTATTGCCAGTTTTAGGGTATACGGGGCAGTTATATATTTCGACAATCGCAGCAGTTTTGGTATTTGTACTTGGTTTGTGGATGTTGTTTTATGCAGTTCGTTTGTATCAGTTAAGGACAGCGAAATCTGCGAGAACCTTAATGCTGGTGAGTGTTTCGTATATTTCTTTATTACAGATTGTATATATAGTAGATAAATTTTTAAGATAGTTATGGAAATGACAATGAAAATAAGTGAAGAGCAAGTGCAAAAATCAAAATCTGCCAAATTGATTTTGTTGTTCGCAATGGTTAGTATGACCATGATGTTTGCAGGGCTTACAAGTGCATTTGTAGTTAGTAAATCAAGAGCAGACTGGCTGAAGGATTTTCAAATCCCAACTGCTTTTTATTTTAGTACAGCAGTCATTATTGGCTGTAGTGTTGCTTTTTATTTAGCAAAAAAAGCAATTGAAAAAGGAAATAGAAGTGCAACTACTGCATTTCTTTTAGGGACATTTGCTATGGGAATTGCTTTTGTGGTTTTACAATTCAGAGGTTTTGGACAAATCATCGAAAGTGGTTATTATATGACAGGACAGGGTAGTTCAATTACTACAACTTTTCTTTATGTAATTGCACTTATGCATCTGTTACACCTGGCCGGCGGATTAATTTCACTTTTAATTATAATTTATAATCATTTTAAACAAAAATACAATCCGGCCCAAACTCTTGGAATAGAACTAGGTGCGATGTATTGGCACTTTTTGGATTTATTATGGGTATTATTATTTTTATTTTTATATTTCTTTAAATAAGAAAAAAACGTAAATTTGGGAACTTTTTAATGAATAATTTTTATGGGAGCGACAGTTACTACTGCAAATAACGACGAAAAAACTTGGGGAGGCGGAGGAGATATCCAGCCATTAGGAGCAAGTTATGGTAAAATGATGATGTGGTTTTTTATCGTATCAGATGCCTTGACATTCTCAGGATTCCTTGCGGCTTATGGATTTTCTAGATTTAAATTTATTGAAACATGGCCCTTGGCTGATGAAGTGTTTACCCACTTTCCTTTTATGCACGGTGTTTCTGCTCCGATGTATTATGTAGCCTTAATGACTTTTATTTTGATTTTCTCATCTGTGACAATGGTTTTAGCTGTTGATGCAGGGCATCAGTTAAAGAAAACAAAAGTTGCGGTCTATATGTTCTTAACTATTATTGGAGGTTTTATCTTCGTTGGTTCTCAAGCCTGGGAGTGGAAAAACTTCATTAAAGGAGAATATGGTGCCGTTGAAACAGCAGGTGGAAGTTTGTTGCAATTTGTTGATGCAAGCGGAAAAAGAGTAGCTTTGGCCGATTTTGCAGTAAAATTACCGGAGCAAAGAGAAGCTTTGACAAGAAGTCATTCAACTTGGTTTGTTGAAGATGCTGAAACACAACCAACTTTTACAGTTGCCGAAGTTCAGGCTGGTTTTAAAGCACATCCTGAATTATTAATAAGAACCGAACAGCTTACTGCAAAAAAGAAAAAAACAGTATTGACCAGAGCAGAATCTGAGTCTCGTTTAGGTACTGCAAAATATGTTGTAGAAGGAGCTAACCTTACAAGAAATGAATACGGAAGCAAACTATTTGCAGATTTCTTTTTCTTTATTACAGGATTCCACGGTTTCCACGTGTTTTCGGGAGTTATTATCAATATCATTATTTTCTTTAATGTATTATTAGGTACTTACGAAAAGAGAAGAAGCTACGAAATGGTAGAGAAAGTTGGTTTGTACTGGCACTTTGTCGATCTTGTTTGGGTGTTTGTATTTACAGTTTTCTACTTAGTTTAATTTTACATTTTAATTATTATGTCACACGAGCACGTATCAAATACAAAAAGAATCTGGTTAGTTTTTGGTTACCTGTCAGTAATAACTACAGTAGAAGTTATTTTAGGTATCATTAAACCAGAATCATTAGAGTTTACGCATTTTATTGGTTTAAATTTGTTAAACTGGATTTTTTATATTCTAACACTTGTTAAAGCTTATTTTATTGTATGGGCATTTATGCACATGGAAGGTGAAAAAAGCAGCCTTAGATGGTCTGTTGTTTCGCCTGTTATTTTCCTGGTTTTATATTTATTGTTTATTCTGCTTACAGAAGGACATTATATTTATGGGGTTTTTAAAGATTCTACTATTAAATGGAATTTTTAACATGATATTAATTCGAAAAGAGGCTCCGTTTAACGGAGCTTTTTTTATTTTTGTACTCCAATAACTTCCCTACTTACAATGAAAAAAAATATAGTTCTCTTTGTACTTTTTGTTTTGCCAATTGTAGCCTATTTATTTTTTGCTTCAGGTGTTAATAGTTTTACAACATTACCTGTAATTACACCTAAAATTGCTGATTTTGGTAATTGGAAATCCCTAAATGGCAAAGAAGTTCTTCTGGATAAAAAGATAACTGTTTTGGGTTTTTCAGGATCTGATATTTTGAGTAACAGAGGAAATTATTTCAATCTAAATGAAAAAATTTACAAGCGTTATAATGGTTTTGAAGACCTTCAGTTTGTAGTTATATGTCCGCTTGGGACAGAGAAAGAGGCTCAGAAAATAGTGGATGCTTTATCACCTTTTACAGATGTAAAAAACTGGAATTTTGTTTTTGCATCAAATCAAGAGATTCAGAAGTTTTACGATCAATTGCATTTAAAAGGGAAACTGGATAAAAATCTTGGTACTTCTAATGTTTATATTGTAGACAAAGAACGAAACTTAAGAGGTAGAAAAGGTGTTGCTAAAGATCAAAAAGAAGAATACAAAGAAGGTTATAATACTTTTCATCCTTCTGAATTGAGCAACGAGATGTTGGATGACTTTAAGATTATTTTGTATGAATATCGTGCTGCTCTTAAAAAGAATCATAATGCTACTAAACAACTCTAAATTGAACTCATAATGTTTAAAAATAAATCATATATCGGTATTTCGTTTATTATTTTAATTTTCGGAATCTATGCAGTGCCAAAAATCGTAGACAGAATAAAAAATGGAGACGTTGTAAAAAACGATCGGCTGGATAATGCAGATTTGAAAAATTCAAAATCGGATACAAAGTTGTTGACCATTGGTTCGGCACCAAAATTTGAATTAACCAATCAGGACAATCTGAAAATTTCTAATGAAAGCTATAAAGGAAAAGTATATGTATTAGAATTTTTCTTTACTACTTGTCCGTCTATCTGTCCAAAAATGAATTTAAGCATGTTAGAGATTGAAAAAACTTTTTTCGGGAATCCTAACTTTGGTATTGTTTCCATAACGATTGATCCAACTCATGATACTCCGCAGGTTTTAAAAGATCACAGAAAATTGTTAGGCGTTAAATCATCAAACTGGAATTTTTTAACCGGAGATAAAGCAACTATTATGGATTTGTCAAACAAGGGTTTTAATTTGTACGCAGGAGAAAATGCGAAAGTAAATGGTGGTTTTGAACATTCGGGATTATTTGCATTAATTGATAAAGAAGGGAATATTCGTTGCCGTAAGGACGATTTCGGAAATCCAATTTTATATTATGACGGCTTGGACAAAAAAGGCGTTAGAGACATTCAGCAGGATATTAAAATATTATTAGAAGAATAAAAATGGAAGATCATTCATTAGAAAAAAAGTACAACAAGTTTATTATTGCTGTTTCAATCGTTATTCCTGTTGTAGTGGCTATTTTATTTGGTGTCAAACTTAAAGATTTCGGTTACAATGTAGAACCATTTTCATTTTTACCTCCTATATACGCAACTATAAATGGTATTACTGCGGTAGTTTTGATTTTGGCAGTAATTGCTATTAAAAAAGGGAATCAGAAACTACATGAAAGGTTAATGACAACTGCCATTGTATTATCTGTTGCTTTTTTGGTAATGTATGTAGCGTATCATATGACGGCTGACTCAACTAAGTTTGGAGGGGAAGGAATCATTAAATATGTTTATTTCTTTATTTTAATAACCCATATTCTATTATCAATTGCGATTATCCCTTTAGTTTTAATTACATATGTTAGAGCTTTAGCACAGCGTTTTGACAGGCATAGTAAGATAGCCAGAATAACTTTTCCGCTTTGGTTGTATGTTGCTGTGACTGGTGTTGTGGTTTATTTAATGATTTCTCCTTATTATGCATAAAATAGAAAATAGAATAAACAATAAAGAAAATAGAATAGAAAATAGAATTCTGTTTGGGAGTTTATTCTCCAATAAATATTTCTATATTCTGTTCTCTATATTCTTTTCTCTTACTGCGAATGCTCAATGTGCGATGTGTCGTGCTGCTCTTTCTGGAGAATCAAACATTAAAAAAGCTGAGGCAGTAAATGATGGAATCGTTTATTTAATGGTAATTCCGTATTTGCTGGTTGCAATCATTGGAGTTTTGATTTACAGAATGTACAAATCAAAAAAGCAAGCCCAATAAATTTTTATTCGGCTTGCTTTTTTACTTCAATCCATCAACCGAAACATTTACAGTTCCGTTTATTTTGATAAATGCAATAATTGCCTGATTGGTTAATTGAATTCTGTCAAATTGAATATCTTCCATTTTTCCATTAATGAAAACACCAGGCATTGGGGAATAATTTTTAAGATAAGCGGTCATGTTTTTTTTGCCTTCTTCTAAATTAGGTTGTATCGAATATCTGCAGTTTTCTTCCATTTTTTTCAGTATATAACCTTGGGCAAGCCAGTTTGCTGTTCGTATTAATTTGCTTTTCGTATCTAAAACATAATCCAGTTTCTCAAAATAAATTTCTTTTGTTTTAGGATTATATTGAGGAAAACCGTTTAAATAAATAGTTCCGTTTACAGATCCCAATACATCGAGTGCAATAACCATTTTACCATCTTTATGCCAAATTTCAACGTTTTTCACAGTCACTTTTTTATTGCCGGAACCAAACTCCTGTCCAGCAAAATTTTTAGTCATGATTTTTGAAGCGTCAACATAACTTGATATTGCGGCAATATTAGCAGTTATCTGATTTGGAATCTTAGCAACTGGCTTCACAGTAATTTTGGAGGTGTTAAACTTAGATTCGGGTTGTTTGCCAATTATTGTTTCCATATTGCATTTCATTCCCATATTTAGCAAAAACAAATCATTTTTTAGTTTTGCATTTGTTGAATATATTTCTAAAGGAACAATTAGTAACCAGCTATCATAAGTGTCACTCATTTGAAAAGGAGTGCATATTTTTTCTAAAGCAGATAAAACATTTGGTTTGAAATCCGTTGATTTTTCAATTGCTTCGTCTATGCTTTTTTCAATTTTTGATTTAAAAATAGAGATTGCCGGATTTGCCAAATAAGTTATAGGTATGTTTTTTCCTAAAACGGTCATGGTTGGACTTTCGCTCCAGTCAAGAGATTTAAATTCTGTTTTTGTGTTGAGTTTCCAATTCGTTAAAGCAACTTCACTCAATAAAGTTATTATGCCATTTAAGTTAAACTCACGGGTGTCATAAAGTTCAATACCCAGTTTTTTAGTGCCAATTCTATATTTGATAGTTACTTTTAAAGGTAAAATTGTTTTTATTCTTTTATCTGCATTTGTTGGATCATTTTGAATTTTTATTGGAGCCTGCTTCCAGATGCTTATTTCAATGTCATCGTCTTCAATATTGTTATCTTCGTAAATCAATCCGTTTAAAAGAGTGTTTGTTTGGTTTTCAACATCTTTTAATTTTACAGTAATTGGCAAATTAATAAAAGATGGATTGCTGTCGTAAAGTAAAGGGCTGGCATCGTCCGGTTCGGGTTTTAGAGTTGCTAATTTTTGGGAAGTTGAGCAGCTGATTAGTGTTGCTATTGTAAAAGAAGCCAAAAAAGAAAAAAATTTCATTTGTACAGTTTTGCAACAAAATTAAGAAAACAATTATATTCTTTGAAAAAAGTGTAACAATTAGTGAATAATGTAGTCTTATTCTAAAAGTCAGATTAAATTTATTAACTTTTCGTTACCATAAAATACGTAATTAAAATGGTATTATTGTCTTAAAATTCATCGGTATTATGATTGAAATCAAAGATTTGCATAAATCCTATAAAATGGGTAGTTCGGAATTGCATGTATTAAAAGGAATAAATTTTAATATAGAAGAAGGAGAACTGGTAGCCATAATGGGGTCTTCTGGCTCAGGAAAATCTACGCTTCTTAATATTTTAGGGATTTTGGATGAAGCTGATTCAGGGAGTTATGTACTTGATAAAACCCCAATAAAGAAACTTAACGAAACGATAGCATCAAAATATAGGAATAAATTTCTGGGATTTGTTTTTCAGTCTTTCAATTTAATAAATTACAAGACAGCATTAGATAATGTTGCAATGCCTTTGTATTATCAAGGTATCAAGAGAAAGGAACGTTATGAAATTGCAATGAGATACCTTGAGAAAGTTGGT
Organism: Flavobacterium cheongpyeongense; assembly: GCF_003202435.1. Classification (GTDB taxonomy): domain Bacteria; phylum Bacteroidota; class Bacteroidia; order Flavobacteriales; family Flavobacteriaceae; genus Flavobacterium; species Flavobacterium cheongpyeongense. The sequence continues at coordinate 26,977 of NZ_QJHK01000018.1, forward strand.
TTAGGGTCCCATTCACATCATTTGCCAAACGAACTTTCAGGGGGACAAAAACAACGTGTGGCCATTGCAAGGGCTTTGGCATCCAATCCTAAAGTTTTATTGGCCGATGAACCTACCGGAGCCTTAGATACTAAAACCTCTTATGAAGTCATGGAACTTATTCAGGGAATTAACGATGAAGGAAAAACAATTTTGATCGTTACTCACGAACCTGATATTGCAGCAATGTGCAAAAGAAATGTAGTCCTGAAAGACGGATTAATTATTGACGATAAAATAGTAGAACAAGTTAGAGCTTCATCTTATGTTTAATATTGAGCGTTGGCAGGAAATTTTTGAAGCAATCTCAAAAAACAGGTTAAGAACATTTCTTACAGGGGTTTCTGTGGCTTCAGGAATTTTTATTTTAGTGATTTTACTGGGCGCTGGAAAAGGACTTCAGAACGGAATTGAAAAGCAATTCGAGAATGATGCCGAAGGAATAATTGAAGTTTGGTCCAATGTAACGACTAAAGAATATAAAGGGTTAAATCCGGGAAGACAAATTCAGTTAAGAAATAGTGATTTTGAACTTCCTGTAAAAAAATATAACGACGAGATCAGTAAAAAATCATCTACGCGAAATACCTGGGGAGGAACTGTGACTTACGGAAAAGAATCAGGAAATTATCAATTTAGAGGTGTTAGTCCTGATTATTTAGACATTGAAAATGCAACGATTATTCAAGGACGATTTTTGAATAGTAATGATTTAAAAAGTAATGAAAAAGTTGTTGCAATTGGATTAAAAGTAAAACAAGATTTGTTTAAAGAGGAGGATGCAGTTGGGAAAATAATTTTGGTTAATGGTGTTAATTTCAAAATAATTGGTGTTTTTACAGATCCTTCCGGGGAAAGGGAAGAATCAAGGGTATACATGCCAATGACGACTAATCAGCGTGCGTATGGTGCCGGAGATAAAATTAGCGGAATGATGTTCGTTTTAAATAAAAAAACGAATTATGATGAAGCACTGGCGCAATCCAAAAAATTTACTGAGGGTGTAAAAGAGTTATTAAAGAGTAAAAATATTATTGCTCCTAATGATGATAGTGCGATAGGGGTTTATAATTCTGTAGAAGAAGCAAAGCAATTTTATGATTTAAACCTTTATATCAGGTTGTTCTTTTGGTGGGTTGGTATTTGTACCATTATCGCCGGTGTTGTTGGGGTAAGTAATATTATGCTCATTATTGTAAAAGAAAGAACAAAAGAAATTGGAATTAGAAAAGCATTGGGAGCGTCACCGTTTTCTATTATTTCTATGATTCTTCATGAATCAATTTTTATTACAACCATTGCCGGTTTTTCGGGGTTGATAGCAAGTTTGTTATTACTGGAATTTGTTGGGCCAATGGTGCAAAGTGAATATTTCAGAAATCCTGAAGTCGATTTTAGTGTGGCTTTAACAACACTTGTTTTGCTTGTATTTGCAGGGGCAATAGCTGGTTTTTTTCCGGCATACAGGGCTGCAAAAATAAAACCTATTGTAGCACTTAGAGACGAATAGTTATGTTTAAAAAAGATAATTGGGATGAGATTTTACAGGCTTTGACAGCCAATGTATTCAGGACAATCCTGACTGCATTTGGTGTGTTCTGGGGAATTTTTATTTTGGTAATATTACTTGCAGCAGGAAATGGTCTAGAAAATGGTGTTAAAAAAGGCTTTGACGGAATCGCTACAAACACCATGTTTATGTGGAGCCAAACCACATCAAAGGCCTATAAGGGTTTACCAAAAGTACGTCGATATGATTTTAGAAATAGCGATGTAGCATCTTTAAAAGAGGCTTTTCCGGATTTATTATATGTTTCACCCCGAAACCAATTGGGTGATTTTAACGGAACCAATAATGTGGTCCGGGGAACAAAAACGTCAGCATTTACCATTTACGGAGACTACCCTGAACTGATCAGGCAGCAGCCCATGGACATTATAAAAGGACGTTTTGTAAACCAACAGGATATTCTTGATCAAAGAAAAACAGCTGTTATTGGAAAAGGTGTTATCTCTGAACTTTACGGAAAAGAAGAGGAGGCTGTTGGTACGTATATAAAAATCAACGGCATTAATTTTATGGTTGTTGGTGTTTATAAATCTAAGCAACAGGGAGGAAATGCTGAACAGGAACAAAAAAATATCTTTATTCCTTTTACCACTTTTCAACAGGCTTTTAATTATGGTGATAAAGTAGGATGGATGGCACTTACGGCGAAAGATGAAACATCTATTACAGATTTAAAACCAAAAATTTTAGAGAAAATAAAAGCACTTCACTCTGTTAATCCTGCTGATGAAAGAGCGGTTGGTAATTTTGATTTGTATGAACAATTCAATAAAGTGCAAAGTCTTTTTAATATTTTAAAAATCATTGCTTATTTTGTAGGAACTTTGGTTTTGATTTCAGGTGTAATCGGTATTTCAAACATTATGCTTATTGTGGTGAAAGAACGTACAAAAGAAATTGGAATTCGAAGAGCTTTAGGTGCCACTCCTGCAGCTATCAGAGGACAGATTTTATCTGAGTCTATATTTTTGACCATCATTTCAGGTATGTTGGGCATCGCAGTTGCAACCGGAATTATTGCACTTTTAAATATGGCCTTAGATTCAATGCCACCAGATAGTAATACAATGTTTGCCAACCCAAGTGTGGATTTATCAGTAGTATTTGTGGCTTTATTAATATTGGTTGGTTCAGGGTTACTGGCAGGATTAATACCGGCACAGACTGCAATTAATGTAAAACCAATTGACGCTTTACGTACAGAATAAATTATCAGTCACAATATAATCGAATTAAACAAAATCAAAATGAAAAAAGGAGTAACTGTAACCATTTTAATCTTTATAGCTATCGTTTTCTTTGGCGCACTTTACTATCTGTATGCAAAGAATCAGGAGTCGCCCATTGTTTTTAAAACAGAAAAAGCTGAGATTAAAACAATTGTTAAAAACACTATTGCAACCGGAAATATTCAGCCAGATGAGGAGGTATTAATCAAACCAAACATTTCAGGTATTATTGAAACTGTTTACATCAAAGCAGGTGAAAGAATCAAAGCAGGTGATATGATTGCGAAAATTAAAGTTGTTGCTAATGTTTCAAACGTAAGCAGTACTCAAAATCAGGTTCAGACAGCTAAAATTGCTTTAGATAATCAGGAAAAAATCTATCAGAGACAAAAAACCTTATTTGAAAAAGATGTAATTTCTGCAAATGATTTTGATGCAGCTCAATTAGCTTATAAGCAGGCAAAACAAAACTATCAAGCTGCAAAACAAAGTCTGGATATCGTAAAAACAGGGACAACATCGTCATTAGGAAATTATGCAAATACACTCATTCGTTCAACAGTAAACGGAATGATATTAGACGTACCTGTAAAAGTAGGTAATCAGGTTATTGAAAGTAATAATTTTAACGAAGGAACTACAATAGCAAGTGTTGCGGATGTTGGAAGGATGATTTTTGTTGGAAAAATTGACGAATCAGAAGTTGGTAAGATAAAAGAAAAAATGCCAATTGAGATTACTGTGGGAGCTATTGAGAATAAAAAATTCAATGCAGTTCTAACATATATAGCCCCAAAAGGAGTAACTGAAAATGGTGCTATACAATTCGAAATTAAAGCTTCTTTAGAGAATAAAGATGCGACTTTTATAAGGGCTGGCTTAAGTGCGAATGCTTCTATTATTTTAGAAAAAGCAGACAAGGTTTTGGCAATCAAGGAATCATTGATTCAGTTTGATAAAAAAACAGAAAAACCTTATATTGAAATTGAAACTGCTCCTCAAAAGTTCCAGAGAAAGAATGTAACCTTAGGAGTAAGCGACGGAATTTACGTTCAGGTTAAAAGTGGTGTTAAGGCTTCGGATAAAATTAAAATCTGGAATCAGGGGCTTATTAATGAAGGAGAAGGTGAAAAGAAATAATTTGATTGTTTAAAGGAATTTTTGAGTTTATAAAATAGCTAAATTTGCATGGTGTTTTTTTGCTGTGCCTTCATTTCAAAATATATGAAAATAAATAAATATAATTGTCTTGTTTTACTTTTCGTGTTTGGATTATCAGCTCAGGCACAAACAAAACAATGGACACTAGAAGAATGTGTACGATATGCACTAGATAATAATATCACAATTAAACTATCGGAACTCGATGTTAAAAATGCTGCAATAGATAAAAAAGATGCTTTTGGAAATTATTTGCCTTCTGTAAGCGGAAATGCTCAGCACTCGTGGAATATTGGTCGAAATACTAATCCTATCACCAATGCTAATACTACAGAAACGACACAGTATACACAATTAGGAGTCAGTGCTGGTGTAGATATCTACAAAGGTTTGCAAAATCAAAATATATATAGGAGAACAAAGCTTTCTATTATAGCATCTCGATATCAATTACTTAAGATGCAGGAAGATGTCTCATTGAATGTAGCCAATGCGTTTTTGGAAATTCTTTTTAATAAAGAGAATTTAAAAGTAAGAAAAGAACAATTAGCGATTGATGAAAAACGTTTTACGCGTTCTGAAGAAATGGTTAACGCCGGAACCATACCCCGCGGAGATTTATTTGATTTAAAGGCTACAGTTGCAACTGACAAACAAAATATTATTGTTGCAGAAAATGCTTTGTTAATTTCTAAATTAAGTTTGGCTCAGTTGTTACAATTGAAAGATTTTACGGATTTTGATGTTATTGATGATACAAATGTTAAGGATGAAAATGGAATCTTATTGCAAAATCCAGTTGATATTTATAATAAGGCGAAAGAAATAAGAACAGATTTAAAAATAGCACAAACAAATCTGGAAATTGCTGAAAAAAACGTTGTCATTGCAAAAGGAGCCTATCAACCGACACTTTCAGGTTTTTATGGTTTTAATACAAGAGCAGGTTATAGTGATCAGGTTAAATTGGACGAAAATAACATTCCCTATACTACAGGTCCTGATCCAGTATTTAGACAATTTAGTGATAATAAAGGGCATAACTTTGGTTTCCAGTTAAATGTTCCAATTTTTAACGGTTTTTCAGTAAGAAATAATGTAGAGCGTAATAAAGTCACTTTAGAAAAATCTAAAATAGATTTAGAACAAAAAAGTTTAGATTTACAGCGTAATGTTTACACGGCTTTTACAGATGCAAAAGGGGCATTAAATGCTTACGAATCTTCGACTGTAACATTAGAGGCAAGACAACAGTCCTATAATTATGCAAAAGAAAAGTATGATGTAGGTTTAATGAACTCATTTGATTTTACACAGGCACAGACATTATTAACAAATGCACAATCAGATGTTATTAGAGCGAAATACGATTATATGTTCAAAATAAAGATACTTGAATTCTACTTTGGAATTCCGATTGTTCCAATTATTACAAAATAATTTATTATGTCAAAAAAAACAATTTATTTCCTGACTGGTAGTGCCTTAATCATTATTGTAGCCTTAGTAGCACTTTCAAAATCAGGAGTTATAGGAAATAAGGACGAAGGTAAAGAAGTAGAAATTTCAAAAGTAATGGCTTCTACAATTATTGAAACCGTTTCGGCTACAGGTAAAATTCAGCCTGAAATTGAGGTGAAAATTTCACCAGAAGTTTCAGGAGAAATCATTTTGTTGAATGTAAAAGAAGGCCAGGTTGTTAAAAAAGGAGATTTGTTAGTAAAGATAAATCCGGATCTATATACTTCCAGCTATAATCGTTCGGTTTCCAATTTATCGGGAACCAAGGCGGGTCTGACACAATCTGAAGCCAGTTTTAAAGAAGCAAAAGCAAATTATGAGCGAAATAAAACGCTGTACGATAAAGGCGTTATTTCAAAGTCAGACTGGGATAAGGCAATTGCTTCTTTTGAAGTCGCTAAAGCTACCAGACAAAGTTCTTACTATAATGTGCAAAGTGCCTCTGCATCGGTAAACGAAGCAAAAGACAATTTAGGACGTACGACTATATATTCTCCTGCAGACGGAACTATTTCGGTATTAAATGTAGAATTGGGAGAACGTGTATTAGGGACTCAGCAAATGGCCGGGACAGAACTTTTAAGAGTAGCAAATCTTAATAATATGGAGGTTGAAGTTGATGTAAATGAAAATGATATCGTTAAAATAAAAATCGGTGACGAAGCAAATGTTGAAGTTGATGCTTATCTGAAAAAGAAATTTAAAGGCGTTGTAACGAGTATTTCCAATTCTGCCAGCAGCACATTGACTTCAGATCAGGTTACTAATTTTAAAGTAAAAGTTCGTATTTTAAAAGAATCATATCAGGATTTACTGGAAGGTAAACCAAGTGCTTATTCGCCTTTCAGACCCGGAATGACAGCTACTGTAGATATAATTACGACAACTAAAACAAATGTTTTGGCAGTGCCAATTAGCTCTGTTGTGGTAAAATCAGATACTACAGCGGTTAAAGATTTTAAGGTTGAAGATCCGAACGAAGATAAAAAAGCAGCACCCAAAATGGATAAAAAATTCGAATGCGTTTTTGTAAAAGTGGGCGATAAAGCAAAAATCAGAATTATCAAAACCGGAATTCAGGATGATACCAATATCGAAGTAATGTCAGGATTGAAACCCGGAGATGTTGTTATTACCGGACCTTATACGACTGTTTCGAAAGAATTAAACTCGGGAGATAAAGTAAGACTTAAAAAGGCTGAAGTTCCAAAAAAATAAATTAATAGTATGATTTCACTATGCGGAAGTCCTCCCTTAGGTTTTATTCTGGCATTAATTACCGGACTCATAATAGCATTAGGCTTTCTTTTTATTAGTCATTATAAAGCCTATAATAGTCGATACTTCAAAGAAGAGTATGTTTATTTTCCTGTTACCAAGAAAGTGATACTCTATATTAGTTTTCTGGCTATTAATTTATGTATTTTGCCACTATTACTTTTAATATGTGTCATTCTTTTTTCTTGATTTATCGATAATAACAATTAAAATTAAACATTTTGTCTTTCATTCTCAATATCGAAACCGCTACTAAAAATTGTTCAGTATCCATTGCTAAAGATGGAAAAACGATTATTTGCAAAGAAATTGCTGAAGAAGGTTATTCGCATGCCGAAAAACTGCATGTTTTTATTGAAGAGGTAATTGCTGAATCCGGTATCTCTGTTCATGATTTAGTGGCTGTTGCGGTAAGTCAGGGACCCGGTTCTTATACGGGACTTCGAATTGGTATTTCAGCTGCAAAGGGGTTATGTTTTACTTTAAATATTCCACTGATCGCAATAGATACTTTACAAACTTTAGCATCTCAGGCCAAAGTTTCTGAAGGTAAAATAATTCCAATGCTGGATGCCAGAAGAATGGAGGTTTACAGCGCAATTTTTGGTGTCGACTTAGAAATTGAAAGACCAATCCTTGCAGAATTGATTGATGAAAATTCATTTAAAGAATTTACAGAAACACTATATTTTGTTGGCGATTGTGCAGAGAAATGCAGACAAGTACTGACGAAAGAAAATTTTGTGTTTTTAGAGGATATAAAATATCCTTCAGCCGCTGCAATGAGTAAGATCAGTTATGATAAATATCAAATAAGCGACACTGTTGATGTCGCTTATTTTGAACCGTATTATTTAAAAGATTTTATGATTACTGCTTCAAAAAAATGAGAAAATCATGAATTTTTTTTACTTAGTTCCTGCAGGTAAGGCTGAATTCTGATGCCTTCTTTGTCGAAAGCGATTTTACAGTTTTCTAATGTTTCTGAACTAACCTCTCCGAAGTCAGTATTATTAGCCCAGGGCCTAACAGCAAAGATGACAGCACTATCAGTTAAGCTTTGCACAAAAACAGCAGGAGCCGGATTTTTTAAGACCTTTGGGTTGTCATTTAAAATTTTAAGTAAAATTTCTTTCGCTTTTTTTAAATCCGTATCATAAGAAACGGCAAAAGAAAAATCGGCTCTTCTTTGTCCCTGCATAGAGTAATTCATAATATTACCATTAGATAATGCTCCATTGGGTACAAAGACGGTCTGGTTATTTGCGGTCAGAATTTTTGTTACAAAAATTTGAATTTCGCTTACAGTCCCAGTAACGCCCTGAGCTTCAATTGTATCTCCTAGTTTAAAAGGCTTAAAAAGAATGATTAACATTCCGCCGGCAAAATTAGAAAGCGAACCTTGTAGTGATAACCCGACAGCGAGTCCCATAGCTCCTAAAATAGCCACAAAAGACGAAGTTTCGATACCTAATTTTGAAATAAAGGTTACAAATAATAAAACCCGTAAAGCCCAAAGTAAAAAATCTGCCAGGAATTTTGTCAGTGTAGGATCCAAATTTCTTTTAAGCATTATTTTTCGAATAACTCTGTTGACGAGTCTGATAGCATATAACCCGAAAAATAAAATAAGTATTGCCGAGATTAATTTAGGAGAATAATCAATTAAAATATTGATGAATTTTGTTGCGTAATTCGTGATTTCATTTGGGTTGACTTCCATTTTTTCTGATAAAAAAACCTTCTCATTGAGAAGGTTATGAATTAATGATGCAAATATAGAAACATTTATTTTTATATGGAAAGTTTGTGATGTTATTGTAGTGTTAGTTTAAGCATTCAAAGCCTCAACAGTAATTTGCTCGTCATTAAGCATACTTTTCAGCATGTTTTCAATACCGCTTTTCAAAGTAAAAGTAGATGAAGGACAACCACTGCAGGCTCCCTGCAAAATTACTTTTACAACCTTGTTGTCTTCATTATAAGAATCAAAAGCAATGTTTCCGCCATCAGCAGCAACAGCAGGCTTTACATATTCTTCGAGTATGTTGATGATTTGTTGTGATGTTACATCTAACTTTTCAAAAGCGTCATCTTTAGAGACATCATTTTTATTGACAGTCTCAATTAAGCTTTCATCTAGGACAGTCCCGCCATTTTCAATATATTGTTTGATAAAAGTCCTGATTTCCAAGGTGATTTCCTGCCAGTCATTAATGTCGTATTTAGTGACAGAAATGTAATTTTCATCAATAAAAATTTCTTTGACATAGGGAAACTTGAATAACTCTTTTGCTAATGGAGAGGAAGCGGTCTGATCAATATTTTTGTATTCGACAGCATTTTTAGTCAACATTCTGCTTACCACAAATTTTAAAGCAGCCGGATTAGGTGTTGTTTCTCCGTAAACAGTAATAGGTTGTTTTTTAGGCTTGTTTTCATCAATATTTATGATAACACCGCCATTATTTACAAAAGTTTCAATTTGTTCAGCAACGGCATCCTGAACATTTTCCCATTCTACAATACTGAATCTTTCAACGGCAATAAAATTTCCTGAAATATAAACTGTTTTTACAAAAGGAAGGTAGAATAATTGTTGTGCCAATGGTGATGATTTTGCTTCATCGATATTTTTGAATTCAAAATTTTGATTTTGAGTAATGAAATCATCAAACTCGAATTTTATGATCGTCGGATTTTGAGTTTCTTTTATAGTGATTTTTACCATGTCTGTATATTTTTTGTAAATTTAATAAAGTTATTTTCTACTAATGGCTATATTTGGTATTTTAATAAAACAATTAAGATTCTTTTTGTAATCAGTCTTGTTAAAATCTATAGGCATCTAAATATGTTTACTTACATGAAATTGAAAATCAGGATCTTATTAATTTGTATAGTCACTTCACTTTATTCCTATTCGCAAGAAGGAATTCCTGTGTATTCTGATTATTTATCGGATAATTATTATTTGATTCATCCTTCGATGGCTGGGGCTGCGAATTGTGCCAAGATAAGGCTGACAGCCCGAAAGCAATGGTTTGGACAGGACGATGCGCCTTCTTTACAAACCTTAAGTTTCAACGGAAGAATAGGTGAAAGATCAGGGGCTGGTATTATTGTTTTTAATGATAAAAACGGTTATCATTCGCAAAAAGGGGTAAAACTTACTTATGCACATCATATTATGTTTTCAAGAAACGAACTGGATTTAAACCAGCTTTCTTTTGGTATAAGCGGAGGTGTAATTCAAAGTCAGTTGGATGAAACCTCTTTTGGAGGAACTTTCGATCCAATCGTTTTCGGATCAGTTCAATCAGATTCGTACTTTAATGTTGATGTAGGTGCTTCATATAATTTTTTGAATTTTTATGCTCATGCAACTGTTCAGGGACTGATTGAAACCAGAAGAAAATTATATACGGATTATGAGAGCGATAATTTGAGAAAATTTCTTTTGAGCGCAGGATATGTTTTTGGAAAGTCAGAAAATATTACATGGGAACCTTCGATTTTATTTCAGTATTTTGATAAAACGAAAGAAAAGTCGGTTGACCTGAATTTAAAAGCTTATAAAAACATGGATTTCGGTAGTTTATGGGCGGCATTGTCTTACAGAAGAAGTTTTGATGGGGCAAGATATAATGCAGGAAGTGGAGTAAGTAATCAAAAATTGCAGTATATAACACCAATTATTGGACTTAATTATAAAAAATTCATGTTTGCCTATACTTATACAAACGTTACAGGAGATGTGAAATTTGATACAGGAGGATATCACCAAATTACCCTGGGGATTAACTTGTTTTGTACCAGAGAACGTTATGATTGTAAATGTCCTGCCGTTAATTAAATTTAGAATATCATGTTAATAAAAGCTGTAAACGGGAAATCTCCTTTAATTCCTGATGATTGTTATGTTGCTGAAAATGCTACTATTGTTGGAGATGTAACATTTGGTGATTCATGCAGTGTCTGGTTTAATGCAGTGATTCGCGGGGATGTCAATTTTATTAAAATAGGAAATAAAGTCAATATTCAGGATGGTGCCATTGTTCATTGTACTTATCAAAAGCATCCTACAATTATTGGCAATAACGTTTCGATAGGACATAATGCTATTGTTCATGGTTGTACTATTCATGATAATGTATTGATTGGAATGGGCGCTATCGTAATGGATAATTGTGTTGTCGAAAGCAATTCAATTATCGCAGCCGGGGCAGTTTTAACTCAAAACACAGTGGTAAGCTCAGGAAGTATCTACGCAGGTGTTCCAGCCAAAAAGGTAAAAGATATTGATCAGTCAGATTTTGCTGGTGAAATTGAACGTATTTCTAATAATTACGTAATGTATTCAGGCTGGTTCAAAAAGGAAAAATAGATTATAAATTGATTCTTTCGAAAAAAGCATTTTTATAGCTTTCACTGATCGGAATTCGTTTGTCACTAATCAAAACCTTATTTTTTTGTATTGATTTGACATGTTTGATGTTGATGATATAGGATCTGTGAATTCTCGAGAATCCTTTGCTGAAAAGTAAATTTTCTAATTTTATCAGGCTAATCAGTGTCAGGGTAAATTTATTATCAGTAGTGTAAATTTTCACGTAATCTTTTAAGCCTTCGATAAATAAAATATCTGCAAAATTCATTTTCACGTTTTCATATTCAGCCCTTACAAACATAAAATCCTGCTCTAGTTCAGGAAAAGTTGTGCTTTCAGAAATAGTCTGAACGGCAGCGGCTGTCGGAATTAAAATTTGCTGGGCTCTTACTACCGATTTTAGAAACCGGTGAAAAGGAATTGGTTTGACCAAATAATCTACTGCACCAAGATTAAAACCTTCGACAGCATAATCAGAATAGGCTGTGGTAAAAATAATTAAAGGTTTTTTTTCGATCGTATTTAAAAATTCAATCCCTGAAAAATGAGGCATTTGGATATCAAGGAAAATTAAATCCACATTATTTTGATTAATAAAAGATACTGCATCGATAGCATTGTTGAAAGTGGTAATTAATTCTAATGATTCAACTTTGCTAACAAAATCTTTTAGCAAATCTACTGCTAAAGGTTCATCATCTATAATTACGCATTTCATCTTTTTAGATTTAAATTTTAATAAATTGGTCAGGTCAAAAGTAGCTTTAAACGAAAGACTTACATTTTAAAATTTAGTTAAAATATTGATTTAGTCTATTTGTTTAATACTGTTTTAATGAATGTCAGTTTGAATTTTATCTAATTTCAAGTTCAGGTGTACACGATAGTACTGGTTGTCTTGTTTTATAGTCAATTCATGTGCATTCGGGTATAATAAATCGAGTCTGTTTTGAATGTTTGCTAATCCGATGCCTGAATTTTCGGGATCTTTTACATAGTTCTCGATGGCATTTTCTATCCAGAAATCGAGATTATTCTCCAGGATGAAAATTTTAATTTTTACGTGAGCAGCTCCTTTATAATCTGTTCCGTATTTAAAAGCATTTTCAATAAACGAAATTAATAACAAAGGTTCGATGAATTTATTTTTAGTATTTCCGTGAACGTTTATAACGATGTCTTCAATATTGTTAAGCCTTAGTTTTTGTAATTCAATATAATTCTGAATATAATTGATTTCTTTTTCTAAAGCCACCGTTTTATTATCCGTTTCATACAGCATATACCGCATTAATTCAGATAATGTCACGATGGCATCAGGGACCAAATCAGATTTTTTGTGAGCCAGAGAATAGATGCTGTTAAGAGAATTAAATAAAAAATGGGGATTAGTCTGTTTTCGTAAATAATTCAATTCTGTATTTGTTCTATGTGTTTCGGCTTTTAATTTATTTTGTTGATTTTGATAAAATTCGGTTAAGGTTCTAATAATAGTACTAATTGCTGTAATAAGAAGATAGAAAAAAGAAGGGCCTATTTTAAAAAAAAGGGGCGGTTTATGCATACGGGCTTTCATTCTTCCTTCTTTAAAAAGCATCTTTGCTTCCTCGGGATTCATCCTTGGAGGCATTATATCGGTCATAAAATAATTAATTCTGATGAACATAAAAAATGAAATAAGCCCCAGAATAAAAGTAAAATAGAGCCAGTATTTTTTTTCTAAAAGTAAAGTAGGTACCAGATAAAAATAATTCAGATAAAACAAAATAATTCCTGTTCCCCATTGTACATAGAAATCATTGTTGATTCTAAAGGGACTTTCATAAAATTGAATCAAGGATGTCAATATAAAGAAAGTCCAAATAGTGATATGAAATAGAATTTTATTTGAATTTGTATTTTTAAGGGTACCGATATTCATTTACAGTTTTATTTTTAATAAAATTAAATCATTTTTGGTTACCGATGGAGACGTATTATGTTTGAGTTTTTTTATAACCAAATCAGCAACTTTTAAGGCATCACCTTCTGAGTTAAAACTTTTGGTATCACTAATAACAGGTATTATAGTTTGTCTGATTACAATTTTATTATCGTATAAAATTGTATAGCCCCACCCAGATGCTGTTTTGATAGATTGAGCCTGGAGTTTTTCTTTTTTTGAACAGGCTGTCAGCAAAAGCAAAAATAAAATAAGAAATAAATTCTTCCGGAAAATGTTCCGGAAGAATTTTAGATTTGGGGCATTAATTATCATCGTCATTTTGTTCTTCTAATGGTTTGAATTCCCAGGCATCATCAAAATAAGTTGAACCGATTCTTCCTAACATTAAAAAACCTCTATTGTTAATTGCAAAACCTACAGCGTCAGTTCTGGTAGCTCCTTCAAGCGCAGTTCTTTCTTCCCAGAGGTCAGTTGTAGGGTTGTATTCCCATACGGTTTTGATCCCTTCACCGCCTACAATATAACCCAATCCGTTTAAGCTGAAACTGGAGGCATTGGTTCGGGTTATCGCATAGTCATCGTTCCAGCTGTAATCATCATCATCATCCTGATCGATATCACGTTTTCTGGTCCACACATCTGTTGATGGATCAAATTCCCAAAAATCTACCTGATTGGTTCCGTTATTGACACCGGTTCCTAAATAGGCTTTATCATTAATGACAAAAACTGTAGCATGACGTCTTTTGTTTCCGCTAAACCCGCTGACAAGTGTCCAGGTGTTGTCGGTATCGTTATACTGATAAAAATCTTTCAGATAGTTTCCATCGTAACCCGTTCCAAAATAAGCTTTTCCGCCTACCTGAAAACCTACAGCACCATAGCGTCCTGTACCGCCAAAGTCAGCCTTTGCTTCCCAACTATTGCTAACAGGGTCATACTGATAAAAATCTTTCAGTTTATTAGTCCCGTCATATCCAAGACCTATGTAGCCTTTACCATTTAGTTCAAAGCTAGATGCAGAACTTCTTGCTGATCCGGTGAAATCAGCTTTTTGTTCCCAGTAATCTCCATTCGAGTTGTAGGCCCATAAATCTTTTAAATATTCATCTCCAGTGTAACCCGTTGTGATATAAGCATAATCTCCAATTACAAAACTTGTTGAGCTGGATCTGGCAGGTCCATCAAATGAAGATTTTTTAATCCAGTTTCCTATTAATTCATCATCATCATCATCGTTACTGCAGCCTATAAAAAACAGGCTTGAAAATAGTGCCGCGAATAATATTCCTTTTTTTAAATTATTCATAGTGTATTAAATTTATTTATTGTTTGTATTTGATCCCAATGCTTAAAACAGAACCGTTGCCGGTATTAAAATCATATAGTTTGTGGTTGTTTTTATCCAGAAGATTGTACTTTTTGTCAAAATCATAACCTGCTTTAAAATTGATAAACCAGTTTTTATCCACATTTCTTTCGTATTCAATTGCAGTTGTTACTTGCGAAGTACTAATTTTTGTTGCTGTATCGTATATCGTATGAGGTTTATCCAGATTATAAAAACTACCGTTAAAACGATTACTCAGGCTAAATTTATTTCGTTCATTATTAGAATACGATATTTTTGAATCCGGAAAACCTATTAACAAGCTGCTTTGATTGTTTATTTTTCCTGAAAATGATAATGTAGGTATGAATTTGGGAGAACCGAAAACTGTTGATCTCTCAAAACCAATGTTTAAAGCTATTTTTGAATTTAATTGTTGATTCAATTGAAAACTTCCTAAAACATTTGCATCTGAAATGCCCAAATTTTGTTGAAAATTAATTGTTGGCGTAATGGCTAAATTTAATTTTGCTGCATCAGAAACGGTATGTGAAATCTTAAATTCGTTTTGAATCCGGTTAAACTGATTCAGATTTTCAAAAGAATCATAAGCTCCCATTTCATATTTTATTCTAAGATTTGTATATTCAAGTTTATTTGTAATTTCATTTTTATCGTTTAATTTAGCAGTAACCGATATAACGCCATTTGCTTCATTAAATTTAATTTCATCTGTTGCTTCATTCTTTAAACTAAAATCTACAGAAATTTTTTCTTGTGACTTACTACTTAAAGTACAAACTAAAAATACCAACCAAACTAAAACCTTTATTTTCATTCCTTATTTAATTGATTCAAAAGTAGGGGGCAACCTGTCTTAAAAAAAAGAAGATATATGTATTGGGTTTTTTGATAGACTAATTGGCGATTTTTACAGTTTAATCAAATATTAGTTTGTTAAAGCCAGTTGTAGATTGTTTTGTACTATCTATAGTCTAAAAAAGGGGTATTGTATATGTTATAGTGTTGTCCAGAAATGTGCCTTTTATATTTGTTCAAAAAATTGGATTATGTATAAGTTTATATTGATGTTGTTTTTTGCTTTTGGGATAGTTTCATGTGGGACGGATACAGATGCAGGAGAGTTTGTTGTGGGATCTGATTATCTGGCAGTAAACAACAAGGTAATTTTAATTGATACGGTAACAGTCGAAATGTCTACCATAAATTTTGATTCTCTTATTACATCTAATCAAAGCAGAATTTTAATTGGCAGTTATGAGGATCCTTTATTTGGCAAAGTAAAATCAAACAGTTATTTTCAATTGGCATCAGATTCCTATAGTCTGATTAACAGTTCATCTGATACAGAAGGGACAAATTATGTTTTTGATTCTATTTCCATGATTTTAAAATATGATAATTATTATTACGGAGATACGACTAAAGTACAAACATTTAATATTCATCAATTACTGCAGAAGGTAAAACCCAATACAGATGATGACTACTTTTATAATAATTCGGCTTTGAATTATAGTTCTGAAAGTTTAGGAACTATTTCGTATAAACCGAGGCCTGTTGAAAAAGATTCTATAAATATTAAAATGAATGCTGCTTTTGGCGAAGCTCTTTTTCAAAAATTTAAGAAAAGAGATATTACAGATTTTGATAATTTCACTGAATACTTAAAAGGATTGGTACTTGTGCCGTCAACAGAAAATTCCTCAAGTATTATTGGATTTGGTTTAACGAGTAAAGTGCGACTTTATTATTCAAAATATTTAGGTGATGATATTGATTCTTATGTAAAAGATTTTTCCATTGTAGATGCAACCAAACAATTTAATGCTATATCGTTGGACAAAACGGGTACGCTGATTCAGAATCTACCTGTTTCAAATAGCAGATTATCCAGCCTTTTGACCAATAATCAGAGTTATATTCAATCGGGAACCGGGGTAGCATGCCGAATCGATTTTCCAAACATAAAACAACTTAAATATATATCTGATAAAGGGGCTATTGTTGATGCTAAATTGATTTTAAAACCTGTTAATAATACATATTCTGAGAAATTTCCTTTATCGGACTCATTACGTGTTTATGTCGCTGATAAACTCAACAGGATTAGTGGTACCCTAAACACAACATCAGGAACGCCTTTATATGCTATGCTGAATAAACAAAGTGATGAATTCAATGAAAATGTTGGGTATTCATTGTCAGTTGGTGGTTTTCTGCAAAAAGAAATGCTAAAACAATCAGATTCCAGATCTTCATTGATTTTTGTTTTACCAAACATCTATAAAGCAGTTAACAGGCTGGTTTTGGGTGATCAAAAACATCTGAATAATAAAATTCAATTGAAAATTTATTACCTCTCTTATTAAATGAAAAATAAAATCACCTTTTTAAGTTGCTTCATTTTAATGTATGTAACCTCGTTTTCGCAAAGTATTTCCAGTTCCCCGTATTCATTGTACGGTGTGGGTAGCCTATATGATGCAGATTATGGTTCAATCCCTTCCATCGGTTCTTCAGGAATTGCATTGCCATCAGATACTTTTATCAATAATCTCAATCCGGCTTCACTAGGTTATATCCCATTGAATCATTTTATGTTTGAAATAGGAGGTAAAGCGATCGGAACAACGTTTCAGAGCAGTACTAAATCTGAAAAACGCAATAATTTTCAGTTTTCACATATTGCTTTTGCATTTCCGGTAACTAAAAAATCTGCTTTCAGTATTGCTTTACGACCTTATTCAAGCGCTTCGTTTAAAATTTCAGATTTAAAATTACCTATTTCGAATACTTCGGAATATTATACTTTAAATGCTGAGGGGGCAGGAGGATTGAATAATTTTGATCTTTCATACGGGTATCGTGTAAACAAAAAAATAGCAATAGGGATTTCGGGGACTGTACTTTTTGGAAATACGACTGATGAGAGAAGTTATATCATTTCAAATTCACTGACAACAATTAACAAAAAAACAACTTATAGCGGCTTACGGGCAACTTTAGGGACTCAGTATAAAATAGATTCGACCTTTACCATTGCATCAACTTTTAAATTGCCTGTCCAGGTTAAGGCTTCTAAAGTGCAGTCGGTAGAGAATGTAAACGATTCAAATGAGAGTGCTTTTGAGTCAGATGTAGCTTCCGATACAGATGATTATTATATACCCTTGGAAATAGGTTTTGGTGTTAGTAAACGTTTCAAAAACAATTTCACGATGACTCTTGATTATGAAAAAAGTTTATGGAATGAAACCAATCAATCCAAATTATATGGCGATTTTGTTAATCAGGATCGTTTTGCTTTGGGGTTTAGTTTTAGAAAAAATAAAAACATCAGAAGTTATTGGGATGGCGTTCAATATGGAACAGGCTTGAATTTTGATACCGGTTATCTTGAAGTCGATGGGAAAAGGGTCAATAATGCAGCAATTTCTTTTGGAGTTTCCTTACCGGTTGATAACACTTATTCAGTTCTTAATATTTCGTATTCTTACGGACAAAAAGGCAAAATTGGTGATGGGTTAATAAAAGAAAATTACCACAAACTATCACTAAATTTATCATTAGACGGAATTTGGTTCGTCAAGCGAAAGATAGAATAACAGTTTAAAATTCTTTTTGTATGACGTCATACTTATTATTTAAAATTGATTTTAAAACGGCAGGATTTGAATTGACATAAAATACAGGTTCGCTTTTTTCTCTATCAGAGAAACCTACTTTTTCGCGTAAAATATTTTTGGTTTGCCGGGCTACCGCTTCTCCTGAATCAATAATCTGAATATGTTCAGGTAGTATTTTTTTAATCTGCGGAATCAGGTAAGGATAATGACTGCAGCCTAAAACCAGATAATCAATATTAGCATCAATCATAGGTTTAAGATATGACTCTAACAACTGAGTCATCTCAGGAGAATTCAGGTTGCCATCTTCAATGAGCTGCACCAGTC
The DNA here is from genome assembly GCF_003202435.1 of Flavobacterium cheongpyeongense. Classification (GTDB taxonomy): domain Bacteria; phylum Bacteroidota; class Bacteroidia; order Flavobacteriales; family Flavobacteriaceae; genus Flavobacterium; species Flavobacterium cheongpyeongense. The sequence goes on from NZ_QJHK01000018.1 coordinate 45,417, forward strand.
CGTGGCCTACTTGTTCTATGATTTTTGTGTCATGAAACATTTCGGCAGTTTTGTTGAAAAGCTCGCTGTTCAGTGTGCCTTTTGTAGCCAGAATGCCAATAACCTGTGTTTTCGAATTATTGGCGGCTGGTTTAATGGCAGGTTCAATTCCAATAAACGGAATGTCATAATTGGCACGAAGTTCACTAATTGCATTTGTTGTGGCAGTATTGCAGGCTACGACAATTAATTTACAGTTTTTTGCTATTAAAAAATCAGTATTTTTTTTGCTCAAAGCAACAATTTCTTCTTTGGTTTTTTGACCATATGGAGCATTTTTGCTATCGGCTAAATAAATGGTCTTTTCGTTCGGAAGCAGTTCGTGAATGGCACTCCATATTGAAGTCCCCCCAATTCCGGAATCAAAAACACCTATAGGATTGTTGTTTGTCATAAAACAAAGTTACATTTTTTCGGAAATCTAAATTCGTACTTTTTATTGAATTTTAGGTTAAATAAATCAGAAATTTATAGATATGATCTGCATTTTTATAAGACAAACAGTGAAAGATTTCTCTATATTTACAGCATGAAATTAACCTGGTTTTTGCTTGCAGTTTATCTTATTTCATTGTCATTACTTCCTTGTAATGACATAGATGATTGTACTGATTTTGCAAAAACTGAACTTCATAAGAATCATTCCCGAAATAAAAAAACAGAAACTCAAAACGATCTGTGTGCTCCTTTTTGTTCTTGTGCCTGTTGTGGAGTTCATGGTTTTCAATTTCAATACCAGATTTATAAAGAAGAAAAGAACCTGAGTTTTGCTACTAAAGAGCAAACGGTTTTTTATGTCTACAATAACTACAAAACAATTTATTTAGGAATCTGGCAGCCTCCAAAATTAAGTTAAATCAATATTGACATTTCCCATCGTATTTACTTGGGCAATTTATTATTTATTTAATTTAATATGAAAATGACAAAATATGTAATTATTTTGGCTGCATTTATATGTTCGTTCGCATATAGCCAAAACACTTTAAGAATTATCGTAAAAGATAGTGAAACCCTGAAAAGTTTAGCAGGTGTTTCAGTTAGTATTCATAATAGTACTATTTCCGGAATAACAGATGACAAAGGTTTTTTAGAATTAAATCCTATTGAAAATGGGGAGCACAAAATTAATTTTGTTCTTTTAGGGTACGAAGAATTTTCATTAAATGTAATTCTTCCAAAGCAGAATGGAGAACTTGTAAGCGTTCAGTTGAAATCGAGTGAAGAAGAAGAACTGGATGCGGTTGTTGTTCAGTCAACACGAACCAGCAGGACAATCAAAAATACACCAACAAGAATCGAATCCATTGATGCCGAAGAACTTGATGAAAAGGCCAATATGAAACCAGCAAATGTAAGTATGGTGTTGCATGAAAGCACCGGTTTGCAGGTGCAGCAAACATCTGCCACCAGTGGTAATGCAAGTATCAGGGTACAGGGGCTTGACGGCCGCTATACGCAATTATTGAAAGATGGATATGCTAATTTTGGGAATTTTGCAAGCGGTTTAAGTATTCTTGAAATTCCACCTTTAGATTTGCAGCAGGTTGAGGTAATCAAAGGACCTTCTTCAACATTGTACGGAGGAGGAGCAATAGCAGGTGCGATTAATTTTATTTCAAAGACACCAAAACAAAAAGGAGAATATAATTTTATACTGAATCAATCCAATATCAATCAAACGAATATTGGGGCGTATGCATCACAACGAAAAGGCAAATTTGGGTATTCGATATTAGGGTTGGTTAATTTTCAAAAAGCTTTTGATGTCGATGATGATGATTTTTCAGAGACTCCAAAATCGCATAATTTTACCATAAACCCCAGATTGTTTTATTATCCTTCAGAAAATTTGAGTTTTATGTTGGGTAATAGTTTTACCAAGACTGACATCGAAGGAGGGGATATGCATGTTATTGAAGGTTATCCCGATGCGTATCATGTTTATTTCGAAAAAAACAAAACAATACGCAATACAACTACTTTTGAACTGGATAAGAAATTTGATAATCAAAATAGTTTGAAATTAAAACAGAGCCTGAGTGTTTTTGACCGAAAAATCAATATTCCGGATTATGAGTTTTCGGGAGTAAATACCAATTCTTTTACTGAAGTATCCTATGTCGTAAACAAATCAAGATATACTATTATTAGTGGTTTGAATTTAGTTTATGATAAATTTAAACAAAGAAATTCCGGTATTTTGGATGCTCAATCTTTTACTACGGGTGCATATTTTCAGCATACGTGGGATGTGACTGAAAGGGTAAAGTTAGAGAATGGTTTAAGATTGGATAATGTATCGTATTCGAATACTAATTTTTCAAAAAATCAGACTTTCTTTTTACCAAAAGTGGCCGCATTGTTTAAAATAAATTCACAATTAAGCAGTAGAGTTGGTGCTGGTCTTGGATACAAAATTCCAACTGTTTTTACAGAACAAACAGAATCTGTTCAATATCAAAATCTCCTGCCTTTGCAAAATGTAGTTGCAGAAAAAAGTATCGGAGGAACGGCAGATATAAATTACAAAGTAAATATTTTTTCTGATTTGAAATTTTCTGTTAATCAGATGTTTTTTATAACAGAAATTAGCAAACCATTGGTTTTGGAAAATGAGGCAGATTATTCATTCTTTGTAAATGCATCAGATCCTGTTGTTAGTAAAGGTTTTGAAACTAACATTAAGTTTGTTTATAAGGAAGATCTAAAACTTTTTGTTGGGTATACTTTTACTGACGCACAGGCTCAATATTTAACAGGAAATCAATTTTTGCCTTTATTACCAAAAAACAAAGTAAACCTGGCACTGATTTATGAAAAGGAGACCAATTTTAAAATAGGATTGGAAGGTTATTTTACAGATGAACAATATTTATATAACGGTGATAAAACGCCAACTTATTGGGAATTTGGTTTTATGGTAGAGAAAACACTATGGGATAAATTTGCTTTTTTTATCAATTTTGAGAACTTTACGGATACACGACAGAGTACTTATAAGAGAGTGGTCAATGAGCCTCACAACAAACCAACATTTGATGATATCTGGACACATACAGAAGGATTTACAATTAATGGTGGCGTAAAAATAAAATTATAAAAACAAAAATGGCTTAGTTTTTTTAAACTGAGCCATTTTTTGTAATAAGAAATTTGTTCTTAGAATCCTAAATCTTTTTTAACATCAGCAGTAATGTTTGGACCATCAGCTAATAAAAGAGTTGAACCGTCTAATACGTACTGGAAACCTTTTGCTTTTCCAATTTTTTGGATAGAAGCTCTTACTTTTTCCATTAAAGGTTTTACTAAATCAGTTTCTTTTTGTTGAAGTTCTTTTTGAGCATTGTCTCTGTAATCCCCAATTCTCTTTTGCATATCCTGAACTTCTTTGGCACGCTCAGTATTTACTGCTTCAGTTGCAGTTGCAGATTCAGCATCATACTTTTTGATTTTTGTTTGGTATTCTTCGATCATTTTTTTGTATTCTGCATCGTATGTTCCACTTAATTTTTGTAATTGAGTTTGGGCATCAAGCATAGCTGGCATCTTCGACATAATCTCGCTAACATCAACATGAGCTGTTTTAGCCTGCGCATTCATTGTATTGTTTGCAGTTAAAAAAAGCACTGCAGCAATTACTAAAGTTTTGATTTGTTTCATCATTTTAAAAATATTAATTAATTATTGGTCGTATTTGTTTTTTGTGTTTCTGCTTCTTTAGCTTTTTTAGCGGCTTCTCTTTCTTCTAAAATTTTCTTTCTTTTTTCTTCTAATTCTTTTTTACGCTGGTCATAAAGTTTCTGCCTTTCTTCGGCCTTATTGACTGCAGGCTCAGCAGTTGTTTGTTCTGTACTTACAACAGGTTTAGCAGTTTGCGTTGTCTCTGTTGTTTTTGTTGTTTCAGAAACTGTGCCATTTTTCTTGGCAGCTTTTTCAGCGGCTATGGCGTTTCTTTTATCTTCGTATTCTTTTCGTTTTGCTTCCTGTTCTAGTTTTCTGTCAGCAACTAATTTATCTCTTGCTGCTTTTCTTGCATCCAGGGCTTTTTGTCTGTCTGCCATTGCCGGATTTTCATCAATTTCGTTTTCACGATTTTCTTTGGCTTCTTGTTCTTTTAATTGTTTTTTAGTGAGCTGTTCTCTTTTATCTGCTCTGTTTAAAATACGAATAACCTGATCGCTTATATCAAATCTCTTAGCTGAAAATAGCATTGTCAAATCAGATGATTTATCAAATATAAAATCATAGTTTTTAGCTTCGGCAATGTCCTGAACAGCAGTAAAAACCTGATCTTGTATTGGTTTTGCCAAAGATGCTTTTTGATGCATTAAATTTCCGTCAACTCCAAATTGTTTTTGTTGATATTCCAGCATCTCATTTTCCAGAAATTTAATTTCTGTTTCTCTTTCCTCGATAAGTTCTTTTGTAAGTAAAGCTTTTTCAGTTTTGAGAGTTTCTTTTAATTTATTTATTTCTAATTTTTTGATTTCAATTTCCTGTTTCCACTTAGTTGCTTTTAAGTCTAATTGAGATTTGGCTTCTTTGTAATCAGAAACATTTTCTAAAATATATTCCATGTCGATGTAGCCAATTCTGGTCGATCTTGTCTGCGCCTCATTTGTATTTGCTACAATCAGGGATAAAAATATAAATAAAAACTGTTTTCTCATACCATTACTTTATTTCCAAATTTTAACCAAATATCATCTTTTTAAAATTGTTGTCCAATAATAAAGTGTATTTCCTGACCGTGTGCTTTTGTTTCACCTGTCTGAGCATCAAATCCGTAACCAAAATCAATACCTAATAATCCAAATGCAGGCATAAATACACGCAAACCAAAACCTGCAGAACGATACAAGTCAAAAGGATTGTAGTTTTTAAATCCATCGTAAGCAGCACCAGCTTCAAGAAAAGTCAAAGCATATATTGATGCTGATGGTTTCAGTGTAATAGGATAACGTAATTCCATAGAGAATTTGTTATAAATCGTAGCACCAATTTGTTGACCGTTTTTTATTGGAGTCAAAGAATTATTTTCGTATCCTCTTAATCCAATAGTTTCCCTGCCATCCATCGAGTAGTTAGCCATACCGTCTCCACCTAAATAAAAACGTTCAAAAGGAACAATACCTCTGTCCTGATTATAAGCACCCATGAAACCAAATTCAGTTAATGTTCTTAAAACTAATTTTCCATATACTTTATTATACCAGTCTGCTTTAAATTTAACTTTATAATATTCGAGCCAGTTGTATTTTTCCTGATCTACTTTTGCCGGATCAGCGGCAGCTTCCTGAGGAGTACTTACTTTGTTTCCGGATGAATCAAGATAGTCACCCTTTTCAATCATTTGTCCATTTGCATCTGGTACTGTTGAATCAGCGCTTGCTCTTAATTTATATTCTTCTTTGTCACCTAAGGTTGCATAATCTACATTGTTAAATAAAGAGTAAGGAGGTGTTACTTTTGCTGAAACACTGAACTCAGAACCGTAAGTTGGGAATATAGGATTCACCCCTTTATTACTTCTCGTAAGACCAATTGTATAGGCTAAATTTCTTGAAGTTCCATTACCAAAAGTAAAAAGACCCGTAAAATAATTATTCAAGTCATAGTGCTGATAACTTACAGACTGCGATAGTACGAAATAATCATCCGGAACAGTTAATCTCTTTGCAAGTCCAACTTGTAAAGTTAGAATGTTAAAGCTTTGGCTTTTGTCTACATTATTTCCATAGCTGTAATTGAACTGCTTACTGTATGAAATAGATGAACTAAATTGTACCGGTTTTTTTCCTCCAAACCAAGGTTCTGAGAACGATATACTATAAGTTTGAAAATAAGTACTTCCTTGTAAACGAAGGGAAACTTTTTGGCCATCTCCCATAGGCAATGGTTTGTAGGCTTCTTTTTTAAACATGTTCCTTGCCGAAAAGTTATTGAAAGATAATCCTAAAGTCCCTATGAAACCTCCTCCACCGTATCCTCCTTGTAATTCTACCTGGCTGGAACCTTTTTCGACTAGGTTGTACTCAATATCTACTGTTCCGGCTGCGGCATCTACATTTTTAAATTTAGGATCAATTGCTTCAGGGTCAAAAAAGCCTAACTGCCCAATTTCACGAATGGTTCTTACTAATAACTCTTTACTGTATTTTTCACCCGGTTTAGTTCTTAGCTCACGATAGATAACATGGTCATTCGTTTTATCATTTCCTACTACAGATATTTTATTGAAATAGGCGATAGGTCCTTCGGTGATTCTAATTTCAAAATCAATTGTATCATTTACTGTTTTAACCTCTACTGCATTAATATTTGAAAATAGATACCCGTTGTTTTGGTATAGGTTTGTAATGTCTTCGCCGTCAGGTTTTGTTTTGTCTGCTATTCTTTTTTCAAGTAATACTCCGTTGTAGGTTTCTCCCTTTTTAATTCCCAGATAACGATTAAGCTGTTGGTCAGAATAAACGGTATTTCCTAAAAATTTAATATTTCCGAAGTAATATTTATTTCCTTCTTCCAGATTAATTTTAATAGCAAGCATGTTTTTTTCTTTATTATAAGTGACAGAGTCATATATAATACGTGCATCACGATATCCTTTTTCTTTATAGGATGCAATAACTTTTTCTAAGTCGGTTTTGTATTTTTCAGGAATAAATTTTGAGGCTTTCAGTACACGCAATATATTTTTTTGTTTGGTGTCTTTCATGGCACTTCTTAGCTGATTGTCTGTAAGTTGCTTGTTGCCTGTAAAGTCAATACTTTTGATTTTTACTTTGTCTCCTTTGTCTATGCGAACCAGCATGTTTACACTGTTTCCTGCAGTAGCGTCTGGAGTAGTTGTGATAGTTACTTTTGTATTGTAAAAACCTTCTTTTTTGTATTTGTTTTCGATGTAATTTTTTGTCGTAGTGATTAGATTTTCGTTTACAATCTTACTTTTTGTCAGGTTGTTATCTTTTATAAGACCTTCTACTTTACCCTTTTTTATACCAACAAATTTTACTTCGTTTAGTTTAGGAAGTTCAACTATATTTAAGTCCAGGTATATACTGTCATTTTCGGCTTTATTTACGTAAAATGAAATTTCATCAAAAAGGCCAAGCTTTCCTAATTTCTTAATCGCTCCACTAATTTCTTCACCAGGAACAGTAATTTCCTGTCCTTTTTGCAGGCCAGAAAATGTTACAACGGTTTGTTCATTGAAGCTTATTTTACCAACAACAGAAACTTTTGCAAGAATATATTTTTTTCCCTGATCAAAAGGGATTCTTTCTTGAGCTTTAATTTGAGAAAAACTACCCAAAAGAAATAGGGTAAGTACTATTTGTATTCTTTTTTGTAACACTAAAATATTATTTAATTTGTTCACTGGTTTTTCCAAATCTACGTTCTCTTTTTTGATAACTAATGATAGCCTCATATAAATCTTGTTCTTTAAAGTCGGGCCAGAGTACATCAGTAAAATATAATTCTGCGTAGGCAATCTGCCATAACAGGAAATTACTTATTCTGTGTTCTCCACTTGTTCGTATTAATAAATCTACATCAGGTAAATTTTGCGTGTAAAGATGCTCATTTATAATTGAATCGTCAATAGCGTCTAATGAAATTATATTATTTTTAACTTTATCACTGATGATTCTCACGGCGTTTACCAATTCTTCTCTCGATCCGTAACTTAAGGCTAATGTTAGTGTTAATCGGGTATTGTTTTTCGTCTTATCGATAACATCCAATAATTCTGTTTGAGCAGATTTTGGTAATTTGTCAAGATTTCCAATAGCATTAAGTCTGATGTTGTTTTCTTGTAAAGTAGTAAGTTCTTTTCTTAATGAATTGATTAGTAATTTCATTAAAGTATCTACTTCTACTTTAGGCCGGTTCCAGTTTTCGGTAGAAAAAGCGTATAAAGTTAAAAATTCAACACCAAGTTTAGCACATGTTTTAATAGTTTCCTTAACTGATTTTGCGCCATTTTCATGTCCAAACGTGCGAAGAAAGCCTTGCTGTTTCGCCCAACGACCATTTCCATCCATAATAATGGCAAGATGTTTGGGTAAATTTGTTTTATCTATGGATTCTAGTAAATTCATTTTATTCTGCGCAATAGCAAGGTTTTTGTCCAAAGGTATATGTTAATGTTACTCCCGTAAAAACATACCAATCATTATTATTTAAATTGCCAAACTGATTATTTTTGAAAGAATCGTTTTCAGGATTGCTTCCGTCTATGTTGTCCGTGAAAGCATATCGTGCTCCAATTTCAGCTGCTAAAATAAAATTGCGGTTAATATTTGATTTTATTCCTAATATTATAGGTATAGCAAAAGAACCAGATTTTTTGTCTTTTTTAGTTATCCCGTTTTCAATATATAATTCATCATACCTGAAATAATTTAGACCTGAAAATATATAGGGTGTAATTTTTAGATCTTCATCGTGTAAATTAAAGTCAAAAAAATTAAACTCCAGACCGGCAGAAAGTTCTTTTACATCGTTTTTAAAGTTGTAGCCTCTTTTGTTTCGGCCGGGTTCTTCAGATTTTGAATCATTTCCTGTTACAGTTGATTGGGTATAGGAAAACCGATACGAATGACGAGGGCTTTTATTCCATTTGTATAGTATTCCGAAAGCAAGATTTTCGGGTGCTATATAAGTGGTTTTTCCAACATCTCCTACAAAGTTGCTTCCGCCTAAAAAAACACCAATCTCATTAATTTGAGCATTGAGTGTAATAAAAGGGAAAAAACATAACAATAAATTAAAAATTTTCTTCATTTAATTCAAAATTGCGTGCAAATATAATAATTATCAATACGAATCAAAGTTCCTTTGGCTAAATGTGTCTTTTTTTAAATTTACTATATGATTTTGAGACATTTAATGAAGATTCGATATATGCTAAACGAGAAAAGCACTATTATCGTATAGTTAAGATTGGTAAAAGAGATTAATTCCTTTTGTCCTCTCCCCAAAGCAATTTTTTTCTGAGTGTTTTTAAAAAAGTTTCACCTGGAATTTCAACCATTTTAATTTTAAAATCTGTTTTTTTAATAGTTAGAACGGATTCATTTTTAATGGACGCAATTCTTGAGTCCAATGATACTAAATATTGATCCTCCCTTCCGGAAACACGAAGTTTTATTTCGGTATCATCAGGTATAACCAATGGTCTTGCGTTTAAATTATGAGGGGCAATAGGGGTAATTACTAAACTTTTTACATCTGGTGTTAGTATTGGCCCGCCACAACTTAATGAATATCCCGTGGAACCTGTTGGTGTTGAAAGAATGAGTCCATCAGCCCAATATGAGTTTAAATACTCATTGTTTAAATAGGTTTCAACGGTAATCATCGAAGTGGTGTCTTTCCTGCTGACTGTAACCTCATTCATTGCGAAATTTAAGTCATCTTCTATTGCATCACTTTTCGGATCACAGGTAAGACTTAGCAAGGCTCTTTCAGATACACTGTAGTTTTTATCAATTACGAATTGCAAAAAAACATCAATGCTCTCTTTTGGGACAGTTGCAAGAAAACCTAATCTTCCGGCATTGATCCCTAAAATCGGGACACCGGAATTACGAACTAAACTGGCGGCTCTTAAAATGGTTCCATCACCTCCAATACTAAGTAACATTTCAAAACTATTATCAAGTTTTGTTTTTGCTGAGAAAGTTTTGTATTCTTTTTTTATCAATTGTTTCTCATACAGCATTTTCAAAAAGTTTTCTTCAATGACCATTTCGACATTATTGTTGTTAAAAAACACAAAAATATCCTTGATAATGGGTTCGGTACTGTTTTGATAATATTGTCCGTAAATTGCTACTTTCATTTTTTTGAATTACATAATGAGAAAACTAGATAATGTGCTAATGCGAAAATCTATTGACTCATTTTCTGATTGCCGTATTAAGGATTATATATTAAGGTATTTGTCTAAATAGTCAGAACGCTCTTTTAAACTGTTAATATAGGTGTCTTCCTGATGTTCTGAAATAATTTCGTAATTGTATCTTCTAAAAGTCTGAATGATTTCATTCATTGGCCCAACGCCAATTTTTATTGTAATGTGAACATTTTCTAAATCGGCTTCGGATATAAAGCAACCCAGGATTTTACCATTATTACTTTCTACGATTTGGGTTACCTGACCCATAGAATAATCTAAAAGTCCTTTTTGTACAATAATAATGCCGCCTTGTTCTTTTAAAAATGGAGTTTCCTGAAAAAATTTCATAATATCTTCCATTTCATAATAACCAGTATAAGTATTGTTTTCGTCAAGTACCGGAATTACATTGGTATGATTTTTAGCGAAAATTTCTAAAACATCCAGCCAGATCATTGATTTTCTTGCAAAAAAACGTTCTAAAGTATATTTGTAATCAATGGTTTTTTTATCAGTATCAAATGTTTCAACATCATCTGAAGCAATGCTTCCTATGAAAATTCCGTTTTCTAAAACAGGGAAATGAGAAAAACTTAAATCGGCAAAAAAGTCCTGAACTGAGGCTATCGTTTCCTGACTGTCGATTGCTCTAAAATCGTTGGTGATATAGTTGGTGATTTCTGTCATAAGTCGGTTGAAGATATTGGATGCAAAATAATCAAAAAATAGCAAAAAACGCTACGTTTTACTTTGTATTTTTGTCCTTACAAATATAATGTTATCAGAATTAATAATCTATTTATATGACAAAGTTAAGTGTAAATATCAATAAAATTGCTACCCTGAGAAATGCACGTGGAGGCAATGTACCTGATTTATTAAAAGTTGCCACAGATATTCAGAATTTTGGGGGTCAGGGAATCACAATTCATCCACGTCCGGATGAGCGTCATATCCGTTATAAGGATGCCCGCGATTTAAAAGCAATTGTTACTACAGAGTATAATATTGAAGGAAATCCGCAGCATAATTTTATTGATTTGGTTATAGAATGTAAGCCGGATCAGGTAACATTAGTCCCGGATGCAATTGGTGCTATTACTTCTTCTGCGGGTTGGGATACCATTAAAAATCAGGCTTATTTGACTGAAGTTATTCAGGAATTTCAACGAAACGGAATCAGGACTTCCATTTTTGTTGATCCGGTTCTGGAAATGATAGAAGGTGCCAAAAAAACAGGCACTGATAGAATCGAATTATATACGGAAGCTTTTGCTCACGAATATGCTTTGGGAAATAAAAACGGAATCGATCCTTATATGAAAGCAGCCGAATTAGCAAACCAATTAGGTTTAGGTATCAATGCCGGACATGACTTGAGTCTGGATAACATTCAGTTTTTTAAACAAAATATTCCCGGATTATTAGAAGTTTCTATTGGGCATGCCTTGATTGCAGAAGCGCTTTATCTTGGTTTGGATAATGTAGTGAATATGTATTTAAATAAACTGAAATAATATGCTTTATTCAAAAATAGAAGGCAAAGGAAAACCATTCATCATCATGCACGGATTTCTTGGAATGTCTGATAACTGGAAAACCCTCGCAGGACAATATGTTGAGACCGGATTTCAGGTTCATATTTTAGACCTGCGAAATCACGGACGAAGTTTTCATTCAGATGAATGGAGTTATGAAGCCATGGTGCAGGATGTTTTCGAATATTGTCAGGCAAATCAGTTAAATAAAATCGATATTTTAGGACATTCTATGGGCGGAAAAGTAGCGATGCTTTTTGCAGCTACTCATTCAGATTTAGTTGATAAATTAATTGTAGCAGATATTGGCTCTAAATTCTATAAACCACATCATCAGGATATTTTGGAAGGATTAAATGCGGTTGATTTTTCTGTAAAGCCAAGCCGGAATGATGTCGAAGCAATTGTGGCGCAATATGTGCCAGATTTTGGAACACGCCAGTTTTTATTAAAAAATCTATATTGGAAAGAACCAGGGCAACTAGCTTTTAGATTCAATCTGGAAGTTTTTAATAATAACCTGGATGCTATAGGAAAACCTTTGGCAGAAGGTTTAGTTTTTGATAAGCCAACTCTGTTTATAAGAGGAGGGAATTCAGGATATATCCCTGATTCGGATATTGAAGATATTCAAAAACACTTTCCGGATTTCAAATTAGAAACAATTCCAAATGCCGGACACTGGCTTCATGCTGAAAACCCGAAAATGTTTTTTGAGTTGACTAACGCATTTTTGAAATCTTAAATTTGATAAAAATTTTAGTACTTTTATTGAAAAATTAAAAAAGAAAAAACCATGAAATTATTACTTAGACTCCTTGTTACTGCAGCTTTGGTTTTATTATTGTCTAATATTTTGTCTGGCGTACATGTTGCCAGTTTTGGTACAGCAGTAATTGTAGCAGTAGTTTTAGGGTTATTAAACCTTTTTATTAAACCCATTTTAGTTGTGTTGACCTTGCCGGTTACTGTTGTTACTTTGGGGTTGTTTTTACTCGTTATCAATGCGCTTATTATTTTGCTGTGTACCAAAATAGTTGGAGGTTTTACGGTCGATTCGTTTTTGGCGGCATTAATTTTTAGTGTTATTTTATCGCTATTACAGTCTATCACCTATAAAATATTAGGAGATGATAAAAAATAAAATGAAGAGTTATAAAACGCTTCAAATACAATACATTAAAAACTTGGCTGGGTTGCAAAAATTTTATAATTTTGCGACCCAATTTTATTATGTAAATTAAAGAAGAAGATGGATATTAAAAGAGTAGCAATAGACGCTGTGAATGAAACAATTGTAATGAATGTTGTTCACATGGATTATAAAGGTCAGGTAGCAAAAAGAATCAACGAAAAATTGCCTTTGGCACAAGTAAAAGGATTTAGAAAAGGACAAGTGCCTAAAGATCTTGTTGAAAAACAATACGGAAAAGCTATTAAGCAGGAAGAAATTAAAAAAGTAGTTGATTTGGCTTTAGAGCGTTATATTCAATCTGAAAGATTAAATCTTTTAGGTACTCCACTTCCGAAAGTTAATGAGAATTTTGACTGGGATGCTGAAGAATTAACTTTCGAATACGAAATTGGTTTAGTGCCAAATTTCGAAATTGATCTTGAAGCAAAAAATGATATCGTAAAATATATCGTTACTGCAGATGATAAATTAATCGACGGACAGGTAGAGCGTATCCAAAAACAATTCGGAAAAGCAAATCCTGTTGAAAAAGTGACTGCAGATTCTGATATCACAGGAACTTTTGTAAATGAAGAAAACGGAATCGAAAACAAAACAACTTTTTCATTGTCAGTTTTCAAAGATAAAAAAACAGCGGATTCATTTATAGGTAAAGAAGTGGGTGATGTAGTAACGGTAAACACAAAAGGTTTATTTGAAGACGATCACCAATTAATGGATTACTTAAAAGTTCCTCATGATAATGTACATAATTTAGCAGTTGATGTGGCTTTTACAATTGAGACAATCAATGTTTCTGAACCGGCAGAATTAAATCAGGAATTATTCGACAAACTTTTTGGTGAAGGGAAAGTTGCTTCTTTAGAAGATTTAAAAGTTAAAATTAAAGAAGATGCTGAGGCGCAATTTGCTCAGCAGGCTGACCAAAAATTATTAATGGATGTTCAGGATTTCTTAATCGAAAACACAAAATTCGATTTACCAGCTGAGTTCCTTAAAAAATGGTTGCAAACCGTAGGAGAGAAAAAACTTTCTGCAGAAGAAGCTGAAGTAGAATACGCCAGATCCGAAAAAGGTTTGCGTTTTCAATTGATCGAAGGAAAAGCAATGGCTCAAAGCAACATCCAGATCACTTTTGAAGATTTGAAAGCTTTCGCATCAAACGCAATCAGACAGCAAATGGCGCAATTTGGACAAACAAATCCAACTGCAGAGGAAGTAGAAGGAATTGTTGCAAGAGTTTTATCTAACCAGGAAGAAGTAAAAAGACTTTCTGAGCAGGTTGTTGCAGCTAAATTGTTAGATTTGTTCAAAGAAAAAGCAAATCCAACCACAAAAGAAGTTACTTACGATGAATTTATTGCTGCGTCTTACGGAGAATAAATTCAGGCGAAAGTCAAAAGTTGTAAAGTCGAAAGTTGTGAGTTAGGCATTTATTAGTTTTATTTCAATTTTAAGATTTTATTACAGATACTGAAAGATAAAAAATAGTTATATTTGAGCGTCAAAAAGATAATTTTTGACGCTCTTTTTTTAAGTTTTAAGCTTATGTTTTAAATTTTTATTTCATAAATTTCAAAACTTATCAGATTATAAAAAGAAGACAAATTGACATCATTTATAAAAAGGTATGAACTTTGTTTAATTTGTTTAAAGTCACTTTCAGACTTTAGACTTTCAAACTTTTAAACTAAAAATATGAACTACGGTAAAGAATTCAAAAAATTTGCGACAAAGCACCAGGGAGTAAACGCCATGTACTATGACAAAATAGTAGCAGCAATGAACCCAACAAACATGACTCCATATATTATCGAAGAGCGTCAAATGAATATGACTTCGATGGATGTGTTCTCAAGGTTAATGATGGACAGAATTATCTTTTTAGGAACCGGTATCGATGACCAGATTGCCAATATCGTTCAGGCACAATTACTTTTCTTAGAGAGTGCTGATGCTTCAAAAGATATTCAGATTTATTTAAATTCTCCTGGAGGAAGCGTTTATGCTGGTTTAGGAATTTATGATACCATGCAGTACATTAAACCAGATGTAGCTACAATTTGTACAGGTATGGCAGCCTCAATGGGAGCTGTTTTATTATGCGCAGGTGCTGCAGGAAAACGTTCGGCTTTACCACATTCAAGAGTAATGATTCACCAGCCATCCGGAGGAGCACAAGGGGTTGCAACTGACATGGAAATCAACTTACGCGAAATGTTAAAGCTGAAAGACGAATTATACAATATCATCTCTCAACATTCAGGACAAACTTTTGAAAGAGTGCACAAAGACAGTGAGCGTGATTACTGGATGAAAGCTGACGAAGCAAAAGAATACGGAATGATTGATGAAGTATTGAGAAGAGGATAAAAATAGTAGTCGAAAGTCAAAAGTCTTAAAGTTGCAAGTTTTGCTGACTTTATGACTTTTGACTTTAAGACTTTAGACTAAAAGGAATGGCAAAAGTAGTATTAGAATGTTCGTTTTGTGGAAGAAAAAAGCCAGAAACTAATTTATTAATTGCAGGTATCAATGCACATATCTGTGATAAATGTATTGAACAAGCACATGGAATTGTTTTAGAAGAATTAAAATCCAGCGGAAGTGCTAAACTTGTTGGGGATTTAATTTTAAAGAAACCAAAAGAAATCAGGGCTTTTTTAGATCAATATGTTATTGGTCAGGATCAGACAAAAAAAGTAATGTCGGTTGCGGTTTACAATCACTACAAGCGTTTAATGCAACAGCAGTTAGACGATGAAGTAGAGATTGAAAAAAGCAATATCATCATGGTTGGTCAAACCGGGACCGGAAAAACATTGGTGGCGAAAACCATTGCAAAAATGTTGGATGTTCCGTTAGCGATTGTTGATGCAACTGTTTTAACAGAAGCAGGTTATGTTGGTGAAGATGTCGAAAGTATTTTGACACGTTTACTGCAAGCCGCAGATTATGATGTAACCAAAGCCGAAAGAGGAATTGTGTTTATTGACGAAATTGACAAAATTGCCCGTAAGAGTGATAACCCATCTATAACACGTGATGTTTCTGGAGAAGGTGTTCAACAGGCTTTATTGAAATTATTAGAAGGAACAGTTGTAAACGTACCTCCAAAAGGTGGCCGTAAACATCCGGATCAGAAATTTGTTGAGGTAAACACACAAAACATCTTGTTTATAGCCGGTGGAGCTTTTGACGGCGTAGAACGTATTATTTCTAAGCGTTTAAACCGTCAGGCAGTGGGATATTCTACTTCTAAAAATGTAGATAATATTGACAAAGACAATCTATTACAATATATTATTCCAAAAGATATTAAAGATTTTGGCTTGATTCCGGAGATTATTGGTCGTTTGCCTGTTTTGACGCATATGGATCCTCTGGACAGAGAAACATTGCGAGCGATTTTAACGCAGCCTAAAAATGCCTTAATCAAACAATATCAAAAGTTATTTTTGATGGATGAAGTGGAATTCAGTATTACTGACGAAGCTCTGGATTTTATTGTTGATAAAGCCTTAGAATACAAATTAGGTGCTCGTGGATTACGTTCTTTGTGTGAAGCAATCTTAACAGATGCTATGTACGAATTGCCAAGTTCTGACGATAAAGTTCTGTCTATAGATAGAGAGTATGCAGAACATACTTTAAGCAAAAATTTATTGAAGAGAATGGAAATTGCTTCTTAATTAGCAATTGACTTTTATAGTTATCAGAACCTGTTCATTTATTTGAGCAGGTTTTTTTTATGTTTTTCTAATTTTTTTAGTTGCCTTTTATTTAAATTGCCAGTATGAAAAAAATGATTTTTATAATTTATACAGCGCTGTTTTGGTCTTGCAATAAAGAACTTAATAAAGTAAATACTCCTCAAAATGAATCTAAAAGAGAAATAGCTGTAGTAGAAAAACCTCGCATTGAAACCGATTATAAAAACTATTATAACGAAGCACAGCAATATTGCAAAAAAAATAATCTTAATCAGACGAAATTTATCCTGATTGATTTGAGCATACATTCCGGTTTAAAAAGATTTTTTGTTTATGATTTTAAAAAAAATGCTGTCGTAAGATCATACATGGTAAGTCATGGCTGCGGCGATAATCCTTGGGGCTCGACAGCTTCAAAAGATGATGCGCCAATCAGTAACGAATTTGATTCGCATTGTTCGTCGCTTGGGAAATATGTGATTGAAGATCGCGGTGTGAGTCAATGGGGAATTAAAGTGAATTATATTTTGCAGGGAAAAGAAAAATCGAACTCAAATGCAGCTAAACGCGCAATAGTCCTGCATTCGTGGGATGCAATTCCGGATAATGAAGTTTTTCCGGAAGGAACAGCCGAAGGCTGGGGATGTCCTGCGGTTTCTAACGAAAGCATGAAAGAAATTGACAAACTTTTGAAAAAGAACAGAAAAGTCCTAATGTGGATTATTAAGACCTGATTGTCTCCTGTTGTGAAAACGAATTTTCTACTTAGCCCTGATCGAAGCGTTATCCTCTGGCTGCGGGGTTCGCAGACTGAGATAAAGCGCAGAGCAGGACAGAAGGCCTGGGAGAGAAATTGATTTTCTGCTCCTGAAAAAAAAATTACCGAACCCTAAATTTCTCCCGATATTCAATTGGTTTCATTCCGACCATTTTATAGAACACTTTTCTAAACGCTTTTGGGTCGTTGTAACCCGTTTTTTCGATGATTTCTGAAATCGAAAGCTGGGTTTGTTCCAGGTATTTCTTTGAACTTTCAACTCTTATATTTTGTAGATATTCGATAGGGGGGATGCCTGTAACTTGTTTAAACCTTCGTGTCATGTTTCGGGTACTTGTTGGAATATCTTTGGTGATTTCTTCTAAGGTTTCGATTGTACTGTATTCGTTTTCAATTTTTTGCTGTAATCTCGCAACCAAAGTGTCATTGTGCAAATGATTGGGTCTGAAAGTACTGAAATAACTCTGTTTGTATCGGTTTAAATCGATCGAGAAGATTTTGGCAATCTGCACAGCAATTTCGTTGCCGCAATATTTTTGCACCAATAGAATCAATAAATGAAAGGTTGATGTCGATCCGCCGCTGGTATACAAACTTCCGTCTGCAGTAAGGGTTTCTTCGGGTTTTAAGTTCACTAGCGGAAAAGCTTTTGTAAAAGCACTACAGGCATCAACATGTGTGGTGGCCAGTTTTTGATTGAGTAAACCTGAGGCTGCAAACAAAAATGCTCCGGTGCAAAAACTGGCGAGTTCGGTTCCGGATTTATGATGTTTTTGTAACCATGGAATGAAATTGTAGTTTTTAGCAATCATCTCGCTCATATTATCTGTCGTAAAAGCGGGTATCAAAATCAGATCTAAATTTTGATCAGAAGCCTCAATTGAATTCACTTCATAACCAAATATTTTTTTTTCATTGATCTGTTCAGGCGATTGAAAAACCATAATCTCAAAAGGTTTTTCAGTTTCTTTATGTAATTTATTTGCTGTTTCAAAGACTTCCAGGATAGCTGCTACACTTAATAATTTGTAGTCATGTCCTAAAATTAAACCTAATTTCCTGTTCATGATTTTAGCTTTTTTAGTTTTACGAAGATATACATTTTGTCTTAAATGACCCTAAAGTTGACTTTTATTGTAAGGCTAAATGTTTTGTAATATTTTACTTTTGTTTTTATTAATTTGTATTTTTATGAATATAAATTATTCATTATTAGTGTTTTGTTTTAAATAAAAAACAGAAATTAAACCATAATAGATTTAATGAATAATAAATCAGGCCATATGAAAACAGAAATTTTCTTAAATCTTCCGGTGAAAGATTTAAACCGTTCGATGGATTTTTTTACAGCATTGGGTTTTACATTTAATTTGAAATTTACAGATGAAAAGGTAGCTTGTATGGAAATCGGCGAAAATATTTATGCTATGCTTCTCAAGGAAGAGTTTTTTAAAACCTTTACTAAAAAGCAAATTTGCAATACTGCCAGCAGTACAGAAATTATCACAGCATTATCTGTTGAAAGTCGTGAAAAAGTAGATGAATTAATATGTTTGGCAGTAAAAGCAGGAGGCGAAGAGTATAGGGATGCAAAAGATTATGGCTATATGTATCAAAAAGCTTTTTTGGATGTTGACGGACATCATTGGGAAATTTTCTTTATGGATGAAAATCAGTTTCCTTCCAATTAATTTTTTAGTTATGATTACCGTACAGAATACAATCAATCTACCAATAGAGAAAGTTTGGGAGTTGTGGACAACACCGGAACATATTAAAAAATGGAATGTTCCCTCGCAAGACTGGCATAATCCTTTTGCTGAAAATGATTTGAAGGCCGGAGGAAAATTCAAATATACTATGGGAACAAAAGACGGGAGTGTGGTGTTTGATTTTGAAGGAATCTACACTAAAGTAGAAAATTATGTGTTAGAATATACACTAACAGATCAAAGAACAGCAACTGTTCGTTTTGAAAGTATTGGAAATCAGGTAAAAATTACAGAAATGTTTGAACCTGAAACAACAAACGCTGCACGTATGCAAGAACAGTTTTGTAAAGCTGTTATTGCTAATTTTAAAAAATATGCAGAAACAAATTAAATGACAAATCAGATGATAAGAAGTCTCGAAGTAACCAATTTTCTTGAAAGCCAAAATCATCCGTTAAGAAAAGAAATCGAGGAATTACGTAACGTAATTTTATCCTCAAATAAGCATCTTGCTGAAAATATTAAATGGAATGCGCCGAATTATTGCTTTGGAAATGAGGATAGAATTACAATGAAGATTCAGCCGGTAGCCTCAAATATTCAACTGATTTTTCACAGAGGGGCAAAAAAGAAAGAACAGCCAAAAGAGAGATTGATAGCAAATAAGAACAAAATACTGATCTGGAAAGAAAATGACAGAGCTATTATAGCTTTTAAAAATAGTAAGGAAATTGAAAGCGCAAAAGCAGAATTGAAAACGATTATAAATGAATGGATAATTGCATCGCAGAGCTAAAATAAATTTAAATATTACGATAATGATTACTATTACAACCACAATTAACGCATCGATTAACAAAGTTTGGGAATTCTGGAACAAACCGGAACATATTACGAACTGGGCTTTTGCAACACCTGACTGGCATTCGCCAAAAACAGAAAATGATTTGCGGGAGGGAGGAAAATTTACAACCACCATGGCTGCAAAAGACGGTAGTATGAGTTTTGATTTTGAAGGAGAATATACTTTGGTAAAACAAAATGAAACAATTGAATACATTATGGCTGATGGAAGAAAGGTCGAAATTAGTTTCAATGAAACTCCAAACGGAGTACAAGTAATAGAGAATTTTGACCCAGAAACACAAAATCCGGAAGAAATGCAGCGCGGAGGCTGGCAAGCGATGCTGGATAACTTTAAAAGTTATGTTGAAGAAAATTAATTAATCTCGCAAAGCCGCGAAGTCGCAAAGTTTATCTTTTAAGCTTCTTTGCGACTCTGCGCCTTTGCAAGCAAATAACTCAGCATTATTAAGCAGGCTTAAATTATCTTATATAACTTATATGGTTTAACATAAAAAATAATTACATGACAAAACAAATATGGTTGAATCTGCCAGTGAAAAATGTGGCAAAAGCGAAAGACTTTTTTTGGAAAATAGGTTTTTCTTTTAATGAACAACACGATACGCCAAGTTCTACATGCATGGTCGTAGGTGAAGGACATTTTGTAGTGATGCTTTTCGAAGAATCAGTCTTTACAGGTTTTTCACAAAACGGTATTACAGATACTAATTCTGGTTCTGAGGTTTTGATTTCGATTGACGCTCAGAACAGGGAGGAAGTTGATGAACTGGCAAAAAAAGTACAGGATGCCGGTGGAACTGTTTTTGCCCCTCCGGCAGAAAGTCAGGGATTGATGTACGGGTGTGGTTTTGCCGATTTGGATGGTCATCGTTGGAATGTTTTATATATGGATTTCAATAAATTACCTAAATAAGATTAGATATGGAAACATTAGAATTTAAAATCAGAATCAAAGCACCACCGGAAAAAATCTGGTCTGTTTTATGGGATGATGAAACGTATAGAATATGGACAGGTGCTTTTTGCGAAGGATCATATGCAGTAAGCGACTGGAATGAAGGTGATAAGATACATTTCATGTCTCCAAACGGCGAAGGTATGAATAGTATTATTGAAAAGAAAATTCCAAATCAATATATGGCGTTTAAGCATATTGGAGCAATAAAAGACTTTAAAGAACTGCCTCTTAATGAAGAAACTGAAAAATGGAGTGGTTACATGGAAACCTATCGCTTAATTCCTGATGACGAATTTACAGATTTGATCTCTCAGGTTGATGTAATCGAAAAGCATATCGATTATTTTAAAGAAGCTTTTCCTAAAAGTCTCGAAACGGTTAAGGAACTTTCAGAGAAATAAATGGCAAATCTCAATTACAATCAAACAAATAATAATTAAAATATCAAATCATGGCAAAAGCAGTAAATACCTATTTAATATTTAACGGAAATTGCGAAGAAGCATTTCAGTTTTATAAATCCGTTTTTGGAGGCGAATTCCAATATGTGGGAAAATATAAGGATGCTCCTCCGGAAGATGGCGGGGAAGTAGTTTCAGAAGAAGATTCAAACCGGATTATGCATGTTTCGCTTCCAATTGGCAGTTCAGTTTTAATGGGAAGTGACAGTCATTCAAAATTCGGAGATGTAGGTTTTGGGGATAATTTTTCAATTTCTATCAGTGCAGAAAGTACTGAAGAGGCAGATAAAATATTTGGCGGACTTACAACTGAAGGAAGAGTGGATATGCCAATGCAGAAAACTTTTTGGAGCCCTTATTTCGGAATGCTAAAAGATAAATTTGGAGTAAACTGGATGATAGATCTTGCTAATTGTGATGAAGACAATGAAAGTTAGGTTGTTTTAATACCTGAACATTATTGTTAAATAACCTGAAAAAGCACATTGATTTGTGCTTTTTCGTTATAAAAAAACAAACAATATTCTTTTTTATCAACAATAGATTGCCGATTTTTGTCGCTTCTTAAATCAACAAGGATAAAATGGCAACAGAAGATAAAGAAATTATTTTATTAAAAGTTTCAGGGCACGACAAACCAGGGGTTACTGCAGGTTTAACAACAGTATTGGCAGCTTACGATGCTGTGATCTTAGACATAGGTCAGGCCGATATTCACGATACATTATCTTTAGGGATTTTATTCGAAATCGAAGCCGGCTCCAGTTCAGGTCCTGTTTTAAAAGACCTTTTGTTTAAAGCTTATGAACTCGAAGTAAAAGTTAAATTTATTCCAATCTCTGTTGAAGATTACGAAACCTGGGTAAAATCGCAATCCAATCAGCGCTATATCATCAATATTTTAGGAGAAAAATTAACGGCTGTACAATTGGCTGCCGTGACTAAAATAATGACAGATCAAAACCTGAACATTAACTCTATTATTCGATTAACGGGCAGAACTTCTGTTGTTGAAAAAGAAGAATATCCGCGTTCCTGCATCCAATTATCCGTTACAGGCGAAATTGTCAACAAAATTGAAATGACGGCTAATTTTATGGCAATTTCGAGAACCTTAGATGTCGATATTTCTTTTCAGGAAGATAATATTTACAGACGAAACAGACGTTTGGTTTGTTTCGATATGGATTCAACTCTAATTCAGACAGAAGTTATTGACGAATTAGCAGAACTTAACGGAGTAGGAGATCAGGTAAGAGCGATTACCGAATCTGCTATGAACGGAGAAATTGATTTCAACGAAAGTTTCAAAAAACGTATGGCTTTACTCGAAGGTTTGAGCGAAGACGTTTTGCAAAAAGTGGCCGAAAACCTACCCATCACAAAAGGAGCGCATCGCTTGATGAAAGCGTTGAAGTATTACGGCTATAAAACGGCTATTTTATCAGGAGGATTCACCTATTTTGGAGAATACCTGCAAAAAGAATTGGGTATTGATTACGTCCATGCCAATCAGTTAGAAATCAAAGACGGAAAATTAACCGGTAAATACATAGGTGATATCGTAGATGGCTTAAAGAAAGCCGAATACCTCACAGCCATTGCCGAAAAAGAAGGAATTCATATCAACCAAACCATTGCAGTAGGTGACGGAGCAAACGATTTGCCAATGATTAATTTAGCAGGTCTTGGAATCGCTTTCCACGCCAAACCAAAAGTAAAAGAAAGTGCCTCAAATTCTATATCAAGCCTAGGTCTTGATGGCGTTTTATATTTACTAGGCTATCATGACAGATATATCGATATGATGTAAAGAATCGAATAACACAATGTTTGTCATTCTGAGGAACGAAGAATCTCCGCAAGTAACTCGACAATCAAAATAAAAAAACCTTAGTTCATCATTGGACTAAGGTTTTTTTTATGGACATGCCCCGCAGAAAAAGCGGGTCGGGCTATCCGTTCTAATCTTTTATGCCGAACCCCGGCACAAAAGGATTTCCACTTCTATCCCTCATGCGGGATTTAGTGGAATTATGAACTCTGTTAGTTAAGTTATTTTGTAGGTTTAATCTTTGTTATCTTGTTGTCTTTCATAACAACAAGTTCAGTGTTTTTTTGAATCTTAAATTCAATTAATCTTTCGTAGGTTTTTTCAAGACCAATTAAAATTTTATTTTTAAGTTCTATTTGTTTTTCAACAGTTGTCATAGTATTTCTTTAATTTGTTAAATGTCTTTTTATTAATGATATCAAATTGTTGATCAATGGTTTTCTGGGCTAAAAGCTCATGTTTCCCATTAGAATTGTCAAAAATTAAAGCTCCATCAAATATAGGTAAATAAATATCAAATAAATTTTTGATTCCATTTTTATATCGCCTTTCAATTACGTCAGGCTCAATATTATGACCACCTTCAGAAACTCTTATTTTTACACGTTCTTTTGCTAATTCAGTATTTTGAAGCCAGAAGAAAAGTAAAGTTGTTGTATATCCTTTTTCTTTAGCTTCTAAGATTTTGTTTTTATAACTTCTTGTTGATAAAGTAGTTTCAAAAGCGAAACTTTCATTGTCCTTTAAGAGTTCATTGATTCTGTTTAGCATTATTCTTCCCGATTCAAAGGCTACTTTTTCAGGTTGAAAAGGAGATAATCCTTTGGCTATTTCATCTGCATTTACAAATTCCTTACAATTAATGATTTCAGGTAAAATAGTAAATGAAGCAGTTGTTTTTCCAGCTCCATTACAACCTGCAATGATATAAAGATTTTTTTCTGACATATGGCAAATTTACAAAATATTAGTATTGTTTTTTGTGATTGTTATTTTTAGAAAAGAGCATTAGGAATTAAATTCAATAACATTATAAAGATGTAAATTAACATTATTGTATTGTGTTTTCTTTAAAAAGTTTGAATTGAATATTGTTGATTTTTTCAAAATCTTTATACATATTAGCTAATTCGTTATTTAAAATGGATAGATATCTTGGTAGATAGTAAGTTTTTCCAATTGAATTATATGCTGAGAATATTAGATTTAGATTTTTTTCTTTTTCTTCTTGATTTAAGGAATAATATAATTGTTGAATATTTGTTTTCGACTTTTCTAATATTTTAAAGTTATCATTTTCTTTTGAATAATATATAGCGTTAAAATAATTAACGAATGATTTTGATAAATTAAGTTGTTTATTCTCATTCTTTTGAAATGCAATATTTTCGTAGCAAATACCTAATTGAAAATGACACTTATCAATTAAATTGTAATTTTTAATTGAATTTTCAAATAATACTACTGCTTTTTTGAAATTACTCTTCATGGCTAATTTTCCATTAAAATAATTCCCATATTTCATTTTTAGAAAACCAAAAACAATGCTTAAAATAACTAATAAAAGTAAAAAAGTAGCTATCATTTTCTTTATTAATTCTGTTTTGAAATAATTGATCAATTTTTAGATTGAAGATTTACAGCTTCCCTACATCCCCTTCAACTGCTCCAAATAATCCCTCTGATTCGAAAGCCTTGGTATCTTATGCTGTCCGCCTAATTTGTCTCTTTCCTTTAACCAATCATAAAATAAATTGTCTCGGGCAACATTAATCACCAAAGGATTTAACGTCATATTGTTGTAGCGTTTGGCTTCGTAATCAGAGTTTAAAGTTTGTAATGTTTCGTCCAGCACTTTTTGGAAGAGACCAACATCAGTAGGTTTTTGTTTGAATTCAATCATCCATTCGTGAGCGCCTTTTTCTTTGTCCTGCATAAAAATTGGAGCAACGGTATAATCAATCACTTCGGTTTGGGTGATTTTGCATGCTTTAGCAATCGCCTGATCAGTATTTTCGACCATTAATTCTTCACCAAAAACATTAATATGATGTTTGGTTCTTCCCGTAACCCTGATTCGGTACGGATTTAACGAAGTAAATCGAACGGTATCACCAATCAAATAACGCCATAATCCGGAATTGGTCGTAATAACGATAGCGTAGTTTTTATTTAGTTCTACATCGGCCAGACGAATTACTTTTTGGTTTGGCGTATCAAATGTATCCATCGGGATAAATTCGTAGAAGATTCCGTAATCGAGCATCAGCAATAAATCGCTCGAATTATTCAAATCCTGAATCGCAAAAAAGCCTTCGGAAGCATTATATATTTCGTAATATTTAAAATCCTTGCTTGGCAGGATTTTCTTGTACTGTTCTTTATACGGAGAAAAACTCACTCCACCATGAAAATAAACTTCGAGATTTGGCCAAAGTTCCAGTAAATTTCCTTTTCCGGTATCTTCTAAAACCCTGTTCATCAAAACCAGCATCCATGAAGGAACTCCGGCAAAACTGGTTACGTTTTCGGTTTTGGTTTCGTTTATGATGGCAGCAATTTTACTTTCCCATTCGGTCATCAGGGATGTTTTACTGCTTGGTGTACTGCTGAATTCGGCCCAAATGGGCATATTTTCTATCAGAATTGCTGATAAATCTCCGAAGAAAGTATTGTTGTTTTCGTAAATCTGGGAGCTTCCTCCTAAACGAAGACTTTTGCCTACAAACAGTTGCGAATCTTCGTTGTTATTTAAATACATACAAAGCAAATCTTTACTGCCTTTATAATGGCAATCTTCAAGAGCTTCGTTGCTTACAGGGATAAACTTGCTTTTAGCATTCGTAGTTCCGCTCGATTTGGCAAACCATTTTATTGGAGTTTCCCAAAAAACGCCTTGTTCTCCCTGACGTGTACGTTCAATTAAGGGTTGTAATTCTTCATATCCTGAAATTGGCACTCTTTCGGAAAAAGTTTTATAAGAATTTATAGAGGCAAAATCATATTGTTTTCCAATAATCGTATTTTCTGAAGCCGTTAATAAATTATGCAGCAGTTCTTCCTGAACTTCGTTTGGGTATTTTAAAAAAAGTTCAATTTGATGTATCCTTTGTTTGAGTACCCAGGAAGCAAACGAATTTATTATGGATATAGGCATGAAGAAATTTTAGATTTTAGATTCCTGATCTTAGATTTTTGGTTATTGTTTTGTAAAAGCCAAAAATTTAAAATTTGAATATCGATATACAAATACTAACTTTGTCGTTGTATCAAAAATAGTGTTTTTTTACAAAAAACAATTTATTTGGAACAAAGATTCCCTTTCATAAAATCAATTTTAAAATAGAAATCCTAATAATCTAAACTCTAATAATCTAAACTCTAATATCTCAAATGCAATATCAAGGTGTACTTACAAAAATGCAAACTGAAATTGGTGACCCAATTCAATATTATTTGGTTTTTGAAGATAGTTTTATAAACATGAATCAGTTATTGAATAAGGAAATCGAAATTAATTTTGCAGGTTACCAATGTTTGAATTGCTGTAAAAAGAAAAAAATATTCCGTCAGGGATTTTGTTATGATTGTTTTTATTCAAGTCCGGCGGTGGGCGACTGGATCATGAGACCAGAACTGAGTACAGCACATTTAGGAATCGCAGATCGTGATTTAGAGTATGAACAAAAAGTTCAGTTACAGCCTCACATTGTGTATTTGGCCGTAGCAAGCGAAATAAAAGTGGGAGTGACCCGCAAAACACAAGTCCCAACCAGATGGATAGATCAGGGTGCGGGTCAGGCAATTGCTGTTGTCGAAGTTCCAAACCGATATCTCGCAGGAGTTACTGAGGTTGCCTTAAAAAATCATTATACAGATAAAACCAATTGGCGAAAAATGCTTCAAAAACCAACACAGAATTTCGATTTAATTGCTGAAAAAGTTAAGATTGAAAGTCTGATTCCGGATGAAGCTAAGGAGTACTTTTATAGTGAAAAGAATGATTTATTCGAGTTGAAGTATCCGGTTTTAAATTATCCTGCAAAAGTAGCAAGTTTAAATTTAGATAAAACACCATCATTTCAGGGAAAGCTGATTGGAATAAAAGGACAGTATTTAATTTTTGAAAACGGAACTGTTTTTAATGTCAGAGGTTCTGAAGGTTATGTTGTTACAATAAACGTCTAGTATAATTGATGCCTCGTCTGCTATAATTAGGAACCCGTATATGTTTTTTTTTAAGACAAAAAAAACCTTGTATTTTTAAAACTCTTTTAAGTTAAAGGTGTGAATAATAATACATTACCGTTACAATTTTATAATAATTATTTATTGATAAAGTTTAATTTTAAAAGAATGTAAGAATTAGTTTTGTGTTTTACAGAAAAAGTTCTTTTAAATAATATATCAACTTAATTATTATAAAATGGGAGTTCTAGGTAAAGTAAATAATCTCAGACGCACCCTGATGCGAACTCTGACAAGAAACATCGGAAAATCAAATGCTGAACAAGGCATTATTCTGGTAAACAAAAACGAAATCAAAAGAATTTTAATTTGCAGGCCAAATGCAAGGCTGGGAAATCTTTTATTGATTACGCCTTTTGTTCAGGAATTGGAAGAAATGTTTCCAAATTGTAAAATTGATTTGTTTGTAAAAGGGTTTTTAGCTCCGGTTATTTTTGAAAATTATGATTCAGTAGACAGAATAATCGAATTGCCCAAAAAGCCTTTCAATAATTTATTTAAATATTTTGCTGTCTGGGTTTCTTTAAAAAAGTACAAGTATGATATTGCCATAAATGTAGACCAGGGTTCTTCATCTGGCAGGCTTGGGGTAAAATTCTCAAATTCAAAATTTAGGTTTTTTGGTGATTTGCCTTTTTCGGTTAATTTATATTATGGAGATTATGCCCATATTGCCAAATATCCTATTTATCATTTTCGGGATTATGTTACCAGACTAGGCTTGGAGAAAAGAGAAAATCACATTCCTTCCTTAGAGCTAAAATTAACTCCTTCAGAAATTATGGAAGGCAGGAAAACAGTAAGAGGCCTTGTCAATAATTATAAAAAAACAATTTGCTTGTTTACATATGCAACAGGAGCAAAATGTTTATCGGAATCCTGGTGGCAAGATTTTTATACAAATCTGACATCCCGATACGAAAATTATAATATCATTGAAGTTTTGCCAATAGAGAATGTTTCTCAGATTGGTTTTAAAGCACCAACATTTTATAGCAAGGACATTCGTGAAATAGGAGCGGTAATCGCAAACGCCGATTTGTTTATAGGAGCAGATAGCGGAATTATGCATTTAGCAAGCGCTGTTCAGACACCAACAGTAGGGCTGTTTTCGGTTTCAAACTTAAAAAAATATGAACCCTACGATAATAACAGCATTGGGATTAATGTGAATAATTTTTCTGAAAGAGATTATTTTAAAATTTTCAATACCATCTTAGATAACGGTAAATCGGGTATGTATCCTAAAGCAATTTAAAAATAAAGGTTTAAAATTAAAAAAGGTCAATCGGGTAGATTGACCTTTTTGTTGGTTGCTATTTTTTCTTCTTAAATAAGCCATTCAATAAATCGCTGGCTTTAGCTTTGACTTCCTCATTGGTTTTTGCCTTATTTTCAGTGGCCGTTTTTGTAGTATCTTTCGACTTGGTGTTTTTATTGAGTAAATCGGTAAGGGCAGAAGCACCTTTTTTGGTTAATTTTTCTTTTTGTTGTTTTATGACCTGAGAAGTAAGATTACTTACTGCTGTTTTGGTATCTAAGGCAATTTTAGGTTTTGAGAAATTACCAGTAATCATTCCGGAAACAGGTATGTTTTCTAACTTCGCAGCATCTTCAGGAGATAATTTGGCAAGAAATGCATTGGCCTCAGTGCCTAGATATTTTGCAGGAACATCCATTTTTATGTTGTAGCTCATTGTTTGATCAAAACCATGAGATCCGCCAACGTTAATTTTAATGTCCTGGTATTTAATGTCGAATGGTTTGATATTTACTTTTCCGTCATCAAAAGTCAGGGCCATTTTTAAATCGTTTAAGTTCAGTTTATTTACATCGATAAATTTAACATTCGAACTCAAACTGTTTAATAAGGTTGAATTTTTTGGGTTAACCGTAGTCGAAAGCAGTTGCCCTAATAAATCACCTGAAATCGATTTTAAGTCAGGTGTTAATTCATTGGCATCCAGATTTCCGTTTAATTTAATAGTTGAATTTAATTTTCCGTTAATGATTCCAGCGATAGGTGCAATTTTTTTCATCATATCTAATTGCGTAAAAGTCTGTGCAATATCAACCTGGTTGAAGCCTAAATTCATGTCGAAAGTCGGAACTTTTGCTTTTGTAGAAACAGCTCCTGTAAGGCCAATAGTTCCTCCAAAAATTGATGTCCTGAAGTTTTCTAAAGTCGCTTTCTCATCCTTTATGATTAATTTTCCTGAAACAGCTGTCAATTTTAAATTATCGTATAAAACCGTGTTTGCCTTTGCATTTAAAGTACAATTTAAAAATCCTGGGATTTTCATCGCTTCTGCTGGTTTAGTGGCTGTTTTTGTTCCGGTTTGTGCCTCGCCGCTTGCAGTTGTGGTTTTTGCAGGTTCACCTGAAGTCATAAAATCATCAACAGCCAGCTGGTTTGAACTCATATTGAAATTTCCTTTCAGTTCTTGTTTTTTGAACATAAAACCGTAGAAATTCTCCAAAACTCCGTTAATGGCAATATCACTTTTGCCTGTGGTAGCGTTAAATTGTTTTAAGTTAATTTTGCTTGGGTTAAACTCAACCAAAGCAGTGCTGATATTCATCGATTTATTATTCTCATCCGTATATTTGAACCCTGACAAACTGATTGTACCGGCATTTTTAATGTTTTGGTACTGGCTTTTTTCTACCGAAGCCATGTCAAAATTAGTCGTTACATCAGCTTTCAAAATACCTGCTAACGGCTTATCTAATTTAACCGGATATGCTTTTGAAAGATTTGCAAGGTTGATAGTTCCTTTTAAGGCTGCATCAACAATTGGGTTCACAGTTACATTTTTTACATTGGCTTTAGCACTAAAAACATCCTGATCGATTTTAAAAGAAAGCTTGTCCAGATTTACATAAGTGTCATTTAAAATACCGGTTTCATTGATGATTTTAGTGTCAATTACAATATTCTGAACTGATTTCGGTAAGTTAGGATACTGGAAAGAAGAGTTGCTCGATGCAATTGCAATGTTGAATTTAGGAACGGTTGTATCTGTTAGTTCTCCTTTTGCAAAACCAACAATAGTAAAATCCCCGGTTGTTTTTACACCTTCCAGACTTGAAGCATAAGCCGAAGGAATCAATCCTAAGAAGTTTGTAAACGATGAGGTTGGGGTTTTAAATTTCAAATCATAAATCTGAGCTTTTTCAGCCATCTGAATGAATCCGTCAAATTCTAAAGGCAGTTGATTAATTAAGGCTTTATTTTCTTTAAAGGTATATTTACTTTTCTCTAAATCAATTCCTAAAACAGCGTCCAGAGTTAATTTTACATTTTTAAGGTAATTCATTTTATCCATGTCCAAAGAAACGCGGGCTGTCGATTTTGTAGTTAAATCAAGTTTTGAATTCGTAAAATCTCCTGTACCTTCATGATTCAGGCTGTCAATTACCATCTTAACTTTTGAACCCTGATCGATATACCTGAAAGTGAAATTCTCAATTTTATAATTCTGAATTTTTAAAGAAAGCGGTTCACTCTTTT
Organism: Flavobacterium cheongpyeongense; assembly: GCF_003202435.1. Taxonomy (GTDB): domain Bacteria; phylum Bacteroidota; class Bacteroidia; order Flavobacteriales; family Flavobacteriaceae; genus Flavobacterium; species Flavobacterium cheongpyeongense. The sequence goes on from NZ_QJHK01000018.1 coordinate 76,184, forward strand.
TGTCCTCTTTTTCGGTTTCTTTTTTGTCTTTTAGAGCAATGTCAAAGTTTCCAACTCCGTCCTTGTTAAAAATAATATTGATTAAACCATTTTCAGAACTGATTCCCTCAATGCTAAGAGGTTCTTCTTTTCCTTTAAAAAGTTCCCTGATACTCATTTTCAAATTCAGTTCACCAAGCGAAACCAAAGTATCTCCTTCAAACGGAGCCTTGTTGATAATAACCAGTTTTTCAATCGAAACATTGGCATTTGGAAAATTTTTAAACAAACTTAAATCAGCTTCGGCAAAACTAACTTTTGCATCGACGTTTTCGTTGATTGCATCAGCAATTTTAGCTTTTATCTGATCTTTAAATAAATAAGGAATTGCAAACAAAGCCACAATAAACACTGCCAATACAATAGCAGTTATTTTTAAAATTTTCTTTAACATATAAATTCGATTTGAGGGTTTAACATAATCATCTCGTACAAAAATAGTTTTTTTGATGAAGAGTTCAGATTAATTATGTATTTAAAAGCAGCAAGAATCGTTCCTGATTTAAATAAAAAATCCGTTTGAGTTTATTATTTCAAACGGATTCAATTTAATTTTTATTGTTATTTCTGAATAAAGGAAACTATTTTAGAAATTAGTTTCTCAGAAATCGGAAGGTTTTCATTATTATAGCTTTCTAAATTAGCCTGCTGGTCGCCTTCAATAACTTTCAGGATATGATTCATTTTATCAATAATCAGTAATTCAGAATTTGTACTTGCTTTGGATAAATTTTCAGCATCCTGAACTGTTACCTGTAAGTCTTTACTACCTTGAAGAATCAAAATGGGAACCATAAGTTTCTTTATTTCTGTCTGCGGATTGTATTTGAACCAGGAAATTAAATAAGGCTGAACGCTGGGCCTGAAAAGAGCATTAAGCATAGGGTCAACATTTTTTACCGTTTTACCGCTTTTTAAACTGTCAATAATAGGAAAGGTCATCTCTTCAATTTGCTTCATCGATTTAGCAGAAATCTGAGATTTTAAAATTTTATCAGCTGAATCTCCGGCTCCGGCAATTGAAATAAATTTGTCTGCTTTTCCTCCGGCAATCATTCCTATTAATGATCCTTCACTATGTCCGATTACGATTATTTCAGAGAAACGTTTATCCTGTTTTAGCAAGTTAATCCAGCTTTTGACATCCTCTGTATAATTTTCAAAAACCAGTTCTCTTTCTGATACGGCAGATCCTTTGCTCTCGCCAATTCCTCTTTTATCAAAACGTAATGATGCAATTCCGTTTTTTGCCAAAGCTTCCGCCAGCATTTTTAACGAATTGTTTTTCATCATCGGATTGTTCCCGTTTCGGTCTGTTGGCCCTGAACCCGAAATGATTAAGGCAACTGGATATTTTTTGGGTAAATCGGGTGTTGTCAGTGTACCGTAAAGCTGATCGGTATTGATTTTTAAAATAATTGGTGATTCCTTAAATATGATTTCTGTTTTATCCTGAGCATTCACAAAGCTTAGAATAAAAACGGTTAAAAGAAGGATTATCTTATTCATTCTAAATTATTTAATATTGATACTGTACGGCATTATGGCCTGTGCTCCTTTTAACTTTTGAAGCTTTTTGATGTGTTCGATAAGTAGATAATTTTCTTCTCCAATTTCTTCTTTTATGAAAGCTTCTTTTGACTGTGCGAAAGGGAGGCCAGACAAAAGATCATTAAAGCTTTTCTCATATTCAGGATAATTTTGTGTACTGTACGATTTTATTTTGGCCATTTTAGCTGCTTCAGCTATAGCGTCATTCAGCCCTCCAATTTTATCTACCAGACCAACTTTTAAAGCTTCAGAACCTGACCATACGCGTCCCTGTCCAATGGCATCTACTTCTGCAAAAGTCATTTTTCTGCCTTCTGCAACGTGGGTCACAAAAGTCTTGTAAATATGTTCAACGCTCTCTAGTGTAAAAGCTTTGAATTTTTCGTCAACAGGAACAAAAGGGCTGTAATTTGCAGAGTTTTCGTGTGTTTTTACCTGTTCTGAATTGATGCCTAATTTGTTTGCCAATGTACTGAAATTTGGTAGAACCCCAAAAACCCCAATGGAACCCGTAATCGTATTCTTCTCGGCAAAAATTTTGTTAGCATTACAAGCAATATAATAACCGCCAGATGCGGCATAATTACCCATCGAAACGACAACAGGTTTAACTTTTTTGGTAATTTCGATTTCTCTCCAGATTAAATCAGAGGTAAGTGCACTTCCGCCAGGGCTGTCTATCCTTAAAACAATGGCTTTGACATCCTCATTTTTTCTGGCTTCCTGCAAAGAACGTCGCATAGAACCTTCACCAATTTGATTCACGTCTCCTTCTCCGCTTCCAATTTCGCCCTGAGCATAAATAATTGCAATCTCATCAGTGGCTGTATTTGCCAGAGCGGTAGTGATATAATTTTGTGTATAATCTGAAATCGAAATTTTGTTATAATCCTCATCAACGTTTACTTTCAAAGCTTTTTTGATGGCATTGTGATAGACATCTTCATAGGCCACTATGTCAATCAGGTGTTGCGACTTTGCCATTTCAGGAGTTCTTGCAAGCAATCCGTTTGCAATTTCGTTTACTTTAGCAAGCGGAATATTTCGGCTTTTTGAAATGTCATTGGATACAGTCTCCCAAATAGAATTTAAAAGTGCTGTTATTTGTTCTCTGTTGGCATCGCTCATTTTGTTTTCAAGGAAAGGTTCAACGGCACTTTTGTATTTTCCATGGCGGATCACTTCCATGTGGATGCCTGATTTTTCCTGAAAATCTTTAAAAAACATCACTTCCGAAGAGAGTCCTTTAAAGTCCATATCTCCGGCAGGATTGAGGTAAATAGTATTCGCAACCGAGTTTAAATAATATTCTTTTTGTGAAAAGGTGTTGGCATAAGCCCAGACGAATTTTCCTGATTTTTTGAAGCTTTCCAGCGCATTTCTTAAATCTTTATATTGTGCCAGTCCTAAAGAAGATTCATCATTTAATATAGAGATTCCTTTGATGTTGTCATCGGTTTTTGCGGCTTCAATAGCATTGATTACATCGGTTAAACCAATTTTTCCATCTTTTGAGAATTGTGTTACCCAGGGATCTGTAAATTTTCCTGCGTAATCATTATTAATTTCTTTTAGATCTAATTCAATAACAGAGTCTGCTTTGACAGAAACGCTTTCGTCGTCTCCAAAAATAGTGCCTATGAGGATTACACCAAAAAAGAACAGCATTATAAAAACAAAAATACCAATCACTGTGGCAAGTACATTTCCTAGAAATTTCATAAATATATTTTTTTAATAAGTAGCTAAAATAGAAGGTTTGTTACAAATTTTAACAAAAAAAACAATTTCATTTTAAAGCCCTTATTACAAATATATTGCTAATTCTAAAATAGTTTTAGTTAATTTGCACTAATTATGAAATCACAGCATCAGGTCGTTTTATCTATAGGAAGCAATCAGGGAAATCGGTTAGAAAACATTGAAAATTGTATCAATTTAATCCATCAGGAAGTTGGGACAGTAATTCAGGTTTCTAAACTATATGAAACGCCGGCCTGGGGATTCGAAAGTGATGCTTTTTATAATTGTGCGCTGCTTTTGCATAGTTCTTCTTCCGCACAAAAAATATTGGGTCAGGTTTTGAAGGTTGAAAAAAAACTTGGACGTATTCGCTCTGATCAACAAGGTTATCAATCCCGGATTATTGATGTTGATCTGATTGTTTTTGATGATGAAATTATTCAATCTGAAAAGTTGCAGGTTCCGCATCCGCTAATGCAAAACAGAAAGTTTGTTTTATTGCCAATGCAGGATTTGAGATTAGACTGGAAACACCCCGTTTTTCATAAAACAGTTTCTGAATTAATAGCGATTACAACAGATGACAGTATTTGTATAATTGTTCAGGATTTGAGAAACCCATTGCAGGAAATACCCCTTGAGCAATTTAATTACATTGCTTTTGAAGGTAATATCGGCGCAGGGAAAACGACTCTGGTACAAAAAATAGCTGAGGATTTTAATGCAAAAACAGTATTGGAACGTTTTGCGGATAATCCTTTTTTACCGAAATTTTATAAAGATCCAAACCGATATGCTTTTCCGTTAGAAATGTCTTTTCTGGCAGACCGCTATCAGCAATTATCTGATGATCTGGCACAATTTGACTTGTTTAAAGATTTTGTAATCGCCGATTATCATATTTTCAAGTCTTTGATTTTTGCTAAAATCACCCTTGCCGAGGATGAATATCGCCTGTACAGAAACTTATTTGATATTATTTATAAAGAAATGCCAAAGCCGGATTTGTATGTGTATTTATATCAGAATACGGAGAGGCTGCTTCAAAATATTAAAAAACGCGGACGAAATTACGAACAAAATATTCAGGCTGGTTATTTAGATAAAATCAATAACGGTTACTTAGAATATATTAAATCCCAAACCGATCTCAATGTTTTAATAATTGATGTTTCAGATCGCGATTTTGTCAGGAAACATGAAGATTATCTTTTTATACTGAATGAAATTCAGAAGGTAATTAGATAATGTTCCAATTTGATAAATAGAAAAATTTTAAAGGTTTTACTTTCTAATGCTACAAAGTTTGTCTTTTGCATAGATAATTATCTCATTTTCTAATTAAAATTATCTCTTCAAAGAAAAATGTCCTCTAAATACCGGTTTTGTATTATCAATTTTTAAGGCATACCAATAATCAGAAGCGGGAAGAGGGGTCTTATTAAAAGTTCCATCCCAGCTCAATTTAGATCCTCTTAGTTGTATTAATAATTTGCCGTATTGATCAAAAATAGTGACCTCTGCTTCAGGATAATTTTCCATTCCGGTTACTTCCCAGAAATCATTATAAGTATCATTGTTTGGTGTGAAAAAAGGAGGAAAAACCAATACAATAAAACTTTGAGTTGCCTCATTAATGTTGCACAGGTTGTCTTTTGCTTTTACATAGGCAGTTTGCAAACCGCCTGCGACATCATAAAACGTATTTGAAGTTTGATAATTTACCCCGTCAACAGAGTATTCAAAATAATCTGTTGGATTGGTAAGATTGATAGTAATGGTTGTGTTTTTAACAATAATATTTTTAATGATGGGTTTTTTATACTCAAATACAGTTATGTTTTTGATACTGCTGCAGTTTTCAGGATTTGGGCTGGTTACTTCTACAGTATAATTTCCTGAAGCTGAAACAGAAATGGTTTGCGTTGTTTCTCCTGTTGACCATTTATAAAACATTCCACTCAATTTAGCATCTAACATAACAGTTTGGTTTTCGCATAAAATAATTTCTTCGTCACTAACAACAGGAGGAGTATATACTATTATATTTACCGGAGTACGATTTGAAGTACACCCACTATCTGAAGCTTCAGTATAATAAGTTGTATTTGCTGAAATATCAGGTGTAGTAAAATTATTTCCTGTATAAACACTCGTTCCGCCTGTTGAAGTTGTAAACCAATTAATAACTCCCATGTTTGAAGCTGCTTGTAATGTTACAGTTCCTGCTCCGCACCTGTAAACAGGTGAATATACCGTTGGAGTATCCGGAGTTTTATTAACAATAGCAACGACTGCTTTTCGATTTATTTCGCAACCAGCATCAGCATAATAAGTTGTTGTAGTGTTTATTGTTGGAGTCGTATATGTATTTCCGGTTCCCAGTAAATTACCACCAACAGCAGCATCGTACCAATTAATTGTTCCTGCATTTGAAGCAGCATTTAAAGTGATAGTTCCTAAATCACAAATTGGTTTTGGAGAAGTTATTGTAGCTTCCGGAATCGTAATTTGTGTGCTGGCAGCAATTTCCAAAGGGGATTCTCCGGGCATTCCACCATATTCAACAATATATCCTTTTGGCTCATAGTTATCTCCTGGATTTAATGACCCTGTATTTGATAAATCGTTCCAAGAACCCGGAATTCCAATACCCGGAGCAGTAATATGAGCATAATCTTCATCTCCTAACTGATTCGGTTCGTTGTTGTTCCAAAAGGCAAAATTAGGAGTCGTACCATTAGAAAGCCCATTCCAGAAAACAGTTCCGGTTCCATTATTTGCAAGGCTCTCAGGACCTGTTACCCATTTCCATACGTTTTCTGTTTCGGCATCGCTTCCTCCAATCCAGCCGGCTCCTGAGGCTTGTTCACCTGATAATTTTGCTTCATCAGCAGCTGTAATGGTGGCCAGATATCCCTTGAGCCCATAATAAGTACTGCTTTCTGCTGCTGCTTTTGCGTTGCTCCAAGTAATGCCAACGTTCGGTACAAATTGATAAAAATGGCCATTCGAGGGTAAATAATTTGCCTGACCGAGAGTGATAGAAAAAGTTTTTGTTCCGGAGGCAGTAGCAGAAGAGTTTGAAAAAACAACATCTCTAATCGCATACTCAAAATTGGAGTATGAAACATCGATTCCTGTTGGACTTGATAATTTTAATTTTCCGGCAGTAACATCCCAACTTGTTGTAATTGAAGGATGCAATGAAGGGTTAGAAAGTTCAAGTTTATCAAAACCATTAGAATATCCTGAAGAAATCTGAATATAAACTGCCTGAGTTCCTGTTTCTGAAGGATCATGGCTAATAGTGATTCCGGTTACAATATTGATACTGTTTTGAGGGCAATATAGTTGATTCCCATGAGCTTTAATTATAGGAGGATCAATTGCAAAAACTATTTTGGAATGACTTTTTTTATTTGATTTTAAAGTGTCATTTTTAAAAATAATTAACTTTCTATCAACAGTTTTTTTCTCAGTTGCGTAAGTCTGAATAAAATTTAAAATATATAATAAAATTGATATTTTTAAGAAATTGATATTTTTCATCCTATAAAAATATCGATTTTATAATAATAAAAAAAGATATTTTTATTTTAGTGTTAAATATATGAGTATTATTTTAAGAATTATGATTTTGAATGGTTTTCTGACCAGTTTAACTTGGAAAACAAATCCCAGACTACTATGCCCGCACTAACCGAAATGTTTAAAGAATGTTTAGTCCCTAATTGCGGAATTTCAATACAACCATCACAAATTGCTACAGCTTCCTGTGCAACACCATATACTTCATTCCCGAAAACCAATGCATATTTTTGATTTTTTTCAACTTTAAAATCCTGAAGGAAAATGGCGCTTTCTACCTGCTCGATAGCGAGAGTTAATACGTTATCTTTTTTTAGATTATTAATGACTTCCAAAATATTTTCATGGTGTTCCCAGGCAACAGTTTCAGTTGCACCAAGAGCTGTTTTATGGATTTCTTTATTGGGCGGAGTAGCTGTTATACCGCATAAAATTATTTTTTCAATTAAAAATGCATCAGCAGTTCTAAACACAGACCCAATATTGTGCAAACTGCGAATATCGTCTAATACTAAAATCAAAGGAGTTTTATCCGATTTTTTAAAATCATCAATCGATTTTCTGTCCAGTTCACTATTTTCAAGTTTTCTCATACGGGTTGAATTATGGTCATAAAAAAAGCTTCCAAAGATAAGGAAGCTTTTCGATTATTTTCGATTGTTTTTCAGATTAGCTTTTTGCAGGATCCGGTAAAACAGTACCTTTAATAGTTAATGTTTTTGTTGGCTGCCCTTCAGCATTAGAAGTAACTGTTACTGTTTTTGTAAATGCACCAACTCTGTCAGTAGCATATTTTACCCCAATAACACCTTTTGCTCCCGGAGCGATTGGTTCTTTTGGTGTTGTTGGTACAGTACAGCCACAAGATCCCTGTGTGTTAGTAATAATTAATGGTTTTGTTCCGTTGTTTGTAAAAACAAACTGGCGGTTACCATCTGCATTGTGAGCGATAGTTCCGTAATCAATTGTTTCGTTTTCAAAAACCATTCCGGCACCCTGAACTTTAGCAATTTTAGCTTTTTTAGTAGTTTGAGCATTAGAAGCTGTGATTCCAGCTACAGCTAACATAGCGAATAAAATTATTTTTTTCATCTTTTAAGAGTCTTTGTTTTAATGATGAACAAATCTATGTAAAATTCTCAAATGTCAACTTAAAATATTCTTAAAATATTTTAATTTTTGAAGCACTTCTATATTCCTTCAAAATAGTATAAATTCGCTGTCTTAATTTTCATTTAAAAATACAGTAATTTGGCAGCGAAAGAGAAAGTGGTGAAAGAAACACCTTTAATGAAACAGTACAACGAAATCAAGAGAAAATATCCTGATGCATGTCTGCTTTTCAGAGTGGGGGATTTTTACGAAACCTTTGGAGAAGACGCCATCAGAGCTTCTAAAATTCTCGGGATTACATTAACCAAAAGAGGAGCAGGTTCTGAAACAGAAACAGCTTTGGCAGGTTTTCCGCATCATTCTATTAATACATATTTGCCAAAATTGGTTAAAGCCGGACTTCGGGTTGCGATCTGTGATCAGCTGGAAGATCCGAAAATGACTAAAACGATTGTTAAACGTGGAGTTACAGAATTGGTAACGCCAGGAGTTTCTTTAAATGATGAGGTTTTACATTCTAAAACAAATAACTTCCTTGCATCCGTTTATTTTGCTAATAAAAACATAGGAGTTTCCTTTTTGGATGTTTCTACAGGAGAGTTTTTAACCGCTCAGGGGAATGCTGAATATATAGATAAACTTTTACAGAATTTTAATCCAAGTGAAGTGCTGGTGCCTAAAACCAGTAAAACCGAATTCAAAGATGCTTTTGGAGAAGATTTTCATAGTTTTTATCTGGAAGACTGGATTTACAAAGAAGATTATGCCCTTGAAACTTTGATTAAACATTTTCAAACGTCTTCTTTGAAAGGTTTTGGTGTCGAAGAATTAAAAGAAGGAATTATTGCTTCCGGTGCAATTTTATATTATTTATTTGAAACACAGCACAATCGTGTGCAGCACATTACGTCTATTCAACGTATAGCTGAAGATGCTTATGTATGGATGGATCGTTTTACCATCAGAAATTTAGAATTATATCACAGTTATAATCCAAATGCAGTAACACTTTTGGATGTAATTGACAAAACGCTTTCGCCTATGGGCGGTCGTTTGTTGAAACGCTGGCTGGCTCTGCCTTTAAAAGACAGAAATAAAATAAAAGGCAGGCATGATGTGGTTTCCTATTTAAAATCGAATCCTGAAATACTTCATACTATTCAATACCAAATCAAACAAATTTCAGACCTTGAACGTTTGATTTCTAAAATTGCTGCCGGAAAAGTTTCACCACGTGAAATTGTGTATTTAAAAGAGTCTCTGGATGCTATTATACCCATAAAAACTCTTGCTCTTGAAAGCCCGCAGGAAGCTGTAAAAGTTATCGGAGATAGTTTGCATGCATGTGATCTTTTAAGAGAGAAAATAAAAAACACATTAAATCAGGATGCGCCCGTTGCCATTGCTAAAGGAAATGCAATAGCAAAAGGTATTAGTGAAGAGTTGGACGAATTGCGTGCTATTTCAACTTCAGGAAAGGAATATCTGGAAGGAATTGAAAGAAGGGAGTCTGAAAGAACCGGGATTTCTTCATTGAAAATCTCTTTCAACAATGTTTTTGGATATTATATCGAAGTTCGAAACACACATAAAGATAAAGTGCCGGAAGAATGGATTCGTAAACAGACTTTGGTGAATGCTGAGCGTTATATTACCGAAGAATTAAAAGAATACGAAACCAAAATTTTAGGGGCAGAGGAAAGGATTCATAAAATAGAAACAGATCTTTTTGAACAATTGGTAGCCTGGATTGCGACCTATATTAAGCCTGTTCAAATGAATGCATACCTGATAGCACAATTGGATTGTTTATGTTCGTTTACGCAGCTGGCTATTGAAAATCAGTATGTGTCTCCTGAAATTGATGAAACTTTCGAATTGGATATAAAAAACGGAAGACACCCTGTTATTGAAAAACAATTGCCTCTTGGGACTCCTTATATTGCAAACGATGTTTTTTTAGACAGAGAAACGCAGCAGATCATCATGATTACAGGTCCGAATATGTCGGGTAAGTCGGCTATTTTAAGACAAACGGCCTTAATCGTACTTTTGGCTCAAATGGGAAGTTTCGTTCCGGCAGACAGCGTGAGAATGGGTATTGTAGATAAAATTTTCACAAGAGTAGGCGCCTCAGATAATATTTCGATGGGAGAATCGACATTTATGGTTGAAATGAACGAAACGGCTTCGATTTTGAACAATCTTTCAGATCGAAGTTTGGTTCTGTTGGATGAAATTGGTCGTGGAACAAGTACGTATGACGGAATCTCTATTGCCTGGGCTATTGCCGAGTTTTTACACGAGCATCCGGGAAGAGCAAAAACATTATTCGCAACACATTATCATGAGTTGAATGAAATGACGGAATCTTTGCCAAGAATCCAGAATTATAATGTGGCTGTAAAAGAGTTAAAAGATACGGTTCTTTTCATTCGGAAACTTATAAAAGGCGGAAGTGCACATAGTTTTGGTATTCATGTTGCAAAAATGGCAGGAATGCCACAAACTGTTATTTTGAAAGCACAAAAACTTTTAAAGAAATTAGAGAAAAATCATTCCAGTGACGCACTGAATGGTGTAAAAGCACCGAATGATGAAATGCAGATGAGTTTCTTTAATCTGGATGATCCTTTATTGGAAGAAATAAAAGAAGAAATTATGAGCCTTGATATAAATGCCATAACGCCGGTCGAAGCACTGATGAAACTCAATGAGATTAAAAGAATGCTGGTTAAGAAATAAATTTTCAGATTTAAAGTTTAGGTTATCAGAAAGTTATAAAATAAGTGTGTTTTTTTTTCGAAAAAGGCTTGTTTAATTGAATAAATGTCCTAAATTTGCACTCGCAATACAGAACAAGTCAGGTGTTGCAGTTCTTATTAGAATTTGAAACGCGAAAATAGCTCAGTTGGTAGAGCGCGACCTTGCCAAGGTCGAGGTCGCGGGTTCGAGCCCCGTTTTTCGCTCAAAACCATATAGTGTTCAGGTGGTTTTGTTTTGGTTGATTTTTAGGAATTGGTCAAAATAAAAACATTAACAGTTTAATGCTCGGATGGTGAAATTGGTAGACACGCTGGACTTAAAATCCAGTGAACAGCAATGTTCGTGCGGGTTCAAGTCCCGCTCTGAGTACTAAAGCCTCTTCGGTAAGAAGAGGCTTTTTTTGTGCTATGAACTTAGTTTTAGAATAAAATTTGGGGGTGGTTATAGGGGGGTGTGGATCTAAAGGATTCTTAAATCAACAATTTAAAATCAATAATTCAAAATGGGTGCTTTTGTAATTAGCAGGCGATTTAATGATGAATATAAATTTGTGTTTACTTCACGAAAAGGGAAGGTGATATTTACCAGTTTGAGTTATGAGCTGAAGTTTGAATGTGAAGAGGATATTGAGAGGTTTAAGATGAATGTTAATGAGGCTGTTTTTTTGAAATTTAAGGGCTCTGGAGGTAAGTTTTTTTTTAAGTTGATGTTGGGAGAGGTTCATTTTGCTACAAGTCGGAAATACACGACAGAATTGCTTTTGCAGAAAGGGATAAAAGAAATTGTTTTATATGCTTCAAGGGCGGAGATTTTAGATTTCTCTTCCAGTGAATCGATTTTTGAAGATGAGCTGGTGGAGGAAGAGTTTGGGAGGTAAAAAAAGCGTTTTGTGAAGTTCAAAACGCTTTTTTTGTAGTGATAATTGAAAATTATCATAAAAAAAACCATCTCGATGGATGGTTTAAAATCTTTTAGAACGGGTCTAATTATTTTTTTACTTCTTCTACTTTAGTAGCAGCTGAATCAACAGGTGCAGCAGCAGAATCAACAGGTGCAGCAGCAGAGTCAACAGTTGCAGTAGCAGCAGAATCAACAGCTACAGCTGAAGAATCAGTAGCAGCAGCATCAGCAGCAGCTTCGGTTTTTTTACAAGATACAACAGTTAAAACAGCAACAACAGCTAAACTTAAAAATACTTTTTTCATCTTACTTTATTATAAAAGGTTAATTATTAATTCGAGGCAAAGATATAAATTTTTTAATATGTAAAATATTTTTTTGTTTTTTTTTTAAAATATTTTCCTTTGTCTCTTGATCTTGTTGTTTATCAATTAATGTGCCAAATATGATAAAACTTACTGTATTGTTGTTTTTTTTGTAAATTTTATTTTTTGTTGAATATTCAAAAAACAATTCACTGTTTTGAATTGTTTGTTTAGGGGTTATGTTGCTTTTGATTGATTATTCTGCATTAAGGCAAAAGAGAAAAAGGGATGTTTTTGGTGTTTTTTATGAAAATTAAATGGCTAAAAAAACTAAATTATCAATTTATGAAATGGTTTTTATGATGGTATTTGTAGCTCCTTTGTTGTTTTGAATGTATGTTTGGCAAATTCTTCCTTTTTCTTCAGTAAAGTTAAGGTCTGTAAGCAATCGGTTAAAGATTTGCTTTAGCTCTTCTTCGTTTGAAACAACCATACTGCCTCCAAGACTTACTAATTCGATTGCTTCGGCGAATTTCGAATAATTGGGGCCTATAACAATTGGGAGTCCAAATGCTGCGGGCTCTAAGATATTATGAATACCGGGATTTCCAAACCCGCCGCCAACATAAGCGATTGTACCGTAACTGTAAATTTTGGTCAGTAAACCAACAGTGTCAACGATAAAAACAGTATAATTGGACAGCTTTTTATTTTCTTTTTCGGAATATAATACTGTTTCTTTTGAAATCGAGTTTTTCAAATTTTGAATTTGTTCTTTCTTTATGTTATGAGGTGCAATAATAAATTTTACAGTTGAAGAAGCCTGGTTGATATATTCAATTAATAAAGCTTCGTCTTTTGGCCAGGAACTTCCAATGATTATTGTAGGTTGGTTGTTTATGAAAGTTTCAATAAATTCAAGTGAATTGTCTCTGTCCAGAATGGTGTCTACTCTGTCAAAACGGGTATCGCCTGAAACGATTACGTTATTAAATCCTATTGTTTCGATTTTTACTTTTGATTTTTCATTCTGAACAAAAAAATAAGTAAAAGTTTCCAAAGCTTTTCTGTAAAACCCGCCGTACCATTTAAAAAACATTTGACTGTCTCTAAAGATTCCTGAAATCAGATAAGTGGGTGTTTTTGTTTTTTTTAGCTCTTTTAAGTAATTAAGCCAAAATTCGTATTTGATAAAAAACACCAATTCAGGATGGGCTAATCTTAAAAACTGTTTTGCATTGCTCTTTGTATCCAGGGGAAGGTAGAGCGTTACGTCTGCAACATGATTGTTTTTTCGGACTTCATAACCTGAAGGCGAAAAAAAGGTAACAATGATTTTGTGTGCGGGATATTTTTCTTTAATTTTTTCAATAACCGGAAGGCCTTGTTCGTACTCGCCCAATGAAGCCGAGTGAAACCAGATTGTTTTATCTTCGGGTTTTATTTTTTCTTTTAAAATAGTAAAAACATTTTTTCTGCCATCAACAAACAGTTTTATTTTCTGGTTGAAAAGGGCTGTTATTTTAAGAAAAAAACCTGTAAGTATAACGACTAAATTGTATAGAAAAAGCATCTGTTTATTTTTGGGGCTAAATTACGTTTCTTTCGATTATTTTCATTGTTTGAAGGTATTAAATAACTATTTTTGCTTTTCATTTTAAAGATTTTGGTGTAAATCCGAATCTTCAGATTTAAATAAGAACATAAATGAAAAAAATTCAAATGGTTGACTTAAAGGGTCAATACGAGAAGATAAAAACTACTGTTGATGCTTCTATTCAGGAGGTTTTAGATACAAATACTTACATAAACGGACCATTGGTTCATCAGTTTCAGAAAAACCTGGAAGATTATCTGGGAGCAAAACATGTAATTCCTTGTGCGAATGGGACTGATGCTCTGCAAATTGCGATGATGGGGCTGGATTTAAAACCGGGCGATGAGGTTATAACTGCCGATTTTACATTTGCTGCAACTGTTGAAGTTATTGCTTTACTACAATTGACTCCGGTTTTGGTGGATGTTGATTTGCATAATATGAATATCGACATAGATGCTGTTAAAAAAGCTATCACACCAAAGACAAAAGCTATTGTTCCAGTACATTTATTTGGACGAGCTGCGAATATGGATGCGATCATGGAAATTGCAGCAGAACATCATTTATATGTAATCGAAGATAACGCACAGGCAATAGGTGCTGATTATATTTCCAAATCAGGTACAAAAAGCAAAGTAGGTGTTATTGGGCATGTTGCGGCAACTTCATTTTTCCCCTCTAAAAATTTAGGTTGTTACGGAGATGGTGGTGCAATTTTTACTAATGACGATAAGTTAGCACACGTGATCCGTGGAATAGTAAATCACGGAATGTATGAGCGTTACCATCATGATGTTGTGGGGGTTAATTCACGTCTGGACAGTATTCAGGCGGGGGTTTTAAATGCGAAATTGCCATTTTTGGATCAATATAATGAAGCAAGACGTTTGGTAGCAACAAAATATAATGCTGCATTTGCTGGTAATGAACAGATCATTACACCAGAATTCGATTCGAACGCAAATGATCACGTTTTTCATCAGTATGTATTAAGAATTATTGATGCAGACCGAAATGCACTGATGCAGCATTTATTGGACAAAGGAATTCCATGTGCGATTTATTATCCAATTCCGTTACATTCCCAGAAAGCTTATGCTGATTCCCGTTATAAAGAAGAACAATTTCCTGTAACTAATCAATTGGTAAAAGAAGTAATTGCTCTGCCAATGCATACTGAGTTAGATGATGAGCAGATTAAATTTATTACCGATTCAGTTCTGGAATTTTTAAATAAATAAATTTAGAATGCCACTATAATGAAACCCAAACGATCTGTTTATGGATAATTTGGGTTTTTTGTTTTAAAATCATTGTTGTCCGATAAATAATTTCGTTTTGTTAAATATTGTATATTTTTAGATACTTAACGAGGTTCTATCTTGCTTTAGCTTGTTTTTTAGTATTGTCATTAGAATTCAATAAATGGAAAAT
>NZ_QJHK01000019.1 GCF_003202435.1 Flavobacterium cheongpyeongense
TCCGAAAACAGATTTAGTCGAAAAATACTTATTTTTACCCATCGTTATTTGAATTTTGCAACTCTAAATTACGATGTTTTTTAAGAAGCCATTAATTTGGCTTCTTTTTTATCGGACAACAATGATTACTTTTATTATTAACTTTAAAATCAAAATACATTCATTTATGGAAAATTTACCGGAGAAAACAAAAAGTCAAAAAAGAACAATAAGGATTATTCTAATTATTATTGTCAGCATTTCTCTTTTGTTTGTATTATTTTTTATGGCTGTGATTAAATTGACTACACCGAAAGTAATGACGATAAATTTGCCTGAAACTAGTAAAAAACTAAATAATGAGCCACTTGATAAAACCAATACTGAATCAATTACAATTTTACTGGGTGAAAACAATAAAATAATCTATTATGTGGGAGCTTTAGGATCTCCAATAATTTCCCCAAAAAAAACAAACTATGGAGAAAACGGGATCCGTAAAGAGTTAATTCTGCAAAATAAAAGTATCCTTGAAAATTCATCCAAAAATCCTAAATCTAAAAAACTAATTGCAATTATAAAACCCAGTTCAAAATCAACCTATAAAAATTTGGTTGATATTTTAGATGAAATGGCAATAGCCAACATTGATACTTATGCAATTGTCAATGACACTCCTGAAGAAACAAAATTATTAGCAGCCAACTAAATCACAAAACTATGGAAATTAATCGAAAAGTCAGAAGCAAAAAACTAAATACAAGAGTTGATTTAACAGCAATGGTCAGCGTTTCATTTTTACTGATTGTGTTCTTTATGGTTACAACTGAATTGACCAAACCGAAAATTATGGCTTTAAGTTTACCAGAAAAAGATCCAGCTTGGGATGGAGTTATTCGTTGTGGGGCTGGTATAGATTATCGTGTTATAACAGTTTTACTTGATGACAAAGATAAAATTATTACCTATTCAGGATTACTTGGATATTCAGATAAATTACCTAAAGAATTTAAATATGGAGTCGATGGCATTCATAAAGAACTATTAAATAAGAAAAACAAAATTCAAGAATATACTGGAGATTCAAATAGAGGTCCAATTGTAATCATAAAACCAAGCAAAAAATGCAACTTTAAAAATTTAGTTGATATTCTGGATGAAATGGCAATTTCAAAAATTGACACTTACGCCATTGTAAACGAATTCACTCCAGAAGAATATAAATTATTAGCTTATAATTAATAAATACATCTTATGCAAAACCTTCCCAGAAAAGTCAGAAGCAGAAAACAAAACACAAGAGTTGATCTAACCGCTATGGTTAGCATTTCTTTTTTACTGATAATATTTTTTATGGTAACGATTGAATTAGCTAAACCCAAAATGATGGATTTCGGTCGAGGTGATCGAGGCTGCGGTCCAGAACCTGACTGTAACAAACCAGATGAAAATCGTATTCTAACCGTATTACTAGATGACAACGATAAAATGATTACTTACATGGGATTATTATACGCTCCTATTCAAAATCCGAAGGAAATACATTATGGAAAAAACGGAATACGTAAAGAATTAATAGTTATAAATAAAAAAGTTCATGAATATTCCGCAGGAATGGGCAGACCAGAAATTGGTGTTACAGTAATCATAAAACCAAGCAAGAAATCCAATTACGGTAATCTGGTGGATATTCTTGATGAAATGAATATTACAGGAATTAATTCTTATGCAATTGTAAATGATTACACTCCGGAAGAAACAAAATTACTTGCTTCTAATTAAAAATAATTATCTCAAAATTAAAACAATAAAAAAAAGGCTGTCCTTACTTTTCGGACAGCCTCTCTCTATTTTCAAGAAAGCTAAGAATTATTTTTTCTCAGTTTTTTCCATTTTAGCTTTTAATGCAGCTAATACATCATTGTTATCTCCTAAAGTCGCAGCTGGTGCATTAGTAGTTGAGTTAGATGAAGTATTTTCAGTTGCAGCTTTCACGTTTTTCTCTTCCTCTTCACGGAAGATAGCAGTGTGAGAAGCAACTACTCTTTTGAATTCTTTGTTGAATTCAATTACTTTGAAATCAGCAGAATCACCTTTTTTCAATTTCTTTCCGTCTTCTTTTTCAAGGTGACGAGTAGGAATGAAAGCAACGATGTCATCTCCAAATTCTACAGTAGCTCCTTTGTCAACGATTTCAGAAATTTCACCATTGTGGATAGTTCCTACAGCGAAAGAATCTTCGTATTGATCCCAAGGATTAGCAGTAGTTTGTTTGTGACCTAAAGATAATTTACGTCCGTCAACATCTAATTCTAATACCACTACATCCAATTTCTCACCAACGTTAACAAATTCAGATGGATGTTTGATTTTCTTAGTCCAAGATAAGTCAGAGATGTAAATTAATCCATCAATTCCTTCTTCTAATTCTACGAAAATACCAAAGTTTGTAAAGTTTCTAACGATACCTGTATGTTTAGAACCTACCGGATATTTAGAAGTAATATCAGTCCATGGATCCTGAGTCAATTGTTTGATACCTAATGACATTTTACGGTCATCTCTGTCAAGAGTTAAAATAACTGCTTCAACAACATCTCCAACTTTTACGAAATCCTGAGCAGAACGTAAATGAGTTGACCATGACATTTCAGAAACGTGGATTAATCCTTCAACACCTTCAGCAACTTCAATAAATGCACCGTAATCAGCGATTACAACTACTTTACCTTTTACTTTATCACCAATAGTTAAATTAGCATCTAAAGCATCCCATGGGTGAGCGTTTAATTGTTTCAATCCTAATTGAATTCTTGTTTTCTCATCATCGAAATCAAGGATTACAACGTTTAATTTTTGGTCTAATTCAAGAACTTCACTTGGGTGGTTGATTCTGCTCCAAGAAAGGTCAGTAATGTGAATTAATCCGTCAACACCACCTAAGTCAATAAACACACCATAAGAAGTAATGTTTTTAACAACACCTTCTAATACTTGTCCTTTTTGTAATTGACCGATGATTTCTTTTTTCTGTACTTCGATATCAGCTTCGATAAGCGCTTTATGAGATACAACAACGTTTTTGAATTCGTGGTTGATTTTTACCACTTTGAATTCCATCATTTTGTTTACATATACATCGTAGTCTCTAATTGGCTTAACGTCAATTTGAGATCCTGGTAAGAACGCCTCGATACCGAATACGTCAACGATCATACCTCCTTTAGTTCTGCATTTAACAAAACCGTTAACGATTTCTCCAGTTTCATTAGCTGCAATAACTCTATCCCAAGATTTGATAGTACGTGCTTTTCTGTGAGATAATACTAACTGACCTGTTTTGTCCTCACGGATATCGATTAATACTTCTACTTTGTCACCTACTTTTAAGTTTGGGTTGTAACGGAATTCGTTTAAAGAAATAACACCTTCAGATTTAGCATTGATATCAACGATAACGTCTCTATCTGTAATTCTAACAACAACACCTTCAACTACTTCTTCCTGGTCAGTAGCGATGAAAGTTTTTGATACTAGTTCTTCAAACTCTTGTAAGTTTTTCTCATCTACTGCATCGATTCCTTCTTGGAAGTTATGCCAGTTAAAATTTGCTAAAAACTCTTCTTGTGATTTTAATTGTTCAGACATGCTGATAAAAAATTTGTATTCTGTTTCCCTCGAGTTTCATAAAGCAGTAGAAAAACAGAAGTTGTTTTACATAAATAGTTGATACCTAATGGAAACTCTTCTTTGCCAAAAGGTTTGCAAAATTAATATATTTATTTGTAACAACAAACTAAAACCAAGATGATTATCTGTTAATTACTCAAAAGCAGCACTTTTTTGCTTTTTTAAGACCTAGAAGTCCCCATATTTACTTGCAAACGAAGTTCACCAAACTATGGTTAAATAAAAAATCAAGCGAAGTAATCTTTTATGCCCAACCCCGTCACAATAAGGATTTACGCTCAATCCTTTAGATTCAAAAAATAGGTTTTTATGACTTTAAACTAACAAGCAAACTGACAAAGTACACCTTTGAAACAGCTTTTTTGTATCACTTTTTACCGGCAAACAAGAATAGATAGTTAATATATTTAGGTAATGATTTTATTTGTTTGCCTATTGATAACTTAACTATTTTGTTGATTTTTTAATGTTTGGTGGTTTTTTATTTTTTTTTTGTAAAAAGTTGATTTTAAAAAAAAAACAGTGATTCTTCTTTATTTTTGTAATATTATTTTTCTTAATTTTATAAAAAATAAAAAGAAACGTAAATAATGTCAACTAAAAACGTAATCATTGCCAGTATAGGGACGGCAAATCCATCTGTAGGCAAAATACTATCAGAAGTATTAGGAATTCAACAAGAATATGTAGTTAAATTATTATATTGCACACCCGCAGTATTATTCCAGAATGTAGAAGAAGAACTGGCTTTAAAAACCGAAGCATTACTCACAAAATTAGGACTTGAAGTACTGATTACAAGTGAAGATGAACCCTTGCCTGCCGCACCTGAGTTGCTGGAATTAGCACTATATATTCAAAATCCCAGAAACTTACCTATAATTAATAAGCAATTAAGTGAATTTTTAGGTTGCGACGAGAAGGAATCGCTCAACCTATTGCTGAACGAACCCAGTATTGTTTTAGGTGGGGTATCAATAGCTACTGCCCTAGCCTTATCTAAAAGAATTGATGCCGAGGTAATAGCCAGCAATCCTAAAACCGATCTTTATACCCTTAGAATAAATACTGCTGATGTCAAAATAAAGAATCAGATTGACCAACTGTTGCACACGCTGGGTTTGCGATTATCGCCCCACCCTACAGAAGTAGAAGGACTAACCTATGCTAATAGTCAGGAAATATGGAAGCGTTTCCAACAAACAGGAGCGGTACAAATTATAAATCAAAGTTTTCAACGATTTGAAATTGTATTGGATGCTTTTGACCTCAATAACAGTAACCACACCAATATACTTACGCAAATTGTAGGTATGCCTGAAGAAATACTATCAGAAATAGCAAGCAACTTGCCTGTCGTATTAGACGAATCGGTAAATAGAAAAGACCTTTCAGAAAAACTAGGTCTTTATACCACCGCCGGATTAACATGTAGTTATAATAATGTTCCTCTTGGCAAATACAATATAACTATAGATCAAATACCTGATCTAGATAAGACTAAGGCTATTGTAAAACAATTTTTTAGTGAGAGAATCAATATCAAACAAAATACCAAGTGGACGAGCCCAAAACCTTTACAACATATATTAACACGCTACATGACGGAACAACTTGAAGAAATAGGTTGTGTAGTTGAAAAACTGCCTGCATAGCATATGGAAAATACCGATACTAAATACAGCTTTCACCTAGGCATAGCCGAAAAAGGAAAAATTTATGCCGTAGCAGGCAATCATAAGGAAGCTTTACGCCATTACAAAGAGGCCATCAGAATGACCCAAAATCAAGTAAATGGTGAGATGTTTTTTCAGCATTACATACAATGTGCTATGGAGTCTATGGAGTTGATGGGAGCTTATGATGAGGTGATTAACTATTGCGAGAAATTTTTAGACTTATTAAACGCTAAAGAACAAACCGAAATTATCATTAAGTATAAAGCCGATGTATTACAGCGTATGGCTGTACAATATCTATATAAGGAAGACAAAGATGAAGCAAAAGCCTTACTCCAAACTGTTCAAAAAACAATAGAGACAGGCAAACAAAAATTGACTGACGATTTGCTTAACTGGATACTTAGAGGCTACAATATAAGCACCAAACAAATAGTAGACTTACAAAAAAAGCACCAATACTTTATAGTACACAAAGACAACTTGAAACCTGAAATAGCAATAGAACTCCCAGAAATAATAAATCATTATTAACTATAAACTAAATATTAACTAAATGGCAGACATTAAAGACTTTAAGGAAGGTGCCAATATTCTACAAAATGTAGATGTAGGCAACATTTTTACCTCGCTAGCCTTAGGAATAGCAGAGGCACAAGAGAAACTGGACAACAACTCAGTAGCTCAAATTATCAAATTATCAGAACAAAAAATAGGCGACAAGTCATTGCTCGAACTAGGATTTGTACCTGCTTTTTATGCCTTTACCGAGGCTAACATTAATGCCTCTATAAGCCTAAAAATGGCAATGAAAGAGAGCTTGGATGTAAATGTAAAACTTAATGCAAGCTACACTAATGACAACTCGCTTACCAAGGATCAGGCAGAGTTTATTAATTCAAACAAATTTTCTAAAGGGTATAACGAAAACAAAAGCAGCAAAAGTATTACCCTAAAAGCCTCTGAAACCAATAAGGTTAAAATAGAAAATGAATCTATCGCAATCAAGCAAGAGGAAGGTTGTGTAAAAATGATCGAAAAATTTGAAGATAAAGTCTTAGAAAATGAGAAAATAAGTGAGGTATTACACGAAATTCATAGCGAACAAACAATCGAAAACAAGTCCAAAAAATTAAATGTTAGTGTTGTAAATGGTTATGTGTGTATTTCTCAACCTCATATTGTTAGTACAGATTATGGTGTTTTAAAAATAACAGATTATGCTACTGATTTAGAAATAAAACTTGATGGTGGGAATACTAATAAATTTAATGTTATAACTGATCTCTCAACGACGCTTCCTGTTGCTAACACTGCTAATACAGGTATTGTTTATGGTTTCTCTAAAGATGGTACGTATTGGGAGCTTGATGGAGCTGTATGGAAACAAACCAAATTGGAAATTTTCTTCAAACATGATGATGAACGAGATGTTACAAACAAAGCGATAAGACTTGGAGACAGACTTTATTTTGACGAAGATGTAAGAACAGCAGGTGATGTAAATACAAGTGTAGTAAAAAATAATAGTTCACTTTTAGCTATTTTGAAAAAATTAAACACCGTATTAGGACTTACATCAGAAACGGTTACCATTGTAGGAGAGACTGATAGTAGCGGTAAAGATGCTTACAATGAAAAACTAGGCATGCGACGCGCTATGGCTTTCAAAACACTATTAACCAAGTTAGGTTGTAATCCTACTTCAATAGGTGAGACTAAGGCAAAAGCCGGAGGTGATGACGTTAAAAATGCTACAAATAGAAGAGCAAGTATTACGTTGCCTGCTGACTATATTGTATTTGAAGGAGGAAAAATTAAAACAACAGCTACGCCAGAAATCAACGCAATTAAAAAGAATAAATTTATTGTGTTAAAAGAAACAGCATTTTTTGTATCAGGAGATAAAACTATCCGCTATGGGCAAACTGCTATTAATTTTACAACCGAAGATTCTTTGACTAATGTCGAAACGGATTTAAAATCAAAATCAAATACCTATTTATTTGAAAATCGTCATGAAGTGTTACACTTGCTTCATAAAGAATCATTATTGAAATTTTCGGTATTTACTAAAGATGCTTCCCAGATCAAAATCGAAAAAGAAGAGCAAAGAGACGAAAATCATGACATAAAAGAAGATAGTATTTTGATTAATGAAGTATTTAATCAAGAGTCTGCCTCAAAACGAGATGTGTCAAATAGTGATACAGGAAGTACTGTAGCTATAGGCGGTAGCGTTGACGTTCGTTATGCTCGTCAGTTTGAAATGAGTATGGAAGGCAACGCCTCTATGAGTGCTAAGATGGTAGCCCTGCCACCACCAGAAGGGTTCACGCAATTTATACTAAAAAGTCTCGAAGAATAATTTAGTATGGGCGCAATACAAAATATAACCAACACACTCACTAACACTCCACTATATACTATGGTGGAAAAGTTAGGAATGGCAGTGGCTAATGCCCAAAAAGAATTAGACACCAATTCAATCGCACTACTCAAAGAGCTAAGCGATAAAGAAATAGAAATAGGAGGTACCAAATACAATCTGATCACACTTGGATTTACGCCAACATTCTATGCCTTTACCGAAGCTACTTTTGAAGCCAAGTTAGAATTTTCAATGGCAGAATCTACCGCTTTCTCTATAGGAGCAGAAGTTGGTGCCACTATAGGGGTCGTAACGGCAACAGTAAATGCATCGTATGCGCGTAAGTTTGAACAATCAGCCGAAGGGTCATCATCTATATCGGCCAGAATGGTCTCCTTACCGCCACCCGATAATTTATTGACTATACTAAAAGAAAGTATCAAGAAAAAAGAAGAATAATAACAATTAAAACAAAATAACAATGAGTTTATTTAACGAACAACCTAAAATAGGACAAGAATTACTTGATGTTCCTATGGGGGACATGATAAGACAAATGGCATTTGCTATAGCCGAAGCACAAATAAAACTTGATTCCAACTCTATGGAAGTAGCCCAAATGATGGGGGGCTTACAAACAATAACCGAAGAAATCAACGGCGAAGAGGTAGTAACTTTTGAAGACAGTAGGGTGTTTTTTGGTCAAGAAAAAGTTACTTTAACAGGAGCTGTAGAGTTGTACAATTCAACAAATGACAAAGAGTTAAAAGCAACTATAAAGAACAAATTAGATGGTAATTGGGATTATGCTAATTTAACAACGGATAATTCTTTAACAACTTATGCAATTTTAGAGGCTAAAACAGATTCAAGTTTTAGAATTTCTAATCAAATATATAAAGTTGTTGTTTCTCCTAATGTCACAGAATATTATGCTTATAAAGGAGATGGAACAACTAAACTTTATGAAAAAGTCTCTGAATCTGATATTCTAATTAAGAAAAAAAGTGGTGCAGTAGAAAAAACCTTCTTCATCCCAGCACGTGTTTCTATGCTAGAGTTGGGTTTTTCACCTACGTTCTACCAGTTTGTAGA
The DNA here is from genome assembly GCF_003202435.1 of Flavobacterium cheongpyeongense. Taxonomy (GTDB): domain Bacteria; phylum Bacteroidota; class Bacteroidia; order Flavobacteriales; family Flavobacteriaceae; genus Flavobacterium; species Flavobacterium cheongpyeongense. The sequence goes on from NZ_QJHK01000019.1 coordinate 8,815, forward strand.
CACTATGATTGAGGTGAAAATAAGTATCAAATATACTCAGGAAGGTAGTTATACCAGAACAACTAATACCAACAGAAGAAGTTCTAGTTTTAAGGCAGGTGCCATGTTTATTCCAGGTCTTGGAGGCGGTATAGCTGCAGGCCGCTCAGTAACTACTACGCAGGTGAATGCTACTTACTCACAAAAATATAGCTATTCAGCCGAGGGATCCAGTTTTTTACGTACCAAGTTAGTACCTATTCCACCACCAGCTATACTTGAAGAGCGTATTCGTGCACAAATGGAATTAGCCAAAGAGCAAAATAAAACAACATAAGTATACCCCATGAGTATAGGACAAGAACTTTTAAACGCCCCTTTTCCAGAAATGGTCAAGAATTTGGGTTTAGGAATAGCCGAAGCGCAATATGCTTTGGACAAAGTTTCTATACGAATAACCCAACTCATGGCTGGTTTTAAAGAAGGAACTAATGGCGAAATGGTAAAAGACGATACTGCACTCATAAAACTACAAGAAGGTGGGCAAAGCTACAGCTTGCTTGCACTGGGCTTTACCCCTACCTTTTACCAGTTTGTTGATACCTATATCGAGCTTAAAATGGCTATAACTATGAAACAGGAAAATGAATTCAAAGCATCGTTAGAAGCTAAGGCAAAAGCACCATTTGGAATATTCTCAGCATCGGTCAATGCAAGCTACTCTCAAAAATACCAATATAGTGCTGAGGGCAGCTCGCTTATGCGAACTAAACTTGTTACAGTACCTGCTCCCGTAATATTTGAACAAAGAATTAAGGAACTCATAGCCGCACCAACACAGCCAGTGGTATAAAAAAGTATAAGGTAGATAACAATGGCAAAAAGCTGGAAAAAATTTATACCAAAACCAGAAGAAACCAAAGGAACAGGGCTTGTTAACAATAATACAAGCCCAGAACCTTTGGATTTTCAAAAAATAATAGCACAAGATGAAGCATTATCTAAACTGGTTAAAGAAAGAGAAGAATTAGAAAAAAAATTAAAAAACGAAGTAAGTAACACTCAAACACCACCTGAAGAACAAAGGTATTTTAACCACATACCTACTTTTGCAGAAAAGAAAAAGATAGACCAGCAATGGCTTACAAAAAAACAACAAGCAAAACAAAAAAGTATTTTTGAACTCAAGCAAAAAAAGAAGGAAGCATCAAAGTTTGGTATCAGTAGAAAACTAAAAGACGATTTTGATACAAGAAAATCAGTAAAAAAACCAAACAAAACTGACCAACCCAAACAAATAGATGAGAAGCCCAAAACAGTAGTCAAAAAAGAAATTGAAAAAAATAAAATCTCACCCAAAAAAGGAGTAGAAAAAGTAAAAAAAACAATAGACACTTTTGCAAAAAGAAATTCGATAAAAACAACAGTAGAAAAAGTCAAAAAATCAATAGACACTTTTGGGAAAAAAGGAAACATAAAAAAAGAAACTGAAAGACTTAAAGCTCCTGTAAAAAAAGCAAGAGATCTATTTGAAACAGGAAGGCAGGTAAAGAAAAAAGTTGAAAAAGATACTTTTGAAGTTAGAGAAGAGCTTAAGAAAAAACCAGTAATCGAAGTGATTAAAGACTTTTCGATAAAAAAAAGTCCCAATCCAGATCAAATAAGAGACCAATTAAAAGCAAAAAAAGCACTCGAAACGATAAAAGAAAAAACTAAATCAATAGAAAAAGTAAAAGACAAAGCCATAAAAATAAAAGACGACTGGGAAAAAATCAAAGAAAAGAAAAAAGAGATACTAAGAATAAAAGAAAGTATAAAAGAAAGTATAAAAGATAAATTTGACAAAGGATTTGAAGTAGAGAAACTACTCCCTATGGACAAGTTTACAAATTCGTTCGATAAACCCTTCGATCCAGACGCTATGAAAGAGAAAGAAAATCCAAAAAATGAGGAAAAAATAGCAGAAGAAAAGAAAGAAAAACAAAAAGAAGAACAAAAAGAAGAACGACTATTACAACGTAAAGAAGAACGTAGGAGAGAAGAACAAGAAGAACGTAAAAAAGAAGAACGCAAAGAGCGCAAAAAAGATAAATTTAATGATTAAAAGAAAAAAATGAGTCAGTCCTCCAACACATCATTAGCCTTACACGAGATACTGCTAGGAATAGCCGATAGTTTAAACCAAGCACAACAACAATTGCGTAACATGCCTCCTTATGACGAGTATGGCAGACCCAATACTATGTACCAGTTGCCTTACCTAGACTTTAGTTTACAAGTAACCTCTGATTTTGAGTCCACCACACAAACCACTAATACAAAAGCAAATCCAAGTCTTCCAGTAATGCCGGCTATAGGGAATATAGGAAAAGTACAAAGTGGACTTATACGATTTAATCCCCAAGCAACAATTCCAACATCGACCAATCAAAAATCACATATAGCCAGCACCATATCAGGCCGGTTTGTAGCTGTGCTTCCTAACGAGGGATTGCCACAAGTAAACTTAACTGTAGCAACCCAAGGACCAGAGATAAAAGGAGGAATAGCCAGCTTTACAATTACAGTAAGCATAGCCAATACCCTCAATGAAAAATTTCCAAACACCACCGTTGAATTCAATTTTGATGTCGAAACCTCGCAAAATATAAATGGAGTAATAGTAACTCCACCCGTTTTTAGTAGTATGGAGGGAAAAACAAACCTCAATGGAGAACTAACAACCACCATCAATTTGAATATAAATGATTACAACAACGGCAGAACATTTTTAATAAGAGTAAACTCAGGATCAGTGTCAAAATCAATCGCAATAAGCAAAACATAAAAAGTCTTAGAGATGAATGAATATAATATAATCATAAACGCAATAGTAAAAAAATTTAACGATCAAACTATCAATAGATTATCACTCACAGTACAATATTACGATCTTAAGCAAAAAGGATGGGCAACACTAGCAAGCAAAACAATAACCAATGGTGTTTTCAAACTAGAAACCACAGCAACCAAGTTATTGTCAGCCACTAGTGATACACCAGCACTCCCACAACTACGACTAGTAAGCACCGCAAGTTTAAAAACCAAAGAAACCCAAGTATATTCATTAGGTGGCAGTACCACAATAAATGATAAAACCAAAACAATAAATTACGATTTCAACACCATATGGATAGCGGATCCAGAAATTACCAAACAACTACCAAACAACAAGTTAGACAATTCCATAATGGCAACTCTAGCCATAGATCCTGCGGTATTATCACAAATAGCTACCAACGTAGAAAATCAGTTAGAAACAGCCCTACAAAAAAATGATGAAAATAAAAAAATAATAGAAAATTACACCTCCCAAATAGAGTCTCTAAAGGCTACAATGCTAAATCTAAACCAAACCAACGAAAAAAATGAAGCAAGCCTAAACAAAATAGCTACAGAAAATACAAGTTTATCGCTTCTAGTTCAAAAAACACAGCTAGAAAATGCCAGTTTGCAACGAACAATAGGTATAAACACCGCACAAATAAACGAACTCAATAAAAAAAACACAGAACTACAACAAGCCAATACCAAAGGAGTAGAGACAATACAACAACTCACACAAGAAAAAATAAAACTTACCCAAGAAATAGAAGAGATTAAACAAAAACTAGAAGCTGGCAATCCAGGCTTCCAGCCCATTAATAAAGTCTATAACAACATTATAGATCAAGTACAAATAGCCAGTGACCAAACCAGAGACAGTAAATACAAACTAAGCAACCTGTCCCTAACCCTCAAAACATTTGTAGAACAAGACGTAACCGGAGGTGTAAAAATAAAATTTGTTGATGGTGAGAAAATAAACAATGTAAACGGAGCCACCATATCCGACATAAAAATTGATATCGCTGAACAAGCCACAGTTACAGGTAACACACTCAAAATGCCTAATGTATTAGGATTAACCGAGACCGCTTGTAGACAAGTGCTCCATTCCATAGGGCTACAACTCGACACCATATACCAATTTGATGTTAGAAATATACCTACAGGACAAGCCTTCAAGCAATCTATACCACAAGGCAGTCCAGTAAATTACAATCAAACAATAACCGTAGTATTTGCAAAACAAAACTAAAAACTAAAAAAATGTCAAACAACTCTTTAGATTTCATGAAAGAAATCATGGCAGCACCCCTAGGCGAACTCATCTCCTCCATAGGTAAAGGCGTAGGCGAAGCCCAAGCAGCACTAGACGCCGGATCACTAGCGCAAACCCTAGAAATATATAACTCAGAAAATAAAGACGAAGTCTTAAACATGCTAAAATCGATAGGTTACCAGCCTACCTTTTATGTCTTACCAGAAACCGAAGTCGAAGCTCAAGTTTCATTTGCTATATCAAGCACCAGCACCAGTACGCCTTCCCTGAGCAATGATATATCCAGAAGCAAAATATACGCCACTCCCATCAATGCAGGCAACAGCAATCGATTTAACCTAGACATCAATGCCATGGCAAAACTAAAATTCAAGATAGTCCCAGTACCTCCACCAGACGGTGTTTCAGGACTGCGTATAATACCATCATTAATTGACAAAACCATAGCGCAAGCAGTTCTGGTACTCAATACAATAGGGCTAAGCTATCAGCTCCCGGATGGAGTATCAGAAACAAGTACTAATATCATAAAAACACAAACACCAGATTCAGGAACCTACACACAAATAGGAACCACAATACAACTCACAGTGGTATAACAACTAGTTTTTCAACATTACAAGGCATTAAAAACAATAACTAATGTGGATTCCAATGATGTTTTACCAAAGATAATTCAAGTGTATGGACCAACAAATAAGAATACAACCAGACGCTACCTGAAAAAAAGGCGAAACAACAGATACTATGTTTAAACCAAATTACGTAATCGAAAAATATTTTTAATTCGCTATTAAAATCCTAATACATAGCATTGCTTTAAGAACTTTAAGGATTTATTAAGACATAAAAAAATGTGCAAAGAGAAATTTGCGCATTTTTTTTATGAGAACACATCGGATAAAAGGTAAGTTTTAAAAACTTATAGGGTCTAAAATTCTATAACAGATTCAACGTTCTGGCATCTGTCTGAGAAAATAAGAACAGCGTATTTTCTGGTTTGTGTAAAGATTCTTGATTATAGAATTCTAATAAAACCCAAATCTCACCAAACGACTAATCTGTATTTTTCTTACTTTATGACCGTTCCTCCTTTACCATTATTTTAATTTATGTTTATAATAAGGGGAAATCCAAAGTGCAGAATCTTATTTTGTATTGGTTAGGTTTTCATCTGAATTACAAATAATTTAAGAAACAAACCACCCCGCCACCAATTCATCTTCAAACGAATTAGCATTTTTATGAATAAACTCATTAGTATCTTTATTATACTCATAATCCAATTTCCAGCTTTCATGGTTTTCAGCCAGATCTTTAATGCTTTCACAAACAAAAGCGATTTCTTCTTTTGTGGTCGTAGGATGAATCGACATTCTGATCCAGCCCGGTTTTTTTATTAAATCGCCTATTGTAATTTCATCAACCAGTTTATTCGAGGTTTCCTGATCTACATGCAGCAAAAAATGTCCATACGTTCCGGCACAACTGCAGCCTCCCCTTGTCTGGATTCCGAATCTGTCATTCAGCAGTTTTACGCCCAAGTTAAAATGCAAATCGTCGATAAAAAACGAAATCACCCCTAACCTTTCCTGATGGTTACCTGCCAGAATTTTAATATTCGGAATCGAATTCAGCTCATTAAAAACAAAATCCACAATTTCATGCTCGCGTTGCAGGATGTTTTCAATTCCCATTTCTTCTTTCAATTCAATGGCAAGAGCGGTTTTTATCACCTGCAAAAAGCCAGGAGTTCCGCCATCTTCACGGTCTTCAATATTGTCAATATATTTATGTTCTCCCCACGGATTGGTCCAGCTCACCGTTCCTCCGCCAGGACAATCGGGAATCATGTTGTTGTACAATTTTTTATTAAAAATCAATACTCCCGAAGTTCCGGGACCACCCAAAAATTTATGTGGAGAAAAGAAAATCGCATCCAGATACGCTTCCGGATCTAGAGGATGCATGTCAATTTGCACATAAGGACCTGAACAGGCAAAATCTACAAAACAAACACCATTATGCTGATGCATTAATTTCGCGACTTCATGAAAAGGCGTTTTTAATCCGGTGACATTTGAACATGCGGTAATCGAAGCAATTTTGATTGTTCTGTCCTTATATTTTTCTAACAACTCCTCTAAATTATCCAGACTAAAAAGCCCTTTTTCAGTCTCAGAACACGGAATAATTTCAACATCAGCAATGGTTTCCAGCCAGGAGGTCTGATTCGAATGATGTTCCATGTGCGAGATAAACACAATAGGTCTTTTTTCATCCGGAATAGTAGTAAAAGCTTTCAGGTTTTCAGGGACTTTCAAACCTAAAATTCGCTGAAACTTATTGATAACTCCCGTCATTCCAGTTCCATCGGTAATTAAAACATCATCGTGACTGGCATTAGTATGGCGTTTGATAATATGACGTGCATGATGGTATGCTTTAGTCATAGCAGTTCCGGAAACAGTTGTCTCAGTATGTGTGTTGGCTACAAAAGGACCAAAATGATTTAAAAGTTTTTCTTCAATAGGGCGATATAATCTTCCGCTTGCGGTCCAGTCTGTATAAATGATTTGCTTTTTTCCGTAAGGCGAATCAAACTTCTGATCAATTCCAATTATATTTTCCCGAAAACGCTGAAAATACGTTTCTAGTGAAGTATCGCTAAGTGTAGTGTTCATTTATGCTTTTTTAGATGTACGCAAATATATTTCTTTTTTACAAAAACTAACAATATTCTAATAATAAACTCAAAATTCGAAACATTACAATAGTATAATTATAAAAAATAAAGTTTTTTAAACAAATTAATAATATTTCCTATATAACAAGTAGAGTAACTGGAGATTGAAAACAACAAATAATCCTTAAAAATTTCACCTGCGTTGAGACAAAAACCATTTCAATTTCTACCCCAAGGGTATAATCCACAACCCAATTCGTAATGTTAAGCCTTGCAATATCAGAATCCAGTTAAAAAGACCCACGCTGTCATCTTCGTTACTTATTGTGCAATTGGAAATTATATCGGAAACTGAAAACATCATTAAAACGGTTCTCGATACTTTTTTTGTTCCGTTTCACTATACAAAAAACACTCTTTTAAATTTGTAATAAGAAAACGATTACTTTTATATAAAGAGAAAAGTGTTTAAGTAAACTAATAATTATTCCTGGCGTTTTTACCTAATTTCGCCCAATGAACTATTATCATGCATTCGTTACAATACATTTTTATTTATAATTCAATTAACGTTTGTACAGATTAGAATCTGTATAAATAGTTTTAAATTTGATAAACCTTATTCTACTCACTTTAAAAATCAAAACATATATATGAAAAATAAAGCAATCGCAACTTTTGGAGGTGGATGTTTCTGGTGCATTGAAGCAGTGATTCAACGCTTAAAAGGTATCGAAACCATAAAATCAGGATATTCTGATGGTCAGATAAAAAATCCACCATACAGAGAAGTATGTACAGGCCGGACTGGTCATGCAGAAGTTATACAGGTTGTCTTTAATCCTGATATTATTTCTTATCATAACTTAATCACTATTTTCATGACAAGCCACGACCCAACAACCTTAAACAGACAGGGTGCAGATGCCGGAACACAATATCGCTCGATAATCTTATACCATGACGAAACGCAAAAAACAATAGCCGAACAGGTTTTTAACGAACTAAAACCCGTTTATGCAAGTCCAATCGTAACACAGCTTAAACCTTTTCAGGCATTCTATGAGGCTGAAGAAGAGCATCAAAACTATTATAATAACAATTCAGAAGCCGGTTATTGCCGAATGGTCATTGACCCTAAAATATATAAATTAAAAAAAATGTATGCCGATAAATTAAAAGATGAAAACCTGATTGACTGATTTAAAATGAAACACTTACAACTACATAACCGATTTACATCTGAATTACCTGCTGATTCTAGTCAAACCAACGAAATTCGTCAGGTTTCGAATGCTCTTTTCTCGTACGTAAATCCGGTAAAACCATCCGCACCAAAGCTACTCCATGCTTCAAAAGAAGTGGCAGAAATGGTTGGTATACATGCAGATGAAATTCAGTCTGAAGCCTTTTTAAATGTTTTTTCCGGAAAAGAAATTTTAGAGGAAACCCGTCCCTTTGCGATGTGTTATGCAGGGCATCAATTTGGCAACTGGGCGGGACAATTAGGAGATGGCCGCGCCATCAATTTGACAGAAGTTCAGCATAATGATCAGTTTTTTACTTTACAATTAAAAGGTGCCGGAAAAACACCTTACTCCAGAACTGCAGACGGACTGGCGGTTTTACGGTCTTCTATCCGGGAATACCTGTGTGCTGAAGCCATGCATCATTTGGGTGTGCCAACAACTCGTTCGCTATCATTAATACTATCAGGAGACCCGGTGCTGCGTGATATTTTGTACAATGGAAATCCGGCTTACGAAAAGGGTGCTGTTGTTTGCCGTGTTGCGCCCTCCTTCATTCGTTTTGGAAGTTTTGAAATGCTTGCAGCACGAAATGAGCTTAAAAACCTGAAACAGTTCGTAGAATATAACATCAAATATTATTTTCCTGAAATTACAGGAGAGGCAAAAGAACAATATTTAAAGTTTTTTAAAACCGTAGCCGATAAGACAAGAGAAATGATCCTGCATTGGCAGCGTGTCGGTTTTGTTCATGGCGTTATGAATACAGATAATATGTCGATTCACGGAATCACGATTGATTATGGGCCTTATGGCTGGCTGGAAAATTATGATCCGAACTGGACTCCAAATACAACAGACAGCCAGAACAGAAGATACCGATTTGGAAACCAGCCTCAGGTGGCGCAATGGAACTTGTTTCAGCTCGCAAATTCGCTTTATCCGTTAATCAATGAAGCCGAACCTTTGGAAAAAATTCTGGAATCATTTATGACTGATTTCAATTCTGATTATACAAAAATGATTTTAGCCAAACTGGGACTGTCTACTTTAGCAGAAAATGATGAAGAATTCATTGCTTATTTAGAATCAAACCTGCAATTATCAGAAACCGATATGACAATTTTTTACCGTAACCTGAATAAAATTAAAAAAACAGATTCGGCAAAAAAAGCGTTACAAGCTATTGAAGATGCTTTTTACAAACCGGAAGAAATCAAAGATACGGTTAAAGACAACTGGCTATTATGGTTTACAGATTATCTGGACCGCTTAAATCAGGAAAATACTTCAGATGGAGAAAGGATTCGTCTTCAAAACTCCGTTAATCCAAAATATGTATTGCGAAATTACATGGCGCAATTAGCAATTGACGCAGCTGATAAGGAGGATTATTCATTAATTTCTGAACTGTATGAATTGTTAAAAAATCCATATGATGAACAACCTGAATATGAAAAATGGTTTACCAAAAGACCAGATTGGGCACGTTCAAAAGTAGGATGTTCTATGCTTTCGTGCAGTTCTTAACGTCTTATACAAATCAACTTTTTGTGTATTCGAGCAGAGTCGAGAACGTTTTATCTCAAAAATATCCCGACTTCGCTCGATATCACAATCGTAATTACTATTTTTTATTTCGAAGTAATATAATCCACAATCCTATTGGCATGAATGCGCGAATTTTCAATAAACCATTTGTGTGTTTCCATTCCGCCGCAAACTACTCCTGCCAAAAACAATCCTTCGACATTTGTTTCCATCGTCCCGGCATTGTATTGCGGAATTTTTAATTCGTCATCAGATAACTGAATACCCATTTTTTCAAGGAAAGTCAAGTCAGGTCGATAACCCGTCAACGCCAGAACAAAATCATTTTTAACAGTCACCTTACCGTCAGGAGTTTCAATTTCTGCTTCATTCTCCCTGATTTCAGTAATATTTGATTCAAAATAAACATTAATACTTCCTTCTGCTATTCTGTTTTCAATATCCGGTTTTACCCAATATTTAACCCGGTTGTTAATCTCGTTTTTGCGAATTACCATCGTTACATTTGCTCCTTTTCTCCAGCATTCCAAAGCAGCATCCACAGAAGAATTATTTGCTCCAACAACTAAAACATCCCTAAAAGCATATTCATGTGCTTCTTTGTAATAGTGTCGAACTTTAGGCAGCTCTTCACCTTTTACATTCATTTCGATCGGAATATCGTAAAATCCGGTTGCTATAACTACATTTCTGGCATCGTAAAAGTTTTTATCAGTTGTGATCCTGAAAATTTTGCTTTCTGTTTTCTGAACCTCGGTAACTTTTTCGAACAGATGGATATTAAAATTAAAATAACGATGAATGTTTCGATAATATTCTAATGCTTCCTGACGACCCGGTTTTGGAGCCAGACAATTGAACGGAATATCACCGATTTCAAGTCTTTCTGCCGTAGAAAAAAAGGTCATGTACAACGGGTAATTAAAAATACTGTTGACAATTGCCCCTTTTTCTATAATCAGATAATTCAGTTTTTTCTTTTTCGCTTCGATTGCGCAGGCAAGACCAATTGGACCTCCGCCTACAATAATCAGATCGTATGGATGTGTCATAAAGTTGTTATTTTTCCCAGTCTTTAAAAGGATTTTTACTTAAATAAGCATTGTAATATCGCTTATCGTTTGTAACCTCATCACCAAGCCAGTCTGGTTTTACAAAAGCTTCTGTTTCAGAATCCAGTTCGATTTCAGCCATAATCAGGCCTTGGTTTTCTCCGTAAAACTCATCTACTTCAAAAATGTGTTTTCCAGATTTTATTTCAAAACGTGTTTTTTCAATCTTTCCCTTTTCACATAATTTCAATAACTCCTGAGCTTCGTCAAGCGGAATTTCATTTTCCCATTCAAAACGTGTCATGCCGCTATGATGACCAATTCCTTTGATCGTAATAAAGCCTTTTTCACCTTTGATCCGGATACGGACTGTTCGTTCAGGAACCGAGCTTAAGTAACCTTGTGCAATTTTATTTTGCCGAAAAGCCTGAGCTTTGAATTCATCTGATTTTACCAGAAACTTTCTTTCGATCTCAATCATTTTTCTGAAGTTATATTTCTATGCAAGTTACAAATAAATTCACCTAAAGTTCTAAGGTTTGACTGGCTATTGTTTGGATTTTGAAGATCTATTTATCCTAATTTTTAAAAAAAAATCAGCATCCCATTGTACCGAATTGTTGTACCACAACTGCCCGTTCGAAACTTCCAAAGGACAATCAATATTATTGGTGTAAAGAGCTCCGGTTCCCAGCCCCTGAGGCATTACCGAGTTTAGTAAAAATGTCCATTGTGCAATTGCATTTAAACCGATATTACTTTCCAGTGCCGAAGTGATCCACCAGCCAATATTATATTTTTCAGCGAGGTCAATCCATTCCTGAGTCCCCCTGAAACCTCCCACAAAACTGGGCTTTAAAATGATGTACTGAGGATTGATTTTTTGCAAAAGAGCTTCTTTTTCACCCACAGAAAATACACCTATCAGCTCTTCATCCAAAGCAATAGGAAAAGGAGTCAAGCTACACAACTCTGCCATCTTGTCAGTATTGTTTTTCTGAACAGGCTGCTCTATACTATGAAGTTCAAAACCAGTAAGTTGATTTAATCTATATAAAGCTTCATTTAAAGAAAAAGCACCGTTTGCATCTACCCTGATCTCTATTTGTTCCGCTGTAAAATGAGAGCGGATAAAGCGTAATAAATCGAGTTCTTTCTGAAAATCTATCGCACCAATCTTAAGTTTTATACAGGTAAATCCCTGCTTGAGTTTTTCTTCAATCTGTTCTTTCATGAACGCTTCTTCCCCCATCCAGACTAAACCATTTATAACAATTGATTTGGAATTATTAGTAAAATCTGAAGGAAATAACAAGTATGGATTTTCACTTTTCAGAGACAAAAAGGCCATCTCAATTCCGAATTGAATCGAAGGAAATTCAAGTAATTCTCTCCAAAGAACATCTTCACCTAAATGAATATTTTGACAAACCCAGTTTAATTTTCCTTCATAATCCTCTCTGTCATCTGCGCTTAGCCCTCTTAAAATCCCACACTCTCCTATTCCTTTTTTACCGTTTTCTTCGAGTACAATAAACCAGGTTTCTTTTTCGGTCATAACACCCCTTGACGTTCCTGAAGGGCGTTTAAATTCGAGCATGTATTTGTGGTAAGTTGCTTTCATTATAGATGTGTTTTTCTTAAACCATATAAGTTATGTAAGTAATATAAGGTTGACTTTGCGCAAATATAACGATGAAAAGGCTTCAATGAAATCTATCCTGAGCGAAACCGACTTTACTCAGCCTGCACTCTGGAAATAAGACAATAATAGTTTTTTCAACTTAAAATTAAATAAACTTACATTACTGTTATGGTAAAATGTTTTTTAATTGTATAATCTTAAAACCCTATCAAAGTCTGATGAAGGCAACCCCTTTTTTTGAAAAAGTGCAAAATCCTGTTTTGTTTTGTCTACCCAGCTTAAACTATCTGTTACGTTTTGAGACTGGTATTTTTTATAAATTGCCTTTGCCTGACTATAATCATCACTAACCAGATAAGCATGGGCTAAATTTAATTTTACCAGCAATTCGGTATCGTCGAGTTTTTCGCCTTCTTTTAAAAATTTGATTGCTTTAGCGTATTGTTTGGTTAGAATATAACTGTAACCAATTGAGCTATAATCAAGAGCGGTTGCCTTTCCGGCAGTAATTATGGCATTTAATTTAGGGATTGCTTCGTTATATTTCTGCAGTTTTATTAAGGAATTTGCCTGAGTGCGCAAATCATTATAAACATTTTTAGAGATAGAAGCGTCATTGTAACAGGCATTTCCAAAATCTTTGTACACTTTCGTTTTTTCTATAACGAGCAGTTTTTGGTATTCGGTATAACGATACTGTTTCATTATTTTATCTAAAATACAAACACAAAAATCGTCTGAATTTGCCATTTTTTGAGCCATTGCAGAGGTTTTACAAAGGCTGACGATTTCATTTTTATTATCCTGGTTCCAACCACGATTTAACTTAGTATCAACCCATGGCACCACTTCCAGAACTATTTTTTGTTTCAACAACCAGTTTTTACTTTCGAAACCAAACCAGACAGTACTGGTATTTCCTTGAAGACAGGAAGACTTATCGATTGACAAACGCTTTGCGTCCTTGCTTAAAGGCTCATTCTGAGAAAAACAGGCATCATTGACTTTGCCATTGTCGATGTATTTTTTAGCATTTGTATCCGAAGTAAAAATAGCATACGTGCATTTATCGTCGCCAGAAATCTTTGACATCAGGAACACTGCTCCTGCTGATCCCTGCCCTATACCATAAGGATCCGGAATCGCTTTTAATAACGAAACCAAACTGTTTGTCATTTGCTGGTTTTCGTCTAAAAGTGTTATTCTGTAAACGATTTCTGTGGTTCCAACAGGCAGATCTTCAGTTCTAACTGTTATCCTGTCACCGGCAGAAACGATAATTTCTTTAGTCGTTGCGCGTTCCTTGTCCCAATACCCGTCTTTTTGGGCAAAAGAACTATACGAACAATTTAATAAAAGGAATAAAAATATTTTTTTGAAATTCATTTATGAAACCTGTTTTAAAATAATTATAAACATTGTATACAAAATTCAGTCCTAATTTTCTTTTACCAAAGATCAAAATAATTTCGTTAAAACCAATTTATCTTACTTAAATTAAGAGTCATTTTGAAAACGGGATTTTTAGCCCTGATAGGAACGGCATCCTTTTGTGGTCACGTTTTTTTACGGGATCACAAAAGATACAGTGGACAGCAGGAATTGCTTCTAAAAATTAATTCAATATCAGAATTTAATAACTAATTGTAATGAGTTTCGGCTTCTCAGTCTGATAATTTTTCAAATGAAACCATTAAACCTGAAACCAAAAAATTATCAATCCGGTTCGTTCATGATTTTTTCACGGTATTTTTTACCAATCAGGAGGGTCATGTTTTTCTTGTAATCATCTACCAGCCATTCGCGGTAGTTTTTACTGCACTGGCTCAGACATTTTGCATAACGTTTGATACGGCATTCGATATCATCATCCAGTTCTTTGGCTAATGATTTTGCTTCCTGTAGTGTTTCTGTATTATCGACACACATTGCTGCATGCTGGTCTAAAGATTTATCTAACACAATTTTTGAACGTAAATTTTGCTTGATTGCCAATTTATGTTCTTCATCAACATCAAACGTAACATCTGCTGTTTTACTGAATTTTGCACGCAATTCAGGAGGCATACTGTATTTGAAAAACATTTCGATTTCAGTATCATCACGCAGATTTTCTAAGTAAAATTCTGGTGATTTAAAAATATGCTGCCAGTTAACGGGCTCACTCCATAAACCAAAACGAGCTGCATTGTTACCTAAATCAATAACAGTAAACTCATCTTTACCAGGTAACTTGCGGGATCCGCGTCCAATCATCTGGTAATACAAAGTAAGGGATTTTGTTGCCCTGTTCAGGATAATCGTTTCAACAGTTGGCTCATCAAAACCTGTAGTTAAGATTCCGACAGAAGTTAAAATAGCATCAGGAGTCTTTTTGAACCATGCCAAAATATCTTTACGTTCTTCAGTGCTGCTGGTATTATCCAGGTGCCTAACATCATAGCCCGCCTCTCTAAAGGTTTCATAAACGTATAAAGAAGTATGAATACCGTTATTGAAAATTAGTGTTTTTTTGCCTAATGAACGCTCGGTGTATGCATGAAGCAATTTTTCCTGCATAAGCGTATTAGTATACAAATCATCAGAAGATTTTACGGTATAATCTCCATTGATACCCACTTTTAAAGATGTTAAACCTACATCATAGCTGTAAGTTGTAGCACGCGCCAGAAATCCTTTGTCAATTAATGAACTAATGGTATCCCCCACAATAAGTTCATCATAACTCTGGTGCATGGGCAATTTTATATTTGAACTCAAAGGTGTTGCGGTTACTCCAAGAATAAAAGCATTTTTGAATGAGTTTAATAATTTTCTGAATGAATTGTAATGTGCCTCATCAATAATGACCAAACCAATGTTATCCAAATGAAGTTTCTCATCATTGATACGGTTTTTCAAAGTCTCAACCATTGCAACAAAGCATGAATAATCATTTTGATCAGGAAGTTCTTTTACTTTACTGTTGATGATTTTATTTGAGACACCAAAACCTTTCAGCATTTTTGAAGTCTGTTTGCAAAGTTCAATACGGTGCGTCAGAACAACTACTTTTTTATTATTATTAGCTAAATAACGACGAACTATTTCGGAAAAAATCACCGTTTTTCCGCCACCTGTAGGCAGCTGATACAATAAATGATGTTGAGCCGGAGCATTATCTAAACGTTCAAAAATGGCATCAATATCACCTTTTTGGTAAGCATAAAGTTCTTTTTTGTCTTCTCTTTCTATTTCTAAAGTGTTTTGCAGCATTGTAATTTTTGGATTTTTGCAAAAGTACACCTAAAAAACAGTTATTCATTGTATTTTAACGTAAAATAAATTACGCTTTTTAATAAGATTTTTTAAGGGAAGTGTTTTTATAAGTCGATTTTATCTAAAATTGTCTCAAATTCATACCGTATTTTCCATTTTTGTTGAATAGTCTCTTGTTGAATTGCAACAATTCTTGCTTTAAATTCATTTAATATTCCGTTAACCATAACATAATTTACCGACTGCTCAAAAGAATTAAGCATGCTTTTATAGAACAACTCCTGTTTTATGAAGTTACCCGACGAATATGTTTGCGCAATTTCAATATTGTAAAACATAATATCCGCAATTACAAACGGGTCAACACCCAATAAAATAAAATGTTTTATGATTTTCTGAGCTACAGAACGACGCATCTTTGCTTTTGGACGCCATTTCGCACCAGGCTTTTTTATTGGAAAATATTCGTGTGAGATTTTCGTTTTACTTTCCTGCAACAGTTTATCTTCTTTGGGATTAAAAACAAAATCATAAAACACTTTTACGGGACTAAATTTTTCATACAACTCTATAATTTGCTCTTCGAGCTGTTGTTTATTTAGTTCGGATACATATTTTTTTAAGTCACGTTTGCTCATACTCAAAGTTTAAGATACAAAAGTAAATTACTTTTATCACACATACTTTAATAATCGGGTATAATACTTAATTTTGTAAGTATAAATTCAAAAAACAAATACATGCTCAAGATTTTTAAACTTACAGCAATTTTAGAAGGAATTACATTTTTAGTATTACTCGCTAATATGTTCATCATTAAAACAAACAATCCGGAACTTTACCACACAATTGTACGTCCTTTCGGGTTAGCTCACGCCGCTTTGTTTATTGTTTATACTATACTGGCAATTTTATTAAGAAAATCTCAAAATTGGGATCTAAAAACTTTCGGGATCATCCTAATTGGATCTTTTATTCCTTTTGGAACTTTTTATGTTGAGAAAAAATATTTAGAAAATAATGCATAAGCTTTTGGATAAAATATTCAATTTTTTATATCCTGTTTTTAGGGATTGGGGAATGAGCCGAAACTTTGCGTCTTACATCAGCCTGATCTTTAATATTGCCATTATGCTGGCTCTGGCTTATGCTATTTATTATGTCGCTAAGTTTGTTTTGGTCACTTTGACCGCCGTCTTTGCACAGCGTACCAAAACCAAGTTTGATGATTATTTAATTCACAATAAAACAACCAAATACACTGCCTATTTAATTCCGTTTTTCTTTATTTACAAAGCAGTTCCTATCATTTTGGATAAATATGAGTATTGGGAATCTGTTTTTGGAAAAATTGTAGGCGTTTATATTGTTTTGATCACTTTATGGATCATCAGAACTATTTTTAATTCGCTACGGGATTATTTAAAACAAAAACCGGAATACAGCGACAAACCAATCGATAGTTTTGTTCAGGTCATAATGATTGTGCTTTGGATTTTTGGAATTGCCCTGATTGTTTCGACCTTATTCGGAATCAAAAAAGGTGAACTTTTAACTATTTTAGGAACACTTTCGGCTATTATTATCCTGATTTTCAGAGATACTATTTTAGGTTTTGTTTCTAGTGTCCAAGTTGCGATCAATGATATGGTTCGTATTGGTGACTGGATTACGATGGATAGATTTGGTGCCGATGGAGATGTTATCGAAATTAACCTGACAACCGTAAAAGTCCGAAATTTTGACAATACCATTACTACCATTCCAACTTATGCTTTGAGTTCAGACTCTTTTCAGAACTGGCGAGGCATGCAAAAATCTACTGGAAGACGAATTAAAAGGCACGTTTTGATTAAAAGCAGCACTATTCGCTTTTTGAATAATGAAGAGTTGAATCAGATGAAAAAAGTACAATTGATTCGCTCTTACATTGAAACCAGACAAGCTGAAATCGAAAAATATAATGACTTGCACGGTGTTGATAAAACGCTGGCTCTTAATGGACGAAACATGACTAATTTAGGGCTGTTTAGAAAATATATTATTCAATATTTAATCAACTACCCGGGATTAAATAAAGACATGCATATGGTTTGCCGTCAGCTGCAGTCAACAGAACATGGGGTTCCTTTGGAAATTTATGCCTTTTCGAGCGATAAACGATGGGCTAATTACGAATATATAATGGCCGATATTTTTGACCACGTTATGGCCTCAGTAATTTATTTTGACTTGGAAATATTCGAATTGCCTTCTAAAATTGGTCGTTTGGAATAACTCTTTGTTTAAAAAGTTTCAGGTTTCACGTTTTTAACTGGGCGATAGACATCATCACAAAAAACCTGAAACCTGAAACTATTCTTTCACCTGTTCAAAAACAAACTTGGAATTATTGTACTCTATAGGTATTCCGGGCATAAAACACGGAAGATTCATATAGGTACTCATTACACCGCTTCCTAAAAACAGTTTATTTTCTTTTTTTAACAAAGCAATTGGTATTCGTTTCCAGCTTCCTCCATTAGAGATGTAATGAAAATCTCCACGCAAAGTGTCCCCTTTTATATCTCCCCTAACATCTCCGGAGTCTTTCCCTACCCGATAATACGATATTTCGTAACGACCGTAAAAACGTTTGTCACTCATATTGATTGCTATAATTGCTGTATCTTTATTACTTACAGCCTGATAAACAATATGATTGTAGGCCTTCTTTTCTTCCTTAGAATTGCAGGATATTAAAAAAGTAAGTAATACAGAGACCGTTATAAAATTTTTCAGCATTTTCTAATCGTTTTTTTACCATATAAGTTCATGTGATTTTTCATAGAGCTTATATCTACTTATATAACTTATATGGTGGAAATTTATTTTACAAACGGTCTTTTACAAATTCAATCTGGGTTTTTCCGTGAGGTTTTGGTTTTCCGTCTTCTCCCAAATTAACCATTGTTGTATGGTCAATTGTGATGATGATTTCGCGGGTCATCATATTTCTTACAGCACATTTAAGAACTAAAGAAGTTGTACCAAATTTCACCACATCAATTCCAATTTCTACAATATCACCTTGTCTGGCAGAACTTTTAAAATTGATTTCGGACATGTGTTTCGTTACAACTCTCGAATTTTCTAATTGTACAATCGAATATAAAGCAAGCTCTTCGTCAATCCAGGCCAACAGCTGTCCGCCAAATAAAGTTCCGTTCGGATTTAAATCTTCGGGTTTAACCCATTTTCTGGTATGGAATCTCATATTTTTATTTTATAAAAACAAAAATAGCATTTTACTATTGGATTTTTTCCTTAAATTTAAAAGAAAAAACATGAGCGACAGAAACACTTTTTTAAAAGAATTCAGAGGCGAAACTTTAGGAACTATCAGCGCTCAGTCATCGGCTGATGAGTTATTTCAAAATCAAACCATTAGACCCATTTTAAAACTTCAGAATGATTTGTTTGTTGCAGTTTTTAGTAATTATGTAAATAAAAACAAAGCTGATTTTTATTCTTACACCGTCGAAAAGAAACTTCAGGTCATTGAAAACTCCATTCAAAAAGATATTAAGTTCCGAAATTCTTTAAAAGGAATCGTAATAGCACTTTTTACAATCGAAGAATACAATACTTACATTCAAAATTCTTCAAGCTTAAACAAAAGAATGATGAATTTATTGATTGACCGATTAAAAAGTCAGGTGCAGTTGTTTGAATTGGAATCGAATTCAAAGTAGATTTTTTAAATGGAAATAGAAATACTACAGAAAAATAGGTAGGTCTGTAATTTTTGATTATGATAAGTATTTAACGCTGAGGACAAAACATTACATTTCTATCAATTATAATTATTATTTTAGAAAAACTAAAATAGCTGAACTAAAAAAGAAAATTTGGAGTTTTACATCTAAAATGATACTTGATGTAAAAGATGATAAAACAGAATTTCTAGATCAAATAATTATTCATGTATTATCAATTGAAACTGGAGTTTCAGTTGATTAAGCATTTAAGTAAAACAATACAAAACCAATGTTTGAGCAATTCCGAAATAAATTCCCCCTAGACGATTCAAAATGGAACGAATATACAAGCTATTTTAAACGTCTTGAAGTTCCTGCAAAAACGATTCTTCTGGAAGAAGGAGAAATTTCAAAAAGGCTTTTTATAATCGAGAAAGGCTGCATTCGGGTTTGGTTTAATAATAACGGAAAAGATTTAACAACTCAGTTCTTTTTCGAAAATCAAAATGTTGCTTCTATCGAAAGTTTTGTCAAAAAGCTCCCAAGTCCCGTATTTATTGAAACCATTGAGCCTGCTGTTTTATGGTGGATTCATAAAAGTGATATCGATATAATTCTGGAAGAAATTAAGGAAATTCCGGAATTAAGAGATCAGTTTATAGACAAGATTTTTCAGCGCACATTTGATTATATAAGACATTTTGTTTCTTTTATAAAAGATTCTCCTGTTCAGCGATATCTCAATTTGATTGAAGAAAATCCTCAAATTGTCCAGCGTGTCCCTCAGCATTATATTGCTTCTTATCTTGGCATAAGTACAGTTCATTTAAGCCGAATAAAAAGCAAATTACTTCAGAGAAAATAATACTATTTCATTTAATAACAAATGTTATCGTCTGCCTATCAACTGCTGTTTAGCTTTGCATCATAAAATAATCATTATGAAATGAGCATAACCCTAAATTGGTCGTAAGCACCAATGAAAATATGCGAATTACTTATGACCGATAAAAATCAATAAATATGAACATATGAAAGCAGCAGTTATTTATAAAAAAGGCGAAATGCCAAAATATGCAGAATTTGCGACCCCAATTCCTCAAAATGAAAACGAAATTTTACTTTCTGTCAAAGCGGTTGCCATTACCAATCTGGATAAAGCAAAAGCCAGCGGTAAACATTATTCTTCTGAAAATAAAAATCATCAAAGCGGAACTTTAATCGGAAGCGACGGTATTGGTTTATTAGAAGATGGTACAAGGGTTTATGCGAGAGGAATCACGGGAACAATTGCCGAAAAAGCAGTAGTAGAAAAAAACAGAATGGTAAAACTACCTGAAGGAATTAGTAATGCAGTTGCAGCTGCAATGCCAAATGCAATTGCTGGCTCTGCAATGGCATTACGATTTAGAGCGGGAATACAACCCGGAGAAACAGTTTTAATAAACGGAGCTACCGGTTTTACAGGACAAATGGCTATCCAGATTGCACAATATTACGGTGCCAAAAATATAATTGTTACAGGAAGAAACGAAAAGACTCTTCAAAGCCTTTTAGAATTGGGTGCTAACGAAATCATTTCGCTCCAACAAGATGATGAATCTATAGTCAAACAACTTAAAGAAATTCATCAAAATACACCAATAGCTATTATTCTTGATTATTTATGGGGACATTCTGCTGAATTGATTTTTACAGCTTTAAAAGGAAATGGCTCATTTACAAATAAAGTTAGATTTGTTTCAATTGGTTCCATATCTGGTGAAAATATTCAATTGTCATCAGGAATCTTAAGAAGCGTTGATCTTCAGTTATCCGGTTCTGGTTTAGGAAGCTGGACAAAAGAAGAGGTAAAATTATTGCTTTCAGAAATACTTCCGGAAATGTTTCTCTTAGCAGCACAAAAAAAATTGACAGTAAATATTGAAGAAATCAGTTTAATCGATATTGAAAAAATGTGGAACAAAGAAGTTTCAGATGGTAAGCGATTAGTAGTAAATATCTAAAAGGATAAAAAAAGGATTGACAAAATCGGGATTTTGCATCTCCATTTTGTCAATCCTTTATGATTTATAAACAATTTTAATACGCTAATAACTCCTTCAAAGCTTCTTCAAAGCGATTTTTAGGCAAAAACTGGTCTTCCAATGCTTTTGTAAACGGAATTGGAGAATCTAAACTGGCCACTCTTTTTACCGGCCCATCAAGGTATTCAAAACATTGTTCCATAATTAAAGCCGAAATATCACTGGCAATTCCGCCGAACAAAGTGTCCTCCTGATAAACAATCACTTTTCCAGTCTTTTTAACCGATGCAAAAATAGTTTCAGTATCCAAAGGCTGTAAAGTTCTTAAATCAATTAAGTCAGCCTCGATATCCGGATTTTTCTCTAAAGTTTCCAATGCCCAATGCACCGATGCTCCAAAAGCAATAATGGTTATTTTTTTTCCTTCTTTTATTAAGGTTGCTTTTCCTAAGGGAATTGTATAATAATCATTTGGAACATCCTGATAAACGCTTCTGTATAACTGCTTATGTTCAAAAAACAAAACAGGATTCGGGTCGTTTATTGAAGTGTTTAATAAACCTTTGGCATCATACGGAAAAGCAGGGTAAACTACCTTCAAACCCGGAGTTTTGGTAAACCAGGCTTCATTTGTCTGTGAATGAAAAGGTCCCGCCTGTGTTCCTCCCCCGCAAGGCATACGCACTACAACATCAGCTTTTTCACCCCAGCGATAATGTGATTTTGCCAATAAATTTACAATAGGATTAAAGCCCGTTGAAACAAAATCGGCAAATTGCATTTCTACAATCGCCTTATAACCGTTAATCGATAATCCCATTCCGGTTGAAACAACAGCACTTTCACAAATTGGAGTGTTCCGAACTCTGGATTTTCCGAAAAACTCAACAAAACCATCTGTTATCTTAAACGCTCCACCATATTCTGCTATATCCTGCCCCATAATAATAAGATTATCATGCTGCTTCATTGATTGCTCTAAACTTTTTCTAATAGCGTCTATAAAACGAATATTTTTAGATTCTGATGAATGATTAATTTCTTCATGCTTATAAGGCTTATAAACATCCTCTAATTCTCCCTCGTATGTTGGAATAATTTCAGGCTCTGCATTGGCTATGGCTAAATTTTCATCAATCTCCTGCTTGATTTCGTTATGAAGCTGTTCGTCAAATTCTTCTGTTAAAACTCCTGTTTCTTTCAGGAATTTTCGATAGTTGGCAACCGGATCTTTCTCGGCCCACTCATCTCTTAATTCCTGCGGAACATATTTTGTACCACTTGCCTCTTCATGTCCGCGCATTCTAAAGGTTTTAAATTCCAACAAAACAGGATGCGGATTTTCCTGCATCTGTTCTTTCAGCTTCGAGAGCTTGTTATAAACTTCGAGAATATTATTTCCGTCAATGATATGACTTTCCATACCATAACCTATACCTTTATCTGCTAGATTTTCACAGCTATATTGTTCATTTGTTGGTGTCGAAAGTCCGTAACCATTATTTTCAATGATAAACATTACAGGTAATTTCCATACTGCGGCTATATTGAGGGCTTCATGAAAATCCCCCTCACTTGTTGCTCCTTCTCCGGTAAAAACAGCGGTAATTTTTTTATTATTTTGAAGTTTATCGGCTAAGGCTATCCCGTCTGCAATACCTAACTGAGGTCCCAAATGCGAAATCATTCCTATAATTTTATATTCCTGGGTTCCAAAATGAAAACTACGATCCCTTCCCTTTGTAAAACCATTTGCTTTTCCCTGCCATTGCGAAAACAGACGATGCAACGGAATGTTTCTGGAAGTAAAAACACCCAGATTTCTATGCATTGGCAAGACATATTCTGATTCATCCAAAACAGCAGTAACACCAACTGCAATTGCTTCCTGCCCTATTCCGGAGAACCATTTAGACACTTTTCCCTGCCGAATCAGGATAAGCATCTTTTCTTCGATCAAACGGGGTTTCAGTATTTTTTTATACAAATCTAATAATTGAGTATCACTAAGGTCTTGTCTGTAGAAGATCATTTGGTTTTATTTTTAGTATTCCAAATATATTAAAATATAACAATCCAAAACCAAAAGTTAAATAAAATAGATTTTAAACCAACTCAAAAACAGTAATTAAAATAGAAATGTAAACTATGACTAAGTGGTTTCTAGCATGATTTTTTTTTAATCATTTAAATTTAAGCTAAAAAATACTGCTACTGGTATAGATTTTTCAAGAATCACAAGAATTAATCCCCTGATATCCAGCAGTACGACGATTGTCTAAGATAGAGTTTCTTTTGATTCCTCACTGCTAAGAATGGCATTTTTGTTTTGCAATAAAACCGAAGCCACTCCATTTCCTGTTTTCCCAAATCCGATTAGTCGCATTTTAGAATGCTCTTTAAAAAAATAGATTTTTTTATTGAAAAACAGGTGTTTTCAGAATTATTAACATGTTTTTAAAGCAAAATGATCCTGAAATTATAGTTTAATCAATTTTTAATTTTTCGTTTCAATATTAAATTATCGCATAAAAAGCTCAATTTTATAATAACTTTTAAAATTCAAAACTAAAATATTATCTACCTTTGTTATACAAGGTTTTAAACCTTTTTCTTAAATATAAATGTAAAGTATGCAAAACATTCCTAGTGTAGACTTACGTGATTTCCTTTCGGACGACCCGAAACGTAAACAAAAATTTGTAAATGAAATCGGCAGTGCATTTGAAAACATTGGCTTCGTAGCCCTAAAAGGTCATTTTTTGGATGATCAGCTGGTAGGCGAACTTTATGGCGAAATACGAAAATTTTTCGCCTTGCCATTAGAAACCAAACACAATTATGAAATTCCCGGAATTGGCGGACAAAGAGGTTATGTATCTTTTGGGAAAGAACATGCCAAAGGGCGCAAAGAGGGAGATCTGAAAGAATTCTGGCATTTTGGCCAGTATGTTGACAAAAACTCGAAATGGGCATCAGAATACCCGGACAATGTTGAAGTAAAAGAATTACCTCGTTTTAATGAAGTCGGTAAAGAAGCCTACCAAATGCTGGAAAAAACCGGTATTTATGTATTGAGAGCATTAGCTTTGCATCTTGGTCTGGATGAGTTTTATTTTGATGAATATGCGAAAGAAGGAAATTCCATTTTAAGACCAATTCATTATCCGCCAATTACTTCTGAACCAGAAAATGCTATTCGTGCAGCGGCTCACGGAGACATCAACTTAATCACATTATTGATGGGGGCTCAGGGCAAAGGTTTACAGGTTCAAAATCATGGTGGAGAATGGATTGATGCCATTGCTCAGGATGATGAATTAGTAATTAATGTTGGAGACATGCTTTCAAGACATACCAACAACAAATTAAAATCTACCATTCATCAGGTTGTAAATCCGCCAAGAGAATTATGGGGAACTTCGAGATATTCGATTCCGTTTTTTATGCATCCGGTAAGCGATATGCGCCTTGATTGTTTAGAAAACTGTATTGATGCCGAAAACCCTAAAAAATTTGAGGATATTACGGCCGGAGATTATCTATACGAACGTTTAGTAGATTTAGGTTTAATAAAAAAATAAACTCTTAAATCTCAATTTTTTAAATTCCAAATTCCAATTTAATAGTTTTGGAATTTGGAATTTAATTTTTAGAAACTATAAATTATTTTGATAAAATGGACTTTAAAGACCAACTTAAAAATTTATTTCCTGATCATATTGAATCAAATGAACCAGAAGACGTTCAACAGGAAGATCATGTGCTTTACATTCAGAAAGAGCCTATGATTTGCAAATTCGAAAAACGAAAAGGAAAAGCAACAACAATTATCGAAGGTTATCAAGGAAGTGATGAAGATTTTAAAATATTGGCAAAAGAAATCAAAACCAAACTGAGCGTAGGTGGTACTTTCAAAGATGATTCCATCATTATTCAGGGCGATTACCGTGACAAAATTATGGCAATTTTAAAAGAAAAAGGCTTTAAAACAAAACGTGTAGGTGGATAAATAATTTTAAAAAAAAGTTTAAAATTTCCGGTTTTACAACTTGAAACGTAAAACCGGAAACTTAGTCTCTCTTCTTAACTTAGCAACTAAAAAAATGATCCAGGCGTCAGAATTAATACTCAATCCAGACGGAAGTGTTTATCACTTAAACCTTCGTCCCGAACATATAGCTCAAGACATAATTTTCGTGGGAGATCAAAACAGGGTGGAGAAAATCACTCAGTTTTTTGATTCTATTGAATTTACAACACAAAAAAGGGAATTTAAAACCCAAACCGGAATTTACAAAGGCAAAAGAATTACGGTAATGTCAACCGGAATTGGTCCCGATAATATTGATATTGTTTTAAACGAATTGGACGCTTTGGTCAATATTGACCTGCAAACCCGTTTACCGAAAAAAGAACTGACTTCATTAAATATTATCAGAATCGGAACTTCGGGTTCTTTGCAGCCTGATATTCCAATAGATAGTTTTGTTATGTCGAAATTCGGATTAGGATTAGATAATATGCTTCGCTCTTATCTGATTGATGAAGTTTCACAGAATGCTATTGAAGACGCTTTTATCATGCATACCAATTGGGATATCCGAAAAGGAAGACCATATGTAATACCGTGTTCAGAAACATTAGAAAAAAGTATCGAATCGGATCAGATTTTTAAAGGGATTACCGCTACAGCCGGAGGTTTTTATGGCCCTCAGGGAAGGGTATTGCGTTTAAAGATTCAGGATGAAGATTTAAACAGCAAAATGGATAATTTCAATTTCAATGACAACCGAATTACCAATTTAGAAATGGAAACAGCCGCAATTTACGGACTTTCGGCATTATTAGGTCATAATGCTTTGTCGTTGAATGCGATTATTGCCAATCGTGCCTCGGGAACTTTCAGCGAAGATCCATACAAAGCCGTTGATGAGTTGATAGCATATACGTTGAATAAATTGGCTGATAAATAATGTTTGGTTTTATAATTGATCATATCATTTTTCAGCCTGTAAGAAAATTTACATTAGGCATGGGTGGTTTATTTAGATGGTGCTTTTTTCAAGTTTTAAATGTTTCTATCGAAAAAAGATATCCTACAAGTTTAGAGTACTATTGGGATAATGATAGTGAAAAAATTGACAAAAATGGATTCACAACAGCTCAGAAAAATTTATTTGCCGGATTTATGCTTTTTATTTGTTTTATAATTTTAATTGAAAAAACAGAAGGATGACGTTAAGAGTCGCACGACACACGAATGATATGGAAGCAATTGCAAACTTCTACATCAATATATTGGGTTTTGAGCGTTTGGGTGGATTTGAAAATCACAATAATTATGATGGTATTTTTATTGGGAAACCTGGTTTAGACTGGCATTTTGAATTTACACAATCAGAAACAAAAGCTGATCATAAATTTGATAAAGATGATATAATTGTACTTTATCCGGATACAATTAGAAAATATAATATGTTACTTGAAAGCCTATTAGGGAATGGTATTACGAAGATAACTGCAATAAATCCATATTGGAATGAAAATGGACAAATGTTCCTGGATCCAGATGGTTATCGTATTGTGATTTCATCTTTAAAAGCTACAAAATTAAATTAGAGAATGGCAGAAACACACACAAAAGTCCTATTTAGATATTATAGTGATTTATTAGAAGATACGGTTGTAGAAACTATGTGGGCAGAAATTATCGATTTAGAAAAAGGATATTTTAAACTGGATAATATTCCGTTTTTCGGACCTTTAATTGCCACAGACGATATTTTCTACGCTGAATATGACAAAGATGAAGAAAAACTGGTTTACAGAAAAACGATAGAAAGCTTTGGAAACTCCATTCTTCAGGTTGTAATTTTAGAAAAAGGATTTGATAAGGAAATAATACGAGAAGAACTAAAATCAATTAATTGTGCCTCAGAAGGGCTAAATGAAACTTTATTTGCTGTAGAAGTTCAGAAGGATATAGATTATTCGATTGTAAAAGATCTTTTAAGCCAATACGAGTTACAGGAAATTATAGAATTTGCAGAACCGTGTCTTTCAGAAAAACACAGAACCGATTTATTAAAAAACTAAACAAACATCAAATACGACAACCAACTTAACTTAAACTTAAACCCAAATGAAAACTGTAAAAATTGTAGGTGTTCCCGAGCACTTCAATTTACCATGGCAACTCTGCATTGAAAATGGCGAATTTGAAGCTGAAAATATTGATTTGCAATGGAAAAATATTCCAGAAGGTACTGGTAAAATGTGCCAAATGCTGCGTGATGGTGAAGCTGACATTGCTGTAATTTTAACCGAAGGCATTATAAAAGATATTGTTGCCGGAAATCCAAGTAAAATTGTGCAGATTTACGTGCAATCGCCTTTAATCTGGGGAATACACGTAGCGGCAAAATCAGATTTTAAAACCATAAAAGATCTTAAAAATAAAAAAGTTGCGATTTCAAGACCCGGATCCGGATCGCAATTAATGGCTTACGTAAATGCGGACGAGCAAGGCTGGGAAACAGATAATTTAGATTTTGAAATTATTAATACCATAGATGGTGCTGTTGAAGCTTTAACAAATGGTACCGCTGATTACTTTATGTGGGAACGTTTTATGACCAAACCTCTTGTCGATCAGGGAATTTTCAGACGTGTAGGCGATTGTCCAACTCCATGGCCTTCGTTTGTGATTACGGTTCGGGACGAGTTTTTGAAAAAAAATCTAAAAATCGTGGAGAAAATCCTTAAAATCATTAACAGTACCACACACGATTTCACACAAATTCCTGACATTGATCAGACATTAGCCGATATTTTCAGTCAAAAACTGGAAGATATTCAGGAATGGTTAAAACTAACACAATGGTCACAAAAAAATCTAACCGAAAAAACATTTATTAAGATTCAAAATCAGTTATTTGATCTGGGTATTATTGATAAAAAAAGTACTTTTGCTGAAACCGTAAAAGCGATGTAGAAAACACTGCTTTTTAATGCTATGATAAAATTTCCAAAAATTGACTTTCCGCAATTAAAATCCAGGTTACAGGTAAAATCGCCCTGGGACAGGATTATCATTATGATACTCAGTCTTTTGATTACGATTCCGGTTTTTATCATACTGCATCAAAACCTGATCGACTTAAAATGGCCTTTTAATTTAGACAGGGTATTTATTTTTATAATCGTTTTTACCGTCCTTTTCTTTCTGCTGATGTTGTTACGCACCATCATTATCATTTGTATTGTTCTCTATCTGCTTGTATTATTTTATGGAAGTGTCATTGGAAATTATGGTTTTTCCGAAATATCAGAAGACTATAATTCCATGATTTACACCATGTCAGACAATCCTTTTCCTCAGGATATTATTGTAGCAAAACTACTTCCGTTTCCTAATAAATCAAAAATTATAAATGCCATAGAATATCAGAACCCAAAGGTTCGTAATTTTGCTATTATGGCTACTACAAAGCATTTCAGGGGCATAAAAGGATATTCAGATTACAGAACCATCATTCAGTGTTTTGCCGTTTTTAAAGAAATCAATAATCGATGGAATTACGTTAACGACCCAAAAGAAGGCGATTATATTGCTACAGCAAGTGAATCATTAGAATATTTTTCAGGAGACTGTGACGATCATTCAATTTTGATGGCTGCTGCGATCCGGGCCATTGGTGGAACGCCAAGGTTAATTCATACCAAAGGACATATTTATCCTGAAATATTGATTGGATCGTTAATTGACCTTGAAAAAGTCAATTACCTAATTAAAAATGTACTGTTTGTAAAAGAAAGTAAAGGAAAAAAAATACACTATCACATCGATGAACGAGGTCAGGTCTGGATGAACCTTGATTATACGGCAAAATATCCGGGCGGTCCCTTTTTATTTGAAGAAATTTTAGGGGCTTTAACGCTTAATTAGGATTCATTTAATATAAGCCTTTCAGGGTTTTGAACCACTGAAAGGCTTATTTTTATTGAATTTCAAATCTACTTCTGACGTTTCTTTAAAACATCAACCACATCATTCAGTTGAAAACCTTTAGCCTGCAACAGAATAAGGTAATGAAAAAGCAAATCAGCACTTTCACTAAGGAATAAATCATCGTTATCGTCTTTGGCTTCAATAACCACTTCTACTGCTTCCTCTCCAACTTTTTGGGCGATTTTATTAATTCCTTTTTCGAATAGTGAAGCTACATAACTTTTCTCCGAATCAGCATTTTCCCTGCGGGTTTTGATTGTATTTTCTAACTGATAAATAAAACCATAATTTTCCTTATTCTCTTCCTGCCAACAGGTATCAGCTCCAGTATGACAAGTTGGCCCAACAGGTTTCGCCTGGATTAAAAGCGTATCGCCATCACAGTCGTTTTTGATACTGACCAGATTCAAAAAGTTACCACTTTCCTCTCCTTTTGTCCAAAGTCTTTGTTTGGAACGGCTGAAAAAAGTTACTTTCTGGGTTTCGATTGTTTTTTGAAGTGATTCTTCATTCATATATCCCATCATTAGGACATTTTTCGTTTCTGAATCCTGAATAATCGCCGGAATAAATCCGTGGGAACTTTTGATATCTATTTCCATATTAGTCTAAAGTTGTAAAGCCCAAAGTCTTAAAGTTAAAACTACATTCGGACTTCTATATTGTTATTTTTATTGTTTAAATCTTTCTTCTTGACTCTATTCTAAAGTCTAACTTCAATATTATTATTTTTAAGTTCTTGTTTTAAGGCTTTTATTTCGATTTCTTTAAAATGAAAAACACTCGCTGCCAAAGCTGCATCTGCCTTTCCTAGTTTAAAAGAATCCACAAAATGCTGAATATTTCCCGCACCTCCTGAAGCAATAATCGGAATATTAATCAACTCTGATAATTTTGCCAAAGCCTCGTTTGCAAAACCATTTTTAGTTCCGTCATTGTCCATTGAGGTAAATAAAATTTCGCCTGCTCCGCGTTCTGCTACTTCAACTGCCCAATCGAATAAATTTAATTCTGTTGGCACTTTTCCACCCACCAAATGCACGATCCATTGTCCGTCGATTTGTTTGGCATCGATAGCAACCACAACACACTGACTTCCAAATTTTTGAGCCAAATCGTTAATCAATTGCGGATTTTTTACAGCCGATGAATTAATAGAAACCTTATCAGCACCATTATTCAATAAAATTTCAACGTCTTCGACAGACGAAATTCCACCACCAACCGTAAACGGAATATTGATTTTCTCCGCCACACTTCGCACCATATTCACTAACGTTTTTCTTCGCTCTTCCGTTGCCGAAATATCCAGAAAAACCAACTCATCCGCACCTTCTGCCGAGTAAATTTCGGCCAGTTCTACCGGATCTCCGGCATCACGTAAATCTACAAAATTAACACCTTTTACGGTTCTTCCGTTTTTTATATCCAAACAAGGGATGATTCTTTTTGCTAACATTTATCTAATGTGTTAATTAGATAATTAGTCAATTAGATAATTTTTGCATTGTGTATAAATTATCTAATTATCTCATTATCTCATTTTCTAATTATGTAGTTCTCCAGTTGTTTCAGCGTAATTCTTCCTTCGTAAATCGCTTTTCCTATTATTGTTCCCTCACAACCTAATTCGGCTAATTTTGGGAGTTCATCAAATGTTGAAATTCCACCAGAAGCAATTAATTTTATTCCTTCTGCTAACTTCTCGACTCCGCTCGAAGTGACAGAACATTCATTGATTATTTTTTTATACAAATCAAAACTAGGCCCTTCAAGCATACCGTCTTTTGCAATATCAGTACAAATAACGTATTGAATTCCTTTGGCTTGATAATCCTGAATAAACGGAATCAATTCTTCTTCTGAATCTTCCAGCCAGCCTGAAACCGCGATTTTTTCATCTTTGGCATCAGCACCTAAAATGATTTTATCCGAACCGTATTCTGAGATCCATTTTTCGAAAATTGTTCTGTTTTTCACTGCAATACTTCCGCCTGTAATTTGGTTTGCGCCGCTTTCAAAGGCAATTTTCAGATCAGAATCGGCTTTTAACCCGCCTCCAAAATCAATTTTTAAACTAGTTTGCGTAGCAATTTGCTCCAAAATTTTATAATTCACAATTTTACTCGATTTTGCTCCGTCAAGATCTACCAAATGCAGATATTCGATTCCGTGAGCTTCAAATGATTTCGCAACTTCAAGCGGGTTTTCGTTATAAATTATTTTGGTATCGTAATCGCCTTTTGACAAGCGAACACATTTTCCTTCAATGATATCTATGGCTGGTATTATTCTCATTTATTTAAGTCTTAAAGTTTGAAAGGCTAAAGTCGTAAAGGCTTGATTTTTGATTCTCGATTAACGATTTTTGATTTCAGATATTTTAAAATTGATATTGTAATTGATTTTTGATATTTATATTGAATTATAATTTCAAAAAGTTTTCTAATATTTTCTCCCCGACATCTCCGCTTTTTTCAGGATGAAATTGTGTTCCGTAAAAATTATTTTTATGCAATGCCGATGCGTATTCAACATCATAATTTGTTGTAGCAATCGCTTCAGCGCAGTTTGGAGCATAAAAACTGTGTACCAGATACATGAATTCATTTTCGGGAATATCTTTAAACAAGTCCGATTTTAAATTATAGATTTGGTTCCATCCCATTTGTGGTACTTTTACATTTGAAGTAAATTTAATTACATCCACATCAAAAATTCCCAGACCTTTTGTATTTCCTTCTTCTGTTGAATTGCACATTAATTGCATTCCAAGACAGATTCCAAAAACGGGTTGTTTTAAATTCGGAATTAAATTCTCCAAACCGCTTTCCTCCAGTTTTCTCATGGCATAGCTTGCTTCACCGACACCCGGAAAAATCACTTTATCTGCTGCGAGAATTTCTTCAGGATTATTGCTTAGAACCGCTTTAAAACCAAGTCTTTCAATAGCAAACATTATGCTCTGAATATTTCCTGCTCCGTAGTTTATTATTACTATTTTCATTTATATTAGTCTAAAAGTTGTAAAGTCAAATGTCTAAAAGTCAATTTTGCTTGTCCTTAATTTGGGAAAACTTTCGACTTTATGACTTTTGTCTTTCGACTTAATTAAAGCATTCCTTTGGTCGAAGGCAAAATCATTTTCTCGGTATCTCTTTTTACAGCCACTTTTATGGCTTTTGCGAAAGCTTTAAAAATCGCTTCAATTTTATGGTGCTCGTTATCGCCCTCGGCTTTGATATTTATATTGGCTTTTGCTCCGTCTGAGAAGGATTTAAAGAAGTGAAAAAACATCTCGGTTGGCATTTTACCCACCATTTCACGTTTAAATTCGGTTTCCCAAATCAGCCAGTTTCTTCCTCCAAAATCGATGGCAACCTGCGCCAGACAATCGTCCATTGGCAAACAGAAACCATAACGTTCGATACCTAATTTATTTCCGAGTGCTTTTGCAAAAACTTCCCCTAAAGCAATTGCTGTATCTTCAATGGTATGATGTTCATCAACTTCTAAGTCACCTTTTACAAGAACTTCCAAATCCATTTGACCGTGACGTGAAATCTGATCTAACATGTGGTCAAAGAAAGCGATTCCTGTATCGATTTTACTTTTCCCTGTTCCGTCAAGATTCAGGTTGATAAAAATATCCGTTTCATGTGTCTTACGTGTAATCGAAGCTGAACGTGCCTCTAATTTTAAAAACTCATAAATCGTTTTCCAGTCGGTGGTCTGTAAAATAATCGTTTCATCTAACTCTTCACGTTTGGAAGAAATTTCAGTGCTTCCGGCACCATCGGTCAGATTCATAAAAATGGCTTTTGCTCCTAAGTTTTTAGCCAGTTCAACATCGGTAAGACGGTCTCCCAATACAAATGAATTTGCCAGATCATAGTTCGGATTGTCAATGTATTTTGTCAGCATTCCGGTTCTAGGCTTGCGTGTTGGTGCATTATCTTCCGGAAACGATCTGTCTACAAAAATATCATCAAACAAAACGCCTTCGTTCTCAAAAGCTCTCAGAATAAAATTCTGTGTTGGCCAAAATGTATCTTCCGGAAAGCTATCTGTTCCTAAACCATCCTGATTGGTAACCATTGCCAGTTCATAATCCAGTTCATTGGCAATTTTAGCCAGATACTGAAACGCTTTCGGATAAAACTCTAATTTATCTAAGCTGTCTAATTGATATCCTTCAGGTTCTAAAACAATCGTTCCGTCACGATCGATAAAAAGTACTTTTTTCATATTTTTATTTTTTGAGAATAAAGAAAAAAGAGTAAAGAAAATAGCCTTTTTATTCTATCCAAAAAGTTATTTCAATTTTTTCTTTCTTTTTTGCTCTATATTCTTTCTTCTATTTTAACAACTTCAATTCTTTAATCAAAACTGCATTTTCGTCTGGAATTCCAATCGTAAAACGCAGACAATTTTCACATAACGGCTGCGTAGTTCTGTTTCTGATCACGATTCCTTTTTCAATTAATTCGTCGTATCTTTTATTGGCATTATCTACTTTTACCAGCACAAAATTAGCCTCAGTAGGGTATACGTTTTGAACAAAACTAATATCGTTTAAAACTTTAAGCAATTCTTCTCTCTGTTCAATGATAGCAGCAATTTCCTGTTTTATTTTTTCACCGTCCTTCAATCGCTCAATCGCTCTTTGCTGCGTTAGTTCGTTTACGTTATAAGGCGGCTTGATTTTGTTTAAAACTGAAATCACGGCTTCAGAGGCATAACAAATTCCCAAACGAATTCCGGCCAGACCATACGCTTTTGAAAGCGTTTGTGTAATCACCAGATTCGGATATTGCTCCATTTTTCCCAGCCAGCTTTCTTTGTCTGAAAAATCAATATAGGCTTCATCAATTACCACCAAACCCTTAAAGTTTTGAAGTAATTTCACCACACTTTCATCCGAAAAAGAATTTCCTGTTGGATTGTTTGGTGAACATAAAAAGATAATCTTTGTATTCTCATCAACAGTATCTAAAATTTTCTCAACCTGTGGCTGAAAATCGGTTGAAAGTAAAACTTCTCTGTTTTCAACAGCGTTGATATTTGCCAAAACACCATACATTCCGTACGTTGGCGGTAAGGAAATAATATTATCCGTTTTCGGTTCGCAGAAAGCCCTGAAAAGTAAATCTAAAACCTCATCGCTTCCGTTTCCTAATAAAATCTGGCTTTGTTTTACGTTATTATTTTTAGCTAAAATTGCTTTAACCGAATTCTGCTGTGGGTCCGGATAGCGGTTTACCCCATTCTGAAAAGGATTTTCATTGGCATCCAGAAAAATCATTTCGGCAGTATCAAAATCTTCAAACTCATCACGCGCTGATGAATAGGGTTTTAATGTTTTTACGTTTTCACGTGTTATGGTGTTTATATCGAATTCCATTCTTTTATTTTTTAAGTAGAAGAAAGAATCAAGAAAAAAGAATATAGACTAAATCTAATCCTTAAATTCATTTATCTTACTTCTTGCCACTTTGTTCTATCTTCTTTATTCTTTACTCTAAACTCTTCAATCTCAGTGTTACTGCATTTTTATGTGCCTGCAAACCTTCTGCCTCTGCCATAACTTCAATGGCGCGTCCAATATTTTGTATCCCTTTTTCTGATATTTTTTGAAAAGTCATTGATTTCATAAAACTATCCAGATTTACACCACTATAATTTTTGGCGTAACCATTTGTAGGCAGCGTATGATTCGTTCCTGAAGCGTAGTCACCGGCACTTTCGGGAGTATAATTTCCAATAAAAACAGAACCTGCATTTACAATTCCGTTACAATAAAAATCATCATATTCTGAGCAGATAATAAAGTGTTCCGGACCGTATTCATTGATAAGTTCCAAAGCAATTTTGTCATTTTCTACCAAAATCAATTTAGAGTTTTCAATTGCTTTTTTTACAATTTCTTTTCTTGGAAGCTCTTCCATCTGAATTTGTATTTCTCTTTCAACAGCATCAATCAGTTTTTTTGAAGTCGAAACCAAAATTACCTGACTGTCGGTTCCGTGCTCTGCCTGGGATAATAAATCTGAAGCTACAAAGGCAGGGACAGCTGTATCATCTGCCACAACAAGCAACTCTGAAGGTCCCGCAGGCATATCTATTGCCACACCAAATTGTGTTGCCAACTGTTTTGCTACGGTTACAAACTGGTTTCCTGGTCCGAAAATTTTATATACCTTAGGAATAGATTGCGTTCCAAAGGTCATTCCCGCAATCGCCTGGATTCCGCCTACTTTTAATATTTTGGTTACACCGCATAAATTGGCAGCATATAATATCGCCGGATTTATTTTTCCGGTTTTGTCAGGAGGCGAGCATAAAACAATTTCTTTTGATCCGGCTATTTCAGCGGGAACAGCCAGCATCAAAACAGTAGAAAATAAAGGAGCAGTACCGCCCGGAATATACAAACCTATTTTTTGAATGGGTCTTTTTTCCTGCCAGCAGTTTACACCTTCAATGGTTTCAACAGAAATCCGTTCTGTTTTTTGTGCCGAATGAAAGTTGT
Source organism: Flavobacterium cheongpyeongense (assembly GCF_003202435.1). Lineage (GTDB taxonomy): Bacteria > Bacteroidota > Bacteroidia > Flavobacteriales > Flavobacteriaceae > Flavobacterium > Flavobacterium cheongpyeongense. Next base: position 44,690 of record NZ_QJHK01000019.1, read on the forward strand.
AAATATTGCTTTTAGCCAACTGAATTGCCTCTTTTAATTCAGTTGAAATTGAATTGATTGCCTCTTCAATTTCTGCTGATGTCACTTCATAATTGTCTAAAACAATGCCGTCAAAGATCGATGTGTATTTTGCAACCGCTTCATCTCCTTTTTTCTGTACTTCCTTAAAAATTTCTTTAACCGTAACTTCGATATCATCGATGGTTTTTGTTGGTCTTTTTAATATTTGAGACCAGGTATCTGGTTTTGGATTATTTATTTTATTCATTTTTTTTATGCTTTAAGCTTTAAGCTTTAGGCTATAAGCTTTATTAACTTTGTTTTTTTTGGTTTAAAGCATATTGCCTAAAACCTAAAGCGGGGCAAATCCTTAAAGAACCATTTTTTCAATTGGGCAAACTAAAATCCCTTCAGCTCCTGCTTCTTTCAACTGATCGATTACGTCCCAAAAAGTATCTTTATCAATAACTGAATGTACGCTGCTCCATCCTTCCTGAGCCAAAGGCAAAACGGTAAGGCTTCGCAAAACAGGTAAAATTTTCCCAATTTCTTCAATTTTTTCGTTTGGCACATTCATCAGTATATATTTTGAATTACGTGCTCTTAAAACAGACTGGATTCTAAATTTTAAGGTATCGATGTGTTTTTGAATTTCCGGGGAAACTTTTGGAGAAACTGCTAAAACTGCTTCGCTCTTTAAAATTACCTCAACTTCTTTCAAATTGTTTTTGAACAAAGTGCTTCCGCTGGAAACGATATCGACAATTGCATCAGCAAGGCCAATATTAGGCGCAATTTCTACAGATCCTGAAATCTGGTGGATATCAACCGTTAAACCAAATGAACCAAAATATTCGTTTACCGTATTGGGATAAGAAGTCGCAACACGCAAACCTGCCAAATCCTGAATCGAATTGTATTCAAAAGTTTTAGGAACTGCTACTGAAACTTTACATTTTGAGAATCCCAATTTTTGAACCACTTCAATATCTTTTCCTTTTTCTACCAAAAGATTATCACCAACGATTGCTAAATCAACCACTCCGTCAATTAAATACTGAGGAATATCCGAATTTCTTAAATATAAAACTTCAAGAGGAAAGTTTGACGCTTCGGCTTTTAACTGATCGATTCCGTTGTTGATCGAAATACCGCAGTCTTTAAGGATCTGAATGCTGTCTTCGTTTAAACGACCTGATTTTTGAATTGCAATTTTTAAAGTACTCATTTTTTCTTTTTTTGTTTAGTTAATAGTTTGAGTACAAAGAATAGGTAATAAAAAACCCGTTTGATGTACTCAAACGGGTTTTAAAATATGATGATTTACATCCATACATTAACACATCGCCTGAGAGCAATTATGAAAATGATGATGATGTAATTGATTTGTAAACATTTTTGGTTTGTTTTTTTATTCTTTGATTCGGTTGCAAATATACAGGTTAATTTTATAAAAAAACAATTTTTAATTTAACTTAACGGTGGTTTATTGTTAAAAAAAATACAGAATCTATTTCAATACCTTTTTATAATTGTAACCCGTTGACGGAAATTAGTTTTTAATGATAATACTTCGTCAGTTGGAGTAATTTCGATAGACAATTGTATTGGGAACAGAAAAAATTTCATAGAAAATAATTCCCGATACTTTTTTTTGTTGCTTTTGTCTGCGCAAAAAACACTGAACTGATGTTTTTGAATAATTCTAACTAACGGGTAATTCTAATATGTTTGTTTCCTCGTTAAATTCTAAAATTACTGTGGTTCCTACATTCATTTTGCTTTCTATGTGAAATTGAATATCCAGCAATTCTGTAAAACGTTTGACGATAGACAATCCTAATCCTGTTCCTTTAATTTCAGGATGTCCGGCAGAGTTTGACCTGAAAAAAGGATTAAAAATAGCTTCTAAATCACTTTTTTTAATTCCGATTCCGTTGTCTGTAATTTTACAGATTATTTTATTGTTTTGTTTAGAAAGAAAAACGGATACCTCACCTCTGTTATTTGTATACTTAACTGCATTCGAAATAATATTCCTAAAAATAGTTACGACCAGATAATTATCAGACTTGATAAAATAATCTTCTTCAGCTTCAAATTTTATTTTGATATTTTTACTATTTATGTTTTGTGATTTCAAAGTAATTACATCCAAAATTACTGCATTCAGATAAACCGATTCCGGCAAAATATTTTGTCTCTGATTCTCAAAGCGTGCCAGCATCAGAAGCTCGTCTACCAATATATTTAAGTGGTCTACTTCGTTAATGCAGTAATTTATTTTATCTTCATATTCCTTATTGTCCCGGGGTTTTCGAATCAAAACTTCGAGAGTGCCTTTAATGACTGTTAAAGGTGTTCTGAGTTCATGTGATGCATCAGAGGTAAATTGTTTTTCACGTTCAATGGCATCTTCAATACGGTTTAATAAATTGTTTATATTTTCGGATAATGTATACAGTTCATCATGTGTTCTGGGCAACGGAATCCTGTTTTTTAAATTATCTTTTGTAATACTCTTCGAAGTGTTTATAATGGCATTTATTGGTTTTATGCTTCGTCCTGCAAAAAAACGGGCAATAAAAAACAATAATAACAGAATGACCGGAAAAGACAGCATCATAATATTAAATAAACTGTCGAGTACTAATCTGGAATCTTTTAATGGCATTGCTATTATCAAATAGCCTATCTTTTTTGCTTTTACCTGAAGCGGAACCTGAATCTGTCTAATAGTATTATGTCTGATTTTGGTGTCAAAGAGTTCAAAATTAGGCACAGTCTTATCAAACATCAGGACTTCATTTTTAAGATTGGGTGATTTTTCAACTATTTTTTTGTTTACATCCAAAAACTCAACAAATACAGGATTAATATCTACTGTATTATGTTCGCGCTCTTCCCATTCTTCTTCATTAACCAGGATTATAACATTGTCTATAATCCTGATTTGCTTGCGAAGATTTTGAATTTCTACTTTAATATCATTATCAATATGACTATAAACAGCATGCTTTACTATGGAATAGAGTGTGAAAAAAACTACCAGAATCAACAAACCGGTTGTTATGATATAGTTTAAGGCAATTCTGTTTTTAAAGGAAAGCTGTTTCATTTTTTAGTCATTGGCAATGTAACCCACGCCTCGTATTGTTTTTATGTAGTCTTCTTCGATTTTTAAATTAAGTTTTTTTCTGATAGCATTTATGAAAACATCAATAACACCTGAATCGTACTCAAAATTGATCTCCCAGACATCTTTTAAAATCTGGTTTCGTGTGCATACTTTTCCTTTATTACTGATTAAATAATGCAACAATTCAAATTCTCTTTGTGTTAGTGAAATTTGTTCATCATTTTTTAATACAATATATTTCGATAAATCAATTTTTATAGTTCCTAATGTTAGAATCTCAGATTCCTTTTGATACCTGAAATGAACTTTAATACGTTCTACCAATTCTTCAAAACTGAAAGGTTTCTTGATATAATCATTTGCCCCCGCTTTTAAACCTTCTATTGTTTCCTGAACGGTATCTTTGGCTGTGAGAAAAATAATTGGAGTCGTACGGTTTTTAATCCTGATTGCTTTGCATAGATCCAGACCATTGATCTTAGGCAGCATCCAGTCTAACAAAATCAAATCAAACTGTTGTTCCTGAGTCAGTTCAAATCCTTTTAAGCCATCATCTGCTGTTGTTATCTGGTATCCTTCTTCTTGTAAGCCCTGCTTAAGGAACTGAACGATGCCTAACTCGTCTTCTACTATTAAAATATGCATTCGGGATTATTTATTTAAAATAAAATTTATAAAATTACTTACAAATTGTGTACGGCAAAGATAGTTTTTTTGTATTTTTAAAATACTTTAAACCATCAAAATAGAAAAATTGTTATCGTCTTAAGTAAATTTTAAGCCTACATTAAGTAAGGTAATGGTTATTATTAATTCAAGGTTAATTAATCAGAATTAATTTTGTAAAAAAAAACTTTATGGCATTTTACAAAAAACTTTCGCCCTTTTACAATCTTGCTTTATTCTATTTTATTATTAGTTTCCTGTTGCGGATTGTTTTGTTTTTTCATCCAATCACACAAAGTTCATTCAACTTTATCGAAAGTCTTAAAATCTTTAGTCTGGGTTTAATTGCAGATTGTTTTGTATTTACAATTGCCGGTTTGTTTTTATGGCTTTATTTAATTTTTATCTCAGATACCAAATACAGCAAACCTTATGGTTATATTATCCTTGGCGTTTTTATCATCCTGTTTTTGTATGTAGCGTCCGGAAAAAGCATTTTTGATGAATATGGTGGAGCTTTGCCAAAAATTGTCCTGATTTTCATTGGGATAAAAACAATTTTATTTGCACTTTTTTTATTTCTTCCAAAAAAAAGGAGTAAAATCAGGTTTTGGTTATTTGCCTTTGTGATTTTTTTGTATGTTTTATTGATTCTTCAAAATGCGATAAGCGAATATTTCTTTTGGAATGAATTTGGTGTAAAGTACAATTTTATTGCTGTAAACTATTTAATCTATACCAATGAAGTTATAGGAAACATTATGCAGTCTTATCCTGTTGTTCCAATATTTTCAGGCTTATTTTTGATAACGGGAATTGTTACTTATTTTATTCTGAAAAAGTCAAGAATTTATATCGATAAGATTCCGACCTTCAGTCAGAAAATAAAAATTTCGGTGCTTTACATCTTTTTGTCTATAATTTCTTTAACAGCCATTCCAATATTGGCAAAAACTGAAAACTCTAAAAATATTTTTGTCAATGAACTTCAGTCTAACGGCTTATATAAATTTTATTTAGCTTTTAAGAATAGTGACTTAGACTATTTTAAATTTTATAAAACACTACCCACCAAAGAAGCTTTTGCCATTTTAGAAAAGCAATTTACGACTATTTCAGGACAAAAAACTAATCGTAAAATTACAAGTGATTCTCTGGAAAACCATAAAAATGTAGTGCTGATTACTATTGAAAGTTATAGTGCTGAGTTTATGAAAATGTATGGGAACGATAAAAATATTACGCCTTTTCTGGATAGCCTGGCTCAAAAAAGTCTTCAGTTTACCAATTTGTATGCCGCTGGAAACCGAACTGTCCGTGGTCTCGAAGCTGTGACGTTGTGCCTGCCTCCAACTGCCGGTGAGAGCGTTGTAAAACGGGTAGACAATAAAAATAAATTTTCAACGGGAAATATTTTTAAACATAAAGGCTACAACGTAAAATTTATGTACGGTGGTGATGCTTTTTTTGATAATATGAAGGATTTTTATTCCGGAAATGGATATACGATCGTTGACAAATCAAGCTTGAGTTCAGAAGAAATTACGTTTTCGAATGTTTGGGGAGTTTGCGATGAGGATATGTATAATAAAGCCATAAAGGTTATGAACACTGAGGCGAAAGAAAACAAACCTTTCTTTAATCATATTATGACAGTCAGCAATCACAGACCATTTACATATCCTGAGAACAAAATTGATATTCCGGCAGATTGCAAATCGAGAGATGGTGGTGTGAAATATACCGATTATGCTTTAAGAAAATTCTTTGCAATGGCCAGTAAACAACCGTGGTTTAAAAATACCGTTTTTGTTATAGTTGCAGATCATTGTGCTTCGAGTGCCGGAAAAACAGAGCTTCCGTTAGACAAATACCGAATTCCGGCTTTTATTTACAGTCCGGGAATTAAGGCTGAAAAATACAATCAGCTGATGTCTCAAATTGATTTGATGCCTACGCTTTTTGGTTTATTACATTTTGACTATGAAAGTAAATTTTACGGTCAGGATGTTTTTAAATCTGATTATAAGCCCAGGGCCTTTATCGCTACTTATCAGGATTTAGGAATGATCCGGGATAATGTCCTGACCATTTTATCGCCAAAACAGCAGGTAAAACAATATCAGCTAAATGTTATTCCTGAAAAGGGAGTTGCCCCGGAATACCAAATCCATTATGAGGAAAAAGCTTTGAAAAAGGAAAGGACTGATTTGGTAAATGAAACCATTTCGTTTTATCAGACTGCTTCTGATATATTGAAACGAAAAGCCTATCAAAAATTATAAAAACTAACTTACCTTATAAAACCTAGTTGCTGGCCCTGATTCATCCTTTTTCCTGCTGCTGACAGCAGGAAACGATAAAGCGGACAGCTTGAGATTGCTTTGTTGTTTATACCATTTACACATATAAAATAGTCCGATCTACTCGTTCTTTTTTTATAAATCATTCCATAACTAAAGAATACATAAATGGTATTATTTTGGGCAGAATCACTTTTTATTTATTGCTGATAAAACCCAATAAAAAATATTGAAATTCCCTGAACACCGAATCTTAATTAAATACGAAAGCCTGTAACATAGTACTTTATTTACAGGCTTTTGTGTTATTGCATTATGCTAAATACTTAATCATTTTGATTTTGCATTCCGAAAAGATTTCCTTTCTGAAATAATTTCAAATCTTGCTTTAAAGCTTTACTGTTACGCGTAGTCAATTCCTTAGAATCTAAATCGCTTAAATCCGGTTTTCCGGCATTTACCCAGGCAGTGTACCAAAAACTGGCTGTCGCGCTAATGGATTTTCTCATTTGGCTTTCGACCATTCCGTTTAATTCGGTATGCAGTTTAGCAGCATATTCATCTGAGAATTTAGCCGAGTTGTATTTGCTTTTTACAATTTTCCCTTCAGCATCCACAACAAAAACCTGATTCTCTGGAGTTGAAGTTCTTAGCTTTTTGTCTACAGCCAATAAGGAATCAACTAAGCTGTGTGTATCCATGATCATAGCCCAGGTTGCTTTATGAACATCCTCGTAATACTGCGCTTCAGGTACATTTAATTTATAATTTTTAACGAATAACTCAGGTAACCTGCTTTCCCAAAGTGAATGGATTCCTTTTTGATCTGTCAATTGTCCGTCATGGTTCGCTGAAGTATGCAAAGGCATGTGGGCATCACCAATGTAATGACCTAAATCTGCGGCAAGAAATAAGATTTCTGCCCTGTTTTTTTCTTTGAATGCTTTGGTTAATTTAACCATCATGTCTTCGATGTACCATGGAAGGATTCCGTTATCGTTTAAGAATTTAGCATCGTATTTTTTGGTTGCTTCTTCTAATGTTTTAGGCAGACTGTCCGTTGATCCGAAATTTTCCAGATCGATATAATGTCTTGGATTTTCATCTTTGTACTTTAAAGCGTATTTACGAATATCCGGAACAGAAGCCTCTTGTGTAATAAAATCAATATGATTGTAAAAAAAGACCTGTAGCTGTTGCGGTAGGGCCATTACTGCGGCTTTATTGATGCGTTCATGACCTACAATTCCCCATGACAGGGTTAAAAAGCCAATTATAACTGCGAAGAAAGCAATTAGTTTTGGATTCATTTTAAAATTTTTCATTTGAAGTTTTATTTGGACTGCAAATTTACCTCATTTAAGAATAATTCAAAAGAATACTATTTAATATTGTGTTAATTTAATTTTGTTTAATTTTTGAATCATATCACTAATATAAGTTCATTTCAAACTTTCTTCGTAAATTCGTTTCCGATTCTACTTTAAAATATTCTATATGCGCCTGATTTATTCGAGTATTCTTTTTCTTTTCATTTCGATTTGTTCTGCACAAGATGATGTTGTGCAATTAAAAAACGTTAGTGATACCATTTTAAATACCAAAAGAACTTTAAAAATACCGGATCCGTTAAATGAAATAAAAACCATGCAGCAATTGTTTCCGGGTGAGTTCTATAAGCTTCCAGATGATAATATTTTTATGAGCTGGAAATGCAAAAGCTGTAAACCGGAACACTATACTGATGTTAATGGGGTTGAAGAAGATCCTTTATTTCCTTATAAAGAAGGTGTTGCAACCCGTCTTGACACTACAATTAGTTATTCGGATTCTAAGGGTAACCAGTTCAAAATGTTAGTTTTTAATCACTCTTTTTATGATGCCGACGGATTACAGACGAGCCGTTTTAACGGAGGACTTTTAGGATTGGCTAAATTTTCGAAAACAGGGAATCTTTGGGAAATGAAATCTTTTCAGCCTGCTATTGCCGCTTTTGGTGCTTTCTCACGAATACCGGCTTTGAAATTGGTAGAAATTGGTGAAGATCAATATGCCTTTTCGCTGATACATGCCAACGGAGGAGCTGGCGGACCTTACAACGCATACTTATATCTAATTGTTGGTTTTAACGGAAAATACCAAACATTGATGAAACTGGCAGATTACAGACTTTCAAACAATGCTGAAGGAAGTACGGAATGGTCAAGTACATACAAAGTTGTTAATGATGTCAAGAAAAAGTTTTTTAGGGATTTTGTAATAACAACAACCGGATTCTATAAAAAAGCGAAAGGAACTGAGGATGACTTTGAAGTAGAGATGCCAAAAGAGGTAAGCGAAATGGTTAAAACTAAAAAACAATTTAATTTTACAATTGAAAAACGCCTATCTTTTAATGGAAAATGGTACACCAGTACAGGGAAACCTGTTGTGAAGTTTTCTAACATTAAATAATTATCCCAGATAACGTATCGATACCAATCCCAAGCCAGCAATAAATATCCAAAGAAAAAAACCTTGTAGCAAAGGCTTTGCCCCTACTGATTTCAAAGCATTACTATTTAAAGTTGTGCCGATTAGAAACAAAGTTATTGTTAAACCAATTTTGGCAATTAATACGATTTTTGGAGCAAAAAAAGCTATTTGAGGCAAGTATGAATTTAGTAATATTGCAACAACAAACAATCCGATAAAATAAGGAATCTTAATTTTTGAGTTTTTATTTTTAAAAATAATCGCTGTTAGAATCGAAATCGGAATGATCCATAAGGCTCTGGCCAGTTTTACGGTTGTAGCAATCTGCAAAGCTTCAGCGCCGTATTTATTCGCTGCACCTACGACAGAACTGGTATCATGAATGGCGATGGCACACCATAATCCAAAATCTTTTTGGGATAAATCAAGCTGATGCCCAATGAACGGAAACACAAACAGGGCAACCGAATTCAGAATAAAAATCACCCCCAATGCAATAGAAGTCTGATTTTCATTTGATTTGATTGTTGGCGAAATAGCAGCTATGGCACTTCCGCCACAGATTGCTGTTCCGCAGGAAATTAAATGTGATGTTTTTTTCTCGGTTTTAAGCCATTTTCCTAAAAGTGTTCCAAAAACTAAAGTACTGATTATCGAGAATATCATTAACAAAAACCCTTCTTTCCCGACAGAAATGGCAGATGAAGCATTCATTCCGAAACCTAAACCTACAACTGAAAACTGCAATAAAAAGGTAATAGCCTTATGATTGAAAGCTACAAATGGGTTTCCAAATACGTTTACAATTAGCACTCCTAATAACAAAGCAATGGGTGGAGAAATTATGGAAAACAGACACAAAATAAGTACTGCTCCAAAAATAAGCTGCTGAAAAAAAATACTGACTTCTAATAAATGAGCTATGGTGTGTTGTTTCGTTTTCAAAATAAGGTACTTGATATTTACCCTGCAAAGTTCTGCCGTTTATATGGGAAACACCAATCGTAAAACACAATCGGCTATAACGTGAGGTTATAACAGGAGGCTAAGTTTTGAATAAATAACTCAGATAAAGCATCTGATTTCCCCAATAATGTAATGATGTAAAAATATCTTTCGATGGATAAACCTTCTACATCCAGAACAATCAATTCATTGTTTTTAAGCTCTTTGCCTACTGCGTGTATTGACATGAAAGCAAAACAGTCTGAGTTGAGCAAGTACGATTTGATGCTTTCTGTACTTCCTAACTGCATTTCGATTTGTAAGTCTGTTAATTTCACGCCGACTTGTTTTAAAGTATATTCTATAACTTCAAGTGTTCCGGATCCACGCTCTCGTGTAATAAATTTCATGGATTTTAGATCCTCCAGTGAAATTTCGTTTTGTTTTACCAAAGGATTTTGCGTATTGCAGACCAAAACCAATTCGTCTTTTATAAACGGAACATATTTAATGGACTGGTTTTTAGACTGTCCTTCTACAATTCCGATTTCGATTTCTTTATTAATTAAGGCATTTTCAATCTGTTCGGTATTTCCGTTCAGTAGATTGACTTTAATGTCCTGCTGTTTTTGGTGAAATCTTGCCAAAACCGGTGAAATAATATATTGCGAAATGGTGGTACTTGAACCTAATCGCAGCAACCCCTGACGCTCGTTACGAAACGAACTCATCTCAAAGTCGATTTCACGATAGATTTCGAAGATGTTTTTGGTATGTTGTAAAAGGATTTTCCCTGCCGGAGTCAAGGCAATTTTAGAACCGTTTCGTTCAAAAAGCTTGGTTTTATAGGTTTCTTCGAGTTCCTGAATATGCTTGGAAACAGCTGGCTGGGTAATATACAATTCTGTTGCCGCTTTAGTAAAATTAAGGCGGAGTGCAACGGTGTAGAAAACTTTTAGTCGGAAATCCATTATTTATTGTTTTATTCTTTCCAAACCCTTAGTTTAATAATATTAAAAAATATAAAAAGCCCCTAATAAATAGAGGCTCTTATATTGCTGGAACTTCCCAAATACGCATTCTGCCTTTAGGCTTCCCAAATTTGTATTCTGTTCCAGTTATTTCTTGAAACAAATCTATAATGAATTATCAAATATGACAAATAATTTCAATACCTAATAACTATACAAAACTGTAATACAATAAGATTTAATTATATCTCAAATGTATCAATATATTGAATATTGTTACCATTTTTTTGATTTAATGTCGAAAAACTTGAATTAAATATTAATTCAAACTGACCTACCGAAATTTTGAAATCTTCTTTCCTCATCGCCGTTATAACTGTAACTTCATAGGTATTTGTATCAAAAAAATGATACTCTGCAATAATGTTTAACGTTATATCTGTATCAAATTCTTCTTTTAACACAACTCTTAATCCTCTAGATTTTGGAGGTGGATGATTTACAAATTGAAATGACTTATGCTTTAATGAATAATAAATTAAATGAGGTAAAGCTTTTTGGACTAATTTCTCAACATATTCTATACCAATATCCTCTCTCTTTGCACCATCATCTTCGCCATACTGATCTCGATTAGAATAATGTTTATCAATCCAAAAATTGACTATAATATTCTCAGAATGGATTCCGATTTTTTTCGCATTTGGCGAACAGCAATTTTCTTGATAACCTTCAACATCATTAACTATAGTAGCTTCGTTAGATTGTTTAGTAGATATTCTTTTTCTCTTTGGCTTTTCTTCCATTCTTTGATTAATTATAATTTAAAATCCATTGTAAAATTATAAGAAACTCTACAACATCCCATTATACTTCCTGACAAACCATTCCGTAGTCAATAAAGCAGCGATTAAAACCAATAACCACACCCAATCAATTAAAGGAGTTTTGGTCGAAATGTTTTTTTCAATTGATTTGTATTCCTTATTTTCTAAAAGCGTCTGAATCAAATCATCTGCCTGATTTTCGAAAAAGGCTTTTCCATTGGTCTGTAAGGCCAGTTGTTTCAGTTTTTGAACATCAGGATTTACAAATTGTTTTTCAATATCAAAATCCAAAATCTCAAAATGACTTGCATACGAAGTATTTGAATTTAATTCTTTTACGGTAAAATTATATTTTCCGGCAGCCAGACCGTCTAGGTTTGCCGAGAAAGAGTTATTTCCTTTAAGCAAATCGTAATTTTTGCTTTGCTTGGTTTTGGCATTTGTAACTGAGATTGTTAATCTGGCTTTTTCGTCAAACTCATAGTTTTTATTGAAATATTGTGCATTAATTACAATGGCTTCTCCCGAATTATAAAAGCTTTCGTGTTCTACAGCCAATGCTTTTTTTGAAGTTGATGTTGCCAAAAACTGTATTATTTTATCAATAAAAACATCATATTTCTCGAATGACTGATTGTCGATATGACTTTGCAGACGCCATTTCCAGCTGTTTTCTCCTAAAAGAAAAGCAGTTCTTTTGCCCTGATTTTCGGCGAAAGCCAATAAAGGCGCATTGGTAGAAACATTTCTGATTTTAGACGAAAGCAAAACCGATACATTTCCGTTTGCAGTAATGGTCCCGAATAAATTCTGCAATGGCGGAAAGTTTTCAAAACCAATATTTTCAATGGCAAACAAATTAAATTGCGATTGAAATTCGTTTAAATAATCTTCTCTTTGACCGCTCATTTTAAAAACCAAACTATTCTGTTTCTGGTTCAGAAAATTAAAATCGGTACTGTTTCCGGTAATAATAAAAGTATTTGTTCCGGCTAATTTATTGTTATCAAAAATTGGCTTAAAAGCACTATTCGGTTGGTATAAAACCAAAACTGAACAGTCCTGCAGTAAATTTAGTTCATTAGGTTTTGCCAATATCACTTTGCGTTGTGCATTCGTTTCAATCGAACGTTTTAATGCTCCAATATCCGGATGATTTATAGATGAAACTATGGCAATTGTCGATTTTTGGTCGATTACTTCTACCGCAAAGTTTTTGACATTATTGTAACTGTTTTTCTCTTTTACGCCAGAAGAAATATTTGCCCTGAAAATCTGTAGTCCAACCTTATCTGCAGGTAACAATACATTTAAAGAAGCTGTTTTTTTAGAAGGAGAAAAAGAAACTTTCTCTCTGGCCACAACAGAATTTCCCTGTGAAATTGTAAAATCAGCATTGACAGCCTTAGTACCTGCATATTGTAAAAAGACTTCAACAGGGAATTTATTTTTATGAAAAGCGTATTTATTAACGTTTAACTGATTGATTTTTAAATCGAAAAAAGTGGTTGTATCTCCCACAACCAAAGGATACACTTTATTGACAGGATCAAAACGATAGACATAATCGTTTCCTGTAGTCTGATTTCCGTCAGTAATGATAACAGTCGGGAAAACCAGGTTTTTATTGATGCTTTTTACATTCTTTGCTACCTCATCTAGATTGGTTTGTTTTCCTTTGAAATCGAATTGGTCCGAAGGTTTAAAATCTGCATCGAATTGATAAGACTGCACTTCAAATTTTTCCTGAATAGCAGTATTCGAAACCAAAGCTTTGTATAATTCAACCGTTTTTTTATCAGATTTCAAAGCCGTAATAGAACTCGAATTATCTACCGCAATTGCCAAAGGCGTTTTGGTTACTTCCAGCGAATTCTTTGTCATTACAGGATTAATTAGTAAAACCAATAATCCAAAAATGGTTAAAAAACGCAAAAAAGCCAAAAGTATACTCACATTAGAATAACTTTTGGCTTTATAAAAATATTGAAAATACGACAATCCACCAGCTATTACTAAAGAAAGTAGTAACAATAGAATCGTGTTTGTAGTCATATATTATTTTGTTTATAGTTGTTAGTTTATAGTTTTTGGCTGTGAACAATAAACAACAAACCATAAAACTATTAACATTTTAAGTAAGCATTCCACCGCAAACGTTAAGCACTTGTCCGGTAACATAAGCACTCATATCTGAGGCTAAGAAAAGACATGCATTAGCTACATCTTCGGTAGTTCCGCCACGTTTCAACGGGATTCCGTCTCTCCATCCTTTTACTACATCCTCAGGTAATTTTGCCGTCATTTCAGTTTCGATAAAACCTGGAGCGATTGCATTGCAACGAATATTACGTGACCCCAACTCTAAAGCTACTGATTTTGTAAAACCTATTGCTCCCGCTTTTGAAGCTGCATAATTAGTCTGACCAGCATTTCCTGAAACCCCAACCACAGAACTAATATTAACGATAGAACCTGAACGTTGTTTTAAAAAGGTTTTCTGAATTGCTTTAGTCATATTGAATACCGATTTCAAATTCACATCGATCACCTGATCAAAATCAGCTTCAGACATACGCATCAATAAGTTATCTTTTGTGATTCCGGCGTTGTTAATTAAAATATCAACTGTTCCAAAATCTGCTAAAACAGCGTCAACAAAAGTCTGTGCTTCATTAAAATCCGCAGCATTCGATTGGTATCCTTTTGCCTTAACTCCCAAACCGTTCAATTCTGCTTCCAAAGCCTGAGCTGATTCTACAGATGAGCTGTATGTAAAAGCCACATTGGCACCTTGTTTAGCAAAAACTTCTGCAATTCCTTTACCAATTCCACGGCTTGCGCCCGTAACGATGGCTACTTTTCCTTCTAGTAATTTCATATTCAAAATTAATTTTATTTTTTTATTGTAGCTATTCCTGCTATCCGTTTCAATCTTTTGTGTTTTTAAAGAAAAAACACAAAAGGATTTCCACTTCTATCAGGGCTAAAAACGACTTGTCAAATATAGGACAATTCCTTTTTTAAAAAAAATAGCAATTGTAAATTAAGGCTTAAAGTTGCAAAAGGTTTATAATGACAAAGGCTCTAAGATTCTGAACTAATGAGTTCTTATGATTAAAAAGGGGTTTAAATAGATAACTTTTTAATATTAGTAACATTCCTAAAATCAAAAAAGCAGTTCAACTTTGAACTGCTTTTTCCTCAAAATAAAAATCGAACTAACACTATGTGTGATTTTGCTTAGTTATAAAAAAGAAAACTAGTAATACCGCGGCCATAATCAACATTCTATAAATAGATGCTTGAAATATTTTTGTACCATTAAGTTTGTCTTCCCTTCTTTGTCTTATCATATTCAAAATCATTATTGGAATGATAATGATTATGGATAGATAAAGATAATATCTTACATACTCTCTAAAAAATGCTGATATAACTACAAATATCAAACCCCATAAAAGAAGAATAATATTTATTTCTTTACTATTTCTCATTATTACACTCTTAAAATTTAAAATTAATTTAGTCTTCCAACATACTTACCATTAGAATCTGTTGTCCAACAACTATCTACTGTTGACGACCACATATCAGTGCAATGTATCGTTAACTCTCCAGTTACAGGTGGAGGACCATCAGGAGATACTGGTTCAATAAGGCACTCTCTATAATCTTCTTTTGCTCTGCTATCACAACTTAATTTAGTTGCCATACAATAGGCTGCTGCTAATAAACCAGGTACTACTCCTCCATAGGCACCAGCAACAGCAAATACTGCACAAACTCCGAAATCGGCTGCACATCTATTTATTGTTTTATTAAAAGTTCTAGCACAATTATTACTACCTACTAAACCACCAGGTAGATTTGCACTAATATAAATTTCAACACTTGTATTCAATAGTACTGTTTGTTCTTCTATTGTCAAGTTATAAAAATCTGGATTTTCTAATATAAATGCTTGTTGAGTATCCACAAAATTTTTTAGAATTGCTATGACTTCTGCACTATTCGATATTCCTGCATTTGCGAAAACATTTTTTAAGTCATTTTCATTGGTTGCAGAATTCAGCATTTGCATTGTATTTGCATTAAAGTTTATCTTAGAATTTTTATTTAATGCAACATCTAAACTTGCAAAATTGGTAAAGATTTCTTCAGAAAATGCAATTACATTATCTTCAGTATAATCAGAAATACTAATTCCTATTTTTTTAAAACTTTCAATCTTTTCTGATTGTTTTTTAGTTTCCACCATTTCTGATTTGATTATAGATTCATCACTACTTGAACATGAATAAATAATTATTGTTAATACTGCTACAAATCCATATATATAATTTAGAATTTATTTGATTTAAAGAAAAATGATAAAGTACATTTCTTAATTTTTTCACAATATAGGTTTTTACTTTGTTAATAGATCATCAAATACAACAATTTATTATGAATAATATTATGTTTTAATAAAATAATATAAAAAAATTTATTACATAAAAACTTAAAAAAGCAACTCAATTTGAGTTGCCTTTTCTTCAAAATTAAAATTAAAACTATATTATTGGAAAGCGTATGTTGTCATTCTAAAATTCGTTGTTGAACTTGTAAATGTATAAATCGTATTTGTAAAGGCAATTTTAAATGTTTCCTTTTTCACATACAATCCACTAGGGTTCATAAGTTCTGCATCTACTTTTTTAAGCAATGCAGGTTCTGCAATAACTGCTCCTGTATTGGCTTGCCAAGTACCAGGTACAAGAATCAATTTTTTATTGACAGCATCCTCCTGAACTGTAAAATTATGGTAAATTAAGGTTTTACCTCCGGTAAATGAATAGGTAATATAACTCTCTCCAAATGCATCATTGAAGGTAAACTGGATACGGTTTACTTTTTGAGTTGACGGTAAACTTGCATGAATTTCAGCAATTAATGAATTAAAAAGTAAAGAGTTACTTGATGCAGTTGCTAAATTTGCATTTATATAAGCAAAACCTGTTTGAGGTGCTTGAAGCATAACTTTATAATCGTCAGTAATAATTAATGGTTTATTACTGTATTTAATTACAGCAGTTGCTCCATTTGTTCCTGTTGCCGTAAAACTTCCATCGGCATCATTGTAAACGAAATCTGTTAATTTTTGGCTTCCAACCTGTATACCGGGATTCACAACAATTCCGGTTGGCGTATAACCAACACCAAAATTAAATTTTACAGAATAACCTGTTTCGATTGAATTAGCAGTTGCATAGCGCGTTATAGGCGAAAATGTAAAATCAAACTGGTGTTTTGTTGTTCCGTCATTTGTTTCTAATAATCTAAACAATGGTCTTGAACTAGAACCAATTACATTAGGAATCATGTCAAAGTTTTTAGGCAAATTATCCCAATCTTCTTTTGTAGCTTTTACAAAACGTATTTCCTGACCATTTCTATTAGCTCTAAAAATAATCTGACCATTTTCCTGTCCATAATACAAAAATTGAAAATCTCCTAAATATCCTTTTGCTCTCAATGCCGCTATTGGATAATTGTCTGATTCTGATAAGAAGTGTATTTTATTTTTTGTTGTGAATGTTAAACTTACCGTACTACCAAGCTGTATTTGATATTCACTAAATTCACTTATTTGTGTATCTATACTTTCATCAAAATCTGATGCCATTTCTACAGTACCATCAGAGGCAAACTTAAATAAATGAGTATAGCCGCCTAAAATAGTGTTATCTGTAAAATATACTGCTTTCCAGCCTTCCGGAGAAGAAAGTAATGCTTCTTTTAATTCTGCCATTTGGGCATTTATACGCTCGGTTGGTGTTTTATCAAACTTTGGATCTGCGTCTGTATTGTTATCGCAGGCACTTAATTGCAATGCTAAAACCGCTGCAAATAAGAACTTATATATAAATTTAATTTTCATGATACTTGGTTTAGTTGGTTATAACAGCACTTGTATTTATTTCTGCCGCATCTCTTAAAGCATAGAAATCCATGTTGTAAGCTTCTTTAAAATATTTTACAACAAGTGCCTCTTTTGCTTTTAATGCTGCTAAAGCAGTTGGACTCTGAATACCAGCCAAAAATGCTTCATATTCTGCTTTTGAGTATATCAATATCATGGAAGCTGTTTCTGCAAAATCTTCATTGATATTTGATCTCGCATAACTGGTAATGAATCCAATTTCGTTTGACTCCGGAATTTCATAGTTATACCAGTCAGAAGTATATCCGCTTGGTGTTATAGCTGCCCATGATTTTTCGTCAAAAGGCTTATGCTGGTTTAAAATGTGAATGTATTCGTGTTGAATTGTATGAATAAATTCTGATACATTAGTACGATCTGATTGGTCTATATAATCTGTTTCAAACAAGGTAACTCGTTGACCTCCTTCTGCTATACCAAGTGTTCTTGTACCTACACTGTTTAAATTTACTCCTCCAACTAAAACAATTTCTCTTGGTGCAATCTTTTTAACGAAGTCTGCTCCACCAATTTGGGAGTAACTTTTAAGCCATATTGTCTCAACAATTTCAAGAGCTGGCTGTACTTTATCAATTGTTGGTGGAAATAAATAACGACTATTATCTACAGTATTTTGATTCCATTTATACTGTACATTAATATTATAAGGATTTAAATAAGTAGTCGATATCCAATTATCTAAAGCTGTTTTAACTGGTTGTGTATAATCTAATTGACTATCTCCGGGCTGTTCATCGTGTGCACATGATATTACAGTCATTGAAACCATAATCAACATTGCTATTTTATTATATTTTATTAGTTTCATAAGTTTTATTTTTAAACATTATCTAGGATTTAGCTCAACACCAGTATTTGAAGCATGAAGCGGAATTTGCAATGCTCTGCGTTTGTCATCTTTTACTAAGACATTTGTAGGCTGATTTGTTATTTCGTGATTCACAACAAGGTTAAAACGTTTTACATCAAACCATCTCATTCCTTCGTGTATAAAATCTCTTCTTCTTGTTTCGGCAATTGCTTTTACATAAGATGTTTGTACGGGTGTCATGGTATAAAACGGTGTAAATTCATCTGCAATTACAGGATATTTTGCAACAACTTTTGCCTGAGTTACTTTGTCTGTAGCAGCATAACCAACTGTTCTTGTTGATAAAAAGTATTCTAATTCATCGTTTGCAAGCTGTATTTGGCCTTTCATTACGTGAGCTTCAATTCTGTTTAAGAAAAACTCATCATTACTTAATAAAACTTCTGCAACATAAGGATCACCAATTCCAGCTGTTACATTAGAGTATTTGAAATATTCGTAAAACTTAGGAAGAAATACGGTTATACTGCTGTTTGATGAATAAAAATTATACAACCAAGGTTTTGCAAAGAGACTTGTAGCTGTTCCGAATATTTCCGGATATCGAGCTCCTGAAAGGTAAAATCTATTTGAATAATAGGATCTGCTTACGATAGTATTGGCAGAAACTATTAATAAGTTTGTTTCGGCATTACTGCTTGCGTAACTTAGTCTTTGATCATCAATAGCCATAACATCGTAAGACAAGAAATCTCTCAGCTTGCCTTCAGGCCTGTTTCCTAGATCGTCAGATAATGAAATTACTTTATCCCAATCTCCTTTTACTAAATAAAAACGGCTGGCAAAAGCTTTAGCGGCATTTTTAGTAAAGTGAAATTTAGGTTCTTTATAATCATTGGTAACGTATTTTAAACCCTCTTCAATATCTTTTTCGATAAATTCGAAAACTTCGGCCATACTGTTTCTGGTGTATTTAGTTATTAATTCTGTTTCTGGTTTCGTAACATAAGGAATACCTAAATCTGTAGCAGCAGTAGCAGGATTATAACGCTGTGACCATAAAGAAACCAACATAAAATGAGCGTATGCTCTCGCTATAAGTGCTTCTCCTTTTTGAGGATTTAAGTCAGCTGTATTTCCTAATTGTTCAATAGCTTCCAAAGCTTTGTTTGCATGTGCAATAGCTTTATAACAAGCATCCCAATAGTAAGCCTGCGTATCAATATCTGCCGTTTCAGTCTGAATTAACCAGTTATAATTTTGCTGATTTTTTATTAATGTCTGTGCCATACCACTATCAAAAACATTATCAGACATTGTTTCTGCAATATCAAAATAACTCATTTGAGGATAAGCGCCAACTAATATTTCTGATATTTTATCTGGAGTATCAATTTCGGTTCTGTTATCTGGCTTCTCAGACAAGAAATCATCACAGCTAGTAATACTAATAAGTATCAATAGCGATAAAATTATTTTTAATTTTTTCATGTTTTTGAGTATTATAATGAAATGTTTAAAGTAAAAGTATATTGAGACGTAACCGGCATAGCAACACCTCCCGAATTACGGAATTCAGGATCCTGACCGTTTAATCTTTTATCTGAATAAAGTAGCCAAGGATTAACCGCTGATCCTTTTAACGTAAATGTACTTAATCCCAATTTTTTCTTGAAATCACTTGGAAATTCCCAGCTTAATGAGATATTTTTAAGCCTCACAAAATCCCCATCTGCAATACGGGCATCAGAATAGTTATAAGTATTATAAGCTCTCTCCAATGTACGTTCTCCTCCGTAATTTGCATTCAAACGTTTGTCAGCAATCACCGGAATGTTGGTGTAATTTTCGTCTCCAGGATTTATCCATCTGTTAGTAAAATCCTTTGTAAATACAGTTAAATCATCATAAGTACTATCATATACCGGGTTTAAACGTACTTTATTACCTCCTGACGCTACGAAAAACACATATAAAGACCAATTTTTATAAGTAAATGTATTGGCTAAACCAAGTGATTTATTGGGCTCGATAGAACCTTCATATTTCAAATATTTAGTAACATCTATATTATCCTGAAAAT
Source organism: Flavobacterium cheongpyeongense (assembly GCF_003202435.1). Classification (GTDB taxonomy): domain Bacteria; phylum Bacteroidota; class Bacteroidia; order Flavobacteriales; family Flavobacteriaceae; genus Flavobacterium; species Flavobacterium cheongpyeongense. The sequence continues at coordinate 64,896 of NZ_QJHK01000019.1, forward strand.
TTGCTCCTGTAATATTATCCGTTTCTCCGTCTGCCATTATAAAAGTTGGTAGACCTTGATTATTTAAGCCTGTAAATTGGTAAGAATATAAAGAGTTTCTTGGGTGTCCTATTGTATTTCCTCCATTAGCATCAATTAAATCGAATGCTGTTGGTGTGTTTTCTAGTCTTGTAATTTTTTGTGTATAAACAGAAAAATTAAGTGTTGTTGACCATTTAAAATCACGGTTATCAAAGTTTTTAGTTGTAAATCCAATCTCAAGACCTTTTGTTTCCATGTCTGCATTGTTTCCTTGTCTGATTCTTTGACCTCCAATTCCAGAAGTAATTACATAATCAACCAAGTCAAAAGCTTTACGGCTATAAACGTCTGATGTAAATTGGACTCTGTTATTAAACATACCAAGATCTACACCTATATTGGTCTCAAATTGTTTTTCCCAAGTTAAACTACCGTTCTGTAATTCTTCAATATTAATCCCTGATTCTCTGTCATCAAGATTAAAACGATCTGTAATATAACTTTTGTAAATTGCCAAAGAGTTGGTCGCAGGTCCTGCAGTTGCAGTAAGTCCGTAAGAAGCTCTTAATGCTAAAGTATTTACAGACTCAATATTTTTCATGAATTTTTCTTCAGCCACATTCCATTTACCACTAAAAGTATAGGTTGGCAGCCATCTTGATGAATCACTGTTTCCTTGTCTGTTAGATCCGTCATAACGACCTGTAACCGAAGCAGTATAACGACGATCGTATGTATATCCTACTTTTCCGAAGAAACCAACTGTTCTTTCTTTTTCTTCATTAAAACCATAATAAGAATCTCCGCCATTGATAATTTTTTCAATTATTCTAGGATCAGTAAAAGCAGTTAAGCCTCTGTCATATTGTAAACCTGCAGCTGTAAAATTATCACTGCTTCTATCTACAACTCTTAACTCTGTACCAAATAAACCTTCTAATTCGTGTTTATCATTTAAAGTATTTCTATAGCTAATACTATTTCTTAAATTGTAAGAAGTTAAATCATTAGTAAATTTTCTCAGGAAACCACCATTTGGCAATACAGAAACTTTAGGAGCGGTTAAATCATTTGGATCTTGGTATAAAAATATATTTTGATCTCTAACTAATGTATTAACACCATCTTCACCATCGGGAGTACCCGCTTTATAAGCTCCAACTACGTTTGAATTCTCCATGATTTTATGCTCCCTACTTGTATTTGCAAAACGTGCAGAACCTGTTAAATTATAGTTTAAATGGGGATTAATCTTGTAATCCATATCCAATTGAAAACGAATATCTTTAACCTGAATTTCCATGAAATTATTTTTCAATTCATTAATAATATTCATTTTAGCCCAGTTATTTCTATAATATTCTAAATTTCCATTTTCATCATATGGTCTTAAAGTTCTGCTGGTATTTAATACATAATTAAATGGATTGATGTCAAAATCACGGGTTACTTTACCAAAAACCACATCTTTTTCACTTTCATAACTTCCAGGTGCTCCTTGATCACGAACCGAAGCCATTGTAGAAAGCGTAACATTTAATCTGTCGTTTACATAAAATGTCCCTTTAATATTTGATGAAATTTGTTTAACATCATCAGCAATAGTCCATCCCGGATCTGTATAATATCCTAAAGAAGCATAAAATGTATTGTTTTTACCACCTCCAGAGAAACTCAAAGAGTGATTTTGTGTAATAGATGGTCTGAAAAGCACACTAAACCAATCTGTATTTGCCAGTTCGTATTTCTTTAAAAAATTATTACGACTAACAGGATCGTTATTAACTAAATAACTATCTGTTTCTGGCACATAAGTATTAATAGCCCTACCTAAAATATTATAGGCACCACCATATCTTCCGTTTACAGTTGAAGGCAAATCTAAATACCCTTTAGATTCCATTTCTTTAAAAATACTCATAGATTCCTGAGAATTCAAAATATCATATTGACTGTAATTTGGAACTGCTCTAACAGTTTGCTCTAATGAATAACTTACTTTTAAAGGAGAATCTCTACGACCTTGTTTTGTAGTAATAACCACAACTCCATTTAAAGATCTTGAACCGTAAATAGAAGTCGCAGAAGCATCTTTTAAAATTTCAATACTTTGAATATCATTTGCATTTAAACCCGCAATAGATGAACTTAATAAAGTCTCAGAGTTACCCGATGCTAAGTCTGCAAATGTTAAGTTGATGATATCTTCCTGTACTACTCCATCAATTACCCATAATGGTTTAGTATCTCCAAAAATGGAAGACGATCCACGGACTGTGATTTTGGGTGCAGTACCAAAAGTACCTGTAATGTTTTGTACGGTAACACCCGCAGCTTTTCCTTCAATCATACGGCTCACATCTACTACACCATCCACTTTTAATTCAGCAGCAGAGATTTTACTAATCGCTCCTGTAAAAGTTCTTTTTGAAGTTTTTTCGTATCCTGTAGTAATAACAACTTCTTTTAAATTCTGTCCTGCTTCATTTAAAACAATAGTCGGAGAAGTATTTTCGATTCCAATTTCTTTTGTCTCAAAACCTACATAAGAAATCACTAAATGACTGCTATTCGCAGGCATTTCGATAGAAAAATTTCCGTCAAAATCCGTTAGGACAGCTACTTTAGTTCCTTTTGCAAGAATTGTGGCTCCAGGTAACGGACTGCCGTTTATATCAGTAACTTTTCCTTTTATAATAGGACCGACTGATAATATTTCAAATAAGGAAGTACTTGATTCATCCGTAGTAAAACCATCTAATTTTGTGTTTTTTTGCAAAATAATCTGATTGCTAACTTCTGTGAAGGTAATATTAAATGGCTTCAGGATCCGGTTAAGTATACTGGATAAAGTTTCCTGATTAGCCTCTATACTAATTTTTTGATTTAGCTGTGGCAATCTTGAATTGTATGAAAATTTTACATGCGCAGATTTTCCAAGTTTAGACAACGTATTGTCTAAACTTAAATTTTCGACTGCAATACTAACTTTTGTATCTAATTTTCTCTGTCCATTCACACTGTTCGCCATTGTAACGCTTGAAAACACAAGCGCTAAGACGAACTGAAATAGCGTTATTTTCATGATTCGATGGAGTAATCGTTGTTTAACAACTGGTTTTTTCATAATTTTGGTTTGGTTTTAATTATACTATTCGTGTGTACTTAGAAACGTAATAAATGACTCTTTACAGAGAGTGATTTACTTTTATCAAGTGTCGGATATGTTACAGCATACCGACACTTTTTTATGTTTTTTTTACATAGGCGGTTATTGTTATATTTAGTTGTTATAAAATTTTAAATTCAATATTAATTACAGCCTTCAGATGTTATTACAATCTGATTTCCGTTCATCTCGAAACTGGTTTCATTTCCTATGCTTTTACAAATAATTTTAAGTTTTTCTGATAATGGCTGGTCGCTTAATGAAGTAGTTAAATAGCAATCTTTTAATTTATCTTCAGGGAAATCAATCTCAACAAGATAGGCTTGCTCTATTGTTTTAAAAATCTTTCTTACAGGAATGTCTGTAAATTCAAAGCTTAATTGTTCAATACTTCCCACACTGCCAACCAATATTTTATCTTCTGTAATATTGGTGATCTTATTAAAAATCAAATCTTTTCTCAAAAAACGTAAAGCTTCATTAGGTAACAAAACAATCTCTTTTTTTGAGTTTCCTATTAATTCATTAGAACTTACCTTTACTTTTCCGGTGCGAACAAGAACTTCTACATTTGGCTGATCTGAGTAAGCCCGTACCCGAAAACTTGTACCAACAACTTTTGTAATGATTTCGTTAGCATAAACCAAAAAAGGTTTTTGAGGATTTTTACTAATCTCAAAGAAACCTTCTCCGGATAAATAAACCTTTCTTTCGTTTCCGGTAAAGATTTTTGGGTAACTTAATTTACTGTTTGGCTGTAATAAAACAGAACTACCATCAGATAAGGTAATTATTTGCGGTTTGTTTGAATTATTTGTCTGTTCAACAAGTCCTTCGTTATTATCTTCAATAAGTTCTTTATAAGTAACTACTGAATGGCTAAGATTAAATTGATCATGGTAAAACCAAACCGATAAAAAAGCAAAAAATAAAGTAGCCGCAACTCCAAACCAATATTGTCTTAAATATTTGACTGGAGAATGCTTAGTGGTATTATTGCTATTTTCTTTTTCCTCAATCTTAATCCACGTCGATTGCAATGCTGTGGTAAGTTCTGACGAAGAAATTTTATTATGCGGAACTTTCATTGCCAACAATAAAAGCCTGGCATTTTCAACCATTTTCGCTCTTTGCTGGTTTTCTAAAGTCCATTCTTCCCAGCCATGCTCATCAACTTTGGTAAGTATCCAGTTACGGAATGATTCATCAGACAGGAAATCTTCAATTTCGATATAATAATTACGTTTTTGCATCTATAAATAAGGTTACAAAAACATAGAGGACAGTTTTGTTATTATATACTCACCAATTTGTGATTTTTTTTTATTTTTTTTAACTAAAATTAAAAAACACCTGAAGATAATAACACAAGAATCGAAAAACTACCCTTCCATTCTTTTCGAAGGGTAAGTAATCCGCGATGTAAAAGATTACTAGCCGATTGATAATTTACATCTAACATCTCTGCTATTTGTTCAATATTAAGTCCTTGATTGTATCTCAAAAACAAAGCTTCTTTTTGTCTTGCAGGCAAATCATTTAGTAATTTATTAAGATACAAAACGCTTTCTGCTGTAGCTTCATCGGCAATAAGTTCATGCTCAACCGAAAAATCTAAAAGAAATTCAATTGAATCTGTAGTTGTAATTTTTCTAAAAATATGATCGCGCTCATATAGACGTGCTATCCTCTTTCGTACACTTGAAAGTAAATAAGCTTTTACGACATCAGGTTCCTGCAATGATTCCCTATACAGCCAAATATCAGCAAATACATCCTGAACACAATCCTGAACTTTCTCAGCAAAGGGCGAAAATGAATTTCCATAATTAATTAAATCACCATAGTACTTTTCAAATAGCAAAGAAAATGACTTTTCATCACCCGCCTTCAGTTTGTTCCAAAGTTTATGGTCGTCATAGGTTTTTATTTTTAAAATTTGGGTCTTCATAAATATTTTGCTTTATATTATAAATATTCATTCTGATGTATTTTTTAAAGATTTATCATTTTTTTACCTGGTTATTATAAAATGATTAATTTCTGTAGCTAAAATTTAACAAGACACAAGAATGAAAGTAAATTTTCACAAAAACATAACTATAATTTAACAATATATTTAGTTTTTGTTTTATAAATATAGGGAGCTAAAAATTTAAAAACAATTTTTTTACAAAAAAAAGGCAATTTCCTTTACAGAAAATTGCCTTTCATACAATATACAACTCATAAAAACTACTAACTACAGACAGTAGCAGTTGACGATTTAACACTATTACTGTAAAACAAAAGTAACTTTATAAGTTTCTATTTAGCAGCTTTAGAAAGCGACATTCCATCTCGGTAATTTTCCATTTTCATCCAAGAAGTTTTGCAAAACTTGTCCTTCAACAGCAGTTGGAATAGCTTTTACGTCTGCATTAAAAGTTTCATACCAAACCACTTCAAGAGCTTCAATATTTTCTAGCTTCATTTGTGCAGGCCATGAATATTTTCTTCCTGTTTTCGCAAACTGATGTCCGTTTACAATTTTATCATATAGTCCACCATTTTTACTTTTTAAAGTACCATCATTCTGAACCGTTCCTGTAGAAGCTACCATAATTAATTCTTTTACATCATCTTCAACTGAATACACAACAAAAATTCCTGCACTACCTTCCGGGGCATTGCAAACTTGTTCTAAACTGTCTTCTATCGTAAAAGTAAAACTGTTACTTACTTTAAACTTTTTTAATTCTTTGCTCATTTTTCTTATTTTTAAGTTACTAAGGTTCTGAGAATCTGAGCAACCAAGTTTTTAATTATATTCCGGACATTTAAAAATGTAAAAAAGTCTCAACAAAATATTGAGACTTTTTTGGAATTTATTATTTTAAATATTGGAGATTATCCTAATACTTCTTTTACTTTTTTACCAATTTCAGCTGGTGAATCAACAACGTGGATTCCGTTGTCTCTCATGATTTGTTTTTTAGCGGCAGCGGTATCATCAGAACCACCAACAATAGCACCTGCGTGTCCCATTGTTCTTCCTGCAGGAGCAGTTTCTCCGGCGATAAAACCAACAACTGGTTTACGGTTACCATCAGCTTTAACCCATTTAGCAGCATCTGCTTCTAACTGACCACCAATTTCACCAATCATGATGATGATTTCTGTTTCAGGGTCGTTCATTAATAATTCAACAGCTTCTTTAGTTGTAGTTCCAATGATTGGATCTCCTCCAATTCCGATAGCTGTAGTAATTCCTAAACCTTGTTTTACAACCTGATCAGCAGCTTCATAAGTTAAAGTTCCTGATTTAGAAACGATACCTACTGAACCTTTTTTGAAAACAAAACCTGGCATGATACCAACTTTAGCTTCTCCGGGAGTAATAATTCCAGGACAGTTTGGACCAATTAATCTTGAATTTCTTTCTTTAACATAATTATTAGCCTTAATCATATCTGCTACAGGAATTCCTTCTGTAATTGCTATAATTACTTTAATTCCGGCATCAGCAGCTTCCATAATTGCATCTGCAGCAAAAGCCGGCGGAACAAAAATGATAGAAGTATCGGCTCCGGCTTGGTCTACAGCATCTTTTACTGTATTAAAAACCGGGCGGTCTAAATGACTAGTACCTCCTTTTCCAGGAGTAACACCACCGACAACATTAGTACCGTACTCAATCATTTGGGAAGCATGGAAAGTTCCTTCGCTTCCTGTAAATCCTTGAACAATTATTTTGGAATCTTTATTAACTAAAACACTCATGATATATATTTTATGTAGTTTTTAAAATTGTGATGCAAAAGTAAGGTTTTGTAACTTATTTTTACCTCTTTTCTTGGCAAAAAATATCACGAAAATTGACTCATTTGATAACCTCGATACAATTTCCCGTCTTTTATCTGCCAAATCGTAAAAAAATGAGCCAGCAACATTTCTTCACGAGGGTTTTCAATCGTCTTCACATAGTGTGAATAACGTACCGAAACTAAATCGTCTTCAGCTATTATATGACTAATTCTAACTTTTGAACGAACATAAGCGCGGTTTAATTCATTTGCCATGTTTATTATCGAATCGTAATCCATATGGATCAATCCTTTACTGCTATTCCAGTCTATTGTCACATCAGGATGCAGATAGGTCTTAAAAATTTCACTATCAATCAAAGCGTCCGATTTATAAAATTTTTGAACAAATTCTTTAATAGACATAGTTATTTCAATTTACTTAGAATTTCAGGGATCTTTTTGATATTGGCTAATTGCTTTAGCTTTTCTCTAGATTCTTCGATTGGAGTTCCAAAATAAGATTTCCCACCCTCAACCGATTTAGTGACCCCGGTCTGTCCCATAATAACAGCCTTGGTTCCTATTGTAATGCCACTTGTTGTTCCTACTTGTCCCCAGATAGTCACTTCATCTTCTATAATAACGCAACCTGCAATACCGGTCTGCGACGCAATTAAGCATTTTTTTCCAATTACAGAATCATGTCCAACATGTACCTGATTGTCAATTTTTGTTCCTTCACCAATTGTCGTATCCCCCGTTACTCCTTTATCAATTGTACAGAGGGCACCAATGCCAACATTGCTCTCAATTACAACTCTTCCTCCTGAAATTAACTGATCAAAACCATCTGCACGTTTCTTGTAATAAAAAGCATCAGCCCCTAAAATGGTTCCTGCATGAATAATCACGTTATCACCAATTATAGTGTGGTCATATATTGAAACATTAGAATGAATCAGACAGTTTTTACCAATTGTAACGTGGTTACCGATAAAGGAATTAGGCTGAATAACAGTTCCTTCACCAATTTTTGCAGAAGCTGCAATAGCTACGTTTGCAAACTCAAAAGGTTTAAAATGTTTTGTAAGATTATTAAAGTCCCTGAAAGGATCATCAGAAATTAAAAGAGCTTTACCTTCAGGACAATCTACTTTTTTATTAATTAAAACAATAGTAGCGGCTGATTGTAAAGCTTTGTCATAATATTTTGGATGATCAACAAAAACGATGTCTCCGGGCTCAACGACATGTATTTCATTCATGCCTGAAACCTCAAAGTTTTTGTCACCTATAAATTCGCAATTAAGCAAATTTGCAATTTCTTCTAAAGAGTGAACTTTTGGAAATTTCATATTTTTAAATTAGAAAATTTATCAATTCGAAAATGCGTTAATAAGAAAATGAGTCCGTTAGATATAAATATTAAAATTGCTTTAATTCAAAATTATCTAACTAACTCATTGACAAATTATCTTAATTAAAAATTACTCTTTTACACGCTCCATATAAGATCCTGAAGCGGTATCAATTTTAATTTTATCGCCTTCGTTGATGAATAAAGGAACGTTTACAGTTGCTCCTGTTTCTACCGTAGCAGATTTTGTAGCATTTGTTGCTGTATTTCCTTTTACACCAGGTTCAGCATAAGTTACTTCTAATACAATAGACGCTGGCATATCAACTGATAAAGGCAGGTCTGTTTCTGTATTAACCTGAACCATTACGTTTGTTCCTTCTTTTAACAAATCCGGAGCATCTAAAATGTTTTTGTTCAAAGAAATCTGCTCAAAAGTTTCTGCATTCATAAAGTGAAATTCAGCTCCTTCAGCATATAAAAACTGATAAGTGTGTGTTTCTACACGTACATCTTCAATCTTGTGTCCTGCTGAAAAGGTATTGTCCAATACTTTTCCTGTTGTTAAACTTTTTAATTTTGTTCTTACGAAAGCTGGGCCTTTTCCAGGTTTTACGTGAAGAAATTCTATAATTTTATAAATATCGTGATTGTATTTGATACATAATCCGTTTCTAATATCTGATGTAGATGCCATTTTTCTTTTGTTTTATTTACTTTGGTTAAATCGTTTAATCGTTTAACTGTTTTTTTCGATTTGAACGATTTAAACAAATAAACAATTAAACTTTATTTTAATAATTTCCTGAATATCCTTTCATTACACCTCTGGATGAGTTTCGGATAAAATCTAAGATTTCATCTCTTTCCGGAGTAGCTTCCATTTCTCCTTCAATAATACTCAAAGCTTGTGTTGTATTATAATTTTTTTGGTATAAAATCCTGTAAATATCCTGTATTTCTCTTATTTTTTCAGTCGTAAAACCTCTTCTTCTAAGCCCTACTGAATTTATACCTACGTATGATAATGGTTCTTTTGCTGCTTTTGTATATGGCGGAACGTCTTTTCTTAATAATGATCCTCCTGAAATCATCGCATGATCTCCAACACTGATAAATTGGTGAACTGCTGATAATCCACCAATAATGGCATAATTTCCAATAGTTACATGACCTCCTAAAAGAACTCCGTTAACAATGATAGCATTATTACCAACATGACAATCGTGGGCAATATGTGCAGTTGCCATTATTAAGCAATTATTACCTATGACCGTCTGACCTGAAGCTATTGTACCTCGATTAATGGTTACACATTCTCTTATGGTACAATTATCACCAATAATTGCCAAAGAATCTTCTCCTCCAAATTTTAAATCCTGGGGAACTGCTGAAATTACTGCACCTGGAAAAATATTACAATTTTTACCAATTCGGGCACCTTCCATAATCGTTACATTTGAACCTATCCATGTACCATCACCAATAACAACATTATTGTGGATTGTTGTAAAAGGTTCAATTACAACATTTTTAGCGATTTTAGCGCCAGGATGAACATATGCTAATGGTTGATTCATCTGTATTTTTTATATTTTAATTTAAAAAAATCTAATTTAGGCAACAAACGTAAACAATAAATTTGATTAAATGATTATTGTTTTCTTGCAATTTGAGCCATTAATTCTGCTTCGGCTACTAATTTTCCGTTTGCGTAAGCATTTGCCTGCATATGACAAATTCCTCTTCTTATAGGAGAAATCAAATCACATTTAAAAATCAAAGTATCCCCAGGTAAAACTTTATGTTTGAATTTAACGTTATCTATTTTCATAAAATAAGTTAAATAATTTTCTGGATCCGGAACAGTACTTAAAACCAAAATCCCACCCGTTTGTGCCATTGCTTCTACAATTAATACACCCGGCATTACAGGAGCATCAGGAAAATGACCTACGAAGAAATTTTCATTCATTGTAACATTTTTTAATCCAACCACATGGCTTGCTGACATTTCAATAATCCTGTCTATCAACAAAAAAGGAGGTCTGTGAGGCAACACGGCCATGATTTTATGAATATCCATCAAAGGCTCCTGGTTCAAATCGTAAACAGGAATATGATTTCTTTGCTCTATTTTTATAATTTTTGCTAATTTTTTGGCAAATTGTGTATTCACATAATGACCTGGTTTATTAGCAATGATTTTTCCCTGAATCCTAACTCCAATTAAAGATAAATCCCCTATAACATCCAGAAGTTTATGTCTGGCTGCCTCGTTTGGATAATGCAAGGTTAAATTATCAAGAACTCCATTTGGTTTAACCGAAATTTCTTCTTTTCCAAAAGCTTTCTTTAAGCTTTCCATTGTAGAGTCTGAAATTTCTTTATCTACATAAACAATCGCATTATTTAAATCACCGCCTTTTATTAAACCATGCTCTAATAAAGACTCTAACTCATGTAAAAAACTAAAGGTTCTGGAGTCTGAAATTTCTTCTTTAAAATCAGTAATGCTTTTTAAAGTAGCATTTTGTGTCCCTAAAACTTTTGTGCCAAAATCAACCATTGTGGTAACCTGATAATCATCACTTGGCATAACCAAAATCTCACTTCCCGTAGTTTCATCAGTAAATGAAATTACTTCTTTTACAACGTAAATATTACGCTTTGCATCTTGTTCTTCGATTCCGGCATTTTCTATTGCTTCTACAAAATATTTCGAAGAACCATCCATAATTGGAAGTTCAGAAGCATTTAATTCTATAATAATGTTATCCAGATCACAACCAACTAATGCAGCTAAAACGTGTTCTGGAGTCTGGATTTTTACACCTAATTTTTCTAAATTAGTTCCTCTTTGTGTGTTAACTACATAATTGGCATCAGCCTCAATTACAGGCTGACCTTGCAAATCAACTCTAACAAAAGTGAAACCATTATTAATAGGAGCAGGTTTAAAAGTCATTGTAACTTCTTTTCCAGTATGTAATCCAACTCCTGTTAGTGAAATTTCATTCTTGATGGTCTTCTGTTTAACCATTATTTCCATTTTTTGGGTTTATTATTTGTTTTTTTAATTCTTCTAATTCAGCAACAATCTTAGGTAAGTTTTTAAAATGGACATAGGACTTGCTAAAATCGCTATAGCCAAACGTAGGGCTTCCCTGTAAGGTTTCATCATCTTTAATGTTTCTTGCAACCCCCGATTGGGCCTGTAGCTTAACATTATTACCAATTGTTAAATGGCCTGCGATACCAACCTGCCCGCCAATCATACAGTTTTCTCCAATTTTGGTAGAACCTGCAACGCCTGTTTGAGCAGCAATTACCGTATTTTTTCCAATTTCTACATTATGAGCGATCTGAATCTGATTGTCTAATTTTACTCCCCTTCTAATGATAGTAGACCCCAAAGTAGCCCTGTCGATGGTTGTATTAGCACCAATATCTACATTATCTTCTATAATAACATTCCCTATTTGTGGTACTTTATTATACTCCCCATCTTCATTTGGGGCAAAACCAAAACCATCAGCACCAATAATGGTTCCAGAATGTATGGTACAGTTATTACCAATTATTGTTTCTGAATAAATTTTAGCGCCTGCAAAAATATGTACATTATCTCCTATAACAACATTATCACCTATAAAACTGTTTGGATATATTTTTACGTTATCCCCTAAAACCACATTTTGCCCGATATAACTAAAACTTCCCAAATATAAATTTTCACCATATTTAGTTCCTTCAGATATAAAAGTCTGTGGTTCTATTCCGCTTTTATTTAATTTTACCTGATTGTAAAACTGTAAAAGTTTAGAAAAAGACACATAGGCGTCTTCAACTTTTATCAACGTAGTAGTAACTTCAGATTCCGGTACAAAAGAATTATTAACAATTGTTACAGAAGCTTTTGTGCTATAAATGTAGTTTATATATTTCGGGTTCGCCAGAAAAGTAAGTGATCCCTCTTCTCCTTCTTCAATTTTAGATAGTCGAAAAACTTCGGCATTGGGATTCCCAACAACTTTTCCTTCTAAAATTCCTGCTATTTGTTCTGCTGTAAATTTCATCTTATTGGATTCTATTTTTTATACGAATAAGATGGAAATCCATACATAACGCTCTGCTTATCTTCAAAAAAAATGTACTAGTTTGTTTCATTCCGACAAAAATATAAAAAATAGGTTTTAAATGTTAATTTTAGATTAGTTGTTTTGGAAAACAGATATAATATTTTGTCACCAATTTAGATAACGATTTCAAATTGAGCTGGTCAGATGCTTCAACAACATCTTCAATTGTTTTATCTTTTTTCAAAATTCGTATTGGTTCTGCTTCTTTACTGTAAGCCTGATTCTTAATTTTTCCTCTAAAAATAAAATACCCTGCATCTATAGCTGATATATGATACTGTTTGGCAAATTCTTCTTTTAAGGATTGGGATTCTTCCATGGGAATTTTTTCCGCACTTAATTTAATTTTCAACAAATCCCTGTTAATAATCATTTTGCTAAGTGTAGAAAGAATAAAATCGTGTTGCTTTTGCCAGGCTTTCAGCGCACTGATAATATCAAAATCATCCAATTGAGAAAATAAATCTAATTTTTCTGAATCAAAATCTTCTAGCGAAATTTTGTTTTGCAAGAAATAACCAAGGGCCTCACTACAAGGCAATGACACACCTTTCAGAGTCAATTCTTTAGCTCTTTTTAAAACTTTCATTAAAATTAATTCGGCAACAAGGCTTGTTTTATGCAAATAGGCCTGCCAGTACATCAATCTTCTTGATAATAGAAATTTTTCTACAGAATAAATCCCCTTTTCTTCGATTACTAAAACATCATTCACAACATTCATCATCTGGATGAGGCGTTCAGAATTAACATTTCCCTCTGCAACGCCTGTGTAAAAACTGTCACGTTTCAGATAATCCATCCGGTCCATATCTAATTGACTTGAAATCAATTGCAGCATAAACTTCCTGTGATATTCTCCTCTAAAAACCTGAATAGCCAAACTTAATTTCCCATTAAATTCTTTATTGAGCTGATTCATAAACAAAAGTGAAATTGCTTCATGATTAACATCCTCTACAATACTTTTTTCCATGGCATGAGAAAATGGGCCGTGACCAATATCATGCAATAAAATAGCTATTAATAAAGCACATTCTTCATCATTTGAAATAACAACTCCTTTAAAACGAAGTGTTTCAACTGCTTTTTGCATTAAATGCATACAACCCAAGGCATGATGAAGGCGGGTATGATTTGCTCCGGGGTAAACCAAATACGATAACCCCATTTGTGAAATACGGCGTAAACGCTGAAAATACGGATGCTGGATTAAATCATAAATAAGCTCATTCGGAATAGAAATAAAGCCATAAATGGGGTCATTGAATATTTTTAACTTATTAATATGATTCACTATCAGGGTATTTTTTAAGTCAACAAATATAAGTAATTAACTATAAAGTGTTTTCTGTTTTTATCTTAAAAAACAAAAAGAAATTCAGTCATCAGGAATCCCAAAAAACACTAATTACAAACACTTTCAACCAAATCATAACCCCATCATCAAATTCATAAAACTTCCTTTTTGTAAGATGTTAATAACTAAAGATTAGTTTTTGCGTTGTTCTGAACCTTGCCGTTTTCAAAATTAATATATTTGAAAGTAACAAAAATTTCGAAATTATGAGAATAGAAACCGATCTTAAATTAGGCTTTAAAGATGTAATGATCAGACCAAAAAGATCGACTTTAAAAAGCAGGTCAGAAGTATCTTTAGAAAGAAATTTTAATTTTTTGCACAGTACAGCATCATGGACAGGAATTCCAATTATGGCTGCTAATATGGATACAGTAGGTACTTTTGATATAGCTGTTGTTTTAGCCAAAGAAAGACTTTTTACTGCTATCCATAAACATTATTCGGTTCAGGAATGGGATGATTTTCTACAAAACGTAACCCCAGATTTTTATAATTATATTGCTATCAGCACCGGAACCGGAAAGGAAGATGCGGCAAAAATTGCTCAAATCATTAAATCAAATCCATTATTAAAATTTATCTGTATTGATGTAGCCAATGGATATTCTGAACATTTTGTTCGGTTTTTAAAACAAACACGCAAACAATATCCTGAGAAAGTTATTATCGCCGGAAACGTAGTAACAGGCGAAATGACAGAAGAATTATTATTGGCAGGAGCAGATATTGTTAAAGTTGGCATTGGCCCCGGGTCTGTCTGTACCACACGTATAAAAACCGGTGTAGGCTATCCGCAGCTTTCGGCTATTATTGAATGCGCAGATGCCGCCCATGGGTTAGGCGGACATATTATAAGTGACGGGGGCTGTACAACTCCGGGTGATGTTGCAAAAGCTTTTGGTGCAGGCTCAGATTTTGTGATGCTTGGCGGAATGCTGGCCGGACATACCGAAAGCGGTGGTGAATTGATTGAAGTAAATGGCGAAAAATTCAAACAATTTTATGGAATGAGTTCTGCAACTGCAATGGATAAACATTCAGGTGGAGTTGCAGAGTACAGGGCAAGTGAAGGCAAAACAGTTCAGGTTGCGTTTAAGGGAAACGTTATTAACACCATCCTGGATATTTTAGGCGGTTTGCGCAGCACCTGTACTTATGTTGGAGCTTCAAGACTAAAAGAATTGACTAAACGAACAACATTTATAAGAGTCAGCGAACAGGAAAATCAAATTTTTTCTAAGTAAGATTTAAAAATTTTAAAGCATTCCTTTTAATTCAATATGATTAGAATTTCAGAAGCAACAGTCAAAGACATCAAAAATATTCAGGATATAACAAATATAACATGGCCAATAACGTATGGCCAAATTTTATCAAAAGAACAATTAAGGTATATGCTCGATTTATTTTATTCTAATGAAGAATTAATAAATCAATTTGAGAAAAAAGAACAATTATTTTATATGATTTCAGAAGATGAAGTAATTTTGGGTTTCATTGGAATTGAACATAATTACAAAGATGAAGCTGTAACTAAAATTCATAAAATATATCTTTTGCCCGAAACTCAAGGAAAAGGTATTGGCAAAAAAGTAATTGAAAAGATTGAAAAATTGGCTTTAGAAAATCATTCAACTGCCCTTTCCTTAAATGTAAACCGATTCAATTCGGCATTGAATTTTTATAAAAAAACCGGTTTTGAAATTATTAATGAAGTTAATATTGATATTGGTAAAGGATATTTGATGGAAGATTATGTGATGACGAAAAAATTGTAATTAGTTTACAATTAAGTCATGCTTAAATAATAAACCTTTTACCTCTTGTAAAGAAAAAACCGCTTTTTTAAGTTTAGTTTTAGATGGATCGATAGTATAATTATAACTGGTCTTAAAATCTGCCTTGTTCGCAATTGCTTTATTAAACTCGGACCGATACAAATCACAATTAGCAAAAAGAACACTCGTAAGATCTGTAGCCATAAAATCTACGGCAACCAAACTGCAGTTTGTAAAAGTTGTTCCTTTTATTTTTAAAGTGTAAAATTTCGAAAAATCCAAAACACAATCATTAAAATGAATTTCGAAAATGAGTTTGTCACACATGGCAAAATTGACATCTTTGATTTCACATCGATTAAAAAATGTGGTCCTAAAAGCCACATAATTGATTTTTGCCTCATTAAAAATACAATCATTAAAGATGCAGTCAATAAAAGTAACAGCTAAAAAAGTACAGGCAGAAAAATTACAATGATTAAAAACACAACATTCAAATTCCTTAAAATTAGCCCCATCCCTATCGTAAATGATATTATGATATTCTTTATCTAGAAAATATTCACTCTTCATTAAGGAAACTATTATTATTTCGTTTAAAATAAAAACGCAAGAATCAAATGCATGATAATTGCGTTTAGATTATTTTATTAATTATTCTGATGCACTCTTCTTAAAAGAAAAATAGCAATCACAAAAAACAAGGCTAAAAACACAATTGCCAAACGAGGGCTTCCGGTAACCTGATCGATTATTCCGTAAAGACACATTCCTATTACGATTCCTATTTTTTCGGCAACATCATAAAAACTGAAAAAAGATGCCGTATCTTCTGTCTCAGGTAATAATTTTGAATACGTTGAACGTGACAACGCCTGAATTCCTCCCATAACAAACCCAACTACAGTAGCCATTACATAAAAATGTATGGGTAAAGTAATAAAAAATGCCAATGCACAAAAGACCGCCCAAATACTATTAATTACGATTAGAGTTGGAATATTTCCAAATTTTTCAGAAGCTCTAGAGGTTAAAAAAGCGCCAACAACGGCAACTAATTGAATAATTAAAATACATTTAATTAAGCCAATAGTACTTTCTTCTTCAGATGCCCATTGAATTTCCTGCGCTCCAAAATAAGTCGCTACGAGCATTACGGTTTGTACCGCCATACTTGAAACAAAAAATCCTCCTAAATATCTTTTTAAAGGAATATTGTCTTTCAATATAGCCCAGACTTTCTTTAACTCTTTAAAACCATTAAAAACAACAGATTTAGTTAGTTTTTCTCCGTCTTCTTTGTTTCCCTTCGGTAAATAATAATAGGTATACTGGCTAAATAAAATCCACCATACTCCAACCATTACAAAAGAATACCGCATCGCTATTTCACTAGCCGATTGCGTTGCAATTCCTTTAATATTGAACCAGTCAGGTTTCATAATCATCATCAAATTGACAACCAGTAAAACAACACTTCCAATATATCCTAAAGAATATCCTTTGGCACTAATTTTATCCTGTTGTTCAGGGAATGCGATATCAGGCAAATACGAATTATAAAAAACTAAACTGCCCCAATATCCTATAAGTCCCAAGAAATAAAATAATAATCCGATGTAAATATTTTCAAGGTTAAACCAATACAATCCCATGCAGGATAAAGCTCCTAGATAACAGAAAAATTTCATGAATGTTTTTTTATTCCCAACATAATCTGCAATACCTGAAAGAAACGGCGAAAAAAAGGCAACGAATACAAAAGCAAATGCTGTAACAAAACTAATCAGGGCTGAATTTTTCAATTCCAATCCGAAAACTTCTATATAATGACTTCGCTTCAAAAATAAAGCTCCATAAAAAATAGGAAATACAGCTGATGAAATTGTAAGCGTATAAACTGAATTTGCCCAATCATAAAAGGCCCAGGCATTCAATAATTTTTTACTCCCTTTTTGTAGGTTTGTCATGGTTTTGGTTTTGAAGGCTAATTTATTTATTTTTTCTTATAATCGTCATGAATATTCATTAATAAATAATCATGATTTGTTTTGTTTTATTGATGATGATAGGGTTCATTTCTTAAAATAGTAAAACCACGATATAATTGTTCAATAAAAAACAAACGCACCATCTGATGTGAAAATGTCATGAGTGAAAGCGAGATTTTCCCTTGTGCTTTGGCATAAACCGTATCTGAAAAACCATATGGCCCGCCAATTACAAAAACCAGTGTTTTGATTCCGGAATTCATCTTTTTCTGTAATTCTTCAGAAAAACCAACACTTGAAAAGTTTTTTCCATTTTCATCTAATAAAATCAACTGATCAGTTGGTGTTAATTTTGAAAGAATCAACTCGCCTTCTTTTTCTTTTTGCTGACTTTCCGATAAATTCTTTACGTTTTTAATATCCGGAATAATTTCCAGATCAAATTTGATATAAAACGACAAGCGTTTGGTATAATCATCAATTAAAGTTTGTAATGATTTATTGTCTGTTTTGCCAATGGCAATAAGTTTAATGTTCATTAGTTAAAGTTTTTTTTTCATGAATTTCACTAATTATTACAAATCTTTGAAAATTTAAATCTGTTTAACTAACTGGTTAATTCAGGTTTTACAAATAGAAATACGACTTCTAATATCATATTTAATTTTTAGAAAATTGATTTTCAAAAGTTTTAAATCTGGTATCCAAATCCTTCAATAATTGTTTTTTTACCGATTCATCCTGAATAAAACTGTAATGAATACCGTTATATACATATTGTTTTATTTCTTTATACGAAACATCCTGATATCTTTTGGCCAATAAAACATATTGCTCTGTCATATTCGTTCTTAAGATTCCAGCATCATCTGTACTAATAACAATTGGCACATTAAACTCTTTATAAAGTGTAAATGGATGCCTGCCTTCTTTTACTTTCAAAATAAATTCGTTACTGGCTAAATTTATCTCTATCGGAATATTATTTTTTGTCATATAACGTAATAAATCGTACGAATTGGCTTCATAAGCAATATCTACTCCATGCCCTATCCTATTGGCACCAGCGATATAAATTGCAGAATTAATATGCCAGGTTAAATCTTCCGGCTGTACCAATCCCAATGTCAATTCGCCTGCATGAAGTGTATATTTTACATTCGGAAAACGAGAATGACAATATTTAAACATGACCATATGCAGCCAATAATCTTTCATTGAAGTTTCACCATCTTCAGGAGAAACAATGTTTACACCAGCAACCAGTTTACTTTCGTTAGCCGATATAAAAGCAATAACAAGGTTTTTAAATAAATCAACAGGTTCCATAAAACGCAGTACAAAATTTTGATAACGCATCGTAAATCGTTCGTCGTCAATTTTTAAGTCTTTATGCAGCTTCGTAATAAAATTGGTATTGAAATCTTCTGCATACTTTTTAGCTTCTTTTTGCTGAATCGAATTATATAAATCATCTAAAAGTTTCAAAACAGCCTTTTCATCCTTAGTACTGGCTGCGTCTCGTAATTTGGAATTAAAATTAACCAAATCATCCACTTTCATATCGCAGGGGATTGTAGATAATTGTGTTTCAATATAACTTACATTTTCAGAAAGGGCACGCTTTTTTAATTCTTTTAATCCATCCGCAAACGAAATTTCAATTAAAGGCAGAAACTTGTCGAAAGAATCAAAAAATAAATCATCAGAAGGTACTGCTACACCATTATAATCTTTTGCAGACCAGGTTTGCATGACTTGTTGTTTGTAAAATTCCAGTTTCCCATTGTTTTTAAGAGAAGAAAAAGTTTCCCAATTACCTTTTTCAGGTTTTGTTTTGGAGACTTTCATAGTTTCTAAATTCAGATAAAAATCTTCTGCAATAGCTCTTTTCAAAAGAGGTTCTGCATAAATAGATCCTGAAAAATGATGATGTAAATCACCTCCTTTGGGCATTTGTTGAAAAAAAGCTGTTAAGGCAGCTTCGTTATTTCTGATTTTTTCTAAATAATTTTCTACCGATTGAGAAAAATTAAATTGTGACATCAGTAAACAGAAAATTGTAATTATCCTTATCATAGTCTAAGTTTAAATTACACGCAAATATAGCTAATTTTAAAATATCAGCGAGAATTAATATCAAATCAATGCATTAAAAAAATGATTGATAGTTGGTATCATTTTGACGTTTATTCTAAAATAAAAAAGGGATAAACAATATTTTGTCATGATAATGATTTATAGAATTATCAAAAAAATAAAATATGAGAAAGAACTATTACGATTTCAATTTTTCTTTTATAAATGATTTTTCTCTTTTTGAATACAAAATTGTGTGTTTCCTGAATTTTTATATTCTGTATTCCTGTTTCAATTTGTTTGTTTAACTTTGTTGAAAACATATAAAAATGAAACAATTAGTTATATTACTTATTGCCTTTGCTACATTTTCATGTTCAAAAGCTCAAAAAGTTAATTTTTCGAAAGAAGCTTTATCTGAGAAATTATTTGCCGTTGATGAAAGCCAGGTTGAATTTAAAGATATTTTAAATAAATACAATGGAAAAACTCTTGTCATTGAAGTATGGGCTTCATGGTGTGGTGATTGTGTAAAGGCAATGCCAAAAGTAAAGGAATTACAAGCCAACAATCCGGAGGTTACGTATTTATTCATCTCTGCAGATAAAACTGCCGACAAATGGAAAATCGGAATTGAAAAACACGAATTAAAAGGGGATCATTTTATGATGAATGACGGAATGAAGGGTGTTTTTGGAAAAGCAATTGACCTGGACTGGATTCCAAGATACATCATTATTGACAAAACTGGTAAAATTGTTTTGTACCGTGCTATTGAAACTGACTTTGACAAAATCAATGAAACTTTAAAAAGCCTCAAATAGATTTCAATCTATATAAATCACAAAAAAAAATTAATAAATTATCCAAAATGAGAAAAAAAATTGTTGCAGGTAACTGGAAAATGCATAAAAATGCTAGTCAAACTGAAGAATTACTAAATGAATTAATTACAAAAATACCTGCAAAAACAAATGCACAGGTTATCGTTGCGCCAACATTTATAAATTTAGCAGCTGCTACTAATAAATTAAAAAACACTCCAATTGGTGTTTCAGCACAAAATGTTCATCAGGCTGAAGGTGGTGCTTTTACCGGAGAAATTTCTGCAGACATGTTAAAAAGTGTAGGAGTAAATACTGTTATCCTAGGACACTCTGAACGAAGAGCTATCTTTAACGAAACAGATGCTTTAATTGCTAATAAAGTTGATACAGCTTTAAAACATGAAATGACTGTTATTTTTTGTTTTGGTGAAGAGTTAAAAGACCGTCAATCTGATAATCATTTTAATATTGTTGAAAATCAATTACGTGACGGATTGTTCCATATTTCAAAAGAATCATGGTCAAATGTAGTTTTGGCTTATGAACCAGTTTGGGCTATTGGTACAGGTGAAACAGCATCTCCTGAACAAGCACAGGAAATGCATGAATTTATTAGAGAAACAATTCGAAAAACTTTTGGTAATGATATAGCTGATGAAGTTTCTATCTTATATGGTGGTTCAGTAAAACCAGAAAATGCTAAAGAAATCTTCTCTAAACCAGATGTCGATGGTGGTTTAATTGGTGGAGCAGCTTTAAAAGCAGATGATTTTCTGGCAATAGTAACAGCAATCTAAAATACAAGGAGTCTGTCCGAAACTTCCCCCTGATAATTATCAAATTTTCAGGGGGTATTATTAACTTCAGTAAAAACTCTTTGAAAAGACAATGTTGAAATATAAAATATAAAATAAAAAATTAACAAAAAATTTTGATTGTATTACCTTACAAATAGCTTCCCAATATTATTCTGTGATATTGGAACTTGTGACATAAAAATCTTTACTTACTTCTATTATTGGCTTATCAACTGTAATTTTTTCAGATTTCCATTCTGTAGTTGGTTTAAGCCACATTTCAATGCCATTCAATTTTACTTTCACTGGCATATCAAATTGAGCTACACAATTAGACCAATGATACCCCAAAGATCCCTCTTTAAAAATATATTCCAAAACCGGAATATTAGTTGATGTAAGATATTGAGCAAACACTCGATTGAAATTAATCCCAGATTGGGTATTGATATAATCCTGAATTTGTTTAGATGTAACTGTCTGGTGATAAAAAGTACTATTCAACCCCCTTAAAATAGATTTCCATTTTGTATCATCATTAATCACTTGTCGCATCATGTGTAACATATTGGCTCCTTTTGGATACATATCGCCTGAGCCTTCATTATTAACATCATAGTGACCGATAATCGGAATATCATTTTTAATTCCTTTTCTACAACCTATAACGTATTCTGCACCTGCTACTTTACCGTAATGATATTCCAGAAAAAGACTTTCAGAATAATTGGTAAAACTTTCGTGAATCCACATATCCGCAATATCCTTGTAAGTAATGTTATTTGCAAACCATTCATGTCCTGATTCATGAATAATAATAAAATCAAATTTTAACCCCCAACCAGTACCACTCAAATCGTGTCCTAAATAACCATTTTTATAGCCATTGCCATAAGTAACACTACTTTGGTGCTCCATTCCTAAATAAGGAGCTTCTACCAATTTGTAACTATCTTCGTAAAATGGATAAGGTCCAAACCAATTTTCAAAAGCTTTTAACATCTTTGGCACATCCTTAAATTGCTTTTTAGCTAAAACTAAATTGTCTCTCAAAACAAAATAGTTACAATCTAAATTTCCTTTTTCTCCTTTATACCTTTCAGAGAAATTTACATAATCTCCTATATTTATATTTACACCATAATTATTAATTGGATTAGTAACGTACCAATTAAATGTCTTTGTCCCATCCTTTTCTTTTTTGACACTTTGCAATCTTCCATTTGAAACATCCGTCAACTGTCCCGGCACATTTACACTAATTAACATATTTTCCACTTCATCATACATGTGATCTTTACATGGCCACCAAACACTGGCACCTAATCCCTGACATGACGAAGCTATAAAATCTTTTCCGTTTTTATCTTTTTTCCAGGTAATTCCCCCATCCCATGGAGGGTTAACAGCTTCTTTGGGTTTTCCGCCAAATGAAACTATTATTTCTTTGGTATCACCTGCTTTTTGATCTGCAACTAAATAAATAAAAAAAACATTTCCATCTCTTTCAAATTTTAATTCTTTACCATTTTGAGTCACTTTATAAATTTGCATTGGTTCCTGCAAATCAATCTGCATTTTGTTGTCACTGTTTAAAACTGTATATCGAATTGTATTAAAACCTGAAATAGATTTATCTGTCGGATTTACTTTTATATCTAAATGATAATACTTTAAATCCCACCAGGCTCTTTCTTTTGTTATACTCCCTCTTAAAGTATCCTGATGTGTAAACATCCTTTCTGATTTATTAAGAAGTCCCTGGCCTTTTGATGAGAAAATAATAAAAAATGCAATAAAAATTACTATATACTTTTTCATTAACTATAAATTTTAGGAATTAAATATTTTTACATCAAAAATAACCATTCAATATTATTTTATAACTAAATAAAAAAAAAGTTATAAAAAAACCCTTCATCGATTGATGAAGGGTTTAAAAGAAAGGCGACGACATACTCTCCCACAAAATTGCAGTACCATCTGCGCAGGCGGGCTTAACTTCTCTGTTCGGGATGGGAAGAGGTGAGCCCCG